>JAIRPN010000016.1 GCA_031256975.1 Verrucomicrobiales bacterium | reverse complement strand
GGCGCTGGTCGATGAGAAGACCGGGCGCATTGCGTTTTATTACGGCGCGGCGGACACCGTCACCGGTCTGGCCTTCAGCACCGTGGACCTGTTGCTCGATTATGTGAAAACTTATGGCAGGCGCTGACGCTAATGGCGGGATCATAAATAAACACAAATCCGGTCGGGAACAGTCCATTGACTGCTTCCGGCCAGATTCACAACATCATTTGCATCTATGACTAAACCATTCGGACATTTTTCGGCGGACGACAAGGAATACATCATTACCGAACCCTTCGCCCCGCCACGCGCGCAGATTAATTTTTTGTGGAACGACACCGTCATTAGCGGGGTCAACCAGTTCGGCGGCGGCGATGGCGTGTTCAACAACCAGACCCTGATGTACAATCATCCGCAGGGGCGGGTGCGGCTGGTTCGCGACGGGCGGCGTTATTTTTACCTGCGCGACATGGCCAGCGGCGAATACTGGAGCAGCGGCCTGCTGCCCGCCAACCGCGACGGGGCGAAGCTGACGACGCATGTCGGGCTGGGTTACTCCAAGTTCATCACCGAATATAAAAACATTCGTTGCGAATCGCGGGTTTTTCTGGCGCCGGACGAACCGGTGGAAATCTGGGAATTCGTCCTGACCAACAGTTCCAATGAGAGCAAGACCTTGTGGCTGGCGCCCTATGTCGAATGGTTGCTGGGCGGTTACGCGACTTTCAGCAGCCCGTATTCCTACCTGCGCAGCAGCTATGATCCGGCGCTAAAGGCGGTGTCGAGCTACAACACCTCGGACGAACGTCCGCATGACCGTTACAACGCCTTTGTTGCCACCGATGGCAAGGTAACACAATGGTGCGGCGGGCGGCGTGATTTTCTCGGGCCGTTCGGTTCGCCCGCATCACCGCGCGCGATTGAGGACGGCAGGATGAGCTGTGCGGAGTCGTGGTGCGAGGAACTTGCCGGCGCCTTGGCGATCGAGGTTTTGCTAACCGCGGGTGCCAGCAAAACCATTACCGTGTTGCTGGGCAGTTTCAACACGGAGGAAGAAAAGGCCAGGCTGATCCAAAAAGTGCTGCCTGCGGATTACCGTGCCGCGGCGTGGGAAAAATTGATCGGTGAAAAACAATCGATGCTGGAAAAGGTCTGGATCGAGACGCCGGATCCGGCCATCAATCGCCTGGTGAATATTTGGGCCAAGCAGCAGATCCAGCTCTGCGTTGAGTTTGGTCGCGACGGCGCGCGCGGATTCCGCGACACCTTGCAGGATGCCTGGGGCATTGCCCCGTTCAATTCGCCATTAGCGAGGGCGAAAATCATCGAGACTTTGCGCCACCAGCACAGCGACGGCCATGCCGTGCGCGGGTGGCTGCCCCTGCAACCGCATCATTACTCCGACGGTCCGGCGTGGATCGCGCCGACCATCGCCGCGTATTTGAAAGAGACGGGCGACGTTTCGTTGTTAGCGGAAAAAGTGCCGTATCTGGACAAGGGCGAGGCAACGGTGCTTGAGCACATGTTGCTTGGCGTGAGGCACCTGAGCACCGATCTGGGGGCGCATGGATTGGTGCTGGCACATGAAGGCGACTGGAACGACTCGCTCAACTGGATGGGGCGCGGTGGCAAGGGTGAAAGTGTCTGGACCTCAATGGCGCTGTATTACAGCCTGAATGTCATCGCCGAGATGGCGACCGAATTGCTGAACGATCCGTCATTGGCGGTGGAAATGCAAGAGCGCGCCGGGAAAATTCTCGCGGCGATTGAACAACATGGCTGGGACGGAAACTGGTATCTGGCCGGATGGAGTGATTTTGGCAATCCGGTCGGTTCGCACGCTAACCGTGAAGGAAAGATTTTCCTCAACACCCAGACCTGGGCGTCGCTTACCGGCATCGCCAAGGGCGAGCGCTTGCAAAAATGCTGGCGAGCCGTTGATGAGTTGCTGGAAAGCGAGCACGGTTCGCTAACCTTGACACCGCATTATACCGCCAAGGATGAAAACGTGGGCCGTGTGACCATGCTGTTGCCGGGCATGTATGAAAACGGCACGCCCTATTGCCACGGCACGGCGTTCAAGATTGTTGCGGACATCGAGGCGGGGCGGGCTGACAAGGGTTTGGCGAGCTGGTACAAGGTGATGCCGGACAACCCGCAGCATCCGTCGTCGGTCTCCGGTTGCGAACCTTACGCTTTTACCAACCAGTATCTCGGGCCCGCTAATGGTCGTGCCGGCGATTCCATCAGCGGCTGGATCACGGGCAGTGCCGGCTGGATGTTCCGCGCGGTGCTGGAATATTTCTGCGGTATCCAGCCGGGTTACAAGGGGCTAATCATCAAGCCCTGTCTGCCAAGCGGCTGGAATCAAATCAAAGTGACACGGCAGTTGCGCGGCAAGGAATACGCGATTGAAGTGAAACGTGACGCCAACGGTTATGTGATCACGGTCAATGGCAAGCCCTACCGGGATGGCGGTTTGGCTTATTAGGCTTTGCCTCCCAACAACTGGCCTTGCAATAAATCGTGGAACAGGCCGGGCTTGCTGGAGAGTTCATGATAAGGGCCATCTTGCACGATGCGTCCCTTGTCCAGGACAATGATACGATCGCAATGCTCGATCGAGGCAAGGCGGTGGGCGATGAAAAAGGCGGTTTTCCCCTTCGTCACACGCGCCATGGCGTCCTTGATTAATTGTTCGCTCAGAGTGTCGAGCGCGCTGGTTGCTTCGTCGAAGATGTAAAAATCGGGATTCAGCAGCAACGCCCTGGCAATGGCCAGCCGTTGGCGCTGTCCGCCGGACATGGTGGCGCCACGTTCACCGATCGGAGTGTCGAGTCCCTGCGGCATCTTGTTGATGAATTCCCACGCATTGGCGCGCATGCAGGCTTCCTGTAATTGCTGGTCATTAGCGGATGGATTGACGATCAGGAGGTTTTTGCGGACGGTGGTGTTAAAGACATAGGGATCCTGCGGGACGACCCCAAAGCGGCGGCGCAAGCTTTGCCCGGAGCAGTAACGCAGATCGACGCTGCCGATGCAGATTTTGCCTTGGTCGGGATCATAAAGACGCAGGAGGAGCTGAATCAGGGTGCTTTTCCCGGCTCCTGAGGAACCAACCAAGGCCACATTCTGGCCGTAGGGAATCCTGAGATTGATTTCTTTCAAGGTCGGTTCCTGATCGTAGCTGAAACTCACCTGGTCGAAACAGATTTCGGCTTGGTCGGGGATTTGTTGCGGGTTGCCGACCGGATCCGGGGTTGAGCTTGCTGTTTTCAGCACGTGACAAATCCGGTCCAAGCTTGCCATAGCGCCACTGCGCATCAAGGCCACTTGGAATACCACGCCAAGAGGCCCGTACAATGCGAGGAAAGCGGTCAGGGTTGCGGTCAATTGCCCGACTGTGATATGTCCGCCCAGATAACGCCAGGCTCCCACGATGGCGAGCGCCGCGAAACCGGCATACATGGTGCTCTCTTCCTTGACGTGCTGCAAATGGCCGCTCATGTCGCGGTGATACGATTTGCTGCGGATGATTTCGACTTCCTCCATGAAGCCTTCCACCGCCATTTCCTCCACCGCATGGATCTTGATTGCCTGGTGTCCCCGCAGCAAGTCGGCGACGCGGCCGCTGACCTTTTTCTCCACCTCCTGATATTGGTGATGCAGGGCACGCATGCGTTTCATCGCGCCGCGCAGCACATAACAATAGGCCGCCACGCACAGCAGCATGATGCCGGTCAGATACATATCCCACATGCTGACAAAGGCCAGCGTGGTCAACACGGTGATCACGCAATTCGGCAGGGACATGGCCATTTGCTGGTAATACTGCTGGACTTGCGCCAGCGGGGTGCCGAAGAGATAGCTGAACAATTCACCGCTGTTATGGCGGTTGTGAAAACTGATGCAGAGATGGTTGACACGGCGGAAGAAAATGGTGCGGAGTTCCAACAGACAGGCTTCGCGAACCCTGCCGAACAACCTGAACGAGGCGTGCCAGGACAGCGCGCGGGGAATCACGCCGACCAGTACGAACAGGAGTCCCAGCAGCACTACCCGCCGGAATTTTTCCGCGTTGTCGAGATGAGGCACAAGCAAGGCATTGTCCAGGATGTACTTCGGAATGATATTTTGAAATGTGATGGCCAGACCGACCATGACATTGAGTGCAAGGGCACCCGCAATCCACCAGCGGTAAGGATACAGAATGGGTTTGAGAAGTTCGTTTCGCAAATTTTTTTCTGCGGATTGGGTGTTCATTGGGGAGATAAATATGAGCCGGTTTAAGGAACATTCTTATAAGTAATTTTTCTCAAGGCACAAGCGGGAGATGACTTGACTGTCAAATTATAAAATCATTGAGGATGGGGGTTGCCCTTGCAACATCGGAAATCGTTAATGCGGAATGCGGGTGAGCCTTATTCCGTGATTTTTCCAATATGAACAACATCCCGCTTAAATATCCATTTAATCAATTTGCTTACGGAGCTGATTACAACCCGGAGCAATGGCCGGAGGAAGTCTGGCTGGAAGATGTGAAGCTCATGCGCGAAGCCGGGGTCAATGCCGTCAGTCTGGCGATTTTTTCCTGGGCCAAACTGGAACCGCGTCCTGGGGAATATGATTTTGGCTGGCTTGATCGCATTATGGATTTGCTGCATACCAACGGGGTTTCAGTTTTGCTGGCGACCGCCACTGCCTCGCCGCCGCCGTGGTTCGCCAAGTTGCATCCAGAGAGTCTGCCGGTTAGCGAGACAGGTGTGCGAATGGAAATTGGTTCGCGACAGCATTACAGCCCGAGCAGTTTAGCCTACAAGCAAGCGGCGGCGTCATTGGCGGGCAAATTGGCGGAACGTTACGCGAAGCATCCTGCAGTCATCATGTGGCATATCAACAACGAATACGCCTGCCACATCCGCGCTTCCTATGATGAGGAATCCGCAACGGCATTTCGCGTTTGGCTGCAACGGCGTTACGGCAGCCTGGAAAAACTGAACGACACCTGGGGCACGGCGTTTTGGAGTCAACAATATGCGGACTGGGAGGAAATCCAGCCGCCACGGCAGGCACCCACTTACCCCAACCCCTGTCAGTGTCTGGATTTTAAGCGTTTCAACAGCGACGCGCTGTTGGAATTATGCAGGGCTGAAATTGATGCAGTGAAAAAACACAACCCGGCATTGCCGGTTACCACGAATTTCATGGGCATTTCCGCCCCGGGTTTGGACCAATTCGCCTGGGCCAGGAATTTGGACGTCACCTCATGGGATTCTTATCCCGATCCTGCCAAGGACGAGGTGGCGTACAATGCGTCGAGCCATGACCTGACCCGTTCCACCGGTGGCGGCAAACCGTTCATCCTGCTGGAACAGGTGACATCGCAAGTGAACTGGCGCAACGTGAACATGCTCAAGCAACCGGGAGTGATGCGCACCTATTCCTGGCAGGCGGTGGCCCGCGGCGCGGACGCAGTGATGGCGTTCCAATGGCGTGCTTCGCGGGCGGGAGCGGAGAAATTCCACGGCGCCTTGGTGCCGCATGTCGGCACCGCTGACAGCCGTGTCTGGCGGGAGGTTTGCGACCTAGGCAGGGAATTGCGGGCCTGCCATGAAATAACTGGCAGCCGGATCGTGGCGAGGGTCGGCATGATGTTCGACTGGTCAAACTGGTGGGCGGTGGAATTGCCGTCCAAGCCCCGTGAAATTTCCCACACTACCATTGTCACGCAGTACCATGAGGCGTTGTTTGACAACAATATCCCGGTTGATTTTGTGCCGATGGAGGGGGATTTGTTGCGGTACCAAGTGTTGGTGTTACCGCTGACTTACATGCTAAGCGAAACCACGGCGAAGAATATCAAGCAATTTGTTGCCAATGGCGGGACGCTAATCGTGACCTGGTTCAGCGGCATCGTCGACGAATGCGATCGGATTTGGCTGGGCGGTTATCCGGCTTTGTTGCGCGAAGTGCTTGGCATTCGGGTTGAGGAATGGCAGCCGTTGCCGGAAGGCGTGCATAACGAAATCAAATTCATCGCCGACGGTAAAACCTCAATCTGTGATTTTTGGAGCGAAGCCGTCGATGCGGAAGGGGCGGAAGTAAAAGCCGTATTCACCAAGGACTTCTTTGCCGGACGTCCGGCACTGACCTGTAATCGTTACGGCAAGGGACGGGCCTGGTACCTGGCCACCCGTTTACCGGGGGAGGTCAATCGCGAGTTGTTCGGCATGATCTGTCGTGAGGCCGGAGTTCAACCGTTGTTGGAGGCTCCAAAGGGAGTGGAAGTGTCCCTGCGTGAACGGGATTCGTCAAGGTATCTGTTCATCATCAATCATACCGACGCTAATCACGAGATTTCCCTCGGGGGTCATCATGGTGCGGATTTGCTGGATGGGCAACAGATGGTGGCAGGTACGGTGAACTTAAAGCCCTATGATGTGAAGGTATTGAAGTTAGCGGTTTGAGGGCGGGGTCAGTCCGAGCGCCTCGAGATAACCGCGGTTAACCCGGCAATTTTCAAATCTGATTTGGTGCAGGAAATCGGCCAGGCAGGCGCGAATGTCATCCTGGGCAGGACGCAGGGGAAATTTCTTTTCAAGCTGGCCGATGTTGAGGGGAAGTTTGCCATAGGCGACGATTTTATCCCAATGCACCGGCTGCGGGAAAGTGACGCAGCCGGAGCCATTGGCCATTTTTTTGTAGGGCCAGAAAGTCCAGTCGATCTCATGCAGGTCGAGCAGCTTGCGGAAGGTCGCGACCCATTCGTCGCTGTTTTCACCGGATTCACCGCACCAGAGCGGAACTTTGTATTTGTCCCGGTAATCGAGGAATTCACGGATGGAGCTGATATCCGGTTCCACCCAATATTGGTGGAAAGTGTAAGCGGTATTGTCATCGAAAGGCTCGCCGAACACCTTGAAATTTTTGTTCCATTGGGCGCCGCCGAGAAAGAGAATGTGATTTTTGTCTATTTCACGAATGGCTGCGGTAAGGCGCCGATACAGGGGTTCGAGCAAGGGATTGTACTTTTCCAGGCCGGGGTAGTGGGGAATGGGTTCGTTTAGCAAGTCATAGCCGATGACAGTGTGATCATCGCGGTAATGCGCGGCCAGCCGCTGCCAGATTTCGGTGCAATGGCGCTCGGCGGAGGGGCTTGCGAACAACCAGGGATATCCCCAACCGTCGCCGATGTTGCTGCCGTTTTGTCCGCCCGGCGCGGCATGCAGGTCGAGAACCACATGCATGCCGGCATCCTGGCACCAACCGATGGCGCGGTCGAGCAGGCGGAAGCCCTGGCTGTCATCGGTCTCGAAATATTTGTAGTGCAGGGGAAGGCGCAGGCAGTTGCAGCCGCAGCGATGCAAAAACTGGATATCGGCCTCGGCAATGTAGCAGTCCAGATATTGTTGCCAAAATTCGTGACAGACTTCCGGACCTGCCAGCTCCATGAATAAGCCTTCGATTTCCCGGTTGGATTGCGGGCCGTTCTGGAATTGGAACATATATCCTTCCAATAAGAGCCAATTGCCGAGATTGGTGCCGCACAGGCGGAGACGGGAACCATCGGGATTGACGAAGTGCGTGCCATTGGTATGGACGAAGGAGTTGCTGGTCATGGGCGTTATAAAACAGGCTGCCGGCAGAAGGGCAAGGGATTAGAAGGTTGACAGTCAATCAACTGGTCCAGGGCGTCACGTTTTGCACGCGGTAAAGACCCGGTGTTTGGCCGGTGAGCTTGCGGAACCACGCGGTGAAGTGAGCGGGGTGAAGGAAGCCGAGTTCAAAGGCGATTTCTTTCAACATCAGGCGGGTGTGCGTCAGCCGTTCACGGGCGTGGGCGAGGCGGAGTTGTTCAAAGTAGGCGGCAGGAGTAGTCTGCAACTGGGCAGCGAAGATTTGCTCGACACGGCGCCAGGAGAGGCCGGTGCCACGGCAGATGGATTCCTTGGGCAATTTTTGACCCAGCGGGCTGTATTGGAGCACGGCGATGACCGCGGTGACGCGGCCGTCGGCCGGTCGCGGATTGGCGGGGCTGGAGTCAGGGACGGTGACCAGTTGCAACCAGGTATGCAGCCAGCCGAGCAACGCCCCGGCCCGGTTTGCCGTGGCGGACAGCCCGGGCGGGCCGGCTTGATGCCGGCTCTGATGCCAGTCAATGTGGCTGTGCCCGGCATGAACCAGGTTGAAAAGGCGGACCGTGCGCCGGTATAGCGTGGCGGTGTGGGACGGAGTCAGTCGGTGATTCAAACCGTTCACGATGAGATCCCGGCCGTCGCCGGTGGTCAGGCGGAAGCCGACCGAAAGCAGTCTGGTGCGCCGTGTGGCCCGATGGCGGCGGTAGCCGGGTGCGCCGAGGAAACAGTCGCCCTTGACGCATTTGATGTGACGGTGTCCGGTGCGGATTTCAATGCGGCCGCATTCGACGAAGAACACGTTGAAGGGGAACGACCACGGGTTGGACCATTCATCGATATTGTTGAAGGAGGAAGGATGATGGAGCTCGCCGCGATAAATCCACTCCAACCGGCAACAGGTCTGGCCGAAGGAGACGGTGTCGGAATTCATGCTTAACCTATAACACAGGATTATACGAAAATCGAGGCTGGTTTCGTAATTTTATAATTCTTTTCGGAATTATGATACCTAAAAGAATTTACGCTTAACGGGCGATGCTGGCACCTTTGTTTCACAATCTTAACAAAGGTAAGTATATGTTGAAGACGTCCTTGTTCACGGTGGTATTGGCAATGCAGGTGTTGGCAGTAGCCACGCAGGCAACCGCGCAAACGATTCTTGATTTCGGCTCGGCCGGAGCATATGTTGCCGTTAGCGGTTCAACCACCGGGCTTAACCCGTATAATGGGCATTTGCAGGCATTTTATAATGTAAACAGTGCCGGCGGTGGGACTTCACCTTTGTTTTACAATGCGAACGGTGTCAATGCCACTACCTATTCCCTCACTGCCAGCCAGAGTCTGAGCATTTCCTCGCAAATCAGCGTCACCTCGGCCAATAATGCTTCCTTTGGCATATACATTGTCAACTCCAGCAATCCTGCTCAGGGCTATCTGGCCCTGTTTAATCTGAACGCTAATAACGGCTCCGACGAATTGATCCGTTTTTCGACCAATGCCGTCCCCTATGATAGTAACAACTTGGCCAATTCGGGTGGTGCCGGCACCTTGACGACGGTTGTCTCCGGGACCGATTTTGCCAGCAACAACAGCTGGCTGGATGTCGGTGTCACATATGTTTTGGGCTCCGGTCTTTCCATGACTGTGAACGGGGTTACCGGCAGTATCAGCATCCCCAACGGTTGGAGTGATGTGCAAATCGCGTTGCGTCTGTTCCCTGCCGGTTATAACAACGGCAACGGAGGAAATGCTGATTATCTGGAAATGCAGAATTTCAACGTTAGCGTCATTCCCGAACCTTCCACCTGCCTATTATTGATTCTGGGTATCGGCACCATCAGCTTGTTGCGCTGGCGGGCCAGAATTCTCAATTAATCCTGCCTTCCGTTAGTGGTCATCACCAGAGATCCTGATTTTTACCGTTGAGCGAGCTTCATTGTTTGACTGTCAAGTGGCAGCTGGCTTGTGAAAATTAGTTGAAATTGCAATATCCGACCCATGAGCACAAAAAGAAACCTCACGGGGAGTTGTCTGGGGCTGTTGATGATGATAATCGGCATGACTTTTTCATCAACCACTTCAGCGCAACTGATGGGTATCAGTGTGAATTTCCAAGGCTCGGGATCAGCCATGCTATCGACCGATGTTGCGGGTATTGTTCCATTGTCCAATTGGAATAATATTACCAGTGCTGCGAGTTGGACTAATTTGAATTCGGCCAATTTGGTTGATTCATCCGGCGGCGCCACTTCCGCAAAGTTTTCGATAAATTATGGTTATTCCAGTGCCGGTGTTGGCAATAAAGGGCCTCTTGCCGGCGACAATGCCATGTTGGGAGGCAGTATGGTTTATACCAGTGCCGCAACAATCAATCTGACCGGTATTTCGTACTCGTTGGTTGATGTTTATGTATATGTTGGTCCAGGAGAATCGGGCAAGTATGGGAATGCCAATTATAATGGCAGTGTGAATATTGGCAGTACCACCTATTATTACACAAATATCAATAACGCCGCTGATTATGTGTTGGGAACTGACACGGTAGGGCCGGCCAACGTTGCTGCCGGGGCTGATTATGTAAAATTCAGCAATGTAAGCATTAGCGGGGGAAGCTTGAAGATAAATCTTCAAGCCTTCAATTGGGGCAATACCGGCATATATGGTTTTCAGATTGTTGATGTCAGTGCGATTCCGGAACCTTCGACCTATGCTTTGCTGTTGACGGGTGTATTGTTACTGGCTGGTTTGCGCGTCCGGGATAGAAAAAGAATTTGATGCTAAATTATTTGTGTGTTTTGAGCCGGCGATGATGGGCACAGGGTCTATTATCGCTGGCATTTTTTGTTATGATCAAGGTGTATAAACTGGGTTCCACGCTGGTGGAATACTTCGTGGGAGATAAGAATACTCCCCCTGGGCTGAGGATCAGTCCCATCAAGTTGAAAGATAAATCCGCATTGGCGGATGATGTGTTGCCATTGGCTCAAGTCGCATTGCGCGGGGATGTGACTTCCGCCGGTTTCGCCGCAGGAATCAGCATGTGTCTGAGTGAGACGACCCAGAGTTTGCGCTGGAAGCAGCAGCGGACTATTCGTTCCAAGGATGCGTTAACCGTGGTCACAACATTGACGGGTCGTCAAGGGTTGGAGTGTGAGCACCGCCTCTCCTGGCGGCGGGGAACGCAATGTCTGATTCTGGCTCTGAATCTGGTTAATCGGGGGCCGTTACCGCTAATAGTGGAACATGTCTCCAGTTTTTGTCTTGGTGGAATCCGGGATGAGGAGCCGGGTCGGGTTTGGCGGCACCGGATTCGTTCGGGTTGGAGTTCGGAAGGTCAGCATGAAGCCTCGTCATTGGCGTCCCTGCAGATGGAACGTTCGCCAACCGGGCACAGCGTGCAGGCGGAGCGTTTTGGGCAGGTCGGTTCCATGCCGGTACGAAATTTCTTTCCGTTTCTTGCCTTGGAAGACCGGAGGACCGGGGTATTTTTTGGCGCGCGATTGGCGTGGTTGGGCTCATGGCAGATGGAAACGATTCGCCGCAAGGGCAGTCTGGCCATTAGCGGAGGATTGGCCGACCGTGAAACGGGGCATTGGTACAAGACGCTCAAACCCGGCGGGGAATTTGCCACACCCGAGGCGCACGTTGCCGTTAGCATCGGATGTACATTGGATGAATTTTGCCAGATTCTGACCGAACCGCAGCAAAGAGTGGTGGCGACTTTGCCCCAATCGGAACGAAAACTGCCGATTCTTTTCAACGAATTTTGCACCACTTGGGGACGCCCCTTTGAGGAGGACATTCGCAAACTGGTGAACCGTCTGCGTGGCACGGCGGTGAGATATTTTGTCATTGATGCCGGATGGTATGACGCCCTGGGGGACTGGCAGGTGAAGAAGAAGATTTACCCGAATGGTTTTGCCAAGTTACAGGATTATATCCGCGATGCCGGGATGATTCCCGGTATTTGGTTTGAACCGGAGGTCGCCTGCGCCCCGGCCAGGATGTTTGAACGAACCGACCAATTGTTGAAGCTGGATGGTTGCGTTATCCAGTCGGGTGAACGTCGTTTTCTTGATTTACGCAAAGCAAACGTCCGGAAATACTTGGATCAACGGGTGGCCGGATTGCTGCGGAAATGCCGGGTTGGCTATGTGAAGATTGATTATAATGAACCGATCGGGATCGGCTGCGACGGCGCGGAATCACCGGGTGAAGGCTTGCGGCAGGTTTTGGTGGAAACAGAGGGATTTTTCCGCCGCCTGCGCGAAAACGTGCCGGGATTAGTGATAGAAAATTGCGCGTCGGGCGGACACCGTTTGGAGCCGTCGATGCTTGCATTGAGCTCAATGAGTAGCTTTTCGGATGCGCACGAGATGCGGGAGATCCCGCTGATCGCGGCCAACTTGCACCGCGTGATGTTGCCGAGGCAGAGCCAGATTTGGGCGGTGTTGCGGCAAAAAGACACGCTACGGCGTATCGAATATTCACTGGCGGCGACTTTTCTCGGCCGCATGTGCTTGTCGGGGGATGTGCATTTGCTGGATCTCCCGCAATGGTCTTTGGTGGAGCAGGGCATGGCGCTATACCAAAAAGCCGCCACGGTGATTGGCAATGGAATTTCGCGCATCGAACGGCATGGCAACGACAGTTTGCGCAAGCCTGACGGCTGGCAAGTTGTCAGCCGGACCAGCAAGGCTAATGACAAGGTGCTGGTTGTGGCGCATCAATTTGCCAAGCCGTTTGGCCGTCAAATTCCGGTTGCGTTGCCCAAGGGCAAGTGGCAGTTGGATGATGGTTTGGGCGTCTCGTCGTTAGCGCCTGTTATCAAGGGCAACACGCTAACTTTGCGATTAACGAAGGAATTTTCCGGTGGCGTATTGCTGTTGCGCCGCCATTAGTTTCACCAGCTGGCGTCGGTACGAAAAGTAAGCGCCGGGAAACCGTCTTGGTTGAACAAGTTTGCCCAGGCGATGTACCAGCCATAGGCGTAGGTTGCGGCGACCGGAGCGTTGATATCCGGATTGCTTAAGACCACGCTGTTGCCGTCGATCACCGCTTCGGCCCAACGAAAATTCTTGTCTTTGCCGGCAATAGCGAATCCTTGTAATTTTTGACCGGGTGGGACTGTCAATCCCTTGCCAATGTGATCAAAAACGATGCGTAACTTGGAACCTTCCGTTTGCATTTCCTTGAAGACCGGGCCGTAATATTCGACGGGTTTGCCGTATACCGCTCCCAAGGCCACCAAACTGTCGCGGGTGGCATAGCCGGATTTGTTGGGCGGGTGAACTTCGGGAACCAAGTCGGAGGTAAAGGTCATGAAAGTATTCGAATTTTGCTGCATGATGCGGATGTATTCGAGGCGGCCGCCGGCGTTGTTTTCGGGTTTTTCAGGCAATTTGGCAAAGGATACGGCGCCGAGGTTGACCGGATTGTCTGGATTGAGCGCGCAACCTTGGCCGCTTGGTTTTTGTACATAAATCCAGGGGAAATCACCTTGCTTCCATTGTTGTCGCCAGAAGCCGATGAGGGCTTGCATCAAGACGTCCTGTGGGATTTGTCCGGCATCAGTACCGCCTTCGCCCTGATCCCAAAGCACACCGCGGATCGCGAACGGGATCAAGGGCTTGATGTTGCGCTCATAATGCTCGCCCTTTTTCCCTTTGCTGTACCCGGCCGCCGGAGGTTGCCATGGATAGGGGAATTTTTTTTGCAATTCAGGTGTTGGTTTTTCGGGATTTCCACCGGCATTGGCAATGTTTTTTTTCCATTTGGCGAGGGCTTCCTCGAAATGTTGCTGGTCGGCGGCGGCGCGATTCTGCCGGTAATCGTCGATTATTTTTTTGATTTGCGGGTCGCTATTGAAGGCGTCTTCGCTCAACCAGTATACGGAAGGAGATCCTTTGACAGCGGCCTCGATGAGACCGATTGGAACATTGAGTTCACTGTGTAATTTCATGCCGAAATAAAAGAGTTGGGCGGAGAAACCGCGGAGGGCATCATGTGTCGCGGGTTGCCAGCCGGCGGAGGCCTGGGCGCTGCGGTAGAGGCGGATTTGCGGGTAATCTTTTCCGGCAGCTTCGCGCAATGGCTGGTCTTTGGCGGTGTAATCGCTGACGGGGGTGTCGATATTGGACTGTCCGGAACCAAGCCAGACTTCGCCGATGAGGACGTCGCTAATCGTGATGGTGTTGGTTCCGTTCACGGTTAGCGTCGATGGATTATCGCTTGGTTTCAGGGGATCGAGTTTTATCTGCCATTTGCCTTCTTCGCTGGCCGTGGCGCTTTTGCTTTGACCGGCAATGTTGATGGTAATTTTTTCACCGGGCGAGGCGGTGCCCCAGATGGGAACGGGCATGCCGTGTTGCAGAATCATGTGATCACTGAACACCGGTGGCAAAGCGACTTCCGCCCGTGCACCCAGCGTATAGGCAAAAAACAGAGTGCCGATGAGGAATCGTGCGGGCATGACGGATTATTTCTTCTCCGGCAGACCAAAGAGCCGTTTGAAGGCTTCAGCGGCTTTCGGGAATTCGGTTTGATTGTTATTGTCTTTGTCACTGATCAACTGGTGATGACCGTCACCGGCGTTGACGTCGAAGTAGCAGTGCCAAGCCACGTTGTTGTTTGGATCGGTGATGAATTTGTGCATTTGCTCGATGAAGAAAACGTTGTCGCCGCCGCCGCGGCCATCGTCGCGATTGCAGACGCCCCACTCGGGAATGGTGAGTGGTTTATTGTGTTTTTTGGCGAATTCCACCCAAAAACCCAGGCCAAACTGGTTTTTATTATAAATCCAGGTATCCCAGGCTTTTTGCCGGCGGCGCTGGATTTCTTGCTCATCGGCGTCAGCCGGAATCGGATAAGTATCCGGCGCCCAGCTTTGGTCGTAGAGGTCAACCCCGATTTCATCGACGAATTCATCGCCAGGGTAGGCTTGATCAGCGGGGAATTGGACCCAGCCGGCGGTTGGATTCCAGTTAAAGACGAATTTTTGTCCCGGTACGGCGCGCATCGTCGTGACGATTTGCCGCCAATATTCGATAAAGGCCTGCTGCTTGCCAACGGCGCGGAAAGTATACCAGCCGCCGTTAAATTCCCAACCCAAGCGCAGAATGGTGTTTTCCAAACCGCGTTTGACCAGTTCTTCGCCGAGCGCCTTGAAATGTTCGTTGTAAGTGCCCTTGGCGCCCTCTTCAAGGGAGACCGGAACTCCCGCCCCGATTCCTTTTTTGGGTCCGCTGCCATCCCAGCCGCCGGGTAACAAGACGACGCTAAGGACGAGACGGCGTCCCGATTTTGCTTTCACCCAAGCTTGCCAGGTACCGGTTTGCCAACTTCCGCCCCGTATATTATCCCAAGTTTCGGTGGGTTGAAAATCCTCGGCCCAAATACTGCTGCGATTGAGCCAGGTTTCATAATTGTCGTAATATCCCTTGATGCAGCCGCCTTGTCCCCAGCGATAGGTGCAAAGATAAGGGGGCTGGCTATTGTCGTTAACGGCCGGTTTTGTCTGGGCATTGGAAAAAGAGCAAAAAGAGCCGAGAAAACAGGCAAGAACCAAAGCCGAAAGCGGGGTGTGAAAATAATTTTTCATATGAGAAATTGTATGGATCTCCCCGTTTAAACAAGGTGATTTTTATGTGACAGTCAAATTTTAAACGGAGGACTTTCGGGTTGTATCTCCATCCTGCCAGATTCCTTCAATTTCCAAATATTCGGCGTTCCGTGGAATGCCATATTTATTGTGATGCAACTGACTGATTAAAAAATCAATCGCGACACGGCCGATTTGCTCCGGCTGCTGGTTGATGCCGGAGTGGGTGAATTGTTCATCCGCGAGATCCAGCGAAGCGAAGGCGATTTTATCGGGAACGCTAATATTGAGTTTGCGCAGAAACTCAAGCGGGGTGGTAAAATTGCTAATGATCACGTCAGGGCGCTGTTTTTGCAGCCATGCGGCAAAGCTGTCCAAATTCCATTTTTCTTCCAGATAGGGTTGTAATTGTGCCTGTCCAGAGAGGTGCTGTTCTAGCCAGTAGGCTGCCAGCCAACGCTCGCCGACGCCACCGTTTTGCCGCGTGAGATTGGCGAAGCCGATGCGTCGGTAACCGCGTTGCCGCAGCGCTCGCATACAACGACGCATGCCGTTGAAGTGCTCGTGCATGACACTGTTCAGGCAGGGATTTTCCAAGGCAAAGGCAATGCTTACGACACTGAATTTATCCCAATCAAAATCCGTGAGCGATGAGGGAACGGGAAAGGGGACAGGCAACAATACAATGCCCTGGATTGCGCGAGTATAGAGGATTTTGCTAAGACGCAGGTCACTGAGCCTGGGTTCTTTGGCCCAGAAATGCTCGATTTCATAACCCAGTTCCTCGGCACGCTGGGTTGCCCCAAGAAAGTAGCGGCGGTCATTGGGGTTGCTGCGCCAGCCATCCCGGGTGTCCCAAAAGGTGAGCAGGGCCAGTTTTTCGGACACACGCTTTTGGCGGTTGGTGCGGATTCTGGTCATCAGGGTGGAAACCAATGAATCCGGGTTATAGTTGTATTGGCGCGCCAGTTTTTGGATTCGTTCGCGGGTCTGGGCGGGCAGCACCGGATGATTACGTAAGGCCAAGGACACCGTAGTACGGGAAACGCCGGCCAGGTTTGCCAATTGGCGGATGGTGACGGGTTTGCTGCTGGGTTTTTGTGATTCCATATCTGGCTGGATGATTGGTTGGGATGGGTAAGGTTAAAATCTTAAGAAAAAGTCATTTTACTGTCAAATAAATGTTCGCTTGGTGGATAATGATAACATTGGATAAAATTCGAAAATCCATTACTATAATAGTCAACGCAAAATTATCATATGATAACTTCTACATCAATGATGCGGAAAAATAAATCCAATGGTTTCAGCTTGGTGGAAGTGGTGTTGGCTTTGGGGATTCTGGTGTTTTGTCTAGTGGCGTTGTTAGGATTATTGCCCATGGGGATTCAGTCTTTCCGCAGCGCCATGTCAATGACTGTTGAATCACAAATAGCGCAAAGCCTGTCCAGTGACTTGCAACTGACGGATTTCAGCAACCTGAGGGCGGGAACATACTATTTTGACGATCAGGGCATGCTGCTAAGTGATGCGCCGAATGCCGCCGATGCCAGGGTGATTTACACTGCCACAGTGACGCTGCAAGATTTGGATTCGCCCGCAGACCTGCCATCCACTGCGGTTGTCAACGCAATGATCGAGATTGTCAACAAGTCTACTCCCAACAAAAAGAGTGACTACAGCGTGATTGTAGCCAACAACAACCGCTAATGAGCAAGTCACGAGTAACACAGGGAAAGGCGTTCACCTTGATTGAACTGACGGTTGCCGTGGCCATTCTGGCCACGATCATGGTATTGGTGGCCAATTTCACCCAACAGGCGAGCAAGACCTGGCAAAGTTCGCAGGCCAAAGTGGAATCTTTCCAAGGCGCACGCGCCGCGTTTGAGGCCATGACACGACGGTTAAGCCAAGTGACATTGAACAATTATTACGGCTACGACAACGACACGCAGCCCACAAAGTACATACGCAAATCCGAATTACATTTTCTTTGTGGCAAAAATCTCCTGCCGAACAGGCAGATCACCCACGCCATCTTTTTTCAGGTGCCACTGGGCTATTCCGATGACACCAATTACACGGGCATGGGCAACTTGTTAAATGCCTGTGGCTATTTTATTCAGTACGGCGATGACGGCAGCAGGCCCTCTTTTTTGTCGAATTTGCCGCCACGCTACCGTTTCCGGCTGATGCAATTTACCCAACCGACACAGGAATTATCAGTTTACAGTAATACCGACACGACTGCATGGTTCACTTCACCGTTAGCAACAAGCAATCCACCGATTCGGCAGTTGGCGGAAAACGTGGTGGCTTTGGTCATTTTACCCAAGCGCTCGACTGGTGACCAGAGTGCTTCCGGAAAAGCCCCGTTATCGCCGGATTACGAATATAACACACGCGACAGCGGCAATCCTGAGACATACAACCAATTGCCGCCGTTGGTGGAGGTGGTCATGGTGGCGATCGACGAACCATCGGCATTACGCCTGGGTAATACGCAGGCTGCGCCGAATCTGGGCGTGGCGAACCTGTTTCAACAATCGGCGAAGGAATATGATGACATATCCACGCTGGAAACCACCTTGCAGGGACGATCGACAGACAATGTAAAATTAAACTACCGTATTTTCCGTGCGGATGTGCCGATTCGTACGGCGAAATGGAGTACTTATGAAGCCCAATAGAATTCGTCAACGGGATGTAATTGCCAGAAGAAAACATCAGCGCGGAATTTCACTGGTGGTGGTGCTGGGTTGCGTGGTGTTTTTATCGGCATTGATCCTGGCGTTTTTGTCCGGTGCCAGGACCGAGTTGCGTACTTCCAAACTGTATGCGGATGGTTCCTCGGTTCGTTTGTTGGCGCAATCAGCAGTCAACATTGTCACCGCAGAAATTACTGAGGCAACCCGCGCTCGCGATGGCAATACTGCCCTGACTTGGGCGTCACAACCGGGAATGATTCGTAGTTACAGCGATAGCGGGACGACTATCCGTCAGTGGTACAAACTGTACTCTTCCGTAACAATGACGGGAAGCGAGGCGTTTGATCCGAACTCCAATGACGAAGCAGTTCCGACAAATTGGTCGGACCAGCCGGCTGTGTTTACGGACTTGAATCAGCCCGTGACAGTGAAGGGAGTTGATTACTATCCCGTCATTGACGGTAATAATCTGGTCAATGTGAGCGGGACAAAGACTTATGACAGTGACAGTGACGGAGTACCGGATGTGCAGGGATTTTACGTCAAGAACAGCGCGCCATTGGCGTCGGGGACGGATGCCAACCCGGTTCCCATGCCGGTACGCTGGTTGTATGTGCTGGCCAATGGCAAGGTGGTGGCTCCGACGGCGGGCGGCAATGGTAGCACGGTCGCCATCAGCGGCGCCAGCGAGGATAATCCGATCGTTGGGCGCATGGCGTTTTGGACCGATGATGAAACAGGGAAAATCAATATCAACACCGCTGCCGAAGGAACCTACTGGGATACGCCGCGCATCGCCTCACAGCAGGACTACAATTTATCGAACGCCCAGCCGGCACAGCGTGAGTTTCAACGTTATCCCGGGCACCCTGCCATGGTCGCATTGTCAACGGTATTTTCCAAGCCGGCGGGCATGGCTGACCAGGATTGGAAAGAGGAAATCTACGGGATTGCACCGCGTGTTTCGCCGGGAGGTTCTAAGGGGGGAACCGTTGTATTAAATTCAAGCGCTGGAGCCCTGGCTTCCGGAACTTCCAGACTGTATGTGAGCGTGGATGAACTGCTGTTCAAACCTGTCATGAGCAATGACAACCGGCAAGAGAATGATCCACAGGTTTTGAACAAAACCACACTGAATCGTGCCAATTTTTTCCTGACGGCAAGCAGTCGTGCGCCCGATCTGAATTTGTTTGGCTTGCCCAGGGTTTGTATTTGGCCGATCACACTGAACAAAACCACGAATGTGCCGGCCATGACGCCCTACGATGCGCTAATCGCTTTTTGTACGACAATCAGAGGCGCCGCTGATTATCCTTTTTATTTCCAACGGCTGAACGCCAATGATCCGAAGGCTGATTTGCCGGATACAGGAGGGCTGACCGGAGTTGCTAGAAATCGCACCATTCTTGAATACCTGCGAACCTTGACAGGTAAAAATATTCCCGGTTTTGGCGGGAGTTTCCAGCAAAAATATTCCACAAAAAATCCCAATGGCAGCGGAACTGATTGCGATCAGGTCTTGACGGAGATCTTTGATTACATCCGGTCAACCAATTTGCGAGACAGCAGTTCGTCAAGCAGTTATCAATACGCCCAAGCGTTGAATAGCTGGGGACGGTCTCCTGGTCTGGGGCAGGTGGTCCCGATTCTTGATAGCAAAGGCAACCGAAACACCAAAGGGTTCGGCCGATTCCCGACAGTTTATAGTGTTGCACTTCATTTCATCGGGGTAGCGGATGACACGACCAACCCGGAAGACATTACCAACGGTGCAACCGTGGTGGTTCCGAAGGTCGGAAAGGATAAAATCCGCGTACAAGCCGCATGCTATGTACAAATGTTCGACCCGTCTCAAGGCGTGGTCTTATGCCGACCGATTTATCGTTATCAGGTAGAGGGATTGAATAATTTCGCTTGGAATGGGACCTCGATGGGATTTGGTTCTCCGGTGCTGTTGAGTTGGCCGACAGTGGACACCAATCCCGGGATTACCTTTATCGGTGGATTGCAGGATTTTCGCATGTTTAATTATGCTGGGTTCCCGGTTAGTGCCCGGACTGGTTATACGGGCCAGGCGGCGGATATGCCAAAAGGAGGAACCTTCAGTTTCGCCGGTGGACCTTTGACAATCAAGATTTATAATGTCAAGGGAGACGGCAGCCTTAATGCCTTGATACAAACAGTGAATGTGAATTTTCCGTCGGCGACTTTCCCGGTGCCCGGACTTGCCCCGGGTAATATTCAAGTGGCGCACACGTCGCCAAAGCCCTCACCGGTCAATTACAGAACCTTTGTCAATTTGAGCGGGGACAACTTGTATGCAACCGGCACCACCGGGGTGGCAACCACCGGAAGATTTAACGCGAACATGACATTGCCTCCCATCACCAGTTCCGACGTGGTGGAAAGCGTGGTGGTGGCGGGTGATCCAAGATTGGTGGCGGCGCAACAGACGGTTCCCGCGGACTTTTTTACGACGCATCCGAATTATGGTACGCTAAACCAGTTTGCCCATATTCTGCGTGCCGGA
Organism: Verrucomicrobiales bacterium; assembly: GCA_031256975.1. Lineage (GTDB taxonomy): Bacteria > Verrucomicrobiota > Verrucomicrobiia > Methylacidiphilales > JAAUTS01 > JAIRPN01. The sequence goes on along the minus strand of JAIRPN010000016.1, from coordinate 346,711 downwards.
TTTGATGCCCCGTTTTACGGGGCCAGCGGTGGCAAACTGGTTAATTTGAGTTCGCCAAGTTATTCTGGCTATGAGGCCCAGCATTTGCAGAATAATGTGGAACCGGTGAATAGTGGTACAGCGGCAACAGAAATGGCCTGGGGAAAATATGTTTCCAAGGAACCGGATGTGCCGACCTCGACCGGTGTCACCACTTCCGAAGGTCTCCCGGGGGATTGGGATACGGGAATTGGCAATGAACGGGATGGTGCATTTATTAACAAGGCAGATGAAGGTGATGTTTCTACAAACTCATCATCGGGGGCCTTGCAAGCGTATTTTGGTTTGGATTATAACGACGCCCTGGTCGGGGTGACATTTTTTTCTCCCAACCGTCTGATTCCTTCCGCCGGGGTTTTTGGTTCACTGCCCAGCGAGGTGTTTGCCAACCGTCCGTGGCAAACCTTGTTATTTCGTCCGGGTCCACGCGGACACCGGGGCCTGGATTCTCCGCCGGATTATTTGTTGCTGGATCTGTTTCATATGCCGGTGGTGGAGCCATATGCGATTAGCGAACCCTTGTCCACGGCTGGTCGTATCAATATGAATTATCAGATTGTACCGTTTACCTATATCAACCGGGATACCGGGATCCGTGCCGTTTTAAAATCGGAAATGGTCGTGTCGATTCCTGACGCTAAGGCGGACAAATACAAGACGAATAGCAATGTCGCTTATCCCGGGGCTCCCTTTGATTCAACGACGTACCGATGGAATATCAACATGGCCGCCACCTTGCAGCAATTCCAGCAGCGCTTTGACAGTGGCGATATCTTTCATTCGGCGGCGGAAATTTGCAGTGTTGATTTGGTTCCGGATGATGGTGTCGCTCCTTCCAACCCTACCAGGGATTTGATGGATAATTATTGGAATACCCATCGTCTGACCGGCGATAATCTGCGTGAAAAGACTTATGCAAACATTTATCCTCTTTTGACCACCCAATCCAACACCTATACGGTGCACATGCGGGTGCAAACTTTGAAAAAATCGGCTTCAGGTAATGCAGGGGAATGGGATGAAACCCGGGATAAAATCACCGGGGAGTTTCGCGGTTCACAGACAATCGAGCGTTACGTTGATCCCAATGACAGGGGGCTTGTTGATTACGCCGATCCAAGCAACAGCAACCAGACACTTGACGGGCATTATCATTTCCGTGTCGTGAATGCCAAACAATTTTCACCATGAATCACGCCCCGTTCAGGAAACAAAACGCTGCTTTCACATTGATTGAACTGCTGGTGGTGATAGGCATTATCGCTTTGCTGGCCGCGGTGTCAGTGCCGGCGTTCAATCGGATGGTCAAAGCTGCAGCGTTGTCGAATGCCGGGTTTAGCGTAACCGACCAGCTTAACCTAGCCAGGCAGACCGCGTTGTCGCGCAATTGTTCGGTACAGGTGCGTTTTTATTGTTTGCCCGTCTCAGGCAATCCAAGTAACTCGGCCCCATCTGATTACCGTGCGTTACAGATCTTTCTGGATAATGGCAAGACTTTGGAACCACTGGGTAAGCCGGTCTATTTCCCGTCGCAAATCATTATTGCACCAAATACGTTGGCTTCCTCGATCATGAGTACTGATATTTCGATGCCAGAGACAACGCCGGGAAATGGGGATTTTCCGGTTGGTGAATACGGTACTAATTATCGTTATCGCTCCTTTTACTTTAAATCGGGGGGAGATACGGACTTGCCGGACAGCCAGGATAAACTGGTTTTTTTGACCCTGATCAACAAAACGGACAAAATCGTGGACAACGGCATGCCTAGCAATTACATCACTATCCAGATCGAGGCGTCCACGGGACGTGTAAAAAGCTACCGTCCTTGATAAGAATGCGATAGTTCAGGATTTGGCGGGGGCGGTGGAGGAACGCTGTACGAGGCTGACAGGGATTTTGTGATGGCGGGCGGGGCCGGTCAGGATGCCCGCGCTGCGTTCCAGATTGAGCTGGGCCGCTTTTTTGCCAATGTCATAACCGTGCTGGTTGATAGTGGTTAGCGCCGGGGTCATGGTCTTGGCGAAATTAAGATCCCCGACACCGATGACGCTCAGCTGCTTGGGAACGGACATGCCCAGGTTTTGGGCGGCATTGCAGGCCATTTTTGCCAGATGATCGGTGCCGCTGATCACTGCGGTGATATAGGGATGGTCGCGCAGGGTGCTGGTGATTTCTTGTTCGACGTTGGTGTGGAATTCCGGGCGGATGGTGATGACATTGATGTCGCGCAGGGAGTTTAATTTTTTGACTACCGCGTTGGAACGCGAATCCGCCCAACCAAGATTTTTGGGACCCTGGATGTTGAGAAAATGACGGTGACCCAATGAGGCCAAATGGGTTGCCGCCAGGTCGGCGATCATGGCCTCGTCGGAATAGACCGTGTCCGCGTCAAGTTCCTGCTCGGCGTGATCGATGATGGTTAGCGGGATGTTGCGGCTTTGAAACTCATGCAGATGCCTGGCGTAATAAGTGGAAAATTGCGGCCACAGGATGACGCCGTCGACCCAACGGTCCAGCAGGCGGTTGATTTGTTCCAGCGCGTAAGCTTCCGAAGACTGGGTGTGGTGTTCGGTATCCCACAAAAACAGGGGCAAGTGTTCGGCTTCCATCAACCGGTCATGGATGCCGTAGCAGACCGCCTGCCAGTGCGAGTCGTGCGGCGGCACCAACACCCCGATGCTGCGGCTCTTGCCGCTGCGGATACCTTGAACCAAGGCGTTGGGACGGTAACCCATTTTCCGCGCCATGTTGAGGACTTTTTTACTGGTTTCCTCGGAGGCTCCCTTGCCGCCGCGCAAGACCAGGGAGACCGTGGCACGGGAGACACCGAGGGATTTGGCGATGGTGAGTTGGTTGAGTCGCTTGGGTTTTAGCATTTGCTAAATAATCTCGCAAAGGAGGGGTTTAAATCAATATTTTAATTTGACGCTAACGGCCAAATATTTAGCATATGACAAAATGAAATTGTCTTTTGTCCTGAGACTGGGGTTTAGCGTGTGGTTTGCCCTGCTGGGAATCACTGCGAATGCCGCCGATGATTTTCTGCAATTGTTGGATAACGGAGTGGTGTGTGATGCCGGGGCGGCTGGAAAATATACCCTGGGAATTCCGGCGCTGGATGGCCGGGGGACTCATTTGCCGCCATTGGCGTCGAGCATCAAGAATGATGGCAGGACGCTAACGGCGGCGTTTGGCGAGCCGTTCGCGGGAGTCAGCCTGGAGATGAAAATTTTGGCAGGCGGGAAAGTGCAGTACCGTTATGCCAATTTGCCGAAGGATTTGCGCATTGTCATGTGCCAGTTCAATATTGATAACAGCTTGATTTCACAAGGCGTGGCCGTCAGTTTTGACGGAGGCAAGGCGCTGGCCATCCCGGTTGAGCCGGGGAAGACCAACAAGGACGCCTCATTGGCCAATGTGAATGCGAGCAAGATGGAGCTTGGATTTCCATCCGGCGAGACGCTAACCATGATTACGCCAAAACCATGCTGGCACGGCATTCAGGATTCGCGCGTCTGGGGAAAAAAATTCGTGGGAATTTGCCTGACGCCGTTTTTGACCCGCGACCAACCGGAGGGTGATGTGTCCACCTTTGTCCTGGAGTTCACGGTTAGCGGCAAATAATAATTCCAAGTTTGTAGTTTTTACAATTGACGTTGCCGAAGCAAGTTTTTATCATATTATAAATGAATATTTCCCACTTCCATCAAGTCTTGTCCAGGGTTGTTTCAGCCGTTTTTTTGATGCTGGTCATTAGCGGTGAATCGTCTGCCGCTCCAAGCCTGGGAGTGATTGAAAAGGGAGTGGAAATCAATGCGGAAAGCATGGGCAAATTCGAACTGGAAGTGCCGGAGCTATTGCTAAAGAACGACCAGGCGGAGAAACCGGTTCCTGCATTGTCGGGTGACAAGCTGGTGGTCAGTTATGCCTCGGGCGCAAAACTGGAATATACGACGGAATCGGCGGCGAACAAGGTCATCATCAAATTCTCCAATGTGCCGGCCGGCAGCAAGGCGTTGAAGTTCATCATGTATGTGCCGATGAAATTCAACCAGGGCGGCAAGTACGGGTTTGACCACAAGGTCAAGGAGCTTCCCTCGGCGCGGGCCGGGCAATTCGTGGAACACGGCAGCGCGACGACTTTCACCCTGAGCGACCCGATGGGCGAATCCTTCACGCTGACCACGCCCGGTGGCTGGCAGGGCCTGCAGGACAACCGCGCGTTTAACTGGCAGATTTACATGTATATCTATCACTATGATTTTGCCGGACGGACCGATGGCACTATCGGTTTTACGGTGCAATTTGGCGGCGCTAATGACGATCAAGCGCCGAAATTCCTGGTGGACCGCTACGGACAGAGCGCCCGCAAGGAATACCCGGGCAAAGTCAAAAGTGACGATGAATTGAAAGCTGATGCCGAAAGGGAGCGCGCGTCGTTGTCGCCATTGGCGGCTTTTCCCACCGATTCCTATGGTGGCATGGCGGGCAGCGGGGAGAAATATCATCTGAAAAAAACCGGATTTTTCCATGTTGAAAAGGCCGCTAACCGCGAAGTGCTGGTGACACCGGAAGGCAATTTGTTTTTCCAGCTTGGGGTCTGCGGAGTGGTGAATTGCGATGATTACACCAAGGTTCGGGGACGGGAAAAGATCTATGAATGGCTGCCTGAGGCCAAGGGCGAGTTTGCCACGGCCTGGCGTCCCAACGATCCCGGGGTGTTTTCTTTCCAGATTGCCAACTGGATCCGCAAGTATGGCAAACCGTACTCGTTTGATGAATGGATGGGGCAGACCGCGGCGCGTTTCCGCGCGTGGGGCTTCAACAGCCTGGGCGCTTTCTCCCAATATTCGGATTCCATGCGCAAGGCGAATATGCCGACGGTGGATTTTTTGTCGGAGGGCAATAGTTTCGGCACCAAGATGCTGCCGGATCGCATCGGCGCGGCAAACGTGATGGATCCGTTCGAGCCCGGCACTGCGGAGGCGCTGGACAAGGCATTTGCCAAAAGCGTGGCACCCAAGGCCAATAACCCGCTAATCATCGGCTTTTTCCTCGGCAATGAGCAGCATTTCGAAACCCTGCCGAAGTTGGTGCCGACTTACAAAGGCAACGTCGCCGCCAAGCGTGAACTGGTCGCCCTGCTGCAAAAAAAATACGGTGACATCGCCAAATTCAACGCCGCGTGGCAGCAGTCGAAACAATTCAAGAGCTTTGACGAGTTGAAGGACGAACCGCTTTTCGTCAAGAATGACGCGGCTGCCACGGACATGAAGGAATATTTCGTCCACTTCATGGACGCCTATTACTCCATCATCAACACGGCCTTCCGCAAACACGACCCCAACCATATGCTTATCGGCAGCCGCTGGACTCCCGGCACTGCCAGTAACGAGGAGGTGGTCCGTATCGGCGGCAAATACCTGGACGTGGTGAGTGTCAATTACTACACCTACCAGATTGAGAAGGATTTTCTCCAGCGCGTGCATGAGTGGAGCGGCCGGCCGATCATCCTGAGCGAATGGTATTTTTCCAGTGTTGAACACGGCCTGGGTGGCGGCAAGGAAGTGAAGGACCAAAAGGAGCGCGGGGCTGCTTACCGCAATTATGTCGAACAATCCGCGGCGCTGCCTTGCGTGGTCGGTTCCCAGTGGTTCATTTACACCGACCAATCGATTACCGGCAGGTTTTTTGAGGGCTTCAATGGCGAAGGAAACAACACCGGCCTGGTGGATGTGACCGACCGGCCTTACGGGGATTTGATTGCCGCCTGCAAACAAACCCACGCGCGCATCTATGACGTGATGATGGGTTCGCAGGCCCCGTATGCCTATGATGATCCGCGCTTCACCGGAGCGGGCGGCGGCGGGAACAAGACGGTCTCGGTGCCAAAGGCATTGCCCGGAATGAAGATGGATGGAACCACCACCAATTGGCCCGGGCGTCCGGCGGAGCCGATTGAACCGGGCCGGTTGGTGCTGGGCAAACACAATCCGAACTTGCGCGGGGATTTCCGTTTGTGCTGGGATGAGCAGAATCTGTACTTCTACATCCAGATCAAGGATCCGACACCGATGATGAATAATCATGACGGCGCCAACTTATGGAATGGTGATGGAATTGAACTATTCATCGGCGGGAAAAATCCCGGCGAGGGCGGCACCATGCAATATAGCGACCGCCAGATTCTGTTGGGCGCCAGCGGCAACCAGCCGAAGGTGTTTGTTGCCGGCACTGGCAACGAGGAACTGGGCAAGGAGTGCAGGATTTTGACGGTCAAGGATGTTGCGGGCGATGGTTATGTCCTGCAAGCTGTCCTGCCGTGGAAAGTGCTGGGTATTAGTCCCGCCGCCAATGGCGAGTTTTTGTTCGATGTGGGGATCGACAATAGCGACAGCGGCAATGGCCGTAACCAGCAGTTGATGTGGAACGGCACGGCAGGCAATTCGGGTGACCGGGGCAAATGGGGGCGTGCCCGCTTGACGGAAAATTGACGCCAATGGCGAGTTTATGAGCGACGGGGGCAAAACCTACAAAGTTGGCACGCTGGCCTATACTAAGGGCGGCCTCGCGGTGTTATTCCTGTGGCTGTTGTGGGGTGATTTTTGTTTCATGCTGATGGAAGCCGTGGTGCCGAGCCTGGTGCCGGTGAAATTCATGGAGTTGAAAGCGCACAACACCCTGGTCGGCGCCTTCACCATTTCCGTTCCGGCGGCCATCGCCTTTGTTTGCAACCCGGTGATTAGTTTCAGGAGCGACCGTTATCGCAGCCGGTTCGGCCGGCGGATTCCGTTTATCGTGGCGACCATGCCGTTTTTGGTCGGTTGTTTGATCGCGCTTGGTTACGTCAACGTCATTGGCAAATGGATCAAGGACATTGGTCTGGGCGACACGGTTTGGTCGTGGTTCCACGCGCTGTTGCCTTCGTATTTCCAGGAATTTTCCGAAGTTACCGGCATTTTGGTCGCGTTGTGTTTCTTCCTGACCATGTTCAGTTTTTTCAACACCTTTGTCAACGCGGTGTTCTGGTACCTGTTCAATGACGTGGTGCCGGAAATACTGCTGGCGCGATTCATTTCCTGGTTTCGCATGGTGTCGATCGGTTCCGGGGCGTTGTACAACCTGATGATTCTCAAGCATGCGGAAACGCATTACACGGAAATCTTTGTCGGCGCGGGAATCCTGTATTTTGTCGGTTTCGGATTGATGTGCCTGAAGGTGAAGGAGGGACAATACCCGCCGCCGCCGGAATATATCCATGGTGAAACCGGGCCGTTCGCGGCCATGAAGACCTACGCCAGCGAGTGCATGACCTTGAAGCATTACTGGTTTTTGTTCCTGGCGAGCATGGCGCTGGTGCTGGCCGTGACCGTGTGGCAGTTCAACATGTTTTATCAGCGCGAACTTGGTTTTTCCTACGACCAGATCGGCAAGCTGCAGTTTGCTTCCAATGTTTCCTCGGTGCTGATCATCCCGTTGACCGGCTGGCTGGCGGACAAGTTTCATCCGATCCGCGTCGTGATTTGCGGTTTGGTGCTGCAGTTTGTTGTGGCTCCGCTGTCGATGATCTGGGTGTTCTGGCAGCCGGACATACAGACGGTCTTTTATGTGCAAATGGGAATTTCCTGTCTGCTTGGCGCCCCGGTGGGGTGCCTGATCGCGATGATGGACCCGCCGTTGTTCATGAGAATTTTCCCGCGGGAACGCTATGGCCAGTTTTGTTCGGCGAACGCGATGATGCGGGCGGTGGCGTCGGTGGCCGGCGGTTTCCTGCTGGGAACTTATCTGGATCACATGCAGGGATGGTTCGGGGCGAGGGTGGCCTATTGCAGCATGGGATTGTGGAGTGTCGTTGCCTATGCCTTGGTATTGCTGGCTTTGCTGGGCTTGTACCGGAGCTGGCAGCAGCACGGGGGCGATAAGAATTATAGTCCGCCCTTGCCAAAGTGAGGCAAGCCGGATAGATCCGGCCGGATTTCAGGTTAAATTCAGGTGGCTGCAAGCGCCCTGTTTTTGGCATGCAATTGTCACAAGTGGCGACTATTGCATTTTGTCCTTAAAATATCGAATCTTTGAAATCCTCGCTTGCAGGATGGTTGGCCGAAGAGCATATTTCTCGTTACTCATAAGCGGGAAATTATGTTTTGGTCTGTCTTGGGAAAAATCCATCCGACGGTGTTCTTGAAAGAAGCCAAGGCGGCTTCCACTACCATTTCCGAACACGAAAAGCGGCTGGTCGAATTGTGCCGAATCCCGCCGGACGAAGCCTTGGAGCAGATCAAATCCTCCTATGATGGTTTGACACAGGTGCAGGTCGAGGAGCGCCGGGAAGAATTCGGTCTGAATGCAATCGGGCAGAAAAAACAGGCGGGCTTGTTCAAGGAATTGGCGGACCGTTGCCGAAATCCGCTGGTGATCCAGCTGCTGGTGATTTGCGTGGTGTCGCTAATCATGAGCGACATTCCCTCGGCCATCGTGGTTGGGGCGATGATTTTCCTGAGCGTGGTGCTGGCCTATATCCAGGAGCATCGTTCCAGCAAGGCGGTGGAAAAATTACAGGCGATGGTGCACACCAATTGCCTGGTTTTGCGTGACGGCCAGGAAGTTGATACGCCGATGGCCGAAATAGTGCCCGGCGACATTGTCATTTTGCATGCCGGGGCGATTATTCCTGCCGACTTGCGCCTGCTCAACGCCAAGGACTTCTTCGTGGGACAGTCGTCGCTGACCGGAGAGTCATTGCCGGTGGAAAAGACCGCCGCTAACAGCGAAGTCTCGGGACGGGGCATCATTGAGCTGCAAAATGCCTGTTTTCAGGGAAGCAATGTCATTAGCGGCACGGCGCGCGGCGTGGTGGTGAACACCGGAGTGCGTACGCATTTCGGCGCCATTAGCGCCAAATTGTCCGGCCAGCGGGTGCAGACCAGTTTTGATCGCGGCATTGCCGGTTTTACCTGGCTGATGATCCGTTTCATGATTGTCATGGTTAGCGTGGTGTTCCTGATCCTGGGCATCAGCAAGGGCAATTGGGGCGAGGCGTTGCTGTTCGGCCTGGCGATCGCGGTTGGCCTGACACCGGAGATGCTGCCGATGATCGTCACGGTCAATCTCGCCAAGGGCGCGATGGCGATGTCGAAGAAGAAGGTCATCGTCAAACGGCTCAATTCCATCCAAAACTTCGGCGCGATCGACATTCTCTGCACCGACAAGACCGGCACGCTGACGCAGGACCGCGTGATTTTGGAAAAACACGTCGACGTAACCAACCGGGACAGTGACGATGTGCTGCGTTACGCCTACATGAACAGCTATTACCAGACCGGTTTGCGCAACCTGCTGGACCGCTCAATCCTGTCGCATACCGATCTTGATGTGGAACGCAACTGCCGCAAGGTCGACGAAATTCCCTTTGATTTCCAACGCAAGCGCATGTCGGTGGTGGTCGACTACGAAGGTGATCACGTCTTGATTTGCAAAGGCGCGGTCGAGGATATTTACAAGATTTGCACGCATTACCAGATCGACGATGAGATCCATCTGATGATCGACATGATCAAGAACGACCTGCTGGAGGAATACGAGGAGCTCAGCAAGGATGGTTATCGTGTGCTGGCGATCGCCTACAAGGAATTCCCGCGCGACAAGCAAACTTTCGCCATTAGCGACGAAGCGGAAATGACGCTGCTGGGCTACATCGCCTTCCTCGATCCGCCGAAGGATTCCGCGGCCAAGGCGATCGCGTCACTCAAAAATGCCGGCGTGGCAACCAAGATCCTAACCGGCGACAACGCGCTGGTGACCCGCAAGATTTGCAAGGACGTGGGGCTCCCCGTTAGCGAGGTGATCACCGGCGACCAGTTGCTCGGATTGAATGAAGAACAGCTTGGCGAACTGGCCGAACGGCAAAACATATTTGCCCGCCTGTCGCCGACGCAGAAGGAAAGCATCATTATCGCCCTGCAAAAACGCGGCCATGTGATTGGTTACATGGGCGACGGCATCAATGACGCTCCGTCGATGCGCGTGGCGGACGTGGGCATTAGCGTCGATACCGCCGTCGATGTGGCGAAGGAGTCTGCTGATATCGTGCTGTTGGAAAAAAGCCTGCTGGTGCTGGAAGACGGCATCATCGAGGGGCGCCGCGTGTTCGGCAACATCATCAAGTACATCCGCATGGGCGCCAGTTCCAATTTTGGCAACATGTTCAGCATGCTTGGCGCGAGCATTTGGCTGCCCTTTTTGCCGATGGCGCCGATCCAGATCTTGCTCAACAACCTGCTTTATGATTTCTCGCAGATTGGAATTCCTTCCGACAAGGTGGATGATGAGTACATCACCACACCGCGCAAATGGAATATCGCCAATATCCGGCGTTTCATGATTTTCGTTGGGCCCATCAGTTCGATTTTTGACTATGCGACCTTCCTGTTGATGATGTACGGCTTCAACTGCGTTCTGTTCAAGGCGGTTGGCACGGTGAATCCGGAATATTACGAGCAGCTGTTCCACACCGGCTGGTTTGTGGAATCCATTATCACGCAGACCCTGATTGTGCATGTGATCCGCACGCGCAGGATCCCGTTCCTGCAAAGCCTGGCCAGTCCGTTCCTGCTGATGACCACCGCGATCGCCATGGGTATCGGCATCGCGCTGCCCTACATCAAGCCTGCGGCGCATTTCTTCGGCTTTGTTCCGCTGCCGCACCAATATTGGTACTGGATTGCCGGATTTGTGCTATCCTATGTGGTTTTGACCCATTTGGTAAAAACCTGGTTCTTCAGAAAATACGGAGTTGATTGATGAGAAGTTTACTCGATGCGTTGCAGGACGGGCGTTTGATTGAGCTGCCCGATAATAACAAGATCAAGGCACTGGAATATTTGGCAACGTTGATCGAGGCGATCCCGGACATCGGCGTCGAGGGTGGCATTACCGAGAGCGTCTTGGCGCGCGAACATTCCTACAATACCGGCATCGGCAAGGGCTGGGCCTGTCCGCATGCCCGCAGCATGATCGACGGTCAGTTGCTTTGCGCGGTGGGTTGGAGCCCAAGTGGTATCGATTACGGCGCCGCCGACGGCGAAAAAATCCATATCGTGGTGATGTACTATGTGCCGGACACGCAGAAAAACGCCTACCTGAAGGAAATCTCGTCGTTAGCGAAGGCGATCCAGACTCAGCCTGCCTTGCAGGATTTAAAATCGCTTACCGATTTGGCGGAAACCCGTCACCGTCTGTTGGACGCGATCAGCGCGGCGGCGGAATGCACGGTTCCCGAAGCCAAGGCGCGGATGATCCAGCTCGAGGTCAAGCATTCGGCGCTGGAGCTGCGGAAAGTTGCGACCGTGGTGCAACCGATGGATTTTTCCAGCCGGGTGATTCCTTTGTCGATTTTGGCGGCGCCGGGAATCAAGTCGCTGGTTCTGAGCCAGGACCGCACGATTGTGAATTTACTTGAAGGCAGGGACAACCTGGCGGCCGAACTTGGCGCTAATGGCCAGGTTGAACATCAGGGATTGCGCATTTTGCTGCGTGCCAGTTCCAACTATCAGCCTGACCGCGTGTTATACGATTGCCTGGCAATTAAGCTGGGTTGACGGACCAATCGCAAGATTTGTGCCTCAATACTCCGATTCTGGAGTGTCGTGTCATTTTTGTTAAAACTATTGTCACATTTGCGATATGAAAAAAGGCGGGGCTGCCTTATAGGTATTCCCTGTCATGATGCTTGATTTGCTGCCACCACCGAAGATTGTCCGTTTGAGGCGCGGTTTTTGCGCCGGTCGTAAAAATAGGAAAACCCTGGGCGCACTGGGCCGCAGGGAATCCGGTTCTTACCGGCTTATCATCGGAGAGCATGGCACACGGATTGACGCCAACGACGAAGCCGGGCTGTTTTACGCGGAACAAACCCTGCGGCAAATCGACCATCAGTTTCCCAAGGCCCGCCCTTGTCTTGTTATTAGCGATTGGCCGGATTATCCGGTGCGCGGGTTTTATCATGACATTACCCGTGGCAAGGTTCCCAAGCTTAAAACCCTGTTCCAACTGGCCGACACATGTGCGCATTACAAATTGAATCATCTGGAATTGTACATTGAGCATACTTACGCGTTTAAACTGCATCGTGAAATCTGGCATGACGCCGATCCTTTAACCGCGAAGGATATCAGGAAGCTTGATGCTTATTGTGCAAAGTTGCACATTGATCTTGTTCCTTCCTTCAGTACCTTTGGCCATTTTTATACTTGGATTCACCGCAAGTTTCCGGAGCTGAACGAATTGGAGCGTGATGTCTCCGGCGAGCCCTTCAATTTCCACGACCGCATGGTGCATTACACGCTGGATTGTCAAAATCCGCTTTCCATCAAGTTGGTGGAGGAAATAATTCGTGAGGTGCGCCCGTTATTTCGTTCCAGGTATTTCAATATTTGCGCGGATGAGACCTTTGACCTGGGCAAGGGGCGTAACAGGAAAGCGGCAGAACGGCTGGGAGTCCACAGACTGTATCTTGATTACCTCAAGAAAGTTCTTCGCATTGTCAACAGGCAAGGCAGCATACCGTTATTCTGGGGGGATGTGGTGGATCTTGGCAGCCTCGGGGAAATTCCCGTCGATGCGGTCATTCTCGACTGGGATTACGCTGCCCGTCCGAGTTTGCATCGCACCCCGTTGTTTGGCAAATCCGGCCGGACGTTTTATGTTTGTCCGGGAATAAACGGTTGGAATCGCTGGCTGCCTGATTACAGGGCTGCCCGTCAAAATATTACACGTTTTACCAAGGCCGGGCTGGATCATGGAGCGGCTGGAATGCTTAATACGGATTGGGGTGATTACGGGCACATCCAGAGTCTCGGTCCCACTATTCCCGGGATTGCGATGGGTGCCGCCGCTTCGTGGCACGCGCGTTCCGGTATGCTTAAGCCCGGTCGATTGCTGCCGGCCATTTCCCGTTTGGAATTTTGCGATTCAAGTGGACAATTGCTCGGGTTGTTCGAGGAGGCGGTGTCCGCCGGCAAGGCTTCATGGGCGCATGTTTGCAATGCCTTCCAGCCCCCATCCAAGGATTTTCCGGACTCGTTTTTTGACGGGGCCTGCGGGTTGCCAAAGGATTTCTTTCGTTACCCGGCACGTGTCCACACGACGACGTTGAAAAAACTCCAGGCACTTGACCGTAAAATCCGTCCGCTGTTGCGAAAAATATCGGCCAACAATTTGCTGCTGGTGGCAGAACTGAAAACCGGTTTGTTGGGGTTGCAGGTTATGGAGGAATATTTTTTATTCCGCCAGTATCATGCGGGAAAAACCAGGCTCAAACCCTTGTCCCGTGCCGCCATGTCCGGAAGACTGCGGAAACTGGAACAACAATTGTCGGGAATCTGGCTCCGTCGTAACCGCCCGTCTGAATATTTCCGGGTCCGCGAAATATTGTTGTTGGCGGAAAAAAGCTGTCATGAAATTTAGCCGGTCATCAACAAACATATTCATTCCCGATGGCACGGCTCTTGATGATGCCTGCGCGCGAACCACCCATCTTGGCGTGGGAGCACACCAGGACGATCTTGAGTTTATGGCCCTGCAGGGTATTGCCGAATGTTTCCACAGTGAGGCCAAATGGTTCACCGGAGTTGTTTGTACCGACGGGTCTGGCAGTGCGCGGGGCAAGGCCTATGCTGGTTTGACCGGCAATGAAATGAGAAAGCTGAGGCGGGATGAACAAAACCGTGCGGCGCAGCTTGGTCGTTTCGGTTTGATGTTGCAACTGGATTTTCCCAGCTCTGCGGTCATTGGTTCCGCTAACGATGACTTAAAAAACGATTTGCGGCAGATTTTGGTGAAAACTCGGCCGCGGCATATTTATACCCACAATCCTGCCGACAAGCATGACACTCATATCGCCGTGGTCATGGCCCTGTTGCTGGCCCTGCGTGAGCTGCCGGCCGATTGGCGGCCGGAGACTGTGCATGGCTGCGAGGTCTGGCGTGATTTGGATTGGTTGCCTGACGACGAAAAAGTCATATATGATTTAAGTGATTATGAGGAACTGGGTAACACGCTGAACGGGGTTTTTGTCTCTCAAATTGCGGCTGGTAAACGTTATGACCTGGCCGTGGCTGGGCGCCGGCGCTCCAATGCGACTTTCGCCAATAGCCACGCCACCGATCAGTGCAAGTTGGCGGCAGTTGCCATGGATTTAACCCCGTTAATCATCAAGCCGGAGCTGGATATTGTGAGTTATGTCACCGTCGCTATCGACCGCTTTAAACAGGATGTTGTCAGCAAACTGAACCGTCAACTGGAACGTTAATATGGAAATCATCATCCAATCCGATCCGCAAAGTGCCAGCCAGGTTGGGGCGCGGATTATCGCCGGACTAATCAAAAAAAAACCGGATGCAGTGCTCGGTCTTGCCACCGGAAGCACGCCGGTGTTGCTCTATCGTGAACTCATCCGCATGCACAGGGAAGAGGCACTGGACTTCGGCCGTGTTACTGTTTTCAATCTTGATGAATACATCGGACTGTCGCCGGAACATTCTGCTTCCTATCGACACTTCATGTATGAGAATCTGTTCCGCCATGTGAACCTGAATCCGGAACGGACTTTTATTCCGGATGGCATGGCAAAGGATATTCCGCGTTTTTGCCTGCGATATGAGGCACAAATCCGCCAGGCCGGGGGCATGGACTTGCAGGTGTTGGGCATAGGAACCGACGGCCACATTGGTTTTAATGAACCGAGTTCATCGCTGGCCTCCCGCACCCGTATCAAGACGCTGACGGCTGAAACCTTGGCGGATAATGCCCGTTTTTTTGACTGTCCGGAAAATCAGCCCCGCCATGTCATTACCATGGGTGTTGGCACGATTATGGAGGCAAGCCGTGTCCTATTGCTTGCATTTGGAGAAAAAAAGGCAGCGGCCGTGGCGGAGGCGGCCGAGGGGCCGGTTACCGCCATGCATCCGGCTTCCGTATTGCAATTCCATCCGGCGGCTACTTTTCTTTTGGATGAAGCGGCAGCCGCCGGCTTGAAGAAACATCAATATTATCGCTGGGTGTACGATCATAAACCAGACTGGCAGCAATCCTGATCGTGGATTTGATCATGGATGACTTGTTACTTTGCCCCGATAAGCGCTGGGTGACATTTTGTAACTCTGATGAAAGGCCCGGCTGAAAGAAAAGACCGAGTCATACCCGCAATGTTCCGCGATTTCGCCGACTTGCAAACCGCCGTCGTGCAACAATTCGCAACTGTATCGCAGCTTGAGATCGCGGACATATTTGCCGATTGATTTTCCGGCCGCTTGCCGGAATTGGCTGCGCAACAGGCTCACCGACACATTCAACTTGCCTGCAAGATAAGGCAGGGACAAGGTCTTGCTACGGTTTTCAAAAAAAAGCCGGTTGACCTCTGCGATCCACTCCCGCTGTCCCCGGATGGGCCGGGGGTCATGGATTGTAATTTTTTGGCCGCTCCTTTGCGCCAGCAATTGCAGCAACAAGGTTAACCGCAATTCCAAGGTATCCGTCCTTCCCGGGGATTTCCACTCTTTCAATAAATCCTGCAATAACGACCATTCACAGGTTCCGATACTGACAGGAGTTTTGTTTCTGAAATTCTCCAGTCGTACATCCCTGCCATGTTCGAAAGTGACGAACAGCCAGAGGATTTTCTTCGTCGATAGTTTTTCGTACCAATGTGTTTGAAAAGGCAGTACCAGCAAGCATTGGCCTTCCTTAAGCCGGTGAATTCGTGTATCCACGCCGACTTTTCCAGTGCCTTGTATTGCGACAATCAATACATGCCTGTGATGCTGGTCTGGCATGTTGCCGGCATGGCGGAGAGAGACGATGTCACGGCGTTGAAAAATCAGAATATTACGTGGCTTTAAGGACCCGGAGGAATTCTTCCCAATCCAGTAATTTCGTGGAGCGGGAAATCTTTGCATTTCCCGCTTGATATTCTTGATGATTGTTTTGTTTCGCAACGTTGCCGTTGTCATTTCCGAGAAATTATTATCGAAAATGCCGGCTTTGGTCGAGAATTCTAACTGCAAGACGGGCCTGGGTGGATTCAATTGCTTTTTCGGGCGTAGGCTTCGACGATGCCTTTGGCCACGCAATCGGCATATTCCCGGTAAATGCTGATGTAATCCTTGCCGGAAATTTTTTTGCTGCCGTCGAAATCACCCGCCAACAACCGTCGCAAAGTAACCTGCTGGTTCATGAAATAGGGTTCGGTCACCACCACCGGGCCGTCATGCTCACGATTGAAGGCAATATTGCGTGCCACCACATACAGGTTGTCGCCGGTAACCATGCGGGTACTGGCCGAATTGCCGTACAATACCGGGGGAAAGCCGGTGACTTGTTTGAATTGGTCGGCGATTTTTACCGCCACGGCAATCTCGGTTGGCGTGACATTTTGCAACAGTTTCAACAACAGGCGGTAGCGTTGTTCCGGATCCTTGCGGATTTCCTGTGGCATATAGGCGCCATGCACAAAGAAGATGTTGCGATTGATCGGCGTTAGCGCCCCGTAGGTGCTGCGCGGGGTGGCGTTGTGTTGCAGCACAATGGTGAGGTCGGCGTCGTAATGCTTGCGGGCCGCTTCCGCGCGCGCGCGCGCCTCGAGGGTCTTGGTCAATAGCGTGTTCTTGGCAACTTTTCGCTGCCATGCGGTGATCTTGGTGGAATAACCCGCGTCGAAGAAATAGGATTCGGGCAACAGGTAACGGCGATTCTTGAGAATGTCGTCCAGTACCGGATCCAGATCGTCCGGCTGGCAGCCGGAGACCGGTTCATTGTTTTCGCGCACCAAAAACACATTGGCACCGAGTTTGGCCAGCTTGTCGCGCAACACCTTGCCCAGGGTCAGGTTGATGTCGCCTTCCTGGATCAGGCCGAATTTTGGGTAGAAGGTGGAACGATCTTCCATGTCGCCCCATTTTCCGCCGATGTCGGCGGGTTCGATTACCACCCGTAATCCGGCCAGTGGTTGACCGGTGGAGTGGTCGGTCTTGGCGAATTCTTCCAGTGTGCGAAAATTCTCCGGCGCGGCCTTGATTTGTTCGTCCGACGCTGCGAAATCAATTTTGGCCAGAATCTCACGGTTAGCGTCGGTGGAAGAAAAGACCATTACGCAATTATCGCTGATTTTCAGAAACGGTTTGAGGGCACCGGTGGAATCGAAGATATTTTGCAACCGTGATTCGAATTGTTTGCGGGTCAGGGTGTTGCTGTAAGCGGCTAGCGTTTGCCAGTCGGCCTTGCTTGGAGGATTCAACAGGTCAAGGATTTTGGTAGGTTGACTGGCATTTGGGGCATTGCTGTTGTCGGCGGCCCGTAAGCAAGACGCTAACAGCAACAGACTGCAAAGTGACAATTGAATGATTCGGCCCTCCACACGATTCCTTTGCTTAATGCCGCGCACCCATGATGAAGCGGGGCACATTATTCAGATCCCGGCGAACTTCGGTCCGGACAAATCCGGCTGCCTGCAACAAGTCGCTAATGGCGGCATCGTGCTTGTCGCCCGCCTCGAGGAAGATATGCGTCGTATGGTCGTTGGTCATGCCGATCAAATTGCGGATCAAACCCAGGCCATCCTTGCCGCCGTGCAGGGCCAGAACCGGGTCAAAGGTGACTTCATTCGGCAGGGCTGACATTTCGGCATCGGTCAGGTAGGGCAAGTTGGCGACAATGATATGTTCGTCGTTAGCGGCGGGCAGCAGGTCGTGTTCCAGCCAGGAGACGTTGGTGACCGCCAGCTTTTCCTGGTTTTTCCTGGCGAGAACCAAAGCCTCGCCGCTAATGTCGACCCCGGTGACATTCCAGCCCGGGAGATTTTTCGCCAGGGTCAGGGCGATGATGCCGGTGCCCGTGCCGATGTCGTACAGCTTGCCCGCGGTTTGTGATTTGAAAGTTTCCAATACCCATTCGACCAATACTTCGGTCTCGGGTCGCGGAATCAACGCTTCTTTGCCGCAAAAAAAAGTCTCACCATGGAAAGGAGCCTCGCCAAGAATGTGCTGCAAGGGTTCGCGATCGGCACGGCGCTTGACCAGCGGACGCAATGTGTCGAGTTCGGCGGGAGTTAATTCGCGCTCGAATTGCAGGTACAGCGTCATGCGCGGCAGCTTCAGCACATGGGACAATATTAACTCGATTTGCAAGCGCGGGGATTCCACGTCCTTTTGCTTGAGAAAGGCGGTGGTTTTGTCGATGAGTTCAAGAATCTTCACGGGAAAACAATTTTGTAGGCGGCGGTTATTTTTTGGACATCTTTTCCAAGGCATCGGCGGCGGCGGCAATCTCGGCCGCTTTCTTGCTTTGGCCGGTGCCGTAACCAAGCGCCGTGCCCTCGGAATGCACGCTGACTTGGTAGATCTTGGCGTGGTCGGGGCCTTCCTCATGGTCGAGGATGTATTCGGGCGAGGTTTTGCCGTCAGCCTGCAGGCGTTCTTGCAGGACACCCTTGGGGTTGAACAGGGCGGCCTTGTCCTTTTGCTCCTCGACAAAGGTGTGCAGCACCGGCTCCAGCCAGCCGGCGATGGTTTCGAAATTGCTGTCGAGGAAAATGGCGCCGATCACCGCTTCCATGGCGTCGGCCAGGTTGGAGCTCTTGACCCGCCCGTGGTTCTTGTTCTCGCCGTGGCCGAGGACAAGGAATTTGCCCAGGTTGAAGGTTAGCGCCATGTTTTCCAGTGCCTTGCGATTGACCACCGCGGCGCGCAGGTGGGTGAGCTTGCCTTCGTCGAAATTCTCGAATTGATAAAACAGTTTTTTGGTGAGAACCAGTTGCAACACGGCGTCACCGAGGAATTCCAGCCGTTGGTTGTCCTTGATTTTGCGATGCAACTCATGGCCTCGCGAGGGGTGGGTCACGGCCTCCTGCAACAAATCAGGATCGTGGAATTTGTAGCCGAGGATGTCTTCGAGTTGGCCAGGGTTGTTCATACTTCGCTGTTAGCGGGCAGTGGCGCGCGGGTGGAACTGTTGATGGATGGCGCGCAGCCGGTCCTGTTCCACATGCGTGTAAATTTCCGTGGTGCTGATGTTCGCATGTCCGAGCAATTCCTGGATGATACGCAAATCCGCGCCGCGACTCAACAGGTGAGTTGCAAAGGAATGGCGTAACAGGTGGGGGTAGATATTCTTTTTGATGTCGGCGTGCTTCATGGCCTCCTTGACCACCTGCCAGATTCGGGCGGTGGTTAGCGCCTTGCCGTGATGGCTGATGAACACTTCGCCGCCGGTGCGGGGAAACACCAGCTTGGGACGGCCGCCGCTCAGGTAGTTGGCCAGCGCGGTGCAGGCTTGTTTGCCGATAATGACCAGGCGCTCCTTGTTGCCCTTGCCGATGACCCGTGCGGTGCCTTCGTTCAAGTCGAGGCTTTCCAGCCGCAGGGTGACCAGTTCGCCGACCCGCAGGCCGGCGGCGTAGAAAGTCTCCATGATCGCCTTGTTGCGCAAGCCGAGTGGCGAGGGGCCCCATTCGACCGCCAACAGTGCGTCGACCTCGCCGATGGTTAGCGTCTCCGGCAGGTAGCGGAATAACTTGGGCAGTTCCAGCAGTTCGGCAAGGTCCTGTTTGATCTCCTTTTCCTTCTTCAGGAATTTGAGCAGGTTGCGCAACACCACGATTTCCAGTTTCATCGAGGCCGGTTCGAGTTTGCGTTTTTCCTTCTGTTCGCTGAGGTAAAGTTGCAAGGTAGACAAAGTCAGCTGGTTCCAATCGCTGATGGCGGTGTTTTTGTCAAGCCAGCCGGCGAAGCGTTCCATGACCGTGCTGTTTGCCAACTGGCTGTTAGCGGAGTGACCTTTTTCCAAGGCCTGCCAAGCCAGGCAATTTTCAATTGGCGAACGGTCGATCATGGATTACTCCAAATGGTACTCATTCAACTTGCGGTGCAGGGTGCGGCGGCTGATGCCGAGAAGCTTGGCGGCGGCGGTGCGGTTTTGGTCGCATTGTTCCAAGGCGCGAATGATGGAGGCTTTTTCCATTTCGTTCAGGTTTAGCGTGTTGCTGGTGACCAGCGGGGTGCTGCCGTCGTTGTTTTTCAGCGCAGGGGGCAAATCCTTGAGCAGGATTTCCTTGTCACGGCACAGCACCACGCCGTGTTCGACGGCGGTGCGAAGTTCGCGGACGTTGCCGGGCCAGTTGTAACGCTGCAGGGCTTCCTCGGCGGCAGAGCTGAAACGCAAGTCACCCTTGTGGTTTTCCTTGGTGAATTCCTTGAGGAAACTGGACGCTAACAGCGGGATGTCCTCCTTGCGCTCGCGCAGCGGCGGCAGCTCGATTTTGACCACGTTGATGCGGTAGAACAAATCCTCGCGGAAGCTGCCTTGCTTGACCATTTCAGCGAGGTTGCGGTTGGTGGCGGCGATGACGCGGACGTCGGTCTCGATGGTCTTGGTGCTGCCGACGCGTTCAAATTTTCGTTCACCCAGCACGCGCAGCAGCTTGACCTGCGTCGCGGCGTCGATTTCGCCGATTTCATCGAGGAAGATGGTGCCATGGTTAGCCTGCTCGAAACGGCCGATGCGTTTTTCAAAGGCACCGGTGAAGGCGCCTTTTTCATGGCCGAACAGTTCGCTTTCCAGCAATTGCGGGGAAAGCGCGGCGCAGTGAACGGCCATGAAGGGCTTGTTCTTGCGTGAGCTGAGATTGTGAATGGCATTGGCCACCAGTTCCTTGCCGGTGCCGCTTTCGCCCTGGATGAGGATGGTGGCCTTGGTGTCGGCGACCTGGCGGATGATGTCGAAGATTTCCGCCATTTTCGATGAGTTGCCGATCAACGACTCCAAGCCGTATTGCTTGTCAATTTGCTGGCGCAGTTGCCTGTTCTCGGTCTCGATGTTGCGGCTGCGCAGGGCGCGCAGGAGCAGCATTTCGAGTTTGTCGATGTTGACCGGCTTGGTGACGTAATCGTAAGCACCGCGACGCATGGCCTCCACGGCGGTTTCCACCGAGCCGTAGGCGGTCATCATCACCGTTAGCGGGGCGGGGGACAGGCTCTGGCATTTTTCGACGATTTTCATGCCGTTGTCGCCGCCAAGCTTCAGGTCGGTGAGGACGATGTCGATTTTTTCGGCTTCCAGGATGTTGAAGGCGGAAGTTTCGTCGGTGGCGAGGTAGATGTCGAAATGATCTTCCAGCGCGCGCCGCAATCCTTCGCGGGTGGCTTTTTCGTCGTCGACGATCAACAGAGTTGGCAACAGTTCGTTCATTTGTTTTCCAGTAAGCGGATTTGTTTGGTGCCGAGCGGGAAGCGGACGCGGACGACGGTGCCCTGGCCCTGATGGCTTTCGAGTTGCAGTTCGGCGCCGTGCTCGCGCAGGATACGCTGAACAATCATCAGGCCGAGGCCGGTGCCGCGTTTTTTGGTGGTGTAATAGGGTTCCAGCACGCGGGGCAGGTCCTCGAGGGAGATGCCGGGGCCGTTATCCTCGAAGGATAGCTCGACGCAATCCTCGCGATTGGCGGCGTGGATGGTAAGGATGCCCTTGCTGTCCATCGCCTGCATGGCGTTTTTGACCAGGTTGTAAAAGGCCTGCTTGATTTGTTCGACGTCGAGGCGCAACAAGGGCAGATTATCGGGGATGTCGGTGTCGACGATGATGCTGCGGTCGTCGAGTTCGTTTTGCAGGATTTCCAGGGTTTCCTTGATGATGGTGCCGATATTGGCATCGCGAAATTCGGGTACCGTGGGGCGGATGGCCTTGAGGAAACGATTGATGATGGAATCGAGCCGGTCCATTTCATTGCGGGCAACATGAATGGATTCCTGCAATTTCTTGCGCAATTCGGGATCGGCACGGCGGGCGTCGCGTTCCATCAATTGCAGGTGAATGTTGATGCTGTTGATCGGATTGCCGAGTTCGTGGGCGACACCGGCCGCCAATAGGGTGAGAGCGTGCAGTTGTTCGGATTCGATGACCTTGCGGGTATCGGCGGTTTTTTGGGTAATGTCGTGAAAGATGGCGACGAAGGCTTGTTCGTCGTTAGCGGCGGTTTCGACCGGCAGCAGGTACATTTCCAGCATGCGGGGTTCGGGATAGCGGATTTCCAGGGTTTTGTTGGTGGCCTGCCCGCGCATCAACAGCGAATGCCAATTGAGGTCGCGCAAGTATTTGGAAATCGGGGCGCTAACGGTGAAATCGGCGGGAATGGGCAGCAGTTTATGCACCGCTCGGTTGCAGTATTCGATGCGGCCATTGGCGTCGAGTACCACCACGGCTTCATGCAGGGTGTTGAACACGGTTTCCAGCAGGCCGTTTTCGCGGGCCATGCGCAGGAGGTAACCCTTGAGTTCATCCGGTTCCAGATGCTCGACGCGTTCCATTAATTTGCCGAGAAAGGAGTTTTTCATGGCGAAGTGTGACAAAATTTCACCATCATCACCGATTTAAGCCAAGGAAAAAATAGTGTGCAAAAATTGCTCAATTTTAGGGAATGAGGGAAATGCCAAAGCGCTTGCAAATCAAGGCCGTAATAACGAAGCATCCAATGGTCAAAATGGCGCAGAGCAACAGGGCCAGCCAAAAACTGCAGCCGCGGTGCAAAAGATAGGGCATTAACAAAAACATCGGCAAAGTGGGCAACACATACCAGAAAGTGTAGTAGGCGTGATTGGCGATTTTTTCGGCCCCCTGTTTTTCCAAATGCAGCCAAATCATGACCAGAATGGTGACGAACGGCAGTGAGGCGATCAATGCACCCAGCCGATCCGTGTGTTTGGCAACCTCGGAAACAATGACAATGATGAGAGCCGTGACTGCGTATTTAATGAGTAAAAACATAGTCAGGGTACAACCATGATGTTTTACTTGAACTGCGACAGGAAACGGATGTCGTTTTCGTAGATCAGGCGCAGGTCGTTGATGCCATGCTGGAGCATGGCGAGGCGTTCGACGCCCATGCCGAAGGCAAAACCGGTATAGCGTTTGCTGTCGATGTTGACGTTGTCGAACACGTTGGGATCGACCATGCCGCAACCGGCGATTTCCAGCCATTCCTTGCCCTTGACCGTGGCGCCGCTGCGGGCCATGTCGATTTCAAAGCTGGGTTCGGTGAAAGGAAAGAAGTGCGGGCGGAAGCGCACGCGGGTATCCGCGCCGATGAATTCCTTGAAGAAATATTCCATGGTGCCCTTGAGGTCGGCAAGGGTGATACTTTCATCGACGACCAAGCCCTCGATCTGGTGGAAGAATACGCCGTGGGTGGCGTCGATCTCGTCGCGGCGGTAGCAACGGCCGGGAGCGATGATCTTGATCGGCGGTTTTTGCGTCTGCATGGTGCGGATTTGCACGGTGCTGGTCTGGGTGCGTAGCAAATAACGTCCGGTTTTGTCAGCGGGAGCGTCGACATAGAAGGTGTCCTGTTCATTGCGCGCCGGATGATCGGCGGGCGTATTCAGCGCGTCGAAGTTGTAAAATTCGGTGTCAATCTCCGGGCCGGTCGCCAAGGCGAAACCCATGCGGCGGAAAATTTGCACGATACGGTCGATGGTCTGGTTTACCACATGCTGCGTGGCCCAGTCGATCTGGCGACCCGGCAGAGTGGGATCCTCGGGCGCATGGTTGGCGGCACCGGTGAACTGGTCCTTTTTAGCCTCGAAAGCGTCAGTGATTTCCTGCTTGGTCTGATTGGAAACCTTGCCGGCCTCGGGACGCTGCTCTTTCGGAAGGCTCTTGATTTTTTCCAGAAACACCGGAAGCAAGCCTTGGCGGGAAAGGTACTTGATGCGCCAAGCCTCGACGGCATCGCCATTAGCGGCTGCGGACAGTTCGGCAAGGGCTTGGTCTTTGAGTTGTTTCAGTTCTTCAATCATGGCTAAGGGACAAAGATTAGCGGGTTGTGCCAGAAAATCCATTTCCTTTTTTCCCTGCCAGCAGTTGCTTCCTGAGCAACGAAGCGTAGTCCTGGTATTCCTGCTGCCGGTGGACGCGGCTGAAATTGTTGTCGTGCAGGCGGCGCTTGGCGACCACGTCGAGGATTCTTCCGGTTTTGACTCCGAGGTTTTGCAGTTTCAACTGCCAGGCAATGGCGTCACCGGCCTGTTGGGCTTCGTCAAAATAGCCGACCAGATCGAAGAGTTCCTTCCGGATCAACGCGCATCCGGCGATGCCGCCAAATTGCGGTTCACCGGTTTCGGTGTCATCCCTGCTTGCACAATCGGGTGAGATGAAGTTTTGCCGCCGGGCGAATACGGCGCGCAGTTGCTGGTCTTTTTCGAATTCGCGTTTCAGGAGAGAAAGAGCATCCGAGGTGATGAGGTCGTCGGCATCGAGCAGGAAAATAAATTCGCCGTCGGCTTGGCGCAGTCCGGTGTTCCGCGCCTTGGGCGCACCGGAGGCGGGAATGCGCAGGACCTTGCAGCCGGACTTTTCGGCGATGGCGGCGGTATCATCCGTGGAACCGTCGTCGACCACGATGACCTGCACCGGTTCCTTGAAGTCCTGCGCCCGCACGCTATCGAGGGTTTCCTGCAAATATTTGGCGGCGTTTTTGGCGGGAATCACCACCGAGATCGCGATGGGTTGCTGATAAGTATTTTTGACCGAGGCGCGGAAGTTGCGCAGCAGGATTTTCTTGTGCAGTTCCCTTGATCTGGCGTTATGGAGCAGCACGGAGTTTTCACCGTGCAACCGGCGCATGTAATAGACCTGATCCAGATAGTTGATGGCCTGCTTGTCGTGGGTGGAAATCCGGCAAATCAGATCAGCATCCTCGCCAACCGGGAAGTCACGGGAAAAGTTGCCATAATCGGCAAACACACTTTTGCGGATCAGGGAGGTGGACATTAGCGTGTAATTTTTGGCTTCGGCCACAAATTCATGCTGGATGCCTTCATGTTGCCGCAATTTCTCGTCGCTGAGAAAATTCTGGTATTTGACGAATATCATTTTGCATTCGGGATGTTCGGCCAGATGTTTCAATTGCACGTCGAGCTTGCCCGGCAGCCAGTAATCATCGGCATCGACAAAGGCGAGATATTCGCCCGACGCTTTTTCCAAGCATAGGTTGCGCGAAGCTGGGATGCCCTGGTGTTCCTGAAAAAAATATTTAACGGCGGGGTAAGCTTGCAGGATTTCACGGGTGTTATCCGTGGAGCCGTCATCCACCACGATGATTTCGAGGTTCGGGTGATTCTGCGCCAGCACGCTGTCCACCGCCTGCTTGATATAGGCGGCGCAGTTGTAGGTGGGGATCATGACCGAGACCAGCGGCGGCTTGGGACGCAATTTTTCCCGCATGTTCCTGGCAAAGATATTTTTCAAGGCAAATTCCGCGGGAGTCGGGCCGGACAGGACTGAGTTGTTGCCGTGCAGGCGGCGTTGGTAAAAGATTTCGTCAAGGCGGTGTTTGATATCGATTCCGGAAAATTGCATTCTCAGCAACAGGTCGGTGTCCTCGGCCATGTTGATTTTCTCATGGGTGAGTTGCTCATTGAAAGTGCCGCTAACGGCGAAAAGGTCCCGGTGAATCAACGCGGTTGGCAGGTAAAATTTGTTGGTTTGTTCCAGTCCGATCTCGTATTGAACCTGCGGTGAATCCCGCAGGCTTTCATCTTCCAGAAAGTTTTTGTAAGCGGTGAACACGATCTGACAGCCGGGATGTTCAGTGAGGTAACGTAGCTGGGCGGCCAGTTTGCCCGGCAGCCAGTAGTCGTCGGCATCCAGAAAGGCCAGGTATTCGCCTTTTGCCTTGGAGATGGCAAGGTTTCGGGCGCTGGAAGGGCCGCTGTTCTGTTGATGAAGGTAACTGACTTGCGGGTAAGCCTGCAACACTTCCTGCAGGTTGTCCGTGGAACCGTCATCGACGACGATGATTTCCAGGTTGGCATGGTCCTGTGCCAGTATGCTGTCGAGGGCTTTCGTGATGTAAGCGGCGCAATTGTAAGCGGGGATCATTACGGAAACCAGCGGCTGCAGTTTTTGCTGCAGGTTTTTCCTGATGTTATCCATGAAAATGTGCTTGTGTGAAAACCGGGGGGAAACCTGGTGGGTCAGGGTGATGTTTTTCCCATGCAGGCGGCGCTGGTAATAGACTTGGTCGAGGCGATGTTTGATCTTAGTACCCGCGAGCTTCATTTTCAGCAGGATTTCGATGTCTTCGCCGATCTGCAATTGCTCATTAAAGCCGCCGCTTTTTTCGAATACGGCTCGTTTGGCCAGGGCGGTGGGCAGATAGAACGGGTTGGTTTTCTCGATGCCGAGTTCAAATTGCACCCGGGGCAATTTTTCCAGGCTGTTGTCCTGCAGGAAGTTTGAGTAACCGGTGAAAATGATTTCGCAATCCGGATGAGCGTCGAGATAGTCCAATTGCGCGTTTAATTTGCCCGGCAACCAGCGATCATCTGCGTCGAGGAAGGCAAGATATTCTCCGCCGGCCTTTTCCAGGCACAGATTTCTGGCGGTGGAAATTCCGCGGTGTTCTTGATGAAAATAAGACACTTGCGGATAAGCGCGCAGCATCTCCCGCAGGTGGTCGGTGGAACCGTCATCCACGATGATGATTTCAAGGTCGGTGTAATTCTGCGCCAGCAAGCTGTCCAGTGCTTCTCCGATGTAAGCGGCATTGTTGTGAACCGGAATCAGCGTGGAGATGCGCGGCATTGCTCAGGCTTCCTTGATGACCGGCTGCCAGCCGGTTTCCTTTTTGACATCGTGGATCGGATCGGCCAGCAGCAGTTCCTGGGCATCGGAATACTCCGAGACATCCGGCGTAAACGCATCCTGCGCGGCAAGCCGGGCATCCAGCGTTACGGATTGTTCGGAACTGGGACCGCTGATGATAATTTGGTAATCAGTCAATTTTTTGACAAAGGCCTGCAATTTTTCTTCCGCATCGGCGGGCGTCCCGGGAATCTGGCGCAATGCCGTCAGGATGGCCCCGGTGGATGCCCCCTTGAGCAGATATTCGAAAATTGCGGTGCCGAGCGTGTTGATGCCGTAATAAATGCCGGTCTTGGAATTGATGATGATGGCGAAATTGTCGGCGATATCGCAGAACATTTCTTCTTCGTTCAGTTTGTACATGTCAGTTGATCCCCTTGATGAATTTGGCCAGGACCGACACATTGGCATGCAGGTCGGTGCCCAGGTTGATTTGATAAAAATCCAAGTCCTTAACAAACGAAATCAATGTCTTGAGGTGTGACGGGTCCTTTTGGTCGCCCATCTGGGAGACGGTGGAGTGCACCAATTGGGTGATGGCCTTGCCTTTGTTGGCGTGCTCGATGGTACAGGCATCGGTGTGGCTGATATTGGGAAAAATCACCGCCTTGATGGGCAGTTCCCTGGCGAAGGACGAATGATGGGCGGAAATGCCGAGCACCTGTTTCTTTTTGTTATAGTTGTCCCACAGGAATTCGGCCTGCAGGGAGGGCATCCGGCGGCGCATTTCCGGGGAAAGGGTGATCACCGAATAAATCGGGTTGGCGTAAAGCCGGTCGCGTTGTTCCAGGATCAGGTAATCATCCGCGACATATTGAAAACCTGCCAGCATGGAGGAAATTGCCAGGGTGGATTTTCCGCCACCGCCGCGCGCGCAAATCAGGACGCCCTTGTCGTCGAGGCCCACCGCCGCCGCATGCACCAGTGCCTGTCCCGGACCCTTGGCCACTTGGTTGATGAGGCGGACGAACAAGTGCCCGGCCTGTGCCAGTGACTCGTTGGAAAAGGCCCGGCCGGCGTAATGGAAGGTCGAGGTCCGTTGATGATGGGCTTCCAAGCGATTGTCTTCCAGAAACAGGCTGATTTCAGGTGCCGGTATGGCTCCCGAGGACAGGAACACCGATTTGCTATTGGCCGCGAAATCGGCGACCAGGGAGGCAACTTCGCTTTCCCAGACACGCAACAAGGCGTCCGAATGGGAGGCGGAATCGCGGAGGCAGAAGCCGAAGTTTTGCCGGATGATCGGGGCTAACGACGGGACATGATTTTCAATCTTGAGAACCTTGCCCGCTAACGACAAAAAACTGACATCGGCGCCGGAGTCTCCGCGTGAACGCTGGTCCAGTATGTTGAAATAACCGTCCATCTCCTCGGCGGGAATATTGATGACGTTGGTTCTTTCCAATAATTCAGGCATAGCGGGGTTGTTATTTGGCTACCATGTTCAACAACAAATAATTGGCCATGGAATTTTTTTGGACCGTCCGGAAAAACCGGTACTGGGCGCGAATTTTGGTCCAGAAAACAAGGTCGGCCCAATTGGAGGACTGGAGCAAATGCAATCTTTCCCGATAGTGACGGATCTTGGCGATTTTGTTATGCAGGATATCCCATTTTAATTTTTCCGCCGCGGCTTTTTCCATCCTTGATTCCAGGTTGATTTCTGCCGGGGAAATTTGCAACCGCAGGTCCGGCAGGAAATGCCGGAGCAGTTCCAGCATAATCTTGATTTGATAGGTTAGGCCGACCTTTCCGGCGTTATCGAGAACGATATTCCAGTCAAAATTTTGATTTTCCTGCAGGATATGGGAGCAATCAAACAACCACATGAAATTGCCGTGAAACTCATGGAGATGAGTGATGTTGTGATAAGCGTTGGTGAATGACAAAAATAACTGATCCTCGGCGATTGGCATGAATACTTCACCGCCGAACGCCTGGATCTTGGTCGCGCGGGACCAGATGGCGCGGTCAGTGTTTCCGGTATTGTCCAATTTGCTTTTGATCAAAAAGCGATGGATATCAATGGAAATGTTTTTGCCCTTGTCCAGGTCGACCGAATGCGGGGAATTCCTGGAATATCTGGTTTGATAACCCGACTGTAGGGCCAATTGCACGGCCTCTTCCATGCAGTCATCGGGAACGGCAAAATCGACGTCGAACATCGGCCGGATGAATCCCGGTCGAAGATGCTTCATGGCGATGCCCTTCATCAGCAGGAGCGGGATGTCATGTTTGCGCAATTCCCCGGCAATTTCCTTGAAAGCGGCGCCCAAGGAGGCGTTTTTGTAAAGAAAGTAGCGTAAGACCCCGTCCAACCGGGGCATAATTTCCTGAGGAAAATTAAGATGATGGTGCTGTTTGGCCAAATGCGCCAACATCAGGTTGAAATGGATTGGTTCTGCATCGATATCGTAACCGGCCAGCAGTTGATCGATATCTTTCTGGGAAATAACAGGGGCCAGAGACAGTTGCAGCAGCAACCGTTCCTTGGCATTTAAATTTGTATTTTCAATGAAATAGCTCGCACTAATCATTACTCCGACACCCCATGAATTTTACTCCGACCCTGCTTTAATACGCGGTGGACGGTTTTCGTGCAAATAAAAACGCCGCTAATAACGAGATTAGCGGCGTTTTAAAGCTTAAATCAGCGAATGGCTTAGGCCTTGACCAACTTCACCACCTGGGCGAAGGCATTGGGCTCGCTAACGGCGAGGTCTGCCAAAATCTTGCGGTCGACTTCGATCTTCGCCTTGGCGAGGCCGGCGATGAACTTGCTATAGGTCAGGTCAAATTCCTTCAACGCGGCGCTGATGCGGACGATCCACAGGGCGCGGAAGTTGCGCTTGCGGACCTTGCGGTCGCGGTAAGCGTATTGCTTGGCTTTGCGGGTCGCATCGGCGGCGTAGCGGTACAGTTTGCTGCGGTTGCCGCGGAAGCCTTTGGCGGCTTTGACCACGCGTTTGCGGCGCTCACGTGAGGCCGGTGCATTTGTTACTCTGGGCATAGGTTTCCTTTAAATCTTAACTTTAATCCTTCGGGAACGAACGATTAAAGGGATTTTTAGTTAAAAGGCAAGCAGACTTTCATGCGCTTGGTGTCCGATTCGGAAACGAGTCCGGGGGACGACAGGCGGCGCTTGCGCTTGCGGTTCTTGGAGGCAGCCAGGTGGCGTTTGCCGGCCTTGGCGCGTTTGAGTTTGCCGCTGGCGGTCAATTTGAAGCGCTTGGCGACGGCTTTCTTGGTTTTAGCTGAGCTTTTCTTCTGCATATCTGTCTTTTCTATTTTTAAAATTTATTCCCCGGAATCCTCATCGTTAGCGTCAGGCTGGTCACTATCATCCTCGAAATCCTCGTCGGTTTCCTTGGTAAACTTCCTTGTCCGTTTCCGCTGGGGCAGAGGAGTTAACATTAAATTTATGTTTCTGCCAATCAATTTCGGTTCGGCGTCGGCGACTCCGACGTGTTCCAGGTCCTTGCGGATTTTTGCCACGAGGGCTTGGCCGAGGTCCTTGTGCTGCATTTCACGGCCGCGGAAGACCAGCATCATCTTGGCTTTCATGCCTTTGAACAGAAATTGCTCGGCATTGCGCAGCTTGGTCTCGTAGTCGTGTCCCTCGATGTTGACGTGGAATTTCAATTCCTTGACCTTGGCGGCGGAATTCTGTTTGCGTGCTTCCTTGTCCTTCTTGGCAAGCTCATAGCGGTACTTGCCGTAATCGAGGATTTTGCATACCGGCGGGCGTGCCTTCGGGCTGACTTCGACAAGATCCAAGCCACTCCGGCGGGCTTCCGCCAGGGCTTGTTGCACGTCAAGGACGCCGAGCGAATGGCCGTCCGGGCCGATGGTGAGGACTTCGCGGGCGCGGATGCGATTGTTAATTCTGAGCTGGAACGGGTGTATAACGACTCTCCTTTTTGGTTGTTGAAAAAACGGCCTGAATCAGGGCTGACGGGCGAAAATTGCGAATCGACATAGCAGATCAAAAGCGATTGTGACCAATCGCCGAAATAACGCAATTTCCTGAAATCATAGACGGCTGTACTAATGATGGAAATTCCGGGAAGAAGCAAGCCTTTTTTGGCATGAAAAGGAAATCGGCACCAGTTATCAGCACCTCAAAATCTCTCCCCATTGCCGCTAACCGTGAACTATTCAGAATGAACGGCGCACGCCCAGACCGATCAAATGCTGCTGGTAGTTGCCGAAATCGAGCTTGTTGGCGCCACCGTAGAGCTTCAGGTCGTCGAGCACGAACCACTTGTATTCGGTGAAAATCGACCACTCAGGAGTGATAAAATAGTCGATACCGGCGGAGAATTGGTAGGCCAGATTGACATCGGTGCTGCCGCCGGAGCCTTGGAAGTCGGAATAACCGACAAAGGCCGGGCCGAAGCCGGGGCCGGCGTAGAAACGGAACTTGCCGGACTGGGCTTTCAGGAAGGCGTTGATCATGATGGCACCGGTGTTGAAGGTCAGGTTGCTGCCGGCCATCGGGGTATCGGTGTTGATGCCGAGGCGGGAACGCACATACATGCCTTCGATTTCCAAGCCGCCGGAGAAGAACAGGCCGGGGGATTGGGCGACATCGCTAAACTGCTCGGCCGGGGGTTGGTTAAAGGCCCAGGTATAACCGAATTTGATGGAAGCAAAGGGTTGGGCCGAGGCGGAATCGGAGGCGCTGACAACGCCGCCGACGCTGCTCAAATCGTCATCATGGGCGAAATTGGCACCCACCAACAATGCACCGTAATAACCGGTCGCCAAGGCGCGGGGCTCGCCATTCACCTTGAATTGCGGCGGCGGACCCTGGGTGGCTTCAGTCTGGCTGATGGATTTTGGCGGCAGTGGAGCCGGGGCTTGGGTACCTGAGGCGGAGGTGGTCGGTGCCGGCAGGGGACGTGGCGGGGGAGGAGGGATGTACTGACCCTGAGTATCCTGTGCGGACACAGGCATAATTCCGACTAATAACGCGCTTAGGGCTGCCGCCCCCACAATTCGGCAAGTTTGCATAAAATAGGCTCCCACACTTTGACGCTAATCCTGAATTTCAGGCGTTAGCGCCGTAGCAAATTAATAGAGAGCCTAACCAATTAAGTCAATGAAGGTTAGCGAGATTTACGCGAGTTATTCACAAGTTATGTGTAAAAACGGCTCATAGGAGAGTGGGGAATGATCAACATCATGTTGATGGTTCCCCGGACTTACGCAACTTGGGCGAAAAACGAGTCGAAAGCCCCGCGAATCTGACCGCGCAGCTCCGCCACATGCCGGTCGAAATCCGCTAATGAAGAAAACCCAAAGCGTTTGGCAATCACTCCGCGTTCTTCGTCATTGGCGGGCAAATAGCTGTGACTTTGATTGTCATCCAGCCGGATGAGCGACTCCAACCGGCGCAGAAAGGTATAGCCCGCTGTTAGCGCCTTGCCTTGTTCGGGAAATTCCTCACTCAACAATACCAAGCCACGGAAAGTATTAGGCTCGAAAGTCCCCTGGCGCATCAACCAATATTGCACGGCGAACTCGACATCCACCGTGCCGCCCGCGCCGGTCTTGAATTCGAGTTCCGGGCGGCCCGATTTGCAGCGGCCCTCAAGAATGCGCTGGCGCATGGACAGCATTTCCTGCTTCAACTCCGGGGCCTGGCAACGCTGCTGCCAAATCGGCAACAGCTTGGAGAAAAACTCATCGCCCAAGCTCTTGTCACCCGCCGCGAAACGCGCCTTGCCCAAGGCCTGGATTTCCCACAATTGGGCGTGGTCGCGGTAATACTCCACATAACGGTCGACCCCATAGGCCAACGCTCCCTCGCCGTAGGGCCGCAAACGCACATCGACTTGGAACAAACTGCCCTGCGGGGTTTGTTCCTTCATTTCCTTCACCAAATCGCGTGCCTTTTCGTCGTTAGCGCCGATGATCAGCACATCGAGGTCCGAGCCGAACCACAATTCCTGCCCGCCATGTTTGCCGAGGCCGATTACCGCCAGTTCGCTATTAGCGCCGATTTGTTCGAGGATGATTTGCAGGCAGAAGTCAGCAAGGTTGGTGTATTCCAATTGCAAATCCCTTTGCTCGGCCAACTGCAAAATACGGCGGATCAACAGGCGCACCATTTGCTGGCGCTTGAACAGGCGCAGGGTGGGCAATTCGCGCCCGGCGCTAACCATGGTGTTGAAATCCTCGCGATAGCCCTGCATGTCGTGCAAGGCATCGAGATCGGCCCGGGCCGTTTCCTCGAACACCTCCGGGCTAACCATCAACACCTCGGACAGATACTGGCTGCAATCAAAGATAGTCAGCAATACCTCCAGCGCTTTCGGACTGGCAGTCAGACTTTCAAACAACAGCGAGCGCGAACCGTACACGCCGACAAAGGCGACGAATTTCGACAAGGCCAGATCGGGCCGCGCCAGCTTGGACAATTGCCCGTACAACAGCGGGGCGAAACGGTTGAACGCGTGCTCCGTGCGTTTGCCGGTGTTGAAGCCTTCCTGGGCCGCGCCCAGCGAATGCCAGTTGCGCTTGGCCTGCTCGGGGTCCTTGCAGAATTCGAAATTGAAATCGTGGCTGACGGCCTCGCGCTTGCGCAACGGGTTGAAAAAGCTGTCATAAATCGCGCGGATCTTTTTGCGCCACTCCATCTGCACCTGCCACAGTTCCTCGCCGTTGGCGTAGTCCAGGCTGCGGGCGATCTTGTCGAGGGTTTCCTGGTCAGTCGGCAGCGAATGTGTCTGGCGATGCTCCCGCATCTGGATGCGGTGCTCCAGCCGCCGCCAGAACAGGTAGCCGTCGTGCAAGGTTGACTCTTCCTCGGCGGTGATCAGATTCAAGTCAGCCAGGGACGAGATGACCTTGAGCGTCTGGCCGTTTTGCAGGGTCGGGTTACGCGCGCCGAGCAGCAATTGGTTGGCATTGACGAAGAATTCAATGTCACGGATGCCGCCGATGCCGAGCTTGACGTGGGTGTTCAGGCCGTTGTTGCCGACGATTTCCTTCTCGGTGCGTTCCTTCAAATGCGGGATTTCCGCGATGGCTTCCGGCAGCAGGTTGCGCGCGTAGCAGAAGGCCAGTTGCATCTGCGAGAATTCGTAAAACACCTCGGGATCACCTGCCGAGCAGCGGGATTTCAGCAGCGCCAGCCGTTCCCAGATTTCGCCATAAGCGGCGTAGTAAGCCTCGTAGCTCTCCACCGAGCGCGCCACCGGTCCGGTGTCGCCTTCCGGGCGCAGACGCAGATCGACACGGTACAATTGCCCGCAGGCGGTGTTGACCGAGAGGTCGCGCGATAGCTTTTCGCCGAGCCGGTTGTAAAATTCCTGCTCGTCAAACTCGTCCACTCCCTGCCGGTGTCCGTAGATAAACATGATGTCGATGTCCGAGGAGAAATTCAGCTCCATGCCGCCGAGCTTGCCGAGACCGATGACGGAGAAGGGCATGGTTTCGTCATGGGCGAGCTTGAGCGGATTGGCATCGGCCCGGTGGAATTCCAGCAACTGGTTCAGGCAAAAGTCCGCCAGCGACGAGAGCGCCGCGGTGCTGTTCTCGATTGAGGTATCGGTGGCGAACTCGATGAAGCCGATGCGGACCAGTTGTCGCAACTTGAATTTCGCCAGCGCCTCGAGTTTTTCGCGATGCCCGAACAATTTTCCCGCTTCGTCGGCAAAAGCGATCTTGAAACGCCGCGGCCCGTGCAATTGCAGCAGCTCGTCATTAACGTCAAAATGCAAGCCGTTCTGCACCGCAGAGGCGGCGGCGGGGGAATATTCAAGATAGGCCGTCCAGGCGGCGGGAACATCTTTGAAGCAGGCGCGAAGCATCACCTATTTTTAACCATGGAAACAGTGGAATACACGGAAAATTTTAAGGCAATGGCAGCGGCGGTGGTTCGTTGTTGGCGGCATAACGGCGCTTGAGCAGCCAGGCGAACAGCAGGCCGGTCAACGCGCCGCCGATGTGTGCGGAATGGGCGATGACCTCCGCTGATGAGGTGAACATCAGCACGGCGCTAACGATGATGAAGCCCCAGATGGCGGTGCGCGCCTTGATCGGAATCGGAATCAGCATCACATACAACGGCGTGCGCGGCGAGAACACCGCGAAGGCGCCGAGCACGCCGCTAACCGCGCCGCTGGCTCCCATCACGCTAACCTCGAGCATCTGGCTGTCGCCAAGGAAATGGGCGCGGACCAAGGCTTCGGCGATGAAGCACAGGCTGGCGACAAAACCGGAGATGAAGTACAGGGCGAGGTAACGGCGAATGCCAATTTCCTGTTCGATGAATCGACCGAACATCGAGAGGGTAATCATGTTGAACGCGATGTGCAGCACGCCCCAGCCGTAGAACGGCGCGTGCACCCACATGGTGGTGAAGAATTCCCACCAGGCACCCGCCAACAGCGAGTCGACCTGCAGCGGCATCCATTCGTGCACGTAATCAGGCAAGCGCGCCAGCGGCAGGATCACGCTAATGGCGACAACCAGGCAGTTGAGGATGATGATAATTCGGGTGGCGGGGCCGGATCTCATGCGGTTAATAAATCATGGTTGTTCAAACTCTGCCACCGCCGCGCTTGATTTTCATCAGCAACAGGTTCCAGGTTTTCAGGAAGGCGTCTTTCTTGGTGATGTAACGTTCCTCGCGCCCGACCGGGCGTTTGATTGACGCTAATACCGAGGCAAGGTTGAACTGTTCGGGTTGCAGGATGGTGTAGGCGCGCCCGACCGCCTGATGATGGTGCGCGTCGCTGCCGGCGGTCATGGGGAGTTGGCGGTTAGCGGCATAGGCCTGGGCTTTTTGGTTGCAACTTTTCCAGGTGGTGGCGGCGTTGAAAACTTCCAGGGCGTCGATGTCGGTTAATGTGTCGAGAATCGGTTGGCGGATGCCGGAACGGAAGTAATCGAAGGGATGGGCCGGAATGGCGATGCCGCCTTGCTGGTGGATCAGTTTCACCGCCTCGGCGGGGGAGATGCCCTTGAGATTCGGCAAGTGCGCGCCCAGGGCCAGCAGATGGCCGTCGGAGGTGGAAATTTCCTGCCCGGGGATGATGAGGAAACCGTCAACCGGCTCGCCGTTGGCGTTCATCAGGCCTTTTTCGAGGAAGTAATCGACGCATTCGCAGGTATTGTGGTCGGTGATGGCGAACCCGCTCAGGCCAAGTTCCCTGGCGCGGGCGATCATGGCTTCCGGTTCCGAGATGCCGTCGGCGGAAAAGCGCGAATGACAGTGCAGGTCAAATTTCAGTCGTAAGGGCTCGGCTGCAGACATCCTGGCAGACTAAAGCCAAGCGCGCTGTCGTTCAACGTTTTGTTTCGTTTTATAAACCGGAGGCGCCTTTTTGTCCCTTGCGCAATTCGATGTAAGTGCGGCTTTGCGACAGGTCGCGCCCGGGAATCATGGTGGAGACCATCATTTCCTTGATGGTGTAGGCGTCCTCGATTTTCATCACGCCGTTGACCTCGACGCGCTTGATGATCTCGTTGTTGGCGTTGTAGGCGTCGGCGCGCAGTACGGCGAGATATTCGCTGCTGACCCAAAAACGGATCTTGGCGTAATTGCTGACAATCGGCGGGGTGCTTTCATAGCACCAGGCGGGCAGGGTGAGGATGCTGTCCATGCCGACCGGTTTGACGGTGCTCCAGCGGAAGAAGTCCAGGCCAAGGTCCTCGTAGGCGATGTCGGAATCGAGGATTTTGGCGAGACGGTCCTTGCCGGTGACCAGTTCCCAGTCGCTGTTGGCGCCCTTGCGGTTCTGGATGATGCTGCCGTTGGGCATGAAGATGACGCGGATTTGCAGGGAATTGTCGTTGAACTCAAACACCATCATGCGGTCGCGGGTGCGCATGGTGACGGCGTGGTAGATATCCTTGCCCTTGGCGGTGGTGATGTGCAGGAAGCCGTCCAGCCGGAAATCCTGCAGGCGGCCGGATTGCCACATGCGGTTTTGCAGGGTCTCGGGGTCGGGAATTTTCTTGGTGGTGTCGGGGTCCGCGTAAGCGCCAGCGGCCAGCAGGCAGATGGCGAGCAGCAGGAGATGGATGGTGCGCATGGAGCAACAGGCTAGCGGAGCGACGCTTGAAATCAAGGTGACATTGGGGCGGAAATGTTGAATGATGAAGGGCTTGTGATGGATTGGATTGCAACAGGGGATTTGTGGCTGTTTCGTGAAATCAACACGCATTGGGTTAATCCGGTGTTCGACTGGTTCATGCCGTTGATCAGCAATGCCGGGGTGATGAAATGGCCGTTGTTGGCGTTGGCGCTGGGTTTTTTGTTGCGGGGTGGCTTCAAGGGGCGGGTGTTTGTGCTGCTGGCGCTGTTATGCGTGGCGGTCGGTGACCCGCTAATCACCAATTCGGTGAAACACGCCGTCGCACGCTCGCGACCTTATCAGGCGTTGGAAGAGGTGCGGCGGGTGAGCTGGCATCCGTCCGGCGCGGAAGTGAAAATTGTTTCCAATAATAAGGGAAAATCCAACAGCATGCCCTCCTCGCATGTTGCGAACAATGTGACGCTGGTGTTGGTGTTTCTATTTATTTATGGCTGGCGGCGCTGGTGGTGGCTGTTGTTCTGGCCTGTGCTGATGATGATTTCACGGGTGTACACCGGCGATCATTTCCCGACGGACACGCTGGCCGGATTTTTGCTGGGCGCGGCTTACACGTTGCTAATGTGTTGCATAGCCGATAGAGTCTGGCAGAACTATGGTCGGCGCCTGGCGCCCAAGTTATATGACAAGCATCCCGCATTACTCGAAACAGGACGCTCCCGCTGAATTGCGGCTGCCGGGCGGCTGGTCGCTGCCCTGGCACCGGGCGGCGCTAACGGTGATCGCGTTGGTGGCGTTGTACCGGCTGTGGTATGTGACGCAGTTGGAGCTGATCGCCGACGAATCCTATTATTTCCTGTGGTCCAAGCATTTGGATTGGAGTTATTTCAGCAAGGGGCCCGGCGTCGCCTGCGTGATCTGGCTGGGGACGCATTTGTTTGGCGACTCGGTGTTCGGCATCCGCTTTTTCACGGTGGCTTTATCGGCTGGCACGGGTTATTGCCTGTACCGGCTGGGTCGCAAGTTGTTTGACGGACAGGTGGGCTTTTTTGCCTTGCTGTTAGCGGTGATTACTCCGCTGTTCGCCATCGGCAGTATCCTGATGACCATCGACCCGATCAGCATGTTTTTCTGGGCGGCGGCGGCACTGGCGTTTTGGCGGGCTAAGGACGAGCAAGGTATGGCGTTTTGGCTGTTAGCGGGCATGTGCGTCGGTTTGGGTATGCTGGCCAAATATACCAATGTGGTGCAATTGCTGTGCTTCCTGTTGTTTTGCGCCACCTCTCCGCATTATCGCAAATTGCTGGGTGGAAAAAATTTCTGGCTGATGACGCTAACCGCCATCCTGTGCATGGCGCCGGTGGTGATCTGGAACCAGCAGAACGACTGGATCACCGTGCAACATTTGTGGCATCGCGGTTCGCTCGACAGCAAATGGCATTTTTCGTTCAAGGAAATCAGCAACTTTTTCACCGGCCAATGCATCGCTTATTCGCCGCTGTTTTTCATCGGCATTTTCAGCGCGGCGATTGCCGGAATCTGGCGTTTGTTGTACACCGAGAAGCCCGACCCGCGGCTGCATTTTCTGGTGTCGCTGTTCTGGCCGTTGTTCTTGTTTTATGCCTTCCTGAGTTTGAACAAGTCGGCCGAGGCCAACTGGGTGGTGCAATGTTATTTCAGCGGGTTCATCCTCGCGGTGTTTGTCTGGCGCAAATGGATTCGTAAAAGCATCCTGTTGCGCTTATTCGCCATTAGCGGCGTGGTGGTGGCGCTGTTCATGACCACGGTGCTGCAACTTGGCGCGTGGATGCCGACTCCTTTGTTGAAGAAGGACCCGATGGACCGTGTGCGCGGCTGGGCGAGTTTGGGACAACAGGTTTACGATTTGCAAAAGGAACACGGTGCGTCGTTCATTATAGCCAGCGATTACGGCACCGCCAGCCTGGTATCGTTCTATCACCCGTTGCGCCCGCAGACTTACATCGTCAACGCGGAAGGCATCAAGAACCAGTATTCCTTCTGGTCGAATTACGGCGACGGTTTTTCCAACGAGTCGGCGATTTACGTGACGCAGAATCCGAACGAGGATGTTCCCGGCCAGCTCAAGCGCGAGTTCCGCAAGGTGGAGTTGCTCAAGGTGGCCTACACCACTGATCGCGGGCGCAATGTCAAGAAATTCGCCTTTTACCTGTGCCGCCAGTTCGGCGGTTACGACGGCGAGGACGCTAATGGCGAGGCGCCGCCCAATCACGAAGCAGAGCAATGAAAGTTTCCATCATCATCCCCTTTTACAACGAGGAAGAAAACGTCGAGGCGTTGTTGCGTGAAATCCGCGAATGCCAGCCGGATGCCGAGATTATCGCGGTGGACGACGGCAGCAGCGACGCCACGGCGGAAAAAATCCGCGCCATTAGCGGCGTGCGTTACCTTGGCAACGGCAAGAATTTGGGACAAAGCGCCGCGATGTACTACGGACTGCAAGCCGCCAATGGCGAGGTCTGCGTGATGCTGGACGGCGACGGGCAAAACGATCCGCACGACATCGGCAAGCTGTTGGAGAAAATCGGCGAATACGATTTGGTTTGCGGTTATCGTGCCAAGCGGCAGGACAATTTCGCGCGGCGGTTAGCGTCGAAAATCGGCAATGGCTGCCGCCGTGCCGTGTTGCCGGACCCAATTCGTGACACCGGCTGTTCGCTGAAGGCGATGAAGCGCGAGTGTGTGAAGCATTTGATCCCGTTCAACGGCCTGCACCGTTACATTGCGGCGCTGCTTGGCTCGGCCGGAAAGAAGATTTATGAAATCCCGGTGAACCACCGCCCGCGCCAGTTCGGGGTTTCCAAGTATACGATCGGCGGTCGTGCCTTGCGCGGGATTTACGACCTGATCGGCGTCGGTTGGTACATCAAACGTCAAATCCTCTGGAAGAAAGATCCTTATCGTCATGAATAACACTTTGTTTACCATCCAGTTTTTTCACCACATCATCGAGTTCACGCCGTGGAAAGTCATTGGCTGGATCGGTGCCTTGATGTTCGGAGGCCGCTGGGCGGTGCAGGCGCTGATTTCCTATTTCGCCAGGAAACCGGTGCTGCCGATCATTTTCTGGTACATGAGCTTCGTCGGCAGCGCCTGCGCATTGTCCTATTTCATCTGGGGTAAGAACGATTCGGTCGGCATCATCATGAACGCCTTTCCCTGTGGCTTCACGCTGTACAACATCTACCTGCACTTCTCGCACCATAAAAAGCAGGCCGCTAATGGCGAAGTGAAGGGTTGACGGTTAGCGCCGGATTTTGGAGTTGTTAGAGCGGTTGAAGTTCGTATGCTGGCGGCATGAACGATGTTGCTTCCCTGTCCGTTAATCCTCCCGAATTGCCGCAAAGCAAAAAATCAGGACTGGCGATTGTCAGTTTCATTCTGGGGCTTTTGTCGCCATTTTGCCTGTTTTTCATCAGCGGTATCCCGGCGGTGATTTGCGGTCATCTGGCATTGTCGAAGATCAAGAAGTCCAACGGGACGTTGACGGGGAATGGATTAGCGATAGCGGGATTAGTGTTAGGCTATGTTTCTTTTGTGACACTCTTTTTTACTTCACTGTTAGCAGGGTTGGCGATTCCCGCAATCAATGTGGCGTTAGAGCAAGCCAAGGAAGTGGCTTCCATGCATAATGTGCAACAGATTGTGACAGCCTGCCATGGGTATGCCGATAAGCATGATGGAAAATTTCCGCCAAACTTGGAGGAATTGGTGAAGGAGGGGTTGATCGAAAAGAAGGTGTTGAGTTCGCCATTAGCGTCGCATCCAGATGAGATTGATTATGTTTATGTGAACGGATTGGCTGTGGATTCTCCGGGACTAAGTATGTTGGTTTATGATCGATTTAGTGGCAGGAGAGGCAGAGCGATTGGATATGTCAATGGTTCGGCAGCGGTGGAAAAGGAAATTGTATTTGAACACATGTTGGAGCCAGGAAAACAATGAACATAGAACAAATATTCATTGGCAAGAATGGGCAGAAACTGGGGCCGTTTTCTGTTGCGGAGATAAAACAGAAGCTCGCTAACGGCGAGATTTCGAAGTTTGATCTGGCTTGGCATGAAGGCCTGGCGGAATGGAAGCCGCTGGGTTTCCTCCAAGAGATTGCCGCTAATGGCGAAATTCCGCCGCCGCTTGTTGCTCCCCCTGCCATACCGCAGACCTCGTCGTTGGCGATTGTGAGTCTGGTGGTGGGGATTGTTTCATTGCCAATGGCGTTGATCTGCGGTTTTTTCGGATTTATCGGGGCCATCGCGGGGATCATTTGCGGGCATCTGGCGCGGGCGCAGATTAAGAATTCGGCAGGACAGCAGGAAGGGGCCGGGCTGGCGCTGGCGGGATTGACCGTGAGTTATCTGGCGCTGTTGGTGTTTGTATTGAAAATATTAGTTGTTTTCGGATTTGTGGCTTTTGCCGCCTGGCAGGGCTGGCACCATTGAGGATCAGTCGGGCTGGCTGCTGGTGGCCGGAGCGGGAGTGGTGTCGCCGGGCATGGGCGCAGCCTTAAGCAGCTGTCGGATTTCGAAATAGCGTTCGACACGGTTAAAGGGACCGAGTACGGGCCTGCCGTTGGTATCGAGCAATTCAACCAGCAATTTGTGTTTGCCGATGGCGACATTCGGCCAATAGGCGACTTCTTTGCCATTCAGGAAGCCTTCGTAACCTTCCATGCTGTAGTGAATTTTGTAGTTGGCGGCTTGGACGGGGTTGTTGAGCAGGACGTCGACGCAGAGCTGGCCGTTGATATCGGTATCGTAACTGTCGCCGGAGGGAAGATTGACGGTGAGATAGGGTTTGTTTTGGTCAACGAAGTTCTGGAAATCCTTTTTACGCACGAAGAAATGGGTGATGGCGATCCCGGCTTCGCGGATCATGGTGCCGTCGGGTCGCACGACGAAAGCGCGGATGGTCTGACCGCCGTCGTGGATACTGTTGAGGGTTAACGGCCGGGTGGTGGAATAAAGGGTGAGGGGCGGCTGGTTGTTGATGATCACGCGCAGGGCGTTGCCGTTTTCCGACAATTCGTAGTTTTTCAGGTCGAAAAAGATGTCGACGGGGGGGCTGTCGATGATTTCGTTGTTGCGGGGGGAGATGATTTGCAGGGCAATGGGGTGTGACGGGTCGACGGCGGCGCCGGTATGGCCGTGGTCGACGGCCACGGGAGCGGTCGGGATTTCGTTCATCGGCTCCTGTTGCGCCAACAGGTCGGCGCTAATGGCGAAAAATGCCGTTAATGCCGGAATCAAGCTGTGCAGCCTTATTTTCATCAGTCGCCTTCCGTTTTAGGTTGCCCCGGGTGAAAATCCAAGGGCGAAATCCCATTCTTGACCAATACATCTTCTTCTTTAGCATATTTCAGAATGAATAAAACCCACATTGGGGCGCTTTGCCTATGGCTTACTCTGGTTGCCGTGAGTCCGGCTGCCTTGGTTTGGCGACCGGGCGAGGGCTGGACCAACGAAAGCAGTGGTGAATCGCTGGCAGCGAGCGACGCGAAGGCGGCCTTGCAGTTGGCCCGTAATATGGAGGCCAAGGAGGATTACAAGGGTGCCTTGCAGGCTTACCAGACCATTGTGCGTCGCTGGCCCCTGTCGACCTCGGCGGGCGAGGCCCAGTTCAAGGTCGGTTTCATGCTGGAGAAGCGCGGCGAGTTTTGGAACGCCTACAAAGCCTACCAAAAGGTGGTCGAGAAATATCCGGCCAGCCAGTACTTTGACTTGTCGATTGAGCGCGAATTTTCCATCGGCAATCTGTTTCTGAGCGGTGAACCGCAGAAAATCTGGAAGATTCCGTTATTGCCGTCGATGGACAAGACCGTGGATATTTTCAACACGGTAATCAAGAATGCTCCTTATGGTGTGTATGCGCCTCAGGCTTATTTTAAAATCGGTTTGGCCCGTGAGCACCAGAAGAACTGGTCGGAGGCTATCGCGGCTTACAATAAATTGTTGGATAAATATCCCGGCAGTGATTTGGCTCCGGCGGCGCAGTACCAAATCGGCTATGCCTGGTACCAAGCTTCCAGCCAGCCTGATTATGACCAAAGTGCAGCCCAGAAGTCCATCGATGCCTTCCAGGATTTCCTGGTACGCTTCCCCAACAGTGAAAAAACGGACCAGGCGCATATTTACATCAATGAATTGAGCTCACGCCGGGTGCAGGGATCCTACAACATTGCTCTGTTCTATGAGAAACAGAAAAACTATAAGGCTGCGTTAATCTATTTCAATGACGTCATTCAGCAGGGGCCGAACACCCAGTTGGCGGCGGATGCCAAGGAACAGATCGAGAAGATCAAGAACATCCAGAGCGGGCAGTCGCCGATGTTCAAGAAACCGGAAGCCGCGACCCTGAGTCAGGACCAGCCCGCATCGCAGTCCGCGCCGGTGCAAAATAATCCTGCAAGTTCCACCGGCAGCGAGCAACAACCGGTTGACGTGAGCAAGGAAAGACCCGATACTCCACCCGTTTTATGAAATCCTTATTGCGTAGTTCATGGTTAGCGTTGCCGATTTTGCTGCTCGGCTGTGCCGGTTACAAACTGGGCAACATCCCTTCCGGGGACATGAAAAACGTGAAAAACATCTGGGTGCCGATGGTCAAGAACGAGACCTTTACGCCATACCTGCAGCCGATGATTACCAATGCCATCATTCATGAGTTCGGCAATGACGGCACTTACCAGACCGACCGGGCGGGTTCTTCCGAGGCGACGCTAACGGTGGTGGTGACCAAGTTTGACCGTACTTCGGTGAATACCAATCCAGATAACACCACCCAGACCACCCAGTTTCGCGGAACACTAACCGCGAAAGCCACCCTGACCAATAATCTGACCGGCAAGGTTATTTTCAAGGATGTGGAATTCCAGGGTTCCACCGACTATTACGTACCCAACTTTGATCTTGGCGGTGACAACGTTGAAGCCGAGCGTCAAGCCATGCCTTTGGCCAGTCAAAAATTGGCCCAAAGCATTGTTCGTCAGGTTGCCGAAGGTTGGTAGGATTGGCTCGTTTTGCCCCGTAGCGACAGGTATTTATCCCACGATTTGGCTTGTTAGCGCCATTATTCATATGCGTTTTTGGCGGGATATTTAACTATCAAACCGACTTTCAA
Organism: Verrucomicrobiales bacterium; assembly: GCA_031256975.1. Lineage (GTDB taxonomy): Bacteria > Verrucomicrobiota > Verrucomicrobiia > Methylacidiphilales > JAAUTS01 > JAIRPN01. The sequence goes on along the minus strand of JAIRPN010000016.1, from coordinate 302,777 downwards.
TATTATTTGATCTATTAGTTTGTTAATTAACCCGCAATCTTTCCTTAAATCATAATCATTGCGATTGAATTAAATTGTCGATTGGCGGTGACTCGTTTACAACAATTTCCCCGCGTATAGGTGTAAATACCCGTTTGGGAGGGGATGTCTGAGGATAAAGAGAATGATTATGAAAAAGGTGGCTGGAATCGGTTTTTTGGTAGCTTTGCTGTTGGTGAGTGGCGCACGGGCCGATCAATTTTATTGGTGGGGCTGGGGCAGTGACAGTGATGCTTCTTACCAGCATACTTGGAATGCCAATATCAATTGGTATTATGATGACGGATCGGGGAATATGATTTATGGCACCAAGATGCCGGGAGCTTCCGATGTGGTGGGTATCGATGATTCGGGTTATGTGCGGCTGACCACTTCGACTACCATCACCACTTTGAATGTCGGTACGGGTGTGTCTTATTATGGCAACGGTGTGCCTCCCGAGTTGCGCTTGGAGCATGGGGCTTCGCTTACCACGCTCAGCGGTACCTCGACGATCCGCAGTAATTATAGTTATGGTTATTACAGCTATCTGCCGGCGGTGATGTCATTGACCGGTACCTCGACATGGAACAATTCCGTCGGTGACTTGATTATCGGCGGGTATGGCGGCGGCTCGTTGACGATTGAGGAACGTTCAACGGTGACCAATCGCAATTTGTTTTTCAACGGTGGCGCATCCTATGATGACACCTCCTATTTGAGGATCAGCGGTTCCGGTTCGCAGATGATCAACAGCGGTTCCATCAGTGCGTATTCGGGGGTGATTGATATTTTAGATAAAGGTCTGTTGTCCAATGCCGATGCCTCGTTCTACGGTTCCAGCACCGTCAATGTCATCAATGCCAGCTGGAATACCAATGGCAATTTCAGCATGGGGTGGCAAAGCGGATTGAATATCCAAGGCAGCGTGGTGACGGATCACAACGCGAGTATTGCCGATGACTACACGGCTAGCAATGTGATGATCAAGGTCAATGATTCCCGATGGGTACATTCGGGCTCTCTTAACCTGTGGGGGTCCGGCAGCGGCTCCTTGCAGGTGACTAACGGTTCCGTGGTCAGCAACAAGAACGCTTCGGTCGCTGCCGGTGCCGGGGCGAAGGGAGATGTTTCCGTGTCAGGCAACAGCCAGTGGAATACGTCGGGCAACCTTGATTTTGCTGCGTCCGGTTCAGCATCTTTGCGCGTGGAAAGTGGAGGACAGGTGAATGTCAGCGGGATTTTGCAAACGGCAGCCAATTCGGACGGCGTGGCTAACTTGGATATTCAAAACGGAGCGCGTTTGAATGTGGGTGAACTGGCCTTGGGTTCAGGTTCCACCAATCTCAATCTCGGGGGTAATAATACCATCGGTAGGATTACCAGTGTCAACCCGCGAGACATCACCATTGGTGACGCGGTCAATGGCGGTGGCAGCACGACCATCAACGGGGTGAACGATTACCAAGGTAACACCACCATCGCCATGCGGACGACGGTGACCTTGAATAACGCTAATGCCAATTTCAGCACTACCGGGGATGTCAACAACTATGGTTCCATTCGTTTGGGTGGTAACGGTGGACATAATTTGACGATCAATGGGAATTATATTGGCAACAACGCCGGTTTATATATGAACACCACCTTGCGCGGGGACAGCAGCATTGTGGACAAGTTAATTGTTAATGGAGACACTTCCGGTCAGACAAGGATCTATCTCCGCAACGTGGGTGGCCAGGGTGGTCAAACCACCGGTGACGGAGTCCAGATGATCCAAGTCAGTGGCAATAGCGATCCGAATGCCTTTGTTCTGGATCGTCCGATTGGTTCTGGATTGTATTTGTATAACTTATTTTACGGCGACGTTGATGGTAACGGGGGAAATTGGTATTTGCGTTCGGAGAAATATCTGGGGGCGGGCGGGGCGATCATCAATACCGCAGGTGCCACCTCGATGGCTTGGTTTACCCAGATGGACAATATCATGAAACGCATGGGTGAGGTACGTTTTCAGGATGATTTATCGGTAGCCGATTACATTGCGGGCAAAAAGAGTGCCGGTGAACTGGGTGTGGATTTTTGGGTGAGATCTTATGGTCGTCAGGCTAATGCAAATTTGGGTATTAGCGGGGTCAATGGATTTACCGATTATTTGTATGGCATTGATATCGGGGCGGACAAGACTTGGAAGATTGATGCCAATAATGCGATCATGCTGGGTTATTTTGTGGGATATGGCGGTGCCCAGCGCGATTTCAATTTCGAGGGCAGTGAAGGGGAAACTAATAGTTATTATACCGGCTTTTATAGCACTTGGGTAAACAAGGATGGTTGGTATGCTGATCTGGTGACCAAGGGGCAGTATTTTGACAATAGCTATGACACCTATGGTTATTTTGATGACCATGGCAGCTACGGCACCTGGGCTGGCGGTGCTTCATTGGAATTTGGCAAACGCTTTAAATTCGATAACGGTTATTTCATCGAGCCGAGCGTTCAGGCTTCGTATGTGAGGCTGTTCAATGAAAATTACACCACACGGGAACAGGTGGATGTGGCGGTTTCGGACGCGGATATTGGTCAATTTTGGGGTGGCATCCGAACAGGCTGGACGTTTAAGGTTCATGACAAGGGTTCCACTTTGCAACCATATATAAAGATTGGAGCTATGGAACAGATCAGCTCTGGTGGACAGGTTCGCATAGGAGGAGACCCGGAAGATATGTGGCGTCCTAATACTGATGGATTGCATGGCGTGGGTGGTGCGGGTTTGGTGTTTCAAATGACCGAGGTTGACCAATTTCACCTGGATTACGAGGCGGCGTTTGGTGACAAATATGATGTTCCGTGGAATATTAATTTTGGTTATCGACACCAATTCTAGTCGATCGTTTAATCTGGTTAAGGATTTCAACTAACGGGGGATAAATAGTTTTAAGGGCGATATTCGCCGTTGCAAAATGGTTTATTCCACTTATGTTTTAGCCATGATCAAATTATCAAAGATTGGTAAGATTGTCGGGTTGAGTGTAGTTGGTATGTTGGCATTTTCGGCCGTATCTTCGCTCCGTGCGGCCGCTTTGCCGGATTTGGTAAAACAATCAGTCGATATTCTTTCGGCCCGCCAAGGGACCACATCGCCAATTCCCGCTGATGAATTGGCCAAGGCCAAGGGCGTCGCAATTACCGATATTACCAAGGGCGGTTTCATCATTGGCGGCACCGGCGGCGATGGCGTGGTGCTGGTCAAAATCAAAAAAGGCTTGAGCGGAGCGGTTGGCATGACTTCGTGGTCGGCACCTATCCCGGTCAGCTTTAGCGGCGGCAGTTTCGGCGCGCAAATTGGCGGTTCCAACACCAAGGCGATCATTCTGTTAAACTCGGACAAGGCCGTGCAGGTTTTCACCCATCCGGGCAAGCTGGCTTGGAATGCCCAGGCAGACGGCACTGCCGGCGCTGATACGGCCAAGGAAGGTGAAGGCGGTTTGCTCTCCGACGTGGATGTGAAGATGTACAAGGCCGATTCCGGTGTTTATGGCGGCGCCACCTTTGGCGGTTCCTCGCTCAGCATCCAGGATGACACCATCAAGGCGGCTTATGGCGCCAATATCTATGTTCGCGACATTATCGAGGGCAAGGTGAAGGTGCCGGAATATGCCGAGAAGTTGACCAAGCTGCTCGACGGCAAACGCTAATCGCCAACGACGATTTTGAGAAGGCGGGAAGCAATTCCCGCCTTTTTTGTTTCCATGCAGGGTCGTGGTTGGCCAAGCAGGGCAATAAAAAACGCAGCGACAGTTATGAAAAACCATCGCTGCGTTGGGTTGGTTTTAAACCAAATAATTATTTTACCAACTTGGCCAGGCGGGACTTGCTGCGGTTAGCCTTGTTTTTATGAACGGTTTTCTTTTTCGCGGCTTTGTCAAGGGTGGCGTAAACCTTCGGCAGGAGTTTTACCGCCTCGTCTTTTTTACCACCGGCGACCAGGGCGCGAAGTTGTTTTTCAGCCTGTTTGTAGGTGGCACTGCTGTTTTTGTTCACAGTGCGACGGCGCTGGCTGCTGCGCGCGCTCTTTGCTGCTGACTTAGTGTTTGCCATATTTGCACATGACTATTCTGAATCCACGCGATAATGTCAAGCCGTGAAGTTCCTAAAATCCATTATTGCCCTGCTGTTGCTGCCGGCTTTGTTCGCCGCCGGACATTTTCTTTGCAGGGTGATCTGGCTGCACGCCGGGCAATGGGAGAAAATTCCCTGGACCAATCTGGGGAGTTTCGCCATCGGTTTTTCGGCCATGACCTGTGTTTATTTCACCCTGCCACGCTGGAACTGGCTGTATGTATTCGGTCATGAATCGACCCATGCGCTGGCGGTGCTGATGAGCGGGGGGCGGGTTTCGGAATTCAAGGTCAGTTCAGGGGGCGGGCATGTGGCGACCGACAAGATGTCGGCATGGATTGCCCTGTCTCCTTATATTGTGCCATTTTATCCGCTAATGGTGGGCTTGTTGTGGTTTGTTGCCCGTTGGATTTGGCCAGCGCCGTTGGCGACCTGGGAATGGGCTTTTATCATGTTCTGGGGCTTGTGCTGGGCCTTTCATTTGTGCTTCACCGCCAGCCTGTTGAAAACCGACCAGCCGGATTTCGCCTCGCAGGGCTATTTCTTTTCCATCGTGGTGATTTTATTATGCAATTTGCTGATTGTTGGCGTGTTGTTGTGGATTTGGCTGGAACCCGGTTCCTGGCGGCAGGGAGGACGGGAATTATGGGGTTGTTTTTCGCAAAGTTACCTGTTTTGCGCCGGGCAACTGCGGCAATTGTACAAGCTGGCATTTTCGTCCTTGTCCTGTATAGTCATCAGCTTTGATTAAAGAATACCGACATGTCATTGCATACTCATCTCGAATCAGCCATTCAGGATTGGATCAAAACCAACGGGCTCGCCATTAGCGGGGGACCCTGGGTCAAGGCTTGCCAGGACGAGCGTTTTGGTCATTTTCAGACCAATATCGCCATGGTGGCCGGTAAAGGCCTGAAAAAGAACCCGCGCGAGGTGGCGCAGCAACTGGCGGACTTGTTTGGCAAACGGGAGAATTTGGCGAAGGTGGAGATTGCCGGGCCGGGTTTTGTCAATTTTACGTTTACTGCGGAGGCTGTCGCGGCCTCGCTATTAGCGTTGCGGGACGATCCGCATTTGGGTGTGGCACAGGCGCCAACGGCCAAAAAAGTGGTGATTGATTTCAGCGCACCCAACGTGGCGAAGGAAATGCATGTGGGCCATATCCGTAGTACGGTGCTGGGCGAGACTTTGGCGCGGTTGCTGGCAGCGCAAGGCCACCGGGTGATTCGTGATAATCACATCGGCGACTGGGGCACGCAATTTGGCAAAATCATTCTCGGTTACAAGCAGGCGGGCAAGCCGGCGCTAACGGTGGACAATGCCATTGGGGAAATGGAGCGTTTGTACAAGGACGCCCACAAGGCCTGTGAGGCGGATCCGGCGTTGATGGAAGCGGCGCGGTTGGAGTTGGTGAAACTGCAGAATGGCGATGAGGAAAACGTGGCGTTGTGGAAGAAATTCCGCGAGTTGTCGCAAGCGGCATTCGACCAGATTTACGAACGGCTGGATACCCATTTTGACCACACGCTGGCGGAGAGTTTTTACAACCCGTGGCTGAACGAAGTGGTAGAGGAATTGCTGGCCAAGGGCATCGCCAAGGAGGACAAGGGGGCGGCGGTGGTTTATTTTGACGAACCGGAATTGAAGGATCATCCGTTTCTGGTGCGTAAATCGGACGGGGCGGCATTGTATTCCACCACGGACTTGGCGACCATTCGTTACCGTGAACAGGAATTTGCCGCCGATACGCTGGTGTATGTCACCGACGGGCGGCAACAGCTGCATTTCAAACAATTGTTCGCCACGGCCAGGCGCTGGGGCTATGACAGGCAGGATTTTGAGCATGTCTGGTTCGGGGCGATCATGGGTGCGGATAATAAGCCACTAAAAACAAGGGATGGTACGCCGATTAAGCTGCGTAATCTATTGGATGAGGCGGAAAGCCGCGCCGCGAAGATTTTGCGTGAAAAGCGCAGTGAGATTTCCGAGCAACAGGCGGCGCTAATGGCGAAGGTGATCGGCATTGGCGCATTGAAATACGCCGACCAGGCGCAGAACCGTAATCTCGATTATGTGTTCGACTGGGACCGCATGTTGGCGTTTGACGGCAATACCGCGCCGTATTTGTTGAATGCCTACGTCCGTACCCGGTCGATTTTGCGCAAAGCGGGTTCGCCGTTGGCCCCCCTGGCCAAATTTGAATTACAGGAACCGACGGAACAGGATTTGGCGCGCAAACTACTGGCGTTTGGCGACATTGTGCAAGTGGCGGCCCAGGAATACCGGCCACATCATGTTTGCGGTTATTTGTTTGAAACCGCGGCATTGTTCCACCGCTTCTTTGAACATTGCCCGGTGTTGAAAGCGGAGTCCGAGTCGTTAAAAAACTCCCGGTTGCATATTTGCCAGCTGGCGGGGGACGTATTGAAACGTGGATTGTATCTGCTGGGCATCCAGACTTTGGAAGAAATGTAAGGGCTGTCGCTAATGGCGAAACGGGACGCTAACCACAAGGATCAGAATGAAACGGTCTTGGCGTCGCGCCAGAGTTTTTCCAGATTGTAAAAAGCGCGTTTTTCCTCATGCATGATATGCACCAGCAGGCTGCCGTAATCCAGCACAATCCACTGGCTGGTATTGCGGCCTTCGGCGCTAATAGCGCGGATGCCGTGCTTGTCGCGCAGGCCGCCGGTGATGGACTCGGCAATGGCCTTTAACTGGGGTTCCGATTCGCCGGAACAGATCAGGAAATAGGAGGCCGGGCCGTTGAGTTCGCTCAAGTCAAGGATGACCGGGTTATTGGCTTTTTTATCCGCGGCGAATTCGGCGCAGAGTTTGGCCAAGGTAATGTCTTCGTTGTTAGCGGCAGGTGAACGTTTGGTGGTTTTGGCGGCCATGACGGGATTAAAAGATACTGCGGTCAACCTGGATACGATCATTCGGCAATAGCGGAATGTCCTTTTTCGGGTCGTTTTGGATTTCCTGGGCGTTAAATTCAATTACCTTGTCGCCGCGCAGCAGTTTGCATTTCCTGCGGTTGGCGTAGTCGGTGAATCCTCCGGCCTGGGCGAGTGCGGTAAGGGCGGTAATGCCGCGATAGTAGATGATTTGTTGCGGGGTTTTGACCTCACCATTGACGCTGACGTAACGTTCCTGCTGGGTGTAAATGGTGATATTGGGATTGGTGTAAATGCGGTTGCTTTTGTAGAGGGTCTCGATGGTATTTTTGAGGTCGGCAACAGTAACGCCGGCTGCCTTGACATTGCCGATCATCGGCATGGAAACGTTGCCATTATCGTCAACCTTGACCGGATAAGTAGCTTGATCCTCGACCGGTACACCACTGAGTTGGATGGTGAGGGCATCTCCTTTGCGGATCAGATTGTATTCTGGGTCATCCGGATTGCCATACTGGCTGCTGGCCGAAACATCGGTTGAATTGACATCGGCTTTCGGACCCGAGCAACCGATGAACAAGAACGCACCGACCATGAGGGCGCTGATGGTGAGAAATGAATAACGCGTCATAAAACGACTAATATTGCTCGGCGTCCGAACCTGTCGAGCCGGAAGTATTGGTTTCCTGTCCTTTTTTTTGCTTGGCCTGTTTGCGGACTTTCTTGAGCTTTTTCTTGGAAGCCTTGTCGTAGCCTTCCTCGTAACCGTAATAGCTGGTGTAGTAATAATAGGAATCGTCACTGCGCAACTGAACCTTGTTAAGTACCACACCCACAAAACGCCCTTGCATTTCGGTGATCGCGTTCTTGGCCCGCAAGGAGATATGCCGCGGATAGCGGCGGTGCTGGACCGCCAGCAGGGTCATGTCGACTTCATGGACGACCACGGCTGCATCGCTAATGCCAAGAATTGGCGGGGCATCAAAAAGGATGACTTCGTAATAAGGTTTCAGCGTGGCAATAATTTCCGCCATCTTGGCGGGGCTGAGGGCGCCCATGCAGTGGGAAGGGAGTTTACCGGAAGTGATGATATGCAGGTTGGGAACATCCGTGCTGCGGATGCAATCATGCAAAGGAGTGCTGCCGATCAGGAAATCCGCCAAACCCGGCTGGTTTTCCACATTGAGGATTTTATCAAGCGAATGCCGGCGGAAATCGACGTCGACCAACAGGGTATTGATGCCGCTGTAGGCACAAACGTAGGCCAGATTGAAAATGGTGGTCGATTTGCCTTCGCCGGGGCCGCCGCTGACGATGGTCAAGGTGGTGGCACCGTCTTCCTTGCCCTTCAGGTCGATTTTTGCACGCAAAATGCGATATGCCTCACCATTGGGGGAATCTGCTCCTTCGTTGATCAAAGGGTCCACATCATCGGGGATAACGCCGACCACGGAAGTCTTGAGATAGCGTTCCACATCGTCCAGAGACTTGATGCTGGTATCCAGATATTCGATGAAGAACGCCAAAGAAACACCAAGGAACAAACCTGCAGCAACGGCCGCGATCATGATTAGCAACAGCTTCGGTTTGATCGGGCGGGGATTGGATTCCGCTTGGTTGATGATGGTGACCGGGTAGGCCTTGATTTGGTTGTCGATAACTTCCTGTTGATAGCGGGCTTTTAGCAGGTTGAGAATTTGCTGTTGCGACTCCAAATCGCGCTGGGCTTGTTCCAGATCAACCCAGCTGTCGCTGGGATCGGTTTGACGGCGCTGGTCTTTCAACATTTTAAGCTCGGTTTCCATGGCGGATACCGTTTGCTGGGAAACTTCGGAATCGTATTTGATGCCTTCGCGCATGCCGAGGATGGCTTTGTCGAGTTGATCACGGGTTTTTGCCAATGCCGCAACCGCTGACTTGACCTTCGGATGCTCGGCGTCAAGCCCCTGTTGTTGCAGGGAAATGATATAGGATTGGTTGGAAAGGTAAGTTTGCCGGAGATTTGAAATATTCTGATCTTCCTTGTTGATGGCGGGCAGGATATTTTCCAAGTCTTGAATGCTGAGATCTTTGATTTTATTGTAGAGCGCGATTTTAACCGTGGCGTCTGTTTTAGCTGAAGCAACCTTGGCTTCCTGGTTTTGGATTTGCATGTCCAACAAGGATGCGCTGCCTTGCTGTGTGGCTCCGCCGGCGATAACATAATCGGGCCCCAGTTTTTTGCGGCGTTCTTCCCTGATGGTTCCGACTTTGGCATTTAAATCCGCAACAAGTTTCTCCTGCTCTTCAACCTTGTCCTTAAATGGGGCAATGGCGTTGTTGATGCCTTCCTGCAATTTGTCGATACGGTACTTTTCATACTGGGCGGCAATCGTATTGGCGATTTCGGCTGCTTGTGCGGGATCGGGACTTTCCACGTCAATTTCGATCAATTTGGTGCTGCGAAATTGTTGTACATTGAGGTATTGGCGCAGGAAAAATTGATAGACTTGGTCGTCAGTTAAATTTTCAACCCCGAAGCGTTGGGAAATGACGCTCTTCAAGTTAAGCTGTTCAATGACCGGATACAAAACGGTCTTGGACTTGATGATTTCAAATTCGGTTTGGAGAAATACCGGATCGACGCCGAAATTTTCAGGATTATTCTTAAAGATGGTTTCATCCTGCCCCTTTTTGTCGACCTGCACGGTTACATAGGACGAGTAAATCTTGGTAAGACCGCGGGAATAAAAATAAGCGGTACCGACAACCAGGATAAAAATGGTCAGAATGATCGGCCAGCGATTTTTTACAATCCTCCAATAGTCGCTAAAATGAAGAGTTACTTCGTCTGAATGATCCGGCATAATGATAAAAATTTAGTATAACAACAATAAGCCGGCATTAGCAACTCTTGAACGTGCTGAATTATCATTCTGCCCCGGGGGGTAGGAAGGATAATTAGTAAGAACCGCGTACACCGATGTAGAACTGGTTATCCCAGTAAGGGCGGCTTGGGTCGCCAGAGGAAACCGTGGTGTATTGATAACCGGCTTCGACTGAAAACCAATTGGTAATATCGTATCCAGCACGGAAGTAAGGCTGAATGGTGGTTTCGTGCATGTTATTTTGGAATACCATGCCGAACAAGGCTTGGCTGCTGTCAAAGTTGTTAAAGAGCAACAGGACACCTGCGGCGGTGTTGAACTTCGGAGTCCAGTAATGGGTTACGCCAAAGTTGATCTGATGGCCTTCGGAAGTGGCGTAATTACCATTATCGGTAATGCCGGTCTGGTAGGTGTAGCTGGCCTCAAAGGAGGATTTCGGCAGATAATACCATACTGATTTCAAGCTGACATAAGGATTGACGCTTTCAGAAATATCCGAATTTTCGTAACTTACCATTTGCGCGCCAAAGCGACCGCTGATCAACCAAGTCGGCATGATGTAATGGTCAGCGCCAACGGTCAGGATATAGCTGTCATAGGTCTTCAAGTGTTGGTAGCCGTAATCGTAATTATCGTAGGTAAAGTTCAATACACCCGTTGTGGTGTCCAGAAACGCGTATCGGAAGTCCTGGCTGACGCCGTTGCGGAAGTAATTGTTGTCAAAGTTGACGTTCTCATCATTGTAGTTGTTAAAGGTATTGTTGTAAGTCGTGACGGTCGAGAACTGGGTGGTCCAAGCGTAGGTCAGGGCGGCGGAGGCGTTGTTGATATAGCCATCGCCAAGGTAGCGAACAATTTGGTTATTCGTGCCGGCCTGCGGGCTTTGCGAGTAGACGAATTGATCGCGGATGTCCAGATTCATGCGGGAATTAAAATCATGCGAGATATGCATGTTAAAGTTGTGATTGAAATCCCAGTCGCTGCTTTCCGGGCGGTCCCAATAGTATTTGGCGTCAAGGATATAACGGGCTTCGATGGTGGTGTCTTCCATGGGGTATTTCAGCCAGAAATCGGGTGAAATCGTGGTGAACATGCTCGCCTGCTCGTTGTTCGGGGTGGTATAAATATTGTCGTCATACCCTTGGCGAACCCCGGCAGAGATGATGAAGGGTTTACCCGCGCCCATCTGACCGGCAGAAACGCTGTCATCAGCTAGGGATGTTTGAGAGAAAAATGGAATCGCAGCAGCACAAAAAGCCAGCGTTAATGCTTGTTTTGCTATATTCATAAATTCGCCTACCTATAATCTGTACACTATCAATTGGTTACTTCAAAAATCGGCTAAAAGTAACTATTACAATTGATGTATGTTTTATGTGCGAAAATACACGAAAGTCAAAGTATTTTTCCAATAAAACACATAAAAAATCGGTAAATTCCGTGGTTTATTGTTTATTTTGACTTTGTTGTAACAAATTATACAGCTGCGACTTGCTGGAAAAGTAGTAGTAGTAATCACTGCCGAAAATCCGGTATGGCCAGAAATAGGGTAGGGGTTGATTCAGTCCTTGCGGCTGGGTCAGGGCATTGGCCAGGGTTTTTTGGTATTCGGTTTGGTCTTTTCCCCCCAGATACAGGGCGGTGTCCAACTGCTCAATCAAGTTTGCCCAGTCGCCATATTCGCCGTTGCGAACCTCCTTGCGCATACTGACTTGGGTGAGCCAAAAGGCGCTAATGGGGAATACGTCGCTGTTCACTTTGTTGAAGTCTTCGCGATTCTTGGGCAGCCAAAGGGACAAACGATCACCATACCAGGCTCCCGCCCAGGGCATGTCACAGGTCTGTAGTTCGTTTTTATCGAGCAGGCCTTTGTAGTAAATTTGCATCAGTGGCGGAAAATATGGCGGATAGGCCACCGGCGGGGGGCGATGCTGCACCAAACGAACACCGAGCGGATAGAGTTGTAACAGGCAAACCAGGACAAAAATTGGAATCCGCAGCACATGGCTGGGCAACTGGATGCGTTCCACCAGTACAAACACAAAGGCGGCGCCGTACCCCACCACTGCGGGGAATAAGGCGAACAACAAATTCATGTCGGATTGTTGTTCCGTGATGTCCTGGGTCTTGATGATGATGGCATTGAACACCAGCAAGATCACAAAGGCAGCGCCCCAGAACCAACGGGAAATCTGGATGCGTTCCCGTTTGAACATGTGGAAGAAGCCCAGGATGAAAATGGCCGGGATGATCAGGCTGCCGAAGAATGCCCCGAGGTTGGACAATTCATTGCCAAACCCGTTTAACAGGGCGCGTATCAGTTGGTTGAAGCCAATGAAATTGCCGGTGTCGCCATCGTAAATCCGCCACAGGGTCGAATCGCCGGCGAATAGCTGTACCCAAGCGTAACCGAAAGGGTTGCCGGATATCATGATGTTGCGGATCAGCCAAGGGAGGCAGATTCCCAGGGGGATCAGGGTGGCAATCAAACCGCACGAAGTCTTGCGGGTGAAGCCCATGAAACCCAAAGCGGCGAAGGGCAGATAAATCGCCAGCATGGAATAACGGGTCAGCATAAGCGTGCCAACCATAACGGCCGCGATTGCCAGCCAAAGCAGGGACATGCCTTCGTATTCGACGGTTTCGTCGGCTGTTAGCGCCTCGTTGAGACAAAAACCGGCAACACAAACCAACAGGATGATGAACTGCATCGACAACCCGCTAATGGCGAAGCTCCACATCAGGTCCGAACCAATAAACAGTGCCGTGGCGAAGGTCGCCACCTTGCCGTCGAAGGCCCGCGCCATCCACAGGTAAAACACCACCACGGATATCAATAGCAACAGGATGTTCATGCCCAGCACATATTTTTCCGGGCTGTAGGTGCTGAATCCGCTTTTTACCGATTCCGGCGACACATCGAAAGTCGGCGCGGTGACGGTGAACAATGCCGCCAGCAAAGCCGGATAAGCGGGCGGATGCACCAGTTCGGGAAACGGCTCTTTCTTGTCACGTACGGCCGTAAGCCATTCGGGGTGATCCTTCAGGATGAGCGGGCGGATGAGTTTGGTGGAAAAGCCGTTGCCTTCCTCGACCTGTCGTCCCACCTGCGCCAAGTCCATCGCTTCCGCCGAGTTGAAACCGTTGAACTGGGTGGCTGCGTAATAAATTCCCAAGCCGATGACCAAGGCGGCAAGGGCGATGCGTACAATCCAGACGCGGAGTCCGCCGGCCTCGATTGCATAAACAAAATTCTGGATTCCTGACATAAATTTTCCGTAGTTATCCGGCGCTAATCATCAACTTCGCCATTAGCGTCAAAATTCCAAATCCTTCCCGGTCAACCGGGCGTAAACCTCGAAATATTTATCCTGCGTTCCCTTGATGATCGAGGCGGGCAGCTCCGGCCCCGGCGGCTGCTTGTTCCAGTCTTTCAAGCCGAGCAGGTAATCGCGCACGAACTGCTTGTCGAAACTCGGCTGGCCCTTGCCGGGCTGGTAATTGGCGGCCGGCCAGAAACGGCTGCTGTCCGGGGTGAGGATTTCGTCGATCAGGATCAGTTCGCCGTTAGCGTCGTGACCGAATTCAAACTTGGTGTCGGCGATGATGATCCCGCGTTGCAACGCAAACTCATGTGCCCAGCAATAAATGCCGAGCGATAATTCCCTGAGCTTGTTGTACAGCGTTTCGCCGACCAACTCCACCGCCTGGCTTGGCGTTAGCGGCTCGTCGTGCCCGGCTGCAGCCTTGGTGCTTGGCGTGAAAATCGGTTCCGGCAGACGGGAGGATTCCTGCAGTCCGGCGGGCAGGTCGATGCCCTGTACCTTGCCGGTTTTCTGATAATCATTCCAACCGGAACCGGCCAGATAACCGCGCACCACGCATTCCATCGGCACGGTCTTGGCGCGTTTGCAGACAGTGATGCGATTCTTCCATTCCGGATGATTGATGCCGGACGGCACATCGAAGGAAATGACATGCGACGGGACATGCTCGGGCAATTGTTCGAACCAGAAACGGGATAACTGGGTGAGGGCCACGCCCTTGCCGGGGATCGGGTTGGGAAGAATCACATCAAATGCCGAGATGCGATCGGTGGCCACCAACAATAGTTGCCCGCCATAGGAATAGACGTCGCGCACTTTTCCCTGGTGCAATAAAACTGGATCGGACATCGCGCCACTTTAACGAAACGGACGCTAATGACAATAGTGAGTTTTGCCGGGTGAAGTGGCGGATTTTTGCGCGGTGAACGGAACTTTTTTGCGCAAAGGTCTGGCGGGAGTAAGGATGACTTTCCGGCTCTGCGGGGTTGATTCTATGTGAAAACCCGTTAGTTTGATCTTTTCACATGAACGAGTCAAAGAATCCACCAGGCCAGCGCGTTGTTGCCCGTTCCAAGTTTTTGTTTGAGGGAGACCGTAAATTTTACCTGCAAGGCGTCGCTTACGGCCCGTTCCGGCCGGAAACGCCGGATGGCCCGTTCTTGCCGAACCCGGAAAAGGCCGAGCGGGATTTCAAGATGATTGCCGAAGCCGGGCTGAATACCTTGCGCTTGTACCATAGCCCGCCCCGTTGGTTTCTCGATTTGGCCTGGAAATATGGCCTGCGGGTCATCACCACGATTCCGTGGCCTTTGCGCGGCTTGTTCCTGAACGACAGCAAGGTATTCAACCAAATCCGCAAAAATGCCCGCGAAGCGGCACGCGCAAATGCCGGGCATCCGGCGGTGCTGGGATTTTACGTCGACAATGAAATGGCGCCTGATCTGGTGCGTTGGTACGGTCCGCGCAAAGTGGAGGAATTTCTCAACTCGCTAATCACCATCGTCAAGGAAGAGGATCCCGGCGCGCTGACTTCCTACGCCGGTTATCCGCCCACCGAGTACCTGACACCGTGGATGGTGGATTTTTATTCCTACAACGTCTACCTGCACGACCAGGAAAAATTCGGCGCATATCTGGCACGTTTGCAAAATATCGCCGGCGACAAGCCGCTGGTCATCGGCGAGTTCGGCATGGACACCATCCGCCATAGCGAAGAGGAACAGGCGGCGCTAATCGCCAGCCATTACGAGGAAGTGTTCCGCGGCGGCCTGGCGGGAACCACTTTGTTCTCATGGACTGACGAATGGTTTACCGGCGGCCTGGACATTGACAACTGGGCCTTCGGCCTGGTCACACGCGACCGCCGTCCCAAAAAATCTTACGAAGTGGTAAAACAAAAAACCCTTCGCCCCGGCGACGCGGTGTGCGACAAGTACCCGATTCCCAATGCACCGCGAGTTTCGGTGGTGGTCTGTTCCTACAACGGTGCCAAGACCCTGCGCGGTTGCATGGAAGCGCTGGAGAAGACCAAGTATCCGGACTTTGAAATTGTGCTGGTGGACGACGGCTCGAAGGACAACACGCAGGAAATCATGAAGGATTTCCCCGGCGTGATGAACATCAAACAGCCAAACATGGGATTGAGCGCCGCGCGCAATAACGGTTACCGTGCCGCTAACGGTGAAATCATCGCCTACACCGATTCCGACTGTATGCCCGACGAGGACTGGGTTTACCACATCACCCAGACTTTGTTGAAAAGCGGATTTGCCGCCGTAGGCGGTCCGAACATTTCGCCGCCCGCCGCCGATTGGATTCAGGCCACCGTCGCCGCCGCTCCGGGGTCGCCGAGCCATGTGTTGTTAAGCGATACCGAGGCGGAACATGTGCCGGGTTGTAACATGGCCTACCATCGTTGGGCTTTGGATTTGGTGGATGGATTCGATGTGATTTACCGCAAGGCGGGCGATGACGTTGACCTGTGCTGGCGCTTGATGCAGCAGGGGCACAAGATCGCTTTCAGCCCCGCCGCGGTGGTGTGGCATCACCGCCGTTTCACGGTGGACGCGTATTTTGGCCAGCAAAAAGGTTACGGCGAGGCCGAGGCCCTGTTGCGCTACAAGCACCTGAACTTGTTCGATAAGCAGGGCAACGCGCGCTGGAAGGGCACCATTTACGGCGCGCCACTGACGGACGGTTTTTTTGACCAGCCGATCGTTTACCACGGGGTGTTCGCGCTGGGTTTTTTCCAGTCGATTTACCGTCGTCCGCAGTCTTATCTCGCGGCGGTGGTGGGCAGCTTGCGCTGGATCGGACTCACCTTGTTTATCCTGATCCTTTCCACGCAGATTCCCTTGCTGCGCGTGGTGCCGTTGATCATGTTCGGCGCGACTTTGCTGGCGGCGGTTTACTACATGTCGCGGGCGCAAATTGAACGCAAACATGATGGGTTGCTGTCACGGTTGCTGCTGTTGTATTTAGCCTTGGTACAGCCTTGGTCGCGCGCCTGGGCGCGTTACTTCACTTGGCTGGAGGGCAAGCGCACTCCGAAAACGGTGCTCAATAGCCGTGAGGAAGAATTGGTTGAGCCGATTGGCCTGTTCAATTGCGGTGAGTTGGCCTATTGGGGCGAGAAGGGGCTTGGCCGCGAAGTGTTGCTGGAAAAGCTGGCCGCCCGTTTGGAAAAGGAAGGCTGGCGTTATGTGCTGGATAACGGCTGGGGCAACTGGGACGTGGAAATTCTCGCCAGCCGCTGGTGGCATGTCCGGTTGCGTACTTTGTCGGAACATTATCCCGAAGAAAAACGCCTGACCCGCGTGGCGAACGACCTGTTGGTCAATACCTTCAGTATCCTGGTGCTGGCAGTGCTGGCGGGCATTGCGCTAACGGTGTCGATTTACCTGGGCAAACCGCATTACTGGTGGCCGCTGGCTGCGGTTAGCGTGCCGATCATTTACTGGATTTCTCGGGGTTTGGCGATCCGCCGCCGTATCGCCGAATTAATCCAGGTGTCGGCGATGGATGCGAAGCTGTTGTCGATCGCCAACGATGCCGACCGCAAGGGTGTCAAGTAACCGCCAACCATGAGCCTGTACCGCCGCATCATCGCCTATTACAAGCCGTTCACCGGCGGGGTGCTGTTGTCGTTGGCGTTGCTGGTCGTGTCGATCGGGCTGAACGTGTTGAAGCCCTGGCCGGTCAAGTTTGTCATCGACGGCGTATTGGGCGGCAACGCCGGCCATTATTCCTTCTTTGACGGACAGCTCAACTTCGGCACTTCGCTGTTAGCGTCGGTGTTGGCGCTAATCGTGATCTATGTGGCGTGGGGCGTGCTGAACATGCTCAGCAATTACTGGTTTATCGAAATCGGCCTGCGCGCGCTGTTGCGGCTGCGCACCGAGTTGTACGCCTGCCTGCAAAGCCTGCCCTTGCGTTATCACGACAACAAGCAGAGCGGCGATAGCATTTACCGCGTGGCCTATGACAGCCAAGCCATCCAGACCTTCTTCAACAAAGGTTTCGCCACCGTCATCAGCTCCGTTCTGACGCTGATGTTCATGTTCGTGATCATGTTCAACATGAATGTGAAACTCAGCCTGCTGTCATTGCTGGTGGTGCCGTTCCTGCTGTTCGCCATTAGCGTCTTTGCTTCGCGCATCCGGCGGGAGACGACGCGGTTGCAGCAGGAGGAAAGCGAGGTGTTGTCGCGGGCGACGGAAGGCCTGAACACCATCCGCATCGTGCATGCGTTCGGACGCGAGGATTACGAGGTCAGCAAGTTCGAGGAGGATTGCAAGGAATCCATGAACGCCAATCGCCGGCTTACCCGCACCAGTGTGGTGAGTACCATGGCGGTGGGTTTTGTCACCGCATTTGGCATGGCATTGCTGTTATATTTTGGCGCCAAAGAAGTACAAGCAAAACACATGGATGTCGGTGACTTGTGGATTTTCATGAGTTATTTGCTGATGTTGTACCAGCCGCTGGAACAACTCAGTTACACCGCCTGGTCGCTGGAAGGAGCAGCGGCTGGCGCGCAGCGGGTATTCGAGGTGCTGGACACCGAGAATGATGTGAAGGATTTGCCGCATGCGGGCAAGCTCACGGTTAGCGGCGGAAAAATTGAATTCCAAGATGTCGATTTCGGCTATTCGCCGGAGCGAAAAATTTTGCAGGGACTGACGCTAACGGTGGAACCGGGCAAGACGGTGGCGATTGTTGGCGGCACGGGTGCGGGGAAAACGACGATATTGTCATTGGTGACCCGTTTCTACGACCCGCTAAACGGGAAGGTGTTGATTGACGGGCAGGATGTCAAAACCGTGAAAAAGAATTCCCTGCGCAGCCAGATTTCGATGGTGTTGCAGGAGACGCTATTGCTGAACAACAGTGTGGCCGAAAATATCGCCTACGGTTGCCCCGGTGCGACCATGTCGCAGGTGATCGAAGCGGCCAAGGCGGCGCAGGCGCATGAGTTTATCGAACAAATGCCGCAGGGTTACAACACCCAGGTCGGCGAACGCGGCGTGCGGCTCAGCGGCGGCCAGCGCCAGCGCATCGGCATCGCCCGCGCGTTTTTGCGCAACAGCCCGATCCTGCTGTTGGATGAACCGACCAGCGCGCTCGATTTGCAAACCGAGGCGGCGCTCATGACGACCCTGAAATCCCTGATGCAGCGTCCCACCACGCTAATCGTGACGCACCGCCTGGGCACGATCCACGACGTTGACAAAATCTACGTCATGGAACATGGCCGGGTGGTTGAGAGTGGCACCGGTCCGGAATTGCTGACCAAGGGCGGCTTGTATGCCAAACTGTGGAACAGCACCACGGAGCGCTGATCATTTTTCCGCCACCGCGCTGCCCCAAGCTTGGGTGAATCTGGCATGACGGTTGCGGTGCCAATGCCGCAGGCTTTCCGCGTGAAACGCTTGTCCGGCATTTTCCAATTGTAAGGCCAGGTACTCGGCGATGCGCTCGGAAGATTCGTAAGTCTCGTAATGCAAATCCGACGCCAACAGCCGGAACCCGGCCTGTTCCAGCCACAGGCGGAGACGGCTGCCCGCGGTGTCCGAACCGTTGTTGTTGAGCATCAGGCGGCGGTAGGCGGCGATGGCTTCCTTGATTTCCAACGGGCAGGGTTCCAGTTTGAACAGGTTCCAATCGGGACTGCACAAGGCGATTTTTCCGCCGGGACGCAGCACACGCCGGAGTTCGCGCAAGGCCTCCGCCGGGTCGGACAGATGTTCGAACAACGCGTGCGAAAACACCAGGTCGAAACTTTCGTCACGGAAGGGCAGCCGGTACACGTTGGCGGTTTGGAACTTGGCGTTCATCACCTCCAGTCCCCAACTCAGGCGCTGGGCACGTTCGATTTGTGCGGAATTGGCGTCGATACCGGTCACGTGTCCAGGGAAGGCGCATTGCGCCAAGCCGAGGGTGATGGTGCCGGGACCGCAGCCGCAGTCGAGTACCTGCGTGCCGGGTTCGAGCCAGGGCAGCACAAAGGCGCCGTGCGAGCCCAGCGAACGTTCCGCCATGAAGTCGGACGCGTTTTGGGTGTCGCCGGGCGTGTAACGCTCCTGGGGCGGCGGAGTTTCTTTCAGGGTTTCAGTTGTCATATGGTTCTTTCTGGTTGGAACCGGAAGGCCGTGGACAACAAAAAGCCCACAACCTTATCGGCTGTGGGTTTGGGGATTTCTTGGCGAATCAGGCGCAATAGTCCACCACAGCCGGGTCGCTAACGGCGACGACTGCCACGGAGACTTTAATCATTGCGTACTGATTCATTTGTTTCGGGATAAATAAGCCATGGATTGGCGGATTGTCAAACGATTAAATGGTCCAGCCGTCGGGCGGGTTCGCGGTTAGCGGCGGCAATTCGTCGATATTGTAAGGGGTTTCCTGATAAATATTGTTGATCCAGTTGCTGAACAACAAATGGCTGTGGGTGCGCCAGGTCATCAGGGGTTCGCGGTTAGCGTCGTTGTTGGGGAAATAATTGGCGGGCTTCTCAATTGGCAGGTTGGCTTTTAGGTCGCGGAGGTATTCTTTCTTCAGGGTTTCGCGGTCGTATTCGCTGTGACCGGTGAGGAACACCTGCCGTTCCCCCTTGGCGGCAACCAGATAGACGCCCGCCTCGTCGGATTCGCTGAGGATTTGCAATTCGGGATGTTTTTCAATGTCGGCCCGCAGCACGGTGGTGTGTCGGCTGTGCGGCACGGGAAAAACGTCGTCAAAACCGCTGAGCAATTTGCTGCCGGGCTGGCAATTGCGGTGCGGGAAAACACCGAATATTTTTTTGTCGAGCGCTTGTTTGGGAATGCCGTAATAATGATACAACGCCGCCTGCGCACCCCAGCAGATGAACATGGAGGAGTAGGCGTTGGTCTCGGCCCAGTCGAAAATTTGCGTGAGTTCGTCCCAGTACTGGACTTGCTCGAACGGCATTTGTTCCACCGGCGCGCCGGTGATGATCAGCCCGTCGAATTTGTGCGGCTTGATGTCGTCGAAGTTGCGGTAAAATTCGGCGAGGTATTCCGCGGAAGTGTTCTTGGCGGTGTAACTCTTGGTGGTCAGGAAAACCGGTTCGATCTGGATCGGGGTGTTGCCGAGCAGGCGCAAGAGTTGTGTCTCGGTGGTTTCCTTGGTCGGCATCAGGTTGAGGATGGCGATGTGTAACGGGCGAATGTCCTGCGCCAAGGCACGCTTGCGGTCCATGACAAAGATATTCTCCTTGGCAAGGATGCCGGCTGCGGGCAGTCCGTCTGGAATGTTGACTGGCATAGGGGGTAAGAACCAGTCTAGGACAAAAGCACGCTAATGGCAAGAATGACGCTAATGGTGAAGTTGGCCGTTAGCGTCATCCGGAGGCTTATTTCAACGCCTGCGACAAGTCGTCGAGGATGTCGCCGATGTCCTCGATGCCGATGGACAGGCGGATCATCTCGGGCGGAACGCCGGCTTTTTTCAGGTCTTTTTCGCCCAATTGCGAATGCGTGGTGCTGGCGGGATGAATCGCCAGGCTCTTGGCGTCGGCGACGTTCGCCAATACCGAAAATAATTTCAGGCTGTCGATGAACTTGATGCCTGCTTCCTTGCCGCCCTTGAGGCCGAAGGTGAAGATGCCGCCGCAGCCTTTCGGCAGGTATTTCTGGTAACGCCCGTGGTTAGCGTCGGTTTTGAGGTAGGGATATTTGATCCAGGCGACTGCCGGATGTTGCGCGAGGAAATCGGCGACCTTCTCGGCGTTGCGGCAGTGGCGCTCAACGCGCAGGCTGAGGGTTTCCAAACCCTGCAGGATGAGGAAGGAATTGAAGGGGCTAATGGCGGCGCCAGTATCGCGCAACAAATACACACGGGCGCGGATGGCAAAGCAGCCGGGGCCGAGGTCGGCGTAGACCAAGCCGTGATAAGCGGCGTCGGGCGTGTTGTATTGCGGGAAGCGCGGATTGTTTTTGAAGTTGAAGCTACCGAGATCAATTATGCCGCCGCCAAGGCTGGTGCCGTGTCCGCCGATGTATTTGGTCAGCGAGTGGACAATGAAGTCGGCGCCGTGGTCTTTGAGTTTGATCAAATATGGCGTGCCGAAGGTGTTGTCCACGACGACGGGAATGCCATTGGCGTGCGCGATTTCGGCGATGGCTTCGAAGTCGGGAATATTGGTGTCGGGGTTGCCGATGGTTTCGAGGAACACGGCCTTGGTTTTGTCGCTAATGGCGGCCTTGAGTGCGGACAAATTATTGGGGTCGATCAAATGCACTTTGATGCCGAACTGCGGTTCCATGCGCTGGGAAAACAGGGTGTAGGTTCCGCCGTACAAGGTGCTGAGGGAGATGATTTCATCGCCGACTTGTGCGAGATTTAGGATGCTGTAGGTGACGGCGGCGGTACCGGAAGCGACCACCAGCGCGGCGGCGCCGTTTTCGAGGGCGGCGAGACGTTGTTCCAGTACGTCGGTGGTGGGGTTCATCAGGCGGGTGTAAATATTGCCCGGCTTGGCGAGGCTGAACAGGTCGGCACCGTGTTGCGCGTTGTCGAAGTTGTAACTGGTGGTCTGGTAAATCGGCACGGCGCGGGACTTGGTGGTCGGGTCGGGGATTTGGCCGGCATGGAGTTGGAGGGTATCGAAACGATAATTCGGCATAATGGGCGAGGATAAAGCCGTGACGGACTACGTCAATTTATTCTGGTTACGTGAGTCGGCTATTAACATCCTGAGAATCAATCCTTTAAAAGCTGATACTTGACAAAATCGCTAGTTTTGCTTTTTTGTACAAACGCTTCTTATCAAGAGCAACTGAGGGTCCCGGCCCAATGATGTTGCGGCAACCGGGGGTTTACGATCCCGACAGGTGCCAAACCCGGCTCGCCAATGGCGAGTAGGATAAGGTGCAGCAGAAAATTTGTGATTCTGTGCCCTTGCCCTATCTTGTTAAGCCGCGTTAGGAAATAATTGGTATGGCAGAGACATTCTTTAGCAACTTGAAGTGCCGCGAGTGCGGGGCTCTCTATCCGAAAAAGGCGATCCACGTCTGCGAATATGACTTCGGGCCGCTGGAGGCGGATTATGATTACGATAAGATCCGCGCGGCGATTTCGCGCGAGAAGATCCAGAGCCGCCCGCAATCGATGTGGCGTTACCGTGAGTTGCTGCCGATCGACGGTGAGCCGACCGTTGGCCTGAAAGTGGGCTTTACTCCGTTGGTGAAGGCGGATCGTCTGGCCAAGGCGCTCGGCGTTAGCGAACTGTATGTCAAAAACGACGCAGTGAATTATCCGACTTTGTCCTTCAAGGACCGCGTGGTTAGCGTCGCGTTGTCGCGCGCTCGCGAGCTTGGCTTCAAGATCGTAGCCTGTGCCTCGACCGGAAATTTGGCGAACTCGGTGGCCGCTAATGCCGCTTCCGCCGGTTTGGAAAGCTATGTGCTGATTCCCTATGATTTGGAACGCAGCAAGGTTTTGAATTCGCTGGTGTATGGCACCAAGGTGGTGGGCATTGAAGGGCCTTACGACCAAGTGAACCGTCTTTGTTCGGAAATTGCCGGCAAATATGGCTGGGGTTTTGTGAACGTGAATTTGCGTCCCTATTACGCCGAAGGTTCCAAGACCATGGGTTTTGAAATCATCGAACAGCTCGACTGGAACATCCCGGCACATACCGTGATTCCGATGGCCAGCGGGTCGCTATTGACCAAGATCACCAAGTCGTATCAGGAAGCGGTGAAGGTCGGCTTGGTTGGCGAATCGAAATTCAGCATTTACGGCGCGCAGGCGACCGGTTGCAATCCGATTTCCGCGGCGCAGAAGGCCGGGACTGATTTGATCCGTCCGGTGCCGAAGCCGGACACGATTGCCAAGTCGCTGGCCATCGGCACGCCTGCCGACGGTTATTACGCGGTGAATGTGATGAAAAAAACCGGCGGCGCGGCGGAAGATGCGACCGATGCGGAAATCATCGACGCCATCAAATTGTTGGCCGAGACCGAAGGCATCTTTGCGGAAACTGCCGGCGGCGTGACGCTGGCCTGCGCGAAGAAGTTGATCGAAAGCGGCAAGATTCCGCGCAATGAGCGAATCGTGATTTGCATTACCGGCAACGGCTTGAAAACGGCCGAGGCAATCGACGGTCATTTGAACGAACCGAGTCGGATCAAGCCGAGCTTGCGCGAGTTCGACGCGTTGATCGCGGGAGGTTCGTCATTAGCGGCGAAAAAATAAAACGGAAAAATTTATGGCAATCGAAGTAAACATACCGACTCCGTTGCGGGGTCTGACCGAAAACAAGGACGTGGTGACCGCCGAGGGGGCGACCATTAGCGAGCTGATTGACAACCTGGACAAGAACTATCCGGGCATCAAGGCGCGCATCGTCGACGACGCAGGTAATTTGCGCCGTTTCGTCAACGTCTACATCAACGGCGAGGACGTGCGTTTCCTGCAGGACAAGGAAACCGCGGTCGGCGCTAATGATGAAGTTAGCATTGTGCCCGCCATTGCCGGAGGGTAATATCTGGCCATGGCTAAATTCAAAGGCAGGTACTGGCTTAATTTCACCGGCCCCAAGGCGACCGAACCGCTCATTTACCTGATGAGCAAGAAATTCGACGTGGTGTTCAACATCCGTCAGGCGACCATTAGCGAGACTGTGGGCTTGATGGGCGTCGAGTTTGAGGCCGAGCGCGAGGAGTTGAAAGCCGCCATTGCCTGGCTGGAAGAGCAGGGTGTGCAGGTCGAACCGGTTGAAATCAATACCATCGAAGGTTAGTTTTACAGGATCAGCATCGCGTCGCCGTAGCTGAAAAAGCGATAACGGTTGGCGATGGCTTCCTGGTATGCCTTGCGCTGCAATTCCAGTCCCGCGAACGCGGCGACCAGCATCAGCAGCGTCGAGCCCGGCAGGTGAAAATTGGTGATTAGCGCGTCCACCCGCTTGAATTTGTAAGGCGGGTACATGAAAATATTTGTTTCTCCGGAGCCGGGTTTTAATTTCGGTACGCTTTCCAGCACCCGCGCCACGGTAGTGCCGACCGCGACAACACGTTCGCTGTTAGCGGCTTTTTCCTGCAGGTTTTCCGGGATGAAAAAATGTTCGCGGTGCATTTCATGCTCCGTGATGTCGGCCACCTTGACCGGGCGGAAAGTGCCGAGTCCCACGTTTAGCGTGACGAAAGCATGGTTGAATTTCTGCAACAGCTCCGGTGTGAAATGCAATCCGGCGGTTGGCGCGGCGACGGAATTGGCGTGTTCGTTGTTAGCGTAGGTAGTTTGATAAACCTCGGAATCCTGCGCAATATATAACGGCTCATGCTGTTCCTTGCGTTGTTTTTGGATGTAGGGCGGCAGGGGGAGTTCGCCGTAATCGGCCAGGTTGATATCCTTGAAAAAACGGATGACCCGTTCGCCGCTCGGCAGGGACTTGAGAATCTCGATTTTGGCTGGTTCAGCACCCGGCTTTAGCGGGTCAATCCACAACTCGGTCTGCGGTTTCAATTTTTTCCCCGGTTTGCCAATGCACAACCAATGGCGCGGTGAGGTTTCCTCGATCAGCAGGATTTCGATTTGCCCGTTGTTGGCGTGCAGGCGGGCGGGAATGACTTTGGTGTCGTTCAAGACCAGCAGGTCGCGAGGGGTGAAATATTCCGCCAAGTCATCAAAGCGTCGGTGTTCAATCTTGCCGTCGGCTCGGTGAATGACCATGAGTTTGCAATGATCACGGGGTTCAACCGGATGGGTCGCGATCCGTGATTCGGGCAGTTCGTATACAAAGTCATCTAGTTTCATGATTGGCGTGCCAGCATAGCGGAAAAGCCGCGCTTGGAAACTTCAACTTGGCGGAAATGTTACAATTGTAAGAATTGACATAGAACATTGACAATCATGCACAGAGAAGGTTTAATATTCTCATGTCTATGAAAACAAACAAACGCGGTTTTACATTGGTTGAGTTGCTGGTGGTTATAACGATTATTGGTATTTTGGCTGGTCTTGCTATTCCGGGTATTACGGGGGTGTTGGACAAAGCGAAACAAATGGCCGACGTGGCTAATTCCAAGCAGGTCGGCTTAATTTTGTTTACAGTTGCTAATGATGAGAATGGTATTTATCCCATTGGAGCGATGAATTCGGATTTGACTGCTCGTGTACAAGCTGGCACCTCGGTAGTTTTGTTTAATGCTTTGATTTCAGAAGGTTCCCTTACGGATGCTAAGGTTTTGGCTACCAATGGTTGCCAAAAATACCTCGGACAAATGGGGACATCGGTGAATTTACTGGCTGCCAATGTTGGATGGGATTATGTTAGCGGATTAAATACTTCCAGCTCGCCTAGACTCCCCTTGCTGGTGAGTTTTGGTGCATATTCGGCCCTTACGGAGTTTAGTAGCGCGGCAACCTTGAATGCGACTGGTTCATCTGCTTGGAAAGATAAAGGTGTCGTCGTTTTTACGGTTGGTCAATCTGCGGAATTTGTTAAAGCCACAGGTGGTAGAGTACGTGCATTGATTGACAATTCTGATGCGACTGGTTTGACAACCACTTATCTTAAGCCTGGTAATTGATTGATTTTCACTTCAAAAACCGGATGATTTTTGTCATCCGGTTTTTTTGTCAAAAAATATAAGAATTAATGGCGAAGTGTGTCATTGATCAATAGGAATCTATTAAACGGTCGTGGCAATAAACAATTTCCAAATCAGGAAAAGCGCCACCACCAGGACAATGGCGCCGACGGCGGCACCGACGATCAGGCCCATGCGTTTGTCCACCTCGGCGGTTTCGACTACGGCGACCTGAGGCACGTTTTGCTGGGTCGGCTGGGTGACCAGGCGGCGCTTGGCGTCTTCAAGTTGCTCGATGAACTCATCGTAGGAGGCGTAACGGTCCTCGGGATGGCGGGACATGGCCTTCATGATGGCGTAGGTGGTTGATTCGCTGACATACGGGGCGTAGGTCTTGACCGACAGCGGTTTGTCATTGAGATGCTTGGCGGCAACCAGGTCGGCGGTCTTGGCGTCGAACGGCGGATGTCCGCACATGGTGTGGTAAAGGGAAACCCCGAGGGAGTACATGTCACTGCGGAAATCCTCGGGTTTTTGTTCCAATCGCTCCGGGGACACGTAATAGGGCGTGCCCCAGATCTCGCCGCCATGCTCGGCGGTTTCCGGCGTTAGCGCCAAACCGAAATCCAGCACCTTGGCGGTATTGTCGGCGGTCAGCATGATATTGCCGGGCTTGATATCGCGGTGAATCAGGCCGCCGCGTTGCAGGGCGAAATTCAGGCCGTTGGCCACGCCAATGCCTATGTTGAGGGTTTCGGCCTCGCTGATCTTTTTCTTGTCGACGATGAAATCGTCCAGCGTCTTGCTGCCGAGGAATTCCATGACCAGATAATATTGGCCGTTGAATTCGCCGAAGGAGAACACATTGACGATGTTCGGATGGTTGAGCGAGGCGGTGATTTCCACTTCGCGCAGGAAATTGGCGATAAATTTGCGGTCGTTGGAGATTTCCGATTTCAACACCTTGATGGCAACCTCACGGTTGAGATTCAGGTCGGTGGCGCGGTAAACCGAACCCATGCCGCCTTCGCCAAGCAAAGTTTCCAGTCGATAATGATCGAAAGTTTGTGTAATACCAAACTCATGATTACACGCGGGACACGCAATGGAAGAGCCGGGCGCGAGGCCAGTAATG
The DNA here is from genome assembly GCA_031256975.1 of Verrucomicrobiales bacterium. Lineage (GTDB taxonomy): Bacteria > Verrucomicrobiota > Verrucomicrobiia > Methylacidiphilales > JAAUTS01 > JAIRPN01. The sequence continues at coordinate 275,852 of JAIRPN010000016.1, read as the reverse complement.
TCGATGAGTTGATTGCATTGCGGACAAGCAGTAGTTTGTTGAGTATCCATCGCTAGAAGAAACAAATTATACAATCCCGATTTTTCACGCAACCCTATATTTTATTGATCGCAAATGAAATCTTATACTTATGTCTATGCTTCTACTGACCTCGACAAGCGGCTCGACAAGGTGCTGGCGTCGGGTCTGGAACTGTCGCGCACCCGGGTGCAGGAACTGTTGCGCAACGGTTTCGTGACCTGTAATGGCAAGCCGTTGACGGCGAAGTCAAAGCCCGATTTGGGCGCGGTAATCGAGGTTAGCGAGCCTGATGCCAGGCCCGCCGAGCTAACACCCAAGGAGATGCCGCTGGATATTTTGTTCGAGGACAAGTACATGATTGTGCTCAACAAGGCGCCGGGCGTGGTGGTGCATCCGGCGGCGGGGAATTGGGATGACACGCTGGTGTCGGCGTTGCTGTTCCATTGCCGGGGGAAGCTGTCCGGCATCAACGGTGTCGAACGGCCCGGCATTGTGCACCGCCTGGACAAGGATACCAGCGGCGTGCTGGTGGTCGCCAAGGATGACGAGTCGCACCAAAATCTCTCCGCGCAATTCAAGGCGCGCGAGACGGAGAAATATTACCTGGCCTATGTTTCGCCGCCGCCGTCCTCCGGCATTGGCTCGTGGCTGGCGCCGATCGGGCGGCATCCGCACCAGCGGCAAAAAATGATGGCCTTGCGTGACAAGGAGGCGGGCCGCTCGGCACGCACCGATTACAAGATTCTCAAGGATTACCGCCGCGCGGCGTTGCTGGAATTACGTATTCATACCGGACGAACGCACCAGATTCGCGTGCATTGCGCCTTTGCGGGCTGCCCGGTGATCGGCGACACTTTGTACGGCCGGAATATTCCCTGGGTCAAGGAGGCCGGGGTGAAGCGGCAGTTGCTGCATGCGCAACGGCTGGTGCTGGATCATCCGGCCAAGGGCAAGCGCATGGAATTCATCGCACCGGTGCCGGATGATTTTGTAAAGTTTGAGAAATTTTTAACCACGGAAGGGCACTAATCAACGCGAATTTTATTGGCCGCAAGGGAGTGCAAAGAATATAAGGACTGGTTTGTTTTTTGTTCTCTTTGTGTTCTTTTGGGGCTAATTTTCTTGCGGATGAATCAGCAACTGGAAAACACCGCGATCGATTATTTGCAAACGCTCAAGCAATTGGGTGTGCAGAAGATCGAGGTTAGCGCCGAGACTTTGCAGGCGCTGAAGGCCAGGGGAAAGAACTCCGGATCGTCAAAACTGGCCGCTAATGGCGAGGTTCCGCGCCGTGCCGCTAACCGTGAAGTGGTTCCGCCTGCGCCGCAGGAAAGTGCCAGGCCGTTGAATCTGGGTTCGGCGGAAAAGGTTGCCGCGCTGGAAAAGCTGGCTGCCGAGATCAACGCCAACACCGGCTATCGAGCCATGTTCAAATACGCCAGGCAGATGGTGTTTGGCGTCGGCAGCGCGGATGCGAAAATCATGTTTGTCGGCGAAGCTCCGGGAGCGGATGAAGACGAGCAGGGCGAACCCTTTGTCGGTCGCGCGGGACAATTATTGACCAAGATGATCCAGGCAATGGGTTTGCAGCGCGGTGATGTCTACATTGGCAACATCGTCAAATACCGCCCCGACATGCCGCCCGGCAGCAGTGGCAATCGCAAGCCGACGCTGGAGGAGATCACCATCAGCCGCCCGTACATTTGCGAGCAAATCCGCATTATCCAGCCGAAAGTTCTGGTGGCGCTTGGCAACACGGCGGTGGAGGGCTTGTTCAAGACCGGCAGCGCCGGCATTACCCAACGCCGAGGCAATTGGACCGAGTTCCAAGGCGTGCCGCTTATGCCAACTTACCATCCGGCGTACCTGTTGCGCAACCCGGTCAATAGCGAGAAACGCAAGGTCTGGGAGGATTTGTTGAAAGTAATGGAAAAGGCCGGGCTCGCGATTAGCGACAAACAGCGGAATTTTTTCCTGACCAAATGAACGATGCGTTGCTCATCCTTTGCAGCGTGCCGGATTTACAGTCCGGGCGATTGTTGGCGGATGTCTTGCTGGAGGAAAAAGCGGCGGCCTGTGTGTCGATTTTACCGGGCGTGGAGTCGCATTATGTCTGGCAGGGGAAACGGGAACAATCCGGCGAACTGCTCCTGCTGGTCAAGACCATGGAGGACAAGTATCTGGAAGCCGAGGAATTGATCCGCGAAAACCATCCCTACGAATGTCCGGAAATTCTCGCCATTAGCGCCAGTCAGGTTTCGCCTGCTTATCTGGCCTGGCTAAAAAATTCCACCCGCAGCGATTAAAAAATCACTTGACCAAACATAAAAATAACTTATTATTGAGAACGAGTCTCATTCTTAAAAATTATGGCTACGTTACTCAGTTCGGTTTGTTGCGGTACCAAGGGTGTGGTGACGGCCTTGGATGACCGGTTGCCCGGCACCAAGCAGTTACGCCGGCTGGGGATTCACGAGGGCATGCCGATTGAAGTCCTGCACGGGCCCGACCCGGTGATCATTTTATGTCACCGTTCCAAGATCGCGGTTAGCCGCCAGAGTCTCGAGGCGGTCACCATTAGCGTCGAACAACGCAAGGGTGGCTGTCATTTCCTGCGCTCCCTGGTTGATTTGTTCCGTTTTAACTCCAACAAGATCCCCGCCAATCATGAAACGTCTCAATGAACTGCAGCCCGGCGCGACCGGCATTATCAGCGTCGTCAACGCCACCCAGCATATCGCCCAACAACTGATGGTCATGGGCCTGTTGCCCGGCGTGCACTTGGAAGTGGTCGGCGTGGCGCCGTTTGGCGATCCGATGACCATCCGTGTCAAGGGCCGCTCGGTCAGCCTGCGCCGCGCGGATGCCTCGCTGGTGGAACTGGAGTAACGCTAACCGCCAACTTTTATGCCTACCACCCTCGTTGCCCCGAAAGAAGCCCTTATCGCCGTCATAGGCAATCCCAACACCGGCAAGACTACTTTGTTCAACAAACTGACCGGCAAACGCCAGCGAGTCGGCAATTATCCCGGCATCACGGTGGAAAAGAAAACCGGACGGCTCGAGATTAGCGGCCGGCAAATCAACCTGGTTGATTTGCCTGGCGCCTATAGTCTGGCGGCAACTTCGCCCGATGAACGGGTGGCGGTTGACGTGCTGACCGGCAATTCGGATTTACCGACGCCTGATCTGGTGGTTTGTGTCGCTGACGCCGCCAATTTGCAGCGCAATTTGTTCCTCGCCATGCAAGTCGCCGATTTTGGGTTGCCGATGGTGCTGGCGCTCAACATGACCGACGAGGCGGGAAAACTTGGCATCGAAATTGATGTGGACAAGCTTTCCGCCAAGCTCGGCATTCCCGTGGTGCCGATGGTGGCGGTCAAGTCGCAGGGGCTTGACCAGCTCAAGCTGGCCATTAGCGCCGCGCTGGAGCGTCCGCAAATTCCGCTAACCGTCAACTGGCCGGCCGGGGTGACCGATGCGCTGGATACTTTGGAAGCAGGACTCGCTAACGGCGAGGGCGAACCGCTCACCCATGCCGAATTGCGCCGTATTTTGTTTGACGCTGATTCCGCCCTGCTGGAACGCACCGGCGTGCACAAGGACAAGATTCGTCCCTTGCTGGCTGCCGCGCGCGAGCATTTGTTCAAGGCGGGCATGAACCCGCTGGCGGCGGAAGCGTTGATTGTTTACAAACATCTCGGTTCGCTGTTAGCGGATGTCGAACAGCATCACGACACCGGCAAGGTGCCGTTCTCAGACAAACTCGACCGCGTACTGACGCACCGCGTGTGGGGATTGTTGATTTTCCTCGGCGTGATGTATGTGGTGTTCCAGTCGATTTACGCCTGGGCCTCGCCGTTCATGGACGCGATTGAATGGCTGACCAAATTGGTGCAGGAACCGGTCAGCGCGTGGTTGGCGTCCTCGCCCGTGCTGCAAAGCCTGTTCGCCGACGGCGTGATTGCCGGTGTCGGGGGCATGCTGGTGTTCCTGCCGCAAATCCTGATTTTGTTTTTCTTCATCGCGCTGCTGGAAGACTCCGGTTACATGGCACGCGCGGCGTTCCTGATGGACAAATTATTCAGCTGGTGCGGACTCAACGGCAAGAGTTTCGTGCCGATGCTGTCGGGCTTTGCCTGCGGGATTCCGGCGGTGATGGCGACGCGCACAATCGAGGATCGCAAATCGCGGCTAACCACGATCCTGATAGCCCCGTTAATGAGTTGTTCCGCGCGTCTGCCGGTTTACGTCATCATGATCGGCGCGTTCATTGAACCGCATTACGGCGCGAAGTGGGCGGGCTTCACCTTGTTCGCCATGCACTTGCTCGGGTTGACGATTGCATTGCCATTAGCGTGGTTTTTCACCAAATTCATGTTCAAGGGCAAGTCGCAGCCTTTCCTGCTGGAATTGCCTCCCTACCGCTGGCCCGCGCCGCTAAACGTGATCTGGCGCATGTGGGAACGCGGCGGTCAGTTCGTCAAGCGTGCGGGCACCATCATTTTCGCCATGTCGGTTTTGATCTGGGCCTTGTGTTATTTCCCGCGTCCGGAGTCGGTTGAGGAACAGGCCAAACAGGAAGTGGTGCAAAGCGAACAAGCCAAGGGCAGCACGCTAACCGCCATCGACGAGCAACTGGCCAAGGCCGATTCGCCATTAGCGTTGGCTTTGGAACACGAAACCGCGAGCGCTTATCTGGAGCAAAGTTACATGGGCCGCGCCGGAAAATTCATTCAACCCTTGTTTGCCCCGGCGGGTTTCGACTGGAAAATCACCGTTGGCGTGCTGGCCAGTTTTCCGGCGCGCGAGGTGATTATCTCCACGCTCGGCATCATTTACAACCTGGGCACCGACGTGGATGAGGAAAGTGACGATCTCAAATCGCGCATGGCCTCTGAACATTGGACTTCGGGGCCGTTGAAGGGCCGGCCGGTGTTCAACGTGCCGATAGCCTTGGCGATCATGGTGTTTTTCGCCCTGTGCATGCAATGCGGCGCCACGGTAGCAATCGTGATCCGCGAGGCCGGCTTGAAATGGGGCATCTTTAGCTTTGCCTACATGACCGTGCTGGCGTGGATCGGCTCGGTGTTGATTTATCAAATTGGCATGAGGATTTTCGCATGAACGAGTGGCTCGACAAGATCATCGTTAGCGTCCTGATTCTTTGGGCGCTTGGTTACGTCGTGTGGATTACGGTTAAGAAATTCAAAAGACCGGGCTGTGGCGACAGTTGCTCCTGTGATGCGAAGAAATTGGCGAAAAATCTTTCGCGCAAAGGACGCTAAGCTGAATTATACAATCGGCCCGCGGTCCATGCGGCGGGCTTTCTCGATGTTTTCCGGCTTGTAGAGTTCTGCCCGAACCTGTTTCTTAGTCGGTTTTTTGCCAGCGGCAGGCTTGCAAATCCCTTTACCTTGTTCATCTTTTTTGCGTTTGGCTTTCATGTTTGCCATTAGCGTAGCGCGCTTTTATGCTTTGTCTGCCATGAAGGCGCGGAAATTATTTTACATCGGCCATGTGCAGGGCGTCGGCTTTCGTTACGCGATCAAACAGATTGCCGCCGGGTTCGACGTGAACGGCACGGTCCGCAACCTGCCGGACGGGCGGGTGGAGCTGTTCATCCAGGGACTGCCTGATGAACTGAACGAAATGGAGCAAGAGATCATCCGCAGCCATTTGAACGGCTTTATCAAGACGGTGGAGAGTTTTGACGTGGCGGTTGATTTGCAGCTGAGAGGATTTAATATTTTGTCATGAACGAGCAGGATTTTGCCGTTGGCGCCTCCGGGTTGACCAAGACCTTTACCTTGGAATGGACGCGCAAGAAGTTGCTGGCGCTGGACGGGCTGGACATGCAGGTGCGGCGCGGCGAGGTGTTCGGGTTGCTCGGGCCAAACGGTTCCGGCAAGAGCACCACGATGAAACTGATTCTCGGCCTGATCAGGCCGACCTCGGGAATGATCAAGGTTTTCGGTGAGCCATCGGGTTCGCTGGCGTCACGACGGCAACTGGGATTCCTGCCGGAAAACCCGTATTTTCCGGGCTTTTTGTCGGCGCGCGAGGTGCTGAATTATTACGGTAAATTGGTCGACTTGTGTGGCAAACAATTGCGTGAGCGGGTGGAGGAGCTGATTGAGCTGGTAGGCTTGCCGTTGGCGGCCGACCGGGCGTTGAAGACTTACTCGAAAGGCATGTTGCAGCGCATCGGCCTGGCGCAGGCATTGTTGCACGATCCGGATTTATTGTTGCTGGACGAACCGACCGCCGGGGTGGACCCGATCGGCTCCCGGCAGATTCGCGATCTGATTCTGGCGTTGAAAAAGCGCGGCAAGACCATCATTTTTTCGTCGCACTTGCTGGAGCAGGTGCAGGAAGTTTCCGACCGGGTGATCATTTTGCATCGCGGTAAAAAAATGCAGGAAGGCACGCTGGATGAGTTGTTGTCGGTGCAGGGGCAGAGCCAGTTTACCGTTAGCGGACTAACGCCGGAATTGCAGGAGAAAGTGGCGGCATTGTTGAAGAGCGAGGGAGCGGAATTGGTGAATGTGTCGCATCCGAAGCAGAAACTGGAGGATTATTTCATCCGTTCGGTAAGCAAGTGATTATGAAAAACAGTCTGCGTCATATTTTTGTCATTGCCGGCAACACGTTTACCGAGGCGATCCGCCAGAAGGTGCTGTATGTGCTGGTGGTGTTCTGCCTGATCATGCTGGGTGGTTCGAGTTTTTATACCCAGTTCGATTTTCGCGGCGATGACTTCAAGTTCATGAAGGACTTGGCCTACGCGGCCATTAGCGTCATCGGTTTGCTGGTCTCGCTGCTCGGCGCGGCGATGTTGATTCCGGCGGAGTTGGAAAAACGCACAATTTACACGCTGTTGAGCAAGCCGGTGCGGAAGTTTGAATTCATTGTCGGCAAGTACCTCGGTCTGGTGTTGCTGCTGACCTTGTTCGTGACGTTAATGGCGGGAATTTTCATGCTGGCGGTTTGGGGACACGAAAGTTCGCTAACGGCGGGAATTTTGAAGGCCAGCCAGGGGCATCCGACCGAGTTCCAGCAACAGATGATCAACGAATTTCGCGCCGGCGCCTATGATCCGGCGATGTGGCAGGCATTGGTGTTGATCTGGGCCAAGCTGTGCCTGGTGACGGTGATTAGCGTGTTGTTTTCCACCGTGGCGTCGTCAACGGTGTTTATCGTGTCCTGCACGCTGTTCATTTATCTGATCGGTCACCTGCAATCGGTGGCGCGGGATTTTTGGTTTTCACAATCCGGTGGTGCCAGTTGGCTGACCACCGCGTTTCTGGCGGCGGTGTCGCTGTTCATTCCGGATTTCCAGACCTTTAATCTGATCGACGAAATCATCAGCGGCAATCCGGTGCTGTGGCAGAACACCTGGCACATCCTGCTGTATTCGGCGGTTTACACGGTGATCGCCCTGGCGGTATCGGCGTTGCTGTTTGAAAATCGCGAGTTATGAAATACTGGCTGTCGGCACTGGCGCTAATCGTCATCTGGGGTCTTGGCAAGGTTTGCTGGGAAAACCGGCTGGCCGCCGAACGCAGGGTGATCATGGTCGGGCAGGATTTGCCGATGAATTACCAGTTGCGTGACAGCCTCGGGCAGGGTTTCACCATGGCGGCGCTGGGCGGATTTCGCGGTTTGGCGGCGGATTCGCTGTGGTTTACGCTGACGACGGCCTGGGAGGATCAGGAATGGGAACGGGTGCAGGCCATGGCGGAAATGTGCGTATTGTTGCAACCGCGGGTGACGTTTTACTGGGACATGGGGGCTTGGAATCTGGCGTGGAACGCCAGTGTGGCGGTGGAAAACGCGCCGTTGGAAAAGGGGAAAATTGACCGTCGCAAACATGACTCGATGATGTGGATTGAAGCCGGGCGTGATTTGCTGGAACGCGGCATCCGGGTGATTCCTGAGCGCCCCATCCTTTACCAGCGGCTGGGCGATTTGTATTGGCAGCGGCTGGGCGAGTACGAACAGGCCGCAGAATATTACAAAGAAGCATTGAAGCGGCCAAAGGCCCCGTTATACTTGGAAAGATTTGTCGGTTTTGCGCTCGAAAAGGCGGGGAAAAACAGGGAGGCCTACGAGTACTGGAAGCAGTTGTGGCAGAGTTCCAAGGAACATCCTGAACAGAGCCAGCATCGCTGGGATGTGATTGAGGATCATATCAGGAAATTGGAGGGTGACATGAAGATTCCGGCAGAGCAGCGATTCTTTCAAAAGGAAGTCCGCTAATACTGCGGCGTTTGGGGAAATTACGATGTGTGGGGTAATTAAGTGAAATTTGGTATTTTTGGCGATATCCACAGCAATCTGGAGGCTTTGGAAGCCGTGCTGGAGGATATGCAGGAGCAGAAGGTGACGCAGGCGGTGTGCCTGGGTGACATTGTCGGTTACAACGCCAGCCCGTCCGAGTGCCTGGAGCTGGTGCGTGGCATCGGTTGCCCGATCATCAAGGGGAACCATGACGAGGATGCCTCCGAGGACTGGCCCTTGCAGGACATCAATGAACTGGCGCTGATGTCGATGGAATACTCCCGCAGCCATTTGACGGACGAGCAGAAGAAATTCCTGCGGGGTTTGCCGATGTACAAGCAGATCGGCCATTTTTCGGTGGTGCACAGCACGCTTGATAATCCGGTGCACTGGCATTATGTGTTTACCGCGGAAGACGCGGCGCGGAGCTTTGTCCACCAGCGGACGCAGATTTGTTTCCATGGCCATACCCATGTGCCGCATTTGTTCGTGAAGGATTCCGCTGTCCATGAATTTTCGTTCAAGCGCGTGGTGGTGCAGGACGGGAAGCAATATTTCGTCAATGTGGGTTCGGTCGGGCAACCCCGCGACGGGGACTGGCGCTCGGCCTATGCGATTTACGATTCGGTGCAAAAGGTGATCGAATTGCGCCGTGTGCCCTATGACTTGGCCAAGGCGCAGGCGAAAATCCTCGAGGCGGGATTGCCCGACCGTCTTGCCGAACGTCTTGCCAACGCGGTTTGAAACGGATTCCCGGAATCGGGAGTTGACCATTAGCGTCAACTTATTATGTTAACACGATGAAGCGATTCCTTCTCTCTGTCATGGCGCTGATTGTCATTAGCGCCGCCAACGCTGAAACCTCGCCCATTGTTCCGATGCCGAGCGAGTTTCCCGACAATATTGCGACCTATCCTTTCCCTAAGGATGTGGCTTGGATGAAGCGCGTGAAATTGACCAATGAAACCGCGCAAAAAAAAGCGGCGGAAATCAAATTGGTATTCGATGGTGACTCCATCACCGACGGTTGGCAAAGCCGGGGCAAACAGGTTTGGCAGGAGCGCTACGCCCAATACGGCGCCTTTGATTTCGGCATTAGCGGCGACCAGACCCAGCACGTGTTGTGGCGCCTTTTGCAGGGGCAGGCCAAGGGATTGAATCCGAAGTTGATCGCCATCATGATTGGCACCAACAATCTCGGTGGTTGCAAGAACGAGCAGATTGCCGAGGGCGTGAAAGCCATCGTGGAGGAATACCGGAAGATTTGCCCGAATGCAGTAATTTTGTTGCAGGGAATTTTCCCGCGCGGCAACAAGGCCGAGGATCCAAATCGCCAGCGGATCAAGGATATCAACAAGGAAATCGCCAAGCTGGATGATGGCAGCAAGGTGATCTTCATCGATTTTGGCGATAAATTCCTCGAGGCCGATGGCACCTTGAGCCCCGATATCATGCCCGATTTCCTGCACCCGAATGAAAAGGGTTATCAGATTTGGGCCGATGCCATCCAACCCGTCATCGATAAATACCTGAAATAGCTTTTTGCTGTCAGCGGCGGGGAATTGCCGCTAACACTCTTGGCGTGAGAATTTTGGTCGTGAAACCGACGGCGCTGGGCGACGTGGCCCAAGCGCTGGGTGTCGCCCCGTTGCTGAAACAAGGGATGGGGGAGACGGTGCATGTGACCTGGCTGGTCGATGAGGATTACGCACCGGTGGTGCGTTGCAGTCCCTGGGTCGATGAAATCATCACTTTTCCTCGTCGCCGATTGCGGCGGCAAGGCTCGCCGTTAGCGTGGTCGGGCTGGTTGAGTTCGTTGAAGGTATATGAATTCGACGTGGTGCTGGATTTACAGGGACTGGCCCGCAGTGCGCTGATGACCCGGGCGGTCCGGGCAAAACGCCGCATTGGTTTGCAATCCGCCCGCGAGTTTTCATGGTTGGCGTATGATGAGCGGGTGACGGATTCTCAATCCCATGCGGTTGATCGTTATGTGGCCGCGGCGCGTTATATAAACAAGAATGCCAACGGCGAAACTTTGCCGTTGCCCGCCCCGCAAGGCGGGCTGCCCGATGGGTTGCAGGAGGGACGTTACACGGTGTTGCATCCGTACAGTCTGTGGGAGACCAAGTTGTGGCCATGGCGGAATTACGGGGAGTTATTGTCCCTGTTGCCCAATGAACAATTTGTAATGGTGGGTCACGGCCCTTTTTTCCCGGTCAAGGCGCCGAACTTACTCGATCTGCGCAACAAGACCGACCTTGCGCAGCTGTTGTTATTGTTGGGCAAATCGCGAGCCATGATCAGCACGGATTCTGGTCCCTTGCATCTGGCGGCGGCCTTTGGCAAACCGCTGTTAGCGTTGTTCGGGGCGACAGATCCAGGGAAGACCGCACCGCGTTCCGGGAGAGTAACGGTACTGACTGCGGATCTGGATTGCAGGCCCTGTTTGCGGCGAAAATGCGAGCGCCAACAGACCATGGAATGTCTGCAAACGATCAGGCCGCAACAAGTGGCTTCTGCTTGGGAGCAACTGGTGCAATGAGGTTTTTCCCATTATTGACCGCTTGGATTACTAAAATGTAACGTAATTGCAATTATTTGATAATCAATAGGTTGCGTGATGTTTTAAATTGGCACGAGTTATGCTGTTCTTGCAATTGTTGAAAAACTAACTATTATTGATGGCGTTTGAAACATAATAAGACAAGGAAAGGTCATAACATAATGAAAATTCGTTCACGTAAAAACAGAAAATGGTCGGAAGAAGTGGTGCTTGATGAAATCAGGCAGTGGAATCTGCGCGGCGAGCCGCTTTATTCCCACCACGTACGCAAAAATTTCCAGGAATTGCTCGCGGCCGGTATTCGCTACTACGGCAGCTGGCAGCTGGCGGTTGAAAAAGCCGGCATCCAATACAATGAAGTCCGCAAGTACCAGCACTGGACCAAGGACCGTATCGTGGCCCAGATTCAGGAACTTTTCAAGCAGGGCGCCGATCTCTCGTTCCGCGCGATGATGCTCAGCTCTTACAATAGCATGGTTTATGCGGCGATCCGTCCGAAGCATTTCGGTTCATGGAAAGCGGCCCTCGCGGCTGCCGGTTTGGCCCCGGAAGAAATCTATCGTTACCGTTCCTGGGACGAAGGCACCATTCTGGAAGAAATCCGCCGCCTGAAGGATCAGGGCGTGGATCTCAGCTCCAAGACCATGGATGAGACCGCCAACCCGTTGATCGCCACGGCCCGTCGCCGTTTCGGCAACTGGGGTGCCGCGGTTGAAAAAGCCGGCATTGATTACTCCAGCATCCGCCGCCGCCGCCGCTGGACCAGCGAAATGATCGTCGAAGGCATCCAGGATTTGCAAGGCAAGGGCATCCGCCTGCAAAGCGGTGAAGTGCGCAAGCACGCTCCGGCTTTGTTCGCCGCCGCCTGCAAACCGCGTTTCTTCGGTTCTTGGTCGAAGGCTCTGGCTGCCGCCACCAAAAAGAACGAAACGGTTGTTGCTTAATTTTTAAGCGTTGATTTATCCAAAAAAGGCGGGAACCGAAGTTCCCGCCTTTTTCTTTTTGAGAATTGTCACTGTGATGCTTTTGCGGTAATATTTAGCAATGAAATTTATTTCTGCGTTTTGCGCCGGATTATTATCGTTGATGGCTGTTGCGGCGGCGCAGGCCCAAGTGCAGGTGCAGTTTTCACAAGCACGCAATCTCTATCTCCAGTATGAAGCGATCGATTTGACCATTGCCCTGACCAATGTCACTGACGGACCGGTTGCCTTGGCCCCTGACTCCGATGGCAAATTCTGGCTGAGTTTTCTGGCCTTTGACCAAAATGGCAGCGTGGTCAATCAGGTGAAAAACGTGGAGATAGGCCAGATTAATCTGGCACCCGGTGAGACCAAGCGGGTCACGATCAATATCCTGCCGTTCTATGCCATCCGTTCCACGGGAGGTTTCAGTGTGCAGGCGGTGATCAGTATTCCCGGGCTGACTCCGGTGATGACCGGCAAGTTGTATTTTACCATCGGCAAGGGAGAAACGATGTGGAAGCATGATGCTTATAATGCCGGTGTCAAACGGACTTATAGCTTGGTGCGGTTTTTGGACGTGACGGAATCAAACCTGTATTTGCGCGTCGAAGAGCCCGACCAGAATCTGGTCTACAGTACGGTCAGGCTCGGCAAGATTGTCGCCTTCGCTGATCCCGCGGTGGAATTCGATGCGTTGGGAAATATCCACATCGTGCAGGTGATCGGTTCGCGCAATTACCGTTATACCGAGGCGGACGCCAACGGCAGAATCCTGAAGCAGGAAGACCGCAGCGCGGTGGTGGGCATGACGACGCCAACCGTGGCAAAGGCTAATGACGGCACCGTGCAATTTATTGGCGGATTTACCAAGAAGGATGCGACCGAACGCGTCAAACTCTCCGAAACCCAGGGCAGCCAGATACCTGCCGGTGCCGCCCAATAAGCAGCCTTGAAGTTTTCAAGCAAGGCCAATTTTTATCGCTAACAACCGGTTGCGGCCGGCCGTTAGCGTATTATGTTTACGGACTACCATGAAAAAAATCCTCTTGTCCCTTGTCGTGGGTCTGGTTGTCCTGTCCGCCGGTTATGTACAGGCGGCAACCGAGACTTATCAACTCGATCCGGCCCATACCAACCTGGGCTTCAAAATCAAACACCTCGGCATTAGCTGGGTCAGCGGTTCGTTCAAGAAATTCGAGGGTACCGTTGTGGTCGACACCGACACACCCGCTAACAGCAAGATCAAGGTTACGGTCGAGGCGAACAGCGTCGATACCGGCAACACCAAGCGTGACACCCACCTGAACAGCCCCGACTTTTTCGACACCGCCAAGTTTCCAACGCTTTCCTTTGAAAGCACCAAGTTGACCGACAAGGGACAGGGAGTGTTTGAGGTGGAAGGCAACTTTACCCTGCATGGCGTGACCAAGCCGGTCACCATCACCTTGAATACCGCAGGCCCTGCGGCTATGCAGGGACAAACCCGTCGCGGCGGCGATACCGAATTCACCATCAAACGCAGTGATTACGGCATGGACAAGATGGTCGGTCCGGTTGGCGACGAAGTGAAGATTTCACTGAGTTTCGAGGCAATCAAGCAGTAACGGTTTTTTGACCGAGGCGCTAATGGTGAAACAAAAAGTTCGCCGTTGGCGCCTTATTTCTTGGAACCGTGATGGATGGCCACGATGCCGAAAGTGTATTTTTGCCACGACACTTTTTCATATCCTGTCACCGCTAACAGCCAGGAGAGGCTTTCGGCATCGGGAAATTTTTCCACGCTGTTGGCAAGATAGCTGTAAGCCTTCGGATTGCGGCTGATCAGGCCCGCCATGAATGGCATGACCTTGGACAAATAAAAGTAGTACAGGCCGCAAAACCACCTGGATGGATTGGAGAATTCCAGGATATGCACCATTCCGCCGGGTTTGAGGACGCGCCGGATTTCCTTCAGCGCCAGCTCATAGTTGACGAAATTGCGGAATCCGAAGGCGATGGTGATGGCGTCGAAGGAATTGTCGGGAAACGGCATGTTCATCGCGTCGCCCTGCAGCAATTTTTTCACGCCTTTTTTCTTTGCCAGTTCCAGCATCGGTGCGCAGAAATCCATGCCGGTGACGTCGTAGCCTTGTTTTTGCAACAGCAAAGCTACGTCGCCGCTGCCGGTGGCCAAGTCCAGCACGCTTTTGGGCTGGTTTTGCGCGACGCTAACGGCCAACTGCTTCCGCCAATAGACATCGATGCCCAGGCTGAACAGGCGGTTGATGCAGTCGTAGGGCTTGGAAATTTTTCCAAACATCTCCTGCACCTTGGCCGGGTCGCGCGGGGTAGTCTCGCTATTGGCGTTCAAGCGGTCTGCCGTTTATTTCGATGAAGCCGGGGTTTCCGGCGAGGCTTTGCTGTCGGTTTTGAAGCTCAGCTTGTCACCGTCCAACTCGATCAGGATGGTCGAATCCGACTTGAGGTCGCCGCGGATCAATTCCTCGGCGATCGGGTCCTCCAGATAGCGTTCGATTGCCCGCCGTAACGGACGCGCGCCATAAGTCGGTTCGTAGCCCTTGTCGATGAGGAATTGCAGGGCCTTTTCGCTAACCTTCAACGTGACATTGCGGCCGGCGAGGCGTTTTTGCACCTTGTCGATTTCGAGGCCGACAATCTTCGACAAATGTTCGCGGTTAAGCGAGTGGAACACCACGATGTCGGTCAGACGATTCAGGAACTCCGGCTTGAAGGTTTTCTTCGCTTCCGCCAGCAACTTGTCCTTGATTGCCTCGTAATTCTGATCTTCCGAAGGGATGCCGAAGCCGACCGTGGTCTGCTTGCGCATCAACTCGGCGCCGACGTTCGAGGTCATCAAAATGATGGTGTTGCGGAAATCCACCTTGCGGCCGAGACTGTCCGTGATCTGTCCGTCTTCCAGGATTTGCAACAGGATGTTCCACACGTCGGGGTGGGCCTTTTCGATTTCGTCGAACAGCACCACGGAGTAGGGGCGGCGGCGCACCTTTTCGGTGAGCTGGCCGCCTTCTTCGTAACCGACATAGCCGGGAGGCGAACCCACCAGGCGCGAGACATTGAATTTCTCCATGTATTCGCTCATGTCGAGCTGGATCAAGGCTTCCGGTTCGCCGAATACATGCTCGGCGAGCGCCTTGGCCAGATGGGTCTTGCCGACACCGGTCGGGCCGAGGAAGATGAACGAACCGATCGGGCGGTTCGGATCCTTCAGATCGGCGCGGGAACGGCGCAGGGCCTTCGCCAGTGCATCCACGGCAGCGTCCTGGCCAATGACCTTGCCATGCAGAACCTCGGCGATGTTGAGCAGGCGCTCCATTTCCTTCGATTCGAGGCGGGTCAACGGCACGCCGGTCCACTTGGACACCACGGTGAAAATATCATCGTTGTCCACCAGCACTTCCTGCTCGTCGCGTTTCTTGCGCCAATCGGCGACCGCATGTTCGTAATCGGACTTGGCGGCCTTTTCCTTGTCACGCAAGGAGGCGGCCTTTTCAAAATCCTGCTGTTTGATGGCGGTTTCCTTCTCGATGCGGATTTTTTCAATGTCCGCCTCCATGTCCTTCAGGCTGTTCGGAGTCATGGTCGCCCGGATGCGCGCACGCGCGCCGGCTTCGTCCATGATGTCGATCGCCTTGTCCGGCAGGAACCGCGAGGTCAGATAACGATCGCTCAACTTCACTGCCTGCTCGATCGCCTCGTCGGTGATCTTGGCGCGGTGGTGCTGCTCGTATTTCGGGCGCAGGCCCTTCAAAATCTGGATTGCTTCGTTCACGCTCGGGGCGTCGACTTTCACGCTCTGGAAACGGCGTTCCAAGGCGGAATCCTTCTCGATGTATTTGCGGTACTCGTTCAGCGTGGTGGCGCCGATGCACTGCAATTCACCGCGCGACAGGGCGGGCTTGATGATGTTCGAGGCATCCATTGCGCCCTCCGCCGAACCGGCGCCGACGATGGTGTGCATTTCGTCGATGAACAGGATCACGTTCTTGGCCTTGCGGATTTCCTCCATCACGGCCTTGATGCGTTCCTCAAATTGCCCGCGGTATTTGGTGCCGGCGACCATTAGCGCCAGATCCAGCGTGATCACTTTCTTGTCACGCAGCAGCTCGGGGACATTGCCCGCGTTGATTTCCTGCGCCAAGCCTTCCACGATGGCGGTTTTACCGACACCGGCTTCGCCGATTAATACCGGGTTGTTCTTGGTACGGCGGCACAAAATTTGGATGACGCGTTCGATCTCGTTCTTGCGACCAATCACCGGGTCCATTTCACCCCGCGCGGCCAGTTCCGTCAGGTCGCGGCCAAAGGCCTTGAGGGCAGGGGTTTTGACATCCTTTTTGGAGCCCTGGCCGCCACCAGCTTGCGGTTCCTCGCCGCCGCCGTTGCCGCCGAAATTGGTTTCTTCGCCTTCCGAGGCTTCGAAATTCGGGTCGAGTTCCTTAAGCACTTCGTTACGTGCGCGGTTCAAATCAATGTCGAGGCTCTTCAGCACGTGCGCGGCCACGCCGTCGCCTTCGCGCAGCAGGCCGAGCAGGATGTGTTCGGTGCCGACATAGCTGTGGTGCAGGGCCTTGGCTTCCTTGCCCGCCAAAGCCAAGACTTTTTTCACGCGCGGCGTGTAGGGAATATTGCCGCTGATCTTGGTGTCGGGGCCGGAACCAACCTGCTTTTCCACTTCCATGCGGACGGTTTCGAGGTCGAGGCCCATTTTTTGCAACACGTTGACCGCCACGCCCTGGCCGAGCTTGATCAGGCCAAGCAACAAATGCTCGGTGCCGACGTAGTTGTGGTTAAACCTGTCGGCTTCCTTGCGGGCGAGGGCCAGAACTTGCTGCGCCCTCGGCGTGAAATTATTCATTGGTTCTTCTCCTGCCATGTTAAATGCCCTTCAGTTTTTTGGTGTTCGGTGCCGGGATCGACTTGAGTTTTTCGCGCAGCAAATCGGCCCGCACCGCGTCCCGTTCCTCCGCGCCCAGTTTTTTCTCGGCGGCTTTCTGCAAGTGCGCCGGCTGTGTGTGGATGAACAGGTCGTCGATTTTGGCTCTCAGGCTGGCGGGCCAGAGCCCCAAGTCGACTCCCAGTATCAATAAAGATAGCAGATTTAAGGCCTCTTTCGAGGAAATCGAGTAGGCGTGCGAAATAATTCCATAGGCGCGACCGAGCTGGTCGGCGACGATGCGGCTTTTGTCCTGCAAAATCTTCTGCCGGGCGTTGTGTTCATGCTCGATCAGGTGCTGGATTACCTTCAGCAGGCGGTTGAGGATGTCGCGTTCGCTTTCGCCCAGGGTCATTTGGTTCGAGACCTGGAACAAATTGCCCAGTGCCTCGGTGCCTTCTCCGTACAAACCGCGCACGGCCAGGCCGATCTGGTTGACCGATTTGATGACCTGGTTGATCTGGTCGCTCAGGACCAGGCCTGGAAGGTGCAGCATGACCGAGGCACGCATGCCGGTGCCGACATTGGTCGGGCAGGCGGTCAGGTAACCAAGCGTCGGCGAAAAGGCGAAATTCAACTCGTCTTCCAGTTCCGAATCGATGCGGTCGATGGCGTTCCAGGCTTCTTCCAGCCGGAATTCGGGATAGATCGCCTGCAGGCGCAAGTGGTCTTCCTCGTTGATCATTACACTGAGCATTTTGTCGGCGCTAACCACGAGGCCGCTGCCGGAATTTTTCGCGGCATGTTCGCGGCTGATCAGGTGTTCCTCCACCAGCATTTGCTTTTCCAGCGGGTTGAAAGCGTCCATCGCCTTGTTGAGGAACGGGGTTTTCATTTCCGGCAAATGGATGATGGCCGGTTGCAGGATGCCGAGCAGGTCCTCGCGCTGCTTTTTCTTCAGCCAGCCGGGGAAGGGATGGTCCTTCAGATTGCGGGCCAAGCGCACACGGCTGCTCATGACGATTCCGCGTCCCGGCAGCTGGTCCGAACTCATTACTTTTGCTGAAGATTCAGGCATAATTTTAATGATAAAAGATACCCGCTATCCGGGTAAAATGCAACAGGCGGAAGCAGCGATTTTTTGCTCCCGGCGCTAACGACGAAAACGGTATACGGGTATGTCAGGGCAGCGCCTTTAGCGCCTGTTCCGCCAAGGCGCGGATGGTCTTGTCCTCATTGGCAACGGGCTGGCCGCTCATGGCGGTCTTAAATTCCTTGCGGGCCAGGTCGTATTCGCCGATGGAGGCGAGGTGGAACGCATAGTAATAATGGAAGAAAAAGTTGTGCGGCTGGTTGGCCAGTGCCTTTTGATAGAACAAATAGGCCTCGTTGTAACGTTGCAGGGTGTCGAGCGCCAGCCCCTGCTTGATCAGCGGGTTGTCATATAACGGATTGGCAGCCTGCGACAACGAATAATACTGCAGTGCTTGCTGGCCGAGAACTTCTCGTTCAACCAATAACTTGGAAATGGCGGCATCGTCATTAGCGGTGCGGGCGTCGTTGATTTTCGGGTTTAGCGCCGCGGCTTTTACGCGTAACACATCGCCGGCCTTTTCAAAGGCTTCGGCGTTGTTCGGGTCAATGTGCTGGAGCCGTTTGACTTCATTTGCTACCTGTTCAGGCGACAGGGCGACGATTTGTTGTTCCGTCAGGTCGAAAAAGCGCATGGATTGCCAGGTTTTGGCGGTTAGCGTCGTGAGATAAAACACTGCGATCAGGGCGCTAATGACCAGGGCGATTGCTCCCGCGTGGGAAACGACAGTATCGGCAGGCCGGCGCTTGATCTGGGCGCTGCCGATAGCCAGCAGACTGAAAAAGGCAATCGCGCAGGCCGGGATGTGCAGGTTGAAGTCCACCACGCAATGCACCGCCATCGCGGCCAGGGAACACCAGGCGATGCGCACGGCGATCTGCTGCTCGGCGGGTTCCAATTCCCGGCGTGTCCGCACCCATAGTCTCGCCATCAGCGCCGCGAGGAAGCCCAGCACAACGGCCGCGCCGACCGCGCCGTAATCAGCGAGCAGGTTGAGATAGTCGTTGTGCGTGTAAATGGCCCGCCCGTAGAACGCCTCCTGGTGCAGCCGCTGATGCCAGAAATCGAAGGTGGCCATGCCGCTGCCGAACAATTGGTTGCCTTCCCAGATTCGCAGCGCGTCCTGCGCCAGCAACAGGCGGATGTCGCCGTGCATGGTTTGTTCCACGCGCGACATGGCGAACTCGTTGTTGGCGATGACCAAGACACAACCGGCAATGCCTACAATAATGGCGAGCAAAAAGACCAGTTTCAATTTAACCGGCGTGCGCGAGTCGATGAATAGAAACAGGGTTATCGCTGAGATGCCAGCGGTCCACGCCAGCACCGAGCCGCGGGAAAACGAATAAAAAATCCCGACGCTAAACATGACGAACAAATAAAAACAAACCAGCCGCACCGGCCATTTCAGGCGGTTGTAAAAGCCCAACCCGATGGCAGCCACGCCGCTAATGGCGAGGAAATTGCCAAAGTGGTTCGGACAGCCAAAAGTGCCGGAAATACGCGGGCCGTAGTTGGGGCGGTTCAAACCCCAGATTTGGTAGACGCTTTCATGGTGTAGCAAACCGAAGATACAGGTGGCGGTGGCGCAGGCCAGCAATACCGCCAACAGCCAAAAGTGCCAGCGTTGCGAATGGACCAGGTTGCGCAGGGAAATAAACACACCCGCATAGACCAGAATCCACAGCCATTCGATGCGGGCGGTATATTCGGCCGGGGAGCGGAGATAGGAAAACAACGCGTACACCAGCCATAACAGCACAAAGACTTCAAGCCAACTGCCGGTGATGATCTTGCGGAAAATATTGCGGGCCCCGGCAAACAGAATCAACAGCCACAGTGCCGCGCCAAGCGGAAACAGCCAGATCGATACGTCCAGCACCATGCCTCCCCAGTGCAGGCTGGTCACCGTCAACAGGGTCGCACAAAGCAGCAACACCAAGGCGGAAATGGTTTTGGTCAGGAAAGATACACCGACAGGTCCGGAATGGGCGGATGATTCGTTCATGCGAAGTGGCTAATGATGAGCATTTTAACGAATGAAGTCAAATTTATGCCGAAAGGTTGCCAAGGTAAATTATTTGTAACCTTCCGGTGGCGACGGTGTTTAAGGTTGCGAATTTTTAGGAAAATGAATTTAATAGTGTTGTCCACAAGCAGTCGCGAATGAATTCACGACTGCCTTTTTTTGTGGCAAAATCAGCGTTTGCATGAAATGTTACGGTGTGAAATTACCGGCCGGATTTGTGGGGCTGGCCGGTTGTGTTCTATTGCTGTTAGCGGCCGTGTCGCCGGCGCAAGAGATTCGGAAAGCCCTGCCGGTTGACGCCGCAAAAACGGCGGATGACCAATCGCTTGATTTGGACGCCTGCTTTCAACTGGCGGCAATCCGCAGTGACACGCTCGCCATTAGCGCCCAGGATATCGTTGCCGCCCAGGCCAGTTACCGCCAGGCCATCGCCAGCC
The DNA here is from genome assembly GCA_031256975.1 of Verrucomicrobiales bacterium. Lineage (GTDB taxonomy): Bacteria > Verrucomicrobiota > Verrucomicrobiia > Methylacidiphilales > JAAUTS01 > JAIRPN01. The sequence continues at coordinate 255,564 of JAIRPN010000016.1, read as the reverse complement.
TGTTCCCGACGGTGAATTTCGTCAACTCGCAGAATTTTTTCAACAAGACCGGGGCGCAAATCCAGGACAACCGCGTGGTTAGCGGCCGTTCCTACAGTTCCTACAATGCCATTACCGGCAATGTCACACTGTTTGACGGCTTTGCCAATACCAACCGCATCGGTGCGGCGAAAGAGCAGGTGCTGGCCGACAGGTATACCTTGAGCCGCGCCTACCAGACTTTGTACCAGAACGTGGCGCTGGCTTTTTATAATATCCTGCAATACGAGCGCGACCTCGAAATTCTCAACGATTTGCAAAAAGCCTACCAGGACCAGGTGAAGGAATTGGAACGCCGGGTGAAGATTGGCCGTTCGCGTCCGGCGGACTTGTTGCAGGGACAGGCCAATATGGCGACCAACAACGTTGCCATCGAGCAAATGCGCGGCGCACTGGCGGCGGCGCGGGAGAATATGGCGTTTTATATCGGCAAGCCGGCCAACGATTTCAAGCTGCGCGACACGCTGCCGTTCCCGACAGCAGGCGTGATCGAGGCGTATTTGACCAAGCTGGGCGACCGCCCGGACATTCTGTCGGCGGTGGCCTCGATGCGCTCGGCGGAACGGCAATTGTCGGTCGCCAAGGGCGCGCGCTGGCCGCAAGTGTCGCTAAACGGCAACTATTACCTGGCGCAGGACCCGTCCTCCGACCAGGAATATTCCTTCGGTTTCACCATTAGCCTGCCGATTTTCGACGGCGGCTTGATCAACGCGCAAATCCGCCAGCAACAGGCGGTTTTCACCCAAAGCCAGTTGCAGGTCGACGAATTGCGCCGCGAGGCTGACCAGGATTTGCGTTCGGTGTTTGCCAGTTTCAATTCCTCGCTCGGGCAGACTTTCGAGGCCGAGGAAGCGGCGCGGGTGTCGCAGCTCTATTACGAGGCGGTCAAGGATGACTACACGCACGGGGTTGCCGCCTATCTCGACGTCATTACCGCGCAACAAACCTATTTCCAAAATCGCCGCGCCTATGCCGACGCGGATGCCAATGCCAGACTGAATTTGATTCAATTGCATGTTGCCGCCGGAACGGTCAAGACCGGCGCCAACGACGAGACGGTGACGAAGAAGTGAGTCTATGATCCTTTCCGACCTCTCCATCCGCCGCCCGGTGTTTGCCTGGATGCTCATGTTCGGGTTCATTGTGTTTGGCGCGATCAGCCTCGGACGGCTCGGCGTTAGCGAGGTGCCGGATGTGGATTTCCCGGTGCTGACGGTCAATCTCGACTGGACCGGCGCGGCGCCAGACGTGATGGAATCGGAATTGGTCGACCCGATCGAGGGCGCGGTGATCGCCACCCAAGGATTGCGCAATATTTCCTCCAGCATCCAGATGGGACAGGCGACCATCACGCTGGAATTCGACATCAGTCGCGACATCGACTCGGCGTTGACCGAGGTGCAATCCAAGCTGACCTCGGTGCGTTTGCCGATTGGCGCCACCACGCCGACCATCAACAAGATCAACCCGAATGAACAGCCGATCATGCTGCTCACCGTTAGCGGCAAGCGTGACCTGCACGCGTTGACGCAATACGTGGAAACGGTGCTGGCGGACGAATTTCAAACCCTGCCCGGTGTCGGTCAGGTGGTGTATGGCGGTTACAATCCGCGCAATTTGCGGGTGTGGGTCGATAATGACAAGCTCAGGCAATACGACCTGACCATTCTCGACGTGCAGACTGCATTGGCGCAGGAAAACATTGAGACCGCGTCCGGTTATCTGGAAAACGCCCACACGCAAATCAACGTCCGCACCATGGGCGAGGGATTGACGCCGGAGGAAGTCGGCAAGGTGCAGATCAAACAGCGCGGCAGCGAATCCATTTACAACTCCACCATCCGTATCAAGGACGTGGCTTATGTCGAGGACGGTTTGGATGACATCCAGCGCCTTGGCGTGATGCAAGGTGACTCCGGGTTGGCGATTGGCATCAAGAAACAAACCGGGGCCAACGCGGTCACCGTCGCCAAGGAGATCAAGCAAAAGCTCAAGGATCTGGAGCCGGTGATCCCGAAGGACATCAAGGTCGAAGTGAATTTCGACAGCACCCAGTTTATCAAGGACGCGATTGACGATACCCTGTTCACCTTGCTGTTGTCGGCGCTAATCACGGGTTTGGTGTGTTACCTGTTCCTCGGCTCGTGGAGTTCGACCTTCAACGTACTGTTGTCGATTCCGACCTCGGTGATGGGCACCTTCATCGTGGTGTATTTCATGGGATTTACGCTGAACTTCTTCACCCTGCTCGGCTTGTCGTTAGCGATCGGCATCGTGGTGGACGACGCGATCATGGTGCTGGAAAACATCGTGCGCCACGCCGAGGGTGGCAAGGGCAAGATCCGCGCGGCGATGGACGGCGCGCGGGAAATCACTTTCGCGGCGGTGGCGGCGACGGCGGCGGTGGTGGCGATCTTCCTGCCGGTGATTTTCATGGAAGGCATCATCGGCAAGTATTTCTACCAGTTCGGCATCACCATTAGCGCCGCGGTGCTGTTGTCGTTGCTGGACGCCATCACGTTGACGCCGATGCGCTGTTCGCAGACGCTAACCACGAGACACAGCGCGGGCCGTTTCGTGCATTGGACCAACAGCGTGTTCGACAATCTGGCGGCGCGTTACAAACGCGGGCTGGAGTGGAGTTTGGCGCATCGCTGGAAGGTGATTTTGCTGTCGCTGTTGATGTTTTCCTTGTCCTTGGTGGTTGGCTTCATGCTACGCAAGGAATTCCTGCCGCCGCAGGACGAAAGCGCATTCCTGATTCGCGCGCAAACCCCGGTCGGATCGTCGTTGCATTTCACCTCGGACAAGTTGATCGAGGCGGAGAAGATTTTGCAAAGCCATCCGGAAGTCGACAGATTCTTCGCGGCGATTGGCGGTTTTACCCTGGACCAAGGCGAGCCGGACGGCGATGTCTCGGACGACATGGTGAACATGGCGACGATTTACGTGACGCTAAAGCCGGGCAGCCAGCGCAAGCTGGGGCAGTACGAGCTGATGGATATTTTGCGCAAGGAACTCAACGCGATTCCCGACTTCAATGCCGTGCCGCAGGATTTGGGGGCCAGGAATTTCTCTTCGGGTCGCGGATTCCCGATTGAGTTGAATATTCGCGGTGATAATTACGGGAAACTGGACGACACCGCGCAGCGCATTATCAAGCGTCTTGGTGACAGCGGGCTGATGCAGGATTTCGACACCGATTTGCGACGCGGTGTCGACGAGGTGCATATCATTCCGTTGCGCGACAATGCGGCCATTAGCGGCGTCAGCATGCAGACCTTGGGCAACACAGTGTCCTACGCCATCGGCGGCGTGGTGCAGGGGCAGTTCACCAACGGCGACCGCCGTTACAACGTCAACATGCGGCTCAACGGCGAGCAGCGTGTGCAGTCGGATGACATTTCCAAGTTGATGGTGCGCACTCCGGCCAACGAGTTGATCCCGATCACCCAGGTGGCTAAACTGGAGACGGTCAAGGCTTACCAGACGCTAACCCGCAAGATGCGCGAGCGGGCCATCACCATCTACGCCAACGTCAAGCCGGGGGTGTCGCAGTCGAAGGCGCTGGATCTGGCGCAAAAGGTCGCCAAGGAGGAGTTGCCGAAGAACTATCATCTTTATCTCAGCGGCGGCGCGGCCTCGTTCCAGGAGGCTTTTGCCAGTTTGAGTTTCGCGTTGTGGCTGGGCATTATCATCGCCTACATGGTGCTGGCCTCGCAGTTCAACAGCTATGTGCATCCGTTCACCGTGTTATTAGCGTTGCCGTTTAGTGTGACCGGCGCGTTCCTGGCGCTGATGATTAGCGGGCAGTCGTTGAATTTGTACAGCATGATCGGCCTGATCCTGTTGATGGGCATTGTGAAGAAAAACTCGATCCTGCTGGTGGAATTCGCCAACCGCCAGCGCGACGAACACAATGCCGACCCGCTAACCGCGATGCTGGTCGCCGGGCCGATCCGTCTGCGGCCGATTTTGATGACCTCCCTGGCGACCCTGGCAGCGGCGATTCCCCCGGCGCTGGCGATCGGACCGGGCGCGGAAAGCCGGGTGCCGCTCGCCGTTAGCGTGCTGGGTGGCGTGTTGATCTCGACGGCGTTTACCTTGTTCGTGGTGCCCTGTGCTTACACGCTGATGAGCAAGCTGGAATCCCGGCACAAGATTGAACCCGAACCGCTGACGACCGACCAGCCGCTAAGCGCGGGCGACGGGGATCATGTCGCATGACTCTTTCCGACCTGGCTATACGGCGCCCGGTGTTTGCCTGGATGATGATGGCAGCCTGCGTGATCTTCGGCTCGGTTGCCTACTCGCGGCTCGGGGTTAGCCAGTTGCCGGATGTCACGCCGCCGATCCTGACCATCAATGTCTCCTGGCCCGGCGCGGTGCCGGAGGTGATGGAGAACCAGGTGGTTGAACCGCTCGAACAGGCGGTCATCGGCGTGCAGGGATTGAAGGAAATCCAGTCGACCATCATGCAGGGGACCACCCGCATCCGTCTGGAATTTTACACCGATTACGACATCAACGCCGCCTTGCAGGAAGTGAATTCCAAGGTGCAGGGCGTGGCGTTGCCCGACCAGACCAATCCGCCGACCATCGTGAAGGTGAACACCGACGACACGCCGATTTTGTGGATGTCGGTGACCTGGGACAAGCCGCTGCACGACTTGATCGAATACGTCGAACTCAACCTGGAAGACAAGATGATGATCATCCCGGGCGTCGGTGACGTGCAGCTTGGCGGCTGGTCGAACCGCACCATGCGGGTCTGGGCCGACAACGGCAAACTCAAGCAATACGAATTGACCATCCTCGACGTGCGCGACGCCCTGGAAACCAATCACAGCGAAATCGCCGGCGGCTACCTGGAAAATCCGGCCCTGCAATCCAATGTCCGCTCGATGGGCGAGGCGAAATCGGCGAAGGAAATGGGCGATATCATCATCAATTCCCGCGCCGGAAATGGCATTTCCGAGAGCCCGGTCCGTATCCGCGATATCGCGGTGGTGGACGACGGTTTGGACGATATCCGGCGCTTCAGCCGTTCCGACGGCAAGGTGGGTGTCGGCCTTGGCTTCAGGAAGCAGAATGGCACCAACGCGGTTGAGGTGGTGGATAATATTCTTCGGGAAGCCAAGGAAATCCGCAAAGACCTGCCGCCGGGGATGGAATTGAGCGTACGTTATGATTCCAGCAAATTTACCAGGGACGCGATTCACGAGACCGAGTTTACGGCGATTCTGTCGATCATCATCACCAGCCTGGTGTGCTGGGCTTTTTTGGGCAATTGGTCGTCGACGGTCAACGTGCTGATCTCCATCCCGATGTCGGTGATCGGCACCTTCATCGTGATGTATTTCCTCGGTTTCACGTTGAACTTTTTCACCCTGCTGGGCTTGTCGCTGGCGGTCGGCATCGTGGTGGACGACTCCATCATGGTGCTGGAAAACATCGCCCGGCATCACCGCATGGGCAAAGGCAGGGTGCAGGCGGCGCTGGACGGCGCGCGGGAAATTACCTTTGCGGCGCTGGCTTCCACCATCAGCGTGGTGGCGATCTTTTCGCCGGTGTTGTTCATCGGCGGGATGGTCGGCAAATTCCTGTATCAGTTCGGCATCGTCATTAGCGTCGCCGTGCTGCTGTCGTTGCTGGAGGCAATCACGCTGACGCCGATGCGCTGCTCGCAATTCATGGTCAGGGAAGAGAAGGAGAACCGCGTCACCCGCTGGGTCAACGGCTGGTTCGGCAAACTGGCCGGGTTATACCGGCGGACGCTAAGCATCGCGTTACGCCATCGCGCGCTGGTGCTGGGAATTTCCTCCGCACTGTTCCTCGCCTCCCTGCTGATCTTGCCGCATTTGAAAAAGGAACTGGGGCCATCGCAGGACATCGGCACCCTCATGCTGCGGGTGCAGGGCAAGCCGAGCGATTCGCTGGAAAAGACCTCCGAGACCATGCAGAAGATGGAGGACCTGATCAAGAGCAAGCCCTACGTGGCCAAGACCTTCACCAACATCGGCGGCTACGGTGGCGGCGAGGTGAGCAGCGGCAACATGTTCATCACCCTGGTTGACCGTGACAAACGGCAAAAGCAGCAGGTCATCAGCGCCCAATTGCGCGAGGAGTTGAAACAATTCAAGGGGCTGAAAATACAAGTGATCGACCTCAGTCAGGGGGCTTTTTCACCGAACCGCGGCACCACCTTGGAAATCAGCCTGCGCGGGCCGGATTATGGCGTGCTGAATGCCAAGGCGACCGAAATTATCGAGCGGATGAACCAGAGCGGCGAGTTCACCGACGCCGACACCGATTACCGCGAAGGCGCCAAGCAGTTGAATGTTTACCCGAACCGCGACAAAGCCGCCCAGAGCAACGTCACCGTGCAAACCATCGCCCAGACCGTCAACGCCGCCATTGGCGGCATCCGCACCGGGCAATTCACCAACGACGACCGCCGTTACGACGTGCGCCTGCGCCTGCAACAGGGCCAGTGGACCAAGCCCGAGGATTTGAACAATGTCATGGTTCGCACCGGCTATGGCGAAATGGTGCCGTTGACCGAGGTGGCTGAGACCAAGCTGACCTCGACGCTCATGACCGTCACCCGCATCAACCGCATGCACTCCATCACCCTGTTCGCCAACAACGCCCCCGGCGTCTCGCAGGACAAGGCGCTGGATGACTTGATGCGGATTTGCCGCGAGGTGTTGCCGGAAAATTACAAGGCCGTGCCGGTGGGTTACACCCAGAATAACAAGGAAACCTTCCAAGGCATCTGGTACATCTTCTTCCTCGGTTTCCTGGTTGCCTACATGGTGCTGGCGGCGCAGTTCAACAGTTTCGTGCATCCGCTGGCGGTGCTGATTGTGATTCCGTTCACCCTGACCGGGGCGATCCTGTCGCTGTATCTCACCGGCAATTCGCTGAATGTGTACAGCGCCATCGGCCTGATTTTGCTGATGGGCATCGCCAAGAAGAACTCGATCCTGCTGGTGGAATTCTTCAACCGGCAGCGCTTCGACCATGACCGGCCGATCCACGAAGCGATTCTGACCGGCGGCCCGATCCGCCTGCGTCCGATCCTGATGACCTCCGCCGCCACCATTGCCGCCGCTGTGCCCGCCGCCTTTGGTCTGGGGCCGGGAGCCGAGGTGCGTATCCCGCTGGCCATCGTGGTGATCGGCGGCGTGATTGTCTCCACCCTGTTCTCACTGCTGGTGGTGCCCTGTCTGTACAGCTGTCTGACCCGCTTCGAGGGCAAGTATTCCCCGAACAAGTGGAAGAAAATGCTGGAGAGTTAAGCTTCATGCCTTATCAGGCGGAAGTTTGCATCAATCGGCTTGCCTTATCGAAGAATCTCTCCTTCGCAGCAGACATGGCCCGCAGTGTTAATGGTTGCGCCGGGAGCGTTTTTTTGTTGCAATAACCCCATGAGCGAAGCCGTTACAAAAGAAAAATTGGTGGAAGACGTTAAAGATGTGATTTCCGATGCCGAAGCTTTCATTCATGCCACCGCCGATGACATGGGCGGCAAGGCTGGCGAGGCGCGCAGCAAATTGTCCGACAAGGTGCTCGCCGCGCGTGAGCGCTTGAAGCAGATTGAGGGCGTGGTTCGGGAAAAAGCCATCGAAGGCGCCAAGCAAACCGACCGCGTGATCCGCGATCATCCGTACGAGGCCATCGGCATCGCCTTCGGCGTGGGGCTGCTCATCGGCATTTTGGTCAGCAATCGCAATAAATAAGTTTTTTTGATTATGTCAGAATTCACCTCAGGACAGGCGGGCATCTTCACGTCGCTGAAACGGCTGGCGACCAATTTCATCGGCGTTCTGGAAACCCGTGGCGACTTGTTTGTCACCGAGTTGCAGGAAGAGAAACTGCGCATCATGCAGCTGTTGATCTGGACCGTGATTGCCGCAGTGCTGGGGGCGATCGCGCTGATTTTACTGACCCTGTTGCTGGTGGTGCTGTTTTGGAATGACGACAACCGCATCATGATCCTGGCCATCCTGAGCGGCATTTATCTGGCCGGCACCGTGGTTGCCGGCTGTTTTCTGCGCAAGACCCTGAACGGCAAGGCCAGGCCGTTCGAGGAGACGATCAACCAGCTCAAGAAGGACCGCGAATGCTTAGGGAAGTAAAGGAGCTGCGCAAGCGCAAGATCCGCCTGCTGGGAGTCTGTGACGCCCAGCGCGAGATGTTCCTGCGCGACTGGAAGCAGATCGAGGCCCGCCTGCACTGGCTGGAAAGCGGCTCCGCGCTGATGTTCCGTTTCAAGCCGAGCCTGCTGGTGGCGGCGCCCTTGGCGGGTATTTTGGTCTCGCTGGTGTTGCGCAAGAAAGTTCGTTTTGCCGGAATCGTCGAACAGGTTTCCCATGTGTGGGGCTTGGTCAACCGCCTGCGTTCGCTGTTCCGCGGCATTAATGTGGCCAAGCAGATGGTCGCCAAGGACTGGCCCGAATAAACCGCCGTTGACGGCCTTTTTACCGTTTAGTTTTTTCTCCCCCAAGCGTTGCCTTTCTGGTAACGTGACCGGTTTATGACCAATACCCCTAAGACCCTTTGGGTTGTCAAGGTCGGCAGCAATTTGCTGACCAACAGCGGCGGCGTGAACCGTGTGCTGATCCAGGATTATGCCCGGCAGGTCCATGCCTTGCGCCGCAAGGGCTGCGCGGTGATCATGGTGTCGTCCGGCGCCATCAGCGCCGGGATGTCGGTGATGGGGTTGAAGAAGCGGCCGGCCGACCGCCAGGGTTTGCAGGCCTGTGCCACCATCGGCCAGCCCAAATTGATGGAAGCCTATGCCAAGGCGTTCAAGAAATACGACATGCACGCCGCGCAGATTCTGGTGACCAGTTGGGACATCGACAGCCGCAAGGTTTGCGCCAATTTGCAGGCGACGTTGGCCCGGCTGATCAGTCTGGGCAACGCGGTGCCGATCTTCAACGAGAACGACGCGTTGTCGTTCGAGGAATTGGAAATGTTGAACCGCTTTGGCGACAACGACAAGCTGTCGGCGCATGTTTCGTCATTAGCGAAGGCACAGCGGCTGATTATTTTGTCCGATATTGCCGGACTGAAGACCAAACCAGACGGCACCGGCACTTTGGTGCGTCGTGTGCGTGAAGTGGACGAGAAGATTCTAAGTTACGCGGGCAAAAGCCAGAGCGAGCGCTCGGTTGGCGGCATGATTTCCAAGCTGGAAACCGCCAGGCGCATGCTGGAGGCAAAAATCCCGATGGTCATTGCGTCGGGCCGTGAAAAGGATATTTTGTTAAAGATCCACCAGAAGAAAGCGGTGGGAACCTGGTTCGAGACATGAGTGATTTAAAGACACAGATTGAGGCGTTGGGGCCCGCGGCGCGTCAGGCGGCGAGGGCGCTCGCCGTTAGCGGCACGGCGGAGAAGAACCGGCTGTTGCTGGCGATTGCCGATGCCTTGGAAAAGGAACAGGAAACGATCATTGCCGCCAACCGCCAGGATTTGGAGCAAGGCAAACAGGCCGGACTTTCCGCGGCGATGTTGGACCGTTTGGAATTGAATCCCAAGCGCATCGCCGCGATGGCAAAAGGCGTGCGCGAAGTTTCGTCATTAGCGGATCCGCTGGATGATGCGGACAAAGTCTTGAAGGACTGGACCCGTCCGAATGGTTTGCATTTGCAGAAAGTGCGCGTGCCGATCGGGGTGATCGGGATTATTTACGAGTCGCGGCCCAACGTGACCATTGACGCCAGTGTGCTGTGCCTGAAGACCGGCAATGCGACGATCTTGCGCGGTGGCAAGGAGGCGATTCACAGCAACAAGGCGCTGGTGGAGATCGTCGGTAAGGCTGCCGTTAGCGCCGGATTTCCCAAGGATGTGGTGAGTCTGGTGCCGGTCACCGACCGCGAGGCGATTCCGATTTTGTGCGCGATGGACAAATACATTGACCTGATTATTCCCCGTGGCGGGCATGGTTTGGTCGAGACGGTGGTGACGCACGCGCGCATGCCGGTGTTGAAGCATTACCATGGGGTTTGCCATGTGTATGTGCACGCTAATGCCAATCTGGCGATGGCGGAGAAAATCATTCTCAATGCCAAGTGCCAGCGCCCCGGCGTGTGCAACGCGATGGAAACCCTGCTGGTGGACAAGGCGATTGCGAAACAATTCCTGCCGCTAATCGCGAAGTCACTGCGTGAAAAAGGCGTCAAATTGTTTGGCGATCAGGCCGCGAGTGAAGCCTTGGGCGAGAAGCTTGAGGAACCTGTGGATTGGGTCACCGAATATCTGGATTTGATTTTGGCCGTTAGCGTGGTCGATGATCTTTCGGCGGCGGTGGAGCATATTGAAAAATACGGTTCACACCACACCGACACGATTGTCACCAACGACGAAACGGTTGCGAATGAATTCCTGCGCCGGGTGGATTCCGCCGCGGTGTTCTGGAATGCCTCGACGCGTTTCAATGACGGTGGCGAGTTCGGCTTTGGCGCCGAGATCGGCATCAGCACGGACAAGTTGCACGCTCGCGGGCCGATGGCGCTCGAGGAACTGACCAGTTACAAGTATGTCGGTCGTGGCAACGGGCAGATACGCGGATAAGACGCTAACCGCGAGGTTGGCTTGGAAAGCAACTGATGACACCGCTGATTTTCTTTTTCCTGGTACTGTTGATTTCCTATTCGGCCGGGCTGCTGGGTTCCTTGGTCGGTGTGGGTGGCGGGATCATCGTGGTTCCGGCGCTAACGCTGATTTTCGGCATTGATATTCATAACGCGATTGCGGCATCCATTGTCGCGGTGGTGGCGACCTCGACCGGCGCGGCATCGACTTATGTACGTGACAAAGTCGCCAACATGCGGCTCGGCATGTTGCTGGAAGTGGCGACGGTGGCCGGTGCATTGGGCGGCGCGCTGTTAGCGGCTTATGTCAGTCCCAAGGCATTGTACATCCTGTTCGCGTTGCTGATGGCTTATACGGCGGGCAACATGTCGCAGAAACGGAAGGCCGCTAACCGTGAGCTGCCGCCGAGTCCGTTGGCGGATCGTTTGAATCTGCATGGCGCCTACTATGACAAGGCATTGAAACAAGAGGTGGGTTATCGCGTGACCCGGCCGGTGCTGGGTTTTGCCGTTAGCGGCCTGGCGGGCTTGGCCAGCGGTTTGTTGGGAATCGGCGGCGGGGTGTTGAAGGTGCCGGTGATGAATTTGTTCATGGGCATCCCGATCAAGGCCTGCACGGCGACCAGCAATTTCATGATCGGCGTGACGGCAGCGTCGGGCGCGGCGGTGTATTTCATGCGCGGCGACGTGCAGCCGTTCGTGGTGGCTCCGGTGGCGATCGGCGTATTGTTCGGCGCCAAGACCGGGGCGCAGGTGATGAACCACATTCATGGCAACGTACTGAGAATTATTTTCGTGATCATTCTGTCGCTAACGGCGATCCAGATGTTTGTGAAGGGGATCAAATGAACGCGGAGAAACACGACGCCAGCCGTCATTATCAGACCGAATTGATTATCAGCAACACCCTGCGGATCGGGGTTTGGACCAGCCTGATCCTGATCGCCGCGGGTTGCGTGCTGAATTTTTTGTTCCGCCCCGAGTATTCTTCGTCGCCCGGGCATTTGCAGGAATTGACCGCGCCGGGAACACAGAACATATTCCAAAACTGGCTGCATTTAAATGGCTCCGGAATTCTGGTGATCGGTCTGTTGATTTTGATCGCCACGCCGGTGCTGCGGGTGGCGACCTCGCTGGTGCTGTTTGCGCGGGAAAAGGACCGGGTTTACACGGTCATTACCGCAGTTGTGCTGGCCTTGCTGGTGCTGTGCTTTGTGCTGGGCAAGGCGGGATGATTGGTTTTTGACCATTAACGATCACCAATCGACAATTTTTTCGGATTGGAAAGTACCCGCCTGCGGACTAAGCTTAAATAATGGCAATCAAATCTTGGCGTAAGGTTTCAATCGGAACTTTTGGGTTATCGGTATTGCTTCACGTTTGCTTGTTCTTTTTGGTCGGAAGCTGGGTGATTATCCAGGCTGTGTCGCCGAAGCTGCCGCCGCAACCGGTTGATGGGAATTACACCAGCGAACAGGTGACCGAACCACCGCCGCCAGAACCCGAGGACACACCGGAACCCACCCCCTCTTCCGACCCTGTCGAGACTACGCAAGCACCGACTCAAACCGGAATGCCTGATGATTTGGTGACGAGTGTCGCGGTCAATAACAGTTTTGTCATGCCCCCGTCGGTCGGGGTTTATGTGCCAGGAGCGCCGATAGCGGGAGGGCAACAGGCAGGCAGTGGTTCCAAGGTGTCGGCGGAAGTGGCCAAATTGACGGTCGGTAAAATTTTTGGCACCGAGGTTGCTGCGAAAAAACTCGGGGTGATTATTGATGTTTCGGGGTCGGCTCATCCTTATCTGTTGCCGGTATTGGCGGATGTTCAAAAGAATTTTCCTGACGCGGTTATTATTTTGGCAATGGGCTGCGGCATGGTCGATGGTACCCCGGCTCCCAAGATACTGGATTATACCACGGCAGTGCCGGATCCGGTGAAGGATTCCCGGTTGAAAAAGGACGGGCCGGAGTACCAGCAATGGGGACGTACCAGCCTGGCGCAGATCAATTGGGCGAAGACCCGCGGCTCTAAGTATGAAAGATTGTTCGATGAATTGAAAGCCCGAGGGAATGTTTATTGTATTTATGGCGGCGATACCGGAGTGACACAGTACGCCTTCAAGGAGTTGTACAAGCACCAGGTTGATACGATTTATTGGTTCGCGGATTTTGACGATGCGATTCAGGATAACGCGGCCAAGAAAGTGCTGTCTGACGTGAAAAATCGCAGCATCAAAGTCATTGCGCAGAATTTTTCCGGTGACCCGAAGAAAAACGGCATGAAATTTGCCAAGGAATTGACCAAGGAAACTGACGGAACTTTGGTGGTCAAGAAACAGTAACGCCGCCAATGGCGAACTATTCCACGGTCACTGACTTGGCCAGATTGCGCGGCTTGTCGATGTCGCGTCCCAAGGCCACGGCGGTGTGATAGGCCAGCAACTGCAACGGTACTACATTGAGAATCGGCTGCAGTAATTCGAGGGTTTGCGGAATCTTGATCACGTCATCGGCATTGCTGTCGATTTCCTTGTTGCCGTTGGTGGTCAGGCAGATCACCGGGCCGCAACGGGCCTTGATCTCCTGGATACTGTTCATGTTCTTGTCGTACAGGCTGTCGTGCGGGGCGATGACCACTGAGGGGGTCTTTTTGTCAATCAGCGCGATGACACCGTGTTTCAGTTCGGATGACGGATAGCCCTCGGCGTGGATGTAGGTGATTTCCTTCATCTTCAACGCGCCTTCCAAGGCGATCGGGTAATTGCCCTGGCGGCCGAAGAACAACATGCTTTGGCTGGCGGCGTACTTCTCGGCGATTTTTTTGATGTAGTCACTTTGCGCCAGGATTGCCTCGACTTGCGCGGGCAGTTGTTCCAAGGCGTGGATGATTTCATGGCCGTTGGCGGCGGAAAGGTAGCGCATGCGGCCGAGCTTCAGGCTGAGCAGGGCAAAGATGGTGGTTTGGGAGACGAAGGATTTGGTCGCGGCAACACCGATTTCCGGCCCGGCGTGCATATAGACGCCGCCGTCGCTTTCGCGGGCGATGGTGCTGCCGACGTTGTTGCAGATGCCGAGCACCCGGTGGCCTTTGCGTTGGGCCTCGCGGAGCGCGCCGAGGGTGTCGGCGGTTTCGCCGGACTGGCTAACGACGAAGAACAGAGTGTCGTTTTCCAATGGAGTGTTACGATAGCGGAATTCGCTGGAGAAATCGGTTTCCACCGGCAGATGCGCGGTGGTCTCGATCATTTGCTCGCCAACCATGCCGGAATACAGCGCGGTGCCGCAGCCGAGGACGATAATGCGGCGGATGTCGCGCAATTGTTCGTTGGTCAGGTTTAGTCCGCCGAGGTGTGCGGTGCCGGTTTCCTTGTCCAGGCGGCCGCGCATGGCATTCTTGATAGCGGTGGGTTGTTCAAAAATTTCCTTCAGCATGTAGTGGGCAAATTTGCCCTTCTCGGCGGCCTCGGGCTTGAAATCAAGTTCCTTGATCTCGTAGGAGACCTCGCGTTCGCCGATGGTCTGGATGTCGAATTTGCCGGGCTGCAGGGTGACGATGTCGAAATCTTTTAGATAAATCACCTTTTGCGTGTAGGGGGACAGGGCGGCTGCGTCGCTGCTGAGGAACTGTTCTTTTTCGCCAATGCCCAGCACCAGCGGGCTGCCGCGGCGGGCGCCAACCACCAGATTGGGCAAATCCTGATGGATCACGGCAATGCCGTAGGTGCCGTCGATTTCGGACAAAGCCGCCTTGATTGCCGCCACCAAACGGTTGGCCCCTTGCAGGGAGCTTAACTTGTCGTAATGCTCGCCGACCAGATGCGCAAGCACCTCGGTGTCGGTGGCGGAATGAAAGACGTGTCCCTTTTCGGTTAGAGCCTGTTTGATGGTTTGGTAGTTTTCCACCACGCCGTTGTGAACCAGGGCAATCCTGCCGGATTGGTCAAGGTGCGGATGGGCATTGGTGTCGGTCGGTTCTCCGTGGGTGGCCCAACGGGTGTGGCTGATGCCGGAAGTCGAGTGCAGGGGGCTTTTGACCACCGCTTTGGCCAGTTCGGCGATGCGGCCCGCGCGCTTTTGGATGCGGATACCGTTGCCGCTATGAACGGCTATGCCGGCAGAATCGTAACCGCGGTATTCCAAGCGGCTCAGTCCGTCCAGCAGGACAGGTTGCACATCACGATCGCCAACGTAAGCTATAATTCCGCACATAAAAACATCTTGTTGTAACGCTTGTTTCCTATAACATCAAATATTAAATAGACTATTTCGTATGGAACAAAATTTTTTCGATTCAAGCCGAGTCATTTCAGTCATCCTGGGAGGTGGCGCAGGTACCCGGTTGTTTCCTCTGACCAAGGAACGCGCGAAGCCCGCGGTGCCGCTGGCTGGCAAATACCGGCTGGTGGACATCCCGATCAGCCTTTGCATTAATTCCGGCCTCAAGCGAATATTTTTACTGACTCAATATTTAAGCTCTTCCTTGCATCGCCATGTTTACCAAAGCTTCAGCTTTGACGATTATTATCCGTACAATTTCATCGATATTCTCGCCGCCACGCAGAACAGCGAAATGACCGGCTGGTATCAGGGCACCGCCGATGCCGTGCGGCAGAACATTCGCCATCTTTCCAACCATCAGCACGACTTGGTGTTGATCCTGTCGGGCGACCAGTTGTACCGCATGGATTACCGGCAGATTCTGGCACAGCACGTCAAGACCGGCGCGGACATTACGGTGGCGACCATCCCGGTTTCACGCGATCCGGCCAAGAGTTTCGGCATCATGCAGGTGGACGACAGCCGCCGCATCACCCGTTTTGTGGAAAAACCGAAAGAAGATGCGCTGCTTGATTCTTTGCGCATCAGCGAATCAACGCGCAATCAATTGACAGGACACCAGGCCGGGGATCTTTATCTGGCGTCGATGGGTATTTATGTTTTCAACCGCAAGGTGCTGGAAGACGCCTTGTTCGACATGAGCAACACGGACTTCGGCCGCGACATCATTCCGAAATCGATCAAGGACAAGAAAGTCTTCTCCTATATCTACCAGGGCTATTGGGAGGATATCGGTACCATCCGCGCGTTCTATGACGCCAACTTGGATTTGACCAATCCGGTGCCGCAATTCAACTTCTATGACGGCAATTCGCCGATCTATTCGCAGCGCCTGACCCTGCCGGCCAGCAAAGTGATTGAGAGCCGCATTGAAAGGGCGGTGTTGTCCGAGGGCAGCATCATTTCGAACGCCAATATCACGCACTCGCTGATCGGCATTCGCAGCCGCATCGAGGCAGGCGTGGAAATCAAGGACAGTATCATCATGGGCGCCGACTTCTACCAGTGCGACGACGACATGAAGGCGGACATGAACATCAAGATTCCACACATTGGAATAGGCGCCAATACCAAGATTCATGGCGCAATCGTCGACAAAAATGCGCGCATCGGCAAGAACGTGGTCATTAGCAACGAAGGCAAGCCCGCCCATTTTGACTCGACGCTGTATTATGTGCGTGAGGGCATTGTGATTATTCCGAAAGGGACGATCGTGCCGGATGGCACGGTAATTTAATTTCACTGATTTAGTAACCGAAATTATAATTTGGTGTTTGATGTTAATGCCATAATTTGACTAAAAGGAGTGATTTAATATGAAACGTCGGATAGGGGAATATCGCATGCCGCTGCAAGGACTGTGCCTAGTGTGCGTGGGAGTTGGCTTATTGCTGGTGGCGACAAGCAAGTCGTCCGCCCAAGACATGGATGTAATTAGCAACGGCAGCAACATCGACCTGAGCCAGATTACCGATGCCTTTGTACGCAACATGACCCTGTTGGACAAGGCCTTATCGAACGCCATGTATGACGACGACACCCACCAGATGATGCTGGCGGTGATTGCCAAGGCGGGGGATATTTCCCGCTATTACCGTTCGGGTGGTGGTGCGGACAAGCGCCGTAAATTGCTGGACCAGCAGGAAAGCCTGAAACGCAGGTCGGGCTACAGCAAATCGGACCAGGCCAAACTGGAGGATTTGAACAAACAAGTTCAGGCCATTGATCCGGAGGGGACCTTTGGCAAGGCGCGTGGCGACCTCGGCAAATCCATCGGTGAATTGCAGCGTTTGCTGGGTCTGTATCAAACTTCCGACACCACCGTGATGGATATCATCCGGCTGATCCAGGATCATCTTCAGTATTACCAAATCGCGATGGGCAAATATCAATGAGAACCGGACTGCTGACCTTTGCTTTAATCACGATTTCCTGCCCGCTGGCCTTTGCACAGGACTACCGTGCTCCCAAACCCGGAACCGATGCTGGGGCGACAGCCTCTAGTACTGGCACCAGTGGGGCGGCAGGCGCCTCCGGCCAGACAGCTGAAGCGGAATTCACTCTGGGTTCGCAATCGGTCGGCAATGTGAACGAACTGGTAAAAAAAGTTCAGGAACAGAACGACAAGGCCACCAAGCGGATTTTGGAAATTGATGCGTATGTGAATCCGATTCTGGGTGAAACAGCCAATAAGCTTTACGGCATCAGGCCGGAAGAATTCCTGTTCCTGATGAAACAATCACTGTCCAAACGCGCTCCGGCAGTGTTCCGCAAGCAGCGCACGGCGGACAACCAGACCCCGGAGGGCATTCTGGATTACTTTGACAAGGCTTATGCCGCGATCCAAGCCAGGGAATACTGGTATGGCCGGGAGGAAAGCCTCGTGCCGCAGGATGCCGCGTTGTATCAGATGATGAAAACCGATGTGCTGGCGGCGATTGCCAAACGGCCGGACGGCGACAAGATCCAGGGCATGCTCTCGGAGCGTGACATGTTGCTCAGCCGTCTGAACACCAACCTGCCGTTGTTCAATTACCTGCAGGAACGCCGTGAATGGTGGAAGACCTACCCCGATTACATGAAAGCTGTCGAACAGGAGTCGCAAGGTATCGACAGTGAGATCAATGGTACCCCCGGTTGGGGTGGAGGTGGTGGCGGTGGATGGGGCGGCGGCGGGCGCGGTGGTCGCGGACGCTAATGACGAAGCCGCAAATCCGGATTGAATTTTTCTGAACGGCGGTTAGCGTCGTTATAGTTTCTGCGCCCGTGGTTTAATGGTAGAACATGAGCTTCCCAAGCTTGGGGCGAGGGTTCGATTCCCTCCGGGCGTAAAATATGTGCATGTTACTTTTCTTATAACAAATAATATTTAACCAATAATAATTTTATTTGTATCGACACCGTTCGACAAAGTGCTTTGTCGATAATTCTTCGACAGGCTTCCGTAAGTTATTGGTATTCAATGGTAAACTTGAGGATTCGATTCCCTCCGGGCGTAAGCTTTCCTTTATGATTGTCGACCGGCAATTTGAATATTACTATTTCCAACCTTATGGGTCGTCAATGGTTACACGCGAAACGGGCCGTCGCCGGATTGGCCAAATCCCGGCAGAATGGCAAATTGGTAAAGGAAATCATGGTTGCCGCCAAGCACGGCGGGCCTGATCCGAACGCCAACGCCCGCCTGTATGCCGCGGTGGAAAAAGCCAAGAAAGAAAGCGTTAATCGCGAAGCCATTGAGCGCGCCATCAAGAAGGGCGCGGGTATCGGTGACGAAAAGCTGGTGATGGACAGCGTGAGCTTCGAGGGCTACGCGCCGCACAAGGTCCCGGTCATCGTGGATGTGTTGACCGACAACCAAAACCGCACCGCGCCGGAAATTCGCGTGTTGTTTAAAAAGGGCCAGCTTGGCACCTCGGGCAGCAACAAGTTTTTGTTCGACCAGGTCGGCCTGGTGGAAGCGTATCACAACGACGCTAACCGCGATCTGGAGGAAGCGGCGATTGAGGCCGGCGCCAATGAGGTGGAGAAACTTTCCCACCAGCAGAATGACGATATTCCCGAAGGCGCCAACGGCGGGAAATTCATCACCGAGCGCACGGCGGTGCATGCCGTGTCGCAATGGCTGAAGGACAACGGCTGGACGGTGGTGACCGCGGAAATCGGCTATCTGCCGAAGAATTATCCCGAGTTAACCCCCGAACAAAGCGCCGAGGTCGGCGAATTTTTGCAGGCCCTGGACGATCACGATGATGTGCATCGTGTCTGGGCGGCGCTGCGTTGACGGGCTGATGAATGAAGTCGCCGGTCCCGCTGTTGTGGTTCGGGATGGTGGGGTGTCTCGGTGCCTGGCTTGGATGTGAATTTCCAAGCCCGCCTTTTATTTATCCGGCGGTCTTTTTATTGCTGGCCGTCGGCGCTTTGTTGCTGCGCGGTTGGCCGGCTCAGGCCGCTTTGTTGTTGGCGTGCCTGTTCGCGTTTGCGTTTTACGCGGACGCCCGTACCCATTATTTCCCATCAGGTCATTTAATGCGCGGTGAAACGGCCCCGCGCATGGCGAAATTCCGGGTTCGCGCGCTGGAGGATGCGACGCTAACGGTGAACTCCCGGAACGAGGAAAGACTGGAATTTATCGCCGGGGTGCTGGATTCGCGTGATACCGGGGAGTCGCGGGAATCCAGTGGCAAACTTCGGGTGCTGGTTCGGGAGCCGGGATCGTTGACTGTTCATTATGCCGACGAATTGCTGGTTTCCGGTTATCTTCAGCCAATCGAGGCGCCGAGCGGGCCGGGAGAGTTTGATGCGCAGGGTTATTATCGCAATCGCGGGGTGTTTCACGGTTTTCTGGCCGATCCGGCGCTAACGGTGAAGTTATCGGAAGGCATCGGAAACCCGTTGAATCAACTGGCGGTCAGGTTGCGCCGCCATATGCAATCAGCGCTGGGGGTCGGGCTGGAGGATGCTCCGGAGACCAGGGCGCTGACAGCCGGAATTTTGTTCGGTGACAAGCGCGCGATTCCGGAGAAGCTCAAGGAATCCTTTCGTGTTACCGGCACCCAGCATATTTTCGCGGTTAGCGGTTTTCATGTGGCGACGATTCTGGCCGTTTTGCTGGTGACGTTGGAACTGGCGGGAGTGGTCCGCTGGCGCTGGGCCTGGGTGGTGTTGCCGTTGCTGCTGGTGTTTTGCCTGGCAACAGGAATGAGGCCGAGCGCGTTTCGGGCCTTTGTGATGATTCTGCTGTTGGCGTCGAGCTGGTTGTTGCTGCGCCCGGTGAATGTGTTCAATCTGCTTGGATTGGCGGCCTTGTTGCTGTTAGCGTGGGAACCGGGGCAGATTTTGGATACGGGGTTTCAATTGTCATTCAGCGTGGTGTTTGGCATGGCGCTCGGCAGCGGATTTTTGTACCGGGTGTTTTACGCGAAGCTCCGGCCTGATCCGTGGATTCCGCGGCGACTGCTGGGGAAATGGCGATTGATGGCGGACAAGGGGAGCCGGATGTTTTGCGCAACGCTGGCGACAGCCTGCATGGCGTGGCTGGCTTCGTTGCCGATCATGGTTCTGGATTTTCACATGATTTCACCCGTGACCCCCTTGGCAAACATGCTGGTGGTGCCGTTGGCCTGTCTGGTGGTGACTGTTTCGTCGTTGGCGGTGGTATTGGGTTGGCTGTGGAGCTTTTTCCCAATGCTGTTGAACCAGGTGAGCTGGCTGGTGTTGAAGTTGATGGTGCTTGGCGTCGGGTTTTTCGCCCAATTGCCGGGAAGTCATTTTTATGTGGGTGTGAGCGGAGTGCCGAAGGGGGTGGCGAGATTCACGTTTTTCAAGCAGGAGCAATTGGCCCCGGCGCTGTTGCAGGTTGGCGGTGAAAACTGGCTGATAGGGACGGGGAAGGAGGAGCTGTGGAATTTCAATATCAATCCGTATCGCAAGAGTCTGGGAATCAATTCGTTTGACGGGGTGATTTTGCCGCGCGGCGGGGTGCAGGCAATGGGTGCGGGGCTCGCGATCAGTGACCAAGCCAGGGTGAAAGGTTGGGTGGAGAACGGATTTTGGGGACGGACACAAGCGCAACGTTTGTTGTTGGAACGGCTGGCGGAGAAAGGGGAAGCAAAACAGTTTTGGCGCCGGGGTGATGAGATGGTGCTTGGCGGTGGCATGAGGGTGGAGGTGTTATGGCCCGCTAATGATGAAGTATCGGCGAATCAGAATGACAAGGGTCTGGTGTTGCGTTTTGTCATGCCCGGCGGCTCGTTATTGTATGCGGGCAATATTTCCAAAGCAGTGGAAAAATCGCTGCTGGCGTCGGGTGATGACCTGTCGGCGGACTGCCTGATGCAAGGGCAGAATTCGGCGGGGAATCTGGGTCGTGACTGGCTGCTGGCGGTCAGGCCGAAACAGTTGATTCGCCCGGCACGGGGTTATTTTTCTGACGCGTCGCTGACAGCGGAATTTTGGCAAACGGTGCGGGAATTGAAAACCGAAGTTTGGCGCATGGAAGAGAGCGGGGCATTGGTGGTGGAGTTGTTGCAACAAGGTTATGTATTGCGTCCTTACAAGATAAAAAGTGCCGATTAGCTCTTGCTTGATCGCTAAAGTTGGGGAAAATGACTTGCTGAACATGTTGGAAAATTCGCCGATTGGCTGGACGTTTATTGGATTGATCTGCATGGGCATCATCACGCCCGGTCCTGATTTGCTTTATATTTTGTCGCTGGGTTTGGGCCGGGGGCGCGGCGCCGCTTGTGTCGGTGCGTTGGGGATTTGTTCGGGGTTGCTGGTGCACACGTTGCTGGGAGCGGCGGGATTGCTGGCCTTGGTGGTGATGTCGAAATACGGACTGGCGGTTTTGAAAGTGGCGGGGGCGGTCTATTTGATTTATCTGGGCATCCGGGCGCTAATGGCGAAGAACATGTTCGAAGTGCGGGGTGCCGAGGCGGATTTGCCGTGCGGAAAAATTTTCCGCGATGGTTTTTTGATCAATATCCTGAACCCGAAATTCATCCTGTTCAGTTTTGCATTCTTTCCGCAATTCGTGAGGCCGCAGTACGGCGAGCCAGGCTGGCAGATGCTGCAATTGGGCCTCTGCAATATGCTGTTCGCGCTGGCCATTTTTTGCGTGGTGGGAACCTTCAGTTCCTTTGCCGACAAGTGGTTGTACGAAAAGCCGCGGGTGATGCGCGCGGTTAGCGGATTGCTGGGGGTGCTGTTTATCCTGCTCGGCCTGGAGCTGTTTTACCTGTTGTTTGCCGGGGCCGGGATGGTGCCGCCACCGACAGCAAGGTAGCTGTTATTTTCAGCTTAACATTAGCGGCGGTTATGCTACTGTCTGCACTCCATGTCTCTGATTGTTCAAAAGTATGGCGGAACCTCCGTGGGCAACCCGGAACGCATCCGCAACGTCGCCAACCGCATCGCGGAATGGCATCGCAAGGGCGACCGTATTGTCGCCGTGGTTAGCGCCATGTCGGGCGTGACTGATTCGCTGATCAAACTGGCGAAAGAGGTTTGCGATGAACCCGCTGAACGCGAGATGGATATGCTGCTGGCGACCGGTGAGCAGACCACGATTTCGTTGTTGGCGATGGCGCTTCACTCCCTGGGTATTCCGGCGTTTTCGTTGACCGGCGCACAGGCGGGCATTGTGACCGACGGCAAGCACACCAAGGCCAAGATTGCCAACATCACCCCGAACCAGGTGAAACAACACCTTGATGCGGGAGCAGTGGTGATTGTCGCCGGCTTCCAAGGACAGACCATGGAAGGGCAAATCACCACGCTGGGCCGCGGCGGTTCGGATTTGACCGCCATTGCGATTGCCGCGGCGATCAAGGCCGATATCTGCCAGATTTACACCGACGTGGACGGCGTGTACAGTGCCGACCCGCGCATTGTGCCGAATGCGACGAAGATCCAGGAAATTTCCTACGATGAAATGCTGGAGATGGCCGGTGCCGGTTCGAAAGTCATGCAGGCGCGCTCGGTGGAGTTCGCCAAAAAATTCGGCGTCAAATTTGAAGTCAGGTCCAGTTTTAACAACAACCCGGGAACAATTGTGAAAGAAGAAAACAAGTCGATGGAAAACGTTGTCGTGCGTGGCGTCAGCGTGGAGAAGAATCAGGCCAAGGTCACCATTAGCGGCGTGCCGGACAAGCCGGGCATCGCGGCGAAATTGTTCCAGGCGATTGCCGAGGCCGGCGTGAATGTGGACATGATCGTGCAGAACGTGTCGCAGTCCGGCGAGACCGACATCACCTTCACCCTGAACAAGGACGACGTGAAGAAGGCCAACAAGATCACCGGTTCAATCACCGAGTTGTCCTCGGCCAAATCCGTCACCGTGAAGGAAGGTATCGCCAAGCTTTCCGTGGTCGGCATCGGCATGCGCAGCCACAGCGGTGTCGCTTCCTCATTGTTTGCGGCCCTGTCGGAGCAAGGCATCAACATCCAGATGATTTCCACCAGCGAGATCAAGATCACCGTGGTGATCGACGAGGATCGTTCCGCCGACGCCGTCAAGGCGGTGCACGACAAGTTCGAACTGAACCTGATCAAATAGTTTAACCGCAGAGACGCGGAGGACGCTGAGTTTGAGGCGCTAACGATGAAATTCGTCGTTAGCGCCTTTTTTGTCCGCAGATTACGAGATTGATCAGGCTTTTGCCAGTTCGCGGGAACGCTGGGCAGCGGCTTTGATGGTTTGCGCCAGGACTTGGGACAGGTCGCTGTTTTGCAGCACTTTCAAGCCGGCCTCGGTGGTGCCGCCCTTGCTGGCGACCTGCACGATGAGTTGTTCCGGCGTCATGCCGCTCTGTTGTAGCAAGGCCGCGCTGCCGCGCATGGTTTGCAGGGACATTTCCAAGGCTTCCTGTTGCGGCAGGCCTTCGTCATAGGCGGCCTGCGCGAGAGCGGCAACAATGCAAGCCATGAAGGCCGGGCCACTGCCGCTGAGTGCGGTGACGGCGTCGAGTTGTGACTCGCTAACGATGAACACTTTTCCGGTGACGCCGAAGATTTTTTCCAGAATTTCATGATGCGCGGCGGTGACTTGGCTGTTAGCGGCGCAGGCGGTGACACCTTCGCCGACCATTAGCGGCGTGTTTGGCATCACGCGGAAAATTGGGCGATGTTTGCCGAGTTCGGCCTCGAGCCGCGCGAGGGTAATGCCGGCGGCGATGGAGATGAAAAGCGTTTGGTCGTTAGCGTCTTTTAATTGCGGCAATAACTCGGTCATGTTTTGCGGTTTGACGGAAATCAGCACGACGTTGGAATTTTTGATCGTGTCGGCGGGCGTTGCAGCCCAATTGAGTTGGCCATTAGCGGCGAGGGAGAGGAAGTGTTGCTTGGCTTCGCCATTAGCGTCGGTGCCGGTGATGTGTTCGGCGGAAAGAATGTTTTTATCGAGCAAACCTTTGATGATGGCGTTGCCCATTTTTCCGGTTCCGATGACGCTTAACTTGAATTGCATGGGGAAAGGTTAACGCAAAACTTTAAACGCAAAACTTATTTTTTTATTTACAAATGTAATCGATGTTGTATTTACAAGTGTAAATGAAGAATATTCCGCGTGTTTCCGAGGGTGAATGGTTGGTGATGAAGGCTGTTTGGGAGAAGTCGCCGTGTTTGGCGCAGGAGGTGATTGAGCGTTTGGTGGATAAGACAGATTGGTCGGTGGCGACGATTAAGACTTTGTTGAATCGATTGGTGAAGAAGGGTGCACTGCAGTTTGAAAAGGAGGGGAAGGCGTATTGGTATTCGCCCGCTTATGATGAAAAGCAGTTGCGTTCGGTGGAGTCGGAGTCGTTTTTGTCGCGGATTTTTGACGGGTCGTTAACGCCGATGCTGGCGCACTTTGTGAATTCGCGGAAATTGAGCGTGGCGGAGCTGGCGGAATTGGAGAAAATTTTAAAATCCAAGAAAAAGGAATTATGATCGCGACCTTGTTGGAGCAATCCCTGCGCGGAACTTTTTCCGTTGGTGTGGTTTGGCTGGTGAATCGCTGGCTGGCGGGGCGGATGAAGGCGTCGGGGCGGCGGTTATTGTGGTGGTTGGCGGCGTTGGCGTTTTTGGTGCCGTGGAAACTGCCGTTGTTGCCGTCAGTGACGGGACGGGTGCTGCCGGAAGGAAAGCTGTTGGAAAATATACCGTTCGTGGCGAAATCTGTTGCGGTTAGCGCGCCTTCGGGCGGTACCTTGACCGTGTCATGGCTAGCGTTGATTTGGCTGGCGGGAGTGTTGGTGTTCTTGCTTTGGCTAGTGGTGCAGACGCTAATGGCAGGTCGCAGATGGTCGCGGGAACGGCTGTGCACCGATTCGCGTTTGTTGGAATTATTGGAGGACTGCAAACGGGTGAGCGGCGTCACCGCCCCGATTGGATTGGTTGTGACCGGGCAGGTATCGGTTCCGGCCCTGCTCGGATGGCTGCGGCCGAGAATTCTGCTGCCGTCGGGTTTGGCCAAGTCGTTAACGACGAAACAACTGTCGGGAATATTCCTGCATGAACTGGCGCACTTTCGCTGGCTGGACATTCCGACGGGATGGTTGTTTGCGTTGGTGAATGCGTTGCATTGGTTCAATCCGTTCGCATGGCTGGCGGTTAGCGGTTGGAAAAGTTTTCGCGAGGAAGCGGCGGACGAAGTCGCGCTTGACGGATTGGCGGACGCCAATGGTGAAGTTTACGGGGAAACCTTGCTGCAGATTTTACGCGCGGATGCGGGAGCGCGGATTCCTTTCGGATCGCTGGCAATCGGCGAATCGATGCCAAACCTCAGAACAAGGATGATTATGATCAAAAACTATCGGCAGAAATCAGCGTATTATGGAGTGGCGGGATTGTTGGTTGCGGCGCTAATGGCGATCACGGTGGTGGTGCCGGCAAGGGCGGAAAGCGAGGATGAAATATTGCAAAAACAGGCGCTCGCCTTCATGCAACTATGCGATGATGGCAAATATGCGCAGGCTTGGGATGAGATGTCCGATTGGGCGAAGACTCATATTTCCAAGGATAAATGGGAGAAATTGTGCAGTACGACGAGGCCGCCCGTTGGAAAAGCCCTGAAACGGGAAAAAACCAATGTGATGAAAATGCCCGGAGTGCCAACCGGCAATGGGAATGTGCGCAACGGCGAGTTTATAGTCTTTATTTTTAGTTCATCGTTTGAAAATTTGACTTCGGCAACAGAACAGGTTGGGTTTGAAAAGGCCGCCGATGGCAAATGGCTGCCGTTTGCTTACGTGGTGCAGCCCAAATGACAGGCTCCATGGTTTAAATGTTTTGACTCGCCATTAGCAGTCTTGGCTTTAGTTTGCTGGGATGGCCACTCTCAAGGATATTGCACTCAGCCTTAACCTTTCCACCATGGCGGTTTCCAAGGCGATGCGGAACGCGCCCGATATTTCGAAGGCGACCAAGGACCGCGTGATGTCGGAGGCTCGGCGGCTCGGCTATATTCCCAACCAGATGGCGCGCAGCCTGCGCGGTGGTTCCAGCGGACTGGTCGGGGTGGTGGTGCCGTTGTTGAGCGATGTGTATGCGGCGAAGATGGTGCAGGGCCTGGAGGAGGAAGCGTCGGCGCGCGGTTACCAGGTGCTGATCGGAAGTTCGCACGGGAATGTCAGCCGCGAGTTGGAACTGGTCAACGGCATGATCGGGCGCCGGGTGGAGGCCCTGTTCGTTTATCCGATGGCGCGCATCGAGCAGCGGCGGGCCTTGCTGGATTTGAGCACCGGCCGCGATGTGCCGATCGTATTTTTCCATCGTTACCCGGCGGCGGCTTCGTTGTACAAGAATGTGGGCTGGGTGGTGGCAGACGCGCAGCAGGGGGCGGAAAAAATCACCGAGTATCTGTTGTCGAAGGGACATCGCGAGATGGTGTATTTGTCGGGCGAACCGGCGTCGAGTTTCGCGGCGGAGCATCAGGCGGGTTATCGCCGGGCTTTGATGAAGGCGGGATTGTCGGTGAACGACAACATGATTTTCATGGCGGGAAGCGACATTGCGGGCGGCAGCCAGGCGATGGCGCGGGTGCTGGCCGAGGGGACGAAATTCAGCGCGGTGATCGCCATTAGCGACTCGGCGGCAATCGGCGCCTGCGAGGTGTTGCGCAAACAGGGTTTCAAGATTCCGCAGGATGTGTCGGTGGTCGGTTTCGGCGACGGCGCGCTGGCGGAGTATTATTCCGCGCCGCTAACCACCATCCACCAGTCGCACGCCGACATGGGCAAGGCGGCCTTCAATCTGTGGCAGCAGTCGCTCAAGGCGAAGGACTCGCTGAGCGGGCGGCACATGGCGGTGGAACTGATCGAGCGCGGCAGCGTGGAAAGAGTGAATCTAAAAAAGTGAAGAGTGAAACAAGCACAACTTCCGCATAAGCGGTATTTTGTTTCACCATTCGCTTCACTTTTCATCATTCTGTTTGGGCACGAAAAAACCCCGAACGGGCCGGGGTTTTCCAAAAAAACAGCTGCGGGGAAGTTATTTGACTTCTTTGTGCAGGGTATGACGGCGCAGGTGCGGGTTGTATTTCTTTACCTGCAAGCGTTCGGTCTGCAACTTTTTGTTGCGGGTGGAGGTATAACGGGAAACCGGCTTTCCTTCCGCCTTGGCTTCAGTGCATTCCAAAGTAATCTTGTCTCTCATAAGGGGTAAAAGAATGGAGAGAAGCCGGGGTTAAGTCAAGGGACAATTTCACCCGAAATAAGGCCCGTAAGGCTCGCCGAGGAAGCCCGATACGTTGGTGAAATTGTAGTCCTTTTCCTGCAATTGGTCGAGGATGATGCCGACGGCCTGGGCGGTCTGCGGATGCAGGTCGTGGCAGAGGATGACGCTGCCGGGCAGGGTGGCGCTAACGACGCGGTTGATGATCTGGCCGACGCCGGGTTGCGACCAGTCGCGCGGGTCAACCGACCACCAGATGACGCCGAGGCCGAGTTGCTGGGCGAGGATGCCCTGGTCCTTGCGGCGGAAGGCTCCGTAGGGCGGGCGCAACCATTTCGGCGCGTGGCCGGTGGCGGCGGTGATGACTTCCTGCGCCTTTTGAATTTCGTACTGGGCCTTGGCGGCGGGCAGGGCGCTGAGCTGCGGGTGGGTGTAGGTGTGGTTGCAGATTTCGTGTCCGGCATCGGCGACTTCCTTGGCCAAGCTGGGGAAGCGTTCGGCGTTGCGGCCGATCATGAAAAAGCTGGCGCGGATTTTGCGCTTGTCGAGTTCCTTGAGCACGATCTCGGTGACGCCGGGGGTCGGGCCGTCGTCGAAGGTGATGGCGATGCGGTTGCCAAGTCCCGGGCCGGAGGAGGCGAAGCGGGTGGGAGAAGGCGGTTCGGCTTGTAATACCGGCACCGGTTGCCAAGGTTGGGTGGCGGCGTTGCCGACCGCAGAGCCGCTAACGGCGGTCTCTCCGGCGGGTTGCGCCAGCGCGCGGGAGGCCAGGCGCGACAGCACACCGGCGCCAAGTGCGCCTGCGGCCATGATTTTGAGGAACTCCGAACGTGTCACAAGTGCGAAATAATGGGGCGGCGGGAAAAACTTGGCAATCAGAATGTGAATTGGTTATGCTTGAAGTTAATCATATATGACCACGACGAAGGTTTGTTTGGCGGTGGATTTGGGTGCGGGCAGCGGCCGGGTGCTGGCGGGCGTTTACGATGGTGCGACGCTAACGCTGAAAGAGTTGAACCGTTTTCCCAGCGAGCAGGTCAAGGATGCCTCGGGCTGGCACTGGGATTTCGACGCGTTGTTCCGCCATATCAAGGAAGGAATCAAGATCGCCGTTAGCGAGTACGGCGAACAGGTCGTGTCGCTCGGCGTGGACAACTGGGGCGTCGATTACGGATTGCTGGATGCCAATGGCAGGCTGCTGGCCCAGCCGTTCCAGTATCGGGACAACCGCACCGACGGCATGATGGAGCTGGCCTACAGCCGCATGCCGCAGGAGGAGATTTACCGTCGCACGGGCATCCAGTTCATGTTTTTCAACACGCTGTACCAGTTGCTGGCGGAACGGGATCTGGCAAAGGCCGACCAGTTGCTGTTCATGCCCTGCCTGGTGAATTACCTGCTGACCGGCAGGAAGGTGAACGAATGCAGCATTGCCAGCACCGGGCAATTGTTGGACGCGAAGAGCCAGATGTGGGATTTGGAATTGATCGAGAAGATGGGATTCCCGGAAAAACTATTCAGCAAACTGGAGAAGGCCGGAACGAATCTGGGACCGTTGTTAGCGTCGGTGCAGCAGGAAGTGGGTGAGACCGGATTGCAGGTGATTCTGCCGGGCTGTCATGATACCGCTTCGGCGGTGGCGGGGATTCCGGCGGTGGAAAGGGAACCGGTGTTCCTGAGCTCGGGAACCTGGTCGTTGATCGGGCGCGAACTTCCGGAACCGATCTTGACCGGGGAAAGTTTTCGCGCGGGATTTTCCAACGAATCGGGCGTGCGCGACACGGTCCGCTTTTTGAAAAATATTGCCGGCATGTGGCTGTTGCAGGAAAGCAAGCGGGTGTGGGACGCTAACGGCGAAAAATTGAGCTACGACGAAATCGTGCGCTTGGCGGCGGCGGAACCGGCTTTCGGTTCGCTGGTCGATCCCGATGCTGCGGATTTCCAGGCGCCTGTGGACATGACCGAGGCGATTGCCAATTATTGCCGTCGCACCAACCAAACGGTGCCGCTAACGGTGGGACAAATCGCACGTTGCATCTTCGAAAGCCTGGCGTTGAAATACCGCACGGTGATTGAAAAATTGGAGACGCTAACCGGGAAACCGGTCGGCATTCTGCACATTGTCGGCGGCGGTTCGCAAAACGCGATGCTCAACCAGTTCGCCGCCGATGCAACCAACTGCCGGGTGATCGCCGGGCCGGTCGAGGCCACTTCCCTCGGCAACATCCTGATGCAACTGTTGTCGCTCGGCGAAATCTCGTCGTTGGCGGAAGGCCGGGCCTTGGTTCGCAATTCCTTCGCGACCACCGACTACCTGCCGCAAAACACCGCGGCCTGGGACGAGGCGGCGGCGCGTTTTCATTACCTGACCGGACGCTAACGGCGAAATTGCGGCGATAATTGGTTTGAAGCGGCGGCGGAAAAACCGCATGCTGTCGCCGCCATGATGACCGTCAGAAATCTCGCCGAGCAGCCGCCGTTCACCACCAAGGACGGCTCCACCATCCGCAGTATTCTCGACCGCGCCAATGCTCCGGTGCAGAACCAAAGCCTGGCGGAGGCCCAATTGTCCGCTAACGGCCAAACCGACCGTCATTACCACAAATTGAGCGAGGAGATTTATTTCATCCTCGAAGGCCGCGGCGTGATGGAAATCGACGGCGAATCGCGCGAAATCGGCCCGGGCGAGGCGGTGTTGATTCCGCCGGGTGCCTGGCATCAAATCAAGGCGCTAACCGCGATCCGTTTCCTCTGCTGCTGCGCCCCGGCCTACGCGCACGAGGATACTTATTTTCAATAAGAGACCCGGCGGCAATCCTTTCGCTTGAGTGGCGGGAGGAGTCAGAGCATACTGGCAGGCTAATTTCATGAAGATTTGTGATGCGACACAGTTTTATTCCGAGGTGAGCGGTGGAGTGCGCCGTTATCTGACGGAAAAGCGCAATTACATTCTCAAGCATACCAGCCACGAGCACGTGCTGATTATTCCGGGCAACCGGACCGAGGTGGTCCGCGAGGGGCGGTTGACGACCTGCAAGATCGCGTCGCCGAAGATCAACAGCACGTCGCGGTACCGCATTCTGTTCCACTTGAAACAGGCCGAACGGATGATTTATGAGGAACGGCCGGACATTATCGAGTCGGGCGACCCGTATCATCTGGGCTGGCGGATGATCCATGCAGGCGCGGAACTGAATATTCCGGTGGTTGGATTTTATCATTCGCACTTTCCCGAGGCGTATTTGCGCACGACGCTGAAATATTTCGGGCCGTGGATTCGCGATGTGGGCATGACTTACGCGCAGGATTACATCCGGCGGCTGTACAACACCTTCGACAACGCGTTGGTGCCGTCGGCTTATTTGTCGAACTTGCTGCGCGAATGGGGCGTGGCGAGGACGGCGACGGTGCATTTGGGCGTGGATACGGAAATTTTCCAGCCGGGACAGGCTAACCATGAACTGCGCCGGAAGTTGGGCATTAGCGACGACGCAATTTTCCTGTTGTACGTCGGACGTTTGGCGGGGGAGAAGAATACCAAAACCTTGGTGGAGGCGTTCAAAATTCTGGCGCGCGACACGGAACGCAAGTTTGAGCTGCTGATTGTCGGCGACGGCGCCTTGCGTTCGGTGGTGCTGGAAGCGCAGAAGACGCTGCCGCAGTTGCATTGGTTGTCGTATTGCGCCAACGGCCAGGAACTGGCGGAATATTATCATACGGCGGATCTGTTTGTGCATCCGGGCGTGTGCGAGACTTTCGGCTTGGTGACGATGGAGAGCCAGGCTTGCGCGTGCCCGGTGGTGGGAATTCGCGGTAGTTACATGGACGCGAATATCTTTGCAGGTTTGGAACATTGGGCGGAGGAGAATACGCCTTCGTCATTGGCGGCGGCGATCAGGCGTTACTCGACGCTGGACCGCAAGGCGCTTGGCGAACAGGCGTCGGCGCGCGTGCTGAGGGATTACAGCTGGGTGAAATCATTCGAGAAGATCTTTGCGGTTTACGAACAGGAAATTGCGCGCAAGAAGGCACGCTAACCACGAGTTTTGCATGGAACAGGATTTTATCATCAGGAAATATGAGCCGCGTGACCGCGAGGCGGTGCGCAGGATTTGTTGCGACACGGGATTCCTCGGCAAACCGGTGGATACGATTTTCCAAGACCGTGAATTGTTCGCGGATTTTTTGACGGCTTATTACACCGATGTGGAGCCGGAGTCGTCGGTGATCCTGGAGGTCAATGGCGAGGTGCAGGGATATATTCTCGGCAGCCGTTTCCCCGACAAGCAGTCGGCTTATAATGTGCGCACCGGCATTTGGCGCGCGTTAAAATTATTGTGGCGCCTGGCGTTTACTTACAACAAGGATTCCCGCCGTTATGTCTGGTGGCTGCTCACGCGCGGGCGCAAGGAGACGCCGCTAACACCGGAGAACATGGCGCACTTTCATATCAACATGTATCCCGGGGCGAAGAGTGTGCCGCGCACCCGCGCATTGCTGGATTTTTTCTTCGACTATCTGGTCGCTAATGGCGAAAAGTCAGTGTACGGGCAGATGGTGGTGTTTGAGTCGCGGCGCGGGGCGAAGATGTTCGCGCGCTTTGGGTTTGAATTGAAGGATGATGTCGAGGTGACCAAATACCGCCGTTATGTTGACACGCCGATTTACCTGTTCACGGTGGTGAAAGACCTGACCGCCGGGTCGAAGGTTTACGGCAATGATTTGCGTGGAAAGTTGGAGGCCGAATGAAGCATCTGATTGTTTCCCTGCATGACTATCATCCCGGTTCACACGCCGCGATCAAAGAGCAGATCGAAACGTTGAACATCTGGGGCGTGAAGAATGTGTCGATTTTGGTGGTGCCGCATTACCATCACCAGAAAGCGACCAAGGACAGCGCTTCGTCGTTAGCGTATCTCGGCGAACGGCAGGCCGCCAATGATGATCTGGTGGTGCACGGTTATTACCATGACCGGGTCGGGCAGGGCAGTGGTTCGTTTTTCTGGACCAAATTGTACACCGCCAACGAGGCGGAGTTTCTCGACCTGAGCGACGGCGAAGTGCGTCATCGCCTGACCCGTGCGCTGACCCTGTGGGAAGAACAGGGCTGGAAACCGGAGGGATTCATCGCCCCGGCGTGGCTGATGCCGGAAGAACAGGACGTGATTTTAAAACGGATGAATTTCACCTACACCACGCGGCTGAAATATTTCCAAAACCTGCGCAATTTGCAAAAGACCGAGACGCAATCCTTGTGCTACAGCACCCGTGCCAAATGGCGTCGCGACGTGTCGCTGCGCTGGAACAAATGGCTGTTCGCACGACTGTTGAAAACCAAGGACGTGATCCGGCTCAGCCTGCATCCCAACGATTTGAAATTCGAGCCGATCAAGTTACAAATCCAAGACATCGTGGAAACGGCTTTGACGGAAGGTTATCAACCGCTAACGTATGCCGCGTATGCGAAGCAATGACCGGCCGGCCAAGTGCGCGTGGTTCACGGATACCATTGACGATCTCAATGGCGTGGCGCGCACGGTGCGCACGATGGGTGCGGCGGCCGGGAAATTGGGGCATGATCTGACCGTGGTGACCTGCCGTCCGGAGAACGGCGAACCGTTGCCGCATAATCGCAAGAATTTCCGCCCGGTGATGAAATTTGCCCTGCCGAAATACCCGTCGCTAACCGTCACCGTGCCGCCGTTCCTTTCCCTGTACCGTTTTCTCAGGCAAGGGCAGTTTGGCAAGGTGATTGTCAGCACGCCGGGGCCGGTGGGTTTGTCGGCGTTGGTGGCGGCCAAGTTGCTGGGCATTCGGAGTGTCGGAATTGATCACACGGACTTTCCGCAGTACATCCGTTATCTCACCGGCAGCCGGGTGTTTTCGTCGTTGGCGACCCAGATGATGAAATTGATCTACGGCCGTTTCGACACGGTGTTTGTGAACTCCGAGTTTTACCGTCGCCGCTGGATGGAACAGGGTTTTGCCGCCGAGAAGCTGCATATCCTGCCGCGCGGATTGGATACCGGGTTGTTCAATTATCGTCGCCGCGAGGAAGATTTCTGGCGCAAACGCGGCGCTAATCACCAGGTGCTGTTGTACGTGGGCCGGGTGTCGAAGGAAAAGGAACTCGGCTTTTTGGCCAATATTTATCAGGAATT
The DNA here is from genome assembly GCA_031256975.1 of Verrucomicrobiales bacterium. Taxonomy (GTDB): domain Bacteria; phylum Verrucomicrobiota; class Verrucomicrobiia; order Methylacidiphilales; family JAAUTS01; genus JAIRPN01. The sequence continues at coordinate 222,261 of JAIRPN010000016.1, read as the reverse complement.
GAAAAAGGCCAATGCTCCGGTTGATCTGGCGATTGTCGGCGAAGGCCCTTACCTCGAGGAAATGCGCGCCTTGGTACCGACGGCGATTTGCACCGGCCCGATGAACGGAGACGAACTTGGCGCCGCCTATGCCTCGGCGGATTTGTTCATGTTTCCCAGCACCACGGACACCTTTGGCAATGTGGTCATCGAGGCGGTTTCCAGCGGTTTGCCGGTTTTTGTTTCCGATGTCGGCGGGCCGAAGGAACTGATCAGCGGTTCGCTGGGCAAGGTATTGCCTGCCGGGAATCTGACCGAGTGGGTCAACGCCGTGCAGGATTGGCTGCAAGCCCCGACTTCCCGCGAGACGCTAACCGCCAATGCCGAGCAAATCCAGCGCGAGCGCAATTGGGACAATGCGGTGGAAAAATTTTGGTCGCTGACGATGGGATAAAATCCCGGTTAGTTTTCTTTTGAAGCAAATCGATCCGTGGCTAAACTCGGCCATTATGACATGTATCGGTACCCCCAAGAGCCCTACGGGCAAGAAGGCATTGTTATTGGGCTCAGGCGAGCTGGGCAAGGAAGTGGTGATTGAATTGCAGCGCTTTGGCGTGGAAGTGGTGGCGCTGGACAAATACCCCGACGCCCCGGCCATGCAGGTGGCGCATCGCTCGGCGGTCGGTTCGATGCTGGACGGCGCGTGGTTGCGCGAGGTGATTTTGCGCGAGAAACCGGATTTCATTATTCCCGAGGTGGAGGCGATTGCGACGTCGACTTTGATGGAGTTGGAAAAGGAGGGATTCAAGGTGATCCCGACGGCGCGGGCGGCATTTTTGACCATGAATCGTGAGGGAATCCGGCGTTTGGCGGCGGAGGAATTGAAGGTGCCAACTTCGCGTTATGAATTTGCCGCCAACCGCGAGGAGTTTGAGCAGGCGGTGGCGAAGATCGGCCTGCCCTGCGTGGTGAAGCCGATCATGAGTTCCTCGGGACACGGACAAAGCGTGGTGCGTGACGCTAATGACAAGGACCAGGCGTGGCAGTTCGCCCAGGAAGGCGGCCGCGCGGGAGCGGGCAAGGTGATTGTTGAGGCGTTCGTGCGGTTTGATTATGAAATCACGTTGCTGACGGTGCGGCATGCGGGCGGCACGACTTTTTTGCAGCCGATCGGGCATTACCAGGAGAGCGGCGATTATCGCGAGTCGTGGCAGCCACAACCGATGAGCGAAAAGGCTTGGTCGTTAGCGCAGGAAATCGCGGGGAAGATCACCGGTGCACTGGGTGGCTATGGAATTTTCGGCGTGGAATTTTTCGTGCGCGGCGACGAGGTGATCTTTAGCGAAGTGTCGCCGCGTCCGCACGACACCGGCATGGTGACCATGGTGTCGCAGGATTTGTCGGAATTCGCGTTGCACGCGCGGGCGATTTTGGGGCTGCCGATTCCGGAAGTACGTTTCTTGGGACCCTCGGCATCGAAGGCGGTGGTGGTCGGGGGAAACAGCAGGCAGGTGGAGTTTGCCAACTTGGAAAACGTGCTGTCGGAACCGGGTGTGCAGATTCGCCTATTCGGCAAACCGGAGGTGAACGGCCACCGGCGCATGGCGGTGTTGCTCGCTAATGGCGGGACTGTTGATGAGGCGCGGGGCAAGGCGCGCCGGGCGGCGGAGAAATTGGAAGTCCGGTTGTGAGGCGGACGCGGGGGTTGGTTGGCATCATGGGTTGCATGTCGGCGTTCGGGCCGTTTGCGATCGACATGTATTTGCCGTCCTTTCCCGGAATTGCGGCGGAATTGGGAACTTCGCTCGGCGCGGTGCAACTGACGCTGGCGGTGTTTTTGCTCGGCTTGGCGGCGGGACAGTTGTGGTGGGGAACCTTGAGCGATCATGTGGGACGGCGGCGGCCGTTATTAGCGGGATGTTTGCTGTTTAGCGTCATGGCGTTGTTGTGCGCCCGGGTGAGATCGGTGGAAGCGCTGATCGCGGCGCGTTTTTTTATGGGACTGGGCGGCTCGGCGGGCGTGGTGGTGTCGCGCGCGGTGGTGCGGGATTTGTTTGAGGAACGGGAGGCGGCGCGGTTTTATTCGATGATGATGGTGATTGGCGGGATCGCGCCGATCATAACGCCGTTCTTGGGAAGTTTGTTATTGGCGCATGGCGGCTGGCGGGAGATTTTCTGGGTGATCGCGGGTTTTGGTTTCTTTTGCAGCGCGCTGGTGGCGTGGGGCGTGCCGGAGACTTTGTCGCCGGAACGGCGGATGCGCGGGCATGTCGCGGAGGTGTTTGGCGGCTACGGGCGGATCGTGACGAACCGCCGTTTTTTGGGACCGGCGCTGGCGCTGGGGTGCGCGGCGGGGATGTTGTTTACGTATATTGCGGATTCGCCGTTTATTTTCATGGAATTGTTTGGCGTGCCGGCCAGGCATTTCGGTTTTTTGTTCGCGACGAATGCGATCGGACTGTATGTGGGCAGCCAGTTGAACAACCGGTTGCTGCGGCGTTTCCCGGCGGAATGGCTGTTGCGCAAGGCGTTGTGGGTGAACGTGTCAGCGGCGGTGCTGCTGGTCGGTTGCGCGTGGTCGGCGGCGGGCGGGTTGCCGGTGTTTTTCGCGTTGCTGTTTTTGTGCCTGGCGACGCTGGGTTTCATTTTCCCGAACGCGACGGCGATGACCATGCAGCCCTTTGCTGCGGTGGCGGGCAGCGCGTCGGCGATGCTGGGAATTTGCCAGTTCGTGCTGGGGGCGGCGGGCGGGGCGCTGGTGGGATTGTGGCATGACGGAACGACGCTGCCGATGGCGTTGCAGATTTTGTGTTACGCGTTGCTGGCGCGGTCGATCCTGTTGTTGACACCGAAATATAAATAATGCATTGCGGGGTGCCGATGGTTAGCATCGGACATGGCGGAAAATTTTGTCAGCGAGCCGATTTATCCGGTCGGGGATTTTGACGCGGCGGGAATGTCGTTTGGCGAGCCCGGCCTGCCGGAAAAATTCCGCTGGCGCAAACAGGAGTTCGCCGTTGGCGCCGTGCTGGAAAAATGGAAGGATTATGGCGATTGCAGGCACGGCAGCGGCGAACGTTATGTGCGCAAACATTTTTTCCGCATTAACGCCGCCAATGGCGATCAATTGACCATTTACTTCCAGCGCAGTTTCGGCAAGGCCAGTGCCAAGGCCAAGTCGCGTTGGTGGCTGTACAGTTTGCAAAAAGCGGGTGCTTGAAGCCGATTTGGCGCAAAAAGGGAATTTTTTGTCGTTTTGCGTAAAAATTGCATTGACGCTTAGGCGGTGATTCGTTTTATTTGTAACCTATTATGGCGTTAACTCCTCCTCCTCCTCCGAATCCCAATTTACCTGCCGGTGCCAAGCTGCCCGTGCCGCCGCCGGCTCCCGGTAGTGTCCAGCGTCCTGCAATGCCGAGTGGGGTGGCGGTACCGAACAAAACGGTGAATATCAGCCTCCCCGGCGCTGCTGCGGGCCCGGCCAAGCTGAAAAAAGAAACCATGCGAATTTCCCTGCCGCCGAAACCGGCAACGCAGGCAGCCAGCGCGATTCCCGGAGTGGTGCCTCCCGGCTCCCCGGCGGGCAACCGTGCCGCTTTGAACGTGACCCGCCCGCTGGGCGTGCCCGCGCAGTCCCTGACACCGCCTCCCGCAGTGCCCAAGTCTCCGACGCCGACCGCCACCGTGGCGGTTCCCGGGGTTGCCCCGAAAATTCCGGCGGCTCCCGCCCCGACAGTTTCCGTTCCCGGTGTTCTGCCGAAAGCTCCGGCGCCAACCGCATCGATTCCTTCGCCCGCGGTACCAAAACCTCCGGTTCCCGCTATTCCCGGCATTGTGCCATCGAAGCCCGTGGCTCCGATTGTGGCTTCCGGTGCCCCGTCCCCGGTGGTTCCGCCTCCGGCTCCCGCCGCTGGCTTGCCGAAACCCCCGGCACCGCCGATTGCCGCACCCGCTGCTCCGGCTTCTGTCGCCGGTTTGCCGAAGCCTCCCGGTGCCCCTGCCGCTCCGGCTGCAAATTTACCGAAACCGCCGACTCCTCCGGCTCCCGCCGCTGGTTTGCCGAAGCCTCCCGGAGCTCCTGCCATGGTGCCACCGAAAACGGTCATGCCGGCGGCACCCGCTGCTCCTGCCGCTGGTTTACCGAAACCGCCCGAGGCCAAATCCAAGACCAGCGTGCTGACGCCGCCTCCCGCCAAGCCGGCCGTGCCCACGCCCGCTTCATTGGCCAAGGGGCCGGCTCCCGCTGTTGGAGCGAAACCCGCTCCGCAGGCGCCTGCCGGACAGGTCAAGCCGGTGACTCCCACGCCCGCTCCGACCCCGGCCCCGAGTGTCGCGCCGATCAAGGCCCCGGTTCCGGTGCAGGAAACCAGTTCCGGTGGCAACGGCCTGGCCATTGCCGCCGCGGTGGTGGCGATCATCAGCTTGGCAGTCAACGTGCTGGGCTTGCTCGACATCATTTGATCGACCGTCGCTTTCAACAGGACGCCAACGGCAGGCTTGTCGCTGGCGTCTTTTTTTGTTCCTGAACGGATGAAAAAAAGTTGTGCGTGAACTTGCAATTTGAAATCCAAAGTTCATTATTAAAAGTCTATGGCGAGCGAAAACGTACTTACATTGGATGCAGCGAATTTTTCGGCAAAAGTTTTGCAAGCTAAGGGCACGATTCTGGTCGATTTCTGGGCGGAGTGGTGCGGACCTTGCAAGATGATCGCGCCGTTGCTGGACCAGATTGCCGACGCCAACGTCGGCAAGGTCACCATTGGCAAGGTCGACGTGGACAAGAACCAGGAAATCGCCGCGCAATACAATGTCCGTGCGATTCCGACCCTGTTGATTTTCCAGGACGGCAAGATCAAGGACCAGATCGTCGGCATGACCTCCAAGGCCAATCTTGAGCAAAAGCTCGGCCTGAGTTCCTGACGCTAACAACGCCTTGCCGTTAGCGGCGCTTTTTATGCCCAAAATCATCATTGGCGTCGGCATCGCGAATTATCCCGTTCATTCGGCGGGCAACACGTGGGCTTTTCTCAACTGGGCGCTTGGTTTCCGGGCCTGTGGCTGGGATGTTTGGATTGTCGAAAATCTCAAGGCAGAAAAACTCAAGGACGCTAACGGCAATCCCGCAAGTTTTGCACAATCCGCCAATCTCGCGCATTGGCGTAAGATGACAAATGAGTTCGGCTTTGCCGATCGCCAGACCTTGCTGGTCGACGGACAATCGCCGGACCGCGACAAATTGTTGGATTTTGCCGCTAATGCCGATCTCTTTCTTAATCTCTCCGGGTTGTTTCGCGACCAGGAAATTCTGGGACGGGTGAAATGTCGTATTTACGCCGACCTCGATCCGGCCTTCACGCAAATCTGGCAGGAAATTTACAACGTGGACATGGGGCTGGATAACCATGATGTGTTTTTCACCGTTGGCCCCCTGATCAATTCCCCGCAGTGCCGCGCACCGAAGCTGAATCGTGAGTGGTTGCCGACACAATGGCCGGTGAATCTGGAATACTGGCCGTTCCAGGGAGCTTCCAAGAGCCCGTATTTTACCACCGTGACGCATTGGTATGCCTACGGTTCCGTTGAATACCAAGGCGAATGGTACGACAACAAGGCCATCGAGTTTGAACGCCTGATTGACCTGCCACAACACACCAGCGCCAAGCTGGAAATTGCCGGTGATTTGCCGACGGAGCACGAGGACTACAAGCGTTACAGCGACAAGGGCTGGCATCTGTCGATGGCTGCGGAGATCAGTGAATCGTGGCAGAGTTACCGGCAATTTGTCGCTAATAGCAAGGGCGAATTTAGCCCGGCGAAGAACGGTTATATCCGTTCCCGCTGCGGTTGGTTCAGTGATCGTAGTTCCTGTTACCTGGCATTGGGTTGCCCGGTGGTGTTGCAGGAAACCGGTTGGAGCCAGATTTTGCCTGCGGGTGAAGGATTGCTGGCGTTTAGCGATGTCGATTCCGCGGCGCTGGCGCTGGAGATTATCCTGACCGACGAGGCCAAGCACCGCCGTGCCGCGCGCAAAATCGCCGAGGAATATCTCGACGCGAAAAAGGTCGTGCAACGCATGCTCGACAAAATCTGAGCCGCTAACGGCAAGAGTTGCCGCGTGACTTTTGGGCGGGCTGTTTTACACTATTCCCATGCTGGTCGTTCACGTTTTTGTACAGGTCAAACCGGAAGGTATCGAAGCGTTCAAGCAAGCCACTTTGGCCAATGCCCGCGAAAGTATTAAGGAACCGGGCATCGTGCGTTTTGATGTTAGCCAGCAGGAGGATAATCCGACCAGATTTGTGCTGGTGGAGGTCTACCGCAACGCGGAGGCCCCTGCGGCGCACAAGCAGACTACTCACTATCTGGCCTGGCGCGATGCGGTGGAGCCGTTAATGGCCATCCCGCGCAACAGCGTGAAATACCATAATATTTTTCCGGACGACGCCAATTGCTAGAATTGAAGCATGAACTTCGACACCTACCTCCCCACGCAGTTTATTTTCGGTTCCGGCCGGCGGCAGGAAATTCCCAAACTGGTGTCCGGCTGGGGCCAGTGCGCGATGCTGGTTAACGGGCATAATCCGCAACGAAACGAATGGCTGGCGCGGCAATTGTCGGGCGCCGGTTTCCAGATTTGCCGCGCGCAGATCAAGGGTGAGCCGACCGTGGCGGTGATTGAGGAAGCGGTGCGGCAGGCGCGGGAATTCAAGGTGGATTTTGTGGTTGGCGTCGGCGGCGGAGCGGTGATTGACGCTGCCAAGGCGATTGCCGGGTTGATTCCGAATCACGGGCCGGCGCTGGATTACCTCGAGGTGGTTGGCAAGGGGCGGCCCTTGGTGAATCCGGCCAAACCCTGGCTGGCGATTCCGACCACCGCCGGGACCGGCGCCGAGGCAACCAGAAATGCCGTGCTGGGCGTGCCGGAACACAAGGTCAAGGTGAGCCTGCGCAGCCCGCAGTTGTTCGCGCGGGCAGCGGTGATTGATCCCGAACTGACCTTGGATTTGCCGCCGCTGATTACCGCGACCACCGGCATGGATGCCCTGACGCAATTGCTCGAAGCCTATGTATGCAACCGGGCCAACCCGTTTACCGACGCCTTGTGTGCCGTGGGGTTACCGCGCGCGGCACAAGCTTTGCCACTGGCGTTTGCCGACGGACGGAATCTGGAGGCGAGGACCGAGTTGAGTCTGGCCAGTTGGTGGAGCGGGATTGCTTTGTCACAGGCGGGGCTTGGCGCGGTGCATGGTTTTGCGGCGCCGATCGGTGGCGGTTTCCCCAATGCGCCGCATGGCGGGGTATGCGCCTCGCTGTTAGCGCCGGTGATGATGGCGAATATCAAGGCTTTGCAATCGCGCAGCCCGGAACATCCGGCATTGGAACGTTACCGCGAGATCGCCTGCTGGTTTACCGGCAACAAATTTGCCACCGCCAAGGACGGCGTGAATTGGGTGCGGGCGTTGGTGAAGGAATTGAAGATTCCAAAACTGTCGTCCTACGGCATTGCCGCCAACGATCATGCCGATCTGATTGCCAAGGCGCAGCAGGCCAGCAGCATGAAGCCGAACCCGGTGCAACTGACGCCGGACGAACTGGAAGAAATCCTCGTCGAGGCGGAATAAGCGTGGCGTTTTTCCTCGCGATTAGCGCCGGGCTTGGCTAATTTTGCTTCACCATGTTCCGTTTCGCATTAGCCTTTTTTCTCGCTGTTAGCGTGTGCCGGGCCGCGGTCGATGACGACCAGGACGCGCGTTACCGCAGTTCGCTGATGGTGGCGACGGTGCTGGAAAAAATCCGCCAGGAATATGTCGATCCCAACGAGGTGAATTACGACAAGCTGACCTATTCCGCATTGGAAGGCATGGTTTCCTCACTTGATCCCTATTGCGAATTCCTCGACCCGCAACGCTACGAGGAAATGCGCAACGACACGGAAGGCGAATTCGGCGGGCTGGGCATTTACATCGGCGTGCAGAACCGGACGCTAATCATCAACATGCCGATTGAAGGCGGCCCGGCGTTCCGCGCCGGTGTGATGCCGGGCGACTGGATCGTGAAGATCAACGGCCAGTCGACCAAGGGTTTGTCCCTTGGCGCGGCGATTCGTTTGTTGCGCGGCAAGACCGGGGAGCCGATCACGCTGGTGCTGTTCCGCCCCTCCACCAACGAAACCAAGGAAGTGGTGCTGACCCGCGAAATCATCAGCGTGCCGACCATCCGCGGCACCCGCATGCTGACGCCGGACGAGGCGGGCGGCGACAAGATCGGCTATCTGCGCATCACCCAGTTTGGCGACAAAACCCTGGATGAATTCAACCAGGCGATGAAAGCCTTGCTGGCGCAGGGCATGAAGGCGCTGGTGCTGGATTTGCGCAACAATCCCGGCGGTTTGCTGGAAGTGGCGGTGCAGGTGGCGGGCCGATTCACGCCGGAAGGAACCAGCATTGTCACCACGGAAGGACGTGTTGGCTCAAATCGAATCGCTTCCTACAAATCCAAGGGGCGCGAACATTATCTCGATTTGCCATTGATCGTGCTGATCAACCGCCACAGCGCCAGCGGCGCGGAAATCGTGGCCGGTTCGTTGAAGGACTTGAAACGCGCGATCCTGATCGGCGAGACTTCCTACGGCAAGGGGTCGGTGCAGACCGTGCAGCCGCTGGACATGAACATCAATCCGCCGGTGGCCCTGCGCCTTACCACCGCGCGTTACTACACGCCGAGCCACAATCCGATCAACAAGGTTGGTATTCCGCCGAATATTGAAATGCCGCTGACTCCCGACCAGGAACAGGCGATTCTGCGCAAACAGAACTGGTATCTGCTCAGTGCCGATGAGCAGCAAAAACTGGCTGATGTGCGCGATCCGCAATTGGACCGCGCGGTGGCGGTGTTGAAGGGCATCATGTTGTTCAATAGCCGCCGTGGCAGCCTGCATGCCGCAGCGGGAAACGCCACGGCCAACTGGAATTGACCCGCCTTATGCGCGTGCTTGGCATTGAAACTTCCTGTGACGAAACGTCGGTGGCCGTGGTGGATAAATCCGGCGGCACGCTAACGGTGGTTTCCCAGGAGATCGCCTCGCAGATCGAGCATCACCGCGCCTTTGGCGGCGTGGTGCCGGAGCTGGCCACGCGGCATCATTTGCTCAGGCTTGACCCGATGGTGAAGGACATGTTGCAAACCTCGCCATTGGCGTCGGTTGACGGCGTGGCGGTGACCGTGGGGCCGGGTTTGGCAACTTCGTTGTTAGTGGGCACCAGCTACGCGAAAAGCTTGGCATTAGCGGCAGGCAAGCCGTGGCTGGGGGTGAATCACATGGAAGGACATTTGTTCTCGCCGTTCCTGTCCCGGGGCCTGTTACCGGAGCGCCCGCATGTGGCGCTAATCGTGAGCGGCGGGCATACGCTGTTGATCCATGTGCCGGAGCTGTTTCATTATCAATTGCTCGGCAGCACGCTGGACGACGCGGCGGGCGAGGCCTTTGATAAGGTGGCGAAAATGCTCGGCCTGCCGTATCCGGGCGGCCCGGAAGTGGAGAAACAGGCGCGGCAGGGCAATCCGGCGGCGGTGGATTTCCCGCGCAGCATGCTGGATTCCGGTGATTTTAATTTCAGCTTTAGCGGCTTGAAGACTTCGGTTCGTGTGCATTTGCAGAAGCCTGATCATGCGCCTGTAGCTGATATTTGTGCCTCGTTCCAGCAGGCCGTTGCGGATGTGCTGGTGAAAAAAACTATCCGGGCGGCGAAGAAATTGAAGGTGGGCACGGTAACCCTGAGCGGTGGGGTGAGTTGCAACAAGGCGTTGCGTTCCGCGTTTGAGAAAGCCGCTAACGACAAGGGACTGGAAGCATTGGTGGCGGAGCCAATTTACAGCACGGATAACGCGGCGATGATTGCCGCCGTGGCGGCTTGCCGTCTGGAACGAGGTGAAACTTCACCTTGGGATCTTGACGTGAACCCGAACTTGCGGCTGGCTTTGCGTTGAACAAGGTCGAAGATTTTGCTCGGACAGTTCACGGTTAGCGTGTTTAATTTTACAAAATATGATTTTACCGATAGTGAAGTATGGCAACCCGGTGTTGCGGCAAAAAGGCGCCAATATCAGCAAGGTTACCCCTGAAATCGAGCAACTGGTGGCGGACATGCTTGAGACGATGCATGATGCGAACGGTGTCGGCCTTGCCGCGCAGCAAATCGGCAAGGCGTTGCAACTGGCGGTGATCGACATCCCCACCGATTCGGAACGCCCGTCCCGCCTGTGGCTGGACGGCAAGGAAGCCGACGTGCAGAGCATCATGCCGCTGGTGTTGATCAATCCGAAGGTCGAGATCACCAAGAAGAAGGAGATCGACGGCGAAGGCTGCCTGAGTTTCCCCGGCATCGGCGGCGATATCAGCCGCGGCTACCGGGTCACGGTTGAGTACCAGGATTTGGAGATGAAGAAATGCAAGTTCGAGGCCGGCGGCCTGCTGGGCCGCGCCGTGCAGCATGAAGTCGATCATCTCAATGGCGTTTTGTTCATCGACAAGATGAGCAAGGAAGAGCGCGAAGCGCAGAAAGACAAGATTGAGGCGATCCGGTTGGCGGCGGAATAAAATTTTTCGCACAGTCGGCCTGCCGCATGCTTACATGAAGCTATGCTACTTCGTCCGCAAATCACGCTAACCATGGACGGCGCACCGCTCGCCAATGCGGCGGTGCGGGTGGAGGGCAACCGCATTACGGAAATTGGCGTCGGACTTTTGCCGTTGGCGGGCGAGGAAGTGGTCGAATTGCCGGGGCAGGTTTTGCTGCCCGGCCTGATCAATGCGCACTGCCATCTGGATTACACCGGGTTCAAGGGCGCGATTTTTTCCGGCATCGGCTTTAGCGAGTGGATCAAACGTATCAACGCGATCAAGCGCAGTTTTTCCAACGAGGATTACCTGGCCGGGATTGAAAAGGGGTTCCAGATGTTGATGGATGGGGGTTGCACCACGGTCTGCAACATCGAGGCGATTCCCGATTTATTCCCGCTAATGGCCAAGCCGCCGATCCGTACCTGGTGGTTTCTGGAATTGATCGATATCCGCAGCCGGGCCTTTGGCGAGGAGGCGCTAACCGGGATGCTGGATTTCTTCGAGGCGCGCCATGACTGGCCGGGCGGGTTCGGCCTGAGTCCGCATGCGCCGTACACGGCCAGCATTGAATTGTACCGGTTGGCGAAGCATTGCGGGCAGGAGTTGAAAATGCCGTTCACCACGCACATTGCCGAGTCGGTGGAAGAGCAGGAGATGTTCCTGTACGGGCACGGGGCGATGTATGATTTCCTCAAGGGCATCGGACGCAACATGGAGGATTGCGGGCAGGGCTCGGCGTTGTCCCATTTGCTGGAATTCGGCCTGCTGGACGAAAAATGCCTGGCGGTGCACATGAATTACATCCAGGAATACGATTACAAATTGCTGCAAAAAAATCCGCTGCACGTGGTGCATTGTCCGCGCTGTCATGCCTATTTCAATCACGCGCGTTTTCCGTACGAACGGTTGCGCGAAGCCGGTTGCGACGTCTCGCTGGGCACCGACAGCCTGGCGAGCAACGACGTGCTGGACCTGCGCGCGGAGATCGCGCAATTCCGCAAGGATTATCCCACCGTTAGCGCCGAGGATTGCCTGCGCATGGTGACGACCATTCCCGCGAAACAGATCGGCATGGAAGGACAGCTGGGCGTGATCCGGCCCGGGGCACTGGCGGACTTGGTGGCGTTTCCGCTGCCGGAGCAAACCAATCCATACTTGGCAGTGGTTGCCGCCAAGGGCAGGCCGACTTTCTTCATGGTCGACGGCGAACGGAAGTGACGCGGGTTCCTCTCGCCATTGGCGGGTTTGGCTGTTAGCGTTGGGGTTCATGTTTTCCCTGGAGAGTGAGTTGCAGGAACGCCTCAAAACCGATGCCGAGCGGTGGCTGAATCGGGAACTCTCCGTCTTGCCGGATTCGCTGGTTTCCTTTGCCGACAATGATTATCTCGGGCTGGCGCGGCACCCAAAGGTGGTGCAGGCGGCGATTGACGACCTGCAACGGGGAAGAATCGGAGGTGGGGCGGCGCGCTTGATCAGCGGAAATTTTACCGGGCACCGGGAGTTTGAGGAACGGTTGGCGGCATTCAAGAAATGCGGCGCGGCGCTGGTGTTTCCGACTGGTTACGCGGTGCCTTGCGGGGTGATCCCGGCGCTGATGACGAAGGCGGATTTTGTGGTGCTGGACAAATTGTGCCACGCCTCGTTGCTGGACGGCGCGAAATTGTCGGGCGCCAGGCGGGTGGTGTTCCGGCACAATGATGCGGAACATTTGGCGGAAGTCCTGGCCGAGATTCGCGCGCGCGATGCCAAGGCAAGGATCCTGATCGTGGTCGAGTCGGTGTACTCGATGGACGGTGATCTGGCGCCGCTAACGGCGATTTGTGAGTTGAAGGAAAAATTTGGCGCGTGGCTGATGGTGGACGAGGCGCATGGGACGGGGATTTTTGGCGCTAACGGCGAAGGATTGTGCGCGCAGCTTGGGGTGTCGTCGCGGGTGGAAATCCAGATGGGCACGCTTGGCAAGGCGCTCGGCGTTAGCGGCGGTTATGTGGCCTGTTCCGCGACGGTGAAGCAATATCTGGTGCAGCACGCTCGCTCGTTTATTTTTACCACGGCGACTCCGCCCTGTCTGGCGGCGGCGCTGATGGCGAGCCTGGAAATTGTCGGCGGCGGCGAGGGGGTCCAACTGCGGAAAAAGCTTTGGAGTAATATTGGGCTGCTTCATTCGCTAACGGCGGGACGGACGAATAGTGCCAGTCCGATTGTGCCGGTCATCGTCGGCGATGAGCAGGCTTCGTTGTTGGCGTCGAAGAAATTGCGCTCGGCGGGATTCTATGTCCCGGCGGTACGGTATCCGACCGTGGCGCGGGGAGAGGCGAGATTGCGGATCACGGTTAGCGCCCGCCATGAACGGCAGCAACTCGAACAATTGGCAAAGTGTTTATGATTGCGGAACTGGACAAAAAATATCTCTGGCACCCGTTTACGCCGACGGATTTGTGGCTGGCGGAGGATTACCGGCCGGTGGTCATTGTTGGCGGGGAGAAATCGTGGCTGATTGACGAACAGGGAAACCGTTATCTCGACGGCAATTCCTCGATTTGGACCAATATTCACGGTCATTGCAATGCGGCCATTAACGGAGCGATCAAATTACAGCTTGATAAAATCGCCCATTCCTCGTTTCTGGGCCTGACCAACGACCTTGCCCCGATACTCGGTAAGCGATTGGTGGAACTGGGCGCTAATGATGAACTGACCCGCTGTTTTTTTTCCGATGACGGCGCGACGGCCATCGAGGCGGCATTGAAGATTACGTATCAGTATTTTGAACAGAACGGCCAGCCGCAGCGGAAGAAATTCATCTCGTTATCGGCGGGTTATCACGGCGACACGGTCGGGGCGATGAGCGTGGGACACAGCAAGCTGTTCCATCATTGCTACAAGAACATGCTGTTCGAATCGGACGAGGTGATGTCGCCGTATTGTTACCGTTGTCCGTTCAACAAGGCCAAGCCGCAGAAGGCTGATGCGCGGACTTATGTGCAGTGTGGTCGGGAATGTTTATCGTTGGTGGAGAAAAAATTTGACGCTAACGGTGATCGTACGGCCGCTTGGGTGATTGAGCCACGCGTGCAGGGTGCGGCGGGCTTCATCATGCATCCGGAGGGCTACTTGCAACAGTCCTGCGCGGTGGCGCAAAGCCACGGCGCGATGGTGATTCTGGACGAGGTGATGACCGGATTCGGGCGGACGGGGGAGCTTTTCGCGTGGCAGAAGGAACAGGTGTCGCCGGATTTGGTGGCGCTGGCGAAGGGAATCACCGGCGGTTATTTGCCGTTGGCGGCGACCTTGGTGAAGGAAAAATTGTTCGACGGTTTCCGTGGTGAGGTCAGCCGGACTTTTTTCCACGGGCATAGCTATACCGGCAACCAGCTGGGTTGCGCGGCGGCCTTGGCGAGCCTGGATTTGCTGATCGATGCGGATGGCGAGCGGGCAAGGAAGGATATTGAAGCGGCATTCCGTGCGGCGCATGAACGTTTTTGGCAATTGACGCATGTCGGCGATGTGCGGCAGGAGGGTTGTATTTTGGCGGTCGAGGTGGTGAAGGATTTTGCCACCCGCGGGGCGTTTGATGCGAAGTTGCGGATTGGCGCGCGGATTTGCGAAGCGGCGCAAAAATACGGATTGCTGACGCGCCCGGTCGGCGATGTGTTGCTGTTGATGCCGCCCTATACCACCACCAAGGATGAAGTGAATTTGATGGTTGGCGCCCTGTGCCGGGCGATTGCGGAGGTGACGGAGAATTTATGAATGGTGTGTTTGTCACGGGAACCGGAACGGGAATTGGCAAGACTTTTGTCACCGCGGCGTGGACGCGGGAGTTACGCGCGCGCGGAAAATCGGCCCTGGCTTTGAAGCCGATTTCCTGCGGGGACCGTAGTGATGCGGAGCAATTTGCCGCCGCCAATGACGAGACGTTGAGTCTGAATCAAATCAACCCGATTTCGCTGTTAGCGCCGTTGTCGCCGTACGCGGCGTGCATTGTCGAGGACAAGCCGTTTGATTTTTGCGCGTTGCATGACGGTGTGGAGGCGGTGGCGGTGAAATGTCCGGGACCGTTCCTGGTCGAGGGAGTCGGCGGCTGGCTGGTGCCGATCACCCGTGAGTACTGGGTGCGGGATTGGGCCGGGGAATTGAAATTGCCGGTGGTGATTGTGGCCCCGGCAGAACTGGGAATGCTGAATCACACGCTCATGACGATCGAGAGCGTGCGTAATTCGGGTTGCGAATTGAAGGGGGTGATCGTGAATCACCATCCCGTTTGTGACGACTTGGCGACAACGACCAATCCGGCAATCCTGGAGGAATTGGGGAGGGTGCCGGTATTTAATTTTCATTCGACCGAGGATTTGCGGCAGATGCCTGCGTGGATGCAGTTGTAAGCCGCAGGATTTTGAGCATAATCCGCGTCTTTTTTCCGTGTGTTCCGGACATTCCATGGTTAATTATAAGGAATGAACCTCAAGAAGCTTGGCAATTCGGATTTGGCAATCACCCCGATTGGTTTCGGAGCCTGGGCCATCGGTGGCAACGGCTGGGAATTCGGCTGGGGCGCGCAGGATGATGCGGATTCGGTCGCGGCGATTCACCGCGCGCTGGAACTCGGCGTGAACTGGATCGACACGGCGGCGATTTACGGTTTCGGCCATTCGGAAAAGGTGGTGGCCAAGGCATTGAAATCGTGGAAGGGCCAGCGCCCCTATGTGTTTACCAAGTGCGGCATGGTTGCCAGGGAGGACGGCTCGGTGGATTATTGCATCAAGCCCGATTACATCATTGCCGAGTGCGAGGCGAGTTTGAAACGCCTGGAAACCGACGTGATCGACTTGTACCAGATTCACTGGCCGAGTGACGATATCGGCGAAATCGAGGCGGCCTGGCAGGCGATGAACAAGTTGAGGCAGGACGGCAAGGTGCGCTGGGTCGGCGTGTCGAATTTCAACGTGCAGGAATTGCAGGAGGCGCAGAAATTCGCGCCGGTCACTTCGTTACAACCGCCGTATTCGTTGATTAATCGCGAGGTGGAGCATCAAATTCTGCCGTACTGCCTGCAACAGAACATCGGCACGATTGTTTACTCGCCGATGGGTTCGGGTTTGTTGACCGGGGCGATGACACGGGAGCGGATCGAGAAATTGCCGGACGACGACTGGCGCGCCAAGAAACCGCCGTTCCAGGAACCGCAACTTACCCGTAATCTGGCCATCGCGGCAACGTTGAAGCAGATTGGCGAGCGGCGCAATTTGAGTGCCGGCCAGATCGCGATTGCCTGGACATTGCACAATGTGGCGGTTAGCGGGGCGATTGTCGGCGCCCGTAATCCCGGACAGGTGGACGGCGTGATGAGTGTGATGGACTTGTCGTTAAGCAAGGATGAGGTTTTTGAAATCGAAAGTATTTAAGTTTTGCCGAGGGATAATCCAGGCGCTTACGTTCAACAATTAATGTCCGATCCGCAACAATCCTGTCACGTGGAAAAACGCAACGCCAAAGTACCGAGCTGCTGCGAGCCGCCGCATGTCGAATTGCCCAGCGCGAAGCTGGGAAAATATATTTGTCCAATGTGCGAGGGGGTCGAGTCCGACAAGCCCGGATTCTGCCCGAAATGCGGCATGGCGTTGCAATTGGTCGGCACTTCCATCGGCACCGAACACGAGGACGCCGAACTCAAGTCGATGACCTGGCGCTTTTGGGTGGCGCTGGTTCTGAGCCTGCCGGTGGTGGTGCTGGACATGGGCGGGCATTGGTCCGTGATCAGCGACCAAATCAACCCGGCCTTGGCGGCGCGGATTGAACTGATCCTGAGCACGCCGGTGGTCCTGTGGCTGGCCGCGCCGTTTTTTGCGCGCGGCTGGGGCTCGCTGAAAAATTTGAATTTCAACATGTTCACACTGATCACGCTCGGGGTCGGCGTGGCGTATGGTTACAGCGTGGCGGCGTTGTTGTGGCCGGAGATTTTTCCGCATGAGCTGCGCCATCACGACGGCATGATGCCGGTTTATTTTGAAGCGGCGGTGGTAATCACCACGCTGGTGTTGCTGGGACAGATCCTGGAGCTGCGCGGCCGGAACAAGACCACGGCGGCGATCCGTGAGTTGATGAATCTGGTACCGGAACGGGCGCACCGTTTGCGCAACGGTGTCGAAGAAGATATTTACCTGGGCGAGGTCAAGGTTGGCGATTTGTTGCGGGTGAAGCCGGGCGAGAAAATCCCGGTGGACGGTGTGTTGCGCGAGGGGCGGTCGTCGGTCGACGAATCCATGATCAGCGGCGAACCGTTGCCGGTGGACAAGGTCGCCAATGACGAAGTCACCGGCGGCACGATCAATGGCGGGGGTTCGTTTGTGATGGAGGCCGAGCGCATCGGCGAGGAAATGATGCTGGCGCGGATTGTCGGCATGGTGGCGCAGGCGCAGCAGAGTCGTGCGCCGATCCAGCGGTTGGCGGACAAGGTGGCGGCGTGGTTTGTTCCGGCGGTGATTCTGGTGGCAGTGCTGACTTTCATTGGATGGTTGTTAGCGGGCGGTGGATTTTCGTATGCCTTGGTCAGTGCGATTACGGTGGTGATCATTGCCTGTCCCTGCGTGCTGGGTTTGGCGACACCGATGTCGATCATGGTCGGCGTCGGACGGGGCGCGAAATCCGGCGTGTTGATCAAAGAAGCGGCGGCATTGGAAGTCCTGGGCAAGGTGAACACTTTGGTGTTCGACAAGACCGGCACCCTGACCGAGGGCAAGCCGAGTGTGACGGAAGTGCTGGCTGTTGACGGGGTCGATCCGCATGAACTTTTACGGTTGGCGGCGGCGGTGGAAATGCTCAGCGAACACCCGTTGGCCAAGGCAGTGGTACGTGCGGCCTATGCGCGGGAATTGCAGGTTCCGGCGGCGGAGAATTTTTACGCCAATCC
Source organism: Verrucomicrobiales bacterium (assembly GCA_031256975.1). Classification (GTDB taxonomy): domain Bacteria; phylum Verrucomicrobiota; class Verrucomicrobiia; order Methylacidiphilales; family JAAUTS01; genus JAIRPN01. The sequence continues at coordinate 204,751 of JAIRPN010000016.1, read as the reverse complement.
GGGCGAGGGAGTGGCGGCGGAGGCCGGGGGGAGATCGGTGCGTATTGGTAAGCCGGAGTTTATTAGCCGCTACGGTGCGGTGTTTCCCGCGGCGCTAATGGCGAGAGCCGGGACCGAGGAGCAGCAGGGCAAGATTACGGTTTATGTGACCCTGGATGGCGCGGCGGCGGGTGTTTTGGTGATTAGCGATGCAATCAAGCAGACTTCGCCATTGGCGGTGGGCAAGTTGCATGAACTGGGGTTGAAGCTGGTGATGTTGACCGGCGACAGCGAACAGACCGCGGCGCGCATCGCGAAGGAATTGAAGATCGACCGCGTGATCGCGCGGATTTCCCCGGGCGACAAGCAAATGCATATCCAACAATTGCACGCTAATGGCGAGCAGGTGGCAATGGCCGGTGATGGTGTCAATGACGCCCCGGCGCTGGCGGCGGCGGATGTGGGTATTGCCATGGGCACGGGGACTGATGTGGCGATCGAGAGCGCGGGCGTGACCCTGGTGAAGGGGGATTTGCTGGGATTGGTGCATGCGGTGAAGTTGAGCCGCGCGACGATGGCGAATATCCGGCAAAATCTGTGGTTTGCTTTTGGTTATAATTGCGTGGGAATTTTGCTGGCGACCGGAATTTTTGTGCCGCTGGGGATTTCCCTGGGTTCCAATGGCCCGGTAATCGCCAGCGTGGCGATGTCGTTGAGCTGCGTATCGCTGATCGCAAACGCCTTGAGGTTGCGCAAGGCCAGCCTAGAATAGGCCGGATGGGACCGATGCGGAAACATGTTGGACGACTGGGCTGGTTGTTAGCGGCCTCCGTTGCCTTGATGCTGGCGCGGATTGCGTTGAATCCGGGTTTGTTAAAAACCGTGCCAGCGGAGGTGAACCGGGTTTCCATTGAAACGTTCAAAGACTGGGAAAAATCCGGAAGGACGCTAACGCTGATTGACGTGCGTGACCGGCTGTTCTATCTCGACGGCCATATTCCGGGTGCCAAGAATCTGCCACGGCGTGGCTTACAATCAGGCGAGGTGGCCGGAAAAATTTCGTCATTAGCGGACAAAGAACAGCTGGTGGTGCTGTATTGTTCGAGCCGGGAATGTACCGACAGTTCGTGGCTGGCGGAAGAATTGTCGCGCCTGGGTTATCGCCAGGTCTGGGTGCTTGACGGCGGCTGGGAAGACTGGCTGGCCGGGGGCGGGGGCGGGGAGGTGGCGAAGTGAAAAAATGGCTGCTGTGGTTGCTAACAGCGTTGGTGTCGCTGGTATTCATCGTTGCGGGGATGTCCAAATTTGCAAGCCCGGAAAATCTGGTGGCGCAATTGCATGCCCTGCGGTTGCCCGTTGCCGGGCTGTTTCCGTGGCTGGCGCTTTGGCTGCCGATACTGGAGATCTTGTTGGGGGTGGCGTTGTGGTTTAAAAACTGGCGCACGGCGGCATGGCTGGGGATTTTGCCGCTAACCATCCTGTTTAGCCTGGTGATCACCTGGGCCTGGTTGCGCGGATTAAATGTTTCCTGCGGTTGTTTTGGCGATGTCCTGCACTTCTCCATGCCGGCGGCGTTGTTGCGCAATGTGGTGATTTTGGCGGTGGGAAGCTGGGCCTTGTGCGGCAGCGCGCGGCGGGCTCGCGATTGACGGTATTATTTTACCGCGCCGTGCAAATAAATCGGCTCGAGAGCCAATTCTTTCTCAGCCGGGAAATTCAAGTAGGCGTGGCCGAGGTCTTCAGCGTCGGGATATTCCACTTGGCTGATTTGCGGGATGGGTTCGACGCTAATGGCGAGGCGGTGTTGTTTGACCAATCGGCCGAGTTCATCACCGGTGATCAGATGAGTGGGTGTGGCCAGTTGGCCATTAGCGTAGGCGGTATGGAAAAATTGCTGGCGGCGGGCGTCGGCAAAGATGCCAAGGTCCGTCTCATGGCGAAATTTCCAAGCCAGTGCGTGTGTACTGCGGGCAGGCATGATCGGGCAATTCAGCACCGCGGCGAGTCCCTGCGCGGAAGCGATGCCGACGCGGATGCCGCTAAAGGAGCCCGGGCCGACGCCAACCACCAGTTTTTCAATTCCCTGCAATTCCCCGCCAAGCGCCAATAGGCTGGGGGCGAGGCTGCCGGAAGCGCGGCCGTCGAAGGAATCCCGGTGGACACACTGGCCGTTGGTGAACAAGGCCCAGCTGCCCTTGGCGGAGGAGGTGTCAATGACCAGCAGTTTGCTCATGGTTTACTGATCCTGATTTCACGCCGGTCGTTGGCGTCTATATTGATCTGGATATCCCAGCAGTTGCCGTCCGGCCAGGGACCGGGATAGCGTTCCGACCACTCGATGACGGTGACGCCGTCCTTGCTTGGCAGATGTTCGGGCAGATCGAGCAAATCCCAATCAGTCCCGGGACCAAGACGATACAAATCCCAATGGAACACCGGCAGCTTGCCGCCGCGGTATTCGTGCAACAGCGAGAAGGTCGGGCTGGTGACCTCGTCGGCGGATTTTAGTCCCGCGACAAAGCCCTGCATCCAGGTGGTTTTCCCGGCGCCAAGATCACCGTGCAGCCGCAGGATCATCCCGGCAACGGCGCCAACGGCAAAGTGCGCCGCATGGGCGCGGGTTTCCTCGGCGGAATCGGAGATGAACAGGGCGGGCGTCATATTTTAAAACCAGCAATCCAGCAGTATTGGCGCGTGGTTAAAAAATCATCCGGCGCCTTATTTTTTCGCGTTCTGTTGCAATTCGACCAACAGGCGACTGGCTTCGGCCTGGAAGCTGCTGTTGAGGTCGTTCGACAGGAAAGTGGTCAGGGTCTGTTCGGCGGCGCGCTGGTTATTGTCGGCCCGGTAGATCTTTGCCAGCGCGACAGCCGCCCCGCCCGCGTAGGGGCTGGTGGGCTTGGTTTCGAGAATGGAGACGTATTCGGACTGGGCCTCGGCTTTTTTCCCGGCGGCATCCAGGCACTGGGCCTTGGCGAATTCGGCGGCGGGGGAAAACGGGGTCTTCGGATGATCCTTCAAATAACGGGCGTACAAATCGGCGGCAGCGGCGAAGTCCTGTTTTTCCTGCTTGGTGGCGGCGACCAGCAACAGGGCCGAGGCACCGGCAGAAGTCCGGGGATATTGGTCGGCAACCTTTTGGATTTGTTCCGGACCCTTGGCTTCGGCCAGCGCGGCGGAGGCGGCTTCCTCGGTGTTTTGTTTTTTGTTCAGGTAAACAACGGTCGCGACCACCGCAATGACGACGACTAAGGCGCCAATGATGACGTTACGGGCGATTTGCGCCATGCTGTTGTCCTCGATGAGAACAGGCTGGTCGTTGAATGAATTGTTGCTTTCTTCTGCCATAGGGGAAAACAGCATGGAAAAGCTTTGCCGCTTAGACAAGCGCAAAGTTTGGGGCTAATGGCGAAACGGGATTATTGGGTGAAGCTTTGGTACCGTTCATTGGCGGCCAGTTTTTCGCCCAGATCGACAAAATAGGCCTCCGCCGCGTCGTCGAGCAGTTGCGGGGAAACGGTGACCGGGCTTTGGTTGTAGCGGCAGGAATCCAGCACCAGTTCCAAGATGTCGCGCGGAATACAGCCGCGCAAGGGGCGTCCCTTCGGTTTCATGTGGCGGAGGATGAAATATTCCACCACCTCGTCGCTGTAGGGGACGCCGCGTGCCTCGGAAACCAGTTTCCAGATGCGCTTGAAGTTTTCCTCGCTTGGATTATTGATCGGAATCTTGTAGCGCAAGCGGCGCAGGAAAGCTTCGTCAACCAGGTCGCGGGGATCGAGATTGGTGGAGACGACCAATAATACGTCGAACGGCACGGCGATCTTGATGCCAGTGTGCAGGGTGAGGTAGTCGATTTTCTTTTCCAAGGGCACGATCCAGCGGTTGAGCAAATCCTTGGGATTCATGCGCTGGCGGCCAAAGTCGTCGATCATGAAACAACCGCCGTTAGCCTTCATTTGGAACGGGGCTTCGTAAAAACGGGTTTCATCGCTCCAGATCAAATCCAGCGACGCCATGTTCAATTCGCCGCCGACGATAATGACGGGTCGTTTGATGAGGCGCCAGCGTTTGTCGTAAGGTCCATTGAGGCGCGAGTCTTCCTCGGGCGTGGTGGGTTTATGGTTAAAGTCGTCAAAAAGCCGGATAATCGCGCCGTTGGCCTCGATGCAATAGGGGATAAAGATGGATCCGCCGAAAGCCGCGACGATACGTTCGGAAATCGAGGTTTTGCCATTGCCAGGAGGGCCGTACAGGAAAATCGATTGACCGGAATTGGTGGCGGGGCCGATTTGGCGCAGGATTTCAGCGTCGAAGACCAAGTCCTGGAAGGCATTGGTGAGGCGGCGCTGGTTGACCTGGATATTGCGGATGGTCTGGATGCGGATGGCCTCGAGGTAGCGCTCGATCGACACTGGTGCCGGGCCGCTGTAAGTGTTTTGTTCGTGGTACTGCGCGGCGCGGTCGCGACCGGCATCTGTGGCGGCGATCAGGTAGGAAATCGACTGCATGTCGCCGCGCAAAACCTCGATCAACTTGGCTTCCCGCAGCTTGTCCAGCATGGGTTCGATAATGTTGAAATAGGGCAGGTTGAGCTCATCGGCAATGGTTCCGGCGACCATGGCGCTGCGGCTGGACAAAGCTTTCAGGATCAATCCCTCGATTACCGTCGGATCAATGTCCAATGTCGCCAGCGATTGCGGTTGTGGTGGTACGAATAGCGCTGCCCCTGCAAAAACGTCCTCTTTCATCGATGAAGGGAAGTAAAGCGGAAAAAATAAAAAAGGCTAACAATGAAATGAGTCAGGGCTGCGAATAATAGGTTTTTTTGTCCAAAGCGCCGGAGGGGTCAAATTTTGCGTAATCCGTTTATGTACAAAAAGTTTCGATAAAAATTGACGTTGGTGGGGGATTGTGGTTTAAAAGGGGGCGTCGTGGCGGGAAATGCCTCGATAAGTTGGGAATTACCACAATGAGCGATCCGTTGAAATTGGTTTACACCGATACGTTTGAGCATGCCTTTGACGAAAAGGGTCGCATCACCGTGCCCAAGGAATGGCGCGGCGAGGGTTTTGAAACCCGTCTTTACGTGATGCCGCCCGAGGCCGGTTGCCTCAAGGTTTACCCTGGCAGCTGGTTAGGGGAAAAAATGAGGACGCTCGCCTCCGCCCCGGTCGGCGACCCGCGCCGCAAGGCCCTGGAGCGTCTGGCCTCGCAGATCCAGGGCGTGGAACTCGACCAGCAAAACCGCATCACCGTCCGCGAGCGCATGCGCGCCGCCGCCAAGCTCGGCAAGAACGCGATACTGGTGGGGCGTTTCGATCATTTTGAAATTTGGAGTCGGGAGAAGTGGAATGAGGACTCCGGGGAAGTTGGTTCATTAACGGTTGATAGTGTATTACAGGAGGCCGGATTATGAGTCAGATATCGCAGGAGCAGGAGTGCCGGTGGCGCGTCATCAGGATGAACTTGTTGGCCCGTTCGGAATTTCCGAACCACCGCCGGATGTTGCGCGAAAAAGTCAATCATTGTTGGGACATATTGCAAAAAAACAAAGCGGGTGAAAAAGGGCCGGAGGGGCCGCCGATCACCCGGATGAGTTGATTTTGCCGGGTGGGATGAAATTCCGAATACATGGAAAGCGGTCACACACCGGTGTTGTTGAAGGAAGTTATGGAAGCGTTGCAGCCAGCCAGGAACAAGCGGATGCTCGATGCGACTTTTGGTCGCGGCGGGCACAGCCGCGCCATGCTGGTTGCCGGCGCCGAGGTGGTCGCACTTGACCAGGACCACGAGGCGGAACGCTGCGCCTTGTCATTAGCGGCTGAGTTTCCGCAACAATTTACTTTTCGCCGCGGCAATTTCTCGTCATTAGCGTCGGTTAACGATGAACTGGGGCCGTTTGACGGCATTCTTTTTGACCTCGGTGTTTCTTCTCCCCAACTGGACACTGCGGAGCGTGGCTTTAGCTTCCAGCAGGACGGCCCGCTTGACATGCGCATGAACCAAGAGGGCGCGGTTAGCGCCGCTGATCTGGTAGCCGATTCCACCGAGCAGGAATTGGCAGAGATTATTTTTCGTTTTGGTGATGAATCACAAGCCCGCCGTATTGCGCGTGCCATCGTACATGCCCGCGTCAAAGAACCAATTACCCGTACCGTGCAGTTGGCGGAGATTGTGGAAAAAGCCGTTGGTGGTCGCCGCGGTTCGAAGATTCATCCCGCCACCAAGACTTTTCAGGCTTTGCGTATCGCCGCTAACGATGAGCTTGGCGTATTGCGCGAGGCGCTAACGGCAACCCCGGCGGCGCTGAAAAAATCCGGACGTCTCGGGGTGATCAGTTTTCATTCGTTGGAAGACCGCATGGTGAAAGATTTCATTGCCAGGCACAGCACCGAGGAAATCCGCGGTGACAGCTACGCCTTCGGCCAGCCGAATCCCGATTATTGTTTCAAGAAGCTCGGTCGCTGGATGCCGGGCGAGGAAGAACTTAACGCCAACCCCCGCGCCCGCAGCGCCCGCCTGCGCGTCGCCGAAAAAATCCTATGAGCCGCAACCGCATCAAATCAGCCAACAGCCTGCAGACCCACAAATTGTGGAAGCTGATCACGGTGGTGTTTGTCTTGACCCTGTTCGGGCTGGTGTATGTCTTTTTGCAGTTGAAAATCGACACGCTCGCCAAGGACAACAAGAAGCTCGAACTGGTGTTGGCGGACTGCAAAAAGCGCAATGACATGCTGGCCTTGCAGCGCCAGCGACTGACCACGCCGAACGCCCTGCAACGGCAGCTGGCCTATTTTCACATCGACATGGTGGACCTGAACAAGTTGCAGGTGCTCGATGCGCAGAGTTTCCGGGGGCCCGGCGAAATGCTGGCCCGTGGCCGGGATTACCCTCCCCGCGCAATTGGAGGTGTTAATCCGTGAACAGCCTGATGCGCGTTAGAGCTCTGACCGTGGTTGTGCTCTTCGCGATTGGTTTCACCGTCGTGTCGGGGCGCCTGATCTATTTGCAGGTGTTGTGCCACGATAAATACCAGGATGAGGCCATGCGCGCGCAGTACCGCGTCGTCCCGATTCCGGCCATGCGCGGCCGCATTCTCGACTGCCAGCAGCGGATTTTTGCCCAGAGCGTGCCGGTGGTGGACTTGTACCTTGACGGCAAGCTGGCCACGGAAGATCCGTCAAAGCTCGATCAATTGGCGCAATTGATCGGCATGCAACCCGCCGCGCTACGTGCGCAAATCAACCCGGCCAAGCGCAACATGTTGGTGGCATCGGAACTGGATTCCTCGGTTGCTGACCAGTTGAGAGCGTTGAAATATCGGCCGGTGATTTTAAATGACCGGGTGAAGCGGGTTTATCCGAACGGCTGGGAAGCCAGTCACGTGGTGGGTTTTACCAATCAAAAGGAAAAACAGAATGATAATTGGAAAAGTCCGATCAATACCGAGGAGGGTGTGGCGGGGATTGAGAGGGCCTTGGACTATTGTCTGGCAGGATTGACGGGTGAACGGAAAATTGTCTTGGATAAGACCGGCAAGGAAATTCCCGCCTACCGCATGGCTGATCGTCCGGCACAAAACGGGTGCGATGTGGTATTGACCATTGATCAGGTCATCCAGCACTCGGTTGAGGAGGAAGCTGACAAGTTGATGGCCAAATACCAGCCGGAAACGGTGAGCATCATTGTTTCCCGGCCATCCACCGGCGAAATCCTTGGCATGACCAATCGTCCGACTTACGATCCGAATGATCGCAAGACCATGGAGAATATCGCCAACTTGCGCAATTGCTCGATTACGGATGTTTATGAGCCGGGCTCGGTGTTCAAGATTGTCACCACCAGCGCGGTGTTGAATGAAGGCATTGCCAATCTGGACACGCCGATTTTTTGCGAGAACGGCGTATTCTATTATGCGGGCACCACGCTGCGCGACACGCATCCGAACGGCACCATTCCATTGCACAAGGCGCTGGCGGAATCGAGCAACATTGCCTTCGCCAAGCTCGGCCTGGCGCTGGGTTCCGAGCGGGTTTACAATTATGCGAGGCTGATGGGCTTCGGCGATTTTGCGCAAGATCAGGCTTCGATTTTTCCCGGTTCCAAGGTAAAAATGGCCCTGCCCGGTGAGCAGCGCGGCATGCTGCATCCGTTGAAAACCTGGAGCAAGATTTCCCCGACCCGTGTGCCGATTGGTTATGAGATCGGCGTGACCAATTTGCAAATGGTGATGGCGATGGGCGTGGTTGCCAATGGCGGCAAACTGCTCCGCCCCTTGTTTGTGAAAAGCATTATCGGGCCGGACGGCCGGGTGGTCAAAAATTTTGAGCCGGAAGTGGTGCGCCAGGTCATCAGCCCCCAAATCGCGGCGGATATCCGCAAGGCGCTGGAGGGCGTGGTGTCCGACGAGGGTACTGCCGAGGGGGCCAAGGTCCAGGGTTTTCCGGCCGCAGGCAAAACCGGCACGGCGAAAAAATACAATAACAAGCTCAGGGATTACGAAAAGGGCGCGTATTACAGTTCCTTCATTGGTTTTGTGCCGGCCGACAATCCGCAGTTCCTGATTTCCATCCAGGTCAACCAGCCGCGCGGACAGGTGTACGGCGGCAAGGTCGCGGGCCCGGCATTCGCCAATATCGCCACCAAGGTGGCGCAGCAATTGAACATGATCTCCGGCGACCAGCCGAGGATTCTGGCCAAGGCCAAGGAAGGAGAGCAGCCATGAAGCTGGGGCTCCTGACGCAATTGCTGGAAGTGAAGGATTGCCGTAACGACGCCAACGCCGGGATTGAGATTTCACGGTTAGCGTACAATTCTCGCCAGGTGGAACCGGGCGCGCTGTTTTGTACCTGGCGCGGATTCAAATCGGACGGGCATCGTTTTGTGGCCGATGCCGTGCAACGCGGCGCGTCGGCGCTGGTGGTGGAGAAATTGCCGGACCCGCTGCCTGCCTGCCCGGTGTTTGTGGTGGAATCCGGCCGCCATGCCTTGGCGCAAATGGCGGCGGGATTTTACAATTATCCCACCCGTTCGCTGGAGCTGACCGGGGTGACCGGCACCAATGGAAAATCGTCCATCGGTTTTCTGCTACATTATCTCAAGGAAAAGTCCGGCCGCAAATGCGGGCTGCTCGGCACGGTGGAATATCGCGCGGGCAACCAAAAACTGCCGTCCTCGCGCACCACGCCCGAAAGTTCCGACCTGCAGGCCCTGTTCGCCGAGATGCGCGACATCGGTTGCTGTTCCGTGGTGATGGAGGTTTCCTCGCACGCGCTGGAGCTGGACCGGGTGTTCGGTGTACCATTCCGCACCGCGCTGTTTACCAATCTGACCCGCGACCACCTTGATTTCCACGGCACCATGCAGGATTATTTTCTGGCCAAGCGCAAGCTGTTCACCGGCCTGCCCGCGGGGGCGCTGGCGGTGGTAAACCTTGACGATGCCTACAGCGCGCGGATTCTCGACGCCGTGCCGCTAAACGCCAGGACCGTGACCTACGGATTTTCGCCGTTGGCGACTTACCGCGCGGAAAACGTGCAATTGAACGCCGGCGGCAGCGCGTTTGAATTTGTCACGCCAAACGGTTCGTTGCTGGTGCGTTCGCCATGGATCGGCAGGTACAATGTTTCCAATACACTGGCCGCGCTGGCGGCGTTGTCCGCCAATGGTGAGGCGACGCTGGAGGAACTTGCCAACTGGCTGCCGGAAGCGCCTTATGTGCCGGGGCGTTTGCAAAAGGTGCCGCACAGCGGCAAATTCACCGTGTTGGTGGATTATGCCCACTCGGATGACGCGGTGCGCAATGTGCTGCAGAGCCTGCGCCCGTTGTGCAAGGGCAAGCTCAAGGTGCTGCTGGGCTGCGGCGGCGATCGTGACCGTACCAAACGGCCGCTGATGGCGCTGGCGGCCTGCGAATTGGCGGACGAGGTGATGTTTACTGCGGATAATCCGCGCGGCGAGGATCCGGAATTGATCCTGCGTGACATGAAGGTTGGCGTGGCGAATTTCAGTAACTACCGCGTCGAACTCGACCGGGCGCAGGCCATTGCCGAAATCATCAAAGGCGCTAACGACGAGGATTTGATTGTGCTGGCCGGCAAGGGCCATGAGACCACGCAGGAAATCAACGGCGTATTCCATCATTTTTCCGACGTTGAGGTGGCGGGCAAAATCCTGCACGGAGGCGCGCGATGAAATCATTGCCATTGGGAACCATTTCATCATTAGCGGGCGGCAAACTGGTAAGCGGTCAGGAAGAGCGCCATGCCCTGCGTGTTTCAACGGATACGCGCAGTCTGCAACCCGGCGATTTGTTTATTGCGCTGCGCGGGGAGAATTTCGACGGTCACAATTTCATTGAGCAGGCGATTCAGAAAGGCGCGGTGGGTGCGCTGGTCGAGCAAGTGCCTTCGTCATTGGCGGTTCCCGCCGGTTTTGGCTTCATCGAGGTTGATGACGTATTGGCGGGATTGCAACGGCTGGCGAAGAATTACCGCGAAACCCTGAAGGCCAAGATTGTCGCCATCACCGGCAGCAACGGCAAGACCAGCACCAAGGAATTCGTCGCGGCGGTGCTGTCATCGCGTTTCAAGACGCACAGGACCACCGGCAACCTGAATAATCACATCGGGGTGCCGCTAACCGTGCTGGGCATCGACGATTCGCACGAGTATGCGGTGGTCGAGATGGGCATGAATCATCCGGGGGAACTGGAGCCGCTAACCGCCATCGCGCGGCCGGATTTCGGCATCATCACCAATGTTGGCTGGGCGCACATCGAGGCCTTTGACAATCGCGAGGGAATCGCGCGGGAAAAAGCACGGGTGATCGAGTGCCTGCCGCGCAATGGCCTGGCGATTCTTGGCGATGACAGCCAGTTGACCTTTGCCCTGCGTTCCCTGACCAAGGCGCGCGTGGTGGTGGTGGGAACCCATGAAGGCTGCCAGTATCGCATCGAACCGAAGGAATTTCTGCCCGAAACCACCAGGTTCTTGTTTGCCGGTCATGAAATGAGCTTGCCGTTAGCGGGTTGGCACATGGCGAAAAACGCGTCATTGGCGGCGGCGCTGGGTGCGGAATTGGGATTTCCCCCGGAACAAATCGCCTCGGCGTTAGCGGCCGTGCATTTGCCGGGCAAGCGTCTGGCGGTAAAAAAATTCCGCAAGGGTTATTTATTGGACGACACCTACAACGCCAGCCCGGACTCGATGCTGGCGGCTTTCCAGACCCTGGTGAAATTCCCGGGCAAGGGGCGCAATGTGGCGTTGCTCGGCTCAATGGGCGAACTTGGCCGGCATGCTGCGCAATTGCACCGCGAAATCGGCGCGGCCGCGGTACGGGAGGGATTCGGCTTGTTGTTAGCGTATGGCCCCAACGCCGCGGACATCATAGAGGGCGCCAACGGCGAAGGATTGGACAAAACACAAAGCGGAATTTTTACCGACCATGCGGCGCTAACCGCGAGCTATTGGCAGCAAGCCAGGGCTGACGACCGGATTTTGGTCAAGGGTTCGCGCTCCCAGAAGATGGAGTGCGTGGTGCAGGAATTGGAAAGATTGGAGACGACATGCTGTATTTCTTGAGTTACTTGAAGGATGCCTTCGGGCCGTTGCGTATTTTTGAATACGTGACTTTCCGTGCCATGATGGCGGCGTTGTGCACCTTCGTGTTCACGTTGTGGGTTGGACCGGCGGTGATCCGCATGCTGACCCGCCTGAAACTTGGCCAGCCGATTCGTGGCAAGGAGGAAGTACGCGAGCTGGCCGACCTGCACGGCAGCAAGAAGGGCACGCCAACCATGGGCGGGTTGTTGATCCTGTTTTCGCTGACGATGGGTTCGCTGTTCTGGTGCCGGACTGATAATTTTTATTTGTGGGTGGCGTTGGTTCCCACCTTGTTGCTTGGCGCCCTCGGTTTTGTCGACGACTACACCAAGATTCGCCAGAAGAAATCGGACGGCATCAGCAGCCGGCAAAAATTCCTCGGCCAGATCGTGATCGCGCTGGGTGTCGGACTGGCCTTGTTGCTGCATCCGTCGACTTCCGAGGCCGCCCGCAATTTACAGGTTCCGTTTCTGAAGGTGTCGACGGTCTATCTGGGCTGGTTCGCCTTGATCTTTTTTGTCCTGGTCATTGTGGGGACCTCGAACGCGGTGAACCTGACCGACGGGCTGGACGGCTTGGCGGCGGGTTGTGCGGTGCCCGTGACCATCTTTTACGGTGTGTTCGCCTATCTGGTGAGCCACAAGATTTCGGCGGATTATTTGCTGCTGACCCGCGTGCCGGGAGCGGAGGAGCTTTCGGTTTTCTCAGCGGCACTGGCGGGTTCCTGCCTGGGCTTTTTGTGGTTCAACTGCCATCCGGCGAAGGTGTTCATGGGCGACACCGGTTCGCTGGCGATCGGCGGTGCGATCGCGATTCTGGCGATTTGTGTGGGACAGGAATTGTTGCTGGTGGTGGTGGGCGGCGTGTTCGTGATGGAGGCGTTGTCGGTGATCCTGCAGGTGGCGTCGTTCAAGCTGACGAAGAAACGGATCTTCGCCATGTCGCCGGTTCATCATCATTTTGAATTGAAGGGGTGGAGTGAAACCGCGGTGGTGGTGAGATTCTGGATTTTATGCCTGATCTTCGCTGTGATCGGGCTGGCGACACTGAAAATACGATGAAAGAGAATTTTGTAGATGGCAAACAAGTGGCAGTTTTGGGCCTTGGAGAAAGCGGTCGCGCGGCGGCCGAACTCCTGGCCCGGAAAGGAGCTAACGTGATTATACGCGATAATTATCTGAATGAACGCATCGACCAGATGGCCAAGAAGCTGGAGGTCCGCGGCATTCGCGTGGAAACGCAGCAGTCGGGCTTCACGCCCTGCCGTTTCGACCTTGGCGTGCTGTCGCCGGGCATTGATCCGAGTGTGCCGCTGGTGAAGCAGTTGAAGCGCGAAAACGTGCCGGTCATCGGCGAACTCGAACTGGCCTACCGTTTTTGCGATACCCCGATCGTGGCGATCACCGGCACCAACGGCAAGAGCACGACCACCGAGCTGGTTGCAGCGGCGCTGACGGCGGGCGGATTGAAAACCACCGCCTGCGGCAATATCGGCGTGCCGTTTAGCGACGTGGTGCGCGGCGAGGAGTTTTACAACATGGTGACGTTGGAAGTGAGTTCATTCCAGTTGGAGGCGATCGAGAAATTCCGGCCGCAGGTGGCGGTTTACCTGAATTTCACGCCCGATCATCTCGACCGCTATAAGTCGATGGAAGAATACCGCCAGGCGAAGGTGCGTATTTTCATGAATCAAAGCAAGGATGATTTCGCGGTGGTGAATCCCGATTGCGAATTGCCGGCGCTAACGGCGAAAAAGATCACCATTAGCGCCTATCACGGCGGCGCGGATTACACCTTCGAGGATGGTTTCCTGTGCGCGCACGGTGAAAGGGTGTTGGCGCAGGAGTTGACCAACCTGCGCGGGCCGCATAATGCGGAAAACCAACTGGCAACCCTGGCCGTGGCCGATATTTACGGTGTTTCGCGGCAGGACATGATCGGGGCGTTGCGCGCGTACCGCCCGTTGCCGCATCGTTGCGAACTGGTGCGCGAGTTTGACGGTGTGATCTATGTGAATGATTCGAAGGCCACCAATATTGACGCCCTGGAAAAAGCGTTGCTGGGCCAGACCCGCCCGGTGGTGTTGATTGCCGGAGGCAAGGACAAGGGATTCGACTTCGCACCGATGAAGACACTTATCGCGAAGAAGGTCAAGGATGTGGTCGCCATCGGCGAGGTGCAAAACAAGATTGTACAATCGTGGGGACAGTATGTACGCTGCCACCGTGCGGCGGATTTTGCCGAGGCGGTGAACATGAGCCGTCGCCTGGCAAAAGCCGGTGATACTGTGTTGCTGTCGCCGGGCTGTTCGAGTTACGACATGTTCAAGAATTTTGAAGACAGAGGACAACAATTCAGGGAACTGGTTGCAAAACTGGCCTGAAGAACCAAAAAACCAAACCAATAAGGAGAAATAAAATGAACGAGGAAATGAACGAGCAAAGCTCAAAGACACTGGCCAGTCCCAAGCTGTCCAAGGTCGTATTAATCGTCCTGGCGGCACACGTGGTGCTGATTCTGGGATTCGGCACCTATTGCCTGCTAAAGGGCAACACCAGCGGCAAGGGCGATACGGAAGTAACCGCCAATAGCGAGGACAGCATCGAGCAAGTCGCCAGCAGCGGCAGCGGTCAGCCCACCGTGGAAACCAACGCGCCGGAAGCTGCAGCCAGCCCGGTGTCGCCGGTGACGACGGAAACGGCGGCCAACAGCCAGCCGGCAACCACGACCGGTTCGTCAATGCCCAATACACAGGATCCGATCTGGAATAGCGCTGCCAGCAATCGTCCGCTTGCCCAGACGACCACCGTGGCCCCGCAGGTTGCGCAGAACACGGCCCCTGCTCCCAGTGCGGGAAGTTATACGGTGCAAAAGGGTGATTCGTTGTACAAGATTGCCCGCAAAAACGGTGTCACCGTCCCGGAATTGAAACAGGCCAATGGTCTGACTTCCGATGCATTGAAAATCGGCCAGACGTTGAATATTCCCTCCAAGGGTGCCGCGGCTCCGGCCGGAGCTCCGGTGATGGCCGCTAACAGCCAGCCTGTCGCCACCACTTCGGTTGCCGCCAGCACTCAATCCGTGGTGCATGCCGCGGTCGCCAACAGCAACACCGGTTCCTTCCAAAGCTACAAAGTGGCGCCCGGCGACACCCTGTGGAAGATTGCCAAAAATTTCAACACCAAGCCCGACGTGATTGCCAGGGCCAACGGCATCAGCGATCCGTCGAAGTTGAAGGTCGGCATGGAAATCAAGGTTCCGGCACAAACCCGCGAAACCGCGCAGCCGGCTCCGCAGCCTCAGGCTGCGATTCCGAACGTGGACGTGGCCGGACTGCCGCATAACCGGAGTTAATCTCACATGGGCAAAAACAGCGCTTACATTCTGATTCTGTCGGTATTGGTTCTCGTCTCCATTGGCTTGGTGATCCTGACGAGTGTAAGCGCTTTTGCGCCCTATAATCACGGTGACGCCTATTTTTATGTTAAGCGTCAGTCGGTATTCTTGGTAGCGGCAGTGGTGCTGTGCATGGTCGCTGCGAAATGGAATTACCACCATTGGATCAAATATTCCTGGATGCTCCTGGCAGCTGGATTGGTGTTGATGATCGCCTGCTTTCTGCCGCACATTGGTGTGAGGGTTAATGGTGCCAACCGTTGGATTAATCTTGGATTTACAGGGGTACAGCCGGTGGAATTGGCAAAATTTGGGCTAATGACCAGTGTTGCTTGGTGGTTAGGGACTAAAGCGAAAGACGCCAAAAATTTGCGCGACGGCGTCTTGATTCCGCTTGGCATGTTAGGTGCAATGGCGCTTATGTGCCAGAAACAAGACGACATAGGCAGCGCGGCATTGATGATGTTGATTGTTCTCTCGCTCATGTTTGTCTCCGGCACCAAGCTGCGTTACATCGTTTCAATATTTGCCCTAGGTATCATGGCCATCTTTTTGATGGCCTTCATTAAACCGCAAAAATGGGCGCGAATGGTAGCGTTTCTTGACGTTGAAAAGATGACTGACGGAATCAATTTGCAACCTTCCAATGCACTAATCGCATTTGGTTCCGGTGGAATTAGTGGTCGTGGGCTGGGCGAAGGTGTGCAAAAAATGAAATACCTGCCCGAGGCTCATACAGATTTTATCTTTCCGAATATTGGCGAAGAACTGGGCGTGATCTTCACTCTAATGGTGGTATTTTTCTTTTTACTTTTAGTGTTATCGGGTGGTGTTATTTCATTTCACGCGCCTGATAAAACCGGTTTATTGATCGGCATGGGAGCAACGGCACTAATTGGGTTGCAAGGCATGATGAACATGGCAGTGGTGACGGCGCTCATGCCAACCAAAGGCATCGGCCTGCCGTTCATCAGCTACGGGGGCTCGAATCTGCTGCTGTGTTTCATGCTGATCGGAATTTTGTTGAATATTCATTTTCAGGCGGATTACGGGAACAAGAAGAGCCGGCCGGCCAACATGCCGGCGGCGATGACGGCGAGGATGTAGGGGGAATATGGCGAAAATTGGCATAGCATGCGGGGGGACGGGCGGTCATCTTTATCCGGGATTGGCCGTGGCCGAGGCGTTGTCGTCGATGGGACATGCGGTGCGTTTGTATATTTCGACCAAGGAAATCGACCGTAAAATTTTGTCCGATTATCCGCAATTCCAGGGCGTCGTGCTGCCGACCATCGGCTGGACCGGTTTCAGTCCCAGGGTATTGAAGTTTTGCAAGAAATTCTGGGATGCTTACCGGCTTTCGAACCGCGAAGTGCGCGAGCAAAAGCTCGACGCGGTGCTGGGCATGGGCGGCTTTACCTCGGCACCGTTGATTGTCAGCGCCTCGCGGCGCGGAATTCCGACTTTCCTGCACGAATCGAACGCCATTCCCGGCAAGGTGACACGCTTGTTGTCGAAGCAGGTGAAGGAGGTCTTTGTCGGTTTCAACGAATGCGCCCGGCATCTTTCGAACGTTGAGACCAAGTACACCGGCACGCCGGTGCGCAGCACCTTGCACAAGATCGAACGTGAGAAGGCGGCGGAGTACTGGAAGCTTGACCCGGAAAAATTCACCATTGGCATCATTGGCGGCAGCCAGGGCGCGCGCGGGTTGAATCGCATGGTGATCCAGGCGATGGTGGAGTGGCGGCATTTGCAGGACCAGGTGCAGTTGATTCACCTGACCGGCCCGACCGAGGGTGATTTGCTGGTCGCCAATTACCAGCGCAACGGCTTGCACGCAGTGGTGCGCCCTTACTGCAACGAAATGGAAAATTTGTACAGCATCACCGACCTGCTGATCGCCCGTTCCGGGGCGGCATCGCTGACCGAGATCGGGCATTTCGGCCTGCCGTCGATTTTGGTGCCTTATCCTGCCGCGGCGGAGGACCACCAGACCCGCAATGCGCGCATCTTTACCAAGGCCGGCGCGGCGCTGATGGTGAAAGAGGGGAAGAATGCGGAAAAGCAATTGGCGCAGGAAGTCATGCAACTGCACGGCAATACCGCGGAACGTGCCAGGATGTCGATCAAGGCGGCCACGCTAACGGTAAAAAATGCCGCACATCGCGTTGCCGAGGAGGTGCAGCGTGCGCTCTGAGGAAAAAGTCAGAAACGCCGTGGAACAGTTGGGCAAGCCCGGCGCGTCGGTGCATTTGATCGCGGTTAGCGGCAGCGGAATGATCGGGATCGCCAAGCTGCTGCTGGACATGGGCGTTAGCGTCTCGGGTTCCGATTTGCAGCGCGGCAAGCAGATCGACGCGCTGGAGAAACTGGGATTAAAATTTTATCTTGGGCACGCGACTGAAAATATCGGCGACGCGACACTGGTGGGTTATTCCTCGGCGATCAGCCCCGATAATGTGGAACGGACTGCCGCGACAGCGAAACATGTCCCGCAATTCCGCCGCGCGGAATTGTTGGCGGCGATTTGTCGCAAAAAGCGGTTGTTCGTGGTTAGCGGCACGCATGGCAAGACCACCACCAGCCTGCTATTGACGCAGATTTTCAACACTGCGGGCCGTCATCCCGGTTATTACATTGGTGCCGATGTGACGGCGTTCGAGTTTAGCGCCGGTCTGGGTGGAGAGGATATTGTCATTGAGGCGGATGAGAGTGACGGCACGTTGGAATGTTACGCGCCAAGCTCCGTGCTGGTATTGAACGTTGAGGCCGACCATCTGGATCACTACGCCGATTTGCAACAAATCGAACAGGTCTTTCTGGATTTGACGCGGAAATCGACCGGTCCGGTGATTTTATGTGCCGATGATCCGGTATGCCGGGAATTGGCCAAACAGTTGCCGGACGCAGTGACCTACGGGTTGCATGCCGGTGCCAAATACCAAGCGACAGATATCGTCATTAGCGGTGGTTCCTCGGTTTTTACGGTGCTATGCGACGGTAATAAACTGGGGTTGCTAACGCTGACTTTGCCGGGTCGGCATAATGTCAGTAACGCGCTGGGAGCGCTGGCGGTGGCCATGTCTTCCGGTGTGTCGTTTGCCGATTGCGCCAAGACCTTCGCCACCATACGTGGCGCCAATCGCCGTTTTGACATTCGTTACCAGGATGCGGATTACATGATCGTCGACGATTACGCGCACCATCCGTCGGAGATTCGTGCCACATTGGCGGCGGCAAGGAATTACGAGGCGAAACGGATTGTCGCGGCTTTCCAGCCGCACCGCTATTCGCGGTCGTTTCATTTGCTGGATGAATTTGCCGGGGCCTTTGCCGATGCGACCAAACTGTTCATCACCGATATTTACAGCGCGGGCGAACAGCCGATTGACGGGGTGAATGGCGAAAAATTCGCCGTCTCGATCCGTCAGGGTGACGGCGACCGCGTGGTGTATGCCAGGACCTTGGACGACCTGAAGACGGCGCTAACGACGAACTTGGAGCCTGGCGATTGTGTGCTGACCATGGGTGCCGGGAGCATTTACAAGGTTGGCGAGGAAATTGCCGGGGATCTGAAGATTTTCCGCCAATTGCAACAGTTGGTCGATGAGCATTCGGTGTTGAAACTGTACGAGCCGATGAGCAGGCATACCTCGCTGCGCATCGGTGGCCCGGCGCAATTCTGGGTGGAGCCGTCCAGCGAGGCAGTCTTGCAACGGGTACTGCGTTTTTGTCATGAACAAAAGGTGCCGCTAACGGTGATCGGCCGCGGCAGCAACCTGCTGGTGCTGGACCACGGCATTCGCGGGGTTTGCGTGCATTTGGGTCGTCCGGTTTTCGGGGAAATCAAGGTGGACGGCGATCGGATTTACGCCGGGGCGGGGGCTCGATTAAAACAGATTGTTTATGACGCCAAGAAATGCGGGGTCGGCGGACTGGAGTTCATGGAAGGAATTCCCGGCAACCTGGGTGGTGCCTTGCGGATGAATGCCGGGGCCATGAAGGGGGAAGCGCTGGATGTCGTGGTTAGCGTCCGTTACATGACGCCGGAGGGCGAAATCCTGGAGGTCAAGCGCGAGGATTTGGCGGCAAAATACCGTTCGGTGCCGTTGTTCGAGCAGAATATCGCCATTAGCGCCTGTCTGCAAGGGGTGGCCTGCGACGAGGCCATGATTACCGAGAAATTGCAGGCTTACAGCTCGAAACGATGGGAATCGCAGCCGGCGGCCCCGAGTGCGGGTTGCACGTTCAAGAACCCCTCGGCGATCCCGGCGGGCAAGTTGATTGATGAACTGGGCCTGAAGGAAATAAAGTGCGGCGGCGCCAAAATTTCTGCTGTACATGCCAATTTTATCGTGAATGATGGTGGGGCAACGGCCCGGGATGTACTGGATTTGATCGATCGCGTGAAACAGGAAGCCCTTGAAAAACGCGGCGAAAACTTGGAACTCGAGATGAAGGTGCTCGGTTATTGAAATGAACTTGAAGGACAAAAATATCTTATTGCTGAAAGGTGGAATTTCCGCCGAGCGTGAGGTGTCGTTGCGCAGTAGTGCCGCGATTGCGGCGGCCTTGCGTTCCTTGCAATACCAGGTCACGGAACTGGATGTGACGTCGAAGGATTTTGTTATTCCGCAGCGCGCGGACATTGTATTTATCGGCTTGCACGGGGTATATGGCGAGGATGGTGAATTGCAGGAACGTCTGGAGGACGAGGGCCATGTGTTCACCGGCTCCGGTTCCGAAGCGAGCTGGAATGCGTTTGAAAAACTTACCAGCAAGAAATTATTTCTCCAAAATAATGTTAGGGTTGCCGCGGGCGGCGTCTGGAATCCTGACGAGCCGCTAATCGTGCCCTGTGTGCTCAAGCCGGTGGCGGATGGTTCGAGTGTCGGGCTGTCCATTGTGCGCAATGAGGCCGATGTGCCCGCCGCGGTGGAGGCTTCGTTGAAAGTCGGCAAGCCGATGCTGGTTGAGGAATTCATCACGGGTCGCGAGGTGACGGTGGGGATTCTGGGCGACACGGCGTTGCCGGTACTGGAGATTGCGGTCAAGGGTGAGAATTATGATTACCAGCACAAGTATACCGCCGGATTGTCGGCGCATATTTGTCCGGCGGAATTTGACCCGCTAACGACGAAGAAGATTCAGGATGCGGCGCTGGCGGCTTACCGGGCCCTGGGTTGTACGGTGTATTCCCGTGTGGACATCATTGTGACCGCTAATGGCGAGCCGGTGGTGTTGGAAGTCAACACACTGCCGGGCATGACCGACTTGAGCCTGTTGCCGGACGCGGCGCGGGCGGCGGGCATCGGTTTTCCGGAATTGTGTGAGAAAATTTTAACCTTATCCGTGGAGGCGAGACGCTAATGGCCAGACGCTTCAATACGGTGGGTCGCAGACGGCGCAATGTGTTGCACGTCGAGGTGCAGAAACGCAGCCAGTCGAAGAAGTTTTACTTCCGGGCGATGGCGGTTAGCGTGTTCGTGGCGCTGATGATCGGCCTGGGCTTTGGTGTGCATTACGCCTGCCAGTCGCTGTTGGACGGGGCCTTCTACAAGAACAAGGACTTCCGTCTGCGCACAGTGGATGTGCAGGTACAGGGTTCGGTGAGCCGCTCGGAGGTGTTGCGCGTTGCCAATATCCAGGTGGGCCAAAACATCATGACCCTCAATCTGGAGGAAATTCGCCAGAGCCTGAAACAAATTTCCTACGTCGATACGGTGCGTGTGGAACGGGTGCTGCCATCCCGCTTGAAGATCACAATCGACGAGCGGCAACCGGTGGCCAGGATCGATCCCAAATCTCTGGATGGCAATGAGCTGGCGCAATCGACCTATTACATTGACGCCGAAGGTTACATGATGCGGCCGAAACCGGGCGAAGAGTTGAAACTGCTGCCGGTGATCAAGGGGGTGCCCGCCGACCAGGTGCAGGACGGACAGAAAACCGACCGGCCGGAAATTCTCAGCGCGCTGAATTTGCTGCGGCTGGCGGACTATGCGGCGCTGAAGGGCGATCTGGATTTGACACAGATCGGGGTCGATAGCAAGGGCTACCTGGTGCTGAACACCCGCGACCAGGGCAGCATTCATTTCCGCACCAATTATTTGCCGGAGCAAGTGCAACGGTTGAAAACCATTTTGGAATACGCGCATAGCAAGGGGCTGGTAATCCGCACGGTGGATCTGACACCGGAACGGAATGTGCCGGTGGTCTTTGCCAATTTATAACGGAGGTTCGTATGTTTTGGAAAAAGAAGGAAAGTTACGCCATCACGGCCGTGGATGTGGGCACCAGCAAGATCGCGGTGGCGGTCGGCGAACTGCGTCCTGACGGTTCCCTGGTGTTGCTCGGCGTCGGTGAATCGCCGGCCACGGGTATTCGCAAGGGGGAGATCGTCGATTTTCAATTGGCCCAGCAGGCCGTGGAACAAGCCTTGGCCGATGCCGAGGCCAAGACGGAGTGCATGATCCAGTATGTGTATCTCAGCCTGACCGGGGTGCACCTGGAGCCGAAGACCATCCGGTTGAAAACCCAGATTGATTCGGAAGATCATCGCATTACCGCGGAACACGTCGAGCGTTTGAATGAACAGCTGGAAAATTATGCCATTCCAAGCGAGCATGAAATCATCCATAGCGCGGTGCAGCATTATTACATCGACAACGACTCCCCGACCGCCGACCCGATTGGCCTGAATTCGCAAAGTCTCGAAGCCAGTTACCATATTGTGCACGGCCTGCGCACCCGCTTGGAAACCCTGTTCCGCTGCGTGATGGAGCTGGACGTGAAAGTGGTGCATTATGCGCTGTCGTCCTACGCCAGTTCACAGGCAATTTTGACCAAGCAGCAGAAAGGGCTTGGTGCGGTGGTGATCGACATGGGCGCGGGCATTACCGATTATCTGGTTTATGCCGACGGCGCGGTGGCGCACACGGGGGTGCTGGCGGTTGGCGGCGACCACGTCACGCAGGACATCGCACTGGGTCTCAAGCTGCCGTTCTCCAAGGCGGAACAACTGAAAATCAAGCACGGCAATTTGTACGCCGATAACGAACGCCCGAATGCGCGGATCACGATCGAGAAGGACATGAATTCCGACGAGCGCAGCATCTACGTGGAATCGCTGAGCAAGATCATGAACCTGCGGGTTCGGGAAACCTTGGAATTGATCCGTGACGAAATCGACAGCAAGGGCCTGTGGTCGCAGATCTCCGGCAACGTGTACATCACCGGCGGCGCCTCGCAATTGCCGGGACTGCAACGCCTGGCCAATGAAGTGTTCCCCGTGCCGGTGCAACTGGTGCATGAATTCCTGTTGGAAGGCGATCAGACCTACAACAAGCGCCCGGACCTGTCGACGGCCCTGGGCCTGCTCCGTTACGCGCAATTTTACGATTTGCAGCACGAACGTCCGACCGGTTGGGCGCGTTTGCGCCGTTCCATGCAGGACGTGTTGGCCGCCATGCGGATATTCTAACGGGAGCAATCATGATTGACTTTAAAAACGACGGAGAATTCAAAGTGCCTGAATCAACCAATTTGACCGGTCACGCAATCATCGGCCTGGGGTCCGCCGGCGTGAACATTGTGGACCAGATCGTGCTGGATCATCGCGAAAGCACCTCATTGTTTTGTTTTGATACCGATGAACAGGTGATTCGCGGTTCGGTGGTCGGTGACAAGATGCTGCTGGGCCTGAAACGCATTCATGGCATGGGTTCCGGCGGCGACCCGTCACTGGTGGCTGAAATCGTCCGCGAGGAGCGCCGCGAGGTGGTCGAGATGTTGCAGGGCGTGCGCAGTGCGGTACTGGTGGCCGGATTTGGCGGCGGCACCGGGAGCGGCATGGCGCTGGAATTTTGCCGGATTTTGAAACAGCTTGGCGCGACCGTTGTCGTCGCGGCAGTGACACCGTTTGAGTTTGAAGGCCGCCGCCGCCTGCACCAGGCGGCCGAGGCGCTAACGGCGATCAAGAAGGAGTCTGACGCTCTGCTTTGCCTGTCGAACAGCAGGTTGTTGAATCTGCCTGGCCAGGAAATGGATGTGCGCCATGGTTTTGCCACCATGAATGGCCTGGTCGGGCGGGCCTGCCTGAATTTGCGTGCCGTGCTGAACCAAAAGGGGCCGATGCAAATTCATCTCGCCGACCTGCGCAACTTGCTGGCGGAACATGATTGTGGCGGAACCACGCTGGAGAATTGCTGGACCGGTTTTGGTCTTGGTTCCGGTTCCGATCGTGCACATGAGGTTGTCGATGAAGTGCTGGGCGGTCCGCTGTTCGCGGACGGGCGGGCGTGGTCGAACGGGTCGGCGGTGATCGCCTGCCTGAGCGGCGGCAAAAACCTGTCGATGGGTGAATTCCAGACGGTGATCGAATATTTGAAACACGAAATCCCGGTTGAACTGCCAATCCTGGCCGGAACCATTTTGGAACCTTACGAGACTGATTCGTTGAGCCTGACACTGATGGTCATCGGCCAGACCCAGGCGACGGAGGAAGAAATACCCAGGGCAAAAACCCGCGAGGAATTTGCCTTTGAGGCCAAACCGGTGGCGGAGGCTCCGCAAGAAAAGATTGTTGAGGAAGAGGAAATCGGGGAAGACGAGGCGCTAACGGCCAGGGAAGAAGCCGGCGGACAAGGGGACTTTTTTGGCGTTGGCGACGAATCGGAAGACAAGGGTACTGAGCAGCGGTATTTTGTGCAGCAGGAAGAACTGCCGCTGGACAAGAAAATCTATCGCGGACGTTTCGAGAAGTCGGCCCCGACGATTTTCAACGGTGAAGACCTGGACCAGCCGACCTTCATGCGGCAAAATGTCAAAATCCGTCTGTGATTTCTCATCGCAAAGCCATGCAAAAATCCAAAAAAGCGACATATTGTCTGCAATGAAGCGCGCGCTAACGGCGATACTGCTGGGATTTTTCCTGGTACAGACGGACCTTTCGGCCAAGGTGCTGGTCGGGGTTGATACGCTAAGGGCGAGAAATTTTCCCGGGCTTTCGGGTAAGCGTGTCGGTTTGGTTATGAATCCGGCCAGCGTGGATTCCAACGGCATTTCAACCCTTAACATCCTGCGTTATTCCAAGCAAGTCAAGTTGGTGGCCTTGTTTGGTCCGGAGCACGGTGTGTACGGCACGGTCAGGGCCGGTGAAAATTTTGGCAACCAAATCGATCCGCAAACCGGGTTGCCGGTGTACTCATTGTATGGCGCGACCCGCAAGCCGACACCCGAGATGTTGCGCGGCATCGATGTGTTGATTTACGACCTGCAGGACATCGGAGTGCGGAGTTACACGTTTATCAGCACCCTCGGTCTGGTCATGCAAGCGGCTGAGGAGCAGGGTATCGAAGTCTATGTGCTGGATCGCCCGGACCCGCTCGGCGGGGTGCGGGTGGAAGGCAACGGCGTCAATCCTTCCTATAATTCCTTTGTCGGCCAGTACGACATCCCCTACGTGTACGGCATGACTTCCGGCGAACTGGCCTTGTGGATCAACGACCGTTGGTTGCCGCGTCCGTGTAAATTAAAAGTGTTCCGCATGAACGGCTGGACCCGCCGCATGGCTTGGAAGGATACCGGCCTGAAATGGATTCCCACCTCGCCGAATATCCCGACGGCCCAAGCTGCGGTCGGTTATGCCGCCACCGGATTGCTTGGGGATATCGGCGTGTCGAACGGAGCGAATGTGACGGATTATCCTTTCCAGGTGATTGCCGCGGAGAATCTGGATTCGATCGGCATGACCCAGCGTTTCAATGCCATTGGCCTGACCGGCGTGGTGGCCGATCCGTTTTCCTTTTATCCCAGCTCCGGCAAGTACACCAATGTGCGTTTCAACGGAATCCGCCTGGACTTGAACCCGCAGGCCAGGACCAGCCTGCTGGCGATTAATTTCCGTATTCTGGACATTCTGCGGGTGATGACCCCGCAGAAGAATTATTTCACCAGGGCCAGCGCGGATGGCATCAAGATGTTCGATAAAATCAATGGCGGCCCCGCCAATCGCCAGGCCTGGCTGGCCGGAAAATCCGGAGAAGTGATTTCCATGTCGTGGAAATCCAGGGAAATCAGCTGGGAAGGGGAACGCAAGCCGTATTTGCTATACCAATGACTTCCTAGGTTTGGTAATGGGAAGGTGAGTGTCCGGTGATGCGTTTGAACGCGGTGGAAAAGGCAAAGGTATTGTTGTAACCGACCTCCTCGGCAACCGCTTCCACTTTGTATCCTTTGCTTAACAAGGATAAAGCGTGCTGCATACGCAGGCGGGCGACTTGGTGCATGGGAGGGAAACCGGTTTCTTGAATGCAGATTTGCCGTAAATACTCCGGACCGAATCCCGAGACTTCGCAAAGTTGCGACAGGGTCCAGCCATTGGCAAGCTGTGCCTGTACAATCTGCCACAGGCGCCATAAGCGGTCTTGGCCACGGGCTGACATGATTCTTTTCCCTTGGGTTTCCAGCAGGGCAGTCCAGTGATCCAGCGATTCGGAATCGCGCGGCCCGGAAACTTCCTGATGCAAGCCATATAATACATGTTCAAGCGGACGCGGATCAACATCCAGAACCATCGCCTGATCAACGCTCAGGTCCATATCCGGCCCGTAGGTGATCCAGCCCATGTCACAACCGTAAGCACCGCTGTAGGCGCTGGGATGTCCCCGGGGTGTGCAGTAGGCCTGGCCGGCGGTAAAAGGCTGCCAACTGCCGGAAAGATAAACCCTGCCTTTGCCGCGCAGGCAAACCAGAATTTGTGCCCGTTTCACCACGCGGTTGACGAAGTGAAATTGCGGCGAAGTTTTGGAGATGCCGGCCAGAAAAATGTGAAACTTGCACAGCTGGGGACAGTAGTCCGGATGAATCAGCAATTCCCGGGTTTGCCTGCCAATCTGGCGGATTTCCTTGAGAAAAAAGCCGTCTGTTGTTCCGGTGTTTGGCGTCATCGATTCAAGGTTGCCTGACTTGCCGCCAGGGAATTTTCTTGGTTGAAAAGGGCGGATAATCTCCCGGTGCGGAAGTGTTCAGCGGTAAATCTGCCAGTTGAAAGACCGGTAATTTTAGGGTGCCGTCGTCCAGTTTTTCATAGTTTTCCCCTTCCTTTTTGATCATCAGAAAGAAGGCGCAATAACCGCCGTGGTCGCCGATCAGGACGTCAATTTTCATGGGTACATCTTTCTTGGCAATGAATGGTTTGCCGATCCTGATTAGCGCCTGTTTGCCGAAATGCGGCGACCAGAGGCGGGGAAAGGTTTTCAGATCCTGCGGCGACACGGTGGTCGGCAGCCATCCCGCGTCGAGGACCAGACGGTCGTTGATTTTGACAAGCAACAGGTCGTCACCGTAACCGTGGAAGGTGTAGGTGCCATCCTCGGGCGGGATAACATAACCGTGATACAAGATCATCCACAGGGCAGGCGCATTGGGAATGTTGAAGGCTTTGGGCGCGGCGACGGAACCGTTGAGGGGGATGAAGAACTGGCGGATATACAGCGGGTTTGGACTTTTATAATAATTTTTCAGAGCGGTCTCGCTCCAGTTTGAATTGGCGAACTTGGTGGCGAAGGCATCCCATTCGGGAACGGTCATTTTGGTGGGTTTGCCGGAAGCCGTCAGCTTCATGTCATAGAAATAACCCCCAAGTCCTCCTGCGGCAATGTCACTGGAACCGAAGGGATTGAGGATTTTCGGGGTGTTGGCGGCGGGATGATCTTGTTCGTCCGGATTTTTGGGACTGGATTCGGCTGGCAGGGATGCGTAACTTCCGGCGGCACTGATGAGATTGGTTGTCGCCATCATGACGGGCACGGGAGCCAATTGGGCGGTGATCGGCTCGGGATGGAAATTTTGCGGGATTGTTTTTTGCTCGGTGTTGTCGTCGGTTGCCGACCCCGGAAACACGGGTTGGAGGGTTTCGTCCGGGACCTCTGGCGGTTCGGGCAGATCTTCGGCGTGGCTTTGTGATAGGTCGCCAACCGGCATTAATTTTGGAACCACGGCTTGGATGAGAATGACACCGCTGATACCCAGGAAAATAGCCAGATGCAGGACCAGCGAAATTCCAAGTGCTCCAACCGGCAGATATCGTTGCAATTTGTTCATGTTCTTTGCCGTGCCTGTATTCTTAAAACAAAGAAGCGGACAATGCAAATATCCTAATCTCCTATTGGATATCCAAAACTACCGGGGTATTGTTTAAGCGCGCCGCCGGGGTCCGGCCAAGGCTAACAAAAGAGTTCCGCCGCCCAGCAGCAGAACCACGCTGGAAGGTTCTGGAATCACGGACAGGATTCCCTGGGATTGGTCGAACTGGTAAGTGCCGCTGGCGCTAGTCCAGATACCCGAATCATCGCTCCATTGCCCGCCAACGGTGTCGCCAATCCAGAAGTTTGCCCCGTATTGAGTTTGCAAAGTACTTTGTACGATAATCCATTGGTCTCCGCCGTTGGCGCTGGCTCCGGTTAAATCAAACAAGAAGCCACCATTGGTGACCAATAGTCCGCTGCCGCCAAGATAAGTGTTATTGCCATTGGCGCCGATTTTGAAAGTCAATTGGGCGCCGTTGGTGAGTTGCAATTGGGCGGTAATCAGCGTGTTGCCGGTGTAAGTATTCGCGCCGGAGAGCAGCAATGTGCCGCCGCCGACATTGAGGCCGCCGGTGCCGGAAAGGACGCCGCTCAGGGTGATGCTGTGACTCCCGCCGTCAAACGTGACATTGCCCTTCGTGCCTGTCGCCAGGGTCATGTTCAGGGAGGAGTTCCAGTTTGCATTGTTGTAGGAACCGAGGGTGCCGCCGCTCAGGACGATGGAGTATTTGTAGGTGCCGGATGTGGATACGCCGTTAACAATGCCGCCAGCGCCGATATTGACCAGCCCGTCGCTGATGGCGAGGGTGCCGCTGCCCGCAGTGGAGGCGCCACTATAGCCATTGCCGAAAGTCAGTGTGTTGATGTTGGTGGTGCCACCGGAGACGAGCATGATTCCGGAACGAGAGGAGCCGGCGGTTGGAATGCAGCCGATGTTGAGGTAATTCGTGGTGATGACACCTCCTTGCACATCGAGTTTGCCGCCACCATCGTTGCCGACAGTGATGCCATTATTGATGGCATTGCCCGTGTTGGTGAGGGTGCCGCTTTTGACGGTCAGCAGTCCGTTGTTGGCGCGGCCGATGATGAGACCGAGGCTGTGTGTCCAGTTGCCGCCATCGAGTGTCACCACGCCGTCGGCGCCGTAACCAATCCAGACATACACTCCTCCTGAGGCGAGCGTGACGCCATTGCCAATGGTAAGGCCGGTGCTGCCGGGATTGGTGATATTGCCAATGTTGAAACGGGTGGTGGCGTTATTCGTGTAGGCGCCGGAGGCTAGGTTCACTGCACTGGTGGCGGCGATGGCGGTAGTGGCGGCGTTGAAAACATATGACCCGTTACCGCTCAAGAGTCCGCCACCACTGAGAGTGACGGTTTGGTTGCTGGCGCTAAAGGTGAGAGAACCGTTGAAATTGCTGTTGATGGTGGCGGAGGCACCGATGGTTGCGGTAACCAGGGCAGAGGAACTGCCAATCTGCCCTCCTTGGAAGGTCAAACCAGATTGATTGATGACGAGATACTGCGCGAACTGCGTGCCGCTAACGGTGACAGTGCCTGCGGTGCCATTGGTTCCGGCGGAAAAGATCACGGTGTCGTTTGTTGCGGTGGTGGCGATTGCGGGCGTGCTTTGTCCTGTTGAGTCGGTAGTCCACAGGGCAGTGGTGCCGCTATCCCAAGTGCCCTCGGCGGCGCCGGAGCTGGCATTTATGCCGTTGGTGTCCCAATAATAAGTTGCCGCGGAAAGTTTGTTACCGCTAATGGTGAAAGGCAAGAGCACCAGGGCTACAAAACAGATTTTGGTGATGGATTGAACAGGACGGCTGGTTTTCATAGTTGAACTTAATTGGTTTGACTATGAAAATATCGATTGGGGCTAACGAAAGGAATTGGTGGAATGCCACCCGCCTTTGTGAAATCCCAGAGCCCCCGAATCCGGTGGTTAGCGTTGCAGAAATTCGTAAGGCTGTCCGGTGCCGATTTGCGGAGTATCCGCCCAGAATTGATAAAGTGCGCCATAGCTCCAGTTTCGGACTTTGGCGCCGGGGAAGTTGACCCGATCCATCTGGATGGCCATGTAGCGCGCGGGAAATCCCGGCGGCAACGGGAACACGTTCGGCCAGACGCGGCCGCCCTTGAGGGAGGAGGGTAGGTCGGCTTTGAGTTCTCCCAGATAATTCAACTCCGGATAGGAATAGACCAGGATGCCGCCACGCTTTTCATTGGGTACTTCCGACGCGCCGGACAGGACATAATATTTGTCGCCGAATTTTTGCATCTGCGTGCCGGTTGAATCATAGGGAACTGGCCCGGCGATCTTGGTATAAGGGCCGTTCCATTTATCGGACTCGAACAATTCCGCGCGCAAGCCTTCCTTTTCAAAACAGCAGGTCAACAGTCGCCATTTGTTTGCGGCGGCGTCATATATTACGGAGGGATCCTCGTGGCGCAGGGGAAGCTGGATGTCGTTTTTGGTTAATGGTCTTTCCGTCATCACCGAAAAACCGCGTCGCGGGTCATGCGGCGAACTCGCCACCGCCAGTCCGGTTTCGCCGCGTCCTTTTTTGTCGACAGAGAAACAGGCGGTGAAGGCGCGCCATTCCCCGGCTTTTTCATCGTAGAAAACATGCGACGCATAATCATTGCGCAACAAACCGTCGCCCCGGTCAAAGACGATGGTGCCCTCGAAACGCGGATCAAAGACCGAGGGGTCGATGCTCATAACACCCTGCACGGCGTCGGCTGTTCCCAGTCCGCGGCAACTGAACGTGAACCACAGGCGATTATTGTCGAAGTAAGGTGCGCCGTTAGCGTAGGTAATCATGCGGATATCAGCCTGTCCGATGCCGGAACTGAGGACCGAGCGAGCGCCATCCAATACAATCTTGCCGTTAGCGGGTAGCTTGGTGGCAATGTTGAATGAAGAGGTTGCCATGGTGGAACGCTGGCGGAAATCAATCAGGTCGCCAAATTGGTCCTTGGCCTCCAACGCGCCCAGATACAGGGTTTGTCCATCCTTGGTGGCGAACACCCCGGCGCTGACACCGTACAATTGCACATACAGGGTGAAGGGTGCTTCAAGGGGTTTATCCGTGGCGGTGGACAAGGGTTGTTCCTTTGCTATCTTGCCGTCCTTGAAAACCCGCAGGGTGAGGTAATTCGCGCCTGAAGGTGACAAGGCCACCGAGACGCCGTTCTGCCGGTCAAGCGAGGCGAATTCCACCGCTAACTCCGAACCCGCTGGAAGCTGGGCGACATCCAACCGGTAAGTCGCGTATGGGTTAATACCGCTGACATAGAGAGCGGAATTTCCTCCCTTGGCGCCGCCGTTGATTTCCAGTTTGCCGCTGTTGATTTGATAGGCGCAGGGTACTTCGCCGTTGGTCTTTAACAAGGGATGCATGGCGTCCAGGGCGGCAATCTCAGAGGGAACCAAATTGCCAAGCAGGATTTCCTGGCCGAAAATGAAGCGTCGCACCGACTGCCGGTGAAAATCAAGTTTCAGCGGGTCGACTTCCGCGGCGATGGACAGGCTGGAACAAAACAGGGTCGCTAACAACAAACGTGGGATGATCGGCGGCATAATTGTATTGGGTTAGCAATACGTGAAATCACCCGGTTTGTGAATTCGTAAAATGCAATCCGGCCTTTGTGAAATCCCACCGGCCTTTGCAAATTCCAACCCGCTAACGGCGAAGTTGGGCGAGCACCCGGTTGCGGATTTGGGTTTGCTTGCGGCGCATGCGCTGGAAATCGGCGTCACTGTGGTCGTCGTAACCGCAAAGATGCAGGCAGCCGTGGATGATGTAGGTCAGGACCTCCTCCGCCAAGGACAGGTTTTCAATATGCCGCTGTTGCTCGGCGACTTCGGGACAGACAATCAATTCACCATGCTCGAAGCTGATCACGTCGGTGGGAGCAGGGTCGTCGAGGAACTCGGCATGCACGCGGCTGCTTTCGCGCGGGCTGACGATGACAATATCCAGCTCGCCCAGGGTTGGCGGCCAGGCTTTCCCCAGCGTGCCAATGGCCAGCTCAGTTTGCCTGCGCAGCAGACGAATCGGCAGACGGTGTTTGCTTTGCCGGTTGAGGATCCTTACCTTTGGCGGCAGGTTCCTTGTCTTTCTTGTGTTTGGACGGGTATTCGGGGCGCGCATGGAGCATGTTCTTCAGGGTAAAGATGAAACGGTTGGTGATTTGGGAAATCTCGTTGAAACTGAGTTGGGATTCATCAAGTTGGCCTTCTTGCACGCGGCCTTTGATGACTTCACGCACCAAGTTCTCCACGCGCTGGGCGGTGGGGTTCTTCAACGAGCGCGAGGCGCTCTCGACGGCATCGGACAACGAAACGATGGCGGATTCCTTGGTTTGCGGGATCGGGCCGGGATAACTGAAGGAACGCGGGTCGACATCCGGAATGTCTTCCTCGCGCAGCTTGAGAATCTTGCCGCCCTCGCGTGCGTCTTGTTGTTGTTGCAGGGCGCGCTTGTAGAAGTAATACACTAGCGAGTTGCCGTGGTGTTCCTTGATGACGTCGATGACCGGCTGGCGCAGGCCGTACTTGAGGGCGAGGTCGACACCGTCCTTGACGTGGCTGATGATGATCAGGGCGCTCATCGACGGGGTCAACTGGGCGTGCGGATCCTGGCCGGGCACGATGTTCTCGGTGAAGTATTGCGGCTTGTCGAGCTTGCCGATATCGTGGAAGTAGGCGCAGACGCGGCACTGGGTCGGGTTGGCGCCGATGGCTTCCGCGGCGGACTCGGCGAGGTTGGCGACGTTGAGGCTGTGGTGATAGGTGCCGGGCGCTTCCTCGGCAAGCTGCTTGAGCAGGGGATGCTTCAGGTCGGACAACTCCACCCAGGAGATATCGGTGATGCGGTCAAACAGCCACTCAAAGATCGGCAGCACCGCGGTGACGATGAAGGAGGCGACCACGCCCAGCGCGATGGCGAAAAAGCCCTGCGCGGCGAGAAACAATGTCTTGTTGGAAATGTTGTTGGAATCGCCAAGATCCAGTACGCCGCCGAGCAGCAGGGCGCAACCGAGGCCGACCAGGCTGATCTTCACGCCGGCCATCAGGATGTCGGAGCGGCGGCGGATGCGCTGGCTGAGTTGTGCCGCGGTGAGGCCGGTCAGCAAGCTGCTGAGGAACACGCCGGGGTCGGAGCCGATGAACAGCATGCCGGAGACCGACAGGATGAAGGCGGTGATAAAACCGGCCGACGGCGAAATCAGGATGGTGATCAGCATCGGCGCCAGCGTCGACGGCAGCAGCAGGATCGGGATTTGTTCGCCGCTGATTTTGTTGTCGATGGTGTACAGGAAAATGTATTTGTTAATGACCAGATTGATGACCAGGCAGAGGATGGTCAGCAACAGCAGTTGATTGCTGCGCCATACCTCCTTGCACGACAAAGGCAGCAGGAACAGGAACAGCGTGAGGATCAACACCGACAGCACGAAAATTTCGTAGGTCGGGGCTTCGCTGGTCCACAGGCCGATGCGCACCAGGGACAGAAACAGCAGCGTCAGCATCGCGCAGCGGGCGATGGCGCTTTGCTCAAAGATGTCGCGCCAGTCGGTTTCCTTGTCCTGGCGGCGGGTTTTGCCGCAGGACAGTCCCTTGCGTTCAAGTGATTTTCTCTTTAGCCACTGGAGGATCATAGTTTATTGGTGATGGGAGGCGGACGTCGGAAGATTGAAGGCTGCAAGAGCCGTAAATCTTCCATCTTCAATCATCCTTCTTCCATTTTTTCTCCGCGGTGTTTCTTGTAGGCCGCGACGATTTTGCCGACCAGTTCATGGCGGATGACATCCTGCTCGTTAAAACGGTAAAATGCAATGCCTTCAATATGACACAAAGCCTGCATGGCTTCAACCAGGCCGGATTTGCGGTGGCGCGGCAGGTCGATCTGGGTGGGGTCGCCGGTGACCACGCATTGGGAATCGGGGCCGAGGCGGGTCAGGAACATGAACATCTGCTCGGTGGTGGTGTTCTGGGCTTCGTCGAGGATGACGAAGCTGTTCGCGAGAGTGCGGCCGCGCATATAGGCCAGGGGGGCGATCTCGATGATGCCCTTTTCCATGTAACGGCTCACTTCCTCGGCGCCGAGCAGGTCCTGCAGAGCGTCGTACAAAGGGCGAAGGTAGGGAAAAATCTTCTCGTTCAGGTCGCCGGGCAGGAAGCCCAGCGCTTCACCCGCTTCCACCGCCGGGCGGGTCAGGATGATGCGGTGGACATCCTCATGTTTCAGCGCGGCGACCGCCATGGCCACCGCGAGGAAGGTTTTGCCAGTGCCCGCCGGACCGACCCCGAAACACAGGTCATGGTTACGGATGGCGTCAAGATAAGCCTTTTGTGCGAAAGTCTTGGGCACCAGCGAGCTTTTGTGGCCGGACAGGGTGATGCGGGATTTCCACAGGTCGTCCAAATCGGAACTCTGTCCCTTGGCGATGGCGTTTAGCGTGTAACGAAACTCGTGGCCGCGGATCTTGACCCCGTTCTTGGTGGCCTGTTGCAACTGGGAGAACAGCTCGGCGGTTTGGTCCAGTCCCTTTTGCGGTCCCTCGACCTTCATCCAGCCGTCGCGGGTGGTTACTTTGACGTCAAATTTCTGCTCCAATGACTCCAACAGGCTGCTGTCCCCGGCGTAAAGGCCGGAGAGTGCCCGTGCATTTTCAAAGTTTAGGACCTTGGAATGGGTCATCCTAGAAAAGTTAGAGGCTTGGACGGGGCTGTCAACAGGTCTAAAGGGGCTATCCGAAGGTGAAAACCGGTATTTCTTGCAGTCAGAAGCACCCTTTCTGGTCGGCAGAAAGGGGTATTCTGGTTACCAGAAGTATTACTTCTTGTTACAAGAAGTGGTGTTTCTTACTCCAAGAAATAGTACTTCTGTGAGCAAGAAAGGGTGCTTCTTCCCATAAGAAAGGGGTATTCTGGTGGCAAGAAATACGCCTTTTACCGGCGTGATAAACGTGACTTTTAGGGGGTTGCGAAAGGGAAATCCCTGTGTTACCGTGAATCACAATGTCTGAGAACAAACCGCCTCGCGTACCGAAGTTGCCGAAACCGCCAAACCGGAGGAATTCCCCCAATAATGACGGCGAGCAACCGCCGAATTTTCGCTTTTTCGCCCTGTTACTGGTGGGCGCTTTCCTGATTTTTGTGTTGTATTGGGCCTGGAAAATCAAGGCCAACGGCACCACCACGGATATTGATACCGATGTCTTCTTCCAATACCTGAAGGAGAAAAAGATCGAGAATGTCGAGGTGGTGGCGGATTCCAGCCTGACCAACAACACGGTGTATGTGACCGGCAAGTTCAAGCCGGAGGCCGATGTCAAACCCGGCCCGGGCAACATCCGTCCCTCGAATTACCGCACCCAGGTCAACTTGCTGGTATATAAAGATTTTGCCCAGGACATGGCGTCCTACGGCTTTACCAACCTGAAGACCTCGAACGCGGATAACACGGTCTGGCAAATCCTCGGCGGCATCCTGCCGTTTCTGCTGATCATCCTGTTGTTCTATTTCCTGTTCAGCCGACAAATGCGCATGGCGGGCAAGTCGGCGATGTCGTTCGGCCGCAGCAAGGCGCGCATGCTGAGCAAGGACAAGAACCGCATCACCTTCAAGGACGTGGCCGGTGTGGACGAGGCCAAGGAGGAAGTGCGTGAGATTGTCGAGTTCCTGAAGGACCCGAAGAAATTCCAACGCCTCGGTGGTCGTATCCCGAAGGGTATTTTGATGGTCGGCCCGCCCGGTACCGGCAAGACCCTGCTGGCAAAAGCCATCGCGGGTGAAGCCGATGTGCCGTTCTATGGCATCAGCGGTTCCGACTTCGTGGAAATGTTTGTCGGCGTGGGCGCGTCCCGTGTGCGTGACATGTTTGAGCAGGGCCGCAAATCCGCACCCTGCTTGATTTTCATCGATGAAATCGATGCGGTCGGCCGCAGCCGTGGACATGGTCTTGGCGGCGGTCACGACGAGCGCGAGCAGACCTTGAATGCGTTGCTGGTGGAAATGGACGGCATTGACACGCAGGAAGGCGTGATCATCATCGCCGCCACCAACCGCAAGGACGTGCTTGATCCGGCCTTGCTGCGTCCGGGCCGCTTTGACCGTGAAGTGACTGTCAATCTGCCAGACGTGAAGGGTCGCGAACAGATTCTTGCCGTGCACTCGAAGAAGGTGAAAGCCTCGCCTGCGGTCGACTGGAACAAGATTGCCCGCGGCACGCCCGGCTTTAGCGGTGCCGAGTTGGCGAATCTGATCAACGAAGCCGCGCTGTTGGCGGCACGCCGCAGTGCTGATGCCATCGAGCAACCCGACTTGGAAGAAGCCCGCGACAAGGTGCGTTGGGGCCGTGAACGCCGTTCCATGGCGATGAGCGAGAAACAAAAACGCATCACCGCCTATCATGAGGCCGGACATGCGTTGCTCAACGTTTTGCTGGAACACACCGACCCGTTGCACAAGGTCTCGATCATCCCGCGCGGTCCCGCACTGGGCGTGACCATGATGCTGCCGGAAGAGGACAAGCTGAACCTCGAGTACAAGCACCTGATTGACGACCTGTGTGTCACCATGGGCGGCCGCGTGGCCGAGGAATTGTTCATGGACGACTTCGGCACCGGCGCTGCCGGCGACATCCGCATGGCGACGCATTACGCCCGCAGCATGGTCTGTCGCTGGGGCATGAGCGACAAGCTTGGCATGATCGAGTACGGCCAGCAGGAGGATTACGTATTCCTGGGGCGCGACTTGAATCGCGGCCGCGGCTACAGCGAGGAAACCGCCGAGTTGATTGACAACGAAGTGCGCAAGCTGGTGCAGGGCGCTTATGAGCGCGCCAAGCAGATCATCGGCGCCAACCGCGACAAGATGGAACTGATTGCCAACGCGTTGCTGGAATATGAAACCCTTGACGCGGAGCATGTGATTGACCTGATCAAGAATGGCAAGATGAACAATCCGCCGCCGCGCCAAAGCACGCCTCCGGCGTTGCCGAACCCGCAGGAGTCCCTGGACAAGGCCAAGGCCGAATCCAAGAAGGGCAACGGTGACGGCACCCTGCCCGGCCTCGAGGGTGCGCCTGCGGGAGCCTGACGACGGCCAGAGTCTTACGATTAGTCCTGTCCGGCAAACCCAGCCGGATAGGACTATTTTTTTGTGATGTTCGAGGCTCGTGATTCCCGCTAATTTTTCTCCATGATTTGGCGACATGCCCAGGGAAGTTTGACGTTTGGCGACCGTCCGTTGTTGGCGGGGATCCTGAATATCACACCGGATTCGTTTTCCGACGGCGGCAGTTACGCCACGCTGGAAAGCGCCTTGTTCCGCGCGGAGGAAATGCTGAACGCCGGGGCGCAAATCATTGATGTCGGCGGCGAATCGACCCGTCCCGGGGCCGAGGCGGTGGCGGAGGACGAGGAATTGCGCCGCGTCATCCCGGTGATCCGCGAGATGAACAAACGCTGGCCGCTAACGGTGATTTCGATTGATACCTACAAGGCGGAAGTGGCGCGACAAGCCATCGACGCCGGAGCCTCGATCATCAATGATGTGAGCGGCGGCCAGTGGGATGGGCGCATGTTGCAGGTGGTTGCCGGGAGCGGTGCGGGTTACATCGCGATGCACAGCCTCGACCGCCCTAAGCAGATGCAGTTGAAACCGGCGTATGACGACGTGGTGTCGACGGTTAGCGGCTTTTTGCGCGAACTGGGGGACAAACTGGAGGCGCTGGGGGTGCCGCGTGAACGGATTATCTACGATGCCGGCATCGGTTTCGGCAAAAACGCGGAACATAATTTGCAATTGATTCGCGCCACCAAGGCCTGGCGCAGCCTGCAACGGCCGATGATGTGGGGGGTTTCCCGCAAGTCTTTCCTGTCGCATGTGCTGAACGTCTCGCTGCAGGACCGTTTCACCGGCGCACTGGCGGTTTATGGCTGGTTATTGCAGCAGGGCGGCCCGCAGGTCTGGCGCGTGCATGAGGTCGAGCAATGCGCCAAGTTCATCGAGATGTGGAAGAAGTTGGAAAACTGAAAACTAGCGCTTGAAAAGCTCCTGCCGTCCGAACATCATTAAGTCGCAGGTCAACGGTTATGGATTGGGTCAAAATCATTTTCGAAGTCATCGTCATTCTGGCGGTAATTTGGTATATGTACCGCACCTTCCACGGTACCCGCGGCGGCATGGCCATGCTGGGCGCCTGCATCTTCTTCGGCGTGCTGATTATTCTGGTGACGGTGTTCAAGCTGGAGGTGATCGGCAATTTCCTGCGTGATTCGTACCTGCTGCTGATCCTGGCGTTGATCGTGGTGTTCCAGCCGGAATTGCGCCGCATGTTCACCGGAGTGGGCGAGGTGATTCTCCAGCGCGGCAATTCCAACCAGCGTTTCATCATCGAGGACATCGTGCGCAGCGTGATGCAATTGCAGGAGAAAGACCTGGGGGCGCTTATCGCGGTTGAGCGCACCAATTCGAACCATCCGACCCGCGAGAGCGGCGTGGTGATTGACGGCAAGGTGACCGATGAATTGTTGGTGACGATTTTCACCGACAAGACCCCGTTGCATGACGGCGGGGTGCTGATCAGCGGCGAGAAAATTATCGTCGCGGGTTGCATTTTCCCGCTAACGACCAGGCAGGATCTGGACCGCAACCTGGGTTTGCGCCACCGCGCCGCGCTGGGTTTTTCCGAGGAGACGGACGCGGTGATCGTGGTGTTGTCGGAGGAGCGCGGGGAAATCTCGATCGCGTTCCGCGGGGCCCTGGAACGGAATTTGACGCATGACAGTTTGCGGCAACGGTTGACTGAATTGCTGGTGCCGAAGAAAAAAGGCCCGGCATTGGAAGAGGAGCAGGCCAAGACGGTCTGAGCGGGAGGATAACGGATTTTTTGCATGAGTGTTAAACGGAAGTGGTTTGGAACGGATGGGATCAGAGGGCGTTATGAAATTGAGCCGATGACTCCCGAATTTGTCTGGCGGATTGGCAATGCGGCGGCGAAGCATTTTGGCAAGGAGAAGAAGGAGCCGGTGTTTATTGTCGGCCGGGATACCCGGTCGTCCGGCTATGTGCTGGAAGACAGCCTTTGCCGCGGGTTGCTGGCGGGCGGCGCGCAGGTGACGCGCCTCGGCGTGGTGCCGTCGGGTGCCGTGTCGATGCTGGCGAACTCGATGGGGGTCAATGCCGGGATCATGATCAGCGCCTCGCACAACGATTATCAGGACAATGGCATCAAGTTTTTCGACAGCAAGGGCTTCAAGCTTGCCGACGAGGATGAACTGGCCATCGAGCAAATCATCGGGGAAGTCCATGAGGTGCCGCCCTTGTCCCATGATGTGCCGGCGGTGATGGAGTTTAGCGCCGAGCCGATTTATCTGGAGATGTACAAGGAGGCGCTGGATAAAACCGTGTCTTCTGATTTTACCCTCCAGGACCGGACCATTGTGCTGGATGCCGCCAACGGCGCGGCCTGGAACAGCGCGGTGTATATCTTGAAAAACTATGGCGCCACGGTGAAGCAGATCGGATGCCGGCCTGATGGCATTAACATCAACAAATCCTGCGGCAGCATGCATCCCGAGGCGTTGCAGGCCGAGGTGAAGAAATATGGCAATGCCATCGGTATCGCGCTGGACGGCGATGCCGACCGTTTGATCCTGGTCGATGAGGCGGGCGAGGCGCTCGACGGTGATGAATATCTGGCCATCATCGGCACGGCTTTTCTCAAGCGGAATGAATTGCCGAAGAAAACCATCGTGGCCACGGTGATGAGCAATCTCGGCCTGGACGAGGCGGTTGAAAATGCCGGTGGCAAGGTGGTCCGCACCGAGGTGGGCGACCGCTATGTGTTGGAAAAAATGCGCGAGGAAGGTTACGTTTTCGGCGGCGAGCAGTCCGGGCATTTTCTGTTCCTCGAGCACGCGCCGTCTGGCGACGGCCTGCTCAGCGCCCTGCAAATCCTGGATGTCTGCCGCACTTCAGGGCGTCCGTTGAAGGAATTGCGCAAGGTGATGAAGAAGTACCCGCAGAAGTTGTACAATCTCCCGGTTAGCGAGAAAAAACCGCTGGAACAATTGCCTGCGGTGCAAACTGCGATCAAGGACGCGGAGCAAAAGCTTGGTTCCAAGGGACGTTTGTTTATCCGTTACTCCGGCACCGAGAACAAGATCCGGGTGCTGCTGGAAAACGCCAGTGACAACGGGCTGGAGCAATTGGCCCAGCCGGTGTTGCAGGCGATCCGGGATTCGATCGGGGCGAGGTGATCCATGGGGCTGTTGCTGCTGGTCTCGCTGGTCTGGGCTTTTTCGTTTGGACTGATCAAGGACCAGCTGTCGGGGCTCGATTCCACGGCGGTGGCGTTCCTGCGGTTAGCGTTCGCCCTGCTGGTGTTTCTCCCGTTCCTGCGCCGCGAGAACATCACGCTAACGGCGAAGCTGCAACTGGCGTTGATCGGCGCGCTGCAATTCGGGGCGATGTATCTTTGTTACCAGCGCTCCTTCGCCTATCTCAGCGCCTATGAGGTGGCGATTTACACGATTTTCACGCCGATTTACCTGTCCTTGCTGGATGCCTGCTGGCAAAGGAAATTCTGGCTGGGCGGGATGATCGCGGCGCTACTGGCGGTACTTGGAGCCGCAATCGTCAAGTGGCAGGGGATGACGGGGGCCTTGGGAAGCGGTTTTTTATTGGTGCAAATTTCCAACCTGTGCTTTGCGGCGGGGCAGCTTGCCTATAAAAATCTGCGCGGTCGACTCGCGGTTAGCGGCGATACCGGCTTGTTTGGCTGGCTGTTGCTGGGGGCGGTATTGGTGACCGCTTTGGTCACAGTGCCAGTGACGGACTGGGGACAATTCCGGCCGGATTGGAAACAATGGCTGGTCATTGCTTATCTTGGCGTACTGGCCAGCGGCCTGTGTTTTTTTTGGTGGAATCTGGGGGCGACACGGGTTGCCACTGCGGTGTTGGCGGTGTTCAATAACGCAAAAATCCCGGCCGCGGTGTTGGTGTCGCTGTTGGTGTTCCGGGAACAGGCGGATGTCCCGAGATTGTTGTGCGGGTTGGCGGTGATGATGCTGGCGGTCTGGCTCGCTAACCGCAAAGTCTAGAGCTGCGACAGGAATTTTTCCACCGCTGCGGTGGTTGCCGCCACATGGGTGCGGATGCGTTGTTCCAAGGGCAGCTGGCTGGGTGTCTCAAAAGTACAGGACAGCACGGGATGCAATTTGACGTGATAGATGGCCTCCGGCCAGTTGGTCGGTTCGTCGGCCTCGGGACGGTGCAGGATGTAGCCCGGCGAAGTGACCTCATGCCCGTCCAGCAATGCATTGCTTTCCGTGGCGATAATCTTGCAGGTTTGTTGCAAGACCGCCGGGCCGACGCAGGGATACGGCGACGTATTGATTTCGTACAGATAAAAACCCGTCGTTTCCCAGTCCTCGTGCAACGAGAGCGCCAATTGGTAGGGGGCTTGCGACGCTAACCATGAACGGTGCGTGCGGATTTCCTCCGACGCCAAGGCGCGGTAATCACGGTTAAGGTCGAGTCCCTGGAAGTTCTCGCGTTTATTTGCTGCCAGCCCGCTGGGGTTGAGCATGGGACACATCAACCAGCGGGCGCGCTGGTCAAAGAAACCGGATTGCAGCAGTCGCAGTATCGCGTGAACGCCGGCCGGTTCGTCACCGTGAATGCCGGACGACAGGTAAATCTGCGTTTTTTCACCGTTGGCGTCGCGTCGAAAAGCGGGCAGGGGGTAATTGCCAATTTGACCATAAGCTTCGCAATGAAAACCCTGTGCCAGCGCGGTTTCTGTTAATTGGCGGTAAATTTCGGCGACATCCATGATGAATCTACGCAGTAAACATAGGGTTTCACGGCCGGGTTTCAAGGAACGAACAAACGATTTGTCTTTTCCCGTGACGTAGAAATTTAAAATTAGCGTATAAAACAATTAATTATTTAATACAAAAAGCTTGGCATTAAGGAAAAAATCATTAAGCTGCTTGTGGAAAGTAAACGAGGAGTACGTAACGAACTAACCAAAGATTTATAGAATTTTCTCTCTGCCCCCCATGGACTACCCCCCAAACAGGCAGGGAGAAGCTGCGAGATTTCATTCTGCTCTCACACACAGACTGGATGAGCTTGTAGCAGCCCCTTCCTCCAACACCCCACACTACTCCCCGGGGGGAGGGGCACCTACTTCGGCCCCCCTCTTGCGAGGGGGGCCTTTTTCTACCCCCGTAGATGTCCGCTGCAGGCGGACGGAAATAGAATATGCTTATTTCCAATAAACACAAGCAGTCTAATGCACTTTTCATAAAATCTAATAGATTGTTTTTGAAGGCATTAATTCGCTGTATAAAAGGTTGTTCCGATTATGCAAAATAAAGGGACATGGCATGATGCCATGTCCCTTGCTCAGCTAATATGGATACGGGTTGGAGTCTTATACAACCTTGTTTTTGGAGTGGAAAGCCAGGGCTCCGTCCTTGAGCCCGATTTCCACGCTGCTATTATCGGTAATTTCACCGGACAGCAGTTTCCTGGACAAGCCGGTCTCGACTTCGCGTTGCAAGTAGCGTTTCAGCGGGCGTGCGCCGTAGACCGGATCATAGCCGGCCCGGGCGATATGTTCCTTTGCTGCGTCACTCAAGGTCAGCTCGATGCCGCGGTCTTTCAGGCGACTCTTGAGCTGGTTGAGCAGCAATTCCACGATCTGCTTGATTTCGTTCAGCGTTAGCGGCTTGAACAACACGATGTCATCCACCCGGTTCAGGAATTCCGGGCGGAAGTGCTGGCGCAATTCGTTCAACACCTTGTCGCGGATCTTTTCCGTGATCTTGCCCTTGTCGTTGGCGTCTTCCAGCAAATGCGGGCTGCCAATATTCGAGGTCATGATGATCAGCGTGTTCTTGAAATCCACCACACGGCCCTGGCTGTCGGTCAGGCGTCCGTCGTCGAGAATTTGCAGGAACAAATTGAATACATCGTGGTGGGCCTTCTCGATTTCATCGAACAGGATCACCGCGTAGGGCTTGCGGCGCACGGCTTCGGTAAGCTGTCCGCCTTCTTCGTAACCGACGTAGCCGGGAGGCGC
Organism: Verrucomicrobiales bacterium; assembly: GCA_031256975.1. Taxonomy (GTDB): domain Bacteria; phylum Verrucomicrobiota; class Verrucomicrobiia; order Methylacidiphilales; family JAAUTS01; genus JAIRPN01. The sequence goes on along the minus strand of JAIRPN010000016.1, from coordinate 162,565 downwards.
GCCGATCAAACGGGCGACGGCGTGTTTTTCCATGTATTCGCTCATGTCAATGCGGATGATGTTGTCCTCCGAATCAAACAAAGATTCCGCCAGGGCGCGGGCCAGTTCGGTTTTACCGACACCGGTCGGACCGAGGAAGATGAACGAGCCGATCGGGCGTTTCGGGTCCTTCAACCCGCTGCGCGCGCGGATCACCGCGTCGGCAACGGCCTGCACGGCCTCTTCTTGGCCGATCACACGCTGGTGCAGGATCTTGTCGAGCTGCAACAGCTTTTCCTTTTCGCCTTCCAGCAATTTATTGACCGGGATACCGGTCCAACGGGAAACCACCTCGGCAATTTCGTCAGCGGTGACTTCTTCCTGCACCAACTGGTTACCGCCTTTGCGGTTCTTCAGTTTGTCCTCGGCTTCCTTGGCCTTTTTCTCCAGATCGGGAATTTTGCCATACTTCAATTCGGCTACGCGGTTCAGGTCGTTGTTGCGCTGGGCCACATCCATTTGGTGGCGGAAATTTTCCAATTGCTCGCGCAAAGTGCGGATGGATTCAATCGAGGACTTTTCGTTGGTCCATTGCGCCTTGAGAGTGTCACGCTGGGCCTTCAATTCGGCCAATTCCTTCTCCAAGTCCGCCAGCCGTGATTTCGAGGCCTTGTCCTTTTCCTTCTTCAACGCCTCGCGCTCGATCTCGAGCTGCATGACGCGGCGTTCGAGGGATTCCAGTTCCTCTGGCATGGATTCAATCTCGGTGCGCAGTTTTGCGGCGGATTCATCCACCAGGTCGATGGCCTTGTCCGGCAAGAAACGGTCGCTGATGTAGCGATGAGACAACAGGGCGGCTGCCACCAGAGCAGAGTCCTGGATGCGCACGCCATGGTGCAATTCGTAACGTTCGCGCAGGCCGCGCAGGATGGAAATGGTGTCCTCCACGCTCGGTTCGTTGACCATTACCGGTTGGAAACGGCGTTCCAAGGCGGCGTCCTTTTCAATGTATTTGCGGTACTCATCCAGCGTGGTGGCGCCGATGCAGTGCAATTCACCGCGAGCCAGCATGGGCTTGAGCATATTGCCCGCGTCCATCGCGCCCTCGGCTTTGCCTGCGCCCACCATGGTGTGAATTTCATCGATAAACAAAATGATTTGTCCGGCGGCTTTGGAGACTTCTTGCAGAACGGCTTTCAGGCGTTCCTCGAATTCGCCGCGGAATTTTGCGCCCGCAATGAGAGAACTGAGATCCAGAGTGATGATGCGTTTGTCTTTCAGGCTTTCCGGCACATCACCGGCGACGATGCGGCGGGCAAGGCCTTCCACGATCGCGGTCTTGCCGACACCGGGTTCACCGATCAACACCGGATTATTCTTGGTGCGGCGTGACAATACCTGGATGGCGCGCCGGATTTCCGTATCGCGGCCGATCACCGGGTCCAATTTGTTTTGCTGGGCCAGGCGGGTAAGGTCGCGGCCATACTTTTCCAAGGCTTCATAGGTAGCCTCGGGATTGGCACTGGTTACCCGTTGATTGCCGCGGATGGCCGTTAGCGCCTTGAGGAATTCATCTTTCTTGAATCCGAGTTCGTTGAACACGCGGCCAACGCCGCTGTGCTTGTCCTCGTCAAACATGGGGAGAACCAGGTGTTCGACGCTAACGTACTCATCTTTCAGTTTCTTGGCTTCTTCCTGTGCCTTTGCCAGCAACGAATTCAATCGCTGAGTGACGTAAACTCCTTGTTGTGTGCCATGCGACTGGCTGAGTCGCGGTACCTTGGAGAGTTCCCCTTCGAGTTTTGAAAGCAGCAACTCGACAGAAATCTGACATTTTTCCACCAAACGGGGAATCAGGCCGTTTTCCTGTTCAATCAACGCCGCCAGCAAGTGTTCGACGTCGACGTTCTGATGGCCAAGCTTGGCGGCGATTTGCTGTGCTTCCGCCAGACCGAGCTGGGCTTTCTCTGTAAATTTATTCAAATCCATAATTAAATCCTCTTTCTTGATAGTGTTTTAATCTGCAATGGATATGCCAAGTCGGCGGAATCGTCCGTAAAGGCAATATTAATTGTAACTATCTAAAAATCAATCAATTAGGGTTCGAGGTTTTTCTGTGTAAAGACTTGGGAGAGATTGCTATTAGCGTCATTATGGCGCTAATAGCAAGGCCAATTAATAATATGTGTAATTATGTCTCAATTCAAGGCTGAATGTCATTTCATGATATTTTTATAACAATCTTGTCATTAGAGAGTTAAGAAAATTGGATTATCAAAAAAACCTTGGCACGGGTGATGCAGTTATAAAACCAGAAAATCAAACAAAGGAGTAATTAACATGAAAACATTAGTGCAATGGAACCCGATTAAAGAGTTGGATGAATTCCAGAACCGTCTGGGTTCATTCTTCAACAAACAAGACAGCGAATGGCTCGGCGCCGCCTGGTCACCGCTGGTCGATGTCATCGAGGAAGACAAGGAATACCTGATCAAGGCTGAAATTCCTGAAGTCGACCGCGATCATGTCAAGGTCACCGTCAACAACGGCACGCTCACCATTAGCGGCGAGCGCAAACTGGAGAAGGAAGACCAGACCAAGAAATACCATCGCGTTGAGCGCAGCTATGGCAGTTTCGTTCGCAGCTTTACCTTGCCCGACCAAGTTGAGGCGAGAAAGGTAACCGCGGACTTTAAGAACGGTCTCCTGACCGTGCGCCTGCCCAAGGCGGAAAAAGCCCTGCCACGCGAAGTGGAAGTCAAAATCTCGTAAAATCGGATTGTCAGAAAGCGGAGCCTGGAGCATATTTTCAGGCTCCGTTTCGGCATTGCGAACGGGAAAAATGGTTTTATCTTTTGCAGAAGGAGTAATGAGATGAGTGAAGGTTGTTGTGGCGGGGGCGCTTGCTCCCATAAGGCGAAGTCGACGTCATCCGGTGCCATTCAAAATGGCAAGGGCGATGTGCCGCGCAATATCAGCGCCAAGTTCCGCAAGAATTTCGACGGCATTCGCTGGTCCGCGAAAAAAAGCCTGCGTCCCGGCGAGAAGTTCGTGAAGAGCTATTGATTGGCGGCAATCCGGCGGCCCCGTCCGAGTCTGGTTGTGTTTCGCCCATTTCATGGTTAAACTGATATGACTATGAAAATCGCCGTTTTTAGCACCAAACCCTACGATATCCAGTATCTCAAGGACGCCAACCGGCGGACGGCTTACCAGTTTGAATTTTACGAGGAACGCCTCAACCTGCGCACTTCACCGTTAGCGGCGGGTTTTGAGGTGGTCTGCGTGTTCGTCAACGACGTATTGGATGCCGAGGTGCTGCAAAGCTTGAAAGCCGGCGGCACCAGGCTGGTGGTATTGCGTTCGGCTGGTTTCAACAATGTCGATCTCAAGGTGGCGGACGAGCTTGGCATTAGCGTCCGCCGTGTTCCGGCTTACTCTCCCAATGCGGTGGCCGAGTTTGCCGTTGGCATGATCCTGACTCTTAATCGCAAAATTTACCGCGCCTACAACCGTGTCCGCGACGGCAATTTTTCCCTGGAAGGCTTGTTGGGATTCGATCTGCATGAATCGACCGTGGGTTTGATTGGCACCGGCAAGATTGGCACGCTGACTGGCCAGGCTTTGTCCGGTTTCGGCTGCAAGCTGTTGGGTTACGACAAATACCCGAACGACCATTTCCGCCAGATTGGCGGCAGCTATGTGGAATTGCCGGAACTGCTGGCCAAATCTGACATTATCAGCCTGCATTGTCCGCTGACGGCGGAATCCTATCACATGATCAATGCCGGGGCGCTAAGCGCCATGAAGGACGGGGTGATGTTGATTAATACCAGTCGTGGCGGTTTGATCAACGCCGTGGCAGTGACCGAGGCGCTCAAGAGCGGCAAGGTCGGTTATCTTGGCTTGGATGTCTACGAGCAGGAGGAAGACGTGTTCTTTGAGGATCGTTCGAACGAGATTATCCACGATGACGTGTTGCAACGTCTGTTGATGTTTCCGAATGTAGTGATTACCTCGCACCAGGCATTTTTTACCAAGACCGCCATGCGCAATATTTGCGAGACCACCGTGCAAAATATTGTCGATTTCGAACAGGGTAAATCAACAGCCAACGAGCTGCATGCGAACTAAAATTTATGAACAAAGCAAAAATATACGTCAAAACCGGTTGCCCTTGGTGTGAGGAAGCGTTGGCTTTTCTCGACAGCAAGAAAATCCCCTACGAAAAAATCGTCGTTAGCGGCAATCCGGCGGCGATGAATGAGATGATCGAATTATCCGGCCAGAGCAAGGCGCCCACCTTGGACTGGAATGGGGAAGTACTGGCGGATTTCGGTGTGGATGAATTAGTGCCTTTTCTCAAAGCCCGCGACGTGCTTTAATGGTGTTGCTATGGCAACTACCCTTACCGCCCGATATGCCGCTAATGGCAATCCCATTGAAGTCATCGAACTCGCCGAAGAAGCTCTCGCCGCACCCGCTAATGGCGAAATTTCGGTAAAACTATTGTTTGCGCCGGTCAATCCCTCCGACATCAATATGCTGGAGGGTACCTATGGCGTGAAATTACCATTGCCTGCCGTGGCCGGGAATGAAGGCGTGGGCCGGGTGGAGGTTGTCGGGGCAGGGGTTAGTGATTATCAAGTCGGGGATTTGGTCAAAACACCCAGTACCCGCGGCACTTGGCGGCAAGCCGTTACCTGTCCGGCGGCAGATTGCATCAAATTACCGCCCTCGCTTACCCCGGAGCAGGCTTCGATGATTTATGTCAATCCGCCAACTGCCTGGTGCATGCTGCACGATTTCGTTGATTTGCAGCCCGGCGAGTGGGTGATCCAGAATGCCGCCAACAGCGCCGTGGGTCGTTGCGTGATCCAGATTGCCAAGGCCCTTGGCTGGAAAACCATCAATCTGGTGAGGCGCGAGGAATTGGTGGAAGAACTCAAGGCCCTTGGCGGTGATATCGTGGTCGTCGAGGCTCCCGACACGTTCAAACAAATCAAAACCTGGACCAACGGCAAGCCGCCGCGGTTGGCGTTGAACGCCGTTGGCGGCGACAGTGCCGGAACCCTGTCCAAGAGCCTTGGCGATGGTGGAAAACTGGTTACCTACGGCGGCATGTCCAAGCAGCCGATCAAACTGGCCACCGGTCCGCTAATCTTCAAGGATCTGAGTTACCACGGCTTTTGGATGACCCGCTGGTATGCAAACCGCAGTGCGCAGGAACGTGACACCATGTACCAAAAGCTCGCCGACTTGTTCGCTAACGGCGAACTTAAGATAGCTGTCGACAAGGTCTGTCCCTTGCGCGAAATCAAACAAGCCGTCACCGCCGCGCTGCAAGAAAAACGCGGCGGCAAGATTTTGTTGAATTTACAATGATTCTTGGAGTGAAATAGTATTATTGCCATCCGGGCTGATAAAGTTATTTGGTGGAAAAAATAAAAACTTTAACGCCGGTCCATTTGTTTTGTTCTACAAGACGATATTTTTTTTCTAAAAAAGTAAGCAGCGCGCCTGTTGGATCTCCGTGATCGGGGCGCGAATAAATCAGCGCGAATTTCGGGTGTTCACTGGCGAAGGCATCCACCATATTGGCAACATCGTTGGTGATTTGGTTGCCGCTCACGGACAAGGGCAGAAAAGTCATCTCGGGGGCATAATAGCGGCAAACACTTTCCAAGTGAGCCGCACATATGATGGCAGCCGGGGGGTGCGGTAGAATTTTTCCCGTATGGTTGGTGGCCGCTCGAATATCGTCGCGAAAATAAGCAGGATTGTTTAATCCGTTGGCCGTAGCATATAGCATGAACAGTAAACAGGGCAGTATCGCAAGTTTTGAAAATTTTGCGGAACCCTTTTCCATGACGGAACCTAACACCAGTGCAATAAAAGGAATCGCGGCAAATGAATAGCGGCAGTTATTGGCCACTGATGATGACAGCAGGCTGGCAAAAAAAGGGCTGAGTATCAGCAATGTTAGTCCCGGCGCGACGGCTTTCAGAAAGAAAAGGTCATGACGTTTTTCTCGCAGGCAAGCAAATGCGGCCACTGCCGCTGACAATGCGGCGAGTATGCAGAATAGGGTTATAAACGGGTGTTCGCGCAGAATGGTGATTGAGTGTTGCTGAAGTTGTGCGGGTGAGAAACCGAGACTGAACCCATAAATCAGTGAATAAATCGTGTACCCTAATATGAGTAAGCCGCCATGGGTTTGTTGTCCGGTTTGAGCGCCAATTCCATGTGTGACATTGTTAAAAATTACCAGAAGCCACGGCAGAAACGCTATTAGCGCGAGAACGCTAACTGCGGCGAGTTTGAGAACATTGCGCATGCCGATTTGCCGGTAGCAACATAATGCGGAAATATCTGCAACTCCGAACAGGAATACTCCATAGGTAAAAACGTAGCAATTCAATGCGGAAAGAAGGCCAAACCAAAATAGATCCAAATTTTTGGTCTGCTTCAAGTAGCGTATCAAAAACAGGCAGGCGAGGCATGAAGTTAATCCCCATAAGGCATACATTCGTGCTTCTTGTGAGTAATAAACATGTAGTGGCAATATTGCCAGTGTCGCAGAGGAAAACAAACCGAGGCGCTCGCCGCCGATTTCTTTGCCGAGAAAATAGAGGGGGATGCACGTTATTGCTCCTGCCAAAATGCTAGGTAAACGCAACCACCATTCAGTGTCGCCGAAGATGATGAAAACGCGAACGAGCAGGTAATACAACGGTGGTTTTGAACTTTCTGTTGTTTGTAAAAAATCCAACATGTCCCGCCATGGCAATGATGCGCCACGTAGCGTGAGTAGCTCATCGTACCAAAGATTCTGTGTGCCGGAGTGCCATATTCTTATTACCAGCGCTAGCAAGAATATCATTGCCAACCATACGCCGTTTTTAGAAATTTGAAAATTCATCGGTTACTCTAGTGCGGTCGTTTTTTTAACAACAAACAACGGACGAGATTGTAGTTGTTTGTAAACACGACCGATATATTCACCTAAGATACCGATGGATAAAAGTTGCGTGCCACCCAAAAACAAAATCAGTAGTACGGTCGAAGTCCAGCCTGCGGGGGTCGAGCCTAAAAATAATTTTTCAATCAATGCATAAATGCCGTATATCATGCACCCGCCAACGCTAATCATGCCGATCCCGGTGGCAAATTTTAACGGTAACGATGAAAAACCAAATAAGCCGCTGAGTGCCAACCGTAACAATTTCACGAAAGAATATTTTGCCTGGCCGACGGCGCGTGCTGGCCGATCATATTCATAGCCGGTTTGTCGGAAGCCGCTCCACCCCCGCAATCCGCGTAAAAATAAGTCTTTGTCCGCACTGTGGATCATGATTTCGGCTACGCGCCTTGTCACCAAGCCGAAATCACCGGCATCCACTGGTAATGGTATTTCAGTTAAATATGCTTGTAACCGATAAAACAATTTGTAAGCCCAGCGTTTGGGCCATGATTCTGTGCGGGTTTTTCGTACAGCATAGACCACATCAAAACCTTCCGCTTGTTTTTCCAACATTGCGCCAAATAATTCAGGTGGATCCTGCAAATCTGCATCTATGCAAAAAATAATATCACCACTCGATTGTTGTAATCCGGCAAGCAATGCGGGCTGATGTCCGAAATTACGTGAAAACTCCACAATTGTCAGGGGACCGTGAAACAAATGACGGTATTTGGTGATGGTGTCGACAGTATCATCATTACTGCCGTCATCCACGAATACAATTTCCCATGTATGACTCGACAGTTGCGCAGTAACCTTGGCTAATCGTTGTATTAATAACTCAATCCCAGCGGCTTCATTAAATACAGGGATAACTATCGAAATTTTCACGCGTGCGATACCATACTGGTGCCGTCAACAAGTGTCAATTTTCTATTCTTTATCAATAAGTCAGGTTTGTGTTACCCGCTAATCATCGATCGAAAACATCAGCTGCCGGCTTTTTCAAGCGGGAACCAGGTATTGCCGTCCGCCTTGAGGATGGCTTCCGATTCGGAAGGTCCCCAGCTTTTCTGGCGATATAAGGCGACCGGCGATTCCTGCCAGCCTGCGGTAATGGCATCCATGATGCGCCAGGATTCCAGCACTTCGTCGGAGCGGGTGAACAGGGTTGAATCACCAATGATGAAATCGTGCAGCAAACGTTCGTAAGCTTCCGGCGAGTAAGAACCGAATTGGCTCTTATAGGCGAAATCCATATCCACCGGTCCCATGTTGCTCTTGCCGGGGATTTTGGCGTTGAAACGCAGATGGATGCCTTCGTCGGGTTGCAGGCGGATGTGCAGGCGGTTGCGGTGCATCTCCAGCTGCTCCTGTGAAGTTTCAAACAACGCTAACGGCGGCCGGCGGAAGACCACCACGATTTCACTGGCGCGGGTTTGCATAAATTTGCCCGTACGGAGATAGAATGGCACGCCTGCCCAACGCCAGTTATCAATGGTCAACTTGAGTGCCGCGTAAGTTTCGGTCTTGGAATCCGGATTTACACGGTCGCTTTGGCGATAACCTTCATACTGGGCTCGTACGGCGATACGTTGCACGGCTTCACCGGTTGGAGTCGGGATGGATTTCAGTACTTTGACCTTTTCGTCACGGATGGCTTCCGAGGTGAAGGATCCCGGGGGTTCCATTGCGGTGATGGTCAGCAACTGCATCATGTGGTTTTGCACCATGTCACGCAACGCGCCGACATGGTCGTAATAACCGCCACGGGTACCGACGCCTTCCTTTTCCGCCACGGTGATTTGGATGTGGTCGATCAGGCTGCGATTCCAAATGGGTTCATAAATCGAGTTGGCAAAACGGAAATACAACAGGTTTTGCACGGTTTCCTTGCCGAGGTAGTGGTCGATGCGATAGAGGCAGGATTCGTCGATGCAGCCTTGCAGGGCTTTAACCATTTCCTGGGCCGATTTCAAATCGTTGCCGAAGGGTTTTTCGATCACCACGCGGGAGCTGCAGCCGTGTGAGATCAGTTCGGCACCGTGTAATTGTTCCATCACGTTGATGAAATATTCCGGACCGGTGGAGAGGTAAAACAACTTTTGCTCCAAGCCCTGGTCTTTCAGTTGTTGCAGTTTTTCAGCCAGTGACTTATAAGGGGCCGGATCATCGAAATTGCCGACATGATAGGACAAATGCTTGGCGAACTCCTGCCATTCCTGAGAAGCGACCGGATTGAAACGGGAGTATTGCTTCATGCCTTCCAGCATTTCCTCGCGAAAACTGTCATCGGTTTTTTCACGCCGGGCGAAACCGATGATCTGGAAATTATCAGGCAGCGCCTTTTCCTTGAAAAGGCCGAACAGGGCGGGAATGAGTTTACGACGGGTCAAGTCACCGCTTGCGCCAAAGATGACCAAGGCGAAGGGCTTGGAGCTGCGTCCCGTCAATGAACCGGCAGAATAGTTAAGCATAAGCAGGTGACAGGATATCCGTTTTTTTTCTAATTACCAGTGTTAATCTTTGATGGAATTTTGATCTTGGTCAGGTTTTATGCCGCTGAATAAATTCATCTGCGACGGTCAATGCTTCTGCGATGGTAGTATCCATATCCAAGTAACGGTAAGTGCCCAGCCTTCCAACAAAGGTAATTTTAGGTTGAGTTTTGGCCAATTCGCAATAGCGTTGATATAAGGTTTGGTCGACCTGCAGATTCTTCGGATAATATGGGATATCGTCAGGCTCTGTTTCCTTGCTGAATTCACGAAAGGCAACCGTTTTTTCATGTGCTTCCCAAGGGGTGAAATGTTTGTGTTCGTGAATGCGAGTGAAGGGAACGTTCAAATTGGTGTAGTTGATTTGAGCACTGCCTTGAAAATCCCCCTTAGTATCAATACGTTCAAAAGTTACTGTGCGATAACCGATTCTACCTAGCCGGTAATCAAAAAAGCCATCAATCGTGCCGCTATAAAACACATGATCGTAGTTGGCGGGCATATCATGTGTGAATTTAGTGTTCAGTTGCACTGTGATTTTCGGATGGGCGAGGATTTTTTCGATAATGGCGGAGTAGCCGTCGACGGGAATGCCCTGGTGGGGATCGAAAAAGTAATTGTCATCATAATTAAACCGAATTGGAAGCCGTTTCAGCAGAGAGGCCGGTAGTTCGGAGGGTTCGCATCCCCATTGTTTTTTGGTATAACCGTAGAAGAATGTTTGATATAATTCAGGCCCAACAAATTTCAATGCCTGTTCTTCAAAATTACGCGGTTCATGTATCGACTTATCACCTAACTTTTGTAGAAGATTGTAGGCCTCATTAGGGTTGAGAATCTTGTTGAAGAATTGATTGATGGTCAACAGATTGACCGGTAATGAAAAGACTCCTTGAGCAGTGATGGCCTTTACCCGATGAGTGTAAGGACCAAAAGTAGTAAAGCGATTAATATATTCCCAGACCCGTTGATTTTTAGTATGAAATATATGCGGCCCGTATTTGTGGATCATCACGTTACTAATCGGATCTCGGTAAGTATGGCAATTACCGGCAATATGATCTCGAACATCCAGCACCAGAGTGGAGCAGTTAGCTCTTTCCGCCAATTCCCGGGCCAATATTGCTCCGGAAAAACCAGCACCCACAATCAGGATGTTCTTCATATCGAATTTGATTATATTTTCCAATAGGCAATGGGAGTGTCCTTAATTCTTCGAATATCGCGTCCAATAGCACGCCATTCATTAATAAATCTAGTGACTCCCGGGTGGTGTGGATCGCAGTCATGCCATAAAAATACACCATGTCCCTGACAGAGATTCAGACATTTCTCTGAATCACTTTTGCAATATTCATATGTGTGAGAACCATCAATAAAGAAAAAAGTCGGTTTACCCAGGGTAGAGAAATTTATTTGTGCGGTATCGCCGAAATGTTGCATAATTTGTTTTTCAAATTTGGAACCTCTAAACTCACGCCCAACTACTCGTTGTTGGATGAGATGGAAATCGTCCTTGGGAAGTAAACTTTCAGGGGCATTCACAATGGAAAAATCAACAGGTAGGTCAACGGTATGAATGACGGAATCTGGCAGGTTTTCTGCCATAGCTTTAGTAGTATGCCCCATAAAGGTGCCGATTTCCAAGACTTCCTGTGGATTTTCAGCGCGTAAAATTGATATTAAAACCATGGCTTGATCTGATGGCAGCATGCCATTTTCATATCGTTGAATTTCACACTTCACAGAAACCTTCTTTGTTCCCAGAATTTCATCCAAGGATACTACGGGTATTTTGGTGTGATTTTTATCTTCCATCGGGTAGACCGCATTGAATGCGGCACGACTTTTGATCAACATGTCTTGCAGGCCGAAGCGGAAACCGCGAATTATGCAAGCGCCGTTAAGACCGAATATTAACTGCAGGAATTTTTTAATCATAAACAAAAATGAAGATTAATTCTTGTTAAAGGAAGAAACAATCTTCGTCGAGACTAATATAGGTGATATCTGATGGGAGTAAGATAGAATTTACTCGTTATTTTCAAAGGGCTAGATTATGGTCAATCCAGCATTATGACTGCCCACAGGTTCCGCAACAGGCGTGAAATATTTTCGTTAGTGTAGATTTGCCGCAATGAGCCGTTCAAAACGTTATGTAATAGCTTTGGGGTCGGGTTATTTGCAATTATTGGTCAATATACTATATACATTGCTGTCAGTTTCTTTGGCTCTGCGGTATTTATCACCGGAACAATTTGGATTGTGGGTAGTTATCCTACAAATATCGACATTTTTGACTTTATTAGATGCTGGAATGGACGGGGCATTTAGCCGGTATCTGATCGATTATAAGGATAATCGGAGTGGTGGCATTTATGGAGGGGTTGTAAAGGTTGCTTGTAAAATATTTTACCTTCAAGGAGTCTTGGTTCTTTTGGTTGGATTGCTTGCGTCATTCCTTTGTCTTTATTTCTTTAAAGTACCTTCCCAATATGCAAGTGTATTTCAATGGCTTTTGTTGGGGCAATGTTCGGTTTGTGCATTTTCTTTTTTTGTAAAAATATGCAGTTCTCTGTTGCAGGTTCATCAACGTAATGACTGGATTAATTGTGCGGGAATTGTTCAGTTGGCGGTCAGTATTGGGTTAATGTGGATTTTTTTAAAAATGCAATGGGGCCTGTGCGCCCTGTTGGCAAGTAATTTTATTGCGACATTGCTAGCCACCATGATCTGTTTTTATGGATGTTTAAAACATGGTTTTTTCCCAAAAAAGGATGAATCTCGGACAGTTGCGCCAAAATTAATCAAGGAAATTGTCAAATATGGCTTGGATTTTTTATTAGCCAATATTGGTCAACAACTCTTAACCATTTGCCCGACCTTAATAGTTGCGCGCGTTATGGGATGGGAGGCTGTTGCAGTGTGGGGAATAATGAACAAACCCTTTGCCGCATTATTTTTGTTTATTTGGAAAATTGGAAATTACTCGTATCCTATATTGAGCGAAATGCACGCTCGAAAAGAAGATAGCCGGTTGCAAAAAAGATTTTTTGATGTTACACGACTGGGCAACTGTCTAGCGGTAATTGCGGCGATTGGCATCATATTTTGCAATGACCTTTTTGTGCGGGTATGGACACATGGGCAGATTCAATGGACGAGGCTGGATGGTGTGGTTCTAGGAGTATATTTTTTATCGTATTCAGTGGGACGCAATTTTAATTTTTTGCCTGCAATCATCAAGCAGGTGGGTGCCTTGAAATACGTTTATTTGGGTGAGGCTATCATTTTTATTGTTTCATCAATGATTCTTATAAAAGCCAATGGGTTTTGGATTATAATTTGTTGCTTGATTTTCGGATCCATCAGCTGTTCAGGCTCGTATGCCATTTACAAAACGATGAAATATTTTGATTTAAATGCCAAAGAGATAATTAAGATTAATGCTCCGTGGATTAAGATGTTTTTGCTATTGTGTAGTGTGGTCTATGGGATATCGCTGTTGCCGGGTGCGCCAAGGGAGGATTTGGTGAAATTGATCGTGTTAATCACTGTGACCATGGTATCAGGAGCGGTATTCTATTGGCAATATGCCTTGGATAGGAATGCTCAGGGAGATATTAAAAATTTCACCGTAAAACTTTTAAGACGACTTTCCGGAGTATAAGACTTGTGTGAATTATCTGATAGCGGCAGCTGGTAATTATGAATTACTATCGAAAAATGGCGAAATATTTCCCGCGAAAGATGCGTGGATTAATTTTACATATCTGGTCAAGAAAGCCAAAACTTAAAAGAGATGCCAAAAGATATAAGATTTGCATATTCAAAGTGGAAAATGGGATTGGCGACTTTGTCCTTGCCTTGGGTACCATTCAATTTTTGGTAAAAAAATATGGCGAATCTGAATGTCTATTGATCATTCCGCAGGAAGTAGCCGGTCTGGCTAAATATCATTTCCCCAAAGTCGATGTAATTGATATTCCTGGATGTCTGATTTCAGTATGGCAGAATGTCATTCCTTCCATTCCCCTGCTTAAGCCGATATTTAGTACTTTTCAGTGCGAAGAATTATTTTGCTTCAGGCATCGCCGGGAATTTTATCACGAATTGGTTCTTGGGTGGATCCATGCTCAAAAGGCATATGCACATCCTTCAATTTTGTATAGGACAGCTGATTCTATGTACCATATGGTAAGATTAAATTGGAAGAGTTATAAATATGATTCTGCCATCTCGTTCCATCCCGAGCTGGTTTCCAGCAGGGCCATTGCTAAATGGAAAGGAGAAGTACCGGCGGAATTATTCAGGCATAAGTGTGTATTGGAATTAGGCGGACATGACGGAATAACAATTGAGCAATTATTGCCAAAAATTAATTATATCTCTGAAAGGGTTATTGATGAACTATTAATTTGCCCATTTGGATCAACTCCCATACGGGATATCCCTGTTGAAACACTACTGAAGGTGTTGATGGAATTACGTGAACGACAATATTTTGGACAGTATGTTTTAGTTGGAGCGGCGCAGCGGGGAGATGATTTATTGGCGTATAAATCGAAATTGGAAAACCATAGAATCAAGGATGTGATGACTGATTCTGCGAAAGATTTACTGGGGTTGTACGACATGATCGCGTCTGCCAAGGTTATTTTAACCACGGAAACGAGTATTGCCCATATTGCAACGGCGATGAACAGGCCTGCGGTAATATTGCTTGGTGGTGCACAATACGGACAGTTTGGCCCTTGGAAACAATCGGAAAATCAAATCTGGTTAACGCATAAACTGCCCTGTTTTGGTTGTGATTGGAGTTGTGTCCTAAACCGGCCGGAATGTGTGCAAGATATTTCGCCGGATGATATTTTGGCGGCAATATCGAAGGTTTTGATTGCGAATGGATAAGGATTGAAAGAGTTCAAGTAATAATGAAAAAGGCCATAGTAGTTTCGCCGTATGCTCATTTGGCAGGACATCACTGGAGTGTGATGGAAAAACTCGTGAGGTACATGCAATCAAAAGGGGTGGTAGTGGATGGCGGAGTTACGTGCTTTTCGCAACACATTAAAAATGAATCAGGAATTCATGCGAGAGCAATATTGCCAAAATGGCAGTGTATTTACCAGTTGTTGGGTGAGAGGCTACTCCATTATAAAAAAATACAGTCTATTTTGCAAAATTTGGAAACATTCATGATTTTAATATGGGCAAACAAACATACCCGTAAAAATCAAAGTGTTATTTATTGTGTCGATGCGAGGCACGTAATATTGGCGTTGTTCGTCATATTTACGAGACAACGTTATGTTCATTATCTTTGGGGGATGTATGAAAATAAACATAACGTAGCGGGGAGAATAAAAATTCTATTATACAAATGGGCGTTTGATACCGGCAGATTAGATTTCATTGCTGAAACAAATGATGTTGAAATTAGTTGGCGGGATGTAGGTGCTCGCACTGCAGTAATTCCTTATGCGATTGAAAAGGAATTCAGTGACAATTTGCCGGATCGGCATGATTCCAGGAAACAATTGGGGTTGGATTTGAATAAGAGGATATTTTTGTTATTTGGCACTCACCGCCAGGATAAGGACTATCGGACGGTGATACGGGCAGCAAAAGTTTTGTTGCAACGTGATTTTGCAGTACATCTTGTTTTTGCTGGGGCAGTAATATCAGAGAATGATCCGGTTAAATTATTACAGGAAGAGGATTTTTCAGAGGCCACAGTAATTACCGGATATGTGGATGAACAGAAAACCCGACTACTATTTGCTGCCTCAGATGCGGTGATTTTACCTTATCCAAAGGATTACAAAAAGGGATCCGGGGTTTTGCTGGAGGCGGTTTGCCATGAACGGCCTGTAATTGTTTCTTCTGGAGGTTATTTGGAATCTTTTGTAACTACTTATAGTACGGGCTTAAGTTATAAGCCTGCCGATTCAGATGATTTGGCAAATGTTTTGATGGATCAGAGGCTTATGAATTGCTTCTGGGGGACGGAAAGATTTAAACGTGTTAAAGATGAATATTCGTGGTCGACTTTGATTGAACGGCATCTTAGTTTTTTAGACTAGAATATTGTATTTAATATGTTTTTGCATGTTCTTGGAAAAGTGATTTGAGATAATTATGAAAAAATTGGTTAAAAGAATTATATCTAAACTCGAATTGGGTGAGAATATTGAAAAAGAATATTTAGAATCACTTATGATATTGACTGCACGGCAGTTTTCTATTCAACGTAAAAGTAGTCAGATGAATCCCGCTCAATGTTTAGCTGATTTTGAGTTCAAGGTATTTTCTCAATGGGGAGAAGATGGAATTATTGATTGGTTGGTAGAACGGCTCCCACAGATACCTCAAGTGTTCATTGAATTTGGGGTTCAAGATTACAACGAGTCAAATACACGATACTTATTGATGAACAAAAATTGGCGAGGATTGGTTATTGATGGATCTCGAAAAAATATACAAAAAATTCGGACAAGTAATCTTTATTGGAGATACGATTTGACTGCGTGTCAATATTTTATTACAAGGGAAAATATAAATAAAATTTTTAAGGAAAATGGATTTTTAGGAGAAATTGGAATTCTGAGCATTGATATCGATGGAAATGATTATTGGGTTTGGGAGTCGATTGATAGCATAAATCCAGCAATTGTAATTTGCGAATATTCAGCGGTATTGGGGGATGTTTACCCTATAACTATTCCATATATACCTGAATTTGACAGGCATAGAATACACTATTCCGCACAGTATGCGGGAGCCTCTATTCCAGCATTAACTATTTTGGCCGAAAGAAAAGGATATTCTCTTATAGGAACTACGTCTACTGGAGTTAATGCTTTTTTTATTCGAAATGATTTGTTTGAATTAATCCAGAAACAAATATTACAGATCAAAACTTATCCATTACGTGCGAGTGATACACGTAACGAAAAAGGGGCGCTTACTTTTATACGCAGAGAATCTAGGTTGAAGCTTATTGAAGCTATGCCAGTCATTAATATTGAGACATCGAAAATCTGTAGAATCAGCGAACTAGATGGATTGTACAGTGCGAGTTGGCAGAAATATATGATGGGCCAGTAAAGTTAAGGTTGTTACTGAATATTCTGATTCAATATTTCATAGGATGCTGTTGGGGTTGACTCCATCAAATACGCAGTATTTTCGAGCTAAAAAAAGTCATATAGGATATGAATTATGGATATTTGGTTGCCGCGGCTCACATCGTGGATGGTAATTTTGGCAAGTATGATTGGGGCTGTTTATGTTGCCCAATGTATTGTTGATGGTAATTACTTTACGATATTACTGATAATAATTCTGGTTGCAGGGTTATTTTATATTCTAGGATTGTATCGGTATACTTGGCAAATAGCTTTATTACTAGATGGCTTGGGTTTTATATACGCTCCATTAGGATTCAAGGTTTCTGCAACGGAAATCAGTATTATTTTGGTTGTTGCATTACTTGTGATGACTTGGTGGAGAAAGGATTTAAGTTTAAACAAAAGATTAAGAGGGCAAGTCGAGGTGTTTTTTACTTTATATATCATTTTAACGTTTCTTTTATATGCAGCAGTGCATTTTTATTATTTTTGGAAAAATCCGGTAAACGCGGCGGATTATTCATTCAGTAACAGTCTTAAGCAGACTTCACAAATTTGCGCACCATTGTGCATAATTGTTTTTGTTTTTTTAAAACCAAGAATTTTTAAGTGGAAGAATATAGGAAAAACTTTGGTTAATATAACCATAATCTATTTGATTATAGATATTGCCATAAGGTGCTATTCGCTTTTCATTGGAGGGCCAGGGGTAGTGGTGAATGGTGATGATGCCATGTTATTTATTCCCGGTATCAATTTACTTGAAAACGTTTATGTTCTGCGTTATGTGGCGCCATTTGTGGTTTTGTTGGGGGCCCTCCTTCTCTTTGAGCGAGAAAGAAGTGCAAGATGTCCAGTATCCAGGATAAAGTTGTCTTTGCTAATTTTTCTGGGATTTATAGGTGGAACATTGAGCGGTGGAAGAGCTGTAATTATTGCGTGTGTTTTGTTTTTTTTAATTGCGGCTGTAATTAAGAAGAGAATTACTTTATTGGTTCTGACGGGTTTCATTGTTGGAGGTGTTATTTCAATCGTAAATATTTTTCCCGATTTGATTTTTACCAAGGACATGCCTGAACAAGTAAAAAGGTCGGTTGCTCTGATTGTTATTGATCGAAATGCTTTTTACAATGCTAGGGCGAGTATTGAATCTTCGACTAATTGGAGAATGACTCTATTTGAACGGGCTTTGGATGAATGGAAAAGCAGTAGTTTTGTTTTTTGGGTTGGACGAGATGTCTACGCTTACAATTATGATGATATTTTGGAGAAAAGTTTAAAAGGTGGGTATGAAGGCAGTATGGAAAGCTCGTTGCGAAGAGGAGCTACGCACAATCTAATAACGGATATATTACTAACTTATGGACTAATTGGCGCAATACTGTACTATGCTATTCTAGTGTGGCTGATATTACTTTTATTTTTCTTAATCAAGAGAATACCCAAGGATCAAGGTCAGCGAGATATTATTTTAGTGACTTTGATTATGCTGCTTTATCACATAATATATGCAAACGTAGGAGGCGGATTTATTCCAAATGGCTTGGCGTGGCTTATAGCGTTATGTGTGGCGATGGGGAATAGCTGGTTTGTAAATTATGAAACCAAAGAATCGCCTTCGCGGGAATTGGTGAGATAGTTAAGCTAATATGCGTTTTTCCATAATCACCCCCAGTTTTAAGCAGCCTGATTGGCTTAAACTATGCATATCATCAGTGAAAGACCAAGTTTCACTTGATTTTGAGGTAGAACATATTGTGCAGGATGGAGGCAGTCCTGATATTATACAGATATTTCCTGAAATCGAGAGCGAAGGATATTCGTTTCGGTTATTTTCGGAGAATGATAACGGAATGTATGATGCGATCAACCGTGGTTTGCAGAGAAGTTCAGGCGAGATTTGTGCTTGGTTAAATTGTGATGAACAATATCTGGTAGGAACTCTGGCCAAAGTGGCAAATTTTTTTAAATTAAATCCACAAATTGACATGCTTTTCGGAGATGCATTGTTAATTGATAAGAGTGGTTTGTCCCTGTCTTATCGCAAGGCGATTAAGCCTGATCAGCGACATATCAAAGCATCTCATCTTAATACTTTGAGTTGCGCCACTTTCTTCAGAAGAAATGTGTTTGAAAAGTATGGAATGCTGGATGTTGGATGGAAAATCATAGGAGACGCAGTTTGGGTGGATCATTTAATTGCTGTCGGAGTCAAAATGGCAGTACTCAATGAATTATTGAGTGTGTTTACTTGGTTGCCCGAAAATTTAAGTAATACCCAGCAGGCAGAGAGCGAGATATCTCAATGGAAATCCCAATGCGGTTCTTCCTGCAGATTCAAAAAATGGAATGCAATTATTACGCATCGTTTGAGAAAATTGAAGAGCGGTGCCTACCGAGTTCGTGAAATTCAGTATGCAGTCTACACGCGTGACAGCACAAATAAAAGACGAGGATTTCAACGAAGAGTTGGGTGGAAATGGCCAAGGTATAACAAAATAAATCTCCGGCATGAAAAGGGATGAGTTTATTGTCGCATTAATTGCGACTTACTGTCGCTACGATGAATTAAAACGATGCTTGGATTGTCTCCTTGTGCAGACCTTTTCAGTTGATGCTGTACTAGTATTGGACAATGCACGGGACCCGGAAATCGCCAAATTGGCCGGCAGGTATGAGAATGTTCATTATTTGCCTATGACTGACAATAATGGATGTGGTGCGGCCTTGAAAGCCGGAGAAGAATATGCATTTAAGGAATATGGGGAAGAATTAACTAAATTATGGATATTAGACGATGATGCGGCTCCGTTTCCAAATACCTTGCAATTACTTTTAGATGCCTCACAAAGGACTGATGCCTCATTGATTGTCCCTGTTTGTTCTACTCCCGAAGGAGGAGTGTTTGGTTTTCCTGATCCACTCGAGAAAATTTCGAAAAAAATAAAAAAATCATTCAAACAACCGGAAGATATCCGAAAATATTTTGGAGATAAATTTGTTTTGATTCGATGGGCGGTAGGGGTATGTATGCTGGTAGATGCCAAGGCAGTACAAAAATTTGGAACTCATCGAGATGATTTTTGGATGCAGGGAGATGATCTGGAATTTTCTATGAGGCTCAGCAAGTTGGGAGGAGCCGTATTGATTCCTTATATTGAGATACCACACCTTTATCCGCAAAGTAATAAT
The DNA here is from genome assembly GCA_031256975.1 of Verrucomicrobiales bacterium. Taxonomy (GTDB): domain Bacteria; phylum Verrucomicrobiota; class Verrucomicrobiia; order Methylacidiphilales; family JAAUTS01; genus JAIRPN01. Next base: position 142,799 of record JAIRPN010000016.1, on the reverse strand, counting down.
GTGGTAGTTGCAACTAAGGGGCACTTGTTAAAGTTTTGTTCTTTGCTGCAAAACTTGACATATATCGGATTACATGAAATGAGGAGCTGGCATGCTATTTATTGCATGGGGGCCGATTATTGGCGTTTTTTCAGAACTTTTGGATGGAAAAGCAGTGTGATTGTCTACGCTGTCACATGCCTGTGGAATGGAGCTGTCTTGGCAGAGCCTGCTGGTCGAAAAAGTGGTGAAAAATTACGGCAAAAAATCAATAAAGATTTTTTATAAAAAACACCGTCTAATGCATTCCAATGGTGTGTTGGATAATTTTATGAAACCCCGCGAGCCACTTTTTTTCATTAGCATTTTCCTCCAGCCATAAATTTCCGGCACGGCCCATTTGAGTGGCTAGGTCTGGGTTTTTGTATAATTTGATTACATGATCAGCCAGTTCGGAGGCATTTCCGGGTTGATGTAACAACCCGGTTTGGTTGTCTATAACAGTTTCGGTGATACCTCCAGATCGTGCTGCTAAAACCGGTTTGGAAAAATGATAGGCTTCATAAGTTACCAATCCTAACGGCTCCCACCACAAGGCAGGAACGATGAGTGCTAGGCAATTATGTAAAAGTTGTGTTTTGTAATCTCCGGACACCATGCCAAGTTGAGAAATTAACGGATTATTCTTAGCTGCTTTCTGTACATCTATAGACATTGGGCCTTCCCCGCCAACCATTAATTGAGGTCCATATTGTCCCAGTTTTTTATAGATGATATGCCAACAATCAAGTAAAGGCTGAATGCCCTTGTAAGAATTTAAGCGCCCCAAAAACAAAAAATGATTTTGTTGGGGATCGGATTGAATACTGGGTTTCTGAGATGGCCAGGAGTGGCGCAAGGTGAAAATTTGTTCAGCGGGTATACCCGCTTCAATGAATCTCTCCCGAACAAAGTCAGAAATGGCAATCCATGTTTTGACTGATTTAAGCCATCCGTTGGTGTGTAATTTTTTCAAGGTATATGCCATACAAAAGCTTTTTAGTCTGGATTTTTGCCAGGAACCACGCCTGATTTCCGGCCAGAAGTTCCTGTGAAGTCCTGCCGGTTCGATACGGATTCCATCCCAAAGAGTTCCGCTTACCGAAAATGGCCGGTAATTATGGCAGTAATGAATGACAGGGACTTTTAATTCGAGAGCCAGTTGATAGACAGCTGCTGATCCCACGGGGAATATATTATGCACCAGCCATACATCAGGTTTGAAGCGCAGGTGATATTGCCTTAGCTGCTCCAATGCGGAGGGATTTCGTAACATTAAAAAAGGCTGACGCCATATTGGCGGAGCAGATGTTCCTTTCCATGAAGAACTCTCGAATAGACAAGTTTCAATAACATGGGCTTTGTCATTGAATAATTGTGGGACTGTGAAGACGATTTTTTCTTCTCCACCATATTCTAGGTAGCGGTTGAATATTTGCAGAATGTGGATGGGCTTCACGAATCAACCGTAGATTTTAACGGTTTGATGTCAAAGTGTAACTAATTAACAAATTAATATTATCGGGCCGCCGAGATTTGAACTCGGGACCTCTTGTACCCGAAACAAGCGCGCTACCAAACTGCGCTACGGCCCGTAATACTTCATGGATTTTACTCCAAGAGCTGAATAGGATGGGGGAAATCCCGTACAGTTTCAAGCGAGATATTTGAAGAAGTGGCTTTTTTCTTCGAGCTCCATTGTGTTATTTGGCGATAAAGGCTTGTTTGGCCACTTGGGGGGCTTGGTCGCCAGAAGGAATTGGTGTGGGAGCGGTTTGGAAAACCGGCAAAACTAGGCTGAGATTGTCGCCCCCGGATTGCTTGGGGTATTCTTTTCCCTTTTGTTGAATCAGGAGAAAGGCATTGAAGTGCCCCCCCGGTTGTTCGCCGATCATGATGTCAATGGGATAGCTTTGCCCGGCGCGCAGTTGGAACCAGTTGCCGGCGTACATTTGGTAGATGCCGTTTGCCCGATTGTAGGCCAGACCGGTTTTTTCGCGAGTGACACCCTTGCTGACCACCGAGAAGAGTGAACCGTCCATTACGTTATTGTTATTTAACCGTACAACCAGAATGTCATCGCAGACCCCGACGAAACGGTAAGTGCCGTCTTCTGGAGCGGTAAAGTCGCCATGGTAGATGATGATCCAGCGCTTGGGTTGCACATATTGCTCGGCTTTGAAGGCGGCGGGAGCTTCATCGGCCATGATGGTGGGGATGAAGATTTGGTAAGTACCGAGTGGGCGGTCGACTTTATAAAATTTATTGAGGGTGTTGGGATTCCAGCCGCTATCGACAAATTTTTGCAAGAATTTATGGTAATCCTCGTTGGCGGAATCAGGCGCGAATTCAGTCGCTTTACGGTCGGCAGTCTGTTTCAAATCGTACATGGTGCCGATCAAAGCACCGGTGGTAACATCCGTGCTGCCGAAGGGGTTACTGATTTTGCCGGGGCCGCCGCCCTTTTTCGACCCGGTTCCTTTGCCGAAGGGATTGTTGCCCATGCCGTTTACCGAGGAGACGGATACCCCCAGATTGGGAGGAATGGTGAAAGCGGTTGCTGAAGTATTTTGGCTGTAAATTTGTTCAATATTGGTGGATACAGCGGGTGCGGCATCGTCGCTGGTCTCGGTGGTATTGGGATTCGGCGTTTCGTCTTGGGGATCGACCGGGGGAGTCGGCTCAACAGGGGCAGGCGCTGCTTCGGTGGCCAAGAAGGGGACTTTGGGGGTCACCGCTCGGATAATGATAATACCGCTAATGCCCAAAAAGATGGCCAAATGCAAAATGATGGAAAGGCCAAGGGCGCCAATCGGCATGTATCTTTGAATGATTTTAAGCCGGCTCATATTAATTATTAGTAATTACTCTCAATGGATGTTTTGGCAACATAAATGTGCATAAATGTGCAAAATATTGACTGCCCGAAATAAAAAGCGGCAATCGTTTAGGATTGCCGCTGATAGAAAAAGCCAAAGAGCGAGTTATTGGCAGATGAAGGCTTTTTTGCTTACGGCAGGGCCGGTTCTTTCTGCGTCATACCTGGGCATGTTGGTGGGGGCGAGCTGGAAAACGGGAAGCATGGGGCCCCAGTCCTTGTTTTGTCGTGACTGGTATTCCTCGCCTTTTTTCTCGATCAACAGGAAGGCATAAAACACGCCACCAGGCTGTTCGCCAATCATGATTTGAATCGGGTAGGTTTGTCCGGCCACGAGTTGGAACCAGCTTCCCGCCCACAAGGTGCCCCCTGGAGTATTGCCCATTGCAGGACCGATTTTTTCACGCGGGATGGAATTGCTAACCCCTCCCAAGGAACCGTCCAACACGTTTTGATTCTTTAGACGCACGACCAGGATATCGTCACAAATACCAACAAAACGGTAGGTGCCATCAGCCGGAGCGGTGAAAGAACCGCGGTAGATAATGACCCAGCGCTTGGGTTTCACATAACGTTCCGCATTGAAGGCCTTGGGTGCGTCATCCGCAGAAATTCGCGGAATGAAAAGCTGGAAGGCCCCGATGGGTTTTTCCACTTTGTAAAAACCATTCAACGAATTTTCGTTCCAACCTCCCTCGACGAATTTTGTCAAAAATTGGTGGTAGCCATTATTTGCCTCATTTTCCTTGGAATTCTTGGAGTTCATGCCCGCTTCATTTGGGTCTCCGACATAACTGGAGGGCTTGCGATCGGCGGTTTGCTTCAGGTCATACATGGTGCCCATGACGGCACCGTCTTCCTGGCGGACGTTACCGCCAAAAGGATTCGACATGGTTCTGGGCGCGGTATTCCTTTTTTCCGTGTTGGCGGATTTTTCAGGAGTTTGCGGTTGTTGGGTGGCCCCGGAGTTGATTGGCAATGCGGATGGCGGAGCGATGGTAAAGGCCGGAGCCGACGAAGCACTGGCGCTGGAAATTTGATCGATGCTGAAGGAGGGAGTTTGCGGGGCATCCAGCGCGGCGTCTTCCTGAGTGGCCGGATTGGGAGTGGACGGCTGCTCATCCGGTACTTCCGGTGGCGGAGGAATATCACTTGTGGGAGCCTGCTGGGCATAATCGCCGGTCGGAATCACCTTCGGTGCCACGGCCTGGATAATGATGATGCCGCTAATGCCAAGGAAAATTGCCAGATGCAGGATCAATGAAATTCCCAAGGCTCCCACCGGCAAAAATTTTTGTAATTTCCGCAAATTGCTCATAAGTCAATAATAGCAATTAATCCAATATGTCCATCTTAGAATTACAAAAAAATAAATCGTTTAATCGGCTTAAATACAGATTTAGATGAGGGTGTTTTCCAAGAGGCAAGAATTAGTAAATGTTGAAAACCTGCGGGACTGGTAAAAAAATCTGTAATTTTCACGATGGAACCGTAAAACCATACAACTTGTCTCATGATATCTAATCCCAAAGCTTCTCCAAATGATCCGGACCGTTGCCAGTCCAAGGGTTGGGTATTGATTCCGGCCAGGAATGAGCAGGTGGCGATAGCGGAATTGGTGGGACAATTGCAGGAGTTTTTGCCGCGAGTGCTGGTGTTGGCTGACAATTGCCATGACCAAACGGCGCTAATGGCGAGACGGGCCGGTGCACAAGTGATCGAACGTCGCGGTTCCGGAGGCAAGGGCCGGGCCTTGCGGGAGGGGTGGTCGTGGTTAGCGTCGCGGGAGGACTGCGATTATGTGGTGCTACTGGATGGCGACGGCCAGCACGATGCGGGTGAGGTGGGGAAATTTATCACGGAATGGCGGCGGCAACCCGTTGATTTGATTGTGGGAACCCGTGCGCCATTCCGGTTGCCGATGCCTTTGCCTCGGCGTTGGTGCAATCGTTGGATGTCTTGGTTGGTGTCGCTAAAGACGAGGCAACGGGTGAGCGACAGTCAATGCGGCTTCCGTTTGCTGGGCAGACGGTTGTTTGCATTGCCGGATTGGCGGTCGGAACATTTTGAGATTGAGACGGAGATTATCCTGCGCGCCGCTGAATGCGGCATGGTCATTGGCGAATTGCCGGTTGCAACCCGTTACGCACAGGAACCCAGCCGTATTGCGGTGGTGCGGGATACGCTGCGTTGGCTGCGCTTTATGTTTTGTCGTTAGCGTTGCGGCAGGGGCAGGTCCGGCGGCGGCGCGTCATCCTGTGGTTTGGATTGTTGCAGAATCAGATAAGGGGTGCCGGAGGAATTGAAGCGTAGCACTGCAAACACATCAATCCATGCGCCATTTTGTCCTCCGGGTGGTTGTCCGTCGACCCGTACTCCCAGCACCTTGGCATCGGCGGCGCAGCAGAACATGATCATCTGCACCAGACGGAATGATTGGGTGTTGCCGTTGGCGTCCGCCAGCCATTGGCCGGACAGATTGACCGGGGTCTGGTCGTACAATTTGCGCAACCCGGAATTGTTGGCGATGAAATTGAGTTCCAGCATGTCGAGTTCCAGTGATTGGCCGTTAGCGGCGTGTTGTTTGCGGAATTGCAAATCTTGTAGCAGGTCCTTTTGGTCGATGCCCAGCAACTGGTAAATGTTCATGTTGGAAGAGGTCGAGGAATAGCGCCGGGCCAGAAAGCCGGTGGTCGGGCTGTCCTGAGGCAGGGTTGCAAAAATAATCACCGGTGACGCTAATAGCAAGATGGCCAGTATCAAACGGGGCCAGCGGCTGCGACCGGATTGTCTTTTTATATCGCTGACTAACGGATAACAGAGCGCCAACACCAAACACGCCGCTGCCGTGCCGATGCTGAACGGATGATAGGTTGGGCTTTGTAGTTCCGCCAGTAGGCCGCTGGTTTTCAGGCGAAAGATCACGCAGCCCCACAGGCCCAGCAGCAGCGCCGGAAACAGCAGCGAAGCGCGGGAAAAGAATCGGGAATTGATGCGTGAAAGGTTCATGTCAGCCGCTAATGGTGGTTCCGTAAAATAGTCGCTCCAAGGGAAGATAAGCCGCCAACAGCGAAAGGGCAAATACCAGCGCCGCCAACAGCAGGGCCAGCAACAGGACGGTCCTGCGCTTGAAGACGCTTTGGTAAATGAAAATCAGTTTTAGGTCCAGCACTGCGCCCAGCCACATGAAGGCGAACAGTGCGGCCAAGGGGTAGCCGGCGAAGGACTTGGCGACAAAGGCGTCGGCGGAACTGCACAGGCTGGTGATGACGGACAGGCCCATGAAGCCCGGAATCAGCAGGGCCGGGCTGGTGTTGGGAATGGCATAGGGTGGCAGCGCGGTCTGCACGACGGCGGCAATCAGGCAGCCTAACAAATAATAGACGGCAATGCCGAAGAAGTCGCTGAACCCGGTGCTGATGGCGGCGGCCAGGCGCGGGGTTTTGTTCGCCAGCCATGCTGCGGGGGGATTCTCCCACAATCCGGCTTCCCCGGCGGGTTCGTCATTAGCGACAATTCCGGAGCGGAAAATATTTCCGACGGGTAATCTGGAAAAAATCAAAGCGACGCTAACGGCGAGAAACGCCGCGCCGCCCGCACGGGTCAGGACGGCCATTAGCGGGTTGTCATATTGGAAGGCGATCCAGGTGCTGGCGAGGCAGACCGGATTCAACACCGGGCTGGCCAGCAGATAGGCAATCGCCGTGGCCGGGGGCAGGCCATTGCGGATCAGGCGGCGAACCAGCGGCACGCCGATGCACTCACATGAAGGAATCAGTAATCCCGCGAAAGTGCCGATCAGGATGCCGCCGATTTTTGATTTTGGCAGACGGGACGCTAATGACCGGATGGGGACGAACACGGAGATCGCGGCCCCGAGAAAGGAGCCGATCAACAGGAACGGAATTCCCTGCAGGAACAGACTCAGGAAAATAATCTGGAATGCCGGAAGCCACGTCGTCATTAGCGGCCTAAATTAACCACGGAACACCTGAAACACACGGAAATTTTGTTTTTCACCGAACACGCATTTTCCGTGTGTTTCAGGTGTTCCCCGGTTATAAACAACGTGATGCAACGCGTGGTCCTGATGTTGGTGGTGCTGGTGACGCTGGTGGCGTTTTGGCGCATGACCAGGCCCGAACCACCCATGACCGACCTGCAGGCCGAGCAATTGACCTGGGATCAATTCTGGCTGACCTATCTTGAACCGCAACTTCCGGTGGCAGGAGGTTTCGCTTTGCCCTTGTTTCCGCCGGATGGAAGCGGTGCCTATGTGAAACGCAGTTTCCGCGAGCGGCAGAATCTTGGCGAAGATTGGGATTTGGAGCCGGGTCGACCGGAAAAAAATCCGGCGGTTAACGCGGTGGCGGATGGTCTGGTGATCCTCGCTGATGATTTCGGCGCGGTGTGGGGCAAGGTGGTGATTATCCTGCATCGCATGCCGAACGGCGCGCCGTGGCCGGCGGTGGAATCGATGTATGCGAACCTGCAAACCCTGCAGGTGCACAAGGGCGACATCGTGACGAAAGGAGCACCGCTGGGCACGCTAGGCAGCACGCCGGTGTCCGCGACGCCGGAATTGCATTTTGAAATCCGCACCGAATTGGGGCACATGCTCGGGCCGGGTGAGGCCGATTTGGCGGAAGGCTGGGTGAATCCGACCAAATTCATCGAAGAGCATAAAAATTGAACCGCTAATAAAGTGGTTGAACTGCTTCCCCTTGCGCCGTTAGTATGTCTCCTTTAATTTGATGTTAATGACCAAAACACAGCCAAATAGCAAACTCGCATTGTTGGAGCAGATGTTCCTCAGCCGCGAAGCCGACCGGCGCGAAGGCATCCTCGCGCGGCAGGGCAAGGGTTGGTTCCAGATTTCCGCCTCGGGACATGAGGCGCTGGCGGCGATCATGCAACAGCTTGGCGCTGACGATTATACGTTCCCGCATTACCGCGACCGCGCCTTGGTGATGGCGCGCGGCGTTAGCGTCTATGACATGGCATTGATTTTCTTCGGCAAGCGCGGCTCGACCAGTGGCGGACGCCAATTGCCGGGACATTTCAGCGATCGCAAGCTGAACATCTGGAGTCTGGCTTCGCCGACCGGCAGCAACCTGCTGCCCGCTTGCGGCGTGGCGTGGGGGATGCAACTCGACGGCAAAAACAGCGTCGCCGTTGCCAGTGTCGGGGATTCCGGCATGCGTCAGGGTGAATTTTTCGAGGCGATATCCTTTGCCATCGAGAAAAATCTGCCGGTGGTGTTTTTGGTCGAGGACAATGGCTATGGCATCAGTACGCCGACTTTCGACAGTAATCCGCTGCGCAAGGGGTTGTTTAGCGACAAATATCTGGTCAAATTCGACGCCCGCAAGGTCAGCGAAGTCCAGCGTGTTTCGTCATTAGCGATCCGGCGCGCCCGCAATGGCGAAGGTCCGACCGTGCTGTGGGGCGAACTGGATCGCATGACCAGCCATTCCAGCTCGGATGATCACCGCATCTATCGTCCCGCCGCTGATTTGCAAGAGATGACCGAACGCGATCCGTTGGCGCAATACACCAATGAACTGATCGCTAATGGCGAACTGGACGCGGCGCAATGGGAGGCGCGCAAGGCGGAATTGGAGGATTATGTCGACCGGGAATACGCCCGCGCCGAGGCATCGGAAAATCCGTCGCCCGAGGAAACCTACGCGCATCTGACCGGCGAATTGAACAGCGGTTACCGCGAGGAAAAAATTTACGAAAGCGGCGGCAAACCCTGGCGTATGCTCGACGCGGTGAACCACACTTTCAGCCACGGATTGTCGGAGGCTGACAACAAGTATGTGTTTTTCGGTGAGGACATCTGCGATCCGCTGGGTGGCGTGTTCAAGATCACCAACGGCCTGTCGGCAAAATTTCCCGAACGGGTGTTTAATTCGCCGTTAGCGGAATTGACCATCGTTGGCGTGGCCTGCGGTTTGGCGTCCTACGGTTACAAACCGGTTTTTGAAATCCAGTTCATCGACTTCGTTGGCCCGGCTTGGAACCAATTGGTCAACAATCTGGCGACCCTGCGTTGGCGCAGTTTTGGCGAATGGAAAGCGCCGGCGGTGATTTACGCGCCCTGCGGCGCTTACCTGCCGGCGGGCGGCCCGTGGCACAGCCAGTCGAATGAAGGCACTTTCGCGCACGTTCCCGGCCTGCGGGTGGTGGTTCCGTCGACGCCTGAGGACGCGGCGGGTCTGATGCATACGGCGATGCGCGAGGACGACCCGGTGGTGTTCCTGCTGCCGAAACATTTGTTGCGCGCCAAGCGCGAGATTCCCGCTGAGGTGCGGTCGGTCCCCTTGGGCAGGGCGAAGGTTTTGCAAAGCGGCGCCGACATTAGCGTCGTGGCTTGGGGAAATTGCATCGAGAAAGTGCAGCAGGCGGTTGGCGAGTTGGGCGATGCGGCTTCGGTGGAAGTCATCGACTTGCGCACCATTCAGCCCTGGGATCGTGAAACCGTGACCGCCTCGGTGACGAAGACCGGACGACTGTTGGTGGTGCAGGAAGACAACCGCAGTTGCAGCGCCGGGCAGATGATTCTGAGTGAACTGGCCGCTAATGGCGAAGTTTGGGACAAATTGAAGGCCGCGCCGCAACTCATCTCGCGCGAGGACATTCACATTGGCTACAATCCGATTTACGAAAAAACCTGCCTGCCGTCGGCGGAACAAATCAAGGACACAATCCGGACGCTAACGGCGAAGCGATAACAGGAGCAAACGACATGAGCGACAATGCAAATTTAATCCCGATCAAGGTTCCCGCCATTGGCGAAGGTCTTGAGGAAGCACGCATCCTGAAATTCTTCAAGCAGCCCGGCGATGCGATCAAGAAGGATGAGCAGATTTACCAGTTGGAAACCGACAAGGCGATTGTCGACATCGAGTCGCCCGCCGCCGGAATCCTCGATTCCTGGACCGCCAAGGAAAACAGCACCGTTGAAATTGGCGCGGTAATCGGTTACGTCAAACCCTGAGCTATTTTTAGAAACAGCTTTTCTTTCCCACCCGGCGGTCAACAAATCATGAAGCTGTTGCTGATCCTCGTTAGCGCCGTGCTGTCGGGTGTGTTGCTAACCTTGGGTTACGCCCCGTTTGCCCAGGCCTGGGCCGGCTGGATTTTCCTGTTGCCGCTGGCGCTAACCATGATGCTGTTGTGCCGTTCGTGGAAGGTTTCGCTGTTAGCGGGCTATGTGTTTGGCCTGACGCATTTCGCCAGCAGTTTGTTTTGGATCAACGCGGTCAGCACCTTGGGCTGGGCCGCGCTGGTATTGTACCTTGGCCTGTATTTCGCGGTGTGGACCTGGCTGTGGTGGTGGCTGGCGACTCCGGTGCCGGAAATTCCTAGTTCGCGGATCAATTTTTTCCGCGCCATTGCCGGGGCCTCGGCGTGGGTAATTTTGGAATGGCTGCGCGGCACGCTGTTCACCGGGTTTCCATGGAACCAACTGGGCGTGACCCAGCACGGGGTGATCGGCCTGATCCAATGCGCCGAGTTCGGCGGCGTGCTGCTGATTTCATGGATGGTGGCGTTGGCGAATCTGGCGATTAGCATGGTGTGTCTGCGTTTGTGGCGGGAAATCAGGCTGGGACAAATGGCGCGGGTGCGTTGGGAATTCACGCTGAGCTTGGCGCTGATCGGTCTTTGTTTTGTGGCGGGGGTGCGCACTTTGTTCAAAAAACCGACATACGTCAACACCCTGCGTTATGTTGCCGTGCAACCGAACTTTCCGAATGACCCGTGGAAGCCCGGCGTTGATGTGAAGGAAGCGATGGCCAAGATGTATGTGATGAGCATTAGCGGGTTGTCGCAGGCCGCCGCCAATGGCAAGGCCGATTTGGTGATCTGGCCGGAAACCCCGGTGGGTGATGAATTGTATTCCGATGTCAATTTTCCACCGATTCTCAAGGCGTTGACGGTGGACCGTTCCGGCGCCTGGCTGCTGGGGTCCAACATGTATGCGGTCAACAGCGTGTACAACAGCGCCTTGTTGTACAACGCCAACGATCCGGTTCCCGAACTTTATTACAAGAACCACCTGGTGCCGTTCGGCGAGTATACGCCGCTGAAGAAAGTCTTCCCGTGGATTCTGAAATTCACTCCGGTGGGGATGGATTTTTCAGCGGGCGAAACCGCCGTGCCGTTGCAACTGGCTAACCCGCAATTGAAAATCGCACCGTTGATTTGCTTCGAGGACAGCCTGGCAGGGCAGGCGCGCAAGATCGCCCGTCACCAGCCGGATTTGTTCATCAACATGACCAACGACGGCTGGTTCCGGCAGAGTGCGGCCTCGGTCCAGCATTTGCACAACGCGGTATTCCGCGCGGTGGAAAACCGCATCCCCATGTTGCGGGTGACCAATTCCGGCGTGACTGCCGAGATTAGCGAACGCGGTGTGGTGCGTAGCGTGTTGCAAGACGCTAATGGCAGGACATTCATTGACGGCACGTTGTACGGCGAACTGCCGATTCCGTCGCACTACGTCACGGTTTACCAGCAGTGGGGCGATTGGATTGTCGGCTTGTCGGTGGTGATTTTCTTCATCGTTAGCGCCGAGAAGGCCATCCGCAAAGGGCTGGATGCCAAGCTGCTGACCGACGAAGACAAACAACGCTAAACAGTTTATTGTTTCGCCAATTCCTGCAACAGGATTTGATTCAGGCGGATGCCGCCTTCAAAATTTTCCACGGTGAAGGTCTCGTTGGGAGAATGAATGCGCGCGTCGGGCAATGCCAGTCCCAGTAACAAAGTATCCACGCCGAGGATTTTTTTGAAATCGGCGACAATCGGGATGCTGCCGCCTTCGCGTACGAGAGCGGGGTCCTTGCCGGGGAATGCCAAGGATAAAGCGCGTTGCGCCGCTTTGCCGAAGCCGATGTTCGGATCAAGACGATAAGCGGCACCGGAGTGTCCCTTGGTCACGGTTAGCGTCACGCCGGGCGGACAATGTTTTTGCAGATGCTGTTCCGCCAACGACAGAATGTTGTCGGGATCCTGGCTTGGCACCAAACGGAAGCTGATCTTGGCGTGGGCGGCGGAGGGAATCACGGTCTTGGAACCTTCGCCCTGGTAGCCACCGTAGATGCCGTTGAGTTCGGCGGTAGGACGGCCCCAGGTGCATTCCAGCGCACTATAGCCTTTTTCCGGCGCTAATGAGGGTGAGCCGGTGAGGTTTAAAATATCGGCGTCCTTCATGGGCAGTTTGGCCCACGCTTCGCGTTCCCATTGTTCCAGTTCTGCCACGTCGTCGTAGAAGCCGCTAATGGCGACTTTGCCGTTGGCGTCATGCAATGTGGCAATGAGGCGGGAGATGGCGGTTAGCGGGTTGGTGATAGCACCGCCATAAATGCCGGAGTGCAGGTCCTTGTCCGGGCCGCTAACGGTGATTTCCAGGCAGGCGATGCCGCGCAGGCCGTAAGTCATGGTGCCTTTGCCGGGTTCGAGCATGCCGGTGTCGCTGATGGCAACGATATCGCAGGCCAGTTCCCGTTGGTGTTCGCGCAGGAAGGGGACCAGATGCGGACTGCCGATTTCCTCCTCGCCTTCGATCAGGAAGATCACGTTGAGCGGTAGTTCGCCATTGGCGGCGAGGTATTCCTGCACGCCAAGGATGTGGGCGAGAATCTGGCCCTTGTTGTCGGTGGCGCCGCGCGCGGTGATGATGCCGTTTTCGAGCTTGGGTTCGAACGGGTTGCTGTGCCAGAGATTAAGCGGATCGACCGGCTGGACGTCATAATGGCCGTAGATCAGCACAGTGGGGCGTCCGGTTTTGTGGGCGTTGCGGGCGGTGACAATGGGATGACCGGGGGTTTGATGGATTTGCGGCTGCAGGCCGATGGCGGTGAATTTGGCCGCTAACCACGAGGCGCAGCGCTGCATGTCGTCGCGGTGCGCGGAATCGGTGGAAATGCTGGGGATGCGCAGGAATTCGAACAGGTCGTTCAGGTGGCTTTGATTGTTCATGGTTAGCGTCAGATTAAACCACGGAACACACGGAATACACGGAATTTTTAAAACTTCGAACGGGCATTTTTTCCTGTGTGTTTTGTTTCGCTTTCAGCTCGTGTTTGAAACGGCGTGTAGTTGCCGTTTTACTTTTGTGGATTCCGTGGTTTAAAATCTGCCATGGCCAAACGTGAGGACGTGAAAAAAATCGATGTTTCAGGTAATTCCGGCGGATTGCAAAATCCCTTTGCCGCGTTGAGCCGCGATGGTTTGCCGGAAGGACAGCTTGTCGAGCCGCTAATGGCGAAACCTGCGAAGGAAGAAAAACCGGCCAAGAAAGGGCGGGTGGTCCTGCGCCGCGAAACAGCGCACCGCAGCGGCAAGGCGGTCATCGTGGTTGGCGATATCCCGGCGAATATCGGCCCGGAGGAAATCGACGAGCTGGCCCGCCATTTGCGCAAAAGTTGCGGTTGCGGCGGCACGGTGCGGGAACGCGAGATTGAAATCCAGGGCGACCAGCCGGAAAAGATTTGCGCGTTGCTGGAAGATTACGGGTTCCGTGTGGCGGGTGTCAGGAGCGGCCGCTAACGGCGGGATTAATCCTGCAGGGTTTTGTAAATCGCCTGCAGAATGGTTTCCGGCGGGGAATTTTTTTGCAACACCTGGTTTTCGGGAATCGGCAGGCGCGCGAGGTTCTCGGCGACCCCTTCACGGCTGAGACCGGTGAGCACCAGTACCGGAATGGTGCGGCCATTGAGAATGTTTTTCATCATCGCGAACACATCCCAGCCGTCGATGCCCGGCATCATGATGTCGAGCAGGATCAGGTCGAAATTCACCGAACGAAGCAGGCGGATGCAATCGGAACCGCTAACGGCGGTATTGACGCTGGCACCGAGGCTTTCGAGCAACTTGACCAAGGCATGGCTCCACGCCGGATCGTCGTCGACGACGAGAATGGATTTGCCTTTCAAACAACGTTTGATTGCCCCCAAACGAACTTCTTCTTTGGCTAGAGTCATGGTACCCACCGGGTAAAAGTAGCATTAACAACCGAGCGCGCAAATAGCAAATTGCAGGTTTGCCTGAGTTATTGGAAACGGCGTGCAGTTGCCGTTTTACTTTCCCAAAGTTAGGCGCCATGGCAGTATGGCGGGATTGAAGCTGAGATTGACCATATTGTCCGCAGTTGCTGTCTTTGCGATCCTGCTGTTGTTGTGTGTGCCGCAGATTTACTTTAACTGGGGTTACCACAATGATGAACCGACCAAGGTGACGCAGATTCTCGACGGGGTATGGAATTTGCGCCATCCGCCGCTGATGCTGGGCGTGGTCAGCCTGCTTGGCAAATTGACCGGCCAGCAGGATCCCCAGCGAATCGTGGAGTATGGCCGTTGGGTGTCGGTCCTGTCGATTGGGGCGCTGTTGCTGGCCTGCCTGGGGATTGCTTCATTGAGGGCCGGCGCGGCGGCCGGACTGGCGGCCGGGGTGCTTTTGCTGTTTCACCCGTATGTGTTCGAGGTGGCGCATTATTTCAAGGAAGATTCAATGTTCCTGGCCGCAGAGATGGGGGTATTGTTACTTTTGTTTTATTGCGAGCGAACACCGGGTCGCAGAGCCGAAATTTTTTTGGCGGTCGTATTGGCCCTGGCGGTTAGCGCCAAATACATCGGCTGGGGATTGCTGCCGTTGGTGCTGTTATTCGTGATACTAAACCGGAAAAAATATGCCGGTCGTTGGTGCTGGTTTTGGGGTTGGCCATTGGAGGCATTCGTTGTCTTGGCGCTACTGATCAATCTCCCGCTGGTTGCCAACTGGCACGGGTTTCGTGAATCCCTCGGCGATGAAATGTACCGGTTGGAGAAGGGGGATTATGGCATGCATTCCTCGGGTTCGATGGGGCGCCGTTATGTGTTTCTGGTATTGCAGCAAATGCCCCCGGTGCTGGTATTCGGTTACTTGTTCTATGTGCTGTACCGGCTGTGCCGTTGGCGCTCGACCGCTGTGGCGGAGTGGATTTTTCTGGGGACACCACTGCTGACCCTGGCTTTGCTGGCGCTGACGGCGAAGTATTCAGAACGTTATATCCTGCCGGTGTTGGTGCCCGCCACTGTCGCGGCGGTGTATGGTCCCTTGCTGGTATTGGGTGAATGGTTGCGGGGAAGAACATGTTTCGCGCAGGCGTCGAAGATTATTGCCGCGGTATTATTGGTGGGCAGCGGGTGGTGGCTATGGGGGGAGTGGTACAAAATCTATGACGGGTTCCGGCACGACAGCCGGATGGAACTCACGGAATGGATTTGCCGGAATCTGCCGGAGGATGCGTTGATTGCGCAGGACACCTACGCCAAGATCAATCCCTATGACCTGCAGCAGCGGGTGTTGATTGATAATTTCTTCGTCGCCGACATTGGTTCGCTGGATGAATTGAGGCGAATGGGAGTGACCCAGGTGATTATTTCCTATGACGTGTACCACCGTTTTGTCGATGGCAGCGTCAATCCACCGAAGAATCAGCTGCAGGATTTCGAACGCCGCCGCCTGTTCTATGAGACGGCGCGCCGGAAGCTGAAAATCCTCTGGCAGGATGACAATGCCAATCCCAAGGCTTTGCATCCCGGCTTGATGTTGATCCAGCTGTAAAACCGGTCAAATCGAGAAGTCGGGCGGGTAAACTTGCAGCCGTTGCGGGGTCAGGAACAACGTGTCGCCGATTTCCGGGTCGATGGTGCGGTATTGTTCGCGGCTTAATTCCACGTCGAGGATTTCCTCGTTGTCCTTGCGGGTGACTTCCAGGCGGATCACCGCTCCAACCGGTTGAATATGCAGCAGTTTGGTTTCCAAGGCTGGCTTGCCGTTGGTGGTCTTGCTCACCGAAAATTCATGCGGGCGGATGAAGGCCACGCCTTCCGGTTCGTTCAGGTCGGTCAGGCCGGTCGGGAAGGTGACGCCGCCGATGTTGGCATCGCCTTGGTTGACCTTGGCGGTCAGCGTGTTCACCGAGCCGAGGAATTTGTAAACGAAGGAATTGGCGGGATTGTCATAAACCTCCTCCGGGGTGCCGATTTGCTCGATGCGCCCGGCGTTCATGATGACCACGCGGTCGGCCAGTTCCAGCGCCTCTTCCTGATCGTGGGTGACGAAAATGCTGGTGACATGGATTTCCGAGTGCAATTCGCGCAGCCAGCGGCGCAGTTCCTTGCGTACCTTGGCGTCGAGCGCGCCAAACGGCTCATCGAGCAGCAGGACCTTGGGTTCCACGGCGAGCGCGCGGGCGAGGGCGACGCGCTGGCGCTGGCCGCCGGAAAGTTGCGACGGGTAACGATGCTCTAGGCCGCTGAGCTGTACCAGCTTGAGCAACTTGAATACGCGGTCCTTGATTTCGCCACGGCTCGGACGGCTGTGGGAGGGGCGCACGCGCAGGCCGAAGGCGATGTTCTCGAACACGGTCATGTGGCGGAACAGGGCGTATTGCTGGAATACGAAACCGACGCCGCGATCCTTGGCGCTGCGATAGGTCACATCCTCGTCGCCAAAACGGATGACGCCGTTTTCATCCGGGCTCTCCAGGCCGGCGATGATGCGCAGCAGGGTGGTCTTGCCGGAACCGCTGGGGCCGAGCAGGGCCAGCAGTTCGCCGGACTTGACCTCGAGGTCGACGGAACTCAATGCCTGGAAATTGCCGAATTGCTTGGAAATTTTATCGATGGATATTTTCATAATTAAGCCGCTTGGTTGTGTTGTCTTTCCACAATGGTTTTGATGATTAGCGTGATGAGCGCCAGCAAGGTCAGGATGGAGGCCATGGCAAAGGAAGCCGAGTACAGGCTGCTTTCGTACAGGACCTCAATGTGCAACGGGATGGTGTTGGTCTTGCCCTGGATATGGCCGCTAACGACGGAAACCGCGCCGAATTCGCCCATCGCGCGGGCATTGCACAGCACCACGCCATGCAACAATCCCCACTTGATGTTGGGCAGGGTGACGCGCCAGAAAGTTTTCCAGCCGCTGGCGCCGAGCGAAATGGCGGCCTGCTCTTCGTCGGAGCCCTGCGACTGCATCAGCGGAATCAATTCGCGGGCGACGAACGGGAAGGTCACAAATAGCGTCGCCAGCACGATGCCCGGTGTGTTGAACACAACCTTGAAACCATGGTCTTTCAGCCATTCACCGAATCCGGTGTGGCTGAAAATCAAAATGAACACCAGACCGCTAATGACCGGCGACACCGCGAAAGGCAGGTCGATCAGGGTCAGCAGGAAATTCTTGCCCTTGAAGTGGAACTTGGTAATGGCCCAGGCCGCGGCGACACCGAACACCACGTTTAGCGGCACGGCGATGGCGCAGACTTTCAAGGTCAGGAAGATTGCCTGCTGTGAATTACGGTCACTAAAGGTATCGAGATAAGCCTGCCCGCCCTTTTTGAATGCCTCGATGAACACACAAAGCAGCGGCACAACCAGGAATAAAAACAAGAAGCCCAGAGCGACCGCCAGCAGCAAGATGCGAACCCACGGGGGTTCTTTCAGCACCTGCCGGTTGCTTTGTTTCAAATTCTTCGAGTGGGAAACCAGAGTAGTGATGCCGCCGCCCATAAATTATATCCTCGTGTAAAATCTGGAGTTCCACCATTGGGTCACATTGATGGCGAACAGGGTAATGAAGGAAAACAACAGCATGACCACCGCGATTGACGCCGCGCCGGAATAATCATATTCCTCGAGTTTGTTGACGATCAGGCGCGGGGTAATCTCGGTTTTGCCGGGGATGTTGCCGGCAATGAAGATCACCGAGCCGTATTCACCCAGCGCGCGGGCGAATGCCAGCGAAAAACCGGTCAGCAGGGCGGGCAGCAGTTCCGGCAGAATCACGCGGAAGAAAATCTGCAGGTAGTTGGCGCCGAGGCTGGCGGCGGCTTCCTCGAAATCAAGGCTCAGGTCGGAAAGGATGGGTTGCAGGGTGCGTACCACGAAGGGCAGGCCGATGAAGGTTAGCGCAATGGTGACACCCACCCAAGTGTAGGCGATCGGGATGCCGTTGGTTGGCAAAATGTCGCCAAGCCAGGTGCCGGGCGGGAAATGGGTGCCAAACCAGCCATTGGGTGTGAAGGCAGAGCCGATGAAACCGTCGGCGCTAAAGACATGGCCGATCCAGCCGTTTTGCGAGTAGATGGTGGTTAGCGCAATGCCCGCCACCGCGGTTGGCAGGGCAAAGGGCAGGTCGACAAAGGCGTCGATCAGGCGTTTGAACGGAAAATCATAACGGACCAGCACCCAGGCGACAATCAGGCCGAACACCGCATTGATCGCGGCACCCGCCAAGGATGCGCCGAAGCTCAATTTGTACGAAGCGATGGCGAATTCGCCGCTGATTGATTCCCAGAAGTGCGGCCATCCCCCTTCCGCTGATTTGACGAAAATACCCGCAAGTGGAATCAGGATCAACAGGGACAGGTAAGTCAGGGAGAATCCCATGGTTAATCCGAAACCCGGTAAAACGCGGTGCTGGTGTTGCTTTTTAAATAACATGTTACAAATCTTGTCCGTAGGAGATGAATTTTGGATATTCCGCGACCAAGGTCAACAACGCAGTCACATGGGCGTCGATTTGTTGTTTGAGAGGCAAGAGTTGGGGTGTTTCCAGCACGATTTCGAAAGGCTTGGGATGGGTGGCGGGGTTGGAACCCAGCACGCCCTCGTAACAGTCGCTAATGATGCCGTCCTCGGCGTCAAAGCCGTCAATGCAGCGGTCCTGGTTGATTGGAATGATCTTGGCCGCGGCGTTTAGCGACGGCGCCAGCACATGCCGGGTGACCTGCGAACCGCGGGCAAAACCGTACATGCGGTCGGTGGTGTCGTCCGCATGCAGTGAGATGATGCCGTTGAAATTCATCTGGTTGATTTCTGTCTCAAGAATCTGTATTTCGGGTTCCTTGGAGTTGTGCCAAAACTCGCGGTTCAGGTCGAGCCCCTTGCGGGAAAAGCGCGTGTTGTCCTCGAAACCAGTCGGGTTGCATACCGGGTATGAAAAAATTTCCCAGCCGGTGGCCAGCTTTGGCGTTTGGTGAAGCAATCTGAGGAATTCAACAATCGCGTGGCTGCCCGCCAGTTCGTCGCCGTGGATGCCGCCAAACAGGCCAAGCCGGATGTAATCACCGCGCTGCGGACCGATGAACGAGAATTTGTCAATCCGGTAAAGATCGTTGCCAAACTCGAACGTCGCCAATGACGAGTGAAACAGTCGGGATGACTTTTCGGTCAACTCCAGCAGCGGTCTCAGCAGCTCACGCGCGTCACGACGGCTCTTCAATCCGCGGGTCAAATCCTGCGGAATTTCGGGAGCCGGTGATGATTGCGCGTGAGCATGCCTGGACCGGGACATGATTAGCTGGTGGTCACGGCCTTTCTGGCATCGTCCGCCAGCGCAGTGCTGAGGTAGCGTTCGCCGGTGCTGCAACCGATGGTGACGATGAGTTTGCCCTTGTTTTCCGGCTTGGCGGCTTCCTGCAAGGCGGCCCAGACGTTGGCGCCGGTGGAAATGCCGACCAGCAGCCCTTCTTCCTTCGCCAAGCGTTGTGCCGTGGAGATGGCATCCTCGTTGCTGACGGTGGCGACGCCGTCGACCAAGTCCAGTTTCAGGTTCTTCGGCACAAAGCCCGCGCCGGTGCCCTGGATTTTGTGCGGGCCGGGTTTGACCGGTTCGCCGCGCAGGGTTTGGGTGATGACCGGGGAATCCTTCGGTTCGACCGCGATGGTGCGGAACGAGGATTTGCGGTTCTTGATCACTTCGCTAACGCCGCTGAGCGTGCCACCGGTGCCGACGGCGCTAACCAGGATGTCGGCCTTGCCTTCGGAATCGGCCCAGATTTCCTCCGCCGTGGTAGTGCGATGGATGGCCGGGTTGGCCGGATTTTCAAATTGTTGAGGGATCCACGAATCACTGATTTCCTCGCTGAGTTTCAGCGCCTTGTTGATTGCGCCCTTCATGCCTTCCGCGGCGGGGGTCAGCACCAGATTGGCGCCGAGCAATGCCAGCAGGGTGCGGCGTTCCAGGCTCATGCTTTCCGGCATGGTTAGCGTCAATTTATAACCGCGTGCCGCGGCGACAAAGGCCAGGGCGATGCCGGTATTGCCGGAGGTCGGTTCGATAATGGTGGTCTTGGGGGTGATGCGGCCTTCCTTTTCGGCGGCCTGGATCATCGCCAAACCGATGCGGTCCTTCACGCTTCCCAATGGGTTGAAGAATTCTGCCTTCACCGCAATGGTGGCGCCGAGTCCGGCGGAAAGCCGGTTCAGGCGGATCAATGGCGTCTTGCCTATGGTTTGCAATACATCGTTAGCGATACTCATATTTCTTTCCTTCTTAGGGTTAAATCCCCGTCGCGTTTGGCGTCCGGGGATTTGCTGTTCAGTTTTTTCTAGGGGTCAAACTTTATTTTTTGTAAATCTGGTCGAACACGCCGCCATCACCAAAGTAGAACGATTGGGCTTTTTTCCAGCCGCCAAAGTCGCTGTCGATGGTGACAAGCTCCACTTTCGGGAAGTTTTTCTCGTATTTGGCGAGCACGGCCTTGTTGCTCGGGCGATAGAAATGCTGGGCAATCAATTCCTGACCGGCATCGCTGTAGAGATATTCGATGTAGGCTTTGGCTACTTCGGTGGTGCCGTGTTTAGCGGCGGTCTTTTCGACAATCGCCACCGGGGGTTCCGCCAGAATACTGAGGGAAGGGGTGACAATTTCAAACTTGCCGGGTTCTTCCTGCAGGGACTGCAAAGCTTCATTTTCCCACGCTAACAGCACGTCGCCGATGCCGCGTTGCACGAAAGTATTGGTTGCGCCGCGGGCGCCGGTGTCGAGCACCGGAACGTTTTTGAACAGTTTGGTGATGAAATCCTTGGCGGCATCATCGCTGCCGAGCTTGTGTTTGGCATAGGCCCAGGCGGCGAGGAAGTTCCAGCGGGCGCCACCGGAAGTCTTCGGGTTCGGCGTGATCACACCGATGCCGGGTTTAACCAGGTCATTCCAATCCTTGATGTTCTTCGGGTTGCCTTTACGCACCAAAAACACGATCGTGGAGGTGTAGGGGGAGCTGTTGTTCGGGAATTTGCCTTGCCAATCCACCGGGATCAGCTGGGTTTTTTCCGCGATGGCATTGATGTCCGATGCCAGCGCCAGGGTCACCACGTCGGCTTCCAGGCCGTCGATTACCGCGCGGGCCTGTTTACCGGAGCCGCCGTTAGAGACGTCGATGGTCAGTTGGTCGCCGGTTTTCTTGTTCCAATATTCAGTGAAAGCTTTGTTGTAGTCGCGGTACAATTCGCGGGTCGGATCGTAGGAAACGTTGAGCAGGCTGATTTGTTTGGCCTGTACATTGCCGAGAAATCCGCTCAGGGCCACCAATCCGAGCAAGACGGCTAATTTTTTTGCAGTAAGTTTGATCATATTACCTCCTGGGTTTGGTTGTGATTTGAAGTCTCCCGACTTTTGCGCCACAACTCAATTATTTTGTCGCTAATGACAAGATTTGCTATTTTGGCTCCGATTTGACAGATTGTTTTTGAAAGCGGATTTTTTCCCTCTTGCTGACCTCGACGATGAATTGGTCATGCACGGTGACTTCAACGGTGCCGTATTTCAACTCGCGCACGGAACGCAGAATTTCTTGCTCCTGTGCGGAAATTGAATCCGTTGTCGGTTGATCGCCCGTTCCCAAAATTATCTTATTTTCAGTAACCATTAAACTCCTCCCATCTGCGTATGGATTAAAGAATATATATCCTATAGACTTTATCAAGTAAAAATCAAAATTTATATATAACACATTGATAATGAGCGAAATAAATTCAATTAAAATTTAAAATAAAATAATACCAATAACAAAAAAAACAGTGAAACACCCAGTGTTCCACTGCTTTTTGCTGATTAGATATGGTTATTTTTGCATGGATTTTTTTGCCCGGGATTTCAACAGCGAAGGAATCAAAATCGCCGTGCCGATGAGCAGGGAGGCCATGGTGCCTGGTTCAGGTGTGGGAGCCGGGGCGGCGGTCGAAGTGACGCTCAGCCCGCTGATGTATACAGGACCGCCGGTACCGACGATGGAAATGTATGAATTGACCAGCAGGTTGCTGATGTTGTTGCTGTAATCGGCGGCGGACATCAGATTAATGGTAGCAGCACCGTTGCCGCCTACATAGGGTTGGCCGCCGACGATGCCGGCGCTGTTGGAAACATAGATCTGCCAGCCGCCGGTGCCGCTGATGGTTAGCGTCACGGCGCTAACGTCGAGCGCGAGTCCTGCGGTGGAAAACTGAATGGCGTAGCCGTCGAGGGAGCTATCTGAAGCGGAGTTTATGCCGAGGCCGCTGCCGACTGTTTCGTACAGTTTGTAAGTCGGCGATGCACCGCCGGTTCCCCAGTTTTTCATGCCGGTTAGCGTGACTGAATAGGTGCCGACCGTGTAGGTGACCGATTTGTCCAGCGCTCCGGTTCCATTTTGCGTGAAGTCAAAGTTCAGCAGCGTCGCCGCCCTGGTTTG
Source organism: Verrucomicrobiales bacterium (assembly GCA_031256975.1). Classification (GTDB taxonomy): domain Bacteria; phylum Verrucomicrobiota; class Verrucomicrobiia; order Methylacidiphilales; family JAAUTS01; genus JAIRPN01. The sequence continues at coordinate 120,390 of JAIRPN010000016.1, read as the reverse complement.
CAACGCGCCGCAGAGCAGGCCGCTGCTCATTATTATTGTGAATAACCCCTTTTTTATATTACTACTCAATTGTTTTGTCATATTGACCTATTTAATATTTACATGGGAAATGCTATTCCATTACCCATGAAATAGCCGAACAATTACATGTTAGAGACACCACATCCCCCCATTTAAAAGCGCACGGATGCTAGTAAACTGGCGGGGGGTTCACAATAGACAGTGGTAATACTTGCCGATATTTTTAATCGTGATTATCAGTATTTGTACAGGATAAGCACGGGTTGTGCCAAATACATTAAATTAAAAATTGGCAAATTAAACCTGTTGGGTTCCGTTGCCGAAACATGACCGGTTTTTGCTAGGGCTTTTGGGGGTCCTGCGTGGTGAAGGCGATATTCCAGACATGGGCGGCCTTGCAGATATCGATGACCCGGATGACGTTCTGGTAATTGGTGTCCTTGTCGGCGCGCAAAATGATGGCTTGGTCGGGAAAATCAGAGGTGACCTGGGTCAGGATTTTTTGCAATTCCTGGGAGCTGAGCGTCTTTTGGTTGACGATGATATTGCCATCGCGATCCAGATTGATGAGGATTTCCCCGGGCATGCGGGTTTGGGTCTCGGCTTCCTTGGCCACCGGCAGGCTGACGCTAAGCTCGGCTTCATAACGGGAAATGTTCCAGGTCAGCAGAAAAAAAGTGAGCAGGAACAAAATCACGTCGATGAACGGCGCCAGCTGCAGCGTCATCGGTTCGTTGGCGATGTATTTGCCGAGTTTCATGGTTAGCGTTTGCGGGCGAGGCAGTTGTTGGTCTTGACCAGCAATTCGACCAGGACGGTGTCAAACCCGGCGCTTAGCGCCTGCACGCGGCCGCGGAAATAGGCGTAGAACAGCATGGCGGTGAGGCCGATCACCAGGCCGATGGCCGTGGCCATCAGCGCCTGCGAGACGCCGCCGGCCAGCAACACCGTGCGCATCGGGGTAGTGTCGCCGGCGATGTTGCCGAAGGAACGCAGGATGCCGACCACGGTGCCGAGCAGGCCGACCATCGGTGCCATCGCGCCGCAATCCATCAACAACAGATTGGGGCGGCTGATTGCGGCGACAGCGCGGGCGCCTTCCGATTCGGCGATTTGTTTCAGATTTTCCAGATTAGTTTCTGGGTTATCGCGGGCGAATTCCACCACTTTGACCAGCGCCTTGGCGCACGCGCCTTTGTGATGGTGACAGGTATCAATCAAGTCCTCCAGATTGCGGTCTTTCAAATTCTGCCGTGCTTCGGTGACAAAGTCCCCGGAAGCGATCCGGTTTTGGCGCAGCCAGTAGAAATTGAAAATAATCAGGGAAAGGATGATCACGGACAACAACAACAACGGAACCAGCACCCAGCCGACCGAACTGATCATTTCCCATAGCGAAAGATGCTCATTGCCGGGCTTGGCGGCGGGGGTTTGCGCCTGGGTTGGCAAAACAACGAGGAAAAAAGCCGCTAATGACCAGGCCAGCTTGGAGAAAATGCTAGTGCGCATCCCTGTTATATAGAAGCTGGCATCCATGGCGGCAATGCAAATTCTCGTTGCTGTCGGCGGTTTTTCGGCAAAAAGCAGGCTTCCCTAAAACCGGGTGCCACGCTAGAACTAACGGTTCATCGGTATGACTGAGGCGGTGGAAAACGTATTCGCGGCAATCGGGCGCTGGTTGATCGGAGGCATCCGGTCGGCCGGGGCGATCACCCTGCTGTTTCTCAATATCCTGCGTTGCATGGTGAAATACCCGATTCGCTGGCGCTTGTTCCTGCAGCAGATGTATTTTATCGGTGTCAAATCGCAGGTGGTGGTGCTGACCACCGGGGCCTTTGTCGGCGCGGTGTTTGCCGCGCAGATTCATTTTCAGTTCATCAAATTCGGCATGCAATCCGCCGTTGGCGCGACTGTTTCCGTGGCGATGTGCCGTGAATTGGGGCCTGTGTTTTGCTGCCTGTTGCTGGCGGGTCGTGTCGGCGCGGCGATGGCGGCGGAAATTTCGTCGATGAAAAATACCGAGCAAATCGATGCCTTGCGCGCGATGGGGGTTTATCCGGTCGAATACCTGGGGGTGCCGCGTTTTTTGGCGATGCTGGTTTCCACGCCGGTGCTGACCGGCTTGGTGTTGATCGTGGGCATTGCCTGCGGTTATCTGGTTGCTGTGCCGATACTGGGCGTGGACAGTGCTTACTATTGGGACAATACCATCAAATATACCGCCGTTAGCGACGTCCTGATCGGCCTGACGAAAGGCTTTTTATTCAGCATGATCATCGCGGTGATTTCCTGTTACAAGGGTTTTAACCCGGAACTCGGCACCGCCGGGGTCGGGCGCACCACCACCGAGGCGGTGGTGATTTCGTCATTGGCGATCCTGATTTCCGACTTTTTCTTTACTTTCATCTTGAACAGCCTGTTTCTGGGGGGTGCATGAGCAATATTCTCGAGATCCGCAACCTGCACAAGTCGCTAAATGACAACCCCGTCTTGCAGGGGGTCAACCTCAGCGTTAGCGCCGGGGAAAACCTGGTCATTATCGGTCGCAGCGGCGGGGGCAAAAGCGTGCTGTTGCGCCACATCATGGGTCTGATGCAGCCGGATTCCGGCGAGGTGATTTTCAAGGGCATCAATATGTCGGCCTTGGATGAAGAAGCCCTCAATCCACACCGCCGTGAAATTGGCATGCTGTTCCAAAACGGGGCGCTGTTCGACTCGCTGTCGGTCGAGGAAAACTTGGCCTTTCCGTTGCGGGAGCGCGGCGGCTTTGGCGAGAAGGAGATCAGCGACCGCGTGGACGAAGCCCTGGAAATCGTTGACCTGCCGGGACAACAGAAGAAAATGCCCGCCGAGCTGAGCGGCGGCATGAAAAAACGGGTGGCCCTGGCGCGCGCCGTCATCAGCCGGCCCGAGCTGATGCTGTACGATGAACCGACCACCGGGCTGGACCCGATCGTGGCCGACAGCATCAACAAGCTGATCGTGCGCCTGGGCGACAGGCTGAACATGAGCAATATTGTCGTTACCCATGACATGGTTAGCGCCTATCATATCGCCGACCGCATTGCCCAGCTGCATGAGGGAAAGATTTACTACGAGGGCAGCCCCGGGGAAATCCAGGCGAACCAGGACCCCGTCGTGCAGAAATTTGTCAAAGGAATCTCCGAACCACAGGATGCAATTGTATGAACGAACGTAAGCTTGAAATCAAGGTTGGCGCATTTGTATTGATAGGCCTCGTTGCCGTCGGCATTCTCGCCGTCGCTTTCGGGCGTTTCGGTGAAATGTTCTCCAGCAATTACCAGATTAGCGTGACCTTCCCGAATGCCAGCGGCATACTCAAGGATTCACAGGTGTTGTACCGCGGGGCGAAGATCGGCACCGTGGCCGGCCGTCCAGAGATCATCAACCACGGGCAGGCCGTCGAGCTCACCCTCAAGATCCGTTCCGACATCCAGATTCCTTCCAATTCCAGCTTCCGCATCGGTTCCTACGGCCTGCTGGGCGACCGTTTTGTCGACATTGTCACGCCGGACGAGCCTTCCGCCAGTTATTTTATCAACGGCCAGCGGGTGGAAAAGATGCAGCAGAATGAAAAGGGATTCGGGGATTTGGCACAGCAGGCGCAGCCGATCATGAAACGCCTTGACGATATTTCCGCCAAGATCGACCAGCAGTTGATGAACGAGGACACGGTGCGCAACTGGCAGGATTCCATGGCCAACATCAAGAGTGTCACCGCGCGCATCGATGCGTTCATGGCCCAGGCACAGAATGGGCAGGGAACCTTGTACTTACTGATGAACGACAAGCAAACCGCGGCCGATTTTAAGCAAACCGTCCAGCAATTGAAGGACCTCAGTTACAATCTGAAGGAACACGGCATTTTGTTCTATAGCGATACCGCAGAAAAAGACGCCGCAAAGGCAAAAGAAAAAAAGAAGTAACCGCTTTGCAATTTCGCGGTTAGCGTGCTTTGCGCACCTCCAAAAACGGGAGGATTGGGCTAAAATTATTGCCTATTCCTGATTAGTCGCTATTACTCATCATCTATCCATAAGAGTTTTGGAGCAAACCATCGATTAAAATTAAACGTTATATCAAACCATGACAAAATTCGATCTTTCCGGAAAGTTGAACCGCCGCAATTTCCTTATTACCGGTGCCGGGGTGTTGGCGGCATGCAGCATACCGAGTTGGTTGCGGGCGCAAAGCCGGCCGGCCGGTTCCTATAGGAACCTGGTTTCCTCTGACAGCAAATTACGCATTGCCTGTATCGGCATTGGCGGCAAGGGTTACAGCGATTTGCACGGGGTCGCGGATGAACAAATCGTAGCGTTGTGTGATGTGGATTTTGCCAGGGCGTCAGACGCGTTCCATGAATTTCCGGGCGCGGCAAGGTATCGTGATTACCGGCAGATGTTCGCGGAGATGGCCGACCAGATTGATGCAGTGGTGATTGCCACTCCCGACCACACGCACTTTCCCGCCGCGATGCGGGCCTTGGAGGCGGGCAAACACATTTATGTGCAAAAGCCGCTGACCCATACCATCGGCGAGGCGCGTGCTTTGCGGGAAGCGGCACGACGGGCGGGGGTCGTGACGCAAATGGGCAACCAAGGACACGCCAACGAGGGCACCCGTTTGGTAAAAGAATGGATCGATGCCGGAGCGTTGGGCAGCGTCACTGAAATACAGGCTTGGACCAACCGTCCGGTTTGGCCGCAAGGCATTGACTGGCCGGCATCTGCACCGGTTCCCGATACTTTGGACTGGAATTTATGGCAGGGTACCGCGCCGTTGGCAGACTATGGCGAGGGAATCGTGCCGTTCAACTGGCGCAATTATTGGAACTACGGTTGCGGTGCTCTGGGTGACATGGGTTGCCATTTGCTGGACGCGCCGTTCTGGACCTTGAATTTGCGCGGCCCGGTGCGGGTAAGTGCGGAGTTCGAGGGGGCCAACACGGTGAGCGCGCCGAAGTGGTCGATCGTGACCTATGAATTCCCGGCGCGTGGCTCGCTGCCGCCGCTCAAGCTGACTTGGTATGACGGCGGCAAGAAACCGCCGCGTCCGCCGGAATTGGAAGCCGACAAGGAGTTGCCCGGCGGCGGAGTGATTTATCGCGGTGACAAGAGCGTGATGCTGGTGACCGGCGATTACTCGAATTCACCGCGGTTGATTCCCGAGTCGGTGATGAAGGAATTCAAGCGGCCGGAGAAAACCATCCCGCGCATTCCCAAGGGCAACCCTTACCTTGAATGGATCAATGCCTGCAAGGGCGGCGTGGCGCCGGGCTCGAACATTGTCGATCATTCCGCCGACCTGACCGAGATGGTCCTGCTTGGCAATCTGGCGATCCGCATGGGACGACCCATTGAATGGGATTCCGAAAAGCTGTGTTGTGTCGGGCTGCCGGAAGCCGACCGTTTTATTAACTCCAACTATCGCATCTTCTGATTATGAAAAACCTATTGAACAAATTTGTATTACCCCTCTGCCTGTTGACCATTGGCGTCCTAGTGTGGGCTTGCAGCGGCGGCGGTCCAAAAATCGGCCTGCAGGCGTGGACTTATAACAATCTTAGTTTCTTTGAAACCGTGGACAAGGCGTCGGCCCTCGGGGTTGAATGCATCGAGGCTTATCCGGGACAGAAGCTGGGTGGCGGTCTGGATGGCAAGTTCGGCCCGGCGATGGACGCGGCGACCCGCGCCAAGGTGCTGGAAAAGTTGCGTTCCGCGAATGTCACGCTGATCAGTTTCGGCGTGGTGAACGGCGGCGATGAGCAGCAATGGCGGGAGATTTTCGCCTTCGCCAAGGATATGAAATTGCAATGGATCACGGTGGAACCGCCGCTAACGACGCTGCCGTTGCTGGACCAGCTGGCGACGGAGTATGGGATTCGTGTCGCCATTCACAATCACGGCGCACCCTCGCCGTATGCCGATCCGGCGGTGACCAAGGCCGCGTTGGACAAATTGAGCAACAACATCGGCGTGTGTGCCGACACCGGGCATTGGGCGCGCGGCGGTACCGATCCGGTGGCGGCGTTGAAATTGCTGTCGGGTCGCGTGATCGCGTTGCACTTGAAGGATGTCAGCCAGTTTGCCAAGGATGGCCATGATGTGCCGTACGGAACCGGTGTGGTCGATATGGGAGGATTGTTGGCCTTGCTGAAGGAACAGCAATTCAAGGGTGCGGCGTTGATTGAATACGAGCATCGCACGCCGAAGATCAACGAGGAAGTGGCGGCCTGCGTGGAATATTTGAAACGCGCGGCCGGAGCTTCGCTTGACGAACTGCGCCGCGGCAAGGTGGCGACTCCCGGAATGTCGGGGAAGGTTGCCGATGCCTGGTCGGCTGGTGGCGGCAAGGATTCGCAGAAATGGGCGCAGCCCGAGGAGTTGTTCAAGCCGGATCTTTCCAATGCCGAATTTGTGCCGGGTTCCTGGGTGTACGAGAACGGTGTCATTAGCGCCAAGGGCGGCGGGGAATTGTGGACCAAGGAAAGCTATGGCGACTTTGTGTTGTCGCTGGAATTCCGTTGCGCGGAAAAGACCAACAGCGGCGTGTTCCTGCGTTGCAGCGACACCAAGAACTGGCTGCACAACACCATCGAGGTGCAAATCCTGCAGGGTGACGCGCCGCCGCGCGAGGTTTGCGGGGCGATCTTCGACTGCCTTGCCCCGACACGGCAGATTCCGATCAAGCCGGGCGAGTGGAACTCCTATGTGATTACCGCCAGAGGTAATATGATCATGGTCCGGCTGAACGGCGAGGAGATTACCAAGATGAACCTGGACGACTGGACCACAGCGCATAAGAACCCGGATGGAACGCCGAACAAGTTTAACAAGGCTTACAAGGACTTGGCGCGTTCCGGTCGCATCGGTTTTCAATATCATGGCATGCCGATTGACTTCCGTAACATCAAGATCGAGAAATTGTAATCAGTCAACAGTTCACAAAAAAAGCCGCATTGATCGTGCGGCTTTTTTTATGTTTTGAAACTTCGCGGTTAGCGGCCGGTTTTGCTTTGGATGCCAAGTTTTACGCAGACGGCGTAAACGACCAATCCCGCGAAGAACGCGCAGACCGGTGCCATCGGCACGTTGACATTGAAATTCGGCAGCACGCCAATGACGAAACCGACCGCCCAGGCCAGCCAACCGGCGGGATTGAAGCCTTCGCGCGGGCCGCTCCAGTTTTTGCCATTGAGGAAATAATCGGCAACCATCGCGCCGCAGATCGGGCCAAAACTCGCGCCGATGAAGCCGAAGATGGCGGCTGATTTTCCGGCATAGCCGCTAATGGCGAGGATTACCGCCACCGCGCCGCCAATGGCGACGGACAGGTTGGCGTTCACTTTCGGCAGCATGGTCTTGAAGGAATTCGCCGCGATTAGCGACGAAAAGCAGGCGGCCGGGAATGCCGCCAACGCTAGTAGGAACATGCAGGTTTTCGCCATGTTTTCGCCGAGGATGGCGGGCATGACCTGCGTGACGTTCATCGCGCCGCCGGCTTTGGCGGCCATTTCCAAATTGCCGTATGCGCCGCCAACGATGAGCACCGCCGCGATGCCGGTGAAAACCATTGCCAACGAAATGCCGACCAGGCCGCCTTTTTGCACGTCGTTGGCGTCGCGCGAATTGGTGCCGAAATCGGTGCCAGCCGCACCGGCGGTGGCGAAGAAGCCGACGATATAAGTCACGATGAACGCGAAAATGCCGAAACCGCCAAGGACGGCGCCGTCGTCGGTGAGACCGCCGATTAATTTGGAACCGGCATTGTTAAAAAGCGATGGATTGAAATCACCGACGCTGTCGACGGTTTTGGCGAGCAGGATGATCAGGATCACCAGCGGGATTAGCGGCAGGTAAGTGGAAACTTTTGCGACGTATTGGATGCCTTTCAAGCCCATGAACGTCGCCGCCGCGCCCCAGACGATCATGATCGCCCACAGGGGAATCGCGGTTAGCGTCGCATGCAACAGCAACGAGGAAAAATAGACGTTCACCGCGACCCAGCCGAATTGCAGTAGTCCCATCAGCAGGCCGGGCATGATGATGCCGCCTTTGGCGCCGAATACTGAGCTGCCGACGACGTAAAGCGGCAGACCCGTTTTCATGCCAAGCAAACCCGGTACCAAATAGAACAGGAAGTGACAGAGCAGCGCCGCGACAATCACGGAGACAACCGGCACCAAAATGCCTTGCGCGAGACCGCCGCCGAAACTGCCGGTATTGACGATGTCCTGCCAGAACACAAACCACAGGATGATGCCGGCGTAGGTCGGCGCGGTGTTCTTGTACCAAGGGGCGCGGTTAGCGCCGGGATTGGATTTGGCATTGGCTAGGTACGAGGGTTGGTTTTGCATCCGCAAAAGGTCTCCCGAATTAAGCGTTAATGCAAGAAAAAACGTTTATGGGAATTTTGTAAAACGTGACTTTGTACGGCTGGCTTTATAACATGTCGCCTGCATGAAAAGTTGTTCGGCTATTTTATTGGCGGCGGGGCGCAGCCGCCGTCTCGGTTTTGACAAGATTCTAACGCCGCTGGCCGGGCGCCCGGTGTTGCATTATGCGTTGGAGGCGTTGAAGAGTTCGCCGCAGATCGTGGAAGTGATTCTGGTGACGCGGGAGGATATTTTGTCGCAAGTGAAGGAGATTGCCGAGGCCGCCAACGGCGAAAACCCGGTGAAGTATGTGATTGGCGGCGCGGAACGGCAGGACTCGGTGTTCAACGGCTTGCAGGAAGTTTCACCATTAGCGACCGAGGTGCTGATTCATGACGCGGCGCGGCCTTTGCTGGACGAAGTCGTCATTAGCGACACGTTGAAAGTCGCGCGCGAAAAAGGCGCGGCGGTGACCGCGCATCGTGCCAACGATACGTTGAAGGAAGCCGACGAACAGCAACAGGTAACGGTTACTCTGGATCGCTCGAAAATCTGGGCGATGGGAACCCCGCAGATTTTTCGCCGCGAGCTGGTGGTTAGCGCCTATGAGAAAGTACAGCGGGAAAAATTGGCGATTACCGATGACGCCTCGGCGGTGGAATTGCTGGGACATCCTGTTTATCTGGTTGATAATCCGCGGCTTAATTTGAAAATCACGCGGCAAGCCGATTGGGAGTTGCTTGAATTGTGGCTGCAGCGCGGGAGCGGCGAGGAACTGAGGAAAAAATTGCATGACCTTAGCAACCAACTGATGCCGCTGATCGGTTATCTGCCTTTGCTGGAACACCACGCTAACGACGGGAAATATGTCATCGATTGCCTGCAAAAAATGAAAATCCCGGCGCAATTGGCGCCGCAGTCGGTGCGGGAAATCCAGGAATTGGCACGGCAATTATTTCCAGATCCTAAATAATCGTGATTGACGATTCAAAAATAGACGGTTGAATTGCCCTTCATGGGGGATGTAGATACTACTAAGTTACAGAAGAGGCTCAACTTTGCTAACATGATTCTGGGAGTGGGCATTTTGCTCACCATTATCCCGCTCGGTTACATCATCGTGAGTCTGGTTACCACGCAACATCTGAGCCTCAAGGAGGCACGCCTGGCGTACGGCTGGATTTTCACCGTCGTCATTGGCTTGCTGCCGTTTGGCCTGGCGTTGTTGGTCACGGGCCTGAGCCTGTTGACGGCTGCCAAGCGCAATTTGAAGGCCGCCGACGTTGCCAAAGACGACGAAGCTTCGGCCGCCAAGTAAGACAACCCGGTTGTCTCACTGGCGGAGGGCCGTTGTGATAGTGGAGAGGCTACTTTGCTGATTGCCTCAGCAAATGGTATTCCACGCTGTCGACCAAGGCCAGCCAGCTGGCTTCAATCACATTGTCGCTGACACCGACGGTGCCCCATTCGTTTTTTCCGTCCGATGATATGATCAGGACCCGGGTCCGGGCCGCGGTGCCGGACGAGGAGTTGATGATGCGGACTTTGTAATCAATCAAAGCCACTTGCGCGATTTGCGGATAATGGGTGATGAGCGCCTGTCGCAGGGCTTGGTCGAGGGCATTCACCGGACCGTCTCCCTTGGCCACCGCATTGGCGGGGTTGCCGTTCACATTCAGGTACAAGGTTGCCTCACAATTGGCGGCGGGATTCTTGGCGTTGCGGCGGAACGAGGTATGGTATTCGACCAGCTCAAAGAAGGGCGCGTGCGGATGCAGGTTTTTCCTGATCAGTAATTCGAACGAAGCGTCGGCGGCCTCGAATTCATAGCCTTCGTTTTCCAGGCTTTTGACCAAGTCGAGGATTTGTTTGGTGCGCGGATCCTTTTCCTCCAGCTTGATGCCGAGTTCCCGCGCCTTCATCATCACGTTGGTGCGGCCGGACAGCTCGCCGACCAGGATGCGCTGCTGGTTGCCGACCAGGGCCGGGTCGATGTGTTCGTAGGTCACATCGGATTTGTTCACCGCGTTGACGTGCATGCCGCCCTTGTGGGCGAAGGACGACAGGCCGACGAACGGCGCGCGGGTATCATGATGCAGGTTGGCGATTTCATCGACAAAGCAGGAAATTTCGCTGAGCTGGCGCAAGTGGCCTTCGGGCAGCACCAGTTGCTTCAGCTTGAGTTCCAGGATCGGGATGACAGATGTCAGGTTGCAGTTGCCGGTGCGCTCACCGAAGCCGTTGATGGTCCCTTGCACTTGCAGGGCACCGTGCTCGATGGCGGCGAGGGCGTTGGCGACGCCGAGGCCGCAATCGTTGTGCGAGTGAATGCCGAGTTTGGCCTTTACCTGTTTGCTGACGCTAACAGTGATTTCCGCCACCTCCGAGGGCAGGGTGCCGCCGTTGGTGTCGCAAAGCACCAGATAATCGGCGCCCGCGTCCTGCGCCGCCTGGAGGGTTTTTAGCGCATATTCTGGGCTGGCTTTGTAGCCGTCGAAAAAATGCTCGGCGTCGTAGATCACCTCGCGGCCATGTTTCTTGAGATAAGCGACGGTGTCGGCGATCATGCGCAAGTTCTCTTCCGGGATGGTGCGCAGGACCTTTTCCACATGCAACAGCCAGGATTTGCCAAAGAAGGTGACCACCGGGGTCTCGGCCTCGAGCAACAGGTTGACCTGCGGGTCCTTTTCCACCGCGACACCGGCCTTGCGGGTGCTGCCGAATGCGGCGATCTTGGCCGAACCCCAGTTGCGTTTTTTGGCTTCGTTGAAAAAGGCGATGTCCTTTTCGTTGGAACCGGGCCAGCCGCCCTCAATGTAATGCACTCCGAAATGGCTGAGCCGTTCGGCAATCTTCAACTTGTCGGCCAGCGAGAAGTTGATGCCTTCGCCCTGGCTGCCGTCGCGCAGGGTGGTGTCGTAGATGGTTACATTGGATTTCATAAGTTTAGTACAGTTTTGGGTTCAAATTGGGTTGAACAGGGGACATGTTGACGACGCTAATGGCGAAGTCGCGCCATTAGGCGTTAATAATAATGCTAATCGAAATGGAGAGCGCCGACCCGAAGGGGTCGCAGGGAAAATTCTTCCTGTTGGAAAGTGCTCTCATGGAGGGAAAATATAACCGGACGACCGAGAAATGCAACGCTAATCCGACAGATAACACCGCTAATAGTGATATGATTGCGTTTTGAATTCTTCTTGTGTAGTTTAGCGCCGTGCGTAGAAAAACTTTTTTGTTGTTGGGCGCCCCCGGTTCCGGCAAGGGGACACAAGGTAAGATACTGGGAACCATTCCGCGTTTTTTCCATTTGGCCTGTGGCGATGTGTTCCGTTCCCTTGACTTGCGCACCGACGTTGGCAAGGCCTTCATGGAATACTCCAGCAAGGGGCAGTTGGTTCCCGACAATATCACTATCGAACTGTGGGAAAACTACATCGACAACATGATTGCCCTCGGCCGGTACAAGCCGGAAATGGACTACCTGGTGCTCGACGGCATCCCGCGCAACGTCAGGCAGGCTGAGATCATGGATGAATTTGTGGTGGTAGAAAAAGTGTTTCACCTGTCCTGCCCGAACCGCGAGACCTTGATGCGGCGCATGCGCAAGCGTGCGTTGAAGGACAACCGCCTCGACGACGCCAAGGACGAGGTGATCCGCGAGCGTTTTGCGCAGTACGAGGCGGAGACCAAGCCGTTGCTGGAATATTTCGGCAAGCCGAACATCGTGGAAATTGACGCCACCGCGCAACCTTACCAGGTGTTGCGCACCATTTTGAACAACATCAAGGCGGATTAATTGACCGTTAGCGTGCCATAGCCAACTTTGTACATGAGAATTGTCTATATAGGCTCGGGAGAAATCGGCGTGCCGGCGCTAAACGCGTTGCTGGAAAGTGATGTTTACAAAGTGGTCGGCGTGATCACCCAGCCGGACCGTCCGGCGGGACGCCAGCTTAAACTGACTCCGTCGCCGATCAAGCAGGCGGCATTGGCCAAGCACCAAAGCGTTTACCAGCCGGAAAATATCAATTCCCCCGCCGCATTGGAGCAAATCCAGTATCTCAAGCCCGACCTCGCCGTGGTTTGCGCCTACGGCCAGATTTTGCGGCAGAAATTGCTGGACCTGCCGCCGCTGGGATGCCTGAACATCCATGCGTCGCTGCTGCCACAGTACCGCGGTTCCTCCTGCATTCAGGCGGCGATTCGCAATGGCGACTCCAAGACCGGCATTACCGTGATGTGGATGAACGCCGGTCTTGATACCGGTGACATCCTGTTGCAGCAGGAATTGCGCATCGCCAATGACGACACGGCCGGAGTGGTGCACGACAAACTTTCATTGTTAGCGCCGGGCGCGTTGATGGATGCGTTGAAACTGATCGCCAAGGGAAAAGCTCCGCGTCTGCCGCAGGACAAGGAACAGGCCAGCTACGCGGGGAAATTGAAGAAAGAGGACGGGCATATCAATTGGGATCAGGAACAACAGGCCATCGACCGGCATATTCGTGCGATGTCGCCGTGGCCGTCGGCTTATGCGTGGTTAGCGACCGACGAGGGCAAAAAGATGCTGAAAATTTACGACACCATTATCTCCAACCGGGCCAGGGGTGAGCCGGGAACCGTGTTGCGTATTGATGATCACGGGGTATTGGTGGCAGCCGCCAAGGGCGGTTTGTTATTGCGGGAAGTGCAATTGGAGAGCCGCAAGCGCATGCATGCGGCGGAGTTCGCGCGCGGTTGCCATCTCAAGGTTGGCGCTAAACTTGAATAACTGGTTTCGCCGTTAGCGTGATTTTTTAGTAACTGATAATCTGGCTGCTTTCGACACCCAGCACCTGGGTCTTCTGCTGTTTCCGCCCGGTAATCACCGGATGCACTGAATTGCGGGTGATGAGCTCGGTTGGCAATTCAATCTTAATGGGCATTTGCCGGACCTGCATTTCATTGAGCAGGTAGTTGGCGGCAACGCGGCCCATTTCCACCGCCGAGATGTCGATGGTGGTCATGGCGGGTTCCAGAATTTGTCCGTAATGGTTGTTGTCAAAACCGGTTACTCCCACCTGATGGGGAACCTCGATGCCGAGATGCTTCAGCTCGGTGGCCAATTCATAGGCCTCGCGATCGCTGCCGCAGACGATGACCGAGGGTTTCTTGGGCATGCTGTAATACATTTCCGCCGCGCGCTTGGCGGAGATTTCGCTGTGCGCTTCGCTTTGCGCCATTTCCAAATGAGGGGTGAGGCCGCGCTGGTTCATCTCGTACTGGTAGGCGTAATAGCGTTCGCGGAAACCGTCATGATATTCCAGGCCGACGGTGTAGTAACCGATGTCGGTGTGGTTTTGCCCGGTCAGGAAGCGGATGATTTTGCTAAGGCCCATCCGGTTGTTCATGGTGATGCAACCGAGTTCTTCCTGCTCGATCGTGGCGCTGCCGACGATCACCGAGGGCATTTCCGAATGGATCAAATGGCTGCGCAAGGACTGTTCCGTGCGGCTGGCAAACACAAATCCCATCACGCCGCCCTGCCAGGCTTTGTCGATTTTCTCGATTTTGTTTTCCACCGAGATGAAGTCGTAAATCAATTCGGTCTGGTAGCTTTCGCTAAACATCAACTGCTCGAAACCGACCAGCCAGTCCTGGAATACACTGTACCAGCCGCCGAGAATATTGACGTTGACCACGAAGCCGACCTTGCCCGCGGGAGCTTGGTGTTCCCACACATTGTAGGTCCAGCTTTGCCCGTCCGCAGAGCGGGTTACTAGTTTCTCCGCCTGCAAAATCTGCATGGCAAAACCGATGGCGGAGCGGGGAATTCGTAATTGCCGACTCAGCTCAATTTCCGAGGGAATGACATTCTTGAAGTAATTCACCCGGATGAGGGATTTCATTAATGCGATTGCCCGGTCCTTGGAATCAGAGGATAGGCGGATGGTGCTTTTTTTCAACGATATGGCCATAAACTATCCCTTACGACTTGTAGCCTAAGCTGCAATGCTGATGCTTGCAAGACAAAGCAGAGCTTGGGGATGAAATTATTTTTTTGCGGCCAAGGCCAGGACCAATTGCTCTACTTCCTTGGCATTCTGTATACCAAAGAAGCCCACTTCACTGACATTGTTGCCGCCTTTGCTGTTAGGGGTGATATCCCGGTGCAGGATGACATCCCCGCTGCCGTCGGCCAATTGCACCCGGTTGATGTCGGTAAGTTGGTCGGGTGGCAACGAGCGGATATTGATCCCGCCGAATAACTTGGGCGAAATGATGATGATGCGCTCGGTGGTGAGCCCGTAAACGGTTGATTTGGCCTTGCGCATAATCCAGAACGGCGAGGTCAGCAGGCCCAAGCCGATCAGAATGAACGGCAATCCGAACAACGGGAAAAGATTTTCCACATGATGAAAGTCCGGCATTTTGAAGCCGGACGCGCCGGCGGTCCAGAACAGGGCGAAGGCTGTCCACGGGATGCCGAACAATACGAGCGGCAGGCTTTTCCTCGCCAGGCGGGAAGGACGAGGTTGCGCACTCCACAACAAACGCTCGCTTGCGTTCAATTCATCCTGAATCAAGTATTGCAAACCACCGGCTTCGACTGGCATGCGCTGTTTGCTAACAGGTCGCGGCGCCAATGGCAAGAATGTTTGTGCAAAGGCGGATTTTCTGCCAGCGTTAGCGCCTATGAACCGGGAACCGCAACGCTGTCCGTGGCCGCATGATGAATTGTACAAAAAGTATCACGACGAGGAATGGGGGGTGCCCTGTCATGACAACCGTCATTTGTTCGAGATGTTGATTTTGGAAGGCGCGCAGGCCGGGTTAAGCTGGTATACGGTGCTGAAGAAACGTGAACGTTACCGCGAGGTCTTCGACGAATTTGACGCGGAAAAAATCGCCCGTTATGACGCGCGCAAGGTGACACGGCTGTTAGCGGATCCCGGCATTATCCGCAACCGGTTGAAAATCGCCGCTGCGATCCGGAACGCCAAGGTTTATCTCACGGTTAGCGAGGAATTCGGTTCCTTCGACCGGTATATCTGGCAATTTATTGGCGGCAAGCCGAGGCAGAATCACTGGAATAAACCGGGTCAGGTTCCCGCCAAAACCGCCGAGTCCGACGCGATGAGCAAGGATTTGTCCAAGCGCGGATTCAAGTTTGTCGGCAGCACGATTTGTTACGCCTATATGCAGGCGACGGGCATGGTGAACGATCACTTCACGGATTGCTTCCGTTATAAACAGGTCCGGCGTCTGGGTCAGGCCTGACTGGATGTTGGATTGGGCGGGAATTTTTCCAGTGCTTGGTGCAGGGTGGGGTAAATATTCTGCAAGCCGATGACCGGTGTAATGCCATGGCGGTCCATGTCAGCGCGCAGGAAATTGCTCACGCGGGCGAAAATGATCCGGATTTGTTTTTGAGCCAATTCCTTGCACAATTCATTCACGGTGCGTCCCGCCGAATAATCAAGGTCGGTCATGGCACCGGCATCCACGATGAAACAATTCACTGGCGTTGGCGCGTGCTTGATCAGGCGGCGCACCTCATCGCAGAAATAATGGTCGTTGGCGTAAAACAAGTCCGCATTAAAACGGAACACGATCAGTCCGGGGGCGGTCTGGGTGCCGGAATCCGCCGGCATCGACCAGCGATGCCCCTCATTGTCTTCCACCAGCACGGTGCTGTTGGGACGGTAACTGTGGCGTACATGGCGCAGCAGGGACAAGGCAATGGCCAGCAGAATGCCATTTCCCACGCCGATGAACACGACCGCCAGCGCGGTGATGAGCGCCAGTCGGAATTCGCCCGGGCTCTCACGGCGAATGGCCAGCATGGTGCGTACATTGACCAGCCGGATTGCAATGGTGAAAACGATGCCAGCCAACACGCAGTGCGGCAGGTACTGCAGCCAGCGGCACAAAAACAGCAGCACCACAACCACTGCACCGGAAAATATGAGCTGGGCGAATTGACTGCGCGAACCGGCATTATCGGCCATGGCGGTTTGTGTCGGGCTGCCGTTGACCACAAAAGCACCGCTTAGTCCCGCCGTTAGGTTGGCCGCCGATAAGCCCAGCAAATTGGCATTCTCATCGGAACGTTCGCCATAGCGCTCGGCGAAGGCGCGACTGGTGGCCGCGCTTTGGGCGATGATGATGACAAAGCAGGAGGCGGCAATGGGCAGCAAGTCCAAAGCCTGCCTCCAGGAAACCGCCGGCCAGCGCAATTCCGGCAAGCCGCCCATTACCGGACCGATCACCGAGATGCCGTGGCCCGCGAAGTCAGTACGGGCGCTAACGACAATGGCGCCGGCCACCAGCAGCAACGCAACCGGCCAGCGTGGTTTCCATTGCTTGAAAATCAGGATGATGACCACCACAAAGATGGAAATCAGCAGTGTCTCCGGTTGAATCGATGACAGTTGTTTGATGATGGAAACAGCCTGTGTAACGCTGTGGCCGGAACCGGCGTTAATGCCGAACATGTCGCCCAGCATGGCGGTTCCGATTTGTACGCCGACACCGGCCAGAAAACCGACCAACACGGTGCTGGATAAAAAATCGGCCAGAAAGCCAAAACGGAAAATGCGCGCCAATAGCAGGAACAACGCCGTGAACAAAGCGGTCATGCCGGCGAGGGCGATATATTCGGGACTGGAAGCGGGGGCGATGCCGGACAAGTGGCTGGAAAAAATCGTGGCGGTGGCGGAATCGGCGGCCACCACCAAATGACGCGAGGAGCCAAACACTGCGAAGGCGATAAGCGGCAGGAATCCCGCGTACAGCCCGGCCACCGGCGGCATTCCGGCGATGCGGGCATAACCGAGCAATTGGGGAATGTTCATGGACGCGAGTGACAGACCCGCGAAGGTGTCCCGCAAGGCGCCTTTCAGCGTTAGCGGTTTGATGCCTTTAAAAAAGGAAAAGGACATGATTCAGCACTTATTTGTGGCTGAAAATCAGGATTTGTCGAGCTCGGCGAGGCGCAGTTCGACATCGGCGACCTGCAGGGCACCGATCAATTCCTCGATATTACCTTCCATGAAGGCTTCGAGATTGTACATCGTGTAATTGATGCGGTGATCAGTGATGCGGTTTTGCGGATAATTGTAAGTGCGGATTTTTTCCGTGCGGTCGCCGCTGCCAATTTGTTGTTTGCGGTTAGCGGCGTATTTGGCGTTTTCCTCGTCCTGTTTTTTCTCCAGCAAACGGGAGCGCAAAATATTCATCGCCTTGTCACGGTTTTTCAATTGCGAGCGTCCGTCCTGGCAGCGCACGATCATGCCGCTGGGGATGTGCAGGATTTGCACGGCGGAATCGGTGGTGTTGACGCCCTGACCGCCGGGACCGCCTGCGCGGCAGACTTCGACGCGGATTTCATCCGGTCTGATGACGAGGTCGACTTCCTTCGCCTCGGGCAGCACGGCGACGGTGGAAGTGGAGGTGTGGATACGCCCCTGGCTTTCAGTGGCAGGAACGCGCTGGACGCGATGCACGCCGCTTTCAAAACGCATTTTCTTGAACACATCGTCACCGCTAATGGTGAAGATGATTTCCTTGTAACCACCCATGGTCGAGGGACTGCTGTCCATCACTTCGATTTTCCAGCCGGCGGTTTCGGCGTAACGGCTGTACATGCGGAACAAGTCGGCGCTAAAGATGCCGGCTTCATCGCCGCCAGTTCCGGCGCGGATTTCCACGATGGTGTTGCGGGAGTCGTTCGGATCGGGCGGCAGGATATTGGTGAGCAGGGTTTGCCGAAGTTTGGGAAGCTGTTCTTCCAGCGTTGGGAGTTCTTCCTGTGCCAGGGCGGTCAGTTCGGGATCGTCATTGACGGCGATCAGTTCCTTGTTTTCCGCGATGGATTTTTCGAGTTGGATGATTTGGACGCTAATAGCGAGCGTGTTCTTGATTTGGGCATGTTCCTTCAACACGGCTTGCGCCTTGACGTTGTCGTTAAACAAGTCGGGGCTGGCGATTAGCGCCTCAAGTTCGGCGAATCGCTTTTGCAGTCGTTCAATGTGCGGTTGGATGTTCATGGCCCGGAATCCGTCTTGTCGTTAGCGGCAATAAAAATGGCCGTGATGCGGAAACATCCCGGCCATTTTCAAAGTTAGCGTTGAAAAAGCTATTTCTTCTTTTTGCCAGCGGCAACGGCTTCGGAAGCCTTGACGGTGCCGAAACGCTTCTTGAACTTGTCGACGCGACCGGCGGTATCCACGAATTTCTGTTGGCCCGTGTAGAACGGGTGGCAGGCGGCGCAGATGCCGATGCGGATGTCCTCGCGGGTGGAACGGGTCGTGTACACCGCGCCGCACGCGCAGCTAATCGTCGTCTCTTTGTACTCAGGATGTGTGTCGATCTTCATAAATTCTTTCCCTTAAATGGAGCCGAGTATTAAACCAGCCTTTTGGCGACAATGCAAGCATTGTGTCCGCCGAAACCGAAGGAATTATTGACGATCACGTCGATTTTACCCTGTCGGGCCACGTTTGGCACGTAGTCCAAATCACATTCCGGGTCGGGATTTTCCAGGTTGATGGTCGGCGGAACGATGCCGGTCTGGATGGCTTTCAAGCAGGCCGACAATTCAACTGCGCCGGCGGCACCGAGCAGGTGACCGGTCATGGACTTGGTCGAGCTGACCCAGACGCTCTTGGCATGTTCGCCGAAGACCGACTTGATGCCCTGCGATTCCGCCACGTCGCCGAGCGGGGTGGAGGTGCCGTGGGCGTTCACATATTGCACGTCCGAAGGATTCAATTTGGCGATGTCCAAGGCGCGCTTGACCGCACGGGCGCCGCCGCGGCCTTCGGGGGCGGTGGCGGTCATGTGGTAAGCGTCGGTGGTGGCGCCGTAGCCGACGATTTCGCCATAGATACGGGCGCCGCGTTTGCGGGCGTGTTCCAGTTCTTCCAGAATGATGACACCGGCGCCTTCGCTAAGGACGAAGCCGTCGCGATCCTTGTCGAAGGGACGGGAGGCCTTTTCCGGGGCGTCGTTGCGGGTGCTGAGGGCTTTCATGGCGCCGAAACCGCTCAGGCCGAGCGGAATGACGGCGGCTTCGGAACCGCCGGCGATGACCACGTCGGACTCGTCGGTGATGATGTGGCGCCAGGCTTCGCCAATCGCCTGGTTGGCGGTGGCGCAGGCGGTAACGACCGAGAAGCTCGGTCCTTGGAAATTATATTCGATGGCCAGCAGGCCGGCGGCCATGTTGCTGATCATCATCGGGATCATGAACGGCGAAACACGGTTCGGGCCGCGGTTGACCAGGGCGCTGTGCTGGTCTTCCAGGGTTTGTAAGCCGCCAATACCGGAACCTACTAGCACGGAACAGCGTTCCGGATTCAACTTGTTCGGATCCAGCCCGGAATCGTCATAGGCCTGCTTGGTGGCGGCAAAGGCGAGCTGGGTGTAGCGGTCGCAACGACGTGCGTCCTTGGGGTTTTTGAAATAAGGGGTGGCTTCGAAATTCTTAACCTGACCACCGAATTTGGTGGAATACTGGGAAACGTCGAACGTGGTGATCGGGGCGATGCCGCTCCTGCCGTTGATCAATCCGTCCCAAGTGGTGTTTAGATCGTTGCCAAGGGGAGTCAAAACTCCCAGGCCGGTGACTACAACTCTGCGATTAGCATTTATCATAAAAACTCAAAATCAAAAATCCGACAAGTTTCACCATTGGCGGCCTCGTTTTTTCGTCGACCGCGCGACGGTTCCGGCTTGTCCGGGTTATTGTTTTAACCCAAAGCGATGTCCGAGCCTGTCATTGGGAATCTGGTTCCTGAAATTTACCGCCCGCTAATGGCGAGGCGAGGAGCAGGTCTTCCCGGCAGATTATTTTTGCGCTACGGATTTCGCGTTTTGAGTTTTTATTTCAAATGAAGAGGGCACTTGATTTAAGTGCCCTTTCCAAGAGAGATTGGAATCAGCTTATTTGCTTTCCTGTTTTTCTTCAATGTACTTCAGAACATCACCGACGCTGGTCAGCTTTTCGGCGTCTTCATCGGGAACTTCGATCGAGAAGTGCTCTTCGAAGGCCATGACGAGCTCGACGACGTCCAGCGAGTCGGCACCGAGGTCTTCGATGAACTTGGCTTCCGGCGTCACCTGTTCGGGATTGACGCTCAGTTGTTCCACAATGATTTCTTTTACTTTATCTTCAATTGATTTATCGGACATCTTTTTACTCCTACCTTTTGTTGTTACTAGGTGCAAGCGAAATTTTGTCAATCCCGCCGCGCCAAAATTGTTTCACTTAAATGAACAAACCTCCGTCAACGGTCAGCACCTGGCCGGTCATGTAATTCGAACCGGCACAGCTCAGATACAGCGCCAGCTCGGCGACATCGCCCGCCGCACCGAGGCGTTTGAGCGGGATTTGCTCCTGCAGCTTCTGCTTCAATTCCTCTGAAAGAACATCGGTCATATCCGTCTGGATGAAGCCGGGGCAGATGACGTTACAAGTAATGTTGCGGCCCGCAAGTTCTTTTGCCACCGACTTGGTGAGGCCGATCAGGCCGGCCTTGGCGGCGGCGTAGTTGGCTTGCCCGGCGTTGCCGTGCAGGCCGATGACGGAGCCGACGTTGATGATCTTGCCCTTGCGGGCCTTCATCATGTACTTGGTGGCGGCGCGGGTCCAGTTGAAGGCGCCCTTCAGGTTGGTTTGCAACACGGAATCCCAATCCTCGTCGGTCATGCGCATGATTAGCGTGTCGCGGGTGATGCCGGCGTTGTTGATCAGGATGTCGATGTTTCCAAATTCCTTTTGCACCTTGTCGACACATTCGTTGACCGAGGCCGAGGAGGAAATATCCACGCCGTAACCGGCGAATTTGACGCCAAGCGCCTTGATTTCCTCGGCAATGCTGTTGGCGGAGGAATCGCTGCGGGCGACCGCGGCGATGTTGCAGCCTTCACGCGCGAGCGCGAGGGCGATGGCCTTGCCAATGCCGCGGCTGGCGCCGGTGACAATGGCGGTTTGGTTGCTGAGTTTCATGTTGGGAAGTGGATGGTTAGCGGTTTCGCCGTTAGCGCCGGCTTATTTGATTTCCGATTGCGCGGCGGTTAATTCCGCCAGCGAACCGATGCTGATACAGGGGATATCCTTGTTGATGCGCTTGCACATGCCGGCGAGGATCTTGCCGGGTCCGAGCTCGATGAGCTGGGTGACGCCGTCGCGGATCATTTCCTCGACGCAATCCTGCCAGCGGACGCTGCCGGTGACCTGGCGGAGCAGGGTTTCCTTGATCTCGGCATTGCCGATCACGCGCTTGCCGGTGACGTTGCTGTAAACCGCGATATCCGAGGCGTTAACGGTGACTTCGTCGAGTACCGGCTTTAACCCTTCCTGGGCGGACTTCATCAAACGGGAATGGTAGGCGCCTGCCACGTTTAGCGGCAACGCGCGCTTCAGGCCCATGGCCTTGCCTTTTTCGGCGGCTTCGGCGATCTTCTCCGCCGCGCCGCTCAGGACGATCTGGCCGGGGCAGTTGTAGTTAGCGACTTCCAAATCGGTGGCGGCAGCCAATTCCTGGGCTTGCTCGGCGGTGGCGCCGATCAGCGAGAGCATGCCGCCCTTGGTCTTCAGGCAGGCTTCCTGCATCAGGCGACCACGGTTGGCGACCAGTTTCAGGCCGTCTTCAAAACGGAAATGCCCGGCGGCGGTGTGGGCGGTGAATTCTCCAAGGGAAAGGCCGGCGGTGGACTGGAATTGGAAGTCGGGACGCAGTTTTTTCAGGATCGCCAATAGCGAAAGGCCGTGGACGAACAAAGCCGGCTGGCAATAGCTGGTATCGGTCAGTTTCTCGTCCGGGCCATTGAAGCAAGCATCTTGAAAACCGTTTTGCAACAGTGCGTCCGCTTGCGCGAACAGGGAGGCCGCCTCACTATGTGCCTCGACCAAATCCTTGCCCATGCCCACGAACTGGGCGCCCTGCCCGGAAAATATGACACCTGTTTTCAAAAAATCGTCCTTCTAATTTGTTAAGCAGACAAACTAGGCAAAGACTAATGATTAATCCAATACTATTTTTGTGGGACAACAAAAATGAAGATTAACGTTAAAGTTTATAATTGAATGCAAATTACGCTAATAGGGAAGTTTCTTTGTGGAAACTTTCCGGTTTTGGGAAGTGTTTTAAATAATATTTGGCGGTTGGTGTTTTGGGATTATTCAGACTTTGCCGAAGCTGGGGCAGAGTTTTTGCAACTCACAGTGCGGGCAATCGGGGTTTCTTGCCTTGCAACGGCGGCGTCCGTGCCAGATCAGCAGATGGGATAGCAGGGCCCAATCTTCCCGCGGGATCAGCTTCATCAAATCCTTCTCGATTTTAACCGGGTCTTTTTGCCGAGTGATTCCCAGGCGGGCGGCTAATCGCGAAACATGGGTGTCAACCACCACCCCCTCGTTGATATTGAAGGCGTTGCCGAGCACCACATTGGCGGTTTTCCGGCCGACTCCGGGCAGGACATAAAGCTCCTCCATGGTTTGGGGGACTTCACCCCGGTGATTGGCGACCAGTTGCCGGCAGCAGGCGCGGATGTTTTTGGCCTTGTTGCGGAAGAACCCGGTGCTGCGGATGATGTCCTCTAGCTCGGGCAGCTCGCTATTAGCGTAGTCGCGGGCGGTTTTATACTTGGCAAATAACTTGGGGGTAACCATGTTGACCCGTACATCGGTGCATTGGGCCGACAAAATGGTGGCGACCAGCAATTGCAGGGGATTGGCGAAATCCAGCTCGCAATGCGCATCCGGGTAGGTTTGCTTCAGGACGCGCAATTGCTCCGCGGTCTGCTTGGTCGGGGCTCTCATGTTTCGGGCAGTGTAGCACAGGCATTCCTGCCTGTGCCATAACCAACAGAAGTACGGACAAGAATCTCTGTGCTTCTTTGCTTTACAAGAGTCCCTGCGCCTTGGAGGTCCAGGGCGAGGTCGGGTACTTTTGGCTGAGAGTGTCGAACCACTTCTTGGCGTCAGCCTTCTTGTTCAGTTTCTGGCTGTACATCTGGATGGCGATGTACAATCCCTGCGGCGAACTGGGCTCGTCGGGGTAGTAGAAATGCGATTTCAACCCGTATTGCGCGGCCAGTTCGTAGATGTTCAGGTCGGGTTTGTCCTTCTGCTTGATTTCCTCGGTCGGGACATTCTTGTCGCCCATGGCGATCAGCGTCTCGGCGAAGGAAATCAGCGCGCGTGACTTCACTTCGTTGGCGTTCTGGGCGGTGCTGTTCATCACGCCTTTCCAGATTTTCAGCGCATCCTCATAATTGCCCTTGCCGGCTTGCGCCAAGCCACGCTGGTAATCGGCGCTCAGCAATTTTTCCGACCACGGATACTTGGCCTTCAAGTCCTTGAAATATTCCTCGGCCTTGTCAACGTTGCCCAGGCCGCTCTCAACCGCGCCCAACCCGTAAGTGGCGGCGGCCTGCGCCTGCTGCGGTTTTTCATAGGTTTTTTGCAGGGTTTCAAACACGCCCTTGGCTTCCTGCCAGTCCTTGTTGTCGAGCAGGATGGAACCGTAGCGGTCATAATCCTGCCAAGTGATGTCGGTCGGTTTCTCCACCTTGCCGAAAGCTTCCTTGTAGAAATTCAGGGCCTGGGTCTTGTTGTCCATTTCATAGACGAAGGCGGCGCGGGCGATCATGATCTGTGTCGAGGAAACCTTGTCGTTCAAGGTGCCGGCCAGGGTGCTGAGGTAAGTGGTGGCGTCTTCAGGCGTGGCGAGCTTGGCCTTGATACGCAACAACTGGATCTTGTTCATGTTCTGCAATTCCAGCCCGAGGTTGGCCAGGTTGTATTTTTGCAGGGACAGGTCGATGGCCTTGTAAGCGTTGTTGATGTAATCCTTCCAGGTGGTGAGTTTGTCGTCGGCAAGGATTTCAAAATTGCCCAGTTTCAAGGCTTCCTTCAGGTACAAGCCCGCCAAACGCAGCAGGGCCGAACTGGGATACTGTTGGGCTTTTTTGCCGCTGTCGCCGGTTTTCATGCTGTCGGGCAGGGCGTTGAAGGCGTCGGTGACCTTGTAATAGGCGACGCTGATGTCGGCAAGCGGCTTGTTCTTATCTTCCAGATATTTGCCCCGTTCGAAATAGGCCGCCATGTTGCGGTCGCTGTCGGGGAAGGCGGCGATTTGGGCGTCCTGCGCCTTGATCATGCTGTCGTAATCATTTTGGGCCAGGTAACAGCGCCAGATGCGCTCGTAGCATTTCAACTGGTTGGCCTTGTCGTTGGGATATTTTTCAATGGCGTCCTGGTAAGCCTTGATTGCCTCGGAATATTTCTTTTGTCCCTCGTAGGCCCAGCCGATGGAGTAGGCGGCGGTCGGCGCATTGGCGCTGTCGGGAAAATTCTTGATGAAAGTCTGGAAGCTTTCGATGGCTTGGTCCTGCTTGCCGGTGCTGTTGAGGTAATCACCGGCGCGCATGGAGGCTTCCTCGCGCACCGCCGGATTCTTGGCGCTCGAGGCCAGGGCTTGGAAGGCGGCAATCGCTTCCGGATATTTCTTTGCCTGCAACAAGGCATAACCGCGCATCAGTTTGGCGCTGTCCAGTTCTTCGGGGCTGACTTGAGCGGTTTTGATGAAATCGTCGTAGGTCTTGAGCGCTTCGTCAACCTTGCCCATGGCGAGATACGAGGTTGCAATGCCCTGCGGCGCGCGGATGGCGTACTGGCTCTTGGGATAATCCTTCAGCAATTGCTCGAATTTCTTGATCGCCTCGTCGTATTTCTTTTCCTGGGTGAAGGCGATGCCGAGGAAGTAGGGAATGGCGGAAGCGTTCGGGTCGTTGGCGTGCTCCTGCTTGAACTTGGTGTAGGCGTCCTCGGCTTTCTGGCTTTGGCCCTGCAGCGCGTAGGTGATGATGATCTGGGTGTTGATGTTGGCGGACTGGTCTTTGTCGGCGGTGGGCAGGGCGGCGCGGTATATGATGCGGGCCTCGTCATACTTGCCCATGCGCTGGTAGGAATCACCAATGCGCATCAGGCCGCTGGTAGCCTGGTCGGCGGAATTTTGCAGGTTGACCAGTTTTTGTTCCTCGCGCTGCAGCTGGCGGGTCAGGGCGGTGACGCGTTTTTTGTCGCTGGCTGATTTGCCGATGTCGTCGCGGATGCCCTGCACGGTCTGGGTCTGCGCGGCAATCAGGCTGTCCTTGCTCTTCAGGGAGCGATAGGCGTCAATGGCTTTTTGGAAGGCGGCTTCACGGTCCTGCGGTTCGGCCACCATCGCGGCGTCGAACTCGAGGTCGGCGAGCTGGAAAGCGGCGTTGTTGGCGACGACCAGGTTGTCGTTTTTTGCCAGGCGGCTATACACTTCGCGGGCCTTGTCGATGGCCGAGGCAGCCTCGTCGTTCTTATACTCGTCGCGCAGGGACTTTGCCTGCTGGGTGTAGGCGTAACCGAGCAGATAATCGATATCGAGCGCGATGTCCTTCGAATCGGGGCGCTTTTGCAAGTCCATCAACACTTGGGCGGCCTGGGTGAAATCACGCGCCACGATGAACAGGTTGGCCTTGGTCATGATCGCGTCGCCGATGATGTCGCTGTCGGGGAAAGTCTTGATGAGCTGGTCGATCTTGACGGCACCGTCGGCGGCGGCCTGTTTGGCGATGGCCGGATTCTTGCTGGCCTGGTCGAGCTTGGCGCGGGCGTAATAGAACATCGCGTAAGGTTGCATGTCCTTGTTGTCGGACTTGAGCACCGTGTCAAACAACGGGTAGGCCTTGTCGTATTCCCCGGTCAGGTACAAGCAGACACCGAGGTGGAACTGGGCGATGGGCAGGAATTTGGGGTCGAGTCCCTTGGTGTCGGACAACATCTTCACACCCTCGGCGTATTTGCCAACCGAGTAATAGGACAAGCCGAGCAGATAGCGGCCGTTCGGCGCTTCTTCGGCGGTGGGATATTTCTGGATCAATTGTTCCAGCAATGTTACGGCTTCCTGGTATTTGCCTTCCTGATACGCCTTGAACCCCGCCTGGGCCAGTCCGTAAGAGGTGGTCGGGGGAGCATCCTGGGCGCTAACCGTGAAAGTGAACAAGCAGGCGCAAACGCATGCGATGAAACTCCATCTGAACAGAGGTATTAGAAATGAACGCATCAGGCCTCTAGTCTGCAACAAATGCGGTAATAATTCCAACCACTTTTTTTAAAAAATTGCCATATTGTAATAGGCCTTGCACTACGGTGGATATTTGCTTTGCCAGTCCGCAAACGGATTGGTAACAAATTTGGCATGGAAACCTACTCCCTGATCCAGTCGTCGCTGGATACGGTTATCGACCGTCAATCGCTGGAAGAAGCCTCGGTGGCGGCCCCGAGCGTGGGCAAGGCCGATTGTGCCCGCATCGCGCGGGAGTTGTTCGGGATCGTGGTTAGCGGCATTCCCATCGAGGATGCCATCGCATTCCGGGCGGCGCTGATGGCGAAAGGCCTTCCCACCTTGATTGCAGCGGACAGTGATATTCCGCGCCTGCCGCAAGGCCGTTTTTTCAATCGGATCGACGCTAACGACGAGGCGTTTATCCTCGCCGACGCCTTGGGGCGGCGGGAAATTTTCCGCGCGGAGGAGGTTTTGCTGTTAGCGGCGGGGTTTTTACGGCATATGAGGGGAGCGCGTGAAGAAAAAATAGTCGAGGTTAAGGGGGCCAAAGGAGAAACCAGATATGTTTCCGAGTTTCAATCCACCGTGGCTGATACTCCCGAATTCCGCTTCGAATGTTTCATCAAGCGCAACCCCTACCGTCTCTGTCTCATGTTGGACGCGAATACCAACTTCATCTGGAACGGCATCGCGCTGCGATTGGAAAAACCCGATCCAATCCACGCCTTTCTCAAAACCTGGCACCGCTATGTGCCGGAGGACAAATGGAATCTGGGCCTGCAACGCAACGGCACCGACTTCCAATACCCCAGTCTGCGTGCCTTCGAGAACGAAATCCGCTGGCGTTTTTACCAGCTCAAATAACAAACCATAAGATACCAACCATGAAAACACTACTCCCCCTGATCCTGGCGCTAACCGTCATCCCGTCATTAGCGTCCGCGCAAGACCTCCGGCTCCCCGCACCGCAAAAAACCGGCGGCAAGCCGTTGATGCAGGCCCTGGCCGAGCGCAAATCCACCCGCCAATACGCCAACCGCGACCTCGACCAGCAAACCCTCGCCAACCTGCTCTGGGCCGCCTACGGTTTCAATCGCGAGGACAAACGCACCGTCCCGTCCTCGCAAAACCGGCAGGAAATCGATCTTTATGTTTTCCTGAAAAGCGGCGTTTATCTCTACGACGCCAAGGCCAACACGCTAATAGCGAAAGCCTCCGGCGACCATCGCAAAACCGCCGGCACGCAGGAATACGTCGCCACCGCGCCGCTGAACTTGGTGTATGTCGCCAACCTCGACAAGGCTTCCAACCGCGATGCGGCCTGCATCGATTGCGGTTTCATCGGGCAAAACGTGTACCTGTTCTGCGCCTCGGAAAATCTGGTGACCGTCCTTCGCGCCGGACTGGACAAAAAAGCGCTAAGCGAATTGCTCAAACTCAACGCCAATCAGGAAGCCTTGTACAACCAATGCGTCGGCTACCCGCCCGTGCCTTAAAAGGTTTATTTTTTCAACAGCTTGATCAAGGCGGTGAAATCCTCCTCGGCCAGCCCTTGCTTGATGCCCTCGGCATGGATTTCCGCGGCTTTCGCCGTTAGCGGCAGCAGTTTTTCCGGCGCGGAGGCCAGGGCCAGCCGCAAATCCTTGTGCAGATGCTTGACCGAGAATTGCGGTGAAAAATCATTCGCCAGCAGCTTCGGTTTTTTCAAGTCGCTGAGACCGGAATGAGCCACGTTCTTGTCCAGCACCTCGAAGAACTTTTCATCGCTGATACCCGCTAAACGCGAAAACTCCAGCGCCTCGGTCAAGGCTTGCGAAATGGAGGCGATTTGCAGATTCATCGCCAGTTTGATTACACAGGCCTGGCGGTTGCTGCCCATGTCGAAGAAGGTTTTGCCCAGTGAGGACAGGATCGCGCGGGCGCGGTCCTTGTCGCGTGAATTGCCGCCAAGGAAAAACACATTCTCGCGCTTTTCCGCCGCGATCTTGCTGCCGGTAAACGGTGCTTCCACATAAGCCGCGCCCGACTTGGTGATTAGCGAGAGGAACTTGTCCGAGGCATCGGGGGAGATGGTGGAAGACTGGATCACCAGCGTGGCCGGAGTCAGGTTGGCAGTGATGGAGGGCAGCACGGATTCAATCGCCGGCGGATCGGCAATGACGATATGCACCACATCCGCGCCACTAACCGCGGTGGTCAAATCCGCGACGAAATGCGGCACATCCTTCGGCGTGCGGTTCCAAATTCTGACCTCATGACCATCCGCCACATAGTGTTCACTCCAAGCCTTGCCGATAATGCCGTAGCCAATCAACGCGATTTTCATTCCGCCACTATCTGCCTTTAAAAGCGGCGCTGCAAGAAATTCTGTTTACAAGTCGCTGAGAAAACGCTTAATCATTTCCATGAAAACCACGCGTCTGTTCGCCATTAGCGTCGCCTTGTTTGCAATTCAATTCGCGGCCACCGCGCAAACCGTCGAATTGTTCAACGGCAAAAACCTCGACGGCTGGAAATTCCAACTCGACCCGAAATCCGACGCCAGGCCGGAATCCGTCTTTAGCGTCCAAGACGGTGTCATCGCCGTTAGCGGCCAGCCTTTCGGTTACATGTACACCGACGGCGTCTACGATAATTATCGTCTGCACGTCGAATGGCGTTACCTCGGCAAAGGCACCAACAGCGGAATTTTCCAATTCGTGCAGGAAGCCAAATTCTGGCCAAACAGCATCGAATGTCAGCTCCAGTCTGGCCGTGCGGGCGATTTCATTCAAATGGGCGGTGCTAAACTTGAGAAAAATCCCCAGCGCGAAAACTTCGCCATGCTGAACGCATCCAACGAAAATTCCGTCGGCGAATGGAACAACATGGACATCATTTGCCAGGACGGACGCATCACCGTTTTCGTCAACGGCACCTTCAAAAACGAGGCGCTAACCGCCGGCAAAAAGAGCGGCCACATCGCCCTGCAAAGCGAAGGCGGCCCGCTCCAGTTCCGTAACGTCCGCCTGACACCGTTGAAATAATCAACCGCTAATAGCGAAGTTTTAGGGTTTGCTGTTAGCGGGAACTATCACCATCGTGGGGAGCTGTGGAAATTCGGGAACGCTGGATATTTTTTTCAAAGTTTCCGGGTCCGGACTGGCGACAAATTTTGACCAATTGACGTTGATTTTTGCCGGTTTTTCCAAGGTTAGACCTGTAGGCAGGTTAAGCAGTTTTTCAGGCAATTCGTTTAACACCTCGAAAAGCGTGACATGGAAATTTTGTACTGTGATTTCATGTTTTTCTCTCCAATTGCGGGTGGTGCGATATTGTTTGGGGTAAAAATGGCCGTTAGCGTCGGTACCTGATTCCAATAGCTCCCATTCGGCCTTACCGTTGGACAGGAGAGCGGTGAATTCATAGTTTTTGGCCGGATTCAGGATGTAAGTTTTTTCGTTGGGTGTTCCGTCGTAGTAAGGTTGGCCGCTGACGTGGAAACTGAACATGGATTGAGCGTGCCAATTGATTGAACCGATTTCCTTTTTGTCATCATTGATGATTCGTTTGCCGATGGAATCAAAATGAGATTGTAGAAGGAGAGTCATGTATTGCTCCTCATATTTACCAAGATACTGGACTTCCAGGCCAGTTATTCGGTCAGAATCTTCTTGGCGGTAAAATTGATTCGAGAAATCGATGGAATAAATGTAGCGTCCATTGTTTAAATAAGTCTGTTGATAAGAATTTTTGGAGTAGTAGACCTTTTTCCATTCATCAATCCAGACTTCTACTGACCCTGTATCGGGGTGGATATTGGAAGATTTTCCATCCGTGGTGACTTCCCGACTCCAGTCGATTTTGAAGTGCAAATAGCGTTGCGCCGTCAGGCGTGTTTTGAGGGATTGTAATGCCTGTTCGACGGATTGTTGCTGCTCCTTGGACATTTCTATAGGTGGCGGAATTTTGTCAATTTTTACAAGGTCGGGCATTTGCCAGCCAACTGTGGAGCTAATGACGACCAGACTGACAACGCTAACGATGACCAGGAATGCCGCTGCGAGTTTTCCGGTTTTGCCGCGCCACGGGTTGGTCGCTAACAGCGAACGGATACGTTGTTCGAGGGATTGTTTACCGGTGAAGGGAATGCCGATTTGAAGATCGTCGTTAGCGGCGAGTTCGACCAAGGTTTCGGCGTAGTCGGTATTTGGACAATTTGCGAGAATAACCGCGTCATCGGCTGCTTGCTCGGCTTCGCAGGCCATGTGCCGGACGGCGCGACGCACAAAGGGATTCCACCACCAGACGCTCATGGCGAAGTTGGCGAATGCCAGCCAGAACAGGTCGCGACGTTTTAAATGGGCGGCTTCGTGCAGGAGGACGGAACGCAAAACAGTATCGGGCCAGTTTTTCGCTGCCACGGGCAGGAAAATTTTCGCGTGTCCGGATTTGATGAGTAGCGGTGAATGCACGCCGGGATGGAGGGCGACTTCGCCATTAGCGCCCAAATATTTATTGGCGACGGCGCGGATGTTTGCCGGGGCAGGCAATTGGTTTTTGTCCAGCCATTTCATGGCGTGACGTCTTTTTATCCAGTGGCCAAGCAAAGACAGGACACTAACGGCGAGCCACGCTGGCAACACCATTCTTTCCAGCCAGCGCAGGGGCAGGGGACGGTAGGCGTCCATATTGGCGTTAATATCCCAGCTTTCCCATGGAGCTCTGTCCGGCATTGCGATCCTTTGCGCCTCGCGGTAGGAGTTGATCAGGTGCAATTTCTCCGGTATGTCGCTGTAGCTGCTGACGGTAATCAACGGAACACGCGGAACGGGATGTGCCTCTAAATTCATGCCATTTATTGACTTGGGATAATGGATGTAAATTGACGCCAATGGCCAGATTGGCAGTAACAAGAACGCTAATAACGAAATGCGCCAGAGCCAATTGCGGGCAAGGGCGGAACGTTGTTTGAGCAATCGGGCAACTAACAGCGCAAAAACAAAGATCAAGGCGCTCTTGAGCAGGAAATCAAACACGGCGGTCAAGTGGGGATAATATCCCTGTAAACGCAGATAAATGGCAAAGGGGGTGGAAAAGTTCATGGTTAGCGTTCCTTTTGTTGCGCCTTTTTGATGAGGTCGATGAGTTCTTTGGCTTCGTTGGCGGTTAGCGTGGTTTCTTTTTGGCTGAGCAGGGTGCAGGCGGCGTGGCTGATGGAGTTTTCGAAGAAACGGTTGACCAGAGTCTTGAGGGCGGAGACTTTGGCTTCTTCGGCAGGGATCGCGCTGCTGTAGATATCGCGGTTGGCGTCTTCTTTTTTGGTGATGAGTTTGCGTTGGGTCAGGATGCGCAGGACGGAACGGACGGCGGAGTAGCTGGGTGGGTCGGGGAGTTCGCGTTCGATGTCGCGCGCGCTGGCGTTGCCGAGGCGGATGATGATTTCCAAAACCTGCCGCTCGCGACGGCTGAGTTGGTCGTGGGGAAATTGCTTGGCCATGGTGCTGAAATATCAGCAGGAACGCTAATGGTCAAGCACAATGCTGAAAATTCAGCATGCAAAGGGAAGTTCGCGCTGACCCGATTGCTTGTAATGACGTTTTCTAATCAGCTAAAAAACATTGCTAATAATATCAAAAAGTCTTATTGATAAGTTCATGGCAGATGCTTCCCGCAAGTTGCCGGAGAATGTTCCGGGCAAGTGGTATGTGGACGATACGTGCACGCCCTGTCATGTCTGCCTCGATGAGGCGCCGATGTTGCTGAAATACAACGACGACCAAAGCTACGTTTTCTTTTTCAAGCAACCGTCCAATCCCGAGGAAGAGGATGCGGCGGTGCGCGCGTTGGACATCTGTCCGACCGGGGCGATCGGCAATGACGGTTAGCGCCATTGACGGGGCAAAAAAACACCAAAAGCCCATTTTCGGCCGCTAGAAAAATCCTTTGACGCAAGCCGCGTCTGCATTCAAACTATTCGTTTAATTTTGTAACCATATAGAAAAATTTATGAGTGAAGCAACAGCACCCGCACCGAATCCCTATAACAAGAACAACCCGTTCCTGGCGAAAATCACCGAAAACCGCTCCTTGAGCAAGACCGGTTCCGCCAAGGATACCCGCCATTTCATCATCAATCTCGAAGGCAGCGGCCTGCACTACAATCCCGGCTATTCGCTCGGCGTCTTTCCGAAGAATCCCCCGGCACTGGTGGACGAGTTGATCGCCAGGCTCGGCCTGGACGCTAACCATGGCATCGCGCAAAAAGACGGTTCCACCAAGCCGTTGCGGAAGTTGTTGCTTGAGGATCTGACCTTGAACCGCGCCAACAAGAAGTTTCTCAAGGCGATTGCCGAGAAACTCCCGGCGGGGCAGAAGAAGGACGAATTGTCGGCCGTCTGCGCCAATGAGGAAGTGCTGGGCGAATTTGTCTTCACCCGCGATTACCTCGATTTGCTGAACGAATTCCCGGAAGCCAAGTTCACCGCCGAGGAACTGGTCGACAACCTGAGCCGCGTGAATCCGCGTTTATATTCGATCGCGTCCAGCATTGCGAAACATCCGAACGAAGTACACCTGACGGTGGCCATCGTCCGTTACAGTACCCATGGCCGCGAAAAGAAGGGCTTGTGCTCCGGTTTTCTGGCCGATCATGCCGAATTGAACACCAGCAGCCTGCCGGTGTTCCTCGCGGCGAACAAGCATTTCAAATTACCCGATGACGACAATACCCCGGTCATCATGGTCGGCCCCGGCACCGGCATCGCACCGTTCCGCGCCTTCCTGGAAGAACGCGAAGTACGCGGCGCCAAGGGCAGGAACTGGCTGTTCTTCGGCGACCAGCACAAAGCCACCGACTTTCTGTATGAGGAGGAATTCGAGGCCTGGCAAAAGAACGGCCTGTTGACCAAGCTCGATACAGCCTTCTCCCGTGACCAGCTGGCCAAGATTTACGTGCAGGACCGTATGCGTGAAAACGGCGCGGAATTGTGGCAGTGGCTCAAGGACGGCGCCTATTTCTACGTCTGCGGCGATGCGAAGCGCATGGCCAAGGACGTGCACCAGACCCTGATCGACATCGCCGTCAAGCATGGCGGCTTGAGCACCGAGCAGGCCGAGGAATACGTCAACAAGACCTTGATGAAGGACGAGAAGCGTTACGTCCGCGACGTTTATTGAAGAGTGAAGTGTGAAAATTGAAGAGTGAAAATACCGGTGCCGGGTCTTTCACTCTTCATAATTCACTTTTCACTTTTCCAAAGCCTTGCATAATCAGGCATCGATGCCTCCACGTAGAACCAGAAAAAAAACCGCTAACAGCGCACCGCGCCGGTCGAAAAAGGGAAATCATTCCGCCTTTTTGATTGTGTTGTTGATTTTCTTCGTCTGTTTGTCCGGTGCCGGGTTTTATCTGCTTAACCAGGAACGGGACAGGAACCAGAGCGTTGCGGTCAAGGCGCAGAAGATTGCTAAGGAAAACCCGGATGCCGAAGTATTCACGGGCGACGTTGACGTAAAAAAAAAGTAAAAACGCAATCGGTTAACGGGCAACAATACGCCCGTTCCAGCGGCTCTAGCGCAGCGAATTCATCACAAGCATCCACCGCCAGGAAACCAGCACAGGCTCCACCCGAAGCTGCAAAGCCGGCTCCCGCTCCCCAATCCCAGCCTGCCCCGGCAGTGACATCGCAAAACGTCCCGGTTTCTCCGGCTCCCGAACCAACTCCGGCAGTTGCCCCGACCCCGCCTCCACCGCCGGTGGTTGAAACTTCATCGTTAGCGGCCACACCACAACCTGCTGCGACTCCCGCTCCTGCGCCTGTTCCGGTGGCAACGGCGACGGAAACGGTTCCGCCGGTGGCAGTCCAATCGTCAACCACGCCGTCACCACCCGCGCCGAGCGGCCCGCCCGTGCGCGCGCAAGCGGTCGATATTCCGCCGGCCCCGGTGACCGAGATGGATTACGCCATCTGGCAGGTGCAGATGGAACGGCAGAATTTTTCCTGCGGCACCATCGACGGTGATTTCGGCATGCGCAGCAAGCGCTCGATTGTGCAGTACCAGAAGAGTCGCGGCCTGCCGGTGACCGGTTTGCTGGACATTGAGACCCGCATGGCGCTGGGCACGCCCGGCAATCCGTTCACCCAGTACACCGTTACCGCCGAGGACATGTCGCAAATCAATCCGCCGCCTGCCGCGTGGCGGGACAAGGCCAAGGCGACCTTCCTCGGTTACAAGAACGGCTGGGAAATGCTGGCCGGTAAATTCCATTCCAGCGAGGAATTCATGCGCAAGTTGAACCCCGGCAAGGCCGTGGCCGAAGGGACCGTCATCACCGCGCCGAATCTTGAACCCTCCGCGCCGATCACGCGTTGCAGCAAGATCACGATTATTTTGAGCGAAACCACCATGTTGTTGTATGACCGGAACGGCAAATTGCAGGCCTGCTTCCCGTGTTCGATTGCGGCGGACAAGAACAAACGGCCGAACGGCCAGCTAACCGTGGTGACCGGGGCGCTAAACCCGAACTACACCTTCAATCCCGAGGTGCTGAAAGAGGCCGCCGCCCGCGAGGGAATCACCAGCAGGATGATTATCCCGCCGGGGCCGAACAATCCGGTCGGTTTGGCGTGGGTGAGTTTGTCGCTGCCGGGTTATGGCATTCATGGCACTCCCGACCCGATGGAGATTTCCCGCAGTGGTTCGCACGGTTGTTTCCGGCTGGCGAACTGGAACGCCGTCAAGGTGTTCAAGTCCGTGACCCGCGGCACGCCGGTGGAAGTGGTCGAGTGATCAGGAACCTTGCGGCGAGACAGGGCGCTTCTTGACACTCATCGCCTGCCGCCAGCGCCAGATGTGGGCGGCGATTTCGTTGCGCAGAGCCCGGTATACCGAGGGGGAATCGGGATTGGTCTTGTAAGAGTCCCGCTTTTCCAGAATGTCTTGGATGTAAGCCTTGGTGGTCGGGTAATCAATATTGTCGATGAACGGCGCGGCTTCCCAGCGTTGCAAATTGGAGGCCCAGCGGCGGGCGTGGGTGCGGCCGGCATTGTATTCGGCGAGGGCGAAGGCGGCGGGTTCATCCGCGCTGGCCCAGCGGTTGATGGCGCGCGCCAGGTACCAGGAACCGGCGAAGATGTTGGTGCGCGGGTCGAAGAGATCGGTTTCGCGGAAAGTGGCAAATTTCTCGGCCTTGGCCCATTCCTTGCCGGCGTCGGGGGTGACCTGCATCAGGCCGCGTTCCTGCGCCAGGCCTGTGACATCCGGTTGGAAATCGCTTTCGCGCCAGATCACCGCGCGGATCAGGTTGGGGTCGATATGGTAACGGTTGGCGGCTTCCACGATCAGCGGTTCGTACCTGTGGCTTTGCACCACCAGCTTGGTGCCCCAGACGTACAAGGCCCCGCCCGCCGCTAACAGCAGGACGACAAGGAGCAGCAGGATTTTGGCAAAGCGTCGCATGTGACAAGGCTAGAAAATTGAGTGTTGAAGACAACTCTCAATTTAAGATTTAAGATTTAAGATTTTGGATTTAAGATTTTCACGGTTAGCGCCTCCGGCGAAGCAGATGCAAGTGCGCCGGAGGTGCAAATATTGGGAACTTTAAATCTTAAATGAATTCGCCAGATCTGTTGTTACCACTTGAGCCGCCAAGGGCGAATTCCTATGTCCGCGTGGTGCCGGAACTGGCGCTGGACAAGATGTTCGATTACGTGCTGCCTTCGTCATTGGCGGGCAAGGTCAGGGCGGGACACCGCCTGAAAGTGCCGTGGGGACGCAAGACCGCGCTGGCCTATGCGATCGAGTTTCCAGCCGAGCCGCAGGTTGCCAAATGCCGCGAGGTGATCGAGCTGGTCAGCGAGGAGATTTTGCTGCCGCCGGTGCTGATTCAGCTGGCGCGCTGGATGGCGGACTATTATTGCTGCGATTTCAACCAATGCCTGCGCGGCATGCTGCCCGACGTGGTACGGGCGAAGGAGGATGGGTTCAAGCAGCGTTACTGGGTGGAGACCGCGCAGGGCGCCAATCGTAAAACGGTGCTTAGCGTGCTGAAAAATGCCAAGTTGCAGCGCCGGGCCTGGGAGTATTTGCAGGATTGCGGTGGCAGCGGCTGGATGGCGGAATTGTCCAACGAATGCGGCGCGACGGCGGCAGTTTGGCGTGCCCTGGAGGAAAAAGGATTGGTGTTGCTCAGTCTGGAGCGGATGGAGCGCAATCCGCTGGACGCTAATGGCGGGAGTGATAAAGCGCTGATGTTAAACAGCGAGCAGCATGCGGCGCTAACGATGATCCTGTCGCAGATGGACGCGGAGAAGCCGAAACCCGTGATGCTGCGCGGAGTCACCGGCAGCGGCAAGACCGAGGTGTATTTGCAGGCCTTGGCGGAAGTGTTGCAGCGAGGCAAAAGCGGCCTGATTCTGGTGCCGGAAATTTCGCTGACCCCGCAGACGGTGGAGCGTTTTCGCCGCCGGTTTGAATCGATGCATACGAAGGTGGCGGTATTGCACAGTCATTTGTCGGCAGGGGAACGGCACGACCAGTGGCAGATGATTCGTGACGGCCGGGCAAGGATTGTGATTGGCGCGCGCTCGGCGATTTTTGCGCCGCTAATGACGACCGGCATTATCATCATCGACGAGGAACACGAGCACACCTACAAGCAGGAGGAGACGCCGCATTACCAGGCGCGTGACCTGGCGGTGTTGCGCGGGGCGATGGAGAATGTGCCGGTGGTGCTGGGTTCAGCGACGCCGTCGTTAGAGACGGTGTACAATGCGGCGCAGGGGAAGTATTTGTCGGCAATTTTGAGCAAGCGGGTCGAGGATATCAAGATGCCGGTGATTCATGTGCTGGATCTGCGCAAGGAACGTCCGGTGAATAAACAACAGCCGCTAATCGCGAGCGCGTTGCGCGAAGCGGTGACTTCGCGGTTAGCGAAGGGCGAGCAGAGCATTATTTTCCTCAACCGTCGAGGTTACTCCACCAGCTTGAGTTGTCCGAAATGCGGCTATGTGGCGGAGTGTCCGCATTGCTCGGTACCCTTGACTTATCATCGTTCCACGGCGCAGATTTGCTGTCATTTGTGCGACCACACGGCGAGGGTGCCGCAGGCTTGCCCGGAGTGCGGTTTTGACCAATACAAATACGCCGGGACGGGAACGCAGAAGATCGAGGACGCGGTTGTGCAACTTTTCCCGCGGGCGCGGATTTGCCGGATGGACTCGGACTCCATGCGCGGACGGCATGCCTTCCAGCAGGCCTTGCAGGATTTTCGCGAGGGGAAAACCGATATTCTGATCGGCACGCAGATGATTGCCAAGGGATTGCATTTTCCGAATGTCACGCTGGTGGGGATTGTGAATTGTGACTCGGCCTTGCAACTGCCCGATTTCCGCGCCGCCGAGCGGGTGTTCCAGCAAATGGTGCAGGTGGCGGGTCGTGCGGGCCGCGGCGACAAGCCGGGCGAGGTGTTCATCCAGAGTTACACGCCGTTTCATCCGGCGATCCAGTTTGCGCGGCATCATGACGTCGAGGGTTTTTACGACCAGGAATTGGAATTTCGCCGCGCGCACCAGTACCCGCCGTATCGCCGTTCGGTGTTGATTTGCTTCCGCGGGCGTTCGGAGGAAAAAACCCGCTTTTGCATTGAAAGTGCGACCAAGCGGTTGCGTGAAGACCGGACGCTAATGGCGAGCAAGCAGGAAGTTCCTGATCCCGCGCCCGCGCCGATCCAGAAAATCCGCGATCATTACCGCTTTCATTTGTTCCTGATGACCGGCCAGATGATGACCTTGAGCCGGGTGATCAAGGAGCAAATCCTGAATCAGGAATGGCCGGAGGATATCCGGGTAACTGTTGATGTGGATGCGGTGAATATGCTGTGAGTGGTTATTTAGCGATTGATAACGGCACGCCATGTTTTCCGGCATAAAACACCACGATTTCCACCGGGTCGGCGCCATCATTGCGTCCGTAATGATATTTGTTTACCAGTTCGATCAAGGTATCGCCCGGCTTTAGCGTCAGTTGTTTGCCATTCTCGGAAACCACCGTTAGCGTGCCGGAAAGCAGATATCCGGCGTTGATCGAGGGATGTTTGTGCCAGGCCAGGGTGCTGTGCGGGGGAATGGTGACCTTGATGATGGTAATCTCGGGTTGTCCGGCGGGATAGGCGGGAAGCGGGGTGCCGTCCCACATGGTTTCCGACTGGGCCAGTTTTTTTACTTCAACCTTGGCGGGCTCGGTACAAGCAGGGGCAAGGACGCTAAGGGCAAACAGGAGGGCCAGGCAATACTTTCTCATATGTGCGGCAGCATAGACGGACGGGATTGCCGGGCGCAAGCGGAGATTGCTGGGTAAATGCGGGCAAAAGGGAGATTTTTTGATTGTGGCGGGATTGTTTTCCATGAAAATAGCCAGGGGGAGAATTGTAATGAGTATGGAACATCGTGTGTCCAAAAGTCAGACGGCCCGGATATTTTCCGGGCCCGTTCGTTGTTTTGTTGTGAATATGCCGTCGGCTGCGGACCGACGCGAACAAATTACACGACAATTAAACAGTTTGGATTACCCTTTTGAGTTTTTCCCGGCAGTCGACGGCCGAGCCTTGTCGGCAGAGGAGATCGAAATAAACTATGACCGCAAGCGTGCCTTGCGGGAAAGCACGGGGTTGACTTTGCCGGAGATTGGTTGTGCCCTGAGTCATATCGGAATTTACCGCAAAATGGTGGATGAAGGAATCGGCCACGCGTTGATCCTGGAAGACGACGCGCGATTGGAGCCCGTTGTACCCGCCATGGTGGAGAAGTTGCGTGAACATTATGTCGAGGGGCAGCCCGCTGTGGTGTTGCTTTCGCATGTACCCAAATATTTGAAGCGGGATAGCGTGGCGCTGGCGGAAAACAGGGTGCTGGTCAATCCATATGGTTCTTGTTCTGGCGCCTACGGTTACTTTATCACATTGGCTGGGGCGAGAGTGTTGTCACGTGAATTATGGCCGGTTTGGGTGGTTTCGGATCATTGGCTGAAAATTCATGAATGGCGCATGGTTTCAATAAAAGCAGTGGTGCCCGATTGTATCAAACCACATGAATTGGGGGAAAAAAGCTTGATCGGCCAGCGGGGCCAGCAGGAACCGCACAACAGAAAAACCATGGGACGCTTTTGCCGCAAATATCTTCATGGCGAACTCTGGTGGTATTTGTTTCGTCGTATGCGCAATTTGTGTTTCAAGCTCAGGGTGCGGATGTTCGATGTTGTGCTGACACAATAAGTTTCCGCGATTGTTCAACCGGAAGGTCGGTGCTACTATTAGACTTTATGTCTGTTACAGGTTCCGGGAATCGCGGCAAATTGATTTTGGCTTTTCTGGCGGTTTATCTGGTTTGGGGTTCGACTTATCTGGCAATTCGTTTCGGGGTGGAAAGCTGGCCGCCGTTCATGATGTCGGGATTGCGTTTCATGGTGGCCGGGCTTTTGCTATTGGCGTGGTCCAAGTATCGCGGTGAACCGTTGCCGAAGGCGGGGGAATGGTTGAATTCATTATTGGTCGGGGCGCTGTTGATCACAGTCGGCAATGGAATCGTGAGTTATGCGGAACGTTCGGTGGCCTCGGCGGTCGCGGCCCTGGGGGTGGCGGTGGTGCCGTTGTTTACGCTGGTTTTTTCGCAAATCTGGGGACATCGCAACACGCGGCTGGAATGGCTGGGAATCCTGCTCGGCCTGGGTGGAATCCTGTTGTTGAACTTGGGGCATAATTTGCGCGCGGACCCGTTGGGCGGTGCCTTGTTGCTGTTAGCGGCCTGCGGCTGGGCGTTCGGGTCGGTGTGGTCGAAGCATTTGCAATTGCCGAAGGGCACGATGGGCATGGCGGCGCAGATGTTCATGGGCGGTGCGGCGTCGATGACGGTTAGCGTCGTGCTGGGCGAGCGATTGGAGGCGATGCCGACCCTGAAGTCGTGGCTGGCGATTCTCTACCTGACCACGTTCGGTTCATTGGTGGCGTTTTCGGCGTACTTGTATTTGTGGCACCGGGTACGGCCTGCGGCGGCGACCAGTTATGCCTATGTGAATCCGGCGGTGGCCATGGTGCTGGGTATCTGGCTGGCGAACGAGCGGATGGGGTTGAATGAGTGGCTGGCGCTGGCGGTAATCGTGGGGGCGGTGGTGCTGATCGGTTTTCCGAGAAGGGAGATCACGATATGAAGATCGTGGTGGCCAGCGATTCGTTCAAGGGTTGCTTGGGTTCGGCGGAGGTGGCGGATGCCGTTGAACGCGGGATACGGCGTGTGTTGCCCGGCGCGGAGGTTGTTAAAATTGCCGTCGCGGATGGTGGCGAGGGGACGGTTCGGGCGTTGGTTACGGCAAAACAGGGGGAATTAATCCGGGTCCAAGTGCATGATCCGCTCCTGCGCCCGGTGGAAGCGGAATACGGAATATTGCCGGACGGAACGGCAGTGATTGAAATGGCTGCGGCATCCGGTTTACCGCTATTGCGCGATGAGGAAAGAAATCCGCTGGTTGCCAGCACTTATGGAACCGGTGAATTGATTTTGTCTGCCCTCGACAGGGGGTGTCGCAAGTTTATCGCGGGTATCGGCGGGTCGGCGACCAATGACGGCGGTGCGGGCATGTTGCGGGCTTTGGGGGCGAGTTTTCATGACGCTAATGGCGAACTGTTGGGGGAAGGCGGTGCCGCTTTATCGCGGTTAGCGTCCATTGATTTGTCGGGAATGGACCGGCGTTTGGCCGAATCGGGTTTTGTGGTGGCGAGCGATGTCGGCAATCGGTTGTGCGGCGAGCATGGCGCCTCCAGGGTTTTTGGTCCGCAAAAGGGTGCGACGCCGGACATGGTTGAATTGTTGGATGCGGCATTGGAGAACTACGCCGGTGTGGCAGAAAAAACGACCGGCAGGGATATTGCGAATATCCCCGGAGCGGGTGCGGCGGGCGGCCTTGGCGCGGCGTTCATGGGGTTTTTAAATGCCCGAATGGAGAGCGGCATAGGTTTGATTATCAAAGAAACTGGCTTGCGGGAAAAATTGCGCGGAGCGGATTTGCTGATTACCGGGGAGGGGAAAATGGACAGACAATCCGGACTGGGCAAGGCGGCTTATGGCATTATGAGGGTCGGGCGTGAGCTGGGTGTGCCGGTTGCCGCGATTGTGGGGGTGTCGGAGTTAACCCGCGAAGAATTTTTGCGGGCAGGATTTGCGGAAGTGACAAGCCTGCGGGAAATGGCCGGGTCGGAGGAAGAATCGATGCGGCGGGCGGGTGAATGGCTTGGGCGGGTGTCCGGGAAACTGGTGGCCAAATTTATTCGGCAATCCTGAGTTCGGCCAGGATTCCTGAAAATCGGGCCTTGGTTATTCCATTCAAGGCGAGTACCTTGCGCTTGCCGGTGTGGCCGGAGGTGATTTGGATGTTGCTTTTCGGCAGCGAGAAGGTCTTGGCGAGGAAGCGGATGAGTTCGTCATTAGCGGCGCCATCAACCGGCGGGGCCTGGATGGCGATTTTTAACGCGCCGTCGTGAATTTTCAGGATTTTGTTGCGGCTGGAACGAGGGGTCAGTTGGACGCTAATGGCGAGGCCGGACGGGGTTTCACGGAGATTTAACATGACGAAAAAGATTAATGATTCACAACATTAGCGCGGGTTAAACAGTCTTTCGTTAAAAAATCCCAAAATTTTTTATTTTTTTTCGTTAAGGTGTTGACAGCCCACGGCAAAATACCTAGAACATTCATTCCCTATTTCGCAAAGTTGGGCTGTGCCCTGATGTCAGGGCATGGACTTTCGTAGCGATTTGGGGGATGTGTTGCAATGATTTATTTGGGTTGTGAAGATTGTGGCACGTTTCCACAAGCTTGCGTAGCTCAGTTGGTAGAGCACGTCCTTGGTAAGGACGAGGTCGTCGGTTCAATCCCGATCGCAAGCTCGGTAAACTTTGCAGCGGAACGGGTTTCATGAAGAAGCGCCGTTATAACATTTAGAAAAAATAGAAAACAAGCGCAGTAGTTACAGGAGGAAAATCGCCGGTTCGCCGGTCGTTTAAAACTTAAGGAGCATTATGGGTAAAGAATCATTCTCAAGATCAAAACCGCACGTGAACATCGGCACCATCGGTCACGTTGACCATGGAAAAACCACTTTGACCGCCGCTATCGCAACCATTTTGTCAAAGCAGGGTCTCGCCGAGGCGCGCGACTATTCTTCGATTGATAACGCTCCGGAAGAAAAAGAGCGCGGTATCACGATCAATACGACCCATGTCGAATACCAGACTGTCAACCGCCACTACGCGCACGTTGACTGCCCCGGCCACGCTGACTATGTGAAGAACATGATCACCGGCGCCGCCCAGATGGACGGTGCGATTCTCGTGGTTAGCGCCGCCGACGGCCCGATGCCCCAGACCCGTGAGCACATCCTGCTCGCCCGTCAGGTTGGTGTGCCGGCCTTGGTTGTTTTCATGAACAAGGCTGACATGGTGGACGATGCTGAATTGCTCGACCTCGTTGAGCTCGAAGTTCGCGAACTCCTCAGCAAGTATGAATTCCCCGGCGACACCATTCCGATCGTCAAGGGTTCCGCTTTGAAGGCCTTGGAATCGGCCGACCCGAACAGCGATTGGGGCAAGAAGATTCTCGAATTGATGCAGGCGGTTGACGATTACATCCCGATGCCGGAGCGCGCCAAGGACAAGCCGTTCTTGATGGCGGTGGAAGACGTGTTCAACATCGCGGGCCGCGGCACTGTCGCGACCGGCCGTGTGGAGCGTGGCGTTCTCAATCGTAACGAAGAAATTGAAATCGTTGGTCTGCGTCCGACCCAAACGACTGTCGTTACCGACATCGAAATGTTCCGTAAGATTTTGGATTCGGCCGAAGCCGGTGACAATGTGGGTATCCTGCTCCGCGGCGTCAAGAAGGAAGACGTGGAACGCGGCCAGGTTTTGGCCAAGAAGGGTTCCATCACTCCTCACACCAAGTTCAAGGCGACCGTGTACGTGTTGAGCAAGGATGAAGGCGGCCGTCATACCCCGTTCTTCAACGGTTATCGTCCCCAGTTCTACTTCCGCACGACCGACGTGACGGGCGTGGCGAAGCTGAAGGAAGGCGTTGAAATGGTTATGCCGGGCGACAACGTGGAACTCGAAATCGAGTTGATCACCCCGGTGGCCATGGAACAGCAGATGCGTTTCGCTATCCGTGAAGGTGGCCGCACTGTTGGCGCCGGTCGTGTTACCGAAATTGTTGCTTAATCAGACGTGACGGTCTGATTGATAATTTGAGACGCCAAATCCTGGAAAATCCGGGATTTGGCTCTCTTGTCGAGGAAAATTTACGAAGGGCAGTAGTTCAATTGGTAGAGCAGCGGTCTCCAAAACCGCCTGTTGGGGGTTCGAGTCCCTCCTGCCCTGCGGATAAAGTTGTAAAAAAGTATGGATATCTGGAGCATTTTGCGTGCGAATTTGTGGTATGTGGTGCCGACCGTGGTTGTGTTGGCCTTGTTATTGATCTACCGCAAGCCGATCGGTCGCTTTTACAACGAGGTCCGCGGTGAATTGGCCAAGTGCACCTGGCCTTGGGATCCGGAACAAACCGGCTTCCGAAAATACAAGGTGCTGGTGGATTCAACGTTGGTGGTCTGTGTCGCTTCCCTGTTGTTAGCGGGATACACCACCGGTTTTGATTTTGTCATTTCCAACCTGGTGAACGGATTGGCCAGGTTGGTGACGGGAAATTTCTGAAAGTAACCCGATGAAC
This sequence comes from Verrucomicrobiales bacterium, assembly GCA_031256975.1. Taxonomy (GTDB): domain Bacteria; phylum Verrucomicrobiota; class Verrucomicrobiia; order Methylacidiphilales; family JAAUTS01; genus JAIRPN01. Next base: position 76,129 of record JAIRPN010000016.1, on the reverse strand, counting down.
GAAGAAAATTTTACATCACAGTCGATTGACGCTTCGGAGCGGAAGTATCCCTCCCAGTGGTTTGCCTTGCATGTCCTGTCGGGACAGGAAAGCAATGTGTTCAAGCACATGACCAGCCGGATTCGTTCCGAGGAAATGAGCGACTATATCCACGAGATTATCATCCCGTCGGAACGCGTTTCGGAAGTGAAGCGCGGCAAGAAGGTTGAAACCAACCGCAAGCTCTATCCGGGTTATGTGTTCGTCAGCATGTATCTGCTGGACGAAAACAAGCATTTGGTCGACAAGACCTGGTATTTTGTGCGGGAAACTCCCGGCGTGATCGGTTTTGCCAATGGCGACAATCCGATCCCGATGCGCCAGAGCGAAGTGGACGCCATGCTGGCCCAGGTGCGCGAGAAGGAAGACAAGGTCACGCCGAAGGTGTTGTGGTCGGTCGGTGATCGCGTGCGTGTCGGCGATGGTCCGTTTGAAGGGCAGGAAGGTGTCATTGAGGGCGTTGATGAAGCCCGTGGCCGCGTGAATGTGGCTGTTAGCATTTTTGGCCGCTCGACTCCGGTGGAGTTGGAATACTGGCAGATTGAGAAAATTGAAGAATAAACAGAGCTCGCAGTTAGCGGCGTAAATTTAAGAAAAAATATATGGCTAAGGAAATAGTAGCATCAATTAAATTGCAGATCCCTGCCGGACAGGCAAACCCGGCACCTCCCGTCGGTCCCGCTTTGGGCCAGGCCGGTGTGAACATCATGGCGTTTTGCAAAGAGTTCAACGCCAAGACGCAAAAGGATGCCGGTAACGTGTTGCCGGTGGTGATCACCGTCTACAAGGACAAGTCGTTCACCTTCATCACCAAGTCGCCGCCCGCCGGTGCGTTGCTGAAGAAGGCTGCCGGTATTGCGACCGCTTCCAAGGAGCCGAACAAGACCAAGGTTGGCAAGGTGACCCGCAAGCAGGTCATGGACATCGTGAAGATCAAGATGAAGGATTTGAATGCCCGCAACGAAGAAGCGGCGTTCCGCATCATCGCCGGTACCGCCCGTCAGGCTGGTATCGAGATCGTGGATTAATTTTAAGTTGGGCGCGGCCGGGTGGCCGATGCTCATGCAGTAGGAGAGCCGCTAACGACAAGAATGTGGTTCGATAACACTACCAAAGAAGGAAATAATATGGCGATTAAACGCAGTAAAAGATACAAGAAAGCGTCCGAGCTCATCGAAAAGAACAAGAGCTACGCGCTGAAAGATGCCATCGCGTTGCTGAAGAAGCTTCCGGCCGGCAAGAGTGACGAAACCGTTGAATTAACCTTTAACCTCGGTGTTGATCCGCGCCAGAGCGACCAGATGGTACGTGGCACGGTGGCGCTGCCGCACGGTTCGGGCAAGAAGGTCCGCGTGCTGGTGTTTGCGACCGGCAAGGCCGCTACGGAAGCGACTGCAGCCGGTGCCGAGTTTGTCGGTTTCGAAGATTTGATCAAAAAAGTGAGCGACGGCTTTCAGGATTTCGACGTGGCCGTGGCAACCCCCGAAGCAATGAATGAAGTTCGTAAGCTTGGCAAGGTTCTCGGACCGCGCGGCTTGATGCCGAATCCGAAGACCGGCACCGTCACCGATGACACCGCCAAGGCTGTCAGGGAATGCAAAGCGGGCCGTGTGGAATTCAAGGTCGACAAAACCTCGAATATCTCGGTTGTTTGCGGCAAGGTTTCATTTGACGAAGCCAAATTGGCGGAAAATTCCGCTGCCGTGTTGTCCGCGATCCTGCGTGCCAAGCCCTCGACCTCGAAGGGCCAGTATGTGAAAACTTGCGTATTAGCGTCGACCTATTCGCCTGGCATCGCTGTTGATGCGGGTTCGGTCAGCGCCAACTAATAGGAGCCAACCATCATGAGAAAAGAAAAACTTAGCGTTGTCAAAAATATCGAAGGATGGCTGCAAGGCTCCCCGTACCTGATTGTCACGGATTACACCGGCATGAAGGTCGACCAGTTCAGCGAGCTGCGCAACCGCTTGGCGGGCGTGGAAGCTGAAATCCACGTGGTCAAGAACACCTACATCCGCAAGGCGTTGAAGGAAGTTCAATTGCCGGAGCTGGAAGACAAGCAGTTGCAGGGCCAGACCGCCGTCGTGTACGGTGCGAAGGACTTCGCCGCCGCGGCCAAAATCCTCAAGAATTTCAAATCCGAGTTCCAAAAGCCTGACATTCGCGTCGGTATCGTGGATCGTGCGGTGATGCAACAGGACACGTTGCTCAAGATCGCCGACCTGCCGTCGCTCGATGTCCTGCGCACCAAGCTGGCGATCCTCATCAAGACGCCCGCGACCCAAATCGCGCAGATCATCAAGGCGAAAATGGAAAAGGACGGCGGCGCTCTCGCCGAAGCGAAAGCAGAATAATAACCCTTTTGGGTTGACGCTAATGACGGGATCGTCGTTAGCGTTGCCCGAAAAAATAAAAAGGCATGCGTTTGTTCTAGCCCGAAAGCCTTTTCGGGATAATTGGGTGGCAGGTGTTGCCCGCTAGATAGACCGAAACCTGAAAGTGAATGTGTTGCCATTAGCGGCAACGTTCAAAAAAAGAATATGGCAGATCTGGAAAAAATCGTTAGCCAGCTGAGCGAGCTCACCGTTATCGAAGCCGCTGAACTGGTCAAGAAACTCGAAGAAACCTGGGGTGTTAGCGCTGCTGCTCCCGTGGCTGTGGCCGCTGCTGGCGGTGCCGCCGCTGCTCCTGCTGAGGAGAAGACCTCGTTTGACGTGATCCTGACCGACGCTGGTTCCAACAAGATTGGCGTTATTAAGGAAGTCCGTGGCGCAGTGCCCGGCTTGGGCTTGGCTGAAGCCAAGGCTCTCGTTGAAGGTGCTCCGAAGACCCTCAAGGAAGGCGCGACTAAGGAAGAAGCTGCTGAGATCAAGAAGAAGCTCGAAGCTGCTGGCGCCAAAGTTGAAGTTAAATAAGTTTCAACGATGTCGTTTTGAGAGCAGGTCGCCTATGGCGGCCTGCTTCTCCCTTCGGGGTTAAGGGAGTGAAAATTAAATCCCAAGTTTTTTGAGACCCAGGGGTCTCGTGGTTAGTGTAAAAAGTTAGTTAAAAGGCAAAATTCTTATGGCAACTGCATATACCGGGGAACGTATTAACTTCGGCAAACTTAACGACGCGATTGACATCCCGAACCTGATAGAAGTCCAGCTCAAATCCTACGAGGATTTCCTGCAGGTCAACATTCCGGTCAGCAAACGCAGAAACGAAGGTTTGCATGCGGTATTCTCCGAGGTATTCCCGATCGAAAGCTACGACGAAAAGATCAAGCTCGAGTTTGCCGATTACGAGATTGCCGAGCCGAAGGTTTCCTCGCTGGATTGCCAGAAGGAAGGTTCGACCTTTGCCGCTCCGTTGTATGTGACTTTCCGCCTGCGCAATGACGGCAACACGGTGGAAGAAAAAGTTTATATGGGCGAACTGCCCATGATGACCGAACGCGGTACCTTTGTGATCAACGGCGCCGAGCGCGTGGTTGTTAGCCAGTTACACCGTTCCCCGGGCATTTGTTTCGAGTCTGGCTTGCACGCTAATGGCAAGACCTTATATTCGTTCCGCATCATTCCGGACCGTGGTTCATGGTTGGAAGTGACTTTTGACACCAGCGATTTGCTCTATGTTCATTTGGATCGCCGCAAACGCCGTCGTAAATTTTTGATCACCACCTTCCTGCGCGCGCTGGGTTACAGCTCGAACGAGGAAATCCTGAGCTTGTTCCACGAAATCGAAGATTTCTCGCTCAAGGCCGATCTTGATGAAGAAGTGATCAGTTACAAAGTTTTGATCAATGAAGTCCGCGATACCGCTAACCAGGATTTGGTTGTCGCCCGCGCCTTCGAACCGCTGACCAAGACCATCGTCCGTCAGCTGTTGGATCTCGGCATCAAGAGCGTCAACGTGGTCGACATCCGTAACGATGACACCATGATCCGTTGCTTGAAGAAAGATCCGACCCGCGATACGGAAGACGCGTTGAAGGATATTTACAAGCGTTTGCGCCCTGGCGATCCGCCAACCGTGACCAACGCGAAAGCCTTGATCAAGCGTTTGTTCTTCGATCCGAAGCGTTATGATATCGGTCGCGTGGGACGCTACAAGATCAACCAAAAGCTGAATCTCGATGTGGATATCGAGACCCGCGTGTTGACCAACGAGGACATCATTGCGGCGACCAGCTACGTGATCAATTTGAAGCAGGGTGAGGGTAGCACGGATGATATCGATCATTTGGGCAGCCGTCGTATTCGTGCTGTCGGTGAATTGCTGGCTAACCAGTGCCGCACCGGTTTGGCTCGTACCGAGCGTTTGGTCAAGGAACGTATGACCTTGTTCGACGTCAATACCGAAGGTATGACGCCGCAAAAGCTCATCAACCCGAAAGCCTTGTCCGCAGTGATCCGTGATTTCTTCGGTCGCAGCCAGCTTTCACAGTTGATGGATCAAACCAATCCGCTTTCCGAACTGACCCACAAGCGCCGTCTGTCGGCCCTTGGACCGGGAGGCTTGAGCCGTGATCGCGCGGGCTTCGAAGTCCGTGACGTGCATCCCTCGCACTATGGTCGTATCTGCCCGATTGAAACGCCGGAAGGCCCGAACATCGGTTTGATTTCCTCGATGTCGAGCTTTGCCCGTATCAACGAATTTGGGTTCATCGAAACCCCGTACCGTAAAGTTACGAACGGCAAGGTGACGGAACAGATCGATTACCTGACCGCTGACCAGGAAGAAAATTTCGTGGTGGCACAGGCTAACGCCGAAGTCGCCAAGGACAGCAAACTTGTTGGCCCGAAAGTTTCCGTGCGTTACAAGGCGGACTTTATCGAAGTGGAACCTGCCAAGGTTCACTACATGGACGTGTCGCCGAAACAGTTGGTTTCGGTTGCTGCCAGCTTGATTCCGTTCCTTGAACACGATGACGCTAACCGTGCGCTCATGGGTTCGAACATGCAACGCCAAGGCGTGCCGCTGATCCAGACGGAAGCCCCGCTGGTCGGTACCGGCATCGAAGGCAAAGTTGCCCGCGATTCCAAGGCTGTTATTACCGCCGAAGCTGCTGGTAAAGTCGCCGCTGTCAGCGCCGATGAAATTATCATCACCAAGGACGGTCATTTGCCTGAAGGCAAGAAGAAGCACAAGAACGATCCGGAAGCCGGTATTTATTACTATCGTTTACGCAAATTCATGCGTTCGAACGCCGGCACTTGCATCAACCAGAAGCCTCTGGTGCGCCGTGGAGACAAGATCGCTAAAGGCCAGGTGATTGCCGACGGTCCTTGCACTGAAAACGGTGAGCTCGCGCTCGGCCGTAACGTGCTGGTCGCGTTCATGTCGTGGAACGGTTATAACTTCGAAGACGCTATTCTCATCAACGAGCGTATCGTCAAGGAAGATATCTACACCAGCATCCACATTGACGAATTTGAAATCTCCGCCCGTGACACCAAGCTCGGACCGGAAGAAATTACCCGTGACATCCCGAACGTGGGTGATGAGGCATTGAAGAACCTCGGACCTGACGGCGTTGTCCGCATCGGCGCGGAAGTGGTGCCTGGCGATATTCTCGTCGGTAAAATCACGCCGAAGAGTGAAACCGAATTGGCCCCGGAAGAACGTTTGCTCCGCGCGATCTTCGGTGAAAAAGCCGCTGACGTGAAAGACTCCTCGCTGGTGGTGCCTTCCGGTACCGCTGGTATCGTCATGGATGTTCGTGTGGCCGCTGGTACAACCAAGGTTGTTGCCCGTCAGGATCGTCTCTCGCCGACCGAGGCCAAGCGCCAAGGCAAGGCTATTGGTGAAAAATACACCAAGAAGGAAAACGAACTGCGCGAAGAATTGACCCAGGCGCTGTCGAACATCCTGTTGAATGAAAAAATTCCGTTGGACGTGGTGAACGCCGAAACTGGTGAAATCATCATTCCCGCCAACCGCAAGATTACCAAGACCCTGTTGCGCAAGATGGCGCAGGTGTACGATCACATTGAAATCGACCCGAGCCCGATCCGCATCAAGATCCGCGAGATCATCAGCCAGTTCGAATCGAAGTTCCAACAGTTGAACAACGAGAAGGACGTGGAAATGGATCGCGTTGAAGCCGGCGACGATATTGATCCCGGTATCATCAAGCAGGTCAAAGTCTTTGTTGCTTCCAAGCGTAAGCTGTCGGTTGGTGACAAGATGGCGGGCCGCCACGGTAACAAGGGTGTGGTCGCCAAGATCGTGCCGCAGGAAGACATGCCGTTCCTTCCGGACGGAACTCCGGTGGACATCGTGTTGAACCCGCTCGGCGTGCCTTCACGTATGAACGTCGGTCAGGTGTTGGAAACCCACTTGGGTATCGCCGCCAAGGCCCTAGGCTTCAAGGTCGCAACCCCGGTGTTCGACGGTATTCCTGAAAGTAAGATTCACGACTTCCTCAAGGAAGCCGAGCTGCCGGAAGACGGCAAGACCGTGCTGTTCGACGGACGTACCGGCGAACAATTCCACCAGCGCGTGGTGGTCGGACAAATTTACATGCTGAAACTCGGCCACATGGTTGCCGACAAGATCCACGCCCGTGCGGTTGGTCCGTACTCGCTGGTGACGCAGCAGCCCTTGGGTGGTAAGGCCCAGTACGGCGGTCAGCGTTACGGTGAAATGGAAGTGTGGGCGATGGAAGCTTATGGTGCCGCGTACACGCTGCAGGAATTGTTGACGGTTAAATCCGACGACGTTCCGGGCCGTACCCGTATTTACGAAAGCATCGTCAAGGGCGACAACTCGCTGCAAGCGGGTACCCCTGAATCGTTCAACGTTTTGATCAAGGAAATGCAGAGCTTGTGCTTGGACGTCAAAGTCGGCGAGCGCAGCCAGGATGCATCCGACCAGTTGAAGAATAACCGTGATGACGAGGAGTCCATCTAATTAGGAACACTTAGCAACGCAAATATATGAGTAAGGAAACACAGTCAGCACGTGAAATTCTCGGAGCCGAGCGGTCAATTGGTTTTGACCAGGTTGGTATTACTATCGCAGCCCCGGAGACCATCCTCTCTTGGAGTCGTGGCGAAGTTAAGAATCCTGAAACCATCAACTATCGTACCTTCAAGCCCGAATTCGGCGGTTTATTCTGCCAACGTATTTTCGGACCGGTGAAGGATTACGAATGTGCCTGCGGTAAATACAAACGCATCAAGTACAAGGGTGTTATCTGCGACCGTTGCGGCGTAGAAGTCACCTTGGCTCGCGTTCGTCGCGAACGCATGGGCCATATTGAACTGGCGGTGCCGGTTTCGCACATTTGGTTCTACAAGTGCATGCCGAGCCGTATCGGCTTGATGATGGACATGACCGCCCGCGAATTGGAACGGGTCATCTATTATGAAGATTATCTGGTGGTTGATCCCGGCAACACGCCGCTGGAAGCCAAGCAATTGCTCAACGAAACCGAGTATCGCGAAGCGCAGGACCAGTACGGTGAAAGCTCCTTCGTCGCCAAGATGGGCGCGGAAGCGATCCGTGATTATTTGAAGAAACTGGACTTGCCGGAACTCGCCGCTGAGTTGGAAGTTTCCTTGGCCTCGACCAAGAGCAAACAACTCCGCAAGAAAATTTCCAAGCGCTTGAAATTGGCGCAGGGTTTCGCCGGTTCACACAGCCGTCCGGAATGGATGATTTTGGAAATTCTGCCGGTGATTCCTCCGGACTTGCGTCCGTTGGTGCCGTTGGAAGGTGGCCGTTTCGCAACCTCCGACTTGAACGATTTGTACCGCCGTGTCATCAACCGTAACAACCGTCTCCGTACGCTGTTGTCATTGAAGACTCCGGAAGTGATTATCCGCAACGAAAAACGTATGTTGCAGGAATCGGTCGATGCCTTGATGGACAATGGTCGTCATGGTCGCCCGGTCGCCGGCGCGGGTAACCGCCCGTTGAAGTCCTTGTCCGACATGTTGAAGGGCAAGACTGGCCGTTTCCGTATGAACTTGCTCGGCAAGCGCGTCGACTACTCGGGTCGTTCGGTTATCGTCATCGGTCCTGATTTAAAACTCAACCAGTGCGGTTTGCCGAAGAAGATGGCGCTCGTGTTGTTCGAGCCGTTCATCATCCGTCGTTTGAAGGAAATGGGTTACGTCCATACCGTTCGTAGTGCGAAGAAAATGATCGAGCGCCGCGAAGCGATCGTGTGGGATATTTTGGAAGAAGTGACCGTGGGTCACCCGGTGTTGCTGAACCGCGCACCGACTTTGCACCGTTTGTCCGTGCAGGCTTTCGAGCCGGTACTGATTGAAGGTTCCGCCATCCGTATTCATCCGTTGGTTTGTACCGCTTATAACGCGGACTTTGACGGTGACCAGATGGCCGTGCACGTGCCGCTGTCGGTGGAAGCCCAATTGGAAGCCCGCATCTTGATGCTGGCCCCGAATAACATTTTCGGTCCTTCCAACGGTAAGCCGATCACCACGCCTTCGCAGGACATTACCCTGGGTTGCGGTTTCTTGACCGCCAATCCGCGTCCCGCCTTGTTGAAGGAAAAAGAAGGCAAACGCAAATCCATCATGGAAGACACCGATGAAGTGTTGTTCGCTTTGGATAGCGGTGTTATCCGCCTGCATGATCTGGTCATTATCAAGAATCCTGACTTCGGTCGTGATACCTTCTTCGGTGACAAAGCCAGTAAATTTATCGAAACCACTCCGGGTCGCGTGATCTTCAACCAGATCTGGCCTGAGAAGGTTGGTTTTTACAACAAGAAGTGCGGCAAGAAGCAACTCGGCGAAATCATCAGCCGCTGCTACCAGCTCTGCGGTCATGAAGTTACTGTCAAGGTGCTTGATGACATGAAGCAGATCGGTTTCCGTTACGCCACCAAGGCCGGTATCTCCATCGGTATGGATGACATGATCATCCCCGACGAGAAAAAAGGTTTGGTTGAAAAGGCTGCCCAGCAAGTCGGCACTGTTGAAAAACAGTACATGATGGGTGCCATCACCGATGGTGAACGTTATAACAAGATCGTCGATATTTGGACGCAGGCGACAGAAGACGTCTCCAGCGTGGCGTTCCGTGCGCTTGAGCACAATCGCGGTAAAGTCGAAATCAATCCGGTGTTCCTCATGGTGGACACGGCTGCTCGTGGTAACAAGAACCAGGTCCGTCAGCTTGCCGGTATGCGCGGTTTGATGGCTAATCCGTCCGGTGAAATTATCGAACAGCCCATTGTCGCCAGCTTCCGTGAAGGTCTGTCGGTGTTGGAATACTTTATTTCGACCCACGGTGCCCGTAAGGGTTTGGCCGATACGGCGTTGAAGACTGCTGACTCGGGTTATATGACCCGTAAGTTGGTTGACGTCGCCCATGACGTGATCGTAACCGAGGAAGATTGTGGCACGGTCAAGGGTATTTGGGTTGAAGCCGTGTACGAAGGCGAAGACGAAGTGGTCAGCCTGCGCCAGCGCATTTATGGTCGTGTCAGCTGTGATGACATCGTGGATCCGGTTTCCGGTCAGGTGGTTGTCGCTGCCAGCGAACTCATTACTGAAAAGAAAGCTGAAGCGATTGAAAAACTCGGCCAGGAACGCGTCCGCATCCGCTCGGTGCTGACCTGCGAAACCCGCCGCGGTATCTGCGCGAAGTGCTACGGTTTGAATTTGGCGACCAATCAGTCGGCCAAGCTCGGTGAAGCCGTCGGTATTATCGCCGCACAGTCCATCGGCGAACCCGGTACTCAGCTGACGATGCGTACGTTCCACATCGGTGGTACGGCGTCCCAGATTTTCAAACAGCCGCAAATCAAGGCCCGCAATGACGGTATTGTGAAATACACCGACCTGCGCGTGGTGCAATCTGCGGAAGGTCATTACATTGCCCTGAACAAGAGCGGTTCCATCACCATTCACGCCGAAGACGGTCGTGAACTTGAACAATACTCCGTGGTGGTTGGCGCGGTCATTAGCGTCGCCGACGGTGAGAAGGTCAAGAAGGGCCAGGTCTTCGTGCAATGGGATCCTTACAACGTTGCCATTTTGACGGAAAAAGACGGTAAGATCGAATTCCGTGACATCATCGAAGGTGTCACCATGAAGCACGAAGTCGACGAAACCACCAAGCTCGTCGGTACGATGATTACCGAGCACAAGGAAGATTTGCATCCGCAGATCGTGATTGTCGGCAAGGACGGCAATCCGGTTGCCGCGTACTCGATTCCTTCCGGTGCGCACATCGAAGTCAAGGAAGGCCAGAATATCAAGGCCGGTCAGCGTTTGGCCAAGACTCCGCGCAAGGTTGCCAAGACCAAGGACATCACTGGCGGTCTGCCGCGTGTGGCCGAATTGTTCGAAGCCCGCAAACCGAAGGATGCTGCCGAGATCGCCAAGATCGACGGTGAAGTGCATCTGGCCGGTACCAGCCGCGGTAAGAAACTGGTCATCATCAAGGATAAGGAATCAGGCATGGAAGAAGAGCACGAAGTGCCGCTGTCCAAGCACCTGATTGTGTTCCAAGGCGACGTGGTCAAGAAGGGCCAGCAGTTGACCGAAGGTCCGGTGGTGCCGCACGAAATTCTCGAGGTTTGCGGACCGCAGGAATTGCAGGAATATTTGGTCAACCAAGTGCAGGAAGTTTACCGTTTGCAGGGTGTCGAAATTAACGACAAACACATTGAGGCGATTGTCCGCCAGATGCTCCGCAAGGTGAAAGTCACCGAACCCGGCGACACCACGTTCCTGTGGGGCGACCAGATTGACCGTTTGTCGTTCGAAGAGGAAAACCGTCGTGTGGCGATGAAGGGTGGTAAACCCGCCGAAGCCTCCCCGGTATTGCTTGGTATCACCAAGGCCTCGCTCGAGACCGAAAGCTTTATCTCCGCGGCGTCCTTCCAGGACACCACCCGTGTGTTGACCGACGCGGCCACTTTGGGCCGTATCGACAAGCTCCGCGGCTTTAAGGAGAACGTGATCATGGGTCACTTGATTCCGGCCGGTACCGGTTTCCACAAGTATCGCCGTATCGCACTCGTCCCGCTGGGCGAGGAAGTCGGTGAACCGCTGGTGGGTATCGAGGAGAAGGAAGAAGAGAAGAAACAGAGCATCGCTCTGGAGATTCCTCCCACCTTGGCCGAGGACAGTTCATCGTTGGCCGATTTTGATGCCGCGATTGACAGCGAGAACGAAGATTAATTTTTAGCTAAACGCTAATCACAAAAAGGCTCCGGATTTTTGGAGCCTTTTTTGTTTTTACTGCCGGAGAGTGTTATAGAGGTGGGGCAACCCCTCTCCTACGAGTTAAAGGAGAACAAAGGTGTCGCCGATTTCGCGTCCTGCCACGCGATCTGGCCTGAGGGCTTGCAGAAAGCGTTTTAGCGGTTCGTCCATGGGTTCGTTGCTGAGCTTGAAGGTGGCGAAATGCATGGGGAAAACATATTTTGCCCCGGCCTGGTTGGCCATTTGCACCGCTTCCTCGGGATTACAGTGGACGGCGATCCAGGGATTGTAAGCGCCGATCGGGACAAATATCAAATCAATGCCACCTTTTCCCCCCAGCTCGCTAAAGGCCGGAGTGTAAGCGGTATCTCCTGAGAAACAGATGCGGTGGCCATTATATTCCAGCAGGTAACCGTTAAAGCCGCGGTAGGTGTCGCGGCGCCAACGGGCGCCCCAATGTTTGACATGGATGGCGCTGACAGTTAGCGGTTGGTTTTGAAAATCTAAGATGACTTGTTGTTCCCAAGGCAATTCCACCAGCCGTGCGAATTTTTTGCTGTCGAACAGGTCGGCGGTCTTGGCGGCGGTGATGACGGTGGCCTGCGGATTGAGTTTGGCAAGTGCGGTGAGGGAGCGCATGTCGAGATGGTCGAAATGGGAGTGGGAAATCAGGATGACATCGATCTTCGGTAACTCGCTAATGGCGAGGGCGGGCGCCACGTAGCGTTTCGGGCCGATCGCGAATGGGCCGAAGTTCGGGCCTGCCTTGTCGCTAAAGATGGGATCGGTGAGAATCCACACACCGTAAAAATTGATCAGCATGGTGGCGTGGCCGATCCAGGCGGCGGTGATGCGGTCGTTTTTCCACGTTAGCGGCCGGGGATGATGCGGTGCGGGCAGGATTTCGCGCGAATTGTCGCGATACATTTTGATCAGGAAGCGGGTTTCACGAATCATGGTGTTGCGAAGTTGTGGGGATAAGATAACGGCAATCAGCCCAAGCACAATCTGCACGGCAACGATTAGCGTGACAATTTTCAACAGGCGCTTCATGGGGATGAAATGTTAACATCAATGCCGGCCCTAACCAACAGGGAATCGAGTTTCCGCCTGACTTTATCCTGTTCCATGGTTTAATCAGTGGTTTTATGAGAATCATCGGCATTGACCCTTCCATCCGCAGCACCGGCTACGGGGTGATTGACGTGGAGGGGAACAGGATGTCGGCGGTGACATATGGGACAATCCCGAATCCCGTGAAGCGGTCATCCGAATTGTGCCTGTTGAACATCGTGGAGAATCTGCGCGATGTGTTGCAACGTTACAGGCCCGACCAGGCGGCGATTGAGAAAATCATTTTCGTCCAGAGTGTGCGTACGGCGATCATCATGGGCACGGCGCGTGGTGCGGCGCTAATCGCGGTGGCCGAGGCGGGGATTCCCATCAGCGAGTACCCGGCCAAGTCGGTGAAGATGGCGGCAACCGGTTCCGGTGCGGCGCAGAAGCAGCAGGTGGGATTCATGATGCGCGTCTTGCTTGGTTTAAAGCAGACGCCCCAGTCGGACGAAGGGGATGCGCTGGCGATCGCATTGACCCATGCGCGCCACATACACCGATAGTTCCGGTTAAAACGACAAGTCAGGCAAGCGGGAGTTATGGATTCATATTGACAGTATACCTGATAATCAGTAATACTGAGAAAATGAGTGAAATTGATAACTTGGCTTCTAAGATGCGCGGGGTGATCCGGCAGTTGTCCCGGCGCGCGCATACGATGGGTAATGAGTACGGGCCGAGCCGTACGGAACAGGCGGTGCTGGCCTGGCTGGATGAAAAAGAAGAAATGACTCCAAGTGCCCTGGCTACGGCTGAAAAGGTGCGGCCGCAAAGTATGGGGCAAACCCTGGATTCGCTGGATCGCAAGCATTGGATTAAGCGGCGTCCACATGAGAAGGACCGTCGCCAAGTATTGATTTCCCTCTCATCCGCAGGTCGCAAGGTATTGCAGGAAAAACGGGAATCCCGGCAGCTCTGGCTGGTTGGGAAATTGACGAAATTGTCGGAAAAGGACCGTAAAACTTTGGCTTCAGCCATGGATATTTTGGACCAGATGGTTCAAGGCTGAGTGCCGGAATATAACCAAGCAGGAAATATCGAGTATGAATCTATTGGATATAAAACGCAGCGCCTTGGTACTGATTGATTTGCAGCAGGGCATTGTCAACATGCCCGTGGCTCCCCATTCCGGAGCGGAGGTGGTAAGGAAGTCCAAACAGTTGGCCGAGCGCTTTCGTGCCGCTGGGGCTCCGGTGGTTTTGGTGCGGGTAATTTTTTCTCCTGACGGAAAGGATGTCCTGCATCCGCAAGTGGATGAGCCGATGCACAGGGGGCCGTTGCCTGATAATTGGACTGAGTTTACGGCGGATGTTAGTCCGCAAGCGGGAGATATCGTGATCACCAAGCGCCAATGGGGCGCTTTTTATGGGACGGAGCTGGATTTGCAGTTGCGACGGCGGGGAATCAACACCATCGTGTTGGGAGGAATCGCGACCAATATCGGGGTGGAATCCACGGCGCGTGCCGCGTTTGAATTGGGTTACGAACAGGTTTTTGTGGAGGATGCGATGTCCTCGCTGAGCGTGGAAGCACATGCGTTCGCGGTGCGAACGATCTTGCCCCGTATCGGACGGGTGAGGTCAACAGAACAGGTGCTGGCTGCGGTCGAGTCTGCCTAGGTTCATGAGATTGAATCCCCGGTTGTTTCTCTTGCTTGGCGCGTCTGTCGCGCTGGCTTTGGTCTTTCGTGCCCTGCATTTGCCGGCGGCGTGGTTTTTCGCGCCATTTGTTGCCGCCGCGGTGTTTGCGGTGAAGGGCTGGCAGGTGGTCAAGTTGCCAAGGCCGTATTACTTGGTTGCGCAAGCGATGATTGGTACGGCGTTGGGAGCCGGGTTTTCGCCGTCAACGTTGAAGCAATTGCCTGAACATTGGGTAATTTTTGCTTTCGCCGTGGTGTTCATTCTATTGACCAGTTTGTTAAACGGCTGGATTTTGACCCGTTGCACCAAACTGGATGCGGCCACTTCCTTTTTGGGCACGATGCCGGGGGGAGCCGGGGAAATGACGGTGATGAGTGAAAGTTTGCGGGCGGATACGAGGCTGGTCACGGTCATGCAGTTTGCCCGCTTGTTGTTGATACTGGGGTCCTTGATTGTATTGACGCCGGTTTTGCAACATTTCTTCCAAAGACCCGCGACGACCCAGGAAAGTATTCCGTTGGCCATTGAGGCGGTCTTTAATTGGCAGAATGCGGGGATTCTGGCCCTGCTGGCCTTTGCCGGTTGGTGCGCGGGTATGTGGACGCGCATTCCGGCGGGCACATTTTTGGTGCCGACCCTGTTTTATTTTTTAATACGAGTGGAAGGTGTTTATCCCGGGCGCTGGCCGGCGCCGGTGTTTGCCGTGGCTTATGTGATCATGGGGTTGCAGGTTGGCGGACGTTTTGACAGGGCCACTTTTGAGATGATCAAGGGGATTGCGTTGCCGGTTTGCGGGACGACCTTGCTATTATTGACTGGCTCGTTTGCCCTGGCCTTGATTTTGGCTTACAAAATGAATCTGGACCCGGTCAGTGCCTATTTGGCGGCGACTCCGGGCGGGATGGATTCTGTGGCAGCGGTAGCTAATGAGTTACATGGGGACACAGCGGTGATTTTGGCGGTGCATTTGGTCAGATTGCTATGTGTGTTGATTGTGGGGCCATGGCTGGTACGGGGCGGTGAGAAATGGTTTGGCAAAGGAGTGGTGGAACTATCAGGGAGTGGAAATTAACCCGGACAATCGGCTTGTCACCATAACGGGGGGAGGACAAACTTGGGGCAGTCATGATAGCGTTTCTCCGAGGAAAATTAATCGAATCGATGCCGACACGGGCGATTCTGGATATCAACGGGGTGGGTTACGAGGTGTTGATTCCGGTGTCGACCTTTGAGAAGTTGCCGCTGCCCCCGGCGGAGGTGGCGCTCAAGACGGTGTTGGTGGTGCGTGAGGACGCGCATCTGCTGTATGGTTTTTATTCCCGCGAGGAGAAGGATTTGTTCCTGTTGCTGACCAACCATGTTTCCGGCATCGGCCCCAAGACCGCGCTGGCGGTCATTAGCGGTTCCTCGCCGACACAATTCAAGACAGCGGTGGCGACGCAGGATCTGGCCTATCTTTCCAAGATTAAGGGCGTGGGCAAAAAGACCGCCGAACGCATTGTGGTGGAATTGAAGGACAAGGTGGGCATCAGCGAGAGTTGGCAGGTCTTGGCAACCAATCAAAAGTTGCCGCCCGACCAGCAGAAGGCGAATGACGCGCTGTTGGCGTTGGTGGCGCTGGGCTATAAGCAACAGGATGCGCTAAAGGCGATCACTGGGGCGGGCACCAAGGGCGAGCTTGAGGAAATTGTGCGAGAAGCCTTGAAACGATTGTGAGTCTGAAGTTTTAAGTGTTAAGCTTTAAGTATGGCGTACCAGTCTTTTGAAAATCTGGAGGTGTGGCAACGGGCCTGCCGTTTGACCGTGCAAGTTTTTCAGACTTTCGGTGATTGTAAGTTATACGCGTTGAGGGATCAGATTACACGTGCGGCGCTGTCGGTTCCGTCCAATATCGCCGAGGGAGCGGAGCGTGGAACAAAAAAAGAGTTTGCCAGATTCCTGGATATCGCCAAAGGTTCCGGCGGGGAATTCAGGACGCAGTTATACATTGCGAAGAAACTCCGACTTATTAAGGAACCGGAATTCAAAACGATGAAGCGGGAATCAACCGAGATATCCGCCATGCTTGAAGGTTTGCGCCGAACACTTAAAACTTAACACTTAAAACTACAGACTTTTATGTCCGAGCATACTTTAGACAAATTCAATCGCGAGGAAGCCAATAGCGAAATGCAGAATTCCCTGCGTCCCGCGCAGATGGGGGAATTCGTCGGGCAGGAGAAGGTCAAGGAACGGCTGGATGTGATGATCCAGTCGGCCAAGATGCGCGGGGAGGCGCTGGAGCATATCCTGTTGAGCGGCCCGCCCGGTTTGGGCAAGACCACGCTGGCGCATATTTTGGCGAAGGCGATGGGGGTGCAGATGCGCATCACCTCGGGGCCGACGCTGGAGAAGGCGGGGGATTTGGCGGGGTTGTTGACCGGGCTGGAGGAGAATGATGTGTTGTTCATCGACGAGATTCACCGCCTGAACAAGACCATTGAGGAATATCTTTATCCGGCGATGGAGGATTTCCGGATTGATATTGTCATCGACCAGGGGCCGAGCGCGCGGAGTGTGTGTTTGAATTTGCCGAAGTTCACGTTGGTCGGGGCGACGACGCGACCAGGGATGTTGAGTTCGCCGTTGCGGTCGAGGTTTGGGATTACCAATCGTCTGGAGTATTACAACGCGGAGGCGTTGATGGCGATTGTGCTGCGCTCGGCGGGTTTGCTGGGTATTAGCGGCATGGATGAAGCCGCGGCGCGGGAGATTGCGCGTCGTTCGCGCGGCACGCCGCGTATTGCCAATAATTTGTTGAAGTGGGTGCGTGATTTCGCGCTGGTGAGAAATTCCGGCAAGACCACCCGTGAGGTGGCGGACAGGGCGCTAACCATGTTGGAGATTGACCAGCACGGGCTGGACGAGATGGACAAACGCATTCTGGAGACGCTGATTGTGAAGTTCCAGGGCGGGCCGGTGGGTGTTGGCTCGCTGGCCGTGGCGGTGGGCGAGGAGGCGGGAACCTTGGAGGAGGTGCATGAGCCTTACCTGATCATGCAGGGCTATCTCAGCCGCACCCAGCAGGGACGGGTGGCGTTGCCGTTGGCCTATGAGAAGTTGGGGTTGGCGGCGAATTCTTCGCGACAGGACCGGTTGCTTTGATGGTAGATGGCAGATTTTAGATGGATGATTAAACATTAGCGCCTCCGGCGGAATAAAATCCCGCCGGAGGCGCTTGCTTTAAATCTTCAATCTACTATCTACGATCTTCCATCATCAGGACTTGTCAGTGACCAAAAACTTGAAGGCCAAGCCGGAAGCGATACCGGCGGCGATGTTGGCGAGCAGGAACACCCAGATGTTGGCCCAGGTGCTGAGGCCCATCAGGGTGATACCGAGGGCGACTGCCGGGTTGAAGGCGCCGCCGCTGATGCCGCCGACGGCGTAAGCCATGGCGGTGACGGTGAAGCCGATGGCCAAGCCGTAGAAGGAGTTGTTCGCGGTTCCCTTGGCGGTGGCAACATTCAAAACGACGAAGGTCAGGGCGAAGGTGCCAAGGAATTCAGCCAGCAGGGCCGGTCCGACCGGGTAGCTCGCGCGACTGGTGGCGTCGGCGAGGGTGGTCAGGGTGTCGCAGCCCTTGAGGTAAGCGACGGCGAGGAAGGCCAGCACGGCGCCAATGAGTTGGAAGATGATGTAGGCGACCAGGTCCTTGGTATTGAGTTTGCCACGCACCCAGATGGCGACGCTGACGGCGGGGTTGTAGTTGGCGCCGCTGATGTGGCCGCCCGCGAAGACCATGACCATGAGCACCGCGCCGATGGCCAGGGGCGCCAGGGCTCCGGCGCCGGGGCTGATGACTGTGCAACCGATGGTGAAGACCAGGAAAAAGGTCCCGATGAGCTCTGTGAGATATTTATTCATAAGCGAAAGATGTTGCCGATGCGGGATGACAGGGTCAAGTGTCCAATTGGTTACAATGGGTGGGCGATTGCGATTTAGTAATTCACTTCATCGTCATTCTGAGCGCAGCCACTTGAGTGGTGTCAGTGCGACAATACCGACTACCCCGTCGGCTGACGCCGCCACCCCTTCCGTACGGAAGGGGAATTTCCCGGGCTGTTGTTTAATTCCTCTTTTATTTGAAGGGATGGCTGCGCAGCAGACGGGGTAGCCGGATGATTATTTCGGAAAATATTTTTTGTGGCCGTGATAGTCCGGGACACAAAAAAAGACGCCCCGCAGGGGACGTCTTTTTTGGGGAAGGGTTATGTTTAGCGGTTCTGCTTGTACCAGTTGATCAGGCCGTTGGTGGAGGCGTCGTGGCTGGCGACGGCTTCGGTACCGGCGAGTTCCGGCAGGATCTTTTTCGCCAGTTGCTTGCCGAGTTCCACTCCCCATTGGTCGTAGGAATTGATGTTCCAGATGATGCCCTGGACGAAGATCTTGTGTTCGTACATGGCGATCAGCGAGCCGAGGGTGTAGGGGGTGATCTTCTTGATGAAGATGCTGTTGGTCGGGCGGTTGCCTTCGAAGATTTTGTGCGGGACGAGGGCTTCGAGTTTGTCGCCGGACAGGCCGTCCTTGGTGAGTTCGGCGCGGACTTCGGCCTCGTTCTTGCCCGCCATCAATGCCTCGGTCTGGGCGAAGAAGTTGGAGAGCAGGATGGGGTGGTGTTCGCCGACGGGGTTCAATGTTTGCGCCGGGGCGATGAAGTCGCAGGGGATCAGCTTGGTGCCCTGGTGGATGAGCTGGTAGAAGGCGTGCTGGCCGTTGGTGCCGGGTTCGCCCCAGATCACCGGGCCGGTGCTGTAGTTGACGCGCTGGCCCTGGCGGTTGACGAACTTGCCGTTGCTTTCCATGTCGCCCTGCTGGAAGTAGGCGGCGAAGCGGTGCATGTACTGGTCGTAGGGCAGGATGGCGTGGCTTTGCGCGCCGAAGAAGTTGTTGTACCAGATGCCGAGCAGGGCGAGGGTGGCCGGGAGGTTCTGTTCCAGCGGGGCGCTGCGGAAGTGTTCGTCCATGGCGTGCGCGCCGGAGAGCAACTGCTCGAAGTTGTCAAAGCCGATGTAGAGGGCGATGCTCAGGCCGATGGCGGACCACAATGAGTAGCGACCGCCGACCCAGTCCCAAAACTCGAACATGTTGGCGGTGTCGATGCCGAACTTGGCGACTTCTTTCGCATTGGTCGAAAGCGCGACGAAGTGTTTGGCGACGGCTTTCCCGTCCTTGGCGGATTTCAGGAACCAGGCCTTGGCGGTTTCCGCGTTGGTGATGGTTTCCTGGGTGGTGAAGGTCTTGGAGGCGATGATGAACAGGGTGGTCTCGGGGTTGACGACGCGGAGGGTTTCCGCCATGTGGGTGCCGTCGATGTTGGAGACGAAGTGGACGTGGAGGTCGCGTTTGGAGTAGTGCTTCAACGCCTCGCAGACCATGACCGGGCCGAGGTCGGAGCCGCCGATGCCGATGTTGACGATGTCGGTGATGGCCTTGCCGGTGTAGCCTTTCCACGCGCCGGAGCGGACCGAGTCGCTGAATTCGCGCATGTGCTTGAGCACGGCGTTGACCTCGGGCATCACGTCCTTGCCGTCAACGTGGATGGGGCGGTTGCTGCGGTTGCGCAGGGCGATGTGCAACACGGAGCGGTTCTCGGTGAAATTGATCTTCTCGCCGCTGAACATTTTTTCGGTCCAGCCCTTCACGTCGGCCTGCCCGGCGAGTTTGCGGAGCAGCGGCAGGGTGTCGCCGGTGACGCGGTTCTTGGAGAAATCGACCAGGATGTCCTCGAATTGCAGGGAGTATTTGTCGAAGCGTTTGGCGTCCTGTTTGAACAAGTCGCGAAGCTGGGTGTTGGCGACGGTTTGCTGGTGTTGTTCGAGCGCTTTCCAAGCGGGCGATTCGGTAAGATTGGTGGGCATAATTAACCGATGCTAGTCAAAAATGCCGGATGCAAAAGTAAAATTCTCGTGATTGAGTGGAGGTTATTGGGGATGTTTTATTTAAATACATAGTATTGTGTCAGATTAAACGGCTTGTTTTTGAAGTGGATTACGTATAGTAATATGATGAAACGTTTACCATGAGGAGGACATGAAGAATAGAATTGCGTGCTTAGTGTTCACTATTGTCGGGTTTGCCAGTGCTGCTTCGGCTCAACCCGTGAAGTACAATTGGGGAAATCCCGCTGACCTGAACTGGAATTATACTTCCTATAATTGGAGTGGTAGTAAATGGCAGGATGGAAACACGGCGGTTTTTGGAGGTTCCGGCGGAGCGATTAAAGTAACTGATGAAATCAAATTGAGTGTCCGACAAAGAACGCCTGTGGCGGACAATGGTGGGTTGCAGGTTAACGGTGGGACTTGGATATTTACCGGCACGACGATAGGTTTTACCGGTGCCGATGATAACATGATTACGCTCAATAGCGCGACTAACCTGACGATTTTTAACTTCCTACAAGGTACCAACAATAGCATGCATTTCAACGTGAACAGTGGTGTCTTGAATTTGTACGGCGGGGCCACGGCGGGGGTGCAGCAAACTTCCGGGCGAAGCAATGCACAAATGTGGTTTAATAGCAATGGGACGGTGAATCTGATTTCGGGGGTTTATCGCAGCGACTTTACCTCAATTGGATCGACTCTTAATATTAATAACGCGCAATTCTATGCGCGCAGCTATACCATTACCCGCAATGTAACCATGGATGACTTCAATGCTGTCATGTCGCAATTTGACTCCACGGGCATCAACAGCAACAAGATCGGGCAAAGCAACGACGGGTTCACCTTTACCTTGCAACGGGGATTTGCGGATTGGTCGGCGGGGGCGACGATCATGTACGGCAACAACGCGACCACCAACATCAGTAATCAGGCCAAGCTGCTAGTTACGGGAGGGACCATGCGATTGAGCGGTACCGGCGTGGTTTTGGGGTGGGCGGAGCTTGCTGGCGCCCGGGGCAATGCGTCTTTTGAAATCAGAGGCGGTTTGGTTGAGACGACTGGGGTGACTTTTGGCATGGCGAAAGATGCGTCAGCATCCTTTGATTCCAGCACCGGGGCCAGAATGGTCGTTAGCGGCGGCACTTTGAACATCGGAGCGAATGGCATTAATAAAGGCTCCACGGCGATGGCCCGCAACACGATTGAATTAAATGACGGCGTTATTGGTGCGACAGCGGATTGGTCATCAAACATGGATATGACTATCTATAATAACGCGACTTTCACTCCCAATGACAAACAAATCACCATGCACGGCACTTTGTCTGGTGTTGGTGGACTGCAGGTAATGGGAGGCGGAGTCATGATGTTGGCTTCCTTGAACACATACCAAGGCGGCACTTATGTTTTTAATGCAGCCACGCTAACCGTGGATACTACCGGGGGATTGACCTTTTATCTGGGGAATGATGGCATTAGCAATCGACTCGGTGGGTATGATGGCACGGCCAATCTCAATGGCAGCATTGTCATTAATCTGGATAACGCCGCAAATACCGGAGAGTGGCTCTTGATTGATGATTCGAACCTCACATTGAGCTATGGTGATGATTTTACGGTATCGGGATGGAATCAGGTGGATGGCAATACCTGGACTTACAATGATTACACCTTCAGCAACCTGGGCGGAAAAGGTGTCGTGACGGCGATTCCGGAACCCTCGGCCTGGCTGCTATTGGCAGTGGGCATAGGGCTGGTTGTGGCGTTCAAATCCAGATGGCGTCGTCACCGGATTTAAACTGTCATGCGGTGATAAAAAGCGTGGATTGTTCCACGCTTTTTTTGTGCAGTCATTCCGGGAGTGGTGATGGAATTTTATTGTTAAGCTTGCGTTAAGCCTTGTTTGCGCCGGTGCTTGGTGTAGCTGCGGCGGGTTTGGAGGGTGCGGGCGAAGTCTTGGTTGATGGGGTTGAGGGCGTGGATGAAGCGGACGCAGGGGTTGCCGGGGGAGGGGTCGAGCTTGGCTTGGCCTTCGCAGATTTCGAAGAGGTCGCGCAGGGCGCGGTCCATGGTTTTGCGGATGTCACGGACGGCGGAAAGGTGGCTTTGTCCTGCCTGCTCGTCGGCGCGTTGGTTGAACAGGCGGTCAAATTCCAGATTCGCCTGTTCAAGGGCGTGGAGTTGCGGGTTGAGGCCGAGGCTGTCGCAGGCTGCTGCTGCGCGGGTTTTAAGGTCTTGGATCAGATTGTTGAGGGTGCCGCTTTGTTGCTGGTAAGGGAGGGCGTTGGGGTTGCGGTAGTTGTCGAGAATGGCACGGAGATGTTGGGCGTGGGGGATTTTGGCAGGTTCGATGCCGTTGAGGGCGGCATTGACGGTGTGGTCGAATCCGCGATAGAGGTGTTCGCGCTTGCGATGGAGGTCTGTGAGCGGATCGGTGAGTTCACTTTTATGAATTCGTTCGAGCGCGGCTTCTTCTTCGGCGAGGGCGGCGGTGAAGCTGTGCCAGTAGGTGCCAAGGGGCGGGTTGTCGCCGGGCCAGACGGAAAGGGCCAATTGCCGGAATTCGAGGCCGTATTGATAGTGTTCCTGGTTGCGTAAGTCCTGCAGGCGGAAGCGGATGATGGAGGGGGTAGTCATCAGGGAAAAGAGCCTACGAGGCGGTGGGGCTTTGGCAAGAATGGGATTTTTTGGTCCCTAGGCTTGGTGGAAGATTTTTCTTTCGGGAAATTGTGCAACCAAGCTTGGCGGAAGAATTTTCTCTTGGGAAATTGTATTACCAAGACTTGTAGAAGATTTTCCTTTCAGGAAATTGTGTCGTCAGGCTTGGGCAGGCAATTTCCTTTCGGGAGATATAGCCCCCTGATGTGGGGGTGAAATTCCCCGGCTGGCGATGGTTCGCCGGGGGCCGGGGCTTGTTGGGGAGCCGTTTTTTTCTTTTCGCCGGGAGGGAGGAGGGTCAGGTCTTTTTTCTGGGGATGGGGCGGAGGCTGCGCGGGGCTTTGATGGCGGGGGTTAGCGGCGAGGGGCTGATGGGGGCGAGGATGGCCTCGATCTTTTTCAGTTCGTCGGCACTGAGGAGTTCGGCTTCGGTGGCTTTGCAGCAGTCCGCGATTTGTTCGGGTTTGCTGGCGCCGATGAGGAGGCTGGTGATGCGGCGGTCGCGCAGGATCCAGGTCAGGGCGAGTTGCGAGAGGGTCTGGCCGCGGGCTTTGGCGAAGTCGTTGAGCTTGGTGATGACTTCGAGTTTTTGTTTGGTGAGGTTTTCGGCCTTGAGGAACTGGCCGGAGGTTTTCACCCGCGAGTCGGCGGGGATGCCGTGGAGGTAGCGGTCGCTGAGTTGTCCTTGCGCGAGGGGGCTGAAGACGATCATGCCCATGCCGTGGTCGGCGGTTTCTTCCAGCACTTTGTCCTCGATGTGGCGGTGCAGCATGTTGTAGGCGCACTGGTGGATGACGAGGGGGACGTGCAGCTTGGCCATGATCTTGGCGGCCTTTTTCGCGGCCTTGGCGGGGTAGTTGCTGATGCCGGCGTAGAGGGCCTTGCCTTCGCGAATGATCTGGGCGAGGGCGCCCATGGTTTCCTCGAGCGGGGTGTCAGGGTCGTAGCGGTGGTGGTAGAAGATGTCGACGTAGTCGAGTTGCAGGCGCTTGAGGGACTGGTGCAGGCTGGCGGTGAGGTATTTCTTGGAACCCCAGTCGCCGTAGGGGCCTTCCCACATATAGTAGCCGGCCTTGCTGGAGATGATCAGTTCGTCGCGGTGGGCGGCGAGTTCGTGTTGCAGCAGTTTGCCGAAGCTGGTTTCCGCGGCGCCGGGGGGCGGGCCGTAGTTGTTGGCAAAATCAAAGTGCGTAATGCCAAGGTCCCAAGCCTTCAGGGTTAGCGTCCTGGCCTGGTCGGGGTTGCTGAAGTTATGCCAGCCGCCGAGGGAGACGACGGGGAGTTTGAGGCCGCTCTGGCCGCAACGGTGGTATTTCATGAGCTCGTAGCGTGACATACCCGTTAACCTAGCAAAAAACCAATAAGATCACAAATCAATAGCATTGGGATTGAACTGCGGGGGTTGGCGTGCAAATATCAGCCAAATTCATGGAATTTCGCGAAATTTTTAAGACGGTGCTGATCGTGCTGGTTTGCCTGGCGGTTGGCGGCTTTGGCGGTTCTTATCTTTACAAGAAAACCGCGGAAAGTGCGGTGGAATCACCCGCGGAATTGGCGGCGGCGGAATTGCAACAGGAGAAGCAGCAATTATCCGCGCAGATTAAGCAATTGGCACAACAAGTGGATCAACTCAAACAGTCTCAAGGGGAGAAGGAGCGGCGGATCCTTGAACTGCAAAGGCAGGCAGACGATTCCAAAGGGCAATTTGACCGGCAGTCCGAACTCCTTAAAAAAGCTGAGGCGGATTATCGCCAGCGCTATTGCGCACTGGTAAGAAAACAAGCGGTTGGCGAAAAATACGAGACCCTGTCGACGCTGGACCATCTGGTTTATCAGGATGTGGTGCTTACCAGGGTGGATGACAGTTTTGTTTATTTCACCCACGGCAAGGGAGCTGCCAAGGTATCATTTGAGCAGTTGTCCGATGAATGGAAGCAACGCTTTGATTACCAACCGGCGCCGGCCGTTTCAGGAACCGCCAGTCAAGCAGTTGCCGGGCACGCCGACTAATAGGGCGTATTTTTGTGCTAGAAGGGGAGATTTTTGTTTTCCAATACCCCGAAGCGGCGTTTTCATAACGGATTGGTGACGATCCGGCCGCAAAAAATGATCCGGGAATTCAAAAAAACGGCTTTTAACACGAGGCAGTCAAAAAAATTATGCCCATCCGAGCCGCATAAACAGGGCATTGGATGGGTTTCTTCAATTTTTTTTCAAAATGCTGTTGACCAAAAACAAATTTTCTATAGGTTCTTCATTCCGCTCTTTGAACGAAATTAAATAAAACGCGACAGTGAAAGCGAAAAAACTTTGAAAAAAGTTAAAAAATTTTCAAAAAACTGTTGACGATAATAAAAAATTCGATATGTTGTTCATCCCTTTCGGGTGAAACAGCTCGAAGACGGAACTTAACAGCCGCGAGGCGGCAGTTAAAACCAAGTCAGAAAGACAAGGTTAGGCTCTCTAAAAAGAATGAATCGTTGTTTGCGTTAGCGAACGCAAAACGATGTTTATGACGTACTAAGTATTTAAGATACTTAACAGTAATAGTAGTAGTAAAACGTAAAGATTGAATTGTGTGGAACGTCATCTATAGGGCTCTGCTAAAGAGACTTATGGATGCTTGAAACAGCAGTTTCAACGCGTTTTAATCAAATATTTTTAGCGACCAGTTTTTGGTAAATTGAGCCAAAACTCGGCCAAAAAATTTAATTATTTTTCGGAGAGTTTGATTCTGGCTCAGAACGAACGCTGGCGGCGTGGATAAGACATGCAAGTCGAACGGGATTATTTTGGTAGCAATATTGAGATAATCTAGTGGCGAACGGGTGCGTAACACGTGAGAATCATCCCGGAAGTGAGGAATAATTCGCCGAAAGGCGGACTAATACCACATGTGATCGTAAGATTAAAGTGGGGGACCGCAAGGCCTCACGCTTCCGGACGAGCTCGCGGCCTATCAGCTAGTTGGCGAGGTAATGGCTCACCAAGGCTTTGACGGGTAGCTGGTCTGAGAGGACGACCAGCCACACTGGGACTGAGACACGGCCCAGACACCTACGGGTGGCAGCAGTCGAGAATCTTTCACAATGGGGGCAACCCTGATGGAGCGACGCCGCGTGGAGGATGAAGGGATTCGTCTTGTAAACTCCTGTCACCACAGAACAAGGTTTCTGTATTAATAACACAGGAATTTGATGGTATGTGGAGAGGAAGGGACGGCTAACTCTGTGCCAGCAGCCGCGGTAATACAGAGGTCCCAAGCGTTGTTCGGATTTACTGGGCGTAAAGGGTGCGTAGGAGGCCGGGAAAGTCTGATGTGAAATCCCACCGCTTAACGGTGGAATTGCATTGGATACTGCTCGGCTCGAGGATCGGAGAGGAAAGCGGAATTTCTGGTGTAGCGGTGAAATGCGTAGATATCAGAAGGAACACCAACGGCGAAGGCAGCTTTCTGGAAGATTCCTGACTCTGAGGCACGAAGGTTAGGGGAGCAAACAGGATTAGATACCCTGGTAGTCCTAACAGTAAACGGTGCACATTAGGTGTAGGCGGATTCGACCCCGTCTGTGCCGCAGGAAACCCATTAAATGTGCCGCCTGGGAAGTACGGTCGCAAGATTAAAACTCAAAGAAATTGACGGGGACCCGCACAAGCGGTGGAGTATGTGGCTTAATTCGATGCAACGCGAAGAACCTTACCTGGTCTTGACATGCATTGTTCAACTAGTGAAAGCTAGTGTCCCGCAAGGGAGAATTGCACAGGTGCTGCATGGCTGTCGTCAGCTCGTGTCGTGAGATGTTGGGTTAAGTCCCGCAACGAGCGCAACCCCTATGGTTAGTTACACGTCCGCAAGGACTCTCTAGCCAGACCGCTCTGTTTAACGGAGAGGAAGGTGGGGATGACGTCAAGTCAGGATGGCCCTTATGACCAGGGCTGCACACGTACTACAATGCATACTACAGAGGGACGCAAGACCGCAAGGTGGAGCTAATCTCAGAAAAGTATGCCCAGTTCGGATTGGAGGCTGCAACTCGCCTCCATGAAGCCGGAATCGCTAGTAATGGCGCATCAGCTACGGCGCCGTGAATACGTTCCCGGGTCTTGTACACACTGCCCGTCACATCATGAAAGCCGGTTGTACCCGAAGTCATTTCGGTGCCTAAGGTATGGCTGGTGATTGGGATGAAGTCGTAACAAGGTAGCCGTAGGGGAACCTGCGGCTGGATCACCTCCTTTCTAAGGAGAAAGCTTGCTCTTTCAGCTCGTCTGAAATTGAGCTTGCTAGGTCGGCTGCTAAGTTGTTTAGCAATAGACAATATGCAGTCTTTAAAGCCTAAAACGGGAAACCAATTTAGGTAACGCGACGTTCCATACAATTCAGTTTTTACTAATTTGCAGGCGGAAAGCCTGCACGTACGTTCTTTTTAGACAAACTTCAAAATTAAGGGTATTTCCTTGAATCCGGGGGCATAGCTCAGTTGGTAGAGCGCCAGCTTTGCAAGCTGGATGTCAGGGGTTCGAATCCCCTTGCCTCCACGCTATAAAGTGACAGGGTTTTTTTAGCCGGGCCTGTAGCTCAGTTGGTTAGAGCATGCGCTTGATAAGCGCAGGGTCACTGGTTCGAGCCCAGTCAGGCCCACTATGAGCGTGGCGGACGTGGAAAAGTTTAGATGAATCGCTGATTCGTTTAAACTTTTCGACGAAATCGAAATGCGGAAGGCGGCTAGGCCGTTAACCGTGAAGTTCTTTGACAACTGCATATAAGATTATAAGTAAAATTGGGTCTATTCCGATCTTATGAAAATAAGATCTGAGTGGAAACAACTTCAAATAGAGCAATTAAGAAAGTAAACGAAAAGATTTATTAAATTAGAGAAATCAAGCTACGAAGAGCGCATGATGAATGCCTTGGCACCAAGAGACGATGAAAGACGTGATAAGCTGCGATAAGCTTCGGGGAACGGCAAATACGTGATGATCCGAAGATTTCTGAATGGGGTAACCCCACTCCTTTAATCAGGAGTGATCATCGGTTGAATTCATAGACCGATTGAAGTAACACCTGCTGAAGTGAAACATCTCAGTAAGCAGAGGAAAAGAAAGAGAATCGATTCCGTTAGTAGTGGCGAGCGAAAGCGGATGAGCCCAAACCGGGGGGCTTGCTCCCCGGGGTTGTAGGACCACAATGTGGCATTTTGGAAGTTAGGAGAAGCGAATGGAAAATCGTTCCATAGAGGGTGAGAGGCCCGTATCCAAAAACTGAAAAAAGCCTAGTGAGTTCCTGAGTAACGCGATGCACGTGAAACTTCGCGTGAAACTGTGCCGACCACGGCATAAGGCTAAATACTACTTGGTGACCGATAGTGAACTAGTACCGCGAGGGAAAGGTGAAAAGCACCGCTGTGAGCGGAGTGAAAGAGTACCTGCAATCATGCGTTTACAAAGTGTCAAAGTTCCGCAAGGAACGATGGCCTGCCTTTTGCATAATGAGTCTGCGAGTTAGTGTCAGTGGCATGCCTAAGGGCTTTTGGTCCGGAGGCGAAGCGAAAGCGAGTCCTAAAAGGGCGACTAAGTTGCTGGCGCTAGACCCGAAGCGGAGGTGATCTACATATGGTCAGGCTGAAGCTTGCTTAACCGCAAGTGGAGGGCCGAACTGGTTAACATTGAAAAGTTATAAGATGAACTGTGTGTAGGAGCGAAAGACTAATCAAACCCCGTCATAGCTGGTTCTCCCCGAAATATATTGAGGTATAGCCTCGCGTGCTGAGCAGTGGAGGTAGAGCACTGGATCGACTAGGGCCCACACCCGGGTACCGAATCGAATCAAACTCCGAATGCCATTGCGTGCAACGCGGGAGTAAGTCCGTATGGGATAAGCTGTATGGGCGAGAGGGAAAGATCCCAGATCGCCGGCTAAGGTGCCCAAATATTGCTAAGTGGAAAGGATGTGAAATTTCATAGACAGTGAGGATGTTGGCTTAGAGGCAGCCATCATTTAAACAGTGCGTAATAGCTGACTCATCGAGAAATTTCGCGCCGAAAATGATTGGCGATAAGCAATATACCGAAGCCGCGGATACCATTTGACCTCGGTCAGATGGCCTGGTAGGGGAGCGTTCTGAGTACTGCGAAGCAGGAGGGTAACCAACTGTGGAGTGCTTGGAAGTGAGAATGCAGACATGAGTAGCGATAAGACTGGTTGAATTCCAGTCCGCCGTAAACCCAAGGATTCCTGGGGAAGGCTCGTCCTCCCAGGGTTAGTCGGGACCTAAGTCGAGGCCGTAAGGCGTAGACGATGGACAGCAGGTTCAATATTCCTGCACCACCGACATTTAAGCAGTGGGAACACAGGCTCGGAGAATAGCGGGGCGTTGATCGTCCCTGTTTCGAAAGATGACGCGGAGGCTACGGCTGAAGCGGATTATTCAAAGAGACTGTCGAGAAAAGCCACTGTGTATACTAAGGTGCCCGTACCGTAAACCGACACAGGTGGGTGGGTAGAATATACCAAGGCGCGTGAGTGAAATCTCTAGAAGGAACTAGGCAAATTAGCCCCGTAACTTCGGAAGAAGGGGCGCCCCGCAAGGGGCCGCAGTGAAAGGGGTCAACCGACTGTTTAGCTAAAACACAGCTCTCTGCCAAGTCGCAAGACGACGTATAGGGAGTGACACGTGACCAATGCTCCAAGATTAAGGGGATCTGTCAGCGCAAGCGAAGCATTGAACCCAAGTCCGAGTGAATGTCGGCCGTAACTATAACGGTCCTAAGGTAGCGAAATTCCTTGTCGGGTAAGTTCCGACCTGCACGAATCGTGTAACGAGTTGACCGCTGTCTCCTAGAGAAGCTCAGCGAAGTTGTAGTGGCGGTGAAAATGCCGCCTTCCCGCAGTAGGACGGAAAGACCCCATGCACCTTTACTATAAGCTGTTACTGTATTGTCGCTAAGGATACTTAGCGTAAGTGGGAGGCTTTGAGGTATCTCTTTCGGGAGGTACTGAGCCGCCAATGAAACACCACCTTTTCGTAGGGACGATACTAACCCTAGCCCGTTAACCGGGTGGGGGACAATGGCAGCAGGTTAGTTTGACTGGGGCGGTCTCCTCCAAAATGGTAACGGAGGAGTGCTAAGGTTCCCTCAACATGGTTGGTAATCATGTGACGAGTATATTGGCATAAGGGAGCTTAACTGTGAGACATACAAGTCGAACAGATACGAAAGTAGGTCAAAGTGATCCGGTGGTTTAATGTGGAATTGCCATCGCTCATCGGACAAAAGGTACGCTGGGGATAACAGGCTGATCGATTCCAAGAGTTCATATCGACGAATCGGTTTGGCACCTCGATGTCGGCTCATCGCATCCTGGGGCTGGAGAAGGTCCCAAGGGTCCGGCTGTTCGCCGGTTAAAGCGGTACGCGAGCTGGGTTCAGAACGTCGTGAGACAGTTCGGTCCTCTATCCACTGTGGGCGCAGGAAATTTGATGGATTCACTCCTTAGTACGAGAGGACCGGGAGTGACGCACCTCTGGTGTTCCGGTTGTCATGTCAATGGCAGCGCCGGGTAGCTATGTGCGGAAGAGATAAGCGCTGAAAGCATCTAAGCGCCAAGCTCCTCCAAAGATAAGATTTCCCTATCAGGGCCGTGGAAGACTACCACGTTGATAGGTTGCAAGTGTAAGCGTTGAGAGACGCTCAGCTAAGCAATACTAATTACCCGACCGGCTTGATTCTAAATTTTAAGCGAATCCCGATTCCACGGAATCGGGAAGGCTTAGGATTATCAAGCTCTACAGAGAAGTACGCGCTTTATAATTCTTATATGCAGCTGTCAAGGAACTGCAGTTCTTTGAAAAATACGACGGCAAAGGTCTCTAGAGATGCTAATACTCAAGTGTTAGAACTCTGGTGACCCTAGAGACGTGGCACCACCCGTTCCCATCCCGAACACGGCAGTGAAACGCGTCATCGCTGATGGTAGTGGGGCGATAGGCCCTGTGAGAGTAAGTCGTTGCCAGTATCTATGAGCCCCGGCTGGGAAACCAGTGCGGGGCTCTTTTTTTTGTTCAAAACGAAAGGCTTGAGCTTTTGCTATCCAAGATTAATCTTGTAAAATATGGCTCATGTTTTTCGTTCTTTGCTGATAATTCCTTTGCTTTTTACTCTTTTTCTGTGTTCATCCTTGGCGACTGAAGCTGATGATAGGAGTGTTTTTTGTCAAAAAGTTTGTAATGCCGGCAAGGCAATGGATTTGAAGGTATTGAATCAGTTATTTACCGAAGAAACTCCTCAATTGATCCGCGACATTCTTATATCTGAGTATTTTGAAGATCCTCTCGCGAAAGGCTGGAAATTGGTTTCTGTCGATTATAAGCCTCATTTCGTCCCATTTCCTCTGGTTGAATTACCCAAACAACAATTGAAATCAACAGGAGTATTAAATCTTCATTATCAAATGAAGGGAAATGAACCCCATGCGATGCAATTGCCGGCAATTCAAAATGCGAACGGCGAAATCAGATTAGTGAGCAATGCGGAAGACAAATTGGTAAATGATGAAAAAACGATTGTTGATGATTCTCCGCTAATCAAAGTCAAAACATTGGAGGAGTTCAAAAGTAAAGTGGCCACAGCCATTGAGGCGGGTGATAGAAAAATTTTTACGGAATTGTCTTATTGGTGGGCAGTTTTTCCTGAACGTAAAGCAATCGATTGTGCCATTTATAATTTTGAAGGAAAAATGCCGGATACTTTTAGGTACCGTACGCCGGCAGGAACTCAATCATCTCAGCCGGTTATTGTTATTCAGCAATCTTCCCAAGAGCACAATCAAACTACTGCCAAAGTAGTTTTCTCTGATGGCGCGGAAGGAGTAATTACGGATTTTAAACTGAAAGACCTCAAATTTAAATCGGTGAATTTACGTCCGGTTTCGTCATTGACGGATACGGAAAAAACTTTGATGATTCGATACCTGATAAATGGCCGATTTCGCAATGGAACAAGGTATGTGCCTAATGCCCAAGTTGTTGCCCTGCTTAATGTTGAATATGAAACGGGGAGTGGACGTGTTTATCCTGTGGGAATAACCCAGGATGGTTGCTATGTTTTCACACACGAAAAAATTGTGACAACGGATTGAATCGAGAGTCAGAAAATCTAGTAAACAGAGTAAAGCAAAGTGAAGAAAACACTGCGTTATTAGCGTGATTTTGCTATGTTTTGGCGGACATGTCCTTACCCAGTGGAGAATATTGGCAACAGTTCCGGCAGACCTGGGTGCTGGCATTCCCGATCATCATGGGACAGCTCGGGCAAATGCTGATGGGCTGGGTGGACAATATCATGGTCGGACGGGTCGGCGTGGTGCCG
Organism: Verrucomicrobiales bacterium; assembly: GCA_031256975.1. Lineage (GTDB taxonomy): Bacteria > Verrucomicrobiota > Verrucomicrobiia > Methylacidiphilales > JAAUTS01 > JAIRPN01. The sequence goes on along the minus strand of JAIRPN010000016.1, from coordinate 44,203 downwards.
CTGGCCGCCTGCGCCTTTGCGAATATTGTTTTGCATGTGCCGTTTTTATTCGGGGTGGGGGTGTTGACGGCGGTTAGCGTGCAGACTTCCCATCATTTCGGGGCGAAAAATTTCGTCTTGGCCGGAAAAATTTTACGTGCCGGGCTGTTGATCGCGTTGATTCTGGGTATTGGCGTGTTTGCCTTGTTTCTTGGATTTTCCCCGTTTTTGTCGCTGCTGGGGCAGAATGCCGAGGTCACGGCGGAGGCCCGGCCTTTCATTATTATCGTGGGCGCTTCGCTGATCCCGGTTTATTTGACGCTGACGGCCAAGTCCTTTTGCGAGGCGTGCGCCCGCCCCTGGTTGCCGTTTTGGATTACGTTGATCGGCGTAGCGGTGAATATTTTGATCAATTGGCTGTTAATTTACGGAAATTGGGGATTGCCGACATTGGGGCTGACCGGTGCGGCTTGGGGAACCTTCATTGGTCGCATGGTAATTGTGTTGATGTTGTTCACGGTGATTTTTCGTGCAGCCGGATTTCGCAGCTGGCTGCCGAAAACTTTTTTCGGGGGAATTGCCTGGTCCGAGATTTGGTCCTTGCTGCATTTGGGGGTGCCGACCGGGTTGCATCTGATTTCGGAGGTCGGGATTTTCGCGGTGTGCGCGACGATTTGTGGCTGGATCAGCGTCGACGCGTTGGCGGCGCACCAGATTGTGCTGACTTGTGCGGCGACCGCCTTCATGTTCCCGCTTGGGCTGGCGATGGCGCTAACCATCAGGGTCGGGCAGGTGATGGGAGCCGGGCAAGCAGGGCTGGTGCGGCCGATTTGCTCGCAAGCCATATTGGGTACCACCCTGATGATGCTGTGCTTTGCCTCCGTATTCTTAATATTGCGCAAGGTGATCGGTTACGCGTTTGTGGATGACCAGGCGGTGATTGCCCTGACGGCGCAATTATTTTTCGCCGTGGCAGCCTTTCAAGTATTCGACGGCTGGCAGGTGGTGTGCGTCGGCGCCTTGCGAGGGCTGGCCGACGTGCGGGTGCCATTTGTCTTTACTTTGGTGGCTTACTGGCTGGTGGCATTGCCGTTAGCGTATTTTTTAGGGTACAAATTATGGGGTGCGATCGGGGTGTGGATCGCATTATTAACCGGTTTGGTCGTGGTTTCGCTGCCGCTAATCATCAGGTTGTGGTGGAAGACCAAGCCGGGGAATCTGCCAACGCTAACCGTGAAATCCGACCCGCTTCCGGAAGGCGGATTGTTGTAAAGCGTCGCCCAAGGGTGTCCCGGAGCGTGAAACAGGCGTTGTTCACAGACAATAGTATCAAAATCATCCTTGTTCTCATGTTTTTCGGCGATTGGGTTGGAAAATTCCCCGGAAAGCTGTTTAGTTGCGTCTGAGGTATGATTTATCGATTACGTAATTTAGCGAACAACCATGCCTATGCCGTGCCTCCGGGCGATGTGGTGGTCGGGCGTTGCGGGGAAGTTCAGATATTTATTGATCATGAATCGGTGAGCCGCAAGCACGCGATCATTCATAATTTCCCGAATGGCGTGTGGATCGAGGACTTGCAGACCACCAACGGCACGCTGGTGCGCGGTGAATTGATCAAGCAGAGCATACAGTTGCAACCGGGGGAAATTTTCCAGATCGGCTTGGTGGATTTTCGCCTGGACCCGGAAATTTTTGACGACGCGCATCCTCCTCTCGACACCGACGATGCGGAGGATTCAATCGAGAAACTGAAGCGCAAAACCAAGACCAACAATGTGCTCGCTAACCGTGAGCCGGTGAAGATTGAATACAAGGTCAATGAGACACAAAGCGTGTCGAAAATTTCCAGCATTGGTTCAACGCTAACCGGGAAAAAAGCGGCCTCCCCGGTGGAAGCGAAGAAGAGTCTGCCAACGGGAAGAAAATCACTGGGCAGGACCTTGTTTTTTGTCGGTGGCGTGATCCTTGGACTGGTTGCCGGTGTGTTGCTGGCGAAATTACTGATCCATTAAGCACAAAACGGGCGCTTAGCCTGCCAGCGAGGCGGGTTCCGGGGCACTTTCCTCTTCCACATGCTCGGCATCAATGGCGTAGTATTTTAATTCCAGTTCGCCATTGGCGTGCTCGACGATGGCGGTGCAACTCTCCACCCAGTCGCCGGTGTTGTAATAATGCACTTTTCCGATGGCATGCGAGGCGGCGTGGTGGATGTGGCCGCAGAGCACGGAATCCACTTCGTGGTTAGCGGCGTAATGGGTGACCGCTTCCTCGAATTTGCCGATGAAGCTGACCACGTTCTTGACCTCGTTTTTGACGTAGGCGCTGAGCGACCAGTATTGATAACCGAAGAGGCGGCGGAAGAAATTCACCGGGCCGTTGAGTTCCAGCAATAGCTTGTAACCCAGGTCGCCGATGTGCGCCAGCCAGCCTAGGTTCTGGATCACCACGTCCAGTTCGTGTCCGTGCATGACCAGGATTTTCTCGCCCTTGGCGGTGGTGTGGACAAACTGTTTCTGGATGGTGATGTCGCCGAATTTGCCGAGAAAGCCATCAATGAATTCATCGTGGTTGCCGGGAATGTAAATCAAGTGCGTGCCCTTGCGGGATTTGCGCAACAGTTTTTGGATCACGTCGTTGTGTTCCTGGGGCCAGTAAATGCCGCGGCGCAGGGCCCAGATATCCACGATGTCGCCGACCAGGTAAAGGGTGTCAAATTCGTTGTCCTTGAGAAAATTGAGGATGGCGTGCGCCTTGCATCCGCGAGTGCCGAGATGCAGATCGGAGATCCAAGCTGTGCGATAATGATTCATATCGGTAATTGAATAATAGCCATGAGTATGTGTCATTTTCATGACAAACAGGCAACAATTCAATCATCGACGCTAGAACTGGTAGTGGTTACAAGTGCGAACCACAATTAGCGATCAGTACGCGCCAGTGATCGTGTTCGTAGCGTAGGACGCTAACGCCGCAGTTGTCGAAACGGAACAGACGGTGGAAATAAGCGGGTTCTCCGCCCTGTTCCTTGACCAACAATAAATTGAACAACGCGGCCATGGTGCCACCGTGGGTGACGACGAGAATGGTTTCGTCGTTGGCTTGGTTGGAACTGGTGTCCTGCAGGAAATCGTCAATGCGGGCCATTAGTTGCAGCCGGGATTCCGCGCCGGTGGGGGCATTGCGCAATGTATTGGCCTGATAATGGGCGTAATCCTGAGGAAATGCAGTTGCCCATTCCTTGGCGGTTAGTCCCTCAAACACGCCATATTTGATTTCGCGCAGGCGGGGGTCGGCGCTAATGGCGAGGTTGCGGTTGGCGAGGAGGATTTCCGCTGTCTCACGGGCGCGGCCGAGGTCGCTGCTGTAACAAGTGGTGAAGGGGATGTCGGCCAGGAGTTTGGCGGTTAGCGCCGCCTGTTCGCGGCCTCTGGCGTTTAGCGGCAGGTCGCGCTGGCCCATGATCAGGTGTTTGGCATTCCAGTCGGTTTCCCCGTGGCGGACAAAGTACAAGGTTTTCAATTTCAGCTTTCCTAAATGTTGGAACAGTTTATTATCAGTGGCTCTACAACCAAGAAAATTAAATATGTACAAACTAGTTCTCATTCGCCACGGCGAAAGTGTATGGAATCAGGAAAACCGCTTCACGGGTTGGACTGATGTGGATTTATCGGAAAAAGGCGTCGGCGAAGGCAAAAAAGCCGGTTTGCAGCTCAAGAAAGACGGCTTTGTGTTTGATATTGCCTACGTTTCGGTGCTGAAGCGCGCGATCAAAACCCTGAATTATGTGCTCGAAGGCATGGATTTGCTGTGGATTCCGGTGAAGAAGAACTGGCGCTTGAACGAACGCCACTACGGTGCGTTGCAGGGTTTGGACAAAGCCGAAACCGCCGCCAAACACGGTGAAGAACAGGTGAAAATCTGGCGCCGCGCTTATGACATCGCGCCGCCTCCGCTCGACAAGAATGATCCGCGCTTCCCCGGTCATGATCCCCGTTACAAGGATTTGAAACCCGAGGAACTGCCGGTGACCGAATGCCTGAAGGACACCGTGGCCCGTTTCCTGCCGTTCTGGCACGAAGAACTGGCCCCGGCGATCAAGTCCGGCAAGCGTGTCGTTGTTGCCGCCCACGGCAACAGCCTGCGCGCCTTGGTCAAGTACCTCGACAATATTTCCGATGCCGACATCCTCGAACTCAACATTCCGACCGGCATGCCGCTGGTGTATGAACTGGACAAGGATTTGAAGCCGATCAAACACTACTACGTGGGTGACCCGGAAGAGGTCGCCAAGGCGATGGCCGCGGTGGCTGCCCAAGGCAAAGCGAAAAAATAATTTCGCATGAACGCCGAATACAAAGCGTTTATTGAATATTTGGGACGGATGGCGGGTGACGTCATCCGTCCTTATTTTTTCAACTCGTCACTAACGGTTGAGTTGAAAGGGGACGCTAGTCCGGTCACGATCGCCGACCGACAGGCCGAGCAGGTCATTCGCGCCGAGATCAACAAACGTTATCCCTCGCACGGTATTATTGCGGAGGAATTTGGCAACGAAAACGAGAATGCGGAATTTGTCTGGGTGATCGACCCGATTGACGGGACGATTTCATTCACCACTGGCTGTCCGCTGTTCGGGACCCTGATCGGTTTACTGCACAATGGCAAACCGGTGCTTGGCTTGATTTACCAGCCGGTCATCGACCAAATGTGCATCGGCGACAACACGCTAACCACTGTCAATAACAAGCCGGTGCGGGTGCGCGAGGTGGAAAATTTGTCGTTAGCGACGGTATTGACCACCGATGTCACCAACATTGAAAAATACCAGAATCTGGCCAATTACGAACAATTGCGCCGACAGGTGAGAATCACCCGCACTTGGGGTGATTGTTACGGCTATCTGTTGGTCGCTTCCGGCATGGCTGACGTGATGATGGACCCGGTCATGAATCCTTGGGACTTGCTGCCCATCATCCCGGTGGTACGCGGCGCCGGTGCCGTCATTAGCGCTTGGGACGGCAGCGATCCGCTGACGGCGAACTCATCCGTCGCCGCTGCGCCGAAGCTGCATGCGGAAGTAATCCGCATTCTCAATGGTAAATAAGCTTACTTCGCCACTTCAAAGTCGACCTGGCGTTTGACTTGGTCGATGCGGGCGACTTTCACCTTGATGGTCTGGCCGACGCTGTATTTGCGTTTGAACTTCTTGCCGATGAAGCTCTGGCTGTGGGCGTCGTAGAAATAAAAGTCGTCCTTCAACGAAGAGACATGAATCAGGCCGCTAAGCAGGAACTGGGGCAACTCGACGAACATGCCGTAGTTTTCCACGTTCATGATGATGGCGGGGAAACTTTGCGGCTTGTCGCTGCGCAGCTGGTTGGCGAAGTATTCCATCTTCTTCAGTTCGACGGATTCGTTTTCCGCCTCGGCGGCGACGCGCTCGGTGTCGCTGATGTGCTTGGCTACTTTTTCCAGCTCCGCCAGTGATGCGAAACCCTTGCCCTTGCTCTTTTTGTCCAAGGCGCGGTGCACCACCAGGTCGGCGTAACGGCGGATTGGCGAGGTGAAGTGGGCGTAGTTGGATTTTGCCAAGCCGTAGTGCCCGAGCGGGCGAACGTCGTAGGCGGCGCGCTTGAGGGAACGCAGGATGGCGACCTTGAGGGCATGTTCCTCGTCCTTGCCTTTGATGAGGTTTAGCGCCTTTTGCACTTCGCGTTTTTGATTCATGTCGCCGACGCGAATGCCGTGAATGCGGAGGGTTTCACGTAGTTCCTGCAGTTTGGCGGGATCGGGATTTTCGTGGACGCGATAAATGGCGGAGCGGCGGTCGCGCATTAAATCGGTGGCGACAATCTCGTTCGCTAACAACATGAATTCTTCGATGAGTTGGTGCGAGATATCGTGTTCGACTTTGGTGATCGCGGTGGGGACGCCGTGTTCGTTGCAGTAGACTTTGACTTCGGGCATTTCCAGATCGAGCGCGCCTTCGGCGAAGCGTTTTTTGCGCAATGCGGACGCTAATGACCAAGCGGCTTTGAGCATGCGGTCGAGGTCGCTATTAGCGTCTTTTTTCTGGAGTGAACTGAAGGCTTGTTGGTAGGTGAGTCGGTTTTTGGAGTGAATGATGGAGCGTTGAATTTTGTATTTAACCACGTCGCCTTTCGCGGTTAGCGTCGCGATGACGCTAAAGGTGAGGCGGTCGACGTTCGGGTTTAGCGAACAAAGTCCGTTGCTTAATTCTTCCGGCAGCATGGGAATGACTTGGTTGACCAAGTAGACGCTGTTGCCGCGTTTGGCAGCTTCTTTGTCGAGTTCACTGCCGGGGCGGACGTAATAAGAAACGTCGGCGATGTGAACGCCGACTTCCCATTGGTCGCGGTTGATTCGTTTGACGTGAATGGCGTCGTCGAAATCCTTGGCGGTGTCGGGGTCGATGGTGCAGATGAGTTCGTTGCGCAGGTCGATGCGTTGTTTCAAGTCGTCGCATTTGGCGTCGCTGTTAGCGGCGGGAAAGCTGGCGACTTCTGCCAAAACATTGGAAGGGAATTCGTCGGGCAATTCGAATTTGCGGATGATGGAGACGATGTCGACATTCGGGTCGCCTTTCTTGCCTAGGCGTTCGACGATGTCGCCCTCGGGATTGACGTGGCGGGAAATCCATTCGTCCAGCTTGACCACCACGACGTCGTCGACGCTAACCGGGATTTCGTCGTTAGCGGAAGGTGCCGGAACGTAGATGTTTTGCACATAACGGGTGTCGGCGGGAACCACATAAAAAAAGCGTCCGGATTTTTCCAGCGTACCGACCAGGGTGGTGTGCCGGCGTTTGAGGATGCGAATGACGCGTGCCTGTTGCTTGTTAGCGAACTTGCCGCTGCCCTGCACGATGCGGGCGACCACGGTGTCCTGGTGCATGGCGGTGCCGGTGTCCTCGGCGGCGATGTACAAATCCTCGCCCTTGTCCTCGCGGATGAGGAAGGCGAAGCCCTTGGGATTGAAACTGATGACGCCGGTGATGAGGTCGGCTTCCTTGGGCAGAATCCAGCAATCCTTGCGGATGCGCGCGACCTTGCCCTGCAGTTCGAGTTCACGGATGGTGCCGGCGAGTTGTTGCGCGAGCGGGCCGCTGACCCGGAGTTTCTTGGCCAATTGCTGCTGGTTGAGCGGTTGGTAATTGGGTTGGGAAAGGAGTTGGATCAACCGGGCGGACAAGTCGATTTTTGGTGGCATGGATTTTGTTTTAACAATATTGCGGAGAAAGAACAGTTTTAAAAAGCTCTGGCGCTAACGACGGGCTTTGGTAGCCTTGTCGGGCATGAATATCTTGTTCGCAGCCAGTGAGTTGACACCGTATGCGAAAACCGGAGGTTTGGGCGACGTGCTGGCGGCGCTTCCCGCGGCCTTGCGGGGGAACGGACACAGTGTTTCGGTGGTTTTGCCTTTGTACCGGCAATTGCATGCCTCGTTGGAGGGACTGCAACACACCAAGCTCGCGGTGGAGGTGGAATTGGGGGAACAGACGCTAACGGCGAGAATCTGGCAGGCGGTTTCGCGCGACGGGGTGACGGTTTTTGCCATTGAGCGTGATGAGTTTTTCGACCGGGGGAATTTGTACGGCGCCAACGGCGAGGATTATTTCGACAACGCGGCGCGCTTTATCTTTTTCAGCAAGGCGGTGGTGGCATTGGCGGAGAATCTGGACCCGCGCCCGGAAATCCTGCATGCCAACGACTGGCAGGCGGCCTTGATCCCGCTAATCGTGAAATCGGAGCAACTGCCGTTCAAGACAGTGCTCACCATTCACAATCTGGCCTATCAGGGCGTGTTTCCGGCGAGGGATTTTACCCTGACCAATCTGCCGGGTTTTTACCTGAAACCGCACGCGCTGGAATATTACGGCCAGATGAATCTGCTCAAGGGCGGGATTCTGTTTGCCGACGCGGTGACCACCGTCAGCCCCGGTTATGCCAAGGAAATCCTGACCGAGCAGCATGGTTGCGGGCTGGACGGTGCGCTAATGACGAGGCGCGAGGCGTTGACCGGGATCCTGAACGGCATTGATGCCGAGTTGTGGAATCCGGCCAAGGATAAATGGATTGCCGCGCAGTATGATGCCAGGCATTTGCCGGCCAAGGAGAAGAACAAGGATGCGTTGCTGAAGTTTTTCAAGCTGTCCATCGGCAGGCAGCCGCTGTTTGGCGTGATTTCGCGTTTGGTGGAGCAAAAGGGCATCGAATTGATTTTGTCGGTTGCGCCGGAGATTTTGCAACAGGGTGCGGGCTTGGTGGTGTTGGGATCAGGCGATGCGCAGTATGAAGCGGAATTCAAAAAACTGGCGCAACAATACCCGAAACAGGTTGCTGTTAGCATCGGGTTTGACGAGCAACTGGCGCACCGCATCGAGGCGGGTTGCGATATTTTCCTGATGCCCTCGCGCTTTGAACCCTGCGGCCTGAACCAGTTTTATAGCATGCGTTATGGCACGATTCCTGTTGTACATGATATCGGGGGATTGGGTGACTCGGTACGGGACGGGGAGACCGGCTTGAAGTTCCGTGATTTCAACACGGAGTCTTTTGGCAAAGCGGTCAACACCGCGCTGAAGCTGTTTGGCGACCGGAAAAAATGGCCGGTATTGCAAATACGGACCATGCAGCAGGATTTTTCCTGGCAGCGCCGCGTGCCTGAATACGAGAAAATTTACCAATCCCTAGTATAATTACCTATGCCGGAAATCAGAAAAGACGGAATAGTCGAGCGCTGGGTGGTGTTCAGCCCGGAACGTTTACGCCGACCCATGCAGTATGACTTGCATGCGATCGAGGACGCTAACCATGAGCCCGACCCGTTCCTCAGCGGCAATGAGTCCTACACGCCGCCGGAAGTGTTTGCCATCCGCGAACCGGGCAGCACCGCCAATGGTCCCGGCTGGAAAGTCCGAGTGGTGCCGAATCATTTTCCGGCCCTGCGGGTGGAAGGCGAGTTGCACAAAGAGGCGGTCGGCCTGTACGACAAGATGAGCGGCGTCGGCGCCCACGAAGTGGTGATTGAGACGCCGGAGGCCAATGTCGAACTGGAACAGCAGCCGCTGGAGAATATTGTCAATGTATTGAAAGCTTATCGCTCGCGGTTAGCGGATCTGACCAAGGACATCCGATTCCGTTACTTGTTTGCGTTCAAGAATGTCGGTCTGCTGGCCGGGGCCTCGTTAAAACACGCGCATTCGCAAATCATCGCGTTGCCGGTGATCCCGATCAACATCCGCGAAAAACTCGACGCGGCGAAAAAACATTACGCCCAGAAAGAGCGCAACTTGTTCGAGGACATTCTCAAGGCGGAAATCAAATCCGGCGAACGCCTGGTGTTCCAGAATGCCGGTTACGGTGCGTTTTGCCCGTTTGCCAGCCGTTTTTCCTTCGAGGTGATGATCATGCCCAGGCAGCAGCGCTGTAATTTCCACAACTGCACCGACCACGAACTGGTATTGCTGGCGGATATCCTGCAGAAGGTATTACTGGCGTACCGTGTCGGCTTGGAACGCCCCGATTACAACCTGATTCTGCATACCGCGCCCGTGCGCAGTTCGAAGAGCGACGATTGGGACACGATGGAACAGGATTTCCGCTGGCATATTGAGATTTTCCCGCGGTTGTCCGGCGTTGCGGGCTTTGAGTTTGGCACCGGTTTTTATATCAACCCGATGCTCCCCGAGGATTCGGCCAAATTTTTGCGGGAGGTGAAGATCAATGCTTGATGTCGTACTGCTCTGGCATATGCACCAGCCGTATTACGTCGATCCGCTGACGCGGACGGCGATGATGCCGTGGGTGCGTTTGCACGCGGTAAAGGGGTATCTGGACATGATCGAAATGTCCAGCCGCCAGCCCGACGTACGCATTAACTTCAATTTCGCCCCGGTGCTGGTCAAGCAACTGTTGGAATTGCAGCAGCGTGAGGTGAAGGATTTGTGGGAAGAATGGTCGCGCACTCCCGCGGCTGCGCTGAGTTTCGCGGAAAAACGCAGCCTGCTGGAAAATTTCTTCAAGATCAACTGGACCACCTGCGTGAATGTTTATCCGCGCTACGCCCAGTTGCTTGATCTGCGCGGGCGGACGGTGACCGACCAAAGCGTCATGGAAGCGGTGGCGCGTTTCACCGAGCAGGATTTTCGCGATTTGCAGGTTTGGTACAACCTGGCCTGGTGCGGATTCAGCATTTGCCAGCGTTATCCCGAATTGCCGGAGTTGAAGAAAAAAGGGCGTGATTTTACCGAGGCGGAGAAAAACCGCCTGCTGGATATTCATCACGAAGCGATCAGCCAGGTGCTCGGGTTTTACCGCGAAGCCCAGGAACAAGGCCGCATCGAGTTGACCACCACACCGTTCTTCCATCCGATCATGCCGTTGGTGTACGACACCGATTTCGCCAAGCGTTGCATGCCGGGCCGTGAGTTGCCGCCACGGTTCACCGCGCCGGAGGACGTGAAACAGCATTTGCAATTGGCGCAGGAACTGCACCGGCAGGTGTTTGGCAAAAAAGCCCGCGGACTGTGGCCGTCGGAAGGTTCGGTCGCGCCGGAATTGGTGCCCTTGTTCCAGGAGGCGGGGATTGAATATTTTTGCAGTGACGAGGAAGTGTTGTTCCGCAGTCTGAGACTGGATCCGGGATATGGAACGAAAAAGACCGACCGGCTTGAATTGTTCCGCGGTTGGAAATTCAAATGCGCCGGGGGTGAGGTGAAAGGGTTGTTCCGTGAACGCCCGTTGTCTGATTTTCTCGGATTTAACGCCGCGCGCAACTCGGCGAAAGGCGCCACGGATTTTTTGGTTTCCCACCTGGAAGGCATTGCCGATTCGGTGAAGCATCCCGGCGGAGTGGCATTGATCGCCCTGGATGGCGAAAATCCCTGGGAAGCGTTCGGTGATGGAGGGGAAAAATTCCTGGCGACATTTTACGAGGCTTTGGCAAAAAACAAAAAGCTGCGCACCCGTCGCCTGGGGGATTATTACGACGAAGCCAAGGATTTGCCCGAAGTCCATAATCTGCACACCGGTTCGTGGATCAACGGTGATTTCGACATCTGGATCGGCGATCATGAGGAAAATCGCGCATGGGACTGGCTGGGCAAGACGCGGGAGTTTCTCAGGGGGGTTGAGCCTGCCATGGACGAGGACGCACGACGGCGCGCATGGCAGGAAATCTACGCGGCGGAGGGCAGCGACTGGTTTTGGTGGTACGGGCCGGATTTCCAGAACGACAGCGATTTTTTGTTTGATGCGCTGTTTCGCAAGCATTTGCAGAACGTCTATGTCCTGGCCAAGGCCACGGTGCCGCAATATCTCGATGTGCCGATCCGCCAGCGCGGACAACCGGCGACTTATGTGGTGCCGACCACTTACATCAACCCGGCGGTCGACGGCGAGGCGAGCGGTTATTTCGACTGGTTCGGCGCGGGTTATCTGGACATGGACATGCAGCAGACCGCCATGTTTCAGTCGGGACGCGTGAGCAAGGCGATTTACTTCGGGTTCAACGAGCGTAACTTTTTTATCCGTTACGAATACGAGAAAAAGGCTCCCGATCATATTATTTTTGATTTTTGCAAACCGCAGAACTGTCGTCTGGTATTGAAGCGGGATAACGGATTCGAGGACTACAAGGCCACGATCGAAACCAGCAAGGACGGCGTGATTTATTGCCTGACCGATAAAAGTTTCACCGCCAGGCATACTTGCTGCATCGAGTGCGCGGTGCCCCTGTCGGTGCTCGGAGTGAAAGACGATGGTGCGCCGATTGCCTTTTTTATCCAGATTCTGGACAAGGGGGTCGGCGTTGAGCAGTGTCCGGAGCGCGGATTGATCGAGTTCAACGGCCCGTCGGCGCAATTCGGTCTGAAAAATTGGTTTGTTTAGGAAGGGGAACCCGCTAATGATGAAACTTTGTCTGTTCGTCGTTAGCGGCGGCAACTTTGTGGTATGAAATACGTCAATCTGGCCCTGGCATTACACCATCACCAACCGGTGGGAAATTTGCCGCATATTTTGGAAGAATGTTACCAAAAATGCTATTTGCCGATCCTGGATGCGGTGGAACGTTATCCGAGATTAAAGTTTAATTTGTCCTATTCCGGCCCATTATTGCGTTTTTTTGAGCAACAGCATCCGGAGTTCCTGGAAAAACTGAAATGGCTGATTGCCTGCCGCCAGGTGGAGCTGTTGGCCACCGGTTTTTACGAGCCGATCCTGGCCGAAATCGAGGAAGACGACCGGCAGGGGCAGTTGCGCCTGATGATTGAATGGATGGATGAGAATCTCGGTGTGACGCCGAAGGGAGCGTGGTTGTCCGAGGGGGTGTGGGAAAACTCGCTGGCCAAGACTTTTCGCCATGCGGGGTTGAGTTACACCATCGTGCGCAATGAGCGGTTATTGCAGGCGGGCGTGGCGGAATCGCAACTGCACGGTTACCATGTGACGGAATATTTCGGCAACGTGCTGCGTCTGTTCCCGCGCGACCCGAATTTGTATCGCCTGATTCCGTACGGCGAACCGGACGAGTTGATGGTTTATTTGCGGCGCATGGCGAATCGCGGCTTGGGACTTACGCTGACTTTTGACGATTTCGCCGAACGCTGGGGAGTCTGGCCGGGAAGCTTTGAACGTATCCAGCAATCGGGAGCGATGGAAAAATTGTTCGCTGCCTTGAATGACGCGGGTGACTGGTTGCAATTGCGGACTTTTTCCGAGGTGATCAATGATGAACCGCCGCAGGGCCGTTGCTATATTCCCGCCGGGCCGAGCGCCGAACTGGGAATGTGGTCGTTGCCGGATGAGAGTCGCCAGCGGTTTGCCTGGGCCTTGGGCAATATCCAGCAGCGGCATGACGCCAACCGGTTCCTGCCGTTTTTCCGCGCGGGTTCCTGGGGCGGTTTCCGCGCCCGCTATTTTGAATCCAACCTGATGGAAAAAAAAGGATTGTGGCTAAAGTCTCATCTTTCGTCGTTGGCGTCGGAAGAAAAACGGCGACAGGCACAGGATTTGTTGTGGCAGGCGCAGTGCAATACGGCGTACTGGCATGGCACTTCGGGGGGTATTTATTTACCGCATCTGCGTCAGGCGATCTGGGACCGGCTGTTGGCGGCGCAGCAAATCATTTTGCAGGGGGACGGCGAATGGAAGGCGGAGAAGCATGATTTTACCGCCGATGACCAGGACGACGTGCTGGCTTATAACAACAAACTGTCGTTTTTTGTCGATCCCGCTTATGGCGGCGCCTGTTTTGAATTTTCCCTGCTGGATGACAAATGGAATTTTGCCAACACCTTGACCCGCCGGCCGGAGACGGACCCGTCATTAGCGGGCGATACCGGCGGCACGAAAAATTCCGCGGTGCCGGTGGACAATTACAAACGTCATCTGTTCCAGGAACGTTTTGTCAATCGTCATGTGACCACCGAGGAATTGCGTCAGGGGCAATTCCGCGAGGGAGGGGATTTTATTGGCAGTGCCTATAAATTCATTGGCGTGATCAAGCGCGATGGCGGCTTGGAAATCGAGCTGGAACGTCTGGGAAATTATCTCGCCAATGGTGTCAGTCAGCCAGTGCGTCTGATCAAGACCTATTTCTGGAACCGCGAGGCGACGGAGATGACTTTGCGTTACAAAATCAAAAACGAGAGCGCGCTGCCGGTGAACTCCTGTTTTGCCACGGAACTGAATTTGTGTACCGTGCCGTCGCAGGACGCTAATGGTGAGGTGCTGGTAGCGGGGGGCAAGGCGCGCAGTTTTGAATACGCGTGGTACGAGGACTTGACCAAGGAAATGCAACTGCGTTTGTCACCCGGGCTGGGTTTGTCATTGGCGACCGCCGAACCGGCCTCGGTCTGGTCCTATCCGATCAACAGCCAGGGCGAGGCGGACGGGCAGGCGCCGTTGATCCGGCAGGGCAATTGTTTCCTGGTTGGCTGGCCGTTAACCCTGCGACCGGGTGATGATGCCTCGTTTGAGCTGAAAGTCAGGCTCGACGGGGTGTGACAAGTTGGTGACAGCCTCCAGAAAAGATTTGAATGTGACGGTACTTGGGGTTAATTTGGAAGTTCTTCACTATGAAAAAATTAGCCCTGTTGTTTGGCTCCGCACTGTTGTTTATCGGATGTGCGGGCAGTGATAATGTCGGCGCGGACGGTCCTGTCCCGCCGGTCACGGACGCTAACGGCCAAGTTGCCGCCAGCGGCACCGACGCGCAGGCTAATGCCGCCGCCCAACAACAGGCCGCCAATGACGCGAACACTTTGCAGCCGAAACCCTGGTCACAACCGGCGCAAAGCACACAGAGCGCCACGCAGACCAAGTATCCGGTGGCCACCGCGGTTCCCGGCAAGCCCGGCATTGTGCGCAGTCCCTATGCACCGTATGCCGGTGACGTGGATGTGCGCGGGTTTTCCTCCGGACAACAGGTGCGCTGCCCCTACACCGGGAAGATTTTCATCGTCCCCTAAGTGTTTGCCAGCCGCCAACCCTCAAAATAACCCGCGAAACTCGCTCTGGTAATTGGAGCAGGTTTCCCTATACCCAATGTTATGCAGGAAATTCTAGATATTTTGGAACAGGACGCGCTCGCGACCCCGGAAAAGATCAGCCAGATGGTCAAATTGCCGGTCGAGGAAGTGCGCCGCCGCGTCAGGCAGCTCGAAGAAGACAAGATCATTGTCGGCTACAAGACCATCATTGATGATGACAAGGCCGACCGCAAGTTGGTCAAGGCCCTGATCGAAGTAAAGATCACGCCGGAGCGCGACGGCGGTTTCAACCGTCTGGCTGCGCGCATCGCCAAGTATGACGAGGTCAAGACCTGCTACCTGATGAGCGGCGGCTATGACCTGCTGGTTATTGTCGAAGGCACGGATTTGAAACAGGTTGCCACCTTCGTATCGGAAAAACTGGCCACCATCAATGGAGTGTTGTCCACCGCCACCCATTTCATGCTCAAGGCTTACAAGGAGCAGGGAACCTTGTACAAACTCGAACAATTCGAGGAACGGTTGAAGGTATCGCCGTAAGCTTATGAGCATTACCACTTCTTCAAAATCCCACGTCGCGCAGCATGTGCAGAAGATTCCGCGCAGCGGGATTCGCGATTTCTTCGACATCGTGCAAAGCATGTCGGACGTAATTTCGCTCAGTATTGGCGAGCCTGATTTTGTCACGCCCTGGCATATCCGCGAGGCCGCTATTTATGCGCTGGAACGCGGCAAGACCGGGTATACCTCGAATCTGGGCACGCCCTCCTTGCGTAAACAAATTTCCGCCTATATCGCCGCCAAGCACAAGGTGGTTTATGACTGGCAGACTGAGATTCTGGTCGCGGTTGGCGTGTCCGAAGCCTTGGACATTGCGTTACGCGCGATCCTGAATCCGGGTGACGAAGTGTTGTATCACGAGCCTTGCTACGTGTCCTACAGCCCGAGCGTGACTTTGGCCTACGGCAAACCGGTGGCGATTACCACCAAGCAAAGCGACAACTTTGTGCTGCGCGCTGATGATATTCGCAAGGCGCTAACGCCCAAAACCCGGGCGCTCATGATGAACTTCCCGTGCAATCCGACCGGAGCGGTGATGCCGCGTGAGGAGCTGGAGAAAATTGCGCAACTCTGCATCGAACATGACCTGATCGTGTTGAGCGACGAGATTTATTGCGAATTGTCGTACAGTGGCGCATTGCCGTCGATCATCGAGATCCCCGGCATGAAGGAGCGCACCATTTATTTCAACGGTTTCAGCAAGGCCTACGCGATGACCGGTTTCCGCATCGGTTATGTCTGTGCGCCTCCGGTTTTGACCGAGGCGATGTTGCGCGTGCACCAATATGCGATGCTCTGCGCGCCGATCCTGAGCCAGGAGGCCGCCGCCGAGGCGCTAAAAAATGGCGAATCCGCGATGTTGCACATGCGCGATGAGTATCGCCGTCGCCGTAACTTTTTAGTTCACCACTTTAACAAAATGGGACTGACCTGCCATGAACCGCAGGGAGCCTTCTATTTATTTCCGAATATTACGAGCACCGCTTTGACAAGCCGTGAGTTTGCGGTCAGATTGCTGGAGGAAAAGAAGGTGGCGATGGTTCCGGGTGATGCTTTTGGCACCTCGGGTGAGGGGTTTGTGCGTTGCAGCTATGCAACCGCGATGGATCAATTGGAAGTTGCCGTTGAACGCATTGCCGACTTCGTCAAAAGCCGCTAACAATGACACTGATAGAAAGTTTCAGCACCCTTACTTGGAGTTCTGTTCCCATAGTTCTGACCCTTACCGGGCTGGAAATTGTCCTCTCCGCTGATAATGCGATTGTGCTGGCGGTGCTGGCAAAACAGCTGAGGCCGGAATTACAAAGACGCGCTTTGTTTTATGGCATTGCGGGGGCTTTTATCCTGCGTTTTTTTGCCATCCTTGGTGCGGTCTGGATTATTCAGTTCTGGTTTTTGCAAATTATTGGCGGTGGTTACCTGATATGGCTGGCGGTTAACCATTTGACCGATGCCGAGGATCATCATGATCCCAAGCAGCCCAAGGCCCCCACCGGTGGAATGGCGAGCTTCTGGAAGGTAGTGGTCATCATCGAATTGACCGACCTGGCGTTCGCGGTGGATTCGGTATTGGCGGCGGTTGGGGTGACCAATAATATGGTGATCATTTATGCTGGTGCGATCATTGGGCTGGTGGCGATGCGTTTTGCGGCGGTAGCGGTGATGAAACTGTTGGAAATCTTCCCGCAACTCAAGATTTACGCGTATGTGCTGGTGGCCTGGATTGGTTTGAAACTGATGTTCCAGGGTGCGCATCTGTATTTGATGACCCGCCATGACCTGCATTGGGAAGAAGCGATTCATTTGTCCATTCCGGAATTTTGGACGGTTACCTTCCTGATCGCCATCACCGGATTTCTGCATTGGTTGCGTGTTTCCCGCAAGAAAGACACCACCCCTCATGACGACAGCTCGCAGTAAAACTGGCTATTAGCGACCGGAGGCGCTTAGTTTCGCCTTTAGCGCGCTGAAGCGGTCGAAGGCGACCTCGGGTTTCACCTCGGTCAGAGTACTGTTAGCACTGATGTGTTCGAGCACATCCTGAGGTAATTCGGTGAGAAAGCTGGAAGGGTGACGGGGTTCTTCCTGCCCGTAGCGGCGGCGTTTGTCGCAATAACTGAGCACCAACCCTTTCATCGCACGGGTAATGCCGACGTAGAACAAGCGGCGTTCTTCCTCGACGTTGCCCTCGAGCTTGGAGCGGTCGTGCGGCAGGATGCCTTCTTCCACGCCGACCAGAAATACATGGCGAAATTCCAATCCCTTGGCGGCGTGCAGCGTCATTAGCGTCACGCCGAAGCCGTCCTTTTCCTCGTCCTTGTCCTCTTTTTGTTCCAGCCGCAGGTTGTCGACGAAATCCTGCAGAGTGCCTTCGCGTTTTTGTTCGAATTCCGCTAATGACGAGACAAATTCCTGCACGTTTTCGCAACGGCT
The DNA here is from genome assembly GCA_031256975.1 of Verrucomicrobiales bacterium. GTDB lineage: Bacteria > Verrucomicrobiota > Verrucomicrobiia > Methylacidiphilales > JAAUTS01 > JAIRPN01. The sequence continues at coordinate 26,712 of JAIRPN010000016.1, read as the reverse complement.
GGAGGCCTCGTTATTGTCCTTGCTAGTGCGGCGAATGTCCTCGAAGAAACCGATTTCTTCCAGCAAGTCCTTCATAATCTGCGACCAGGTGGTTTCCTGCTGGAAACGAACGTGGTAACGGTGAATGAGGTCGGAGAATTTTTCCAGCCCCGCCTGGGAGCGTCCGCCGCTGCGTTGGCGTTGCAACTGGACTTCTTCCCAGATGCTGTGCTTGGCTTCGCGCGCGCCGCGGATGAGTTCCTCCAGGGTGACTTTGCCAATGCCGCGGGCCGGCTGGTTGATGATGCGCAACAGGCTGATATCGTCGCTGGGATTCATGATTACCTGCAGGTAGGCGACCACATCCTTCACTTCCCGGCGCTCGTAAAAACCGAGGCCGCCGATGACGCGATAAGGAATGCGAAACTTGCGCAGTTCGAGTTCGAAGGTGCGGGACAGGTGATTGGCGCGATAGAGAATGGCGAAACTTTCCCAGCTTAAATTGTCGATGCGGCGACGGTTGAGGATTTCCGCGACCACCCACGCCGCTTCCTCCTGTTCACCGGCAGAAGCGACCAACCGGATCTTGTCACCATCAGCGCCGTCGGCCCAGAGTTGTTTCAGGTGGCGTTTGGAATTGTTTTTGATGACGTAGTTAGCGGCCTTGAGAATGTTGGGAGTACAACGGTAATTTTGCTCGAGTTTGACGGTTTTGGCGTTGGGAAAGAAATTGCCGAATTCCAGGATATGCGTGCTTTCAGCCCCGCGCCAGCTGTAGATACTCTGGTCGTCGTCGCCGACCACGCAGATGTTTTTCGATTCGGACGCTAACAACCGGACGATTTCAAACTGGGTTTGGTTGGTGTCCTGGTATTCGTCCACCAGCAAATAACGGTAACGCTGGCGCAGCGCATCAAGCACGTCCGGATGCTCTTTCATCAGGCGTACCGCTAACAGCAAAAGATCGTCGAAGTCAACGGCGTTGCGCAGTTTCAAGCCTTCCTGGTAGCGCTGGAAAATCTGCGGGGCCAGTTCGCCATTGGCGGCGGTGGGTGCTTCATGGCCCTTGTTCTTGGCCAGGCCGATGAGAAATTTGATCTTGTTGGCGTCGATGTCGCTATTGGCGCCGGCCAGTTTGCCAATCACTTGCTTGAGCAGGGCAATCTGGTCGGATTCGTCGTAGATGGTGAAATTCTTGTTGTAATCGAGTTTCTCAATGAACTCGCGCAGAATCCGTACGCAAAAGGAATGAAAGGTTCCGGCGAACAGCACTTTCATGCTCTTGGGATCGTGGTCGTCCTTGATCAAGCTGATAAAGCGTTCTTTCATTTCACGGGCGGCCTTGTTGGTGAAGGTTAGCGCCAGGATATTGGCCGGGGCGATACCCTGTTCAATCAGGTAGGCCATGCGATGCGTGATGACCCGAGTTTTACCGGTTCCGGCACCCGCCAACACCAGCAACGGGCCGTTGACGGTTCGGACCGCTTCTTGTTGGGGCGTATTCAATCCTGAAAGCAGATGGGACACAGGGCGAAATTAGGGAACGACGGATACTTGTCAAAAGTTTGATGCAAAAAAATGAAGCAGGGCTTAATTGGATTTTTTAGCCGCTTTAAATCCGCAGTATTCCATCACAGGACGCCAGCCGCCATTAAGCAGCCAGCCGATGACAAACATCCCGACCAAGGCGACCAGATAGACCGCGAAACCCGCCAGCAGGTGAAAACTGCTGGGATGCTCCTCCGTGCCAATGGCAAAGGGTGAGCCGAACAATTGGGCGCCAAAGGCTAATAAAACGATGCGGAATACATTGCCGGCCACCGCTAGCGGAACTGAACTGAAAAACAGCAGCCAGCGCTGCCAGGGCTTGTCCAGCATCAGGTAACCCGCCAATGCTGACATCATCATCAGGGCGAACAACGAGCGCAAGCCGCTGCAGGCCGCAGCCACTTCGAGGGAAAACAATTGCCCGGCCTGGATGCCGACCTCGAAATGAGGGGCCGAAAGAATGGCCGTGCCGTTTTGAATGCAGTCCATGCCAATGAAATTGAGCAAGTGCGTCGAAATCTTGGTCATCAGCATGCGCAGGATGTTGGTGCTGATAAACGGCATCGGCCAGGCGAAAATCAGGAAAGCCCAGGGGAAAAAGACGGCACGCATGAATTTGAGGCCAAAAAACCAGATAATCAAAGCTGCTAGTGTGACCTGGATAGAAAGGAAGCCGAGCGCGGTAATATCAATCTTGTAGCCCAGCCAGAAGAACAAACCGGCGGCGGCAATGCCGAGCAGTCCGATCAGGGTGTTGTTTTCGATCGGTACGGTGACCAGTTTTTTATGGTCCCACCAAATGAGAAATACAACGATCAGGGGAACGAACGGACAATGTCCCCAATCGTCCATGTTTTTGGCAAACCAGAGACTCCACAAATTGCGGAATACGGAAACGGGTTCCAATCCATAACCGAAGTTGTAGGGAAATAAACCATAAAGCCCGGCAAGAATCAGGGTGCTAATGACGAGAGCAATGATAAGAGTTCGCTTATCCAGAACTGGCTTGCTGATTTCCATGGCTATAGGCGACCAACTTAGTTCAAATTTTAAGTTTAGGCAATTAGGAAGCTCAAATTTTGGAGTTATCGGCGATAATTCTTCCAAACGACGGTCAAAACTTTGCAGTTTACCGACATAAGACGGTACCTATAGTCGATTCATGCGCAAAGCACTTATCACCGGGATAACCGGGCAGGATGGTTCGTATTTAGCGGAACTTTTATTAGCCAAGGGCTATGAAGTGCATGGCATTATCCGTCGTGCCTCGACTTTTAACACCAGCCGGATTGAGCATCTTTACAAAGATCCGCATGTTAACGGCGTGCGTCTTTTCCTGCATTATGGTGATTTGACTGATTCAGTGCAATTGGTGAAATTACTGTATAATTTGCAGCCGGATGAAATCTATAACCTTGGAGCCCAATCCCATGTGCGAGTTTCGTTTGACGTGCCGGAATATACGGGTGATGTAGTGGGACTCGGCACCCAACGGATTCTTGAAGCGATTCGTGAAAGCGGCGTGGACAAAAAAACCCGCTATTACCAAGCTTCCTCCTCGGAGATGTTTGGCAAGGTGCAACAGGTTCCGCAAACCGAGGAAACGCCGTTCTGGCCCCGTTCCCCATATGGCTGTGCCAAGGTTTACGCCTATTGGCTGACGGTCAATTACCGCGAAAGTTACAAGCTGCATGCCAGCAATGGCATTCTGTTCAATCACGAATCTCCGCGCCGCGGGGAAACCTTTGTGACCCGCAAGATTACCCGTGCGGCCACCCGCATCAAGATGGGGCTGCAGGATGCGTTATATCTTGGTAATCTCGAGGCCAAGCGCGACTGGGGTTATGCCAAGGAATATGTCGAAATGATGTGGCTGATGCTGCAACAGGAACAACCTGATGACTACATAGTTGCCACCAATGAAACACACAGCATCAAGGAATTCTGCCAGGAATGCTTTGGTTTGCTTGACTTGGATTGGGAAAAATATGTCAAGCATGACCAGCGTTACGAGCGTCCGGCGGAAGTGGATTTGCTCATCGGCAATCCTGCCAAGGCAAAAAAACAACTCGGTTGGGAACCCAAGGTGAGGTTCAAGGATTTGGTTAAAATCATGACCGAAGCTGATCTGGAGCTGGCGAAGCAGGAGGCCAAGATCAAAGCCTTGGGCTAAGGCCTTTTACTGGGCAGGGGCCTTGACTTTCGTCGTTAGCGGGCCAGTCGCAGGAATTCCTGATAAGTTCGTTTTAAACCGTCAGCCAGGCTTATTTTTGGTGACCATCCCAATTGCCTGATGCGGCTGATGTCCAGCAGTTTGCGCGGCGTGCCATCGGGCTGGCTTGCATCCCAGCTGATTTGTCCTTGGTAACCCACGGTATTGCGTACCAGCTCCGCCAACTCGCTAATGGCGAGGTCCTCTCCGCAGCCGATATTGATTGGTTCCGGATCGTTGTACTTTTCCAGCAAGAGCAAACAGGCGGAGGCCAGGTCATCCGCATGCAGGAATTCCCGGCGCGGTGTGCCGCTGCCCCATAACACCACCTCGGGGGCTTGGTTTATTTTTGCCCGGTGAAACTTGCCGATTAGCGCCGGCAGGACATGTGAAGTGACCGGGTCATAATTGTCCCCGGGGCCGTACAGGTTGGTTGGCATGGCGGAGATGAAGTTTAGCCCATATTGTTTGCGGTAGGCCAGGCACAATTTAATGCCGGTGATTTTGGCCAGCGCGTAAGGCTCATTGGTTGGTTCCAGAATGCCGGTCAGCAGGGAATCCTCACGAATGGGTTGCGTGGCGAATTTCGGATAAATGCAAGAGCTGCCGAGGAACAGCAATTTCTGCACTTTGCTGTTAGCGGCGGCTTCGATCAGGTTGTTCTGGATTTTCAGGTTTTCCAGCAGGAAGTCCACTGGGTAGTCGTTATTGGCTTTGATGCCGCCAACCTTGGCTGCGGCAATGACCACGACCTCCGGTTGTTCCGCCGAGAAAAAGTTGCGTACGGCAACGGTATCGGTCAAATCCAGTTCCCGCCTGGTCCGGGTGATGACCTGCCAGCTGGCGGACGCCAATGGCGAGGTCAGGGTGCGAACGATAGCTGATCCGACCATGCCGCAATGGCCGGCCACGAAAATTTTTGATGAATTCATACATCAATTCACATGATTGTGATATATAACAATTTAACCTAGGAAAATTAATCTTATTTGTTAACGGATACGCTGCTTCCAAGACATATAGATTTCGGTAAAGATTGTATGCAGGTCTTTTGTGATATTCCAGTAGGGATAATGTTGCTTCATTTTGTCCAAGTTAGAGATGTAGCATATGTGGTCACCGGAACGATTCTGGTCGTGATATTCGTATTGCATTTCCTTTCCTGAAATTTCGGAAATAAGGGCAAAGGCTTCCAAGATAGAAATCGAATTCGAACGTCCTCCTCCCAAGTTATATACCTCGGCACTGCGCGGGGATTTCAAAAATTCCTCGATAAAACAGGCCACGTCATGGGAATGAATATTGTCCCGGACTTGTTTACCTTTATAACCGTATATTTTATAAATTATACCCTCCGCATTGCATTTAATCAAATAGCTCAAAAAACCATGTAATTCGACACCACTATGGTTTGGTCCGGTAAGGCAACCACCACGCAAGCAACAGGTTGGCATATTAAAATAACGGCCGTATTCCTGAACCATGACATCACCTGCGACCTTGGATGCGCCAAAAATTGAGTGTTTGGATTGATCAATGCTGAATGATTCCCTGATGCCGTCATAATAGTCGGCATCAGCATAATCCCATCGCTTGTTTTTTTCGATCAGGTTGAGGTGATTAGGGGTGTCGCCGTAAACTTTGTTGGTTGACAGATAAACAAAGGGAATTTGAGTGGAATATCTGCGAGTTGCTTCAAGCAGATTAAGCGTGCCAACCGCATTTACATCAAAATCGTCGAAAGGGCGTGAAGCTGCCAGATCGTGGCTCGGTTGGGCGGCGGTATGAACAATAGCATCAGGTGCTATTTCTTTAATAAAGTCAATGATAGCGTCACGCGAACGGATATCCAAATGATGATGGGAATAGTTTTGGTGTTGTTCTTGCAATCGCCGGGAGTTCCAAGTGGTATCTCCTGCTGGTCCGAAAAAATCAGCCCGCATATTGCTATCTAAGCCGATGACTTTCCAGCCAAGCAAGGCAAAATGAGCGACAACTTCACTGCCGATTAATCCTGCGGAACCGGTGACCAATAATTTCTTCATACTTTTATACCTAACATTTTTTTGAAAAACAGAAATATAAAAAACGAATTGGTGACAAGGTAGCGCTTCCAGAGACGTTGAGGTTCGCAGAACAGTCTGAATAGCCATTCAAGGCCGTGGCGTTGCATCCATTCTGGAGCTTGCGGGGCTACTCCGGCGTGGAAATCGAACGCGGCTCCGACAGCCAACATGGCTGAGTTGATTTTCCCCAAGTGATCTGATACCCAGACTTCTTGTCGAGGACAGCCTCGTCCGACTAGGACAAGGTGGGCGTGGGAAGCGTTAATTTTTTTAATGTCCTCCGCGTCTTCATCCCGGGTTGCGTCACGAAAACGATCCGGATGAATACCTACAATTTCAAGTCTGGGAAATTTATTGAGAATGAATGTGGATAACCCTTCCAAGGTGGTAGATTTGCTGCCATACAGAAAAACTTTAAGTCCGATTTGATTGGCCTTTTCCAGCACATGCAAAGTCAAAGTGGGACCGTAAACCCGATCCGTTAAATGTAAGTTATGAAAGTAATTCATGGCCCAACGGATGGGCTGCCCATCAGGTACAATCAGGTCAATTTTTTCAACTTTTCCACGTAATTCAGGATTGCGATAGCTCTCAATCAGTCCATGTACTGCCAAGGCGCTGACGGCGAAAGAATTGTGCCGTTGCGCGTGAGATAGGATTTCATCGGAGGCTCTTGCGTAATCCGTCACGGAATAATGAATGCCAAATATGTCGACTTTCATGGAATGAGATTATCGTCTTATATTAGAAGCGTGTATACAACAAGTGTATGCGAAAAGGATGGAGACTCGCAATATTTTAAAAAACCGAGGAGAAAACAATTTCAGCTATTAACCAAGTAACAAAAAGAATTATTCCATAACAGATTCCAGCATGGAGTCGATGATTTGTCCTGTGTAATGATCAATGGCTAGGTGCAGTCAATGACGTTTTAACCCTCGACGATGAACTTAGCGGGGGTGGTTTTCCCGGTTTTGTAACGGCCGGCTTGGACGATGATGTCGATCGTCAAGTGCCAAGTGCGGGTTTGCCTGGATTCCACCGAGGCACGGACAGTGGCTTCTTGTCGTTCCTTGATCATATAGTTAGCGGCGTCTGGATAGCGATTTTGCTTCATGAGGTGCACATCGGCAAGGCCAAACACGCTGGCAAATGCACCATCAAAACGTGATTCGGTTCGGCCGCTAATGGCGAAGCAGCAGACTAGCAGGGAGTTGTCGATTCGCGAATGATCAGTGAAGCTTGGAAATCCATCGAATTCCGGTGATTTTGTCCGCTGACGGATTGTTGCAGCAGGGTGACGGCTTTTTCCGCCATTTCGCGCAAGGGTTGTTTCATGGTCGTCAGTTTTGGGCTGGAACACATGGCCCACGGGCCATCGTCAAAGCCGGTCACGGAAAGTTGTTCCGGGCATTTGATGTTGATTCCCTTGGCGTAGTCGAGCACGCCGAATGCCTGCGCATCTGACGAGCAAAGCAACGCGGTCGGTGGATTCGGCAGGGCCAGGAGTTTTTTCGCGGCTTCACGTCCGGCGTGTTGGTCGTGGAAACCAAAATGTACATATTCATCCGGCACGGAGATGCCTTGCCCGGTGAAGTAACGGTTGAAGCCTTCGTAACGTTCCTGAAAATCACGCGAGGTCTGCGGCCCCAATACCAACCCGATGCGACGGTGTCCGAGTTGGATTGCAAAGCGTGCGGCAGTGGCGGCAGCTTCCATGTTGTCCAGCCCGACAACGTGGCAGTTGACCTCGGAAACCGGAACTTGTGGTGGCAGGGAGGATTTCAGGATGACCAGCGGTCGCTTGTATTTGTGCAATTCCTCGAGTTGGTTCATGGTTAGCGATTTGCCGCAGAAAACCAAGCCAGTGCAGTTCATGCCGATGTGGCGCAATTTATCGATAAATGGAATCTCAGGTTTGCTGCTGAGCAGGGTAAGCTTGATTTCCCAGTCGGATTCATCCACCGCCTGCAGAATGCCGGAAAGGAACAGGCCATAGAACTCACTGAAAAACAAATCGTCATGACAGGGAATCACCACGCCAATGGTCGGGTTGTAACCCTTGCGGATAAAACGGGCGCCGGGATTGGGGCGGAACAGCATGCTGTCGGCAAGCTCGATGATCTCACGTCGCCGACCGGCTTTTACCAAATGGGAGGTTTCCCCGCGCAACGCGCGCGAAACAGTGGCGGTGGAAATGCCCAGTTTTTTGGCAATTTGCAGGATACCGGCAGGGTTAACCTTAATTTTTTTTGACATAATTTATCGGGGTGAATCGGGGCGATATTGCCCTCGCTGATGTATAAATGTCAAATAATGTTCATGTTTACGGAAGACAATGCATGAATACGATGTAAAATATTGTCATCAAGCTTTTTACGTCGTGAGTGTTAATAGCAATTTTCCTTCTTATATTTCAGGGAATAGCGGTAAATCCAAAGAAAAATGAGGTTAAAATGAAATCATTTACATAGTTAATTTTGATGTCTTAATCTCGGTGTCAGATGGCATTTGAAGGTCCTAAAAGAGAATAATATGAAATCCACCGGTCAGTTGGCAGAAGTTTGGATTATGCGACAGCAAGCTTGTTGTTAACCGGCTCGATAGCGGTGGCTACGGTATGGGGACGGGTGAGTTGTCGAAAAAAAGAAAATTTTGGCGCTAGGGATTGCCTTGGGAAGGTCGATGCCGTAATTGTTACGGCTATCAAGTCATGGCGAGAGGATAACCATTGGCAAATGCCTGCGGCTTGGTGCGGTCGCATTACTGTTAGCGTCCTGAGTGACAAGACAAATGGCGTGGTGTTGCATGCGCTGAATAATTGGATTGAATGGTTGCGACTAACCCCCTTTGCCGAGAAGTTTTTTGTGGTGCCGTACCAATTCTGCAATGCTTATCGCGATGGTTGATTATAACAGGCTGCGGGTAATCACATTGTTTGAGTGGCCGGGATTTTTAGTTGTAATACCCGATTTATAGATGTGGAGGTTAGGGGATTCGAACCCCTGACCTTCTCATTGCGAACGAGACGCTCTACCAACTGAGCTAAACCCCCATCGGGTTTGCCATGCCTTTGAAAGGCATGGCAAGGGTTTGATTATGCGAAAAAATTCCTGCTCGGCAACCTTTTTTAATCCGTCATCGAATACTGAAAAGGCGGGGTTTGGTGAAAATTAAAATCGGGAGGGGGGCGAGAGTGACTGTTGCGGAGTAATAAATAAATGCAAAAGATTGAGTGAAAGATGCATTTAGTTTTTGAGGGGTGACAGGCATCTTTAAATCATGGCTCCTGTGAAGAAAATAATTGTGGGTTGCTCGGTCCTGATGGTCGCGCTGTCCGTGGTTCTGGCTAATGATGTCCCGTTTGTTGATTATCGCCAGGTTAAAAAAACAGATGAGGAACCGGTGGCTGCAATCAATACTTCCAAGGTGGAAGCCGATAAGAATACTGTCTCCAGTGCTCCTGAGGCCGTGACAGAGTCGCAACCCCGGGTCGTTCCCAAAGATAAGGATGCTGTTCCCGAACAAATTACGTCTCCGTTGGGAGTCTCGATGAAGTTGAAATTTCATGACGAATTTGACGGAGTGCTTGATGCGGATGGGCAGCGGTATGTGGACCGGTCCAAGTGGTTGACTACGTTTTGGCAGGGCGATTCGGAGCGGTCGTTATGGGAGGGAAACAAGGAAGTGGGGCTGTATGTGGACAAAGATTTTCCGTCGGTATTACCCCGGGAAGAACGGGTGAATCCGTTTTCGTTTGAGAAATCGGGAGTGCTTACCATTAACGCGACCAAATTTACGCCGAAACAACGGGAGGCGTATGTAGCGGCAGGGAAATCCTTGGGGAAATGGTATTGGAAGGATTTGCCATATGCGTCGGGATTGTTGGTGTCGGATGGCAAATTCACCTTCACCTACGGATACGTGGAGGCGCGGCTTAAATTGCTAGCCAATCGTGGTGCCTGGCCGGCGTTTTGGATGTTGCCGAATCACGATGGAAAACATCCGTGGCCGCCGGAGATCGATATTTTGGAGTTTTTCGGGCATCGGCCGACTACCTTTACCTCGCATATCATTTTGCCCAAGGGGGAAAAGGTGCCGGGATGGAAAATCACTTGGTATGGCGGACAGGACAAGCAGGTCGATGCGAACGGGAAAAAAGTCCAAACGTGGGCGACTTTGCGGGATAAGAAGGATTTGTTTTTGACGGAGGATTTTCACACTTGGGCGGTGGAGTGGAACGAAAAGGAAATGGCATTTTTCTTTGACGGGAAAGAACTGGCGAGGGGGGACATCAGTGGTTGTCCGTCGCTGCATAAACCGATGTATTTGTTAATCAATCTGGCGATAGGTGGAAGGTGGTTTTCGGATGAATCGTGGCAACTGGGACAGCATGTCGGACCGGCGGACGTGGATGAAGCCTCGATGCCATGGAAAATGGAATGCGATTACGTGAGAGTCTATCAAGCGGATTGAGGAACAACATGATCATTGATATTAAAAACAATACCGGGACAGCAGATGTTGTACCGGATGCGGAAATGAATAACGCGGGCTGGATCCAGCAGGAAATCGACAAATGTTCCTCTGATGGTGGTGGGCGGGTGGTTATTCCGCGGGGGGTATTTCGTTGCGGACGGATCCGGCTTCGTTCGCGAGTTGAGTTGCATCTGGAAGCCGGCGCGGTGTTGCTGTGCAGCGAGGACTATAAGGATATTCTCCGTCCGGAGGGTGACCGGCATGATACGCCCAGTGCCTTTATTTGGGCCAAGGACGAGGAGGATGTAACGATTACCGGGCAGGGGGTTATCGATGGCAACGGACGTTCGTATGTGGCGGAAAATCTGCCGCATATTTACGTGATGAAAAAAGCCCGGCCGCGCATGTTTGCGTTGTTCGGCTGCAAACGGCTGACGATTAGCGGCATTACCATCCGGGATTCCGCGGAGTGGTCATTGTGGATGTGTGGCTGCGACAGTGTACTGATCAGCGATATCCGTTTGTTTAACGATCTGAAGATACCCAATGCGGATGGAATTGGCATTGATCGTTGCAAAAATGTGACCATTAGCGGATGTCATATTGTTGCCGGTGACGATGCCATCGTGCTGAAGGCCACCCGCGGTCCGGAACGGGAGGCTTATGGCGGGATTGAGAACATAATTGTCCAGGGATGTAATCTGAAAAGCACCTCCTCGGCGATTGTGATCGGCTGCGAGATTGCGGCCCCGGTACGCAACGTGGTGTTCGATTCCTGTGTCATTTCCTCGAGTCACCGGGGATTATCGATTAATCACAGTTTTGAATCGGATATCGAGAACGTGGTGTTTTCCAATATGCTGGTTGAAACACGTATTTTTGACCGGTTGTGGTGGGGAAACGGAGAGCCGATTTATGTTAAGGCAATGCCTTGGACAGAGGCGGATGTGGTCGGAAAGATTCGCAATGTTACCTTCAGAAACATTCAGGCCAAGAGTGAAAATGGCATTGTTATTTGGGGGGAAAAGGCGGATCGTATCCAGGATGTGCGTTTTGAAAACGTGCGGTTGAATCTGGTAAAGTGGTCAAAATATGCGGGAGGGGAGATGGATTTGCGTCCTTGTCCGGGAGGGGAAAATGGCTTTGCTGCTGCTGTGTTCAAACATCCGATTCATGCCTTGATGCTGCATCATGCCACGGATATCCGGATTGATTCATTTGAACTTGAGGTGGATCAGGGGTCCGGTTTTGACTACCACGGTCCCATGGAAATCGTGGATGTTCAAGGCTTAAGAATCAATAATCTTTCCACATGAAAAACATGGGTGTTGATAATATTGGTATATTTTGACAACGAAAATAAGTGCAAAAAAATAACAAGTCTCTCCATTGAGAGTGAATACAGGAATTGTATTATAAGCTTATGAGACTGGCTGTGAAAAATTACCTGAACGGTAACGGGGCGACCCGCTTGAAGAAGGCGTTCAGCATGATCGAGATGGCACTCGCCATGGGTGTTGTCAGTTTTGCCATGGTTTCTTTGCTGGGGTTGATCCCGGTGGGGTTGAAGATGACGCGCGATACGATGGATATCACCGTTCAATCGCAAATCATGCAGTCCATCAGTAATGATGTTCAATTGACCGAATACGACAAATTGCAGGATTTGAACGATTTGAATTATAATGCGGAAGGCTTAAAAGAGGAGGATGCCAGCAAGCGGGTGTTTTGGGCTGATTTGATTACCTCAGGTTCCGCGAGTACGGTAAAAGCACCGGCTACGACCATTGATGAAATCCGCGCAAGGGTGATTCAAGTAAAGATTTACCGGAATAACCAGACCCGTCCCATTTACGAGACTTCTTTCTTGATTGCGAATACTCGTGGTACTGAGGGGATGTAGCCTATGGATAAACCCGACGTCCATCAAGGGGTACGCACAGTCACGGGTGGCTTTACGCTGTTGGAAATGATGGTGGCGACAGTCATTTTCGTCATCCTGATGCTGATTATCTTTCAGATTACCCAGACCACCAGCCGGGTTTGGAGAAAATCCTCATCACAAATCACCTCCATGCAAGGCGCCCGTGCGGCCTTTGAATCCATGACGCGCCGGCTGTCACAAGCGACACTCAATGTTTATTACGGTTATGATGACCCGAATAATCCGTCGCAATACTTGCGGCGTTCGGAGTTGCAATTCATTTGTGGAAAGACCCTGATATCCAACCAAATTACCCATGCGGTATTTTTTCAAGCCCCGCTGGGGCATACCGATGATACCAATCGCTATGGATACATGGAAAATGCCTTGAATGCTTGCGGTTATTACGTGGTTTATGGTGATGACCCCAACGTGCCCCAGTTTTACAAAGACGCTGTCAACCCTCCCCCAAAATACCGTTTCCGTTTGATGGAATACCTGCAACCGACCCAAAACTTGGGTATCTACACGCCTGACAACAGTATTAGTGGTAATACTCTTCCGGGACATGGTGGTGGTTGGATTCAACCCAACAGTGACAACACCCGTGTGCTGGCGGAAAACGTGGTGGCACTCATTATCTTGCCCATGCGTTCGACAAGGGATTTGGGCGATGTCCTGAACTCAGATTTCGAATATGATTCCCGTGACGGGGCTTGGGAAAATGGCAAGCCCGCGCAACGCTACGAACATTCCAGCCAGTTGCCCCCGATTGTGCAGGTAACGATGGTGGTAATTGACGAAGAATCGGCGCAGAAGGTATGCCGGGATGCGACCAAGCCAAATTTCGGACTGGATAACCTGTTCCAGCAGGTGGGCAACGAGCAGGAACAACTGCTGGCGGATCTGGACACTCTCAAAAATACCCTGGGCGGCAAATCCGGCGGCAACAGCATTCCCTTGAATTATTATGTATTTCAAACCAACGTGGCGATTCGCGGCGCCAAGTGGAGTTCCGACTTGAGTTCAAGTTCCTCACAGTAGCAAATTATGAAAACAGGCGAAGGCATTATGGGTGAAAAACGCGGCGCGGCATTATTGCTGGTGCTGGGCAGCTTGGTATTGCTGGGAGTGCTGTTGTTGGCATTCCTTGGCGGGGTCAAGGGTAACATGAAAACCTCCAAGATATACGCCGACGGCAGTTCGGTCCGCACTCTGGCGGAATCCTCGGTTAATCTGGTCATGGCGCAAATCAGCCAGGCGACCGCAGAGCCCGACCAGACCTGGGCATCCCAACCCGGCATGATTCGCGTATACAGCACCGGCGGTACCTCGGCGACCGCCTGTTACAAATTATATTCGTGGGACACCCTCAAGACTCCGGGTGATTTTAATCCCGCCGCCAATGGCGTACCGACCAGCTGGCACGACCAAAAGGCCCTGTTTGTGGATTTGAACGCGCCGATCACCACCGGTACCGTGCGGCATTGGCCGATATTGAATCCCCCGATGACAACCGCCATCAGCTCCACCATCACTGGCACCATGCAGGTGGAAGGTTTTGAGGTCAAAAGCGACGCGCCGATGGATCGGGATGATCCCAATTACAATCCGGTGCCCATGCCGGTGAAGTGGTTGTACGTCTTGCAGGACGGGCAAATCGTCACGCCGACAACGGCAAGCTCCGGTTCCGTCACCTTCAGCAGCAGTGATGTCACGCCAAGCAACCCGATTGTCGGGCGCATTGCGTTTTGGACGGATGATGAAACCTGCAAGGTGAACATCAACACGGCGTCGGAGGGCTCGTTCTGGAGCACACCGCTGGCCGAGGACGGCTATAGCTGGTACATGCTGGCAAAACGCCAGCCCACGCAACGCGAGTACCAACGCTATCCGGGACATCCCGCGACAGTATCCCTGAGCACGGTGTTTGGTTCGGTATTGCCGCTGACCATGCCTACGACCAGCGGATACGGTAGTCAGGCGACTTTCAACGCCATCATGCCGAAATACGAGCAGTACGAACCGTATTACTGGCTTTCCCCCAAGCTGAACGAGCCCGGTTCCACCGGCTCTAAGGCCGGAACCATTCAGGCCACCGGCACCATCACCGTCAGGGACGACCGTTTGTATGCCAGCACTGAGGAATTGCAGTTTTTATCCAATATCGACCCCGGCATGTCATCCGCCCCGGCCTACAGTGGTTCCCGTGCTTATTCGATCACCACTGGGACGGCAATAATTGACGAGGAGGTGTTGCAAAAGGCCAAGTTTTTTATTACGGCGCACAATCGCTCGCCGGACGTCAACATGTTCAACAAGCCGCGCATCATCACTTGGCCGGTGAATACCGGCACCGATAAGCGCACATTGTTTGACCGCACCATCGCGTTTTGCGGCACCGTCAGCGGCACGGGCTATTATTTCCAACGCGAGCGTTCCGACAGCGCCACGAACGACCTGACCGCCATCTCGCGCAATCAGGAGCTGCTTGCCTATCTGCACGATTTGACCGGACGTTCCGTTCCCGGCTTCGGTAGCGGGAACTTCCAGACCAAGTTCGGCACCGACAACGACCAGATTTTGACCGAAATTTTCGATTACATCCGCTGCCTGAACTTGCGCGACCATTCCGAGGATACAAGCACTGTTGGCAACCAAGACAGCAAATACGAATTTGCCAAGCAAACTTCTTGGGCGGCTTCTATGCCACGTGGCAAGTCAGCAGGTGCCGGGCAAGTAGTGCCGATTTACAATGCCAGCAACGACACACGCGGCTTCGGGCGATTTCCGGCAATTCAAGAAATAGCGCTGATGTTTATTTCTTCCGCATGGAATAATGGAAGAGCAGAAATGGTGCTTGATGATAGTCACAAATGGACAGGAATGTTAAAGTTTGGTGCCCATGATGTGTTAACCATAAATAGAAATGATAATGGAACAATAAAATCAGTAACACATACCGATTTTAGTTATGTTAACGATGACGTTAATTATAATTCAGCTAATCTTGCGATGCAGTATGCGGGAGGTCCTGCATATTCTTCATTTTCAAATGCAAATATTACAAGCGGCACTAATTTTTATTCTGAAAGTCGAAATACTTTAGGTTACGACCCTACCATACCAAATCAAAATATTGCGGTTCAAGCTGGGGTATTCTTTAGTTTTTTTGACCCTTCCAACGGTTTCCCTGGTATCACGGGTTCGTATCGGGTTAAAGTTAGCGGACTTTCTTCACTGAGACTCAATGGACAGCAATTATTTTTGGACGATACACTGACCAGTATTCCGCCCAGCCACGGCGGTGGTCAATACACTTACACTGCTGGTGGAAATTTAGGATTCCGATCATTTATGGCTGGTTATAAGGCCGATAAGGGAAACCCCAATGGTTGGTATCCGTTTTTAGGCAAGGAAGTTTATGTGCCTTATACCCCGCCTACTACGGTGTCGCCGCTACAGTTCAATGGTGGTGAATTGACCTTAGAGATTCAGGTTCCCAGTTCCAGTGCTTCATCATACAGCGGTGCGTATGAAGTGGTGCAGACCATTGTGATAAAATTTGATAACATTAATGCAATACCGATTCCCACCTATCCGCCGAGAGCGAGCAATAATGTGTCCCGCGGACAATGGGGCACCCGCATCGACATAGGCACTGATGAATGGTCTGCAGACGCAAGGTTTGTTTGTGACAAGGATGTAGTCAGGAGTGTAAGAGCCATGCCCGGTGATATGCGAATTATCGCGGGACGCAAAAACATCACGGTTGGCGATAATTTGTATGGTTCATTTCCCGAATATTCGTCGGCAACCGACCACTTTGCACACAGTTTGATGGAAGCGGGCGGTTTTCCGTTCTATGGCGCAATTTTGGGGCAATTGGTTAAAGGATTGAATTACGGCGACGCGAGCATTTACGACAAACGACACGTCTTGAAAAATGACGACGATTTGATTTACATGGTGAATGCGGGAGGCGTTGCCAATGCTGGCTCCTCAAATACTACGACGACAACGCAAACCGGTGCGTATTTGAAATACAATGGTGCCGAATATCTCGGCGACTGGGACAACGGGGTGGGTTATTTCCCGGATGGTCCTTATATCAACAAGGCGGATGAAGGAGTATTGAATAAAGCTGATCTGACGGGTGGGAAAACGCCTTACTTTGTCGAGTTATATAATCTGGACCAGCTCGTCACGCCGTCGTTTTTCTCACCTAATAAAATGATGCCGTCGCCGGTGATGTTCGGTTCATTGTCCACGGGGGTTAAACGCAATTTACCTTGGCAGACCTTGCTGTTTTGCCCCAATCCGGCGGCTGGTGACAATCATCCCGGTTTTGATTCTCCGCCGGATTGGTTGTTGCTGGACTTGTTTCAGATGCCGGTGGTGGAACCGTATCCGATCAGTGAGCCGTTGTCCACGGACGGGCGTATCAATATGAATTACCAGATCATGCCGTTTACCTACATTGAGCGCAGCACCGGGGTGCGGGCGGTGTTAAAGCAGCAGCGAATATTTGCGGTTCCGGATAGCGTGGCGGGCAAATACAAATACCGTTACGGTTCGCAAATCGGTGAGAACAACAACCAGCCCGTTTATGGGCTGAACAGTTGGCCGCAGATTGACGTGGACAACACCTTGGGGGGATTCGAGGAACGTTTTGACCGGGGCGATATTTTCCGCTCGGCGTCGGAGATTTGCAGTTTGTTCCTGTATCCCAAATTCAAGACCGCAGACAGCGCGCCGGATGTACCAGCCTCTTATAACACCGATGCCATCAAGCGCTGGTGGCAGGGAACCGAGGGGGTTGCCGACGGGCACAAGGTCACGGGGGACAACGGCAGGGAGCGGCCCTATGCGTTGATTTATCCGTTGCTCACCACCAAGTCAAACACCTACATGGTGCACATGTGGGTGCAGAAGTTGCAAAAGACCCCGACGACGGCTGCCAATGTCTGGGTGGAAAATCAGGACAAAGTGTTGTCGGAGTACCGGGGTTCCTCGGTGATCGAGCGTTATGTCGATCCGAATGATTCCCGTCTGGAAGGTGTGGATTTCGCCACGCAGCGGTCGGCAACATTGAATAATTATTACAAATTCCGCGTGTTGCAGAGCAGCCAGTTTGCGCCATGAGGATGTTTTCCGCTCATTTTTCAAAACGTCGCGCCGCTTTCACTCTGATTGAGCTGATGGTGGTGATGGCGATTATCGGGTTGCTGGTGGTGATGTCGGTGCCCGCTTATCACCGGATCACGGCTTCGCTGGACATGACCAATGCGGGGCAGTTGCTGGTGGCGCAACTGGACAATGCGCAGCAGACCGCGCTGGCGAGCAACCGCACGGTGGAGATGCGATTTTATCAGGTTCCGGATGCATTGTCGGCGGAGACGCCCCGCTATTTTCGCGGGATACAAGGGTTCATGGTGCTGGACGACGGGACCTTGTCGGCCTTGGGTAAGGTGGTGTATTTGCCGGAGTCGGTAACGCTTTCGGACGATGTGTCGCAGTCGCCGCCCTTGTCGGTGAATGTGAAGTCACCGGGCACGGAGGATTTGCCGCTCCCGGGTTACGGACTGAATTATCGTTATGTGGTGCTGCGGTTCCGGGCGAATGGGCAGTTGGATGGTGGTCTGGGGAATGTGAACGATTGGTTTATGACGGTTTGTAAGAAGTCTCTGGGTCGGGTGGATACGAGCAAGCCGGGGGATTTTATCACGGTGAAGATCGATCCGGTGAGTGGCAGGACAATGAGTTACCGGCGTTAAAGAAGGGATATGCTGGTTTTGGTTCAAGTGATTGATAATGAGATAGTTGAGGGATGGTTCAGGTATTTGACCGGCTGGAAAACGGGTGGACGTGACCAGTGGGTTTGGTAAGATATGAATATTATGGAAGGAATTACGGTTTTACGCCAGCCCTCTCATATCCGGGTCCAGACTGAGGATGGCCAACACATGATCCGCAGCCGAAGCCGGGATAATGTGTGGCGTCACAAAGATGTCAGCGTTATGACGTCCATTAAGGATGGCATGCTCAAAATTTCCCTTGGCAGCGAAAGTACACCGGTGCTGCAATTACAACTGCGCTGGCAACAACGCATTCCTGAAAACCGCCGTTTTTTGGGTGATCACTGGGAACGGAGTTATGGCGACATGGCTTGGACCAGCATGTTTCCTGACAAGCCGATGCCGTGGTATTTCCTGACTTTCGATGGTTCGCAAATTTACGGGCACGGGGTTAAAACCGGGGCCGGGGCTTTTTGTCATTGGTATGTGGATCCGTTTGGTGTCAGTTTGATCATGGATGTCCGTTCAGGCGGGGTTGGAGTGGAATTGAAAGGGCGGGTGCTGGAGCTGGCGACGGTGGTGGAATATTCACCGCGGGCCGGTGAAACGCTCTATGAGAATGCTTGTAATTTTGTTTCTCGTTTGTGTGACAAGCCGTTAATGCCCAAGCAACCGATTTACGGGGCGGGCAATTCTTATTACGCCTATGGGCACAGTTCCCAGGATCAGATATTGGACGACAGCAAACTGTTATCGGATTTGTCAGGCAATAAAACCAACCTGCCGTTTTCGCTGATCGATATGGGATGGGAAAATCCGCGCAATGGCAATCTTTCCAATTGGCGGGCGGGCAACGAGCGTTTCCCGGACATGGGCAGGCTCGCCGATAAGATCAAGAAGTTGGGTACCCGTCCTGGCATTTGGTACCGGCCGCTGCTTTCGCATGAAGGTGTTCCCGAATCATGGATTCTTCCGTACCGCGAGGATTTTACCACCGGCGAAGGGAAATGTATTTTGGATCCGACCGTGCCGGAAGTTCAGAAACAGATTGAGGACGATGTCAAATTGATGACTTCCAAGTGGGGGTACGAATTGATCAAATACGACGGTACGACGCACGATATTTTGGGGCGCTGGGGTAAAGCCATGTCGGAGGGGGTAACAGACGAAGGATGGCAGTTTTCCGACAAGTCGCGAACCAATGCCGAGGTGTTGATCAACCTTTACCGATTGATCCACAAGGCCGCAGGCCAAGCGTTGTTAATGGGGTGCAATACCGTTGGACATTTGTGCGCCGGGCATGTACATGTCCAGCGAATCGGCGACAATACCAGTGGCAAGGAGTGGACGATCACGCGCAAGATGGGGGTGAACTCGCTGGCATTCCGTGCCCTGCAGCATGGGGCCTTTTTTGCCGTCGATGCGGACTGTGTCGGCCTGAGTAACCAGATTCCTTGGAAATTGAATCAGCAATGGCTGGACTTGCTGGCGGCCAGCGGTACCACATTGTTTGTTTCCGCGGATGCCAGCTATATCAAGGATAAACAGAAGGCGGCGTTACAGGTGGCGTATGATCGTGCATCCAGGCCGCAACCATTGGTACAGCCGCTCGACTGGATCAACAATTCCTGTCCGACCCGATGGAAGGCCGGGGAAGAGTTTTTGGAATTTAACTGGTGGGCGGCTTAGGGGGAGGCAGAAGCGGTATCCGGAAGTTGGTGTTATGAAAAAAGAAGCTTTGTTCAAGGTTATTCCCTCCAATGATTGCGATCGTTTTCGTTGCCCGCCCGGGTGGTACCGCTCGCGCAGTGACTCGGAAAGGTTGCAAGACCAGGAATTATGGCTGGTTTGGGCCGGACGCGGCACGATGAAAACCAAGCAGGGCGAGATCGACTTGCATCCGGGTGTGTGTGTCTGGATGAGACCTGGAAAGATTTATGATGCCAGGCAGGATGAGAACGATTGCCTGGGGCTGACTTACGTGCATTTTAAGTTTCAAGACAAGGAATTAAACTCCAGGCATGGCTTTCCCGAATTTTATGATTTGTGGGATTTGAACTATATCGATTCAATCACGCATCGCATCGTGGATATTATGGGGCAACATGATGTTCAGCCTGAAATGCAGCAGGTGGCCAATTCCTTGTTGTCCGGATTGTTGCTGGATTTGACCAATAATTTTTACCAGCGGGATGCCAAGCAGGCGCGGCAGGTTTCCCGGCACCAAAAAGTCCTGATGCAACAGATCGCGCGTTACATTCACGATACTGTCGATTCGACTTATACGGTTGCTGACTTGGCCCGGAAGGCCGGTTACAGTCTGGCGCATTTCAGTTCATTATTCAAAAAAGTGACCGGGCAGACGGTCGAATCGATGATTATTCGCGCCCGTATCGACAAGGCCCAGCAGTTGCTGCGCTGGTCGGATTTGTCGATTGGTCAAATTGCTGACGAAACCGGCTACCGCGACGTTTATTTCTTTTCCCGTCAATTCAAGTTAAAGACCGGAAAAACCCCTTCTGAGTACCGTTCCAGCGCCGGCGATGCCTGAGTTGCCGCCTGAATTCGCCTGATAGGGCTTTGGCGAAAATAAATGCAAAAAAACCGTACGTGACTCCATTGGTTTGTTTCCTGCCGATTGGTTAAATGGGGCCATCTGACTATCCGGAACAGACGCTAATCACAAGATTCTTGGCGTTATGGTCCGGCTTGTCGGCGATTACCGGCGACCATGCAAACGTTAGTTAAGAATGTAAAACGAACCCGTTATTCCCGTAATACGAGGGCTTTTCCGGATTTTTTGAATTTGGGACAGGATTACGTCTGGGATGCAAAAAATTGCCCGGGAGATGGCGGTTTTCTGCGTTCAACGTTTACCATCAACAAGTCACAGGACTCGCTTGGGTTGTTGCAAATCGGCAGCTTGAAACATTGGCTGGCTGTCGGGGCTTATCATAGTCCTTATTGGAATGGGGTGTGTTACGGGAAAAATTACAGTGAGGTGCCGAAACACACGCATTTTTTTCTATGGGAACGGTTGGATGGAAGTTATGGCATCCTGCTGCCCCTGCTGGCTGGTGATTATGTTATTACCGTGCGGGGGAACGGGAGGGGGATCAAGCTTCACGCTGATGGCGGCAAGGCCGAACCGGTAAAGGCAAACACCATCGTGGCTTATTCGGCAACCGGGCGGGATATTTACCGGTTGGTGAACGAATCCATGCATGCGGTTGCCGGAAAGTTCAAATCCTTTCGCCTGCGCCAGGAAAAACGCACACCTGCCTTTGCCGATTATCTGGGGTGGTGTACCTGGAACGCATGTTATCACGATGTAAACGCGGAAAAAATCCTCAAGGGAGTTGCTTCCTTGAAAAACGGCGGAATTACCCCGGGTTTTGTTTTGCTGGATGACGGCTGGCAGGATGTGCGGCAAGACAAGCTCAACAGTTTTGGCATCAACCCGGAACGTTTTCCCGGCGGATTCAAGAAGCTGACGGCAAAGTTAAAACAGCAATACGACATCAAATTTTTCGGCGTTTGGCATGCTTTCCAGGGGTATTGGCTGGGGGTACATCCGCAGGGAAAATTGGCGGAAAAATTCAGATTGTTCAAGGAGCGGGGGATCATCCGTCCCTGGGTGAATGGCGGGAAAAAGAACGAGACTGTTTATGTCGTGCACCCGCGCCAGGCCCGGCAATTCTTTTCGGAATATCACCGGGCATTAAAACGGGAAGGGGTCGAGATGCTCAAGGTGGATGTGCAATCCGGATTGAATGAGTTTACCGAGGATCACTTCGGGCGGGCATCCGCGATGCAGTTGTATCAACGGGCCCTGCAGCATTCGGCCATGAATCATTTCAAGGGCAATATGATTCACTGCATGTCAAATACCCTGGATGTTGCCTACAACATGAATCGCACGCTGGTTTGGCGCAACACCGATGATTTCATCCCGAAATTGAAGTCCGGCGGTCAACAGGAACATATCCGCGCCAATGCCATCAACAATTTGCTGACTGGCACTTTCGCGTTGCCGGACTGGGACATGTTCCAAAGCCATCACCGCTATGCGGAATTCCACGCGGCCGCGCGGGCCTTGTCCGGAGGCCCGGTTTATATCAGTGACAGGACCGGTCATGAAAATTTCGAAGTGATTCGCAAGGTGGCTTCCGCTGACGGCAGGGTGTGGCGTTGCGACCGTCCGGCGCTGCCTTGTGCCGATACAATTTTTGTTGATAGCAGAAAGTCGGCGGCGTTGCTGAAAATCCACAATCGCGCCGGGAATATCGGTTTGCTGGGATTGTTCCATTGCAGTGATAAATCCGGCAAGATCGGCGGCATATTTTCTCCGGGAGACGTGCCGGATGTTCGCGGCAGGGAGTTTGTTGCCGACTATCAGGTGAGCGGGAGGCTGGAAAAACTCTCCCGGGATGAACAATCGGGGGTTGTTTTGCCGCGGATGGGGTTTGAAATCGTGACGTTGTCGCCCATTATCAAATCCTGGCTGGCCCCCTTGGGCAGGACCGGGCGTTACGTGGGAGCGACATCGCTGAAACAGGTGATTGTGCATGAGGATGTGGCGGAAATCAGTGTGCATGAATCCGGAGAATACCGGATTTGGTGTGCGGCAAAACCGGCCGCTATCCAGGTGGATGGACAAGTGATGCCAGTTGATTATGACGCCGGAAAGCAATTGTTAAAAGTTGAATTGCCGGTTGCGGGTAAGATTGAAATCATGCGATAGTATCCTGCCGCCTTCGGGCATGATCGATTTATGCAGCCCCAACTCCCGACACCCGCCCCGGAAAAATCCCCGCGTATCAACAGCCCCTCCCGTTTTGGGGTCAGACCGGGAGCGCCATTCCTGTATCGTATCGCGGTTAGCGGCCTGCGGCCTGTGGTTTTTTCGGTGGAAGGGTTGCCTGCCGGGTTGTCGCTGGATCGTGAAAAGGGGATTATTTCGGGAAGCCTGTCCGAAGCCGGGGAATTCGTCCTGACGCTAATGGCAAAGAACTCCGCCGGAGAAGCGCGAAAAAACCTGACGGTTAGCGTTGGCGAGCGCATCGCCCTGACGCCGCCGATGGGATGGAACAGTTGGTACTGTTTGTCGGAAAGTGTCGGCGAGGAACAAATCCGCAGGCAGGCCCGTGCCATGCAGGAAAGCGGACTGGCGGATTTCGGCTGGACTTATATCTGCATCGATGACTGCTGGCAGGGGCGCCGTGGCGGCCCGCTAAACGCGATCCAGCCCAATGAACGATTCGGCGACATGAAGGCGATGGCCGATGAAATCCACGGGCTTGGACTTAAGCTGGGTATTTATTCGACGCCCTGGATCGGCACCTATGCGGGATTTTCCGGCGGCAGTTCTGATAACGCCAACGGTGAGCCGGACGAAGTGGCGCTGCCGCCGGAGCAACGGTTGCAGGACTCCCAAGTTTATGGACGCTATCCCGGTTTGCATGAATGCAAGGTGGACCGGGTTGGGCGTTATTGGTTCATGGACCGGGATGCCAAGCAGTGGGCCGAATGGGGGGTGGATTTTGTCAAGGCGGACTGGTTGCTGGCGGATGTCTCGCCATTAGCGCCGGTTTATCAGGCGCTGCGTGACGCGGGGCGTGACATGGTGTTGAGTTTGTCCAATAGCGGGCGCTTGCCGCTGGTCGCTGAATATCAGCGTTACGCGCAGATGTGGCGGACGACCGGGGATATCCAGGATACCTGGGAGTCTATTAGCGGCATTGGTTTCGCACAGGCGGAATGGCAGCAGCATTTGTCTGCCGGAGGATGGCCGGACCCCGATATGCTGCAAGTCGGGCATATTGGGAAAACCAACGCGGAAAACCGGGAATTTGTACCGACGCGATTGACTCCCGATGAGCAATACACACAAATGACCCTGTGGTGCCTGTTGTCCGCGCCGCTAATCCTGAGCTGTGATTTGACGCAATTGGATGACTTTACCAGGGGTTTGCTGACCAATGCCGAGGTATTGGAAATTGACCAGGATATTGCGGCGCAACCTTGCAGGCTGTTGCAACGCGATGAAGAACATTCGACGGAAGTGTGGGTCAAATCATTGGCCGATGGTTCGTATGCGGTCGCTTTGTTTAATCGCGGGGACAAGGACGAAAAAATCTCAGCTGACCTGAATCGTTTGTCAGGGAAGGGAATTTGCAGACTCAGGGATTTATGGCGGCAGCAGGACCTGCCGCTAATGACGAACTTGCAACAAACGGTTTCTCCGCATGGAACATTCCTGTGCCGGGTTTGGCTGTGACGCCGTGATTACTTCCATGGCTCGGGTGTTTGCGAATAGGCGGGATATTCGCCGCTTGGCTTAAAATCAATTTCACCGATTTGAAACAAGGGGAGCAATTCGGTGCCGTCACCGCGCTTTTGGTAGGTTTTGGCTTCGTTTTTAATGAACAGGAAATAGCCGCACATGAGGTTGAGGTCGCCGATGAGGATTTCAATCTGGATGGGTTGACCGCCTTTGACCGAGAAGGTTTTGCCGATGTGAATGTTGTTGGTTTTGTAGAATGCCCCGGGTTTGGCGGAGGGATAAACTTTCATCGGTTGTCCGCTCCAAGCGGTTGCGAACCAACCGGCATCAAGCACAATCTTGCCGTTGACACGCACGAGCAGGGTATCGTCGCCAAAACCGCAGAAGGTATAATTGCCATCGGCCGGTGGCGTGGCGGTGCCGCGATAAATGGCAACCCAATATCCGGGTGAATTGGGCAGTTGGAAGGCTTTGGGTGCTTCCTCGGAATGGCGGTAAGAGACGAAGATTTGGCGCGTGACAAGCGGGTTTGGGCTGCGCAGATAGTTTTGGAAGTAATCGGCAGCCCAATTGGAATTGGCGAAACGGGTGATCAAGGCCAGCCATTTTTGCGGGTCCATGTTTGTGGGCTGTTTGTCTTTGGTGAATTTCAGGTCGAAGAAATCGCCCTTCAATCCTCCGCCGCTGATGTCGCTGGAACCGAAGGGGCTGAATACCGGAGTGCCGCCGCCTTTGCCGGAGCCTTTTCCGCCGCCGCCCTTGCCCATGGACGACAGGCCGCTGCCATTGGAGAGTGAGTTGGAGTCAAAAACCGGTACGGCGAAGGAGGGAGTGATGGAGGAGGCGTTGCTGGAGATTTGCTCGATATTCAATGCGGGGGCGCTGGCGGGGGAAGAATCAGGACTTGGATCACCACCCGGATCGGTAGCCGGTTGCGGATCTGGTTCTTCCGGCGAGGGAAGCGGAGTCAGATCGGCATTGGCGGGGCCTGCGGCAACGAAAGGAGTCTTGGGGTCGACAGCATGGATAATGATGATGCCGCTAATGGCAAGGAAGATGGCCAGATGAATGAACAGGGAAATTCCCAGGGCGCCAACCGGCAAATATTGTTTGAGTTGGCTGAATTTATTCATGGCCGGGGTGCCTCCGGTTGTGTCATGAATTGTTCCGCCAGTTGCTGGAAATCCGGGGAGATTTTTTCTCCCAGTTCCTTGTTGCCCCAGTTGATGCGTTGCACCATGAAGATGGCGACGAATCCCTTGTGCCTGTCGATGGTGACTTCATTGCCATAGGCGCCGCCATGGCCGAATTGTCCCTTGCCGGGTTTGACCCAGCAGCCAAAACCATAGGGATTGGTCGGGGCATGTTGTTTCGCCATTAGCGCCACGGAATCCTGCTTGAGATAGCGCTTGCCGTCGAGTTCTCCTCCGTTGAGCAGCATGCGGGCAAATTTTGCCACATCGGCCGCGGTGGAAAACAAACCGCCGGCCGGGATTGGATAGCGTCCATTACGGTTGTCATAAGGTGCGTGCAAGGCGCTGATTTTGCCGGGAACCAGTTTGTTGCTTTCCGTGTCGAATTTGTAGGATTTGGCGAGCCTGGCGACTTGTTCCTTGTCCGGCCAGAAGGTGGTATCCTTCATGCCCAGCGGGGTGAGCAGGCGTTGTTGCAGGAAATTCTCGTATTTCATACCGCCGGCCAGTTCGATGATACGTCCGGCCGTGTTAAAATTTTCATTCGAATAGGCGTAATCAGTGCCGGGATCGAATAACAGGGTTTCCTTGGCATAGCTGGATACCCGTTCGGACAGGGGCTGCCGGTCCAAGCCTGGTTTTTCGGCCGGTGATGAAAAGGGCAATCCGCTGCTGTTGCTGAGTAACTCGCTAATGGTGAGGGCATGCGAGACGGGCCTGGGTTCACCGTTAGCGCCCTTGTCCTTGAACTTCATGTCCTTGAATTCGGGCAGGTATTTTTCCACTGGATCGTCCAGAGAAATTTTTCCTTCATCGACCAGCATCATGACGCATGCGGACGTGAACAACTTGGTAGTGGAGGCAATCCAGAACAGGCTGTCGGCCCGCATGGGCTGTTTGGCGTCAAGGTCGGCATAACCGAGGGCATCGCAACTCAATATGCGGTCACGGTTGGCAATCAGAAATACCGCCCCGGCCATGGTGCCGTCATCCACGCGCGGTTGCATGGCCCGTACCACGGCATCAGCCGCCAAGGACGATGCGGCGCCGACCGTTAGAAGCAACAGCAGGCTGGTGACAGTACTTTTCATGATCTGAGCGGATTACTTGCCATAAGTTTTCACATAATCGAGCAACAGGTCCACGGTGCTGAAGGCCAGACCGGTGACGGTGTCCGCCGCGCCGTAATAAAACGCAATGCGCCCGGTCTTCTCATCGACCAGCGCC
>JAIRPN010000013.1 GCA_031256975.1 Verrucomicrobiales bacterium | reverse complement strand
AGGAAGGGAGAGAACTCTACGCTTGGAGCGCGCGAGCGCGCGAGCGCGGAGAATGAATCAGGTTGTCAAGGTCTCTCATGTTCAAGAACTTGCAGGTTTTTGTTCTTCGCTTAATCAGCTCTCTTTTAGAGAGGCTTTAAAGAACGGTTTCCCTAACAAGTACGGGGAACATACCGCATCCCCCGTCTCCCTGTCAAGCACTGTGTATGAGAATTTATACGAAACGAAGAAATTCTTTATCTCAATGGAAGTTTTTTAACCACGAAAAAAAGATACAACCGCCTGGAAGGAACATCGAAGGTATGGCCCTAATGAGAAACACCCGCTAACGGCAAGCTGCCATTGGCGGGTGAATTCTTGTTAAGATTTTATGGTTTATTTCGACCGCTGTTCGAGCAGGTCGAGGATCTTCTCGGCGGAAAGCGGGATGACGGTGCCGGGGCCGAAGATGGCGCTGGCGCCGTTCTTCAGCAGGAAGTCGTAGTCCTGCGCGGGAATGACGCCGCCGCAGACCACCATGATATCGTCGCGTCCCAATTTCTTGAGCTGGCTAACCAGTTCCGGCAACAGGGTTTTGTGTCCTGCCGCCAAGGAGGACATGGAGACGACATGCACGTCGTTTTCCACGGCCTGACGGGCGGTTTCTTCCGGGGTCTGGAACAGCGGGCCGATGTCAACGTCGAAACCGAGGTCGGCGAAGGCGGTGGCCACCACCTTGGCGCCGCGGTCATGTCCGTCCTGCCCCATCTTGGCGATCATGATGCGGGGACGGCGTCCCTCGCGGTCTTCAAAGGCCTTGGTCTTGGCGCGGACTTTTTCGAACTCGCCGGTGTTGCTGAATTCCTTCTGGTACACGCCCGAGATTGAACGAATGGTGGCGCGATGACGACCAAATACTTTCTCGCAGGCATCGGAGATTTCTCCCAAGGAAGCACGGCACTTGGCGGCTTCGACGGCGAGCGCGAGCAGGTTGCCCTCGCCACCGGCGGCCTTGGTGATGGCTTCCAGCGCGGCCTTGCACTTGGCTTCGTCGCGGGTACTGCGGAGCTTTTGCAGACGCTTGATCTGCGCTTCGCGCACGGCCGTGTTGTCAATGTCGAGAATTTCCAGCGGGTCTTCGTGTTCGAGGCGGTACTTGTTAACGCCGACTATGGTTTCCGCGCCGGAGTCGATGCGGGCCTGACGGCGAGCCGACACTTCCTCGATCTTCATCTTGGGTAAACCGGTCTCGATGGCCTTGGCCATGCCGCCGAGTTTCTCGACTTCCTGGATATGCGCCCAGCCGCGACGCATCAACATGTCGGTGAGGGCTTCCACGTAGTAGGAACCGCCCCACGGATCGACCACGTTGCAGATGCCGGTTTCGGATTGCAGGTAAAGCTGTGTGTTACGCGCGATGCGGGCGGAGAAATCCGTCGGCAGCGCGATGGCTTCGTCAAGCGCGTTGGTGTGCAGCGACTGGGTATGGCCCAGCGCGGCGGCCAGCGCCTCGATGCAGGTACGGGTGACGTTGTTGAACGGGTCCTGTTCGGTCAAGCTCCAGCCGGAGGTCTGCGAGTGGGTACGCAAGGCCATCGACTTGGGATTCTTGGGGTTGAACTGTTTCACGATCTTCGCCCAGAGCAGGCGCGCGGCGCGCATCTTGGCGACTTCCATGAAGTAGTTCTTGCCCTGCGCCCAGAAGAAGCTGAGGCGCGGCGCGAAGGCGTCGATATCGATGCCCGCCTTGACACCGGCGCGGATGTATTCCAAGCCGTCAGCAAGCGTGTACGCCATTTCCAAATCAGCGGAAGCACCCGCTTCCTGCATATGATAGCCGGAGATGGAGATGGAGTTGAACTTGGGCATGTTCTTTGAGGTAAACTCGAAGATGTCGGCGATGATGCGCATCGAAGGATCGGGCGGATAAATATAGGTATTACGTACCATATATTCCTTCAGAATGTCGTTCTGAATGGTGCCGGAGAGCTCTTCGAGCTTGGCGCCCTGCTCCAATGCGGCGACGATGTAGAACGCCAGCACCGGCAAGACCGCGCCGTTCATGGTCATGGAGACGGAAATCTTGTTTAACGGAATGCCGCCGAACAGGATTTCCATGTCGAGGATGGAGTCAACCGCCACACCGGCCTTGCCGACGTCGCCGATCACACGCGGGTGGTCGGAGTCGTAACCGCGATGGGTCGCCAAGTCAAAGGCCACGGACAGACCTTTCTGGCCTGCCGCGAGGTTGCGGCGATAGAAGGCGTTGGATTCCTCGGCAGTGGAGAAACCGGCGTACTGGCGAACGGTCCACGGTTGCGCGACGTACATGGTCGCATACGGACCGCGCAGGAACGGCGCGATACCGGCGGTGTAACCCATGTGTTCCACGTTCTTGGTGTCTTCTGCGGTGAACAAGGGTTTGACATCAATGCCTTCCATCGTGTGCCACAGCACATCATCGAGGTTGCGGCCGGTCTCGGTTTCGAATTTCTTGCGCCAATCGGCGTAGGAGATTTCCGGCGCGGCTTTTTTGTAATCAATCTGGGTAAAGTCGGGAGTTTTCATTTATTTCACGGCTCCGATTTTGGTTAAAACTTGTTTCAACATCGCGAAGTTGTTGGTGCGGACGTGGACAAAGTCGTCAACGCCGGCCTCCTTCCACTTGGCCTCGTTGTCACCGGGGGCACCGGCGACGAGAACCGTCAATCCGCTGTTAGCGCCTTTCAGCAGCTTGGTCAGCGGTTCGACCACTTCGAGATACTTGTCATCGGTCGTGCAAATGATGGCGACTTTGGCGCCGCTGTCCTTGCAGGCTTGGGCGGCTTCCTCAATGGTGTTGAAGTCCTTGTCGGCCTTGACGGTGATACCGCCCACATTGAAGTAAGCGGTGGTCCAGTCGGCGCGGGCGCGGTAGCCGCGGGACGGTCCGATGTTCGCCTGGAACACCAGGGCGGCACCGTTGGATTTCTCGCAGGCTTCGCGGAGCTTTTCGTAACCGAGCGAGGCGCGGGTGATGCGCAATGCGGGTTCGATCTTGCAACGCTCACCGTTAGCGTCGGCATGACGCAAGGCGCGGGTGATCTCGCCGAGGCTGGCACCGTGTTTCGCGGCGCTAATGGCGAGTTCCACCGCATCACCGCTGGCGGCGGTCAGTTTTTCCAAGTCCGCCATGATAACAGCATCGCTGTTGGCGTCGGCGCTGGTACGGCGGGACTCGATGGCTTTGACGCACTTTTTGTGAATCGCCGCATAGTCGGGCAATTTCACCTCGGGCATCTTTTCCTTCGGATTCGGGAAGTTGTTCACGCCAACCATGGTCTCGCTGCGCCGTTCCAACGCGGCAACTTTGGCCTTGGCAACCGTGGCGATTTGTTCCTGCAACCAACCGCTCTTGAGCGCTTTGCCGACGGAACCTTTGGCTTGAATTTCCTTGAAGAAGGCAAAACCTTTTTCAGCAATGCTGTCGGTCAACCATTCCACGTACCAGGAACCGCCAGCCGGATCAATGACGCGAGTGATTTCGCATTCTTCCTGAATGACGATCTGCGCGTTGCGCGCGACGCGGCGGGAGAATTCGTCCGGCACCGTGAACGCTTCGTCGAACGGGCCGACGTGCAAACTCTGGCAACCGCCCAGCGCGGCGCTAAAGGCCTCGGTACCGACACGCAGCATGTTGGTGTTGGCGTCGACAGCGGTCTTGTTCCAGATCGCCGTGCGCGCGTGGATGTACATCGGCGCGTCGGCGGGATTCACGCCGTAGGCTTCCAGCACGCGCGACCACAGCAGACGCGCGGCGCGGAGTTTGGCGATTTCCATGAAGAAGTTGCCGCCGACCGAGAACGAGAAGCGGATACGCTTGGCGACGTCGAGGGCGCTGATACCGTGTTCCTGCATCGCATTGATGTAGGCGACGCTAACCGCCATCGCGTAACCGAGTTCCTGCACCGCGTTGCCGCCGCTGTCGTGGACCGCCTGGGTGTTAACACCCAAGAGCCGCATGTTCGGCAATTTCTTGCCAACTTCTTTGATCAGTTGCGCCATTTCATTGTGCATCTGGTCGCAGGAAACCGTCATTTCCATGCCGCTAACCAGCATGCTGACCGGATCCATTTCGATGCAACCGGTAAGCTTGGCCGGATCGAGTTTCACTTTTTCGCAGTACGCCAACAACAAACTCGCGAACGGCAGCGCGGAGACTCCGGCCTTCACGTTGAGCGAGATGCAGTCGAGCATGATGCCTTTGAACAAAACTTCCAAATCCGCGACGCTCGACACTGAGGTGCCGCAGGCACCGACTTCGCCAACAGCGGCGGAATCGGGATCGAGCCCTCGCGCTCCGGCGATGTCGAGGATCATGGTGATTTCATTCTGGCCGCGCATCAGATCGTGCTTGGCGGCCTTGTTAAATTCCTCGGCAGTGCCGTAGGGCAGTTCCTGCGAGATTTTCCAGCCTTCGCCGGAGTAACCCGCCGCATTGCGCGCACGGACGAAATCGCCAGTGCCGGGTTTCTGGTTCAAGTGCGCGAGGTCCTTGATGTCCTCGGGATTGTAAATGCCGCGCAAGGTGATGCCCTCGTGGGTCTTGGTCAGCATCTTTTTCTCGAAGGGCACGCCCTTGAGAAGTTTTTCCGCCTCGATCTTCCATTGCTCGTAGGTGGGTTTTGAAAATTCAGAGAGTAAGTTTTCGCTCATAGGTTTTCCTTTAAAAGTTTTAAGAGTTCAGTTTTAAGCTTTAAGCAGCTACAGCTCTCGCTATTTCCACTGCAAACTTAACACTGCAAACTTAAAACCCTTTATTTAAGCATTCTCAACAGCCACATTGTAGCTCTTGCCATTCAATTGGATGTTATACCTTCTGGCATTTGCACTGACTTGGTGGTTAGCGACAGGGGCGGCGCTAACAGCGGGGGCAGCGGCAGCTTTCGGGGCTTCCGCGGGCGGGTTGTAGAGTTCTTTCACCTGTTGCGGGAACATCGCGTAGATCACGCAATGCTCGTCGTCGGTCGGCAACTTGTTTTCCTTCAATTCGGCACGGAGGGCTTCCATGCGCGGCTTGATGATGTCGGCGGGACGGCAGGTAATCGGGTCTTTCTTCGCCATGGTGGCGGCGAGTTTCTGGATCTCGGGATCAACCGGCGCCGGGGTTCTGCCGAAGTAGCCGAGCGCGATGTTCTGCGCGGCGGGCAGGAAGTTTTTCCAGCGGCCGAACTTGACGTTCATCACCGCCTGGGTGCCAACGATCTGCGAGGTCGGGGTGACCAGCGGAATCCAGCCGAGTTTTTCACGCACGTAGGGAATTTCGGCAAAGACCTCGTCGAAACGGTCGGTCATGTTCAGTTCCTTCAACTGCGTGCGGAAGTTGCTCAGCATGCCGCCGGGCACCTCGTAAGTGATGGCGTCGGTATCGACCACTTCGTTGGCGTGGCTGGTGAACTTTGACAGTTCGGCGTACACCTTTTTCATGTGCGCGGAAACCTCGGCGACTTTCTTGAGATCGTATTGCGGACGGCGCGACGAACCTTCCAGCAACGCGTTCATGCGAACGTGATCCGGTTGCGCGGTGCCGTCGGCGAAGGGGCGAATGCTCACGTCCACCGAATCCACTCCGGCTTCAATCGCCGCGAGATAAGCAGAGGAACCCAGACCCGCTGTCTCGTGGGTGTGGAACACGACGGGGATTTTGATTTGCTTTTTCAGTCCCCTGACGATGGCGGCGACGACATTGGGCGGAATCAGTCCGGCCATGTCCTTGATGCAAATGCTGTTGCAACCCATATCGGCCAACTCACAGCCGAGTTTGACGAATCCCTCGATGTTGTGCACGGGCGACTTGGTGTAACAAATCGTGCCCTGCGCATGGCCACCGGCTTTCTTGGTGGCGCTAATGGCGGTCTGCATGTTGCGCGGATCGTTCAACGCGTCGAAAATACGCAGGATATTCATGCCATGCGAAACGGACTTTTGCACGAAAGCGGTGACCACGTCGTCGGGATTCTGGTCGTAAGCGACAATGTTCTGTCCGCGCAGCAACATCATGTGCGGGGTCTTGGTCTTGGCGCGGATGGCGTCGAGACGCTTGAACGGGAACTCTTTCAGGAAGCGCAGGCCGGAATCGATGGTGGCACCGCCCCAGGTTTCGAGCGCACCGTAACCGATGGAGTCGAGGGTTTCCAGAATGGGGAGCATCTGCTCCGTTTTCATGCGTGTGGCAGCGAGGGATTGGTGACCATCACGCAGGACCGTGTTATTGAATTGTACAGTGGAGTTCGTCACGGGGGTTGATTATAATTCCTTCTTATGATTCGTCAATTTACAAATAAGTGACAAGCGGATAAATCGCTAACAATAAGCCCTGCTAATCGGTAACGGTAGGAATTAAGGACGTTAATCAAATTTTTTGCCTGCTTGCTACAGTTTGACCTGCGGCGGTTTCACCGTTAGCGTCGCGGTTTAAACGCTTTATACTCTTTTATGCGACTCTGGATCTTACATCCGCAATATCTCGACACCAAAGGGCTGTTAGCGGCTTGGCGTGAAGCCTTGCTGGCGCAGAAAGTTCTGGCAGGCGGTACACGTGGTTACATCAATCACCCGCAATTGCACCGTTTCCGCGCCCAAGCCAAGCCGCTAACGGTGATCGCCGCGTTTTTGGCGGGTATCGCCGGGGAAGCGGATCGTCGCGGTTACCGGTTCGACAGCTCAAAGATTTCCAAGCCGCGTTATCGCGGACAACTCACGGAAACCAAGGGACAGCTGGAATACGAATGGGAACATTTGCTGAACAAATTACGCACCCGCACGCCGGAGTTGTATCACAAATTTCGCGGACTCAAAAAGCCGGAGCCTCATCCCCTGTTTCACATTGTGCCGGGCGGCATCCAAGACTGGGAAATACGTCACTAAAATTCACAAAAACGAGGCTTGCGGAAAGTTCAATTAACGTTAACCATTCTAGGCATGTCTGAGCAAAATAATGTCAAGATCGGCATCGTGCAGTTCGCCAGCGAACACACGCCGGAGAAAAACCTGCAAAAGGCCGTGGCCAAGTGCCGCGAAGCCGCCGCCAAGGGCGCGCAAATCATTTGCCTGCAGGAACTTTTCCGCAGTGATTATTTTTGCTTAACCGAGGATTACCAGCACTTCAATCTGGCCGAATCGATTCCCGGACCGAGCACTGAAGCCCTTGGCCAGGTTGCCAAGGAATGCAAGGTCGTGATCATCGCCAGCCTGTTCGAAAAACGCGCGCAAGGACTGTATCACAATACCGCCGCCGTATTGGACGCTAATGGCGAACTGCTCGGCATTTACCGCAAGATGCACATCCCGGACGACCCGGCCTTTTATGAGAAATTTTACTTCACTCCCGGCGACAAGGGCTTCAAGACTTTCAACACCGCTTTCGGTCGCATCGGCGTGCTGGTTTGTTGGGATCAATGGTATCCCGAGGCCGCCCGCCTCACCGCTTTGCGTGGTGCCAATATCCTGTTCTATCCCACCGCCATCGGCTGGGCCCAGGGTGAAAAGCCGGAAATCCGCGCCGCCCAACACGATGCCTGGCACACCATCCAGCGCAGCCATGCCATCGCTAACGGCGTTTTCGTCGTTAGCGTCAACCGCGTCGGCACCGAGGGCCCGCTGGAATTCTGGGGCGGCTCCTTCGCCTGCGATCCGTTCGGTGAAGTGATGTATAAGGCTTCCCATGACCAGGAAGAAATCCAGGTGGTGGAATGCGACTTCCGTGAAGTCGACAACACCCGCAAGCACTGGCCCTTCCTGCGCGACCGCCGTATCGACAACTATCAAGAGCTCACCAAACGTTACATCGATGAATCCTGACACTTCCCTCCTCACGCCCGAAAACTTTGACTTTAGCGCCTATGCGATGCCCGCCGAATGGGCGCCGCACGAAGCCACCTGGCTGGTCTGGCCGGTCAACGTGGAAACCTGGCCGGAAGATCTCGAACGCGTCCGCAATGTCTATGCGCAGATGATCGAGGCGCTAACCGCCAACGAAAAAGTCATCTTGCTGACCGGTACCTGCGAAGTGGCGGACGACGTACAACAACGCCTCGCCAAAAGCGGCACCAATTTCGCTAACCTAAAACTGGTCAACATCCCGGTCAACGATTCCTGGGTGCGCGATTCCGGCCCGATCTTCCTGAAGGCCAAGGACGCTGACAACCAAGTTCCGCTGGTCGCCAACGACTTCATCTTCAACACCTGGGGCCAGAAATACGGCCCGTGGGATGATGACGATCAAATCCCGACCCGCGGCGGACAGATGTTCGGTTTCCCGGTGATCAAGCATGACTTGGTGCTGGAAGGCGGCTCGATTGACGTCAATGGCGCCGGTTGCGTCCTGACCACCAAGCAATGTCTGCTCAACCCGAACCGCAACCCTTCCCTCACCCAGCAACAAATCGAAGACAAACTCAAACGCTTCCTCGGCGTGCAACAGGTACTCTGGCTGGATGACGGCATCGAGGGCGACGACACCGACGGCCATATCGACGACATCACCCGCTTTGTCAGTGAAAACAAAATTCTCACCGTGGTGGAACCGAACAAGGCCGACGCTAACCACGAGCCGTTGAATAATAATTTCAAGCAACTGCAGACTTTCCGCGACGCTAATGGCAAGCCGTTCGAAATTATCGAACTGCCGATGCCAGACCGTTTGGTCGAAGGCCCCTTCGGTCGTAGTCCCGCCAGTTACGGCAATTTCTACATCGCTAACGGCACCGTTCTGGTCCCGATCTATTCGGCCCCTAACGACCAGATCGCGCTGGATATCATCCAAAGCTGTTTCCCCGATCGCAAAGTGATCGGCATCGAATGTTCGCCGTTGGTGAATGGTTTGGGCTCGATCCACTGCGTGACGCAACAGCAGCCGAAGTAACTTGGCCGGGTCGGCTTGCTCCGCAGGCTGGGTTACTCAGTCTTTTTATCGTGAATTTGCAATGCCTTGGTTGCTGGACGATTCTGGTACGCAATTTTGATCCCCAGGATCCTGACTGTATTCCTGTCTGCAGCTTTCCGGCAGGAATAAACTCCGATACCAAACAGTTTAAATTTGCGTTTTACACCTTGCTCATCAATTTGTTTTTCGTAAAACAAAGCCTCTGTCAAGCGTCTGCATCGCCAAGAAAGGCCGCATCGGTCCACTTTCGAGACCAGTTGCTGCAATTCAGCCATATCCCGCTGAAGTTTCAAATCGAGATTCGCCAAATCATTCATTTGTGATCTGGCACTCCCGGCTGCTCGTTGCATCATTTCTTGTAAAAAGACCTCGTAATAGGGAGTTCTCCTCGCCAATTCCCAGAACACCTCGGCTCCAAATACGGTACTGTCGTACCAGGGCTTATTAAGACCAATACCGTAATAATGTACTCCCTTGCCCTTGAGATCAAATTGCTTCTCATGAAACAATGCCTGCGGGGAAATGTTGCAGGAATCCTCCAGTCTCAGATAATTTTTTTCAAAATACAAATTCATCGGGTCTTGTGTCGGACACTTGATCTCCGCCGATTTTTCCCGGGCAATCCTGACGATTCCGTTTGTTATTCCTTCCTGCCGCCATTTACTGCAATCCATGACCAGCAAACCGTTATTGAAATAAACATGATCCGGGGAGGTCTCAATTTTTTTAAAAAAGCCTTCATGATTTGGCGGCAACCCAATGTCTCGCGCCGCCGCCACGGCGTAGGGCCCCAAATCAAGTTTCCATAGTTTCTGCAAATCATACCGAATCAGCAAATCCACATCCAAATAAATGGCCTTGCTCTTCTGGCTAAACTGCGGAATTAAAAATCTGCTGAAGGCAATGGACGTCCTGAACCAGCCAAGATTTAATCCGTCAAACCGGGCCATTTCACAGGTTGCGTCCAAGAACTCCACCGAGGCATGACCAAATTGATGGATAAAATCCGTTATTTTCATTTCGTCCACGGGATCAAGCCCTACGTGAATGACATGGAAATGGATGTCAGACTTGGTATTTTCAATGATGGACAGTGCCGCTATGGGAACAAACTTGGCGTAATTTCCGCTAATGGCAAAAAAAACCTCGGATGCTTTTTGATCATCGTCCAGCATGTTATTGTTTATCATTCTGCTGCTCCTCATCAACCGACTGTCCAGCACATCCGCAAGTCAGGTTTGATAACTACACTAGATATTTTCTGCATACCTGATGAATTTTAGCCCCAAAACCCTGATCGCCACCCTATCGGGGGTTTTTCTCTTTGAATAAACACCCAAGCCAAATAATTTTAATTTCCTTTTAACTCCGCTTCCATCCTCCTGTTTCTCGTAAAACAAGGACCGCACAAGCTGTCGCCAAAGCTGCATAAAAAAGTGATTGGAAAGCTGATCTAATGCCATCTGCTGCCGTTCAAGCCGGTTGGCAATCTCCAGGAAAGAATTTTCCAGCCTCGGATTACGGTCGATGATGTCCTGATATAATTCCCGATGTTCGGGGGCCATTTTCGGCACCAGATCCATTTCCATTTTTAATAATTCAAAATTGTAATCACCCAGAGGGACGAGTTTATTGTAAAAATCGTGCGCAATTGTCGCGAGCATGTTGTGCACATAAACCAATTGGGATGAGGCAATATTACTCTGCCAATTATTTTTTTCGTGAAGGCGGTAATTGACCAAATTTTTCGCGTAATAATATTTTCTTCCTCCCAATCGGGAGGCCGCGCGCATAATCGCATGATCCGCACAAATCGAAAAACGAAACAACTTGGCCAATTCACCCAGGGCCAAGTTCTTGGCCAGTGAATATTTCAACGAAATGGTTGAAGTCACATTTCCAAGCCAAAGAGGATATTTTGCAAAGCGATCACATAAAGCCGTATAACCAAAATCATAATCCTCCAGATTTAGCCACGAAGGAATGGCATTCGGACAATTGCGGCCTATAGGCTCAAAACGGCAAAATACGCAATCGATCTCAGGCCTGTCATGATACAAACTGGATAATTGCGCCAAATATTCAGACTGATAACTGTCATCTGCATCCAACAGACAGATAATATCACCGGTTGCCTGTTTAATACCCGTATCGACAGCCGTCATTTGCCCTTGGTTCGGCTGACTGATTATTTTGACTTGCGGACATTTGCCGTAGGCCTCCTGTAAGATGGATAATGAGTTGTCAGTCGAACCGTCATCCACAACAATGATTTCATCTGCCGGAAAAGTTTGCCGAAGTACGCTGTCCACGGCCTCTCGGACATAGGCTCCATAATTGTGGTTATTGATTAAAACCGAAAATTTCATATCAGCAATGGCTGCCCCCAATCAGCACATAAGTTATGCAATTGTTGTTTATTGCAATCTAATACCCTCCCTTTTTGCTTACCATGTATTGCCACAATTGACCAGAACAACCTCATGGTCGAGCACTTGAATCTTGCTCAACGACAGAAAACTAACGTATTCAGGCACAGTCAACTAAGAATTAATTAGCGCTAACCCAAGTTATATCACCTCGATCATAACTTAATTCCAATCCATGCCGATTTGCGAAAATTCCATGTAGGCCTGGCCCTTTAG
The DNA here is from genome assembly GCA_031256975.1 of Verrucomicrobiales bacterium. GTDB lineage: Bacteria > Verrucomicrobiota > Verrucomicrobiia > Methylacidiphilales > JAAUTS01 > JAIRPN01. The sequence continues at coordinate 497,601 of JAIRPN010000013.1, read as the reverse complement.
GGAAAACAATCTATCGCCGTTTCCGTTCATTTTCTGAGCTTGCGGTAAAACATCCCTGCATCACCCCTGTTTTCAGAAGTTAAAATTTTTCTTAACCGAGGCTGATGTCGTAACCACAGGTTCGGGCTAATTCAGGGATTTCTGGATTAGAAGTAAATATCTGTTGAAGATAATCCCGGAAAACAGGATTTTTCTGCCATTTCCGCACACTGTTAGTATCAATCGGACGGATCGAGTGCATGGCCGTGACGTTTTGGTGGAATTTAGGGAAGAAGTTGTGAGCTTCCTCAAATTGCAGACTGACTGCCAGATTGCAGAATTTGGCAATTTTGTTCTGCGTGTCCTTGGGATTCTGAACAATATCTTCATAGCGAATGGTCAGAACCTGGGCGTCGTTTTTGAATTGCTGATAAAGGTGCAGGCTTTTAATCCATCGCTCGGGAGAAACATAATATTCACCTGGCTTCAAAGAATGAATCGAAATCAAGACATCGCGAGGATCACGAAGCATCCAGAGCACCTTGACATGGGGATTGGCTTGGAGTAAGTCTTTGTCCATGCACAGGCTGTTTTCGTAATTCCGGCTGGCCACATGAATAGTATTTGATGATTGCTGGAACAAACTGACCAGATGTTCCAATGTGCATTCGGCATTGTTTTGGTCAAGTTTCACCAATGCTGCATTTTGGAAAGATACACTGCACAGTTCGCGAGTCAGCGTATTACCAGAACGCGCACAACCCTGGACATAAATCCCTTTAGTCACAACACCCATAAAACACCCAAGAAGGAATTTATCGAACCGATCCTTCCTTTTGCAAGAGTAAAAGGGCGGTCACGGAATAGCAAAATGCCGTGGAAATTTCTTAAAAAAATCATGAAGTGAACAAAATTATTCTTCTTAGGTTACTTGTCTTCCATCTGATTTTACCGTTCATTTACAGAGTTTCTTTCGTTATTTTCGAAAGTTCACCCAACTGTTTTTTCAGAGACATTTAAAACCAAAGTTTTCCAACCCACCTGCCAAGGAAACAGGTCACAGAACACCCTCACAAATATTCAGCTTTGCAGCGGAATATAGAGGATCAACCCGGGATTGATGACATGCGGGTTGGGAAGGTTATTGTGTTCCAGCACGGTCTTGACGCTAACGTCAAAACGGCGGCAGATGGCGCTCAGCGTGTCGCCCTTCCGGACTTTGTAAACCGTCAACCCCTTGCTGTTAGCGGGTTGCGCCTTGGCGCTGGGAGCGGAAATTGATGCGACATCCAACCGTGCTGCGGTTGGAGCCGGTTTTGAATTCACCGCCACCGGTGCGGGAACGGGTTCAGGGTTAGCGGGTGCAGATGCAGGGGCAACGGTTTTGGACGGAGCCGGCGGGGTCGAGGCAATCAACGGTCCGCCCGGCAACGGTGCCTGCGGGCCGGACGGGCTTTGCTTGAAGCCGTAATCAAACAGCGCACGGGCATCGTTCCATTTGTTCGGGCTGTTCAGGATGATCAAATGCAATTCACGCCCGCTACGCGTCGCGCAAGCGGCATAGGTATGACGCGAGGAAGCCGTCCAGCCGGTCTTGGCAGGCCCCATGCCCGCATAGGATCCCAGCAGTTTATTATGATTCTTGATGGTCTGCGTGCCGATTTCGGTGGTGAGCTGGTAACGCGGGGTGGAGCAAATTTCCCGGAGCTGCGGCACCGCCAAAACCGCCTCGAAAATCTTCAGCATGTCCTTGGCGGTGGTGTATTGCCCCTTGATCGGCAAACCGTGCGGATTCTTGACCACCGTGCCGGTGCAGCCCAGTTGCCTGGCCCGCTGATTCATCAACGCGACAAACTGGTCCACCGAACCCGCCGTGTAGCGGGCCAGCGCCATGGCGCTGTCATTGTCGGAACCGATCAACAAGGCGTGCACCAGATGATCAACCGGTACGGTTTCCCCACTGTGCAAGGGGATGTGGCTGGGCTCGACATAGGTATCCGCAGGCTGCACCTGCACATTGCCCTGCAATTTGGTCCGTTCCCAGACGATCAACGCGGTGAGCAACTTGATGGTGCTGGCGGGCGCGAACTGCCCGTCCGGGTCTTTGGTGTACAATATTTTGCCAGTCTGGGCGTCCACCAGTAATGCCGCCCTGCCTTCGATGGCCGGTTCCTGGGCAAACGTCACGGCGGGAATGCCAATCAATGCCAGCAATCCGGCCAAAATTCCAAGTTTCAAGTATCTGCCTGTCATCCAATTAAACTGTTTGAAGCAAACTTCATGCCCCGCTTCCATTTACCGGATTGGAATTTAGCGTAAACCCCGAGTTTATGTACAGAAAAATGATTCACGGTAGTCGGCCCTGCGCAAGACACGGTAAGTTAGGGGCTTAGCCAAATAAAAAAACATCATTTATATTAACAGCTGTTCATAAGTAATCAGATTACGAAGTTGTAATGCTAATATGATTGACGACAGGGCCCCCTCTGCCAAATAATTACCCCGCATGAAAGACACACAAAGCACTATCGCCGTATTTCTGGGCGGCATCGCCCTTGTGCTGACCGTCGTATTGGTAGGCGTCAGCATCAGCAACCGCAGCTTGGAACGCAAACTGCAAATCCAACAGGGCGCCATCCAGCAGGGCCAGATCAGCCAGCAAGTCGGCACCGCCATCGTCCGTGACGCGGCCCAGATCGCCGTGCAGGCCAACAACACCCAGCTTCGCGACTTGTTGAGCAAGCATGGCATCACCATCAACCAACAGGGCAAATAATCAGGAGAATTTATGGAAGAAAACAACAAACCGTTTTTAGCTTACTTGATCCTGTCGGTGGCTTTCATCATTCTGGTGGCCTGGCAGGTTGTCGTTTCGTTCGGCGCCCACAGCCAACTGCAAACCGCGTTGAAGGACCGCGCCGGCGTGGTCGACAAGGCCCAACTGGCCCAGAAAAACCTCGAGAGCTTCGTGGTTGACCTGATCAAGTTGTCCGAAACCAATGACGGTGCCAAGGCCATCGTTGACAAATATCAAATCCGCAAGGGCAACGGCGCTCCCGAAGCCGGCAAACAATAACCTTTAACTAATTTGTAACATTGTTACCGGAAACCCATCCTCGCTGAGGATGGGTTTTTTGTTGCACAAAAACATCGCTATTGGCGACGCGCCATTGCGTTATTCCGTGCCTTGGCTTATGATGTGTCCCGGCTATGGCTGACGAAACCTCGCAAATCACGCACCAAAAGGCAGTTCGCATCAACCTCGATGGCAGCCGTTACGGCACCTTCGCGGAAATTGGCGCCGGACAGGAAACCGCCCGCTGGTTCTTCCGCGTCGGCGGCGCGGCGGGCACCGTGGCCAAGAGCATGTCGGCCTACGACATGACGGTTAGCGACTCGATCTACGGCCCCAGCGAACGCTATGTCAGCCGCCAGCGCCTCAACACCATGCTCGATCACGAGTACAGCCTGCTGATTGAGCGTCTTGGCACCTCGTACGGCGACACCAAGAATTTCTTCGCCTTCGCCAATACCGTCGCCGCCAAGGCCTATCACAGCAACAAGGAATGCCACGGCTGGCTCGGCGTCCGTTTCCAAAGCAAACCGCACAGCGAACCCAACAACGTGCGCATCCACGTCCGCATGCTCGACAAGGAAAACCTGCAGCAGCAGGAAGCCCTCGGCATCATCGGCGTCAATCTCCTTTATGCCTGTTGTTATCATCACGACGACACCAACGGCTTCCTCGACTCGCTGCTCGACGGCCTGACCCGCGACCGCATTGAAATCGATCTCGTGCTGGTCGACGGCCCCGACTACCAGCAAATCGACAACCGCATCCTCAACGTCAAACTGGTACACAAAGGATTCACCTCCGCGGTTGTCTTTGCCCCGGGCAAACAAGTCTTGCTGGCCGCCGAGCACATCTACAACAAGCCGATCCTCATCGAACGCGGCAACTTCCGCCCCGTCACCACCATCAACCTGCAAATGATGGAGGCCTTGCGCGAATATTTTGTCGCCGATTTTCCCAACCGCCACGGCGACATGATCGAGATCATGGAAATCACCCTGCACAATTTGCTCAATCAGGGTAATTTCGATCCGCGTGATTTCCTCGCCCGTGTCGACATCCTCGAGTCCCTCGGCAAGACCGTGATGATTTCCAACTATGCCGAGTTCCACCGCCTGGGCGCTTATCTCCGCCGCAACACCAAGGAACCCATCGGCATCGTGGTCGGCATCCTCCTGCTGCAACAAATCTTCGACGAAAAATACTACACCGATCTCGAAGGCGGCATCCTGGAATCCTTTGGCCGCTTGTTCAAGACCGACGTCAAATTATACATCTACCCGTCGATCAACGAGGCTAACGGCGAAACTTACACCGCCGAAAACCTGCGTGTCGCCAACCACCTGCGCAATCTGTACAAATTCCTGCGCGACAACAACCATATCCGCGCCATTAGCGGCACGCACCAACCCATGTCGGTCACCTATTCCTCACGCGAAGTGGCCACGCTAATCGCCACCAACAACCCGCGTTGGGAAACCTTGGTCACTCCGGAAGTTGCCCAATTGATCAAGGACCACGGCTACTTCGGGTATCACCCAAACGGCCGTTCTTGAGGGTTTATCCCCACTATTCACAACGTCGTGAATAAGTCACAGCACTGACGCATTAATTGCACACCAGGTTGGCAAGCTAATTGCTTCCTGCTGATATTCATACGGTTGGTAAAAAAATTACAGATTATGCTTGTACAATTTGCGATCTGAGTTTAATTAACAACCAACCAACAGGTTATTGACAGTTTGTTGACATGATACAACTAGCAACTGCAAAGCCCGTCAGGGCTCAAAAACGAGGCGGTCTTGCCCGTAGCCGGGTGAAACAATACGTCCTTGATACCAATGTCCTCATTCACGACCCCCAGTCCGTGTTACAGTTCAAGGAGCATTTTGTCTGGATTCCGGTCGAAGTCCTCGAGGAACTCGACCGTTTCAAGGCCGAATCCACCACCCGCGGTGCCAATGCCCGCGAGGTGCACCGCAACCTGTCCGCCATTTTCAAGAACACCAAGGACATGCAAAACGGCGTTTCCCTGCCCAACGGCGGGAAAATCCGTGTCGCCATCAACCGCAATATCCGGTTCATCGACGATCAATGGGTGTTGACCGCCGAGTCGCCACGCTTCCAGTTGGTGAAAACTTTGTTCCCCAATCTGGAGTCGCCCGACAACCGTATCCTGGCCACTGCGGCTTACATTGCCGACAACGAGCAACCTCCCACCATCCTGGTCACCAAGGACCTCAACATGCAGTTGAAGGCCAAGGCCCTCGGGCTCGAAGTCGAGGACTACCGCACCGACCGCGTCGAGGATTCCGACATCCGCCTCACCGCCCACCCGACCAACCACGAGGAATACGAAACCATCGAGATCCCCGCGAACCGCCTGCAAGCCTTTGCCAGCCAAGGAGAAATCACCATCAGCGCTGGCAAAAAGCTGGAGCTGAACAAATACATCCTGCTCGCCAACAAGGAAGACCAGACCCACGGCATTCCCGCCCGGCACCTCGGCGACGGGCAATTCCGCAAACTGCGCAACGACTTCATCGGCATCCGTGGCGGACGGACCTTCAAGGCCGCCAACCTCGGACAACGTTTCTTCCTCGACGCCTTGTTCGACCCGGAATTGACGCTAATCACCGTGTACGGCAAAGCCGGCACCGGCAAAACCCTGCTCAGTGTGGGCGCCGCGTTGCAACAAGTGCAGCAAGGCGACTATGACAAATTGCTCATCACCCGCGTCATCATGCCCACCGGCAAGGACATCGGTTTCCTCCCCGGCAGCAAGGAAGACAAAATGCAACCCTGGGTGCAACCCGCCTACGACGCGCTGGACCTGCTGTTATCCAAGCCCAAAACTCCCGAGCAATTCGCCCACAAACACCAGAGCCAGCGCAAACACCAGCATCATTCCAATGGCAACGGTCACATCGAACTGCATGTGAACGGCAATGGACACGCCAACGGCAATGGTTTCGCTGTTAGCACCGGCAAACCAATGCACCCCTACGAACCCTTGCTACAAAACGGCACCATCGAAATCGAAGCCATGGCCCACATCCGCGGACGCTCCATCCCGAACAGCATCTTCATCGTCGACGAAGCGCAACAACTCACCCCGCATGAAGCCAAGACGCTGGTCACGAGAATGGGCAAAGGCAGCAAACTCATCCTCATCGGCGACCTAGCCCAAATCGACAACCCCTACGTCGACGCCAACACCAACGGCCTGGTCTACACCCGCAACCGCCTCGAAGGCCAACCCTTCATGACCCACATCAACCTGTTCAAAGGCGAACGCAGCGTGATGGCCGAAATGGCCGCCAATCTGATGTAACCTAATCCCACCGATTATCCATCCTTCACAACTGATTTGATAATTGCAGTTTTCACTGCCCAAGCTATAGCTTGGGCATATGAGCAATTTGCTACCCCCTGCTCACCTGTTACGCATTGCCATGCTTGTCCTTTGTATCGCAAGCGCTTTTTCACATACTGATGCTCAGACACCAATATATTGGCAAAATGGAATAGATGGAGACTGGTTTGTAGAAGGGAATTGGGTTGGCAGAAGCCCTACTGCATATGACCAAGCCATTATTCTCAATGGTACTCCCTATATTACTACCGGTCAGGCTCAAATCCAGTCCGCCATCATTTCCGTAGGCAATCTCACTGTCAGCGGTAATGGCAAATTGGATATTATCGGTTTTCCCGATTATTATAATACCGCCCCCATTGAAAATGGTTCTCTCATGATCGACAGATCTGGCGTGGTCAATATCCGCGATCAAGCGGTAGTTACTACTTCCTTTGTACTCATAAATTATTATTCTGCTTATCCTCCGGCACTTAATCTTCAAGGTGGTACCATTTACACTGGCGGCATCGTTGCCCGTAGCGGATACGGAGCTCCACCGTATGTAAATATATTAAACTCCAATGGCGGCACTATTGTTACCACCGCATCACCAGCACAACATAATTTTCAAGACAACTTCTTTTCCGGTATAGGCACTATCATCATTAGCGGCAGCGGCCTGAACAGTTCCGCCTCCGCTCTCACGTTTGATACCAACGGCCTGAATATCACGGCCACCAACAACTTCAACTTCGTCTCAGATAAATCCGGCTCTTACCGCGCCTTTGAAAAAATCGGCAGCGGCACCCTCACTCTCAGCGGCAACAGTGATCCGGCATCCAGCAAGGGGGATGTTTATGTCAATAATGGGGCACTGTCCGTCACAGGCTCCTTGAGAAATGACTACTCCTACATCGGTGAAAACAATACCCAAAGCGCTTTGGGCATTATCGAAGGCAATGGTTATTGGCAAACCTCCTACCTAAAATTGGGACTGTCCGGCAACGGACAACTTATCCTTAAGGATCAAGCCACCCTTGTCGTTGGGGAGCTGTGGATGGGCGTAAACAGTTCAGGAAGCGGCAGTCTCAATATTGCCAGTGATAAAGCCAGGATCATCAATTACGGTGGGGCTGCCGCAAATATCAACACCAATGACGGCCAAGGTACGGTATCATTCACCCATACCGGCACCCTGACCATGGGCAATAAGATGAGTGGCAGTCACTTCACACTCAACCACGACGGCACCGGCACCACCATCCTGACCGGCACCCTCAGCTACAACGGAGATACCAACGTCAACGCCGGTACACTGCTAATAAACGGTGACGCTTCCACAGTCACCACCGGTATTAATGTCAAAAGCGGAGCGACATTCGGCGGCAGCGGCACGGTTCATGGTTCACAAAACATTTTCAGCACCGGCAGCCGCTTGACTCCCGGCGCGGAGAATGTGGTCGGTTCCCTGACTCTTAACGGTTTCACCATGTTCAACGGACAAGGCCTCTTCGATCTTGCCAGCAGCGTCTCCTATGACCACCTGCTGGGCGGCACCGTCAACATTACCGTCAACGCGACGATCACCGTCAACTTCCTCGACGGTTTTGATTATCAGGAAGGACAACTCTACAGCTTCGACCTGATGCAAGGCGTCACCGGCGATCATCTCGCCAGCATCCAATGGCAAAACCTCTCCCCGCAATGGAGTATCCTTCAGGACAGCAGCCTGACTTTCACCGACGGCACCCTCACCTTCCAACTCCTACAAATTCCCGAACCCCATATTTGGGCTTTGCTAAGCCTCGGTTCTTCTTTCCTGTTGTTATTCAATCGAAGGCAACTCGGACGATAATTCACGCTTTCTACACTCATAGGAGCCAAACCTCTCCCACTCTTACACCAGAACATCCGGCTGATAATAGCTAGTGCAAGGCCAAAGCTCCGGGTTAATGTAAAAAGCTTTTATAACCACGGGAAATAACAGGGTAAGGGGCTTTTTCCGTGGTTAAATCGCTTTTGCAGGTTCTTATGCAAAGCCCTGCTTATATGAAAATCCGAATCTAACGGCTATCTATCTACTACGGATTCATACCGATAAGAAATCGTCACAACCCAGTGAATAGAAAGAAAATTACGCCAGCTTGTGTACCTTGGGGGGCTTGGGAAAAGATGTCCATGCCCGATTGAAGGGATAGACGGGAGTCGAAGGAATCCAAGCAGTATGACATTGAACCCATTGATTTCAGCAGCATCCCGAAATCCTTGACCGGAAAAATCAAAAAAGAACAAATTCAGCACTTCATCCGGCGGCGATGTCAGCGGGATTCCTTGCCACTATCCGGATAATTTCGATTTGTCCAAATCCCCCGTTGTCAGCAGAAAATGGAATCTGAAGCCGGATTGGCTATTTACACAAAACCAGTCAGCAATTGACATACCCAAACCAGCCACCTGTGTATAAAATATTCCTGCTATGCAGAATAAAACGTTATGGTTGGTGGCAATCTGCGGCATGATGGCTGTCGCAGCCCAAGCACAAGTGCTGGTGAATGATTATTTCTACGACGCCACTCTCACCGGCAGTGGCAGTACCAGTAAGATCACCACCACTGGCGGCGGGGAATATGTCCAGATCTTTAGCCCTGCAAGCGCAAACAGCCCCGCGCTCCTCAACGCCAGCAATTCCTTCGGGCGTAACACCATGCAAATACTCTCGTCCGGCAACATCGTCTATCGCGCCGTCGATTTCAGCGCCGTCACCGGCGGCAGTCCCTTCACCCTCAACAGCCTCACTACTGGGCAAACCCTCAGCCTCAGCGTTGGCTTGGCCTTCGGCAACTCCGCGACCGCCCTGACCGCCGCCGAGTTTGACCTCGGTTTCCTGCGTTATACCAATGCCGCCACCACCAGCCCCAGCGCCATCGATGACCCCGACCATAACGCTTCCATCCTCTACGCCCGCCAGAAAACCACCAATGCCGCTAACGGCACCAAGCTCACCTACCGCACCGGCCTCATCCACATGGCCAACGGCACCAAGGACATCAAGCAAGCAACCGACACCGGCCTCAGTCCTTCCACCATTTATAATCTGACCCTCTCCGTCACCAAGGACGAGTTGGGCAATTTCCTGGTTGAATATTACCGGGACGGCGATCTTATCATGTCCATCACCGACGCTTTGGCTGCCACCAGGGATTTGGAAATGACCGGCATCGGGTTCCGCATCCCCGAGAACGTTGGTTATTCCGCCCTCATCGACCACATCAACGTCAGTGTCATCCCGGAACCCTCGACTTGGCTTCTGCTTATGGCGGGAATCATTTCCCTGTTGGTCGCAGCCTTGCGCAAAAGCCGGGAAAAGACTTCCGCCCATCTTTGAATCACCAACAAAAGTTTACTGCTTGCCCGCGAACTGGGCTGCCAGATAATAAGTCCAGAACAGATAGAAGATGATACTAAACAGGATGCTCAGGATAATAGCGGCGGGGATGGCCGCAATCGTCCACTTGAGCATGAAAACCACCATGCTGGTGAATTTCATTTTCACGTCACTAACCCGTACTTCACCGCTAACCACGCTGTGCATGTTGGTGGGCATCTGGAAGGGCAGTTCCTTTTTTTCCTCTTCCAGTTGCACCAGCAAGTCCGCTAACCGCGACCACTCACCGCTGCCTTCGGTCATGTACAGGTTCTCCACGGTCAGGTTACCGTGCAACCACATGGATTTGAGTTGTTTGAAGGTATAGGGACCGGACGGTTCCTCGCCGAGTTGGATATAATACTTATCCATAGCGCCGCCGATTGTAATCCATTAAACGCATTACACCATTAAATAATGCGATTATTGCAATTGCTGTAATTTTTTTAGTGTCGCTTATTGAATTTACATTCCAGCTAATAACATGCCGATTTTAGCCAATAAAGGTTTTTGCCGTTGACCCTCACCCGGGCTGACCTATATTAATTCACGTTCTATTTCAGAACCCGGTCGCTTCTGGTGAGTGCCGGTCTTGTTCGGTTAGCCGTGGCCGAAAAAGGTTAACTTCCACGGCAAAATAGAACTCCTAACAGAAGAAAGCTTATTATGATTAAAGTTGGTATCAATGGTTTCGGTCGCATCGGCCGCTTGGTGTTCCGCGCTTTGGTGGACCAAGGTTTGCTCGGTAAAGAAATTGACGTGGTCGCCGTGAACGATCTGGTTCCCGCCGACAACCTCGCCTATCTGGTGAAATACGATTCAATCCAAGGCCGTTTCAACGGCACCGTGACCAGCGAAAAATCCTCCCCCTCGGTGGCTGAAGACGACACCTTGGTGGTGAACGGCCACAAGATCAAGTGCCTGGCCGTCAAGGAAGGCCCCGCTGCGTTGCCGTGGAAGGCTCTCGGCGTGGATTACGTCATCGAATCGACCGGTTTGTTCACCGACGCCACCAAAGCCAAGGGCCACATCGATGCCGGCGCGAAGAAAGTTTTGATTTCCGCACCCGCCAAGGGCGAAGACATCACCATCGTGGTCGGTGTTAATGACGAGAAATATGATGCCGCCAAGCACAACATCATCTCCAACGCGAGTTGCACGACCAACTGTCTGGCCCCGATTGTTCATGTGTTGTTGAAGGAAGGTTTCGGCATCGAGGAAGGCTTGATGACCACCGTGCACAGCTACACCGCCACGCAAAAGACCGTGGACGGCCCGAGCCGCAAGGATTGGAAGGGTGGCCGTTCCGCCGCCATCAACATCATCCCCTCCACCACCGGCGCCGCCAAGGCCGTCGCGTTGGTTTGCCCTGAAGTCAAAGGCAAGCTCACCGGCATGTCCTTCCGCGTTCCGACCCCGACCGTTAGCGTCGTGGACTTGACCGTCAAGACCGTCAAGGAAACCAGCTACAAGGAAATCGCCGCCGCCATGAAGAAAGCCAGCGAGACCTACCTCAAGGGCATCCTGGGTTACACCGAGGACGAAGTTTGCTCGAGCGACTTCATCCACGACAACCACTCCAGCATCTTCGACGCCGGCTCCGGCATTGAATTGAACAGCAAGTTCTTCAAGCTCGTGAGCTGGTACGACAACGAATGGGGTTATTCCAACCGTTGCGTCGATCTGCTCAAGAAGATCGCGAAATAATTTGGCCGCAAGGCTGAACGCTAATGGCGGTCGGGAACTGTCCCGGCCGCCATTTTCTTTTCCCGTATTGTTGTCGAAATCCCGAAATTAACGTTGCCATCTTTGCCTCATTGTTAGCGGCCGCCAGACGATAAAAATTCGTTGAATTAACTTCACTTCCCCGTCGCTTCCCTTATCATTGGAGGCTCAATTTAACAAACAAAACTTATGGCTAAAAAAATAATCCAAGATGTATCCCTCAAAGGCAAACGCGTGTTGATGCGCGTGGATTTTAACGTTCCCCAGGACAAAGCGACCGGCGCGATTACCAATACCCAGCGCATTACCGCCGCCCTGCCGACCATCCAGTATGCCCTCGAACAGGGAGCCTCGGTTGTGTTGATGAGCCACCTCGGACGCCCGAACGGCCAGGTCACCCCGAAATACACCTTGAAGCCCGTGGCTGAAAAACTGCAGGAATTGCTCGGCAAGCCGGTCAAATTCCTCAACGACTGCGTCGGAGCGGAAGTCGAAGCCACTTGCGCCAAATTGCAGCCCGGTGAAGTCGTCCTGCTGGAAAACCTCCGCTTCCACATCGAGGAAGAAGGCAAGGCCAAGGACGCTAACGGCGAAAAGATCAAGGCCGACCCCTCTAAGGTGGAAGCTTTCCGCGCCAGCCTCACCAAGCTCGGCGACGTGTACGTCAATGACGCTTTCGGCACCGCGCACCGCGCCCACTCCTCGGTGGTCGGCGTAAACCTGCCGGACAAGGTCGCCGGATTCCTGATGGAAAAGGAACTCAAGGCTTTTGCCGCAGTCATCGACAATCCCAAGCGTCCGCTGTTAGCGATCCTCGGCGGCGCCAAGATCGCCGACAAGATCCCGCTGATCAAGAACCTGTTGGACAAAGCCGACTCCGTCATCATTGGCGGCGGCATGGCCTTCACCTTCAAGAAAGTCATCAACAACATGCCCATCGGCACCAGCCTCTATGACGAGGAAGGCGCCAAGATGGTTCCCGAGTTGATGGAAAAAGCCAAGGCCAAGGGCGTGAAGATTGTCCTGCCCGTCGATTATCTCTGTGCCGATAAATTTGACGCTAACGCCAACACCAAGGTCGCCACCGATGCCGAGGGCATTCCTGCCGACTGGATGGGCCTCGATGCGGGTCCGGAATCAATCAAACTCTACCGCGAAACCATTCTGGCAGCCAAGACCATCGTCTGGAACGGCCCGGCTGGCGTGTTCGAATTCGACAAATTTGCCAACGGCACCAAGGCGCAGGCCGATGCCGTGGCGGAAGCGACCGCTAACGGTGCCACCACCGTTGTCGGTGGCGGCGATACCGCGACCGCGGCGAAGAAATTCGGCGTGGCAAGCAAAGTTACCCACTGCTCCACCGGCGGCGGCGCAAGCCTCGAATTGCTCGAAGGCAAGCAACTCCCCGGCGTGGTCAACCTGAACGACAAATAATTAATCATTCAACATTCATAATTTTACATTATGGCCATTCGTAAAAAAATCATCGCAGGCAACTGGAAAATGAACAAAACCAGCACCGAGGCCAAAACCTTGGTGCCGGAGATCCAGGAAAAACTCGGCAAATTCGACCAGGCTGAAGTCGTAATCTGCCCGCCCTTCACCGCATTGCAAACCGCCAGTGAAGCGCTCGGCACCCACAGTGACATCGCCCTGGGCGCGCAAAACATGCACCAGGCCGCCAGTGGCGCCTACACCGGGGAAATCTCCGCCGCCATGTTGCGCGACCTGTTCTGCCGCTACGTCATCCTCGGCCACTCGGAACGCCGCCAATACTTCGGCGAAACCGACGCCTTGGTGAATGAAAAAGCCAAGGTGGCGCTAAAGGCCAACCTGCGCCCGATCGTTTGCGTCGGCGAAACCCTCGCCGAACGTGAAGGCGGCAAGATGGAGGAAGTCGTGGTCAGCCAGACCAAGGGTTCCTGCGCCGGTTTTAGCGAGGAAGACTGGAACAACGTGGTCATCGCCTACGAACCCGTCTGGGCCATCGGCACCGGCAAGACTGCCACACCCGCCCAGGCACAGGAAGTTCACGCCCTGATCCGCAAGACCCTCGGCGAAATCGCCGGCAAAGCGGTGGCGGACAAGGTTCGCATCCAATACGGCGGCAGCGTCAAGGCCGACAACGCCAAGGAACTGCTAAACCAGCCCGACATCGACGGTGCCTTGGTCGGCGGAGCCAGTCTGGATGCCGCATCCTTCGTCGCCATCATCAAGAACGGCAGCGAGAAATAAACACCCTCGTTGTTAGCGTCCTTTTCAAAAGCCCCGCAATTAGCGGGGCTTTTTCATACATGTATTGTACATACAAAAATACTTGCCATAACCCGTCATTAGCGTATCCTTTCCCCTCTTTATGGTGACCGTTTTCATCTATATTTTGACCGTGGTTTTCGTGATTTGCAGCTTGCTGCTGACCTTGGTCGTGCTCATGCAACGTCCTCGTTCAGAAGGTCTTGGCGCGGCTTTTGGCGGCGGCATGACCGATTCCCTGTTCGGCGCGCAAACCACCGACGTGCTCACCAAAGTCACCATTTGGCTGGCTGGTATTTTCTTCGCCTGCACCCTGGGCCTCGCCCTGTTGCACGCCAAGGCTGATTCCGCGACCGATCTGAGCTCCAGGCTCAAGGCCCGTGCCGCGGCAACCCAACCCGCCAAACCGGAAACCCCGGCCGCTGCGGAAGCTCCTGCTTCCACCAGCACTCCAGCCCAACCGGCGGCTCCCGCCCCTGCCGCCCCGGCAACCAAATAATTTCCTGTACATCCCGTCACGGAGACTGCATTTTATTAAAAATTGCATCCATCCGTGTCCATTAGTGTCCATCCGTGGTTAAAAAAAATGACCGCCGCTTGCTGTCTTTCAGCATTAGCGGCACTCCTGTTTTCCTGTGACGCTAACCGCGAAAAACCCGGCCTGGCCTTCGTCAACGGCCCGGAACCGCAAACCCTCGATCCTGCGCTGATTAGCGGCCAATCGGAAGGCCGGTTGGCGTACTGTTTGTTCGAGGGATTGACCCGATTAAATGAAACCGGCGATGTGGTGCCGGGAGCCGCCGATCATTGGGATATTTCCGCCGACGGCAAAACCTACACCTTCCACTTGCGCCCCGACTTGCGCTGGAGCAACGGGCAACCGCTAACGGCGAAGGATTTCGCCGACTCCTGGCGCCGGGTTTTGGAACCCGAAACCCGCGCGGTTTACGCCGACGTGTTGTTCGTGATTGAAAATGCCCAACGCTACCAAAAAGGCGAGCTCAAGGATTTCAACCAGGTCGGCATCAGGGTGCTGGATAACGATACATTACAGGTCCGCTTGATCGCCCCGACCCCCTATTTCATCAACCTGGTCGGCTTCGCCACTTACCTGCCGACGCCGCTAACCGTGATCGAAAAATACGGCAATAATTGGACCCGTCCGCAAAACTTCGCCGGTAACGGCGCGTATTTGTTGCAGGATTGGAAGCTCAACGACCGCGTCGAATTCAAGGCCAATCCGCTCTATTGGGACGCCGCCAATGTCAAAATCAAACGGGTTGACGCACTGGCCGCCACCCAGGGCAACACGGCGGTCAATTTGTATTTCACCGGACAAGCCGACCTGATTCTCGACCGTGGTCTGATTCTGCCGCAAATCCTGCCGGGCCTGAAAAAACGCCGCGACCTGCATGTCTTTAATTACCTCGGCACTTATTTCTACCGCTTCAACACCAGTCGTCCGCCCTTCGACAACCCGCTGGTCCGCAAAGCCTTTTCCGCCGCCATCGACCGCGATACCATCGTCAACAAAATCACCCTCGGCGGTGAACAAGCCGCGAGTTCCTTCGTCCCGGACTTAATCAAAGGTTATCAGCCTTACGCCGGAATCGGCTATAATCCCGACCAGGCCCGTTCGTGGTTAGCGGCTGCCGGTTATCCGAATGGCAAGGGATTTCCGCGAATTTCCATCCTGTACAATTCCTCGCAGCAACACGCCGGCATCGCGGTGGAAATCCAGGCCATGTGGAAACGCGTGCTTAATGTCGATGTCGAACTGCGCCAGGTGGAATGGACCGCCTACCTGCAGGCCCTCGACGGCCTCGACTATGACATCGCCCGCTCCAGTTGGGTCGGCGACTATCCCGATCCGAACACCTTCCTCAGTTGCTTCACCTCCGGCAACGGCAACAACCGCACCGGCTGGCACAACGCCAACTACGACGCCATCCTGCAGGCCGCTAACCGTGAAGTCGATCCGGCCAAGCGTTTCGCCTTATTGCGCAGCGCCGAGAAAATTCTCACCAACGACGAACCGCCGATTGCCCCGCTGTTCTTTTACGTCGGCATGCAACTTTACGATCCCGACAAATTCGGCGGCATTCACGGCACCCCGTTGGACGATCACCCGATCCAGGACATCTATCGAAAGGACGTGAAATAGCATGGCCGCGTTCATTTTCAAAAGAATCCTGCAAATGCTGGTCATCCTGGTGATCGTCGTTAGCGGCACCTTCCTGATGATGCGCATCGCGCCCGGCTCGCCGTTCGCGCTGGAACGCAAACTCGACCCCGCCGTCGAACAACGGCTCAACGCGCAATACCACCTCGACGGCACTCTGTTGCAACAGCTCGGTTCCTATTGGGGCAACTTGTTCCACGGCAACCTGGGCGAATCCCTCAAATACCAAAACCGCAGCGTGGCGGAAATCATCGCCTACTCGCTGCCCAAATCCGCCAGCATCGGCTTGATCGCCCTGGTCTTGGCGTTGGGTGTCGGCATCTTCACCGGCAGTCTGGCCGCGGCCAATCACAATGGCGGAATCGACCGAGGCGCCATGTTCCTGGCCTTGGCGGGCATCTGCCTGCCCACCTTCCTGATCGCCCCGCTGTTAGCGTTGTTGTTCGCCATCTATCTGGAATGGCTGCCGGTGGCTGGCTGGGGATCGTTGTCCAATCTGGTCTTGCCCGCCATCTGTCTTGCCGCGCCTTACGCCGCCTATTGCAGCCGCCTGATGCGCACCAGCATGCTCGACGTACTCAACCAGGACTTTGTCCGTACCGCACGAGCCAAGGGGTTGTCCGAATCAGCCGTCATTTACCGTCATGCCCTCAAGATTGGCATCCTGCCTTTGATCAGCTACACCGGACCATTGGCGGCTAATTTATTGACAGGAAGCATGGTCGTGGAAACCATTTTTAATATCCCCGGCATCGGTCCGTTTTTCGTCAATAGCGTGCTGAATCGCGACATCTTCCTGGTTGGTGGCACGGTGATTGTTTATTTCACCATCTTGGTCACGCTAAACACCATCGTGGACATCCTGTACACCTACTTGGATAAACGCATCAAACTTTGGTAACGCCATGTTCTCGAACAAACGCATCATCATCCTTTGCCTTGCCATCCTGGCAGGCGTGCTGCTGCTGGCATGGCTTGGACCGGTATTTAGCCCCTACGACCGTGACGACACCAGTTTCGCCCCGCTATTACAACCCAATATTCATCATTGGTTCGGCACCGACGCTAATGGTCGTGATGTATTGACCCGCGTGTTTTACGGCGCGCGTATCTCGCTGTTGGTCGGCGCGGTCGGCGCCTTGGTCAGCCTGACCATTGGCGTTTGTTATGGCATCGTTAGCGGTTTTTCCGGCGGCAAGACCGACGGGACGATGATGCGTTTTGTTGATGTGCTGTATTCACTGCCCCGCTTGATCATCGTGATCCTGTTGATTTCCGTGCTGGACGAGCAATTCAAAACGCTAATGGCGAAGTTGAATTTCAAACTCTTGCAGGAATATTCACGACTTCTCCTCCTGTTCGCCGGACTGGGTTTGGTCGAATGGCTGACCATGGCGCGCATCGTGCGAGGACAAGTACTTTCACTCAAGGAACGCCAATTTGTCCAGGCTGCCAAAGTATTGGGGCAAAACCGGTTCAATATCATGTTCCGGCACCTGTTGCCCAACCTGAGCGGCATTATTCTGGTTTATCTTACCCTGACCATTCCCACCGTCATTCTGGAAGAATCTTTCCTCAGTTTCCTCGGCCTTGGCGTGCGGGCTCCGCAAGCCAGTTGGGGCACTCTGCTTTCCGAAGGAGCCGGCTTCATCAATCCGATCGAAACCGCCTGGTGGCTGTTGGTCGGCCCCGGACTGTTCATTGCCGCCACTCTGCTGGCGTTGAATTTCCTCGGCGATGCCCTGCGCGACCGCTTCGATCCCAAGGCGCTAACCAGAAGGTAATTTGACAATCTTAAATCTACCATCTTAAATCTTAAATTCCTTATGATGACACCTGATTTACAAGCAGCCTTGATTTGCGAGGACGTCCGACTTGAAGCCTCGGGCTCGCATACCTTGGTCGGCGTCATCAACGTTATCGCCGCACCATCCTATCCACTGCGCCTCATCAAACTTTGCGTATATACTCGCTGGACTAACGGCCAAGGTTCCTTCGTCCAAGGCACCCGCATCCTTAACGAAGAGGAAAAGGAAATCGGTCACACGGAAACACCCTTTGTCCTGCGTAATCAGGATTTGCATGCCACCAATGTGGCGTTCTTCGGCGGTCTTGAATTCCAGCAACCCGGCGACTATTCCGTCGAGGTCCTGCTTGACGCGGATTTGAAGCAACGCTTTACCCTCCGCGCCGTCAAAGTCGAACAAGCTCCCCCAACACAACATCAATGAAACCCGTCTCCGTCCGCGTACCCGCCACCACCGCCAACATCGGCCCCGGCTTCGACGCCCTTGGCATTGCCGTACAACTTTACAATACCGTGACGCTAACTGCTGGATCCCAAGCTTGGCCTGATCCTTTCATTGCCGAAGCGGCGCAAAGTTTTTTCAACAAGGCAGTAATCAAACCAGAAACCTTTTCCATTGCCATTAGCGGCGATGTGCCTCGTTCCCGGGGGCTTGGCAGCAGCGTCACTGTCCGCCTCGGCCTCATCGCGGCTTTGAATGCTCATTATCAATCGCCGCTTAGCCAGCGCGAGCTACTCGATCTGGTGGTTGCCTTGGAAGGCCATCCGGACAATGCTGTGCCTGCCTGCTACGGTGGTTTCGCCGTTAGTGGTAAACATTCCTTCAACACCGTTTCGGTCGATCCGGAGTTGCAATTCGTCACCGTAATTCCTGATTTTGAAGTCGAAACCAAGGAAGCCCGCAAAGTTCTGCCGTCGCAAATTTCCCTCTCGCAAGCGGTGGAAAATATCCAGAACAGCGGCCTCATCGTTAGCGCCTTCACGGCGAAGAAGTACGAGTTGCTCAAGGGAGTCTTTGTCGATCACCTGCACCAGCCTTACCGTTCCAAGTTAATTCCCGGTTGTGAAGCCGCCATTAGCGGTGCGGAACAAGCGGGAGCACTCGGCGCCTTCATCAGCGGTTCCGGCTCAACGCTAATGGCCATCACGCTCGAACATTCACAACAAGTGGCGGAAGCCATGATGCAAGGCTTGAAAAAGGCAGGAGTTCATCAAGTGCAAAGCCTGGTCTTGCAGGCTGACAACACAGGCCTGCAGGTGCTTTAAACCGTCGTCCCGACCGAGGCTCGTTCCAGACGGTCGTTAATCGCCCGCCCCAAGCCTTTCATCGGCACCGGTTCGCTCAGAATTTTCTCCACACCGAGCGAATCCAGTTCACGCAGATATTGGAACAATTTCGCCGCCGCCGCGACTTCATCGCCATCGGGGGCCAGTACCCGCACGCGTTCAACGCTAACAGGGAAGTTCGACCAAGCCAGCAACGCCGTATCTGACGGCAGTTCCTGGTCGCGCGGCCAGGGTTCTTGCAAGCGCAGCAAGGGCGTGCGCGGTGCGTAATGGCTTTTCAACATTCCCGGAGCCTTGATAGCGTCTTCACCGGACAGCTCAATCGGCCCGATTTTTTCCTCCAACAATTCCAACGGCACACCACCGGAACGCAACAGGAACACCTTGTCACTCGTTACATCCAAAATCGTCGATTCCACCCCGATCCGGCACGGCCCGCCATCCAGCACCAATGAAATTTCGTCCCCCAATTCCTCCTTCACCGCTTGCGCCGAAGTCGGGCTGATGCGGCCAAATTTATTCGCGCTGGGAGCCGCCAATGGCGAACCAAATTCCTGCAATAACGCCTGCGCCACAGGATGCGCCGGACAGCGAATCGCCACCGTCGGCAATCCCGAAGTCGCCAAATCCGGCACCAGTTCACGTTTCGGAAACAATAAGGTCAGCGGTCCCGGCCAAAAGTTCGCCATTAGCGTGCGAGCCGTCGGTGAAATCCGTATTACCAATCGTTCCAGCTCAAAATTCTCCGCCATATGCAAAATCAGCGGGTCAAAAAACGGCCGCTGCTTGATGGCGAAAATACGCGCCAATGCCTCTGGGTTCAAACCGTCCGCCGCCAGCCCGTACACCGTCTCGGTCGGCATGCCAACGCATTGCCCTTCCCGCAACAACTTTGCGGCACGCGCAATGCCTTCCTGATTTGCCTCAACAATCACCCGCCCTTTTTAGCCTCGCCAACTGAAACAGAAAACACTTTTTCTCGCGCCAAGAAACACAAAGATGCCTTGCTTCGCACGGAGCTGTAAAGATGCGGAGTTTTTGTGCAAATGACTGGACGTTCGATTTACCATCCCCCAAAAAAACGACCGTTCCCCTGCGCTCTGCGCGAAATCCTGTGTTTCTCGGCAGCTTTGTGTCTTGGCGCGAAATTTGTTCCGTGGTTAAAATAAACCATGATTATCACCCCGCCTGAACACGCCATCATCCGTGAAGCCGTCGCCCGCGCCATCGGCGAAGATGTCGGCCCGCTCGACATCACGACCTCGGCCCTGGTCCCCGCCAACATCACCGTTAGCGCCCGTATTTTCGTCAAGGAGGAAGGCATTCTCTCCGGTCTTCCGCTCACCGTTGAAACCTTCGGCCAGCTCAATCCCGCCATTGGCGCAAAACCGGCTGCCAGGGACGGCGATAAATTACAAACCGACCAGACCGTGCTGGAATTGCAGGGATCAGCCGCATCCATCCTCACTGGCGAACGTGTCGCCCTGAACTTCCTGCAATATCTTTCCGGCATCGCCACCCAGACCCGCAAGTTTGTCGACGCGGTAGCCGGAACCAAATGCCAGATCCTCGACACCCGCAAAACCACTCCCGGTCTGCGCCAACTGGCAAAATATGCGGTCCGTTGCGGCGGCGGCACCAATCACCGTTTCGGCCTCTATGACACCTTCATGCCCAAGGATAACCATATCACGCTGATGGCGAACTCCGGCGACATGAAGACGGCGGTCGAAAAAATGCGGTCCCTCGACGCCAATGCCAAACTTATCTTCGAGGCGGATACCTTGGAACAGGTCAAAATCATCGCCGGTCTTGGCGTCGATCAAATCCTGCTCGACAACATGAGCAATGAGCAAATGGCCGAGGCGGTGAAAATCGCCGATGGCCGCGCCAAGCTTGAGGCCTCCGGCAACATGACTCTCGACCGAGTAAAAAGTGTCGCCCAAACCGGGGTTGATTACATCTCGGTCGGCGGCTTGACCCACAGTGTCCGCGCGCTGGATTTTTCACTGGAATTTTTGTCCTAGCTCGCCATTGGCGCCCGTGCTATAAGCTCTGCCATGCAAAAGACCGCGTTAAGTTTATTGTTAGCCTCACTCTTGGTCGGCTGTTCCCCGAGTCCCTCCAACACCTCGGACCCAAGCCGGAGTACAGGTTCCTATCGGGAAAACAATCCGAACGCCGAGGCTGGTGTTGATACGCCAATCTGGTCAAGCAATCCCAACAAGCCCACCGTGACCAAGCGCATCGAGGACAGCACCAACCAGTAATTCCATCAAACAGCCACGATGACAAAAAAGCCAAGGCACAAACCTTGGCTTTTTCATTAATGAATTTTTAACCTGTCTTAATTTGCAGGTACAGGTTTGGCCGCTCCGGCATCGCCACGTTCTCCAGGCAGATAGAGATCTTCCGACTCTTGCAAGGCCTGCGGAGTTCCCCACTTGGCAAGACGAGAATCCTTGAAATACAGCCAGTACTTTTCATTGCTTTTTTGATCAACGTATTCCCACAACTCGATCGGTTTGCCATCGGAGCTGAGTTGCGACATCTTTTTGGTGTATTCATCACCAAGCACGGATTTGACCTGGTCGGCGCTCATGCCAATGGTCAGTTCATTGGTTTTGTCGGTAAAGGAAGCACAGGCGGCCAGTGTGACCAAAAGTGCCAGGGCAGGCAGGAGTGATTTCAGTCTCATGGCTCTAACTTAACCCTCCCCGCCCAGGACGCAACAGGGAAATTCGGTTATTAACGGTTTGTTGTGCCTTGGGCCGGCATTTCCGACAACATGTAATCCGGAGCCGATTTGGCGATAAAGTCCTTCATCAATTGCAAGGTTTGTTCCGCATTGCGCGGGGAATACAACCGGTCCTCTGCAATCGGCATAAAAATACTGACATAAGCCCAGCGATGATTGACATTGTGAAAAACCCGATCCCAGCTGCCCAAAAATACCCGGGTCCAGTGACTTGGCGTGGCAATGCCCTTGCCCACAAACCAATATAAATAATAAGCCTGACGGTTCACCGGCTTGCCATAAGCCTGCTCGCTGCCACGGTGAATCGCCACTTTCATCACGTTAAGCTGATGCCCATTGGCCAGAGTAACCGGCACCACTTCTTCACTGTCAATTTGCCAGCCTTGGGCGGGTAAACAAACTTCAGGACGATGAATACTGTTTTTAGCCCCGCCTGCCAATACAATGGTGCTCACTAATACGTCTCCCTGCGGGTTACCGTAAATGCGACGGACAATCTCGGTGTCAGGGGGTAAAATCGCCTTCTCAGGATCGGACATTCCTTGGAGTTCTCCCCCCGTCATGTCTCCTACTTTATCCGGCAATGCCATCCTGACACCCGGAACCGGAGAAGTATTGGGATCGGGAGACAGCCAGCAGAGTAGCAAAACAACGGCGAAAAACAGGATTGGCCCCGCCCATTTCCAGTTGGCAACCAAAGCAGCGCCCTTCTGTTCCTTTACTGCCTCAGCATTCATAAGTAAAAATTCACCAATTACGGCCCAGCAAAACCTGATCCACCACCGTGGCAATCGGCATCTGGTAAATACCAAATACAATTACCCCGGCGACCAACAGCCAGACCAACCATTTCGCACTGCAGGACAATTTCACCGCTGCCGTACCGTCGGCAGCTTCGTTCCAATACATATAGCGTACAATGCTCAGGTAATAGTATAGCCCAACTGCGGCGGCAATCACGCCGATTCCGACCAACACATAGCGCTGCGCTTCCCAAGCCGCGGCCAGGACCCCGAGCTTGCCCGCAAAACCAAGCAAGGGCGGGATCCCCGCCATTGAGACAAACGCCACGGTCAACCCGAAGGCCGCCAGCGGCGAGCGCTTCGACAACCCGGAAAAATTAACCAACTCCTCACCCTCCACCTGCTTGGACACCACCGTGATCAGGAAAAACGCCAGCAATCCGGCCAGCAGGTAGGAAATCAGATATATCAACACCGCATTGACGCCGCGTGGCGACAGGCAACTTAACGCCATCAAGATAAACCCGGCATGTCCAATGCTGGAATATCCCAGCAAACGTTTCAGGTTGCGTTGCGGCAACGCGGCAAAGGTTCCCAAAATCACCGTCACTCCGGCCAGCACTGCCAATAGCGACGACACATATGGGGCGACAACCGGATTGCCAAAGCAACTGAAAAACACCAGCCGCAGCAACACCACAAAACCCGCCGCTTTGCTGCCAACCGCCAGAAATGCCGTCACTGGTGTGGGGGCTCCTTGGTAGACGTCGGGAGCCCAAATATGAAACGGCACAGCGGAAATTTTGAAACACAAGCCCACCAAAATCAATGCCATGGCAAACAAAATGGAAAGATTCAGCGGGTTGGTACTTAATGTTTCAAGAATTGTTGCGAATGACGTGCTACCGGCATTGCCATAAAGGAACGCGATGCCATAAACCAAAAAACCGGTCGACAGGGCGCCAATAATCAAATATTTGACCCCGGCCTCCAGGGAGGCGCTCCTGTTTCGCTGATAAGCCACCAGCACGTAAAACGAAATGGTCACCAGTTCCAGCGCCACAAACATGGTGGTAAAATCCACCGCGGACGCCAGCAGCAACATGCCAACCGTCGTCAACATCGGCAACAACAGGAATTCATTGCGCGCCAATGGCAGCACCTCGACAAATTCCGCCGACATCCACAACACCACGATTAGCGTCACTAGGAAAAATTGTTTGAAGAAAATCGACAGGCCGTCGACCGAATATAATCCGTGAAAATACTGCCCTACCCCCATCGTTAGCGGTTCGACAAAGGTCGCTCCCAATACCAGAGCAGCGCCAAGGATTCCCAGCCAAGCCAGGGTGCGGGGTTTGGTCTGCGGACGGTACGCATCGAACACGAACAGTACGAGCGCCCACACCAACAACTGAAATTCAGGCATTAACAAAAATTGCTTCATAATCCTAATAAGCTATTTACTACCGGTTGAACAAAAACAGTCAGAATCCGCGGATAGAACCCGATCACGATCAATGCCAGCGCCAGCATGACAAAAGGCCAGCGTTGGGACCATTTCACCAAATCCTCAGACTGCGGCAGAGTCGACGGCACATCGCCGAAGAAAATATTCCGTACTGCACGCAAAATATAGATGGCGCTGATGACAATTCCCCACACCGCCAATACCGTCACCCACCACGGGAATGCCTTCCACGCGGCGAAGAACACATGGATTTCACCAGCGAAGTTGGCCAGTCCCGGCATGCCGAGCGAAGCCAGGCCGCCAATTACAAATAAAAAGGCCAGTTTCGGCATCCGTTGCGCCAAGCCGCCCAGATCGGCAAAATGTGTCGAACCGGCGCGACGGCGAATCTCACCATTTAAAGCAAACAACAGCGCAATATCAAAACCGTGCGCCAACATCAAAATCACCGTGCCGGTCAACCCGAGTACGCTCATTGAGGCAATACCGAGGAACAGCATGCCCATGTGCATCACGCTGGAATAACCGAGCATGAAACCGAGTTCCTTCTGCCAGATCGTCACCACGCCGATGTAAATCACGTTGAGCAGAATCAGGATCAGGAACAAATCGACATACTGATGCACGCCTGCATGCAGGAAGGGCACCGCTAGCCGCAGCAACCCATAAATACCCACCTTCTTCAATACACCTGCGTGCAGCATCGCCACCGGCGCGGGAGCCGCCGCATCGCCAGCCGGAGCCCATGTGTGGAATGGGCACAGCGAAGCAAGGATGCCGAAACCGCCGAGCAGCAACAAGTAGATCCAGCCCTGCACCGAGGCCGCCAATGGCGAAGCCGTCAACGCCACGCGGATTTCCTCAAGATCGAAGCTCCGCACATTCTCCGGCATCGCGAAATAAAAACCAAGCAAACCCGCCAGCAGCACCATGCTGCCAAGAGTCAGGTAAATCGTCATCTGGATCGCCGCAAACTTGCGGTCTTGGTTGCCCCACACCCCGACCAGGATGAAAGTCGGGATCAGGGCGATTTCGTGGAAGATATACAGGAAAAACAGGTCTATCGACAAAAACGCCCCGAGCGCGCCGCTAACCACCAGCAACAATAGGATGAAAAATTCGCGCGGACGCTTGATATCGTTCGGCACCACCGCCACTGCAGCGGCACTAACGACCGTCGTCAGCAGCAACAGCAACAACGACAAACCATCAACACCGAATTTCAGATTGGTGTTGAAATAATTGCCCAGGCTCATCGCCGGAATGGAACTGACAAACTGGTAACCCGCCGAGCCAATCTGGAACTTGAACGCCAGCAACAGGGACGCGACCAGATTGAACAGCACCGTCATTAGCGCCGTCTTTTTCGCTGGCAATCCGGCGGCGATTCCCAGGCACGCCAGCACCGGCGCGATCAAAATGACAATTAACAACTCGCTCATACTAGAAAAGAGGTTTCAAATAAACCAGAACCCAATAACACAAAAACACCACGCCAACGATGAATACCATCACGTAGGCCGACAAATTCCCGCCCTGCAGCAACCGCAGCACTTCGCCCGTAATCGTACTCAGCACTGCCGATCCACGCACCAGGAAACCGCCGACAATCCAGCGGTCCACCCAGTCGAGCAATCGCGCCAGCAATTGCTGGCCGTTGACAAAAATCGCCTCGTACAATTCGTCGCTGTAAAACTTGTTCGCGAACAGGCTGATGTGAATCGGCTCCTCGCGCGACTTCAGGTACAACAACAAACCGCCGCTAATGCCGAGAACAAACATGCAAACCGACAGGCCCATCACGATCCAGCCGCCCCCGTGGTTAGCGTGTTCCAAGCCCAAATATTCTTCCTGCCCGAACAGCGCACCAAACACCGACAATGCCGCGAGAATCGTCAACGGAGCCGTCATGACCAACGGCGACTCATGCGCGTGATCCACCGCATGCGAACGCGGCTTGCCGAGAAAAGCCACCGCGAACAAGCGGAACATGTAATAAGCGGTCAAGCCCGCCGTGATAATACCAACACTAAACACCAGCTTGTTATGCTGGAACGCCGCCAATAGAATCGCGTCCTTGCTGAAGAATCCGGACAGCAGCGGACAGCCGGTCAGTGCCAAGGTACCGATCAGGAAAGTCCAGGCCGTCACCGGCATTTTCTTCCACAGACCGCCCATTTTCCAAATATCCTGCTCATGATGCAGCGAGTGGATCACCGAACCCGCACCGAGGAACAACAGCGCCTTGAAAAACGCGTGCGTGCTCAGGTGGAACATCGCCGCCTGCGTCGCGCCCAGACCGACCGCCATCACCATGTAACCGAGCTGCGACAAAGTCGAATAAGCCAGGATGCGCTTGATATCGTTCTGCTGTGTCGCGATTAGCGCCGCGAAGATCGCCGTTAGCGCCCCGAGCGAGGCAATCACCTGCAATACCTGATGACTGAGCTCGAGAATAAAAAACACGCGGCACAACATGTACACACCCGCCGCCACCATCGTCGCCGCGTGGATCAATGCCGACACCGGGGTCGGGCCTTCCATCGCGTCCGGCAGCCAGACATGCAGCGGGAATTGCGCCGATTTGCCAACGCAGCCCATGAACAAACCGATGCCGATTAGCGTCACCGCGAATGGATTATTCGCCAGCAGTGCGGGCAAATGCCCGCTCGCCACCTGCTGTGAGAGTTCTTTGAAATCCACCGTACCCCAAGCCAGCCATACGCCGAGAATACCCAGCAGAAAACCGAAATCGCCGAGACGATTGACGATGAACGCTTTCTTGGCCGCCTCCGCCGCGCTCGGGCGCTGGAACCAGAAACCGATCAACAGGTAGGAACTCAAACCGACCAGTTCCCAGAAAATGAACATCATCACCAGATTGTTCGCCAGCACGATGCCGAGCATGGAGAACATGAACAGACTCAGCTTGGCGAAGAACCGCGACAAACCCGGATCTTCCTTCATGTACCCGTAGGCGAAAATATGGATGCACAAACCGACGCCGCTAACCACGAGCAGCATCAGGCAGGCCAGATGGTCCGCCATGCCGCCGATCTGCACCTTCAGGCCGGGCAAATCCAGCCAGTCGATGGACGACAAATGCATGGCGCCATTATTGTAGAACAGACACAGCGAAGCCAGAAACGACACCGCACAGGCGAGGATGGACACCAGCACCGACAATTTTTTCATCGGATGCAGAACCAGCGTGATCAAAACAGCGGAAATCAGCGGAGCAAGCAGGACAACCCAATTCATAACTTAAAACTTCAGCGAGGTGAGGTCACCGGTGTTGGTGGTTTGTTTCAAGCGGTACAAGGCAACGATCAACGCCAAGCCTACCGCCACTTCCGCCGCTGCCACGGTAATGATCAGGAAAACCATGATGTGGCCGTCAAGCTTCGGCACGGCACTGAAACGGCTGAAAGAAACCAGCGCGAGGTTGGCGGCGTTCAACATCAGTTCCAGACTCATGTAAATCACGATAATATTGCGGCGCATCATCACACCGATCATACCGATCATGAACAGGATGCCGCTCAGGGCGAGATAATGGTTCAGGGTAATTTGCGTAAAGGCTTCCATTATTTTATCTCCTTCTTGCTCAGGACAATCACGCCGATGGTCGCCACCAGCAACAGCACACCGGTGATTTCAAAGGGCAGCACATATTTCGAAAACAACAACTGACCGATTTCCCCGGCATCAACATGCGGCACCGGCTGCGACCAGGACAAGACCTTGTGGCCGTTCGGCACGGCCTGCAAGGCACTGAAAAAGAATCCGCCGAATATCGCGGCAATCAGCAAGGCCACCGCCAACCGCAAATAAGGCACCGGCCGCTTTTCCTCGGTCTTCAGGTCGAGCAACATGATGATGAACAAAAACAGCACCATCACCGCCCCGGCGTAGACGATGATCTGCACCATCATCAGGAACGAGGAATTCAGGGTCAGGAACAAAATGCCCAGCAGGATGAAACCGGCCACCAGCGACAGCGCACTGGCGACGGGATTGCGCTGCAAAATGACCGACCACGCGGCCGCTATCAGACCGATAGCCAATATCCAAAAAGTAATCGCTTCCATCTATTGTCAACAGGCCCGCCGAAAACCGTCCCTGTGTCCGATTCCGGCAGTCCCACCTTGCTCAAGTTACTTGTTTGCCCACTTCTTGATCGGACGATGGACGACACCGCCCATTTCGTACAATTTCTGTTTGTTGTGGAGCAAACTGTTTCGGCTGTAATCGGCCAGAATATTGTAGTCCTTGTTCAGGAAGATGGCTTCCTCGGGGCAGACTTCCTCGCAATAGCCGCAATAAATGCAGCGGACCATGTCGATGTAAAATTCCTTCGGCGCCTTTTCCACGTTGGCGAAGCGCTGGTTGGTGATTTCGCCGGGAATAATCTTGATCGCGCGCGGCGGGCAGACGAATTCACACAGTTGGCAGCTCACGCACTTTTCACGGCCGTCCTCGTCCTTGACCAGGGTCGGCGCCCCGCGGTAACCGTCCGGCATCGGCCATTTTTCCTCGGGATACTGCATGGTGACCATCGCCCGCTCGGAAAAATCCATCAGGGTGCGCGGATGCTTGATTTTATTGCGTAAAATGATCGCCTTTAGCGTCTTGACGAAATGTTTGAACGTGATACTTAACCCAGTCAGCAGCGCTGGCACATACAGCGATTCGAACAAACTGAGTTTGGGACGTCTCACGATCATAGAATTCCGAGGCTACAAAATTTCTTTCGGCATGCAACGTCAATTATAAGTTACAGCACAAAAACCTCCGTATTGAAACTCAGTCTCAAAGAATGAGATGATTGACTCCATTCTTTTTACAGATTTTCGACGCTAACGGTAAGTCTTTCTTGGCTTGCCATTTGCCTGCGGCGAGTAACTATTAACCATATGCGCATTGCCCTCGGTGCCGACCATGCTGGTTTCCGTTACAAACAATTGGTCAAGGAACATTTGCAGGAACTCGGCCATGATGTGCTGGATTTCGGCACTTTTGACGAAACTCCGGTGGATTATCCCTTATTTATTCGTCCCGCGGTGGAAGCCGTAGCCAGCCGCCAGACCGACCGGGCCATCGTGTTCAGCCAGTCGGGAAATGGCGCGGCGATTGTCGCCAACAAATCCTCCGGCATCCGCTGCGTTACTTGCTGGTCGCCCGAAGTCACCGCCCTGTCCCGCCAGCATAATGATTCCAATGTGTTAAGCATCGGCCAAAAAGTGGTGGAACCCGATCTGGTCATCAAGATTGTCGACATCTGGCTCACCACGCCGTTCGAGGGCGGACGCCATGCGCGACGGTTAGCAGAAATTGAACCGCCAAACATGCCCTATCCGCGTCATGAAAAAACCCTGCTGATCCGTCCCGAATTCCTGAATCATTCCGGCAATGTCTTCGGCGGTTACATGATGAAATGGGCCGACGACATGGCCTACAACGCCGCCACGCTGGCATTTCCCAGCTGCTCCTTCGTCACCAAACTGTTCGAGCAATTCAATTTCAAATCCCCCATCGTTAGCGGCGATGTGATCAAGGTCATCAGCCAGGTCATCAGCGTCGGCAATAGTTCGTGCAAAGTCGATGTCTGGTCGGTGGACGCCCGGAAAAATGCCGAGGTATTCCGCACCTCGGCAATCATGGTCAACTTGAAACACGGCAAGAGCGAGCCGATCCCCCGCGACAAATGAAACCGCTAACCCTGATGTTGCTGGCGCTAACCGCAGGCCTGTTCGCCGCTTGCGCCACCTCGACCAACGGCCATGCCAGTGACGCAGGCCGGGAGATTCACAACGACAACGGTTTTACCACGATGCAGCAAAGCATCCGGTTTTAACCGTTTCCCGACTGCGCAACAAACAACAGCCGGTGCAAGGTCGCCGCATCCTGCAGCAACTGTTCCGGCTCGTCGCCTTTGACAAATTCCAGCAACGCATAGCGCTCGGCATCGTCGTTGTGCAGCACCTTAAAATATTCCTGCCAATCCTTCTCGCCCGTCGTTAGCGGATGCCGCACCGAGGCGTCCGGCCACCAATGAAAAACGTGCACGTTCTGCAAGCGCGGCAGGACGGTATTCAGCGTCTGCAAATTATAGGCGACCGCCTTGCCGTTAGCGGGTTGCCACAGGAAAAACAAATTCGGATGCCGCGCTTGCTCATTCAGCGTCACGGTCGACAACAAGCTGTCGGTCAACGTATCGGCATGGTACTCGTAAGCCACCTTGACTCCCGCTTGCTGCGCCAGCGCGGCGATGCGCTGCGACTCCTCGATCACCCAGTTCACATACGCCTCATCGGCGTCCGCGGAAGCTTTGACCCCCGCCCAGACGCGGATTAGCGGCGCCTGCAGATGAATCGCCGTCTCCAGCACCTTTTCGAAAGCCAAGCCGTCGCGTTCACTGGAACCAACCCGGTAATACGAACCGTAAGCAGCAACTTCGAGCCCGCTGTCGCGGGTCAATTCCCCTACCCGCCGGGCCATTTCAAAATCGCCGTGCGGCACGTGCAGGTCCCCGCCCCATTCAATGCCACGGAGCGAGGCCTTCTTACACAATTGCACCAATTGCGGCGGGTTCAGTTTCCGGAAGGAAACTGACACCAAGCCGGGTTTGATCTTGCCGGGGGTGGCCATGGCGCTAATGACGAGACCTTATTTGCCGCCCAGGATGATCTTTTCCAGTTTCACCGTGTCGGCAACGAACAACCGGATGCCCTCGGACAACTTTTCCGTGGCCATCGCGTCCTCGTTTAACAGGAAGCGGAAGGTTTTCTCATCGTTAGCGATGCGTTGAATGTCGGAAGCCTTGGCCTTTTCCACGCTGAGTTTCTGCGTGACTTCGCCCTTGGCGTCCTTCATTTCCTGCAACAGATTCGGGCTGATGGTCAACAGGTCGCAACCCGCCAATTCCAGGATTTCCCCGAGATTGCGGAAGCTGGCGCCCATCACCTCGGTCGGATAGCCGAATTTCTTGTAGTAATTGTAAATCTGTCCCACCGACTGCACGCCCGGATCCTCGGCACCTTGGTAATCGCGGTTGTTGGCCTTCTTGTACCAGTCGTAAATACGGCCGACAAACGGCGAAATCAACTGGGCCTTGGCCTCGGCGCAAGCCACCGCCTGCGGCAGGGCGAACAACAGGGTCATGTTGCAGCGGATGCCTTCCTTCTGCAACACCTCGGCGGCGCGAATGCCTTCCCAAGTGGAGGCAATCTTGATCAGGATGCGCTCACGGGCGATGCCGTTCTTTTCATAAAAACCAATCAACTTGCGCGCCTTTTCAATGGTCGCCTCGGTGTCAAAGGACAGGCGGGCGTCCACTTCGGTCGAGACACGACCCGGAATCAACTTGAGGATTTCCAGACCGAACAGGATCAACAGGGCATCAATCACTTCGGCTGGCTTGGCACCCGGATTATCCTTGATGGCCTTGGCTAACAGCGGCTTGTATTCGTCCTTTTGCACCGCCTTGAAAATCAGCGAGGGATTGGTGGTGGCGTCGAGCGGTTCATACTCCTTGATGGACTGGAAATCGCCGGTATCGGCGACGACTTTGGTGAACTTCTTAAATTGGTCGAGTTGAGTTAATGCTGCATTCATAGATAGGGTTTCATGGTGACAGAATGAACAACGGCTGCAAGCAGAGTTTGAAGTTTATGCCGTGTGGAAATTAACCCCAAATTGCCCTGCAGCTCAGAACAAATACAATTATATACCAATAAGAGAAAATTATAGTAATTTCATTAAATTTCCTGTGTATAGTTGAAATATTAATATGGTTATAATTTATATATAAGGCAATTATTTTCAACTAGTTACAAATAATCAGAACTTTTCGTATTTGACTTCAAATCGCCTCCGCGTAACTTATTTGCAACAAATTTAACGGAGGAACCATGAGTTATTGGAGTCCTAATAAAAAACAACAGCCCATAGTCGATCTCATGCCTTTGATCGCGATGAAACGGTTCCACAAGGAACCGAAAAAGCGCATTGGCTTGTGGTCCACTTTGATTGTATCCAACGCATTGTGGATTTCCGTGGCCTGTACCCTTTGGGGCACCACTTGGGCCTCCAGCAAAATGAGCGTTTTTTTAACGGAATTTTACGCCAAGGAACGCAACAAATGGGCCCAGATCCAGACCGAAAAGGACCAGCAGCTGGAAAGCCTGAACAACCAGATCGTGCGTTTGGTCGGGTTGCAAACCTCCTCGCCCGACGATGTTTTACAATTGGCTAAGAAAATCTCGACCGTGCTCGATACCGCCAACGGCGCCAAACGCCAATTTTTGGAACAAGCCTTGCCCGAGGCAATTCGCATCCAGGTCCAGTATGGCATTCCCGCTTCGGTCACCATTTCCCAAGCCATTTACGAAAGCGGCTACGGCCAGAGCGACCTCGCCAAGGAAGCCCACAATTATTTCGGCATGAAAGCTTTTGCGGAATCCTGGAAGGGCGACAGCATTAACATGCCGACCAAGGATTTGGGTGTCGCCACCCGTGCGAATTTCCGTGTTTATAAGGACATGAGCTCCGGATTTCAGGGTTATGCCGACTTCCTGAAAGCCAACGACCGTTATCGCGCGGCTTTCTACACCAAGTCTGGCGAAGCCTTCCTCTCCCGCATCCTTGCCGCCGGCTACTGCCCCGACAGCAGCTACGCCCCGGCGATCAAGACCATCATGCAACGCCACAACCTGGAAGAACTCGACGATTTGCTGAAACAGGGCTCCAACGCCCCCTATCAAGTCGCCTTGAACAAAAAAACCTCCGGTGACACAGGCGCTAACGACAAGACCAATCCGCCGACAGCGAATTGAGTTAAATTAAAGATTCTCAAGGGACGCGGTTAGCGTCCCTTTTTTATTGTCCGGCACTCGACAACTTTCGGTGGATCGCGTCACGCAATCCGCCGCCAACGCTAAACACCCCGCAGATCAGCGAGAAATATTCCGGCAGCTTGCCGTCCTTGATCCACAAAATCTCCTCCCCGAATAATTCCCTGGCCAATTTCGCCAAATTGATACCCAAAGCCTCCAACGAATAACGCGGTTGCCCCAATTCACACGGCAGACCCGCCTTCCGCGCGCAGGTCGCACACACATTGCATGCGCCCGGCAACGACACCCGCGCCCCGGCAAATGCCTGTTCCATCGCCATTAGCGTCTGGTCCGTTCCGTAACGAACCCGCCCGATCAATTGCCTTCCCTGCTCCACCAACTCGCCGCTAACAGCGAACCTCTCCAACATCGACGCCGTATCCACCTTCAACCTCACCACACTAATAAATTCAAATTGCCCGATGTAATCCCGCGGTGAAAAGTCAAACGGCGGACAGCCGTGATTGGCCGCGTAATTCGGACACTGCGCGCAAAGCTGCTCAAAGTAAGCTTGTTCTTGATAAGCCAATAGCGAAGCCGTGGAAACCTCTCTGACATCGACCTGATAATTCACCCCGCCATTTTACCCGTCGCTAACGACGAAACGATCGAAAATGCCCCCTGCTGCAAAGTTATAATTAACTTGCGGTAATCCGACAGCGCGGTTAATGTTTACCCTCCTTTGGAGCTTTAGCTTAGTGGTAGAGCGTCCGCTTCACACGCGGAAGGTCACTGGTTCGAACCCAGTAAGCTCCACCATTCTACATTTCAAACAAATGCGGCAGTTTTTCCCGCGCCAATTTCAACGTCTCCGGCATTAATTGGTATCCCACATGCCCTTGGCGGAATTCCGCGTAATGCGAACCCTGCCATTTTTCATGCAAGGCGCGGATGGTCCTGGGCGGCGCGATTTTGTCAAAGGTCCCCGCCACCAGAATCAAGTGCTCCGGCTTTACTTTGGGACGGTGATAACTGGCACAGCTTTTCGCCACATGACGTTTCACCAATTCGCGCGTGATTCCGCGCTCAGCCAGTTGTCGCCGGACCACCCGCGTGGCCGGCGATTCCCAGATCGCCACGTCAACATCCACAATCGGCTCCAACAGCCACGCCGTGCTGATATTGTCCTCCAGCGACGCTAACAGCGAGGCGATCCAGCCGCCGTAACTGGTTCCCCACAACCCGATATGCGGGCAACCTTTTTCCCGCAACAAGCGGCTCATCAGGCGCAATTCCACCACCGCCTGCCGGATGCCTATCGCGGTGCGGATCAGGTTGGCCGTTAGCGCCAGTTCGCCGCTCAACACCCCCTGTGGCTTGCGGCTGTAATGGTACGGCAGGTGGAAGAAAATCGCGCCCCAGCCCAGCGCATTCAGTTTTTTCGCCCACGAGCGATAGCCGACATCACTCACCGACATCACCCCGTGCAGCAGGAACATCACCGGTGATTTCCAACCCTTCGGCCCCGGAAACCAGTCCATGTGCACGTGATCATTCTCCGTACAGCCGCTAACGACGGGAGAAGGAAACACGAAGGATTCACGGTTAGCGTCCAGTTTCCAATCCTGATTTTCCGGTACGGTGTAATATTCATCCATCGACGCCAACGACCATTTGTTGAAATATTCCTCAAACTCCCCGACCCCGTGTCGACCCGCCTTGGCACGCATTTGCAACGCGTTGATAAACCCAAACGACACGCCATCAACAGCCCGCGCCCAGGCGTCGTGGAACAAACCCGTCATTGTCCGGCCCATCTTTGTTGCGCGGTGCGCGACGCCAGCTTGTCGGAATATTCCGGTTGTTGCTGAATCAATGTGAACATCTCGCGCATCGACTCGGTGATCCGCCGGTTCAAGTCCTCGATCGCCTCGTGTTTCGGCAACATCGGATTGGCTTCCAGTTCGTCACCCACCGCGATAAAAATCACCGGGCGACAGAACCAGTTTTGCCAGGCGTACAATTGGTCGGAGCCGACAATCACGCAGGGTCGTACCGGGACTTTCGCCATTAGCGCCAGCGTGGCGGCGCCTTTCGGCAATTCATGTCCGCCCAGCACCGATTCCCCGCCGCTGCGAATCCCGCCCTCGGGAAACAGGCACACGATGCGTCCGTCCTTCAGTCGTTGCAAGGCCGTGCGCACAGCCTTCATGTCCGCCGTGCTGCGATCCACCGGAAACGCGTCGATCAAGCGCAGAAAAAAGTCGCCGACCGGGTTGGAAAACAATTCCTTCATTGCCATGAAATCCAGCTTGTAGGGCGGATAAGCCCCGATCAATGGCGGGTCGAAATGGCTGACATGGTTGGAAGCCAGAACGCAGCCCTTGTCCTCGATAAACTCAAACCCGTGCCGCCGCGTGCGGGTGAACAGCAGCCAGATCATCCGTGAAATCAACGCATACAAATGGTAAAAGAATAGGCTCGCCATTAACGTCGAATGTTAGCAAATCCCAAATCACAATCAACAAATCCCGACCAAGGTACGCTCCGGCATTAGCGGCATCATTTTGAATTTGAAGTTTGGGATTTCCTTGGGATTTGGTTTTTTGTAATTTGGGATTTATTCCCTATGTCCGTTAAAATCAAAACCCTTACTTGGTACGCCTTCCTGGTCTGGGCTGTCATCGAACTCGCCATTAGCGTCGGTAACTTCAAGTCATCCGCCTGGCCCGCCCTGCCCTCTTGGCTGGACTTCATTTTCTTCGCCCTCGCCGCTGCCAATATTCTGCTGCTGGCGGCAGAACATGTCGGCAGGCGCAAAGCCTGGCTGTCATTCTTCATTGTCACCGTCCTTAGCGGCGCAGCCTGTTATTTCGGCCGGGATTTCGTCAATCTCAGTTATACGCCCTTGATGGGCCCGATGATCGTCGGCAGCGTGCCGCTGGCATTGCCGTTGCTGTGGTGGACCGTGGTTGGCGGATTTTATCTGGTTTACCGTTACGTCCTGCCGGTGTTCGACGCGCGGGTACTGGCCCTGATGATCTCGGTTTCCGTGTTAGTGTTCGACTGGATCCTGGAACCCTTCGCGTGGCGGATCAAATTCTATTGGCTCTGGAACCACGGCACCGTGCCCTGGCAAAACTATTTCGTCTGGCTGCTGTTGTCGTTTGTATTGGCAAGACTGGTCCCGCTCAAGGGCGACAGTTCTCCTGCCGGTTACCAAAAGCCGATAATCGTGATCTCGGTGATGCTGGCGGTGTTCATCCTGACCCGGCTGGCTCAGATGCTGTAATCCGAACCTTCATTCGAAGAAACCGCCGCTAACTTGTCCTTCACCAGCACCGCGCCTTCCTCGTAATACACCAGGCTGCGCGGCGGCACGCTGTTGAGCAAAAACACGTTGCCGCCGATGGTGCTGCCCGCACCGATCACCGTCTCGCCGCCAAGAATGGTCGCACCGGGGTAAATCGTCACCCCGTTCTCAATGGTCGGATGCCGTCTGGCCCCGCGCAATTCCTGGCCGCCCGAGGTCGAGCGCGCGCCGAGGGTGACGCCGTGGTAAATCTTCACATGGTCGCCAATCTCGCAGGTTTCCCCGACCACCACGCCGGTGCCGTGGTCGATGAAGAAGTGCGCGCCAATTTTCGCGCCGGGATGAATGTCAATGCCGGTGCGCGAGTGCGCCCACTCGGTCATCATGCGCGGAATCAGGGCGATATTCAATTTGTGCAACTCATGCGCCAGGCGCTGCACCGCGATGGCTTCCAAGCCCGGATAGGCCAGGATGATTTCATCCATTCCGGTCGCCGCCGGGTCGCCGTCATAGGCCGCCTCGACGTCGGTCACCAGGATTTCCCGCACTCGCGGCAATTGCGCCAAAAACTTGCAGGTGAACTCATGCGCCGACTTCTCCAAGTCCTCGATTTGAAAATTGGCGGGCGGCGCGTAGTCCAGGCTTTTCATCACCTCCCGCTGCAACTGGGTGGCGATGTCCCTCAAAGTCGCGCTGATTTGCGACTCCAAATTTCCCCCGGTGATGCTCAGGTGTTCGTAATAACCGGGAAACAACAATTGCAGCAACTGCCAGGTAATGCGTTCCACCGTCTGCGTGTCCGGCAGATTCACCCCGTCAATATGATTGATGGCGCCAATTTCCGCATAGGAATCAAGCAAACGTGCCACCAACTGATTCAAATCTTCACTCACAATATTAACAA
Source organism: Verrucomicrobiales bacterium (assembly GCA_031256975.1). Lineage (GTDB taxonomy): Bacteria > Verrucomicrobiota > Verrucomicrobiia > Methylacidiphilales > JAAUTS01 > JAIRPN01. The sequence continues at coordinate 460,487 of JAIRPN010000013.1, read as the reverse complement.
GCTAGTCGGCAATCGGGATTTTTACAGCCATAAATTTATACCGGCCACCTCGAGATTCACCGCCAGTCAAAAACAATTTACAGGGAGAACATGGAGTTCACAAAGTACCGGAAAATTGCCCTCGATCCACACGCTCCACGATCTCCGTGATCTCCCTGTAAAAACAGTTTCCCGATAACCTTCAACGCCCCGCCAGCATGTCAAGATACCAATACATCCATTTGCTGCCCCCCAGGACCCAAACCAGGGCCGCCAAGGCCAGATAAGGGCCAAAAGGAATCCGCACCCCCCAGCGGCGGCCGCTCATCAACATCAACCCGATGCCAAACACCGAGCCGATCAGCGACGACACGGCAACAATGAACGGCACCGATTGCCAGCCCAAAAAGGCCCCCATCCCGGCGAGAAACTTCACGTCGCCAAAACCCATCGCCTCCTTGCGAAACACCAATCTGCCAATAATCGCAACCGCCCACAACAAGCCGCCACCAACCACCAGCCCGATAAAACTCCGTCCCAACCCCGCCAACGGTGAAGACACCTGCTGCAACTGCGGATAAACCGCCGACAATAGCAACCCCGCCACGCAGCTTCCCAGCGTGATCCGGTCCGGAATGATGAAATAATCAAAATCAATGAAGGTGGCGATAATCAGCCCGCAGGTGAACAAAATGTAAATCAACGCCAGCCACGGATCGGTCAACCCGTAACATTGCCACAACACCAAAATCAGTCCCGCCGTTAGCGCCTCCACCAGCGCGTAACGAAAATCAATCCTGGTCCCGCAACAAGCCGAGCGACCACGCAAAATAAACCAGCTAAAAATCGGCAGATTGTTCCACCAGCGAATCGGCGACCCGCACGCCGCGCAATGCGAACCCGGATGCACCACCGATTTGCCCAACGGAATCCGGTAAATGCAGACGTTCAAAAACGAACCGATGCAGGCCCCAATGCAAAACGGAAACAACCAATTCAAAATCAAATCCCGATAATCCATATAATTTTTTCAACGCAGAGACGCGGAGTTTTTTTAATAAAGTCCCTAATGAAAAATCACCTCAATAATAACCACAAAAATACTCTCAGCGCCTCCGTGTCTCTGCGGTTAGATATTCACAGCCTTTTTCAAGGCCTGCCGCATCGCCATTAGTGGCGCGCTTTGCCCGGTCCAGATCTCGAACGACAACGCCCCTTGATGCAACAACATGCTCAACCCGTTCGCCCCCCGCGCGCCCGCTTCCTCCGCAGCCGCCAACAGCCGGGTCTTGGCCGGACGGTAAATCGTGTCATACACGCACAAATGAGGCTGCAAAATCCTCGCCGGCAGCACCGCCGCGTCGCTGGCCTTCAGGCCGATCGAAGTCGCATTCACCAACAAATCAATCTGGTCCAATTCCTTGGCGATGAGCGTCTCATCCCACGGCACCACCTTCAACCGGGCATCCGCGCCCATCAGCTTCTGCGTGTCAAAATACGGCGCTAACGACGAAGCCAATTCCCGCACCTTTTCTTCCGTGCGGTTCACCAGCACCAGTTTCTCGCAACGCTCCAATGCCGCCTGCTTCGCCAAGGCTTGTCCCGCGCCACCCGCGCCAAGGATCAGGATGCGCAGGTCGCGCACATCCAGGGAAAACTCCTCGCGGATCGCCCGCACCCAGCCCTCGCCGTCGGTATTAAACCCGACCAGCCTGCCGTTGTCGTTCAATACCGTGTTCACCCCGCCCAACTTCTGCGCCGACTCCGCCAATTCGTCCACCAGCTTCGCCAACTCGATCTTGTGCGGCAGCGTGCAATTCCAGCCCGCGAACGGCTTTTTCGCCATGAGCGCGACGGTCTCGCGCAATTTCTCCGGCGGAATCTCCACCGGCACATACTGGGCCTTCAACCCGAGCTTCTCAAACGCCGCCGCATGCATGATCGGCGACAACGAATGCTGCACCGGAAACCCGATCACGCCAAACAACTTGCCGTCAGCGTGCAACTCACCCAACGATTCAGGAGTAAAAATCTTAGACACCCATCCTAGTTACCCGAACAACCCCGCTTTTCAAAGAGTTTTCTGACGCTAATGACGAACTGGTCTTTAGCGTTTGGGCAACGGCATGACAAAATTCCGCTTCTCCAGCAAGAATTCCTTCTTCCCATCTGTCACGGCGCGATAAACCAAAATCTCCATGCCTTTCAAGTCTGCCAACGAAAATCTCTCCTGCGTGTTAAAAGCCCAATAATTCATGTAAAATTTTCCACCATACAAAACCTCTTTTGGCGCGCTAACTATCGGCGTGGCCCTCAGTCGCTTGGGGTCGCAAATAATAAACATCAAATTACCGCTCACCTCCGAGCCTTGCATCAGCAGACTCAACGATGTTTCATTTGGACGAAACTGATCGGGCAATAGCACGCGAAACTTTCCGACGGAAGTGGCCTGGTACGAATCTTTACCAATTAGCAGTGAACCCAAAAACTCAAAATGATAGACATTCCCCTCAACCTTTGCATAAAAAGTACCCTGTTGATTTTTTAAGCCTCGAAAAGCAAAACCTCCAGTCTGCATTAAGCCGAAAGTCTGTTCCCTAGCTATATCTTGATGATCGTCATCATAATGAATATTTTCCGGTAACAATTCTTCAGGAAGATACTCACCTAACCTGTATGCTGGAAATGGTGTGTAATACGTCTGGTTATTAATCGTAATTAGCTTCTGATTTTCGGGCTCGAAAGCTGGTAAAACCTTTGTCGGAATAAAATAACTGCCTTTGAGCATGTCGGGAATCCTGATTTTCCCATTTACGTAGATGCTGCCGTAAAATCCCAGAGTGTTCGTATCGCCATAAATACCGGCGGGTTGAATCCTTGCTGGATTGGCATTCAAATATTCAGCCTTGAATTTCTCCCTAGGCCAAATTATTCCAATCAAAGCAACAATCACCAACATTAACCATGTTCCAACAAGAGCATATTTTGTTTTACGGGTTAAAAACTGATAAAGGCCTCCCGCCAATACAATCGCGATAAACGTGTTGCGAGTAGCCGACATCGCAATCAGCGCATATCTCATGTGAAAATACTCCGTCAACCAAAACAAACCCAATAAGGTGAACCACAGCACAACGAACAGCCCAATCGCCTGCAACATATTGCGTGTCACTGCTCCAATCCAAAAGAACACACACAAAAGCAACGGATAAGCAAAAAACTTCCTTAAAACAATCATCAACGCCGTTCCATGCGGTATTCCATAAATACTGAACAATAACCAATGCCAAATCGCCATTAGCGGCAACAGCAAAACCATGCCAAACAAGAATTTTGATAAGAGCAGGAAGCCAATCCGCATCGGACGCGTTTGCCAAAACGCAGTCGTCCCCATGGGGGAATCAGTTTGAACCGCCGCGATAAAAAGTAGTAACGGAAATAGCCAAAAGTAAAATTGTACCCATAAAGGTTGATTTAAAAATTCGTAATCTGGCTTCGAGGAACCCCAAAAATACAACCAAAAGAAACCAATGTTCAAAAGCCACAGCACAATCATCCAACGAAACTTGTAAATATCTTTGACGAGGAAATAGAAAATCTTGTTCATGATTAGCGTCCGGGTTGAAAGTCTGAATTTTCGGCATTCATGCGGTTGAAATTTTTCAAAGTCACTCTTGGTTTTAACGTTTTCGTGGCGATGGCTATATAAATTTCCCGAAGGCTCATGGTTAGCGTCTCGATTTGGCTATTAGCAGGCAATTGGGATTTAAGTTTTTCTTCTGACTCAAAGGTTGAATCAACAAAGCAAAGTCGCGCGCCGTTTTGTTCGGTTTGCAGCCAGGTATTGGGCAACTTCACCATTAGCGTCCCGGCGTTCGGCAAGGTGACTTGTACGCGACGGAACCGTTCTTGCAGCGCGGTTACGCTTTCGTTCACGGTTAGCGTCCCTTCTTGCATAATGGCGACACGGTCGGCCAGGCGTTCGATTTCGTCAATGTCGTGCGAGGTAATGAGAATCGTCCAATCCTCTTCACGGACAAATTGCAGAATCGCCCGTGATAAATCCTCGCGCACCACGGCATCCAGGCCGCTGAACGGTTCATCCAATACCAACAACTTCGGGCGATACGCCAATGACGAAAGCAGCGCCGCTTTCATCCGCATGCCGCGTGACAGATGGCCGATGCGTTGTTGGTCATAATCGAGTTTGAATTGGTGTTTCAATTCGGCACAAAACGCCGAATCCCAAGTCGGATACATCGGACGGCAGAAATTCAGGAATTGCCGCACAGTCATGAAGTCAGGCAGTTGTTGGTTTTCCGAGACATAACCGATTTGTTGAAAATCCCGCCAGTTCAGCTTGCGCGAATCCTTGCCAAACACAGACACCGAACCCTCGCTCGGTCGCAACAGATTCATCGCCACCTTGAGCGTGGTGGTTTTGCCTGCACCGTTCGGCCCGACCAGCGCTAACAACGAGCCGCGCGGCACTTCCAGTGATAGTCCGTTGACTGCGTCGAGCCAACCGTAATGGCGATGCAAGTTTTCAATGACAACGGGGGATGAATTCATGGCAGGTCTCCAATTTTGTTCCAATGTTTCTTCAAGGTTTGCAACAAAACTTCCTCGCTAACGCCCAAGTGCTTGGCCTTTACCACTAGTTGCTCCAAATCCTCCTGCAACAGCTGCTGTTGTTCCTTGTGATTAGCGGCTTCAGGCAAAGCGACCACGGTGCCAATACCCGGTTTGACGTTGAGAAATCCTTCCGCCGTTAGCGCCGCGACCACCTTGTGCGCAGTGTTCGGGTTAATGCGTAATTCCAAACTGAGTTGCCGGACCGAGGGAAACGGGGCGCCCTCCTTGAGCTGTCCCGACAGCACGGCCTTCTTCACCGAGAAGATAACCTGCTCGTAGATCGGTGCATTCAATCTGACGCTAACCGTGAAAGGCAACATGGTGTACTATGTGTAATAGAACAGTGCGAAGTGTGCAAGCAAAAATTCACCGCAGAGGTGCGGAGATAATACAATTCCTAAAAACTCAGCGTCCTCCGCGCCTCTGCGGTGAATGATTTAACTGACTGCCTTTTGGCGGAGATAATGATCGACCAGCACCAGATTCGCCATCGCCTCGACCATCGGCACGGCGCGCGGGAGGACGCAGGGGTCGTGACGGCCCCGCGCCTTGAGCGTGGCGTTTTTGCCGTCAATGGTGACAGTCTTTTGCGCCTGGATCAGCGTGGCGACCGGCTTGAACGCCACGCGGAAAACGATGTCCTCACCGTTGGTGATGCCGCCCTGCACGCCGCCGCTGCGGTTGCTGCGGGTGCGGACCCTGCCTTTTGCCATATAGAATTCGTCGTTGTGTTCGCTGCCTTTTAACGTGGTGCAACCGAAGCCGGAGCCAATTTCAAAGCCCTTGCTGGCGGGGAGGCTCAGCATGGCTTTGCCGAGGTCGGCTTCCATGCGGTCGAACACCGGTTCGCCGAGGCCGACCGGCGCGTTGCGGATGACGCATTCGATGATGCCGCCGACGGAGTCGCCTTGCTTGCGGACTTTCTCGATCAATTTGATCACGCGCTCGGCATCATTAGCGTCGGGCCAGCGTACGATGTTGCTTTCGATTTCCTTGAAGGAAACCTCGTGCGGGTCGGCGTTGGCGACTAGCTTGTGCACTTGCTTGACGTAGGCGACCACTTCCAGTTTCGGCAGCACCTGTTTGAAATATTGCTTGGCCACCGCGGCGGCGGCGACACGGCCGATGGTCTCGCGCGCGGAGGAGCGTCCGCCGCCCTCCCAATTGCGGATGCCGTATTTGCTCTGGTAGGTAAAGTCGGCGTGCGAGGGACGGAACATGGTCTGCATCTCGGTGTAAGCCTCGGGCCGGGCGTCGGTGTTGCGCACGAGGATAGCGATGGGCGTGCCGAGGGTCTTGCCCTGGAACACGCCGGAAAGGATCTCACACTGGTCGGCTTCCTTGCGCGGGGTGACGATCTTGCTTTGTCCGGGACGACGGCGGTCGAGGTCGACCTGGATGTCCTTTTCCGTCAGCGCCACTTTGGACGGGCAGCCGTCCACCACGACGCCCACGCCGCCGCCGTGCGATTCTCCCCAGGTGCTGATGCGAAAAAGCTGTCCGAAATTGCTAGCCATCCGGACAATCTAACCAAAAATTCCAATCTTGCGATTGTTTTTCAGTTTCCGATTTTCAGTTTTCCGCATATTTTCCTATCGTCGATGGAAAGCAGCAAACAACATTTAATCCTGATCGGCCTGATGGGCTCCGGCAAAAGCAGCGTGGGACGCCATTTGTCAGCCCTCACCGGCCTGCCCTACCTCGACACCGACTGGATGGTGGAGTCGCAGATGCGCAAGCCGATCACCGAGATTTTCAGCCAGTTTGGCGAATCCCGTTTCCGGGAACTGGAACACGAAATGGTGTGCAAGGCGACTTCCGAACCGGAGCCTGCCATCGTTTCCACCGGCGGCGGCGCGGTAATCAGTCCGGCCAACCGCGAAATCCTGTGGAAACGCGGGCTGGTGGTGTACCTGCAGGCGGACGCCGAACTGCTGTTCGAACGCACTTCGCGCGACCAAAACCGGCCTTTGTTGCACACCGAGAATCCCAAGGCGCGCATTGCGGAGTTATTGGAGGCACGCGCGCCGTTTTACGAACAGGCCGACCTGATTATCCCGATCCGCGGCAAAAGCGTGCAGCAGGTCGGCGGGGAAATCCTGCAGCGCTGGCAGCCGTCAAAAAACGATTAGTTAACAAATTCACCGCAGAGACGCGGAGGCGCTGAGTTTTTCTTTTAGAATACGCGTTCCGCGTCGACTGTATCTTGATCAAAAAATGTATCTTTCTCCGTGACTCCGCGTCTCTGCGGTAAAATTTACTTTTTCTTGTCGCTGTCCAGGTTGGGCAGCAAATTTTCCAAGCCGGAAATGTCCGGCGTTGTCGAAGTCGGGGCCGGGGCGGGTACCGGCGCGGGAGCATGCCCGCCACCCTGCACCACCGGGGCCGTATTGCCGCCGGAAGCCTTGATGTCATCCGGCTTGACGTAACCCAGCTCAATCAGCGAATCGATGAAGGCCGCGTTCGCCTGTCCGGGGTAAATCTGGAATGCCGAGGCCAGGTAGCCGCGCGCATCCTCCAGCTTGCCCTGTTTGAACAAATAAGCGGCATTCAGGTAATAATACAGCGGGTCGGAAATGGTCGCCTGGGTTTCATCCAGGGTCTTTTTCGCCGTCGCCTCGTTGCCGGTTTGCAGGTTGCACAGGAACACCTTGTAAACACCCAGCGAGTTCTGCGTCTTGCTCTTCTCGGTGAAGGCTTGAAAATGTTTGGTCGCCTCGCTGTAATTTTTCTGCAGGAAATAGGTTTCGCCCAGATTGAACAGGGCCATCACGTTCTGCGGGTCCTTTTGGTACAAATCGGCGAAGATTTTCTGCGCCTCGTCGTATTTTTTCTGCCGCACATACACCGCGCCGCGCAGATTCTGGGTGGCCACCACCCCGGCCTGCAGCTTGTCCGCCTCGTCCAATTGCTTCAGCGTGCCGTCGAAATCGTTCTGGTTGAACAGCTGGATGGCCTTTTCATAGGCCTGCTGGTATTCGGGTGAAAATTCCTGCTTGGCCTTGTCGCCGTTTCCCTCCTGGCCGCGCGCCACGCCTAGGCAAACCGCGCCCGCCAGCAATCCCATAAGCAATATTCGCCTGAACATGCGTCAAGTATAACAGAGAAACAAATTTGGACAACGCCGATTGTTCCATTACAATCAACGCCATCTTGAAATCCATGTCGCCCAACATTCCAACCCGGCCAGCGACGCTAACCGCCATGTTGCTGCTTTGCCTGACTTTCCAATCTCCGCTAATGGCGGAGCCAAAACCCGAGGACATCAAGCTCAACCCCTACCAGGAAGCCTTCGTCGCTTACAAGAGCGGCAAGCTCGATGACGCGCTGGCCCGCACCAACGACCTGCTGGCCAAACCGCCGAACGATGCCGCATTATTGTTACTAAAAGGCCGCATTCTGATCAAGCAGGGCAAATACAAGGAGTCGCAGGACTCCCTGTTCCAGGCCAACGGCCTGAATCCGGAATTGCACGAGGTGCATTATTACCTGGGCGAATCGGCCTTCTTGCAGGCGCATTGGGGCGAGGCGGTGCAATATTACCGCGTCTATCTCAGCAAGGCTCCGGGACAACGGGAAGCCCTGTTGAAAATCATTTATTGTTACCTGGCGGCGGGCGATCTCGCCAATTCCTCAAAACTGATCACCGGGCTCGACCCCGCCGACGACCAATCGCCCGCTTATTATTTCGCCCGCGCGGCCCTGGCCTTCGCCACGGACAAGCCGGCCGAATATCAGGAAGCCTTGCAGCAGGCCCGCACCATTTACGGCAACGACGTCTATGGCGAGTACGAGCCCGACTTGCTGTTCACCCTGAAAAAGATCAGCGTGGTCAAGAAATGACCCGGCGCGCGAAACCGCGTTCCTGCAACCAGGCCAGGCAATCCGCCGTCCAGCGGTGCGGCGCGCCCAGTCCCATGCCGTGGCCGCCGCGCTCGTAGATGTGCAGCTCGAATTTCACGCCATTGGCGCGCAAAGCCTGCGCGAAAGCCAGCGGATTTTCCACCTTCACCGTTTCATCCTCGTAGGTATGCCAGACAAAACAGGGCGGCGTATCGGGAGTCACCCGTTTTTCATTGGACATCCGTGAGACCAATTCGGCGGACGGGGTCTCGCCTAACAAATTCCGCCGCGAACCTTCGTGGGTGATGTCACCCATGGAAATCACCGGGTAACACAACACCCCCAGATCGGGACGCGAACTCTGGCGCTCCACTTCGTCGTCAGCCTGCGGATGCCCCAAATCAAACTGGGTCAGCAACGACGCCGTCAAGTGTCCGCCCGCACTGGAACCCATCACACCGATGCGCTGCGGATCAATCCCCCAAGCTGCGGCATTAGCGCGCGCCAGCCGCAACGCCCGTTTGGCATCATTCAGCATGGCCGGATGCCGGTGTCCCTTGCTGCCAAGCCGGTATTTGACCACGATTCCGGTCATGCCGTAACCCGCCAGCCACTCGGCAAAAGCACCGCCTTCATGCGGCGCCAATCCCTCATAACCGCCACCGGGAAAAATCACCATCGCAGCCCCGGTCGAACGGTCGGGTTCGGGATAAAACACCTGCAGCGACGGGACATTGCCCTCCTCGGCGTTGAAATCGACTTTGGTGGTTAGCGGCCACAACGGCATGATCTCGGAAATATTCATAATTCTTAAACCGGTTATGTTGGCGGCTTTTTGCCAAATGACAAACCCCTGTTTTATAAACGGATCCGCTCATTCCGGCCGCGCACAAACTCGCGCGGAGTCCGCCCGGTGATCTGCCGGAAGCTGCGGGAAAAATAATTGCTGTCGCCAAACCCGCAGGCGGTCGCCACCTCGGCAATGCGCATCTTTTCGCCGCCTCCAGCCATCAGGTCGGTCGCCCGGCGTATCCGTGCCCGGTTCAAATAAGCCAGCGGACTCTGTCCCACCGCCCGGCTGAACACCCGGAAGAAATGCCGTTCCGACATCCCGGCCTGTTTCGCCATCCGGCCCACCGTTAGCGGCTCGGCACAGTTCTGTTCCAGCCAGCCCAGCAACCGTCCCAGCTGGTCGTCAGGTCTGGCCACCACCGGACGCCCTTGCTCGTAATTTCGCACCAGCAGGTTGACGATTAGCGTCAGATAAGCCTCGGCGGCAAACAAGTTCACCGCGTCCCCCTGCTGCAATTCACGTTCCAGGCAATCCACCCATTCCCCCGCCTGTTGCAGTTGCACGCTGTCAAGGCGCAGGCGACTTTGGTATTCCTTGCGCTGCCAGCGCAGTGATTCCAGGCTGAACAACGCGTGGAACGCGGGAACCTCGCGCAATTTGCGGTTGAGTTGCGCGATCATCTCCTCGCCAATCAGGATGTTGACCAGATTCAGATTGTCGTTCGATTCGTAACCGTGCGTGCGCCGCCGGTTGATAACCAGCACGTCACCTGTCTCAATAATATGGCGGAATTCTCCGGTTATATGCACACCGTGGCCCGATAAAATAATGGCAATCTCAAAGAATTCATGCCGGTGTTGCGACATGGTCGACTGTACAGGCTGGCGGCTAACCGCAACCTTCGCCTTTGGGTTGCGGAAGAAAGTCTTGCGTTTCAGGGCAATAACCGGCATGGCGGAATTATGCTATTTTATGGCAGTAAATTCAAGGACAACCCGGATTTTTTGACCAATGATGGACGCATGAAATTACCCGTCTCTCTTGCCGGGGCACGCTGGATCGCGTCCCCCCTGAATGATGCCAAGTCCTTGTCACCGGCCCCTTATTTGCGCAAGAACTTCGTCATTAGCGGCGGTATCAGGCAAGCCCATCTGCACATCAGCGCCCTCGGCTTGTACGAATGTGAAATCAACGGCAAACGGGTCGGCAATGATCTTTTTGCGCCCGGCTGGACCGATTATCACAAGCGGGTGTTTTACCAGACCCACGACATCACTTCGCTATTGTGCGACGGCGACAACGCCATAGGCGTGATTCTCGGCGACGGCTGGTACTGCGGCCAGGTCGGCTGGAGAAAAAGCCGCCAGAATTACGGCGACCGTCCTTCGCTGTTAGCCTGTCTGGAAATCACCACTGCCGACGGCAGGACGCTAACCGTGAAATCAGATGCCTCCTGGCGTTGCTCCACCGGACCGATCTTGGAAAATGATTTTCTGGCCGGGGAGACTTACGACGCCCGCTTGGAACTGGACGGCTGGTCATCAGCCGGATTTGACGATTGCAAGTGGTCGCCGGTCTTGGTCCGCCCGACCCCCAAGATCGCTCTGCAACTATCCCCCGGCCTGCCGGTACGCGAACAGGAACAGATCGAGCCCGTCTCGGTGACCACGCTAACCGTGAATGGTGCATCATCCCGGCTGTTCGACCTGGGGCAAAACTTTGCCGGCTACGCCGTCATTAGCGTTCGCGCCGCACGCGGACGAAAGCTGACCCTGCGTTTCGCCGAAATCCTGCAACCCGACGGAACCCCTTATTACGCCAACCTGCGCAGCGCCAAGGCAACTGACCACTACATTTGCAGAGGCAACGATATGGAACATTGGCGCCCACGCTTTACCTTCCACGGCTTCCGTTACATCGAGGTATCGGGACTGGACGCCAATGACGAGTTCGCCATTAGCGGCATTGTGACGCACTCCGAATTGCCGCCCACCGGGCATTTCGCCTGTTCCAATCCGTTGCTCAACCAGTTGCAACACAACATCGTTTGGGGGCAGAAAAGCAATTTCATCGACATCCCAACCGATTGCCCGCAACGCGACGAACGCCTCGGCTGGACCGGCGATGCCCAGGTCTTCATCCGTACCGCCTGCTTCAACCGGGACGTGCGCAAATTCTTCCACAAGTGGTGCCTTAATCTGCGCGACACACAGAATTCCCGCGGCTACATCCCGCCGGTCGCCCCCAACTTGCCGCCCGGGAAAAACTTGGTCGAGGTTGAAGAAGGCGGTCCTGCTTGGGCTGATGCGATGGTGATTTGCCCGTGGACCATTTACCTGTGTTACGGCGATAAAAAAATTCTCGCCGACAATTACGCCGCGATGAAAAAATATGTCGAAGGCCTGCAAAAATATTTGTCCCGCGATCTGATCCGCTCGCATCCCGACGCGGTCAAATGGGGCGGATTCGGCGACTGGCTGGCCTTGGACGGCACCCGCAACGGCTGGGGCGGCAATGAAGGCGGCACACCAAAGGATCTCATCGGCACGGCATTTTTTGCCTACGACACCGAAATCATGGCCAAGGTGGCCACCGTGCTTGGCCACAAGCCCGACGCCGCCAAATTCCGCCGCCTGCACCGTGACATTGTCGCCGCATTTCGCCGTCGTTTTGTCACTGCCGACGGCTTACTGGTGGGGGCAACCCAAACCGCCTACGTGCTGGCCCTGCACTTTGGGTTGCTGCCGGAAAAATTGCGTGCCAAGGCCACCCGGGAATTGGTCCGTGAAATCGAGAAACGCGAGTTTCACCTCGGCACCGGGTTTGTCGGCACACCCTACATCCTCGACGTGCTGGCCGCCAACGGCCAACTCGATATCGCCTACAAGCTGCTGGAGCAGGAAAGCTTCCCCTCGTGGTTGTTCCCGGTCAAAAACGGCGCCACCACCATCTGGGAACGCTGGGACGGCTGGCATCCCGAGCGCGGATTCCAGGACGTCGGCATGAACTCCTTCAACCACTACGCCTATGGCGCGGTCGGCGCGTGGATGGTCTCGTCATTGGCGGGATTGGACCTGGATGAACGTCACCCGGGTTACCGGCACATTAAATTCCATCCGCGACCCGGCGGCTCCCTGACTTGGGCAGAAGCCTCGTTGCAGACCGCCAACGGCGAAGTCTCGATCCGCTGGCAACTGCGCGGCAGGACGCTAACCGTGAAATTGAATGTTCCTCCCGGCAGCAGCGCCGCCTTCTTCCCGCCCGAAGGCTTTGTCCCGAACAAATCCGTTGCGCTGACGGTTGGCCGACATGAACTGCAACTCAAGAAAAAGTAAACTATCACCATGAACCCCTACACCATCGCCAAGGAACGTTACGCCGCACTCGGCGTCGACACCGAGCAAGCCATCCGCACGCTAACCGCGATCCCGCTTTCGTTGCATTGCTGGCAGGGCGACGATGTCGGCGGCTTCGAGCACAGTGCCACGGTGCTCGGTGGCGGACTGGCCGTAACCGGAAATTATCCTGGCAAAGCCCGTAGTATCGCTGAACTCCGGCAGGACCTGGCCAAGGCGCTAACACTGATTCCCGGCAGGCACCGCCTGAACCTTCACGCCTGTTATGCCGATCTGGGCGGGCGAAAAATCGACCGCAACGAATATACCGTGCGGGAATTTCAAAGCTGGATCGACTGGGCCAAGGCACAGGGACTCGGCATGGATTTCAACCCGACCTGCTTTAGTCATCCGCTCGCCAATGACGGTTTTACCCTAAGCCACGCTAATCGCGAAGTGCGGCAATTCTGGATCGACCACTGCATCGCCAGCCGCCGGATCGGCGCGGAAATTGGCCGCCAACTCGGCACTCCCTGCGTCACCAACATTTGGATTCCCGACGGCAGCAAGGATTTGCCCGCCGATCGCCTGGCCCCGCGCCTGCGCCTGGCCGAATCGCTTGACCTCGTCTTTGGCGAATCCTTGGACGCCAACCACCATCTCGACGCGGTGGAAAGCAAACTGTTCGGCATCGGCTCGGAAGCCTACGTGGTCGGCTCGCACGAATTTTATCTGGGTTATGCGGTGAAAAACCAAAAGCTGCTCTGCCTCGACGCCGGCCATTTTCATCCGACCGAATCTATCTCCGACAAAATCAGCGCCGTGTTGCAATTCGTGCCGGAAATCCTGCTGCATGTCAGCCGCGGCGTCCGTTGGGACAGCGATCATGTGGTCATCCTCGACGACGCCACCAAGGCCATCATGCAGGAACTGGTGCGCGGCAATTTTCTCCCGCGCACCCACATCGGCCTCGATTTCTTCGACGCCAGCATCAATCGCCTCGCTGCGTGGATCATCGGCACCCGCGCCACGCAACAGTCCTTGTTGTTAGCGTTGCTGGAACCGATTGAGAAATTGCGTAGCGCAGAAAACGCCGGGGATTACACCTCGCGGTTGGCCTTGCTGGAAGCCGGAAAAACCCTGCCCTTCAGCGCGGTTTGGGAAGAATTCTGCCAGCGCCAAAACGTGCCCCATGACCACGCGTGGCTGGCGGAGATCAAAACCTACGAGAAAGACGTCCTCTCCAAACGCTAACGACAAAGGACCTCATTGCTTGGACAAATGCGTCCGCACGTAATCCGCCACGCCTTCCTCGATGGAAGCGAAGGGGTGCTTGTAACCGCCAGCCGTCTGCAACTTTTTCTCGTCGGCTTGGGTGAAGTACTGGTATTTGCCCTGCAGGATTTCCGGCATTTCAATAAAACGAATGTCAGGCTTCAGGTTCATGGCACTGAACAACGCCTTTGCCAGGTCAACCCAAGTCCGCGCCTGGCCCGCGCCGCAGTTGTAAAGCCCGCCCGCCTTGGTATCCAGCGCGAAATGCAAAGTCACCTTTGCCGCGTCACGCACATAGACAAAATCGCGTTTCTGTTCGCCATCCTGGTAATCAGGGTGATAGGACTTGAATAATTCAATGTAACCCTTGCTTTTGATCTGGTGGTAGGCCTTCTGCACCAGGGAACGCATGTCGCCCTTGTGATCCTCGTAGGGGCCGTAGACGTTGAAATATTTCAGGCCGACAATCTTGTCCAGCAGACCGTTCTGCAAGGCCCACAGGTCAAACATGTGCTTGGAATAACCGTACATGTTCAACGGCTGCAGCTTCGGCGTCACCGCGTCATCATCGTTGTAACCCAGCGCGCCATCACCGTAAGTGGCGGCGCTGGAGGCATACACAAAACGGGTCTTATGACGCAGGCTCCACTCGCACAGCAAGCGGGTGAAGCGGTAATTGTTTTCCAGCAGATAATCGGCGTTCTTTTCAGTGGTCGCGCTGCAGGCTCCCTCATGAATGCACACGCTGGCGGGCGACAGCTTGTCGCCAATAACAAGGTCGAGGAATTGCGGCGGCTGCAACAAATCCTCGTATTTCAAGCCGACCAGGTTTTTCCATTTTTCATCATTGCCCAGATGGTCGACCAGCAGCAAATTCTCATGGCCGCGGCGGTTCAGCATCTCGACAATGTTCCTGCCGATAAAACCCGCGGCGCCGGTGACAATGATTCGTTGGTTCATCTGTCTGATCATATTAAAAACATCTGTTCTTTTGACCAGCAAATCATTCGCCAACCGCAAGATTCAAGGCAGCTTCAGCTTAACCTCGCGCCCCAAACGGCTGGATTGCATGATCCCTTCCAAAATGGCGATCACATACAGGGTTTGCTCCACCGGCACCGGCGATTTTTGGCCTTCGCGCACCGCCTTGGCAAAGGCCTGGATCTCGCCGGTATGAGGGGGCGGCAGACCCGCTTCAGGAAGAATTTTCCCGTCCACCAAAACACGATTGGAGGACGTGTAAAAACGCCCTTCCGGCCATTGCACACCGGCTTTTTTACCCAGCAGGGTGAAACTGAAATCCTCCCCGCCCTGGTGTTGCAGCCAGCTCGCCTCGAGGGTCATGGTCGCGCCATTTTCAAAATGCACAAAACCGACGGCAAAATCCTCCACACCGAACAACTTGCGATCCCATTCTCCCCAGCCGCCCGGAATCTCGTATCCCTTGGCAAAATTCACCGCGGCCCTGCCGCTAACCCTGACCGGTTTGGGAAAATCCATCACCCACATCGCCGTATCCAGCGCATGCACGCCAATGTCCATGCACGGTCCGCCCCCCGACAATTTGGGGTCGATGAATCCCGGATTGACCGGCAGCCAATTACGGCGCGTGGCATTGACCCTGGCATGATAAACCCCGCCAAGATTGCCGGCCTCCGCCCACTTCTTGATGGCGATGCTTTCACCGCGGAAACGCTGGTGCTGCGCGGTCATCAGTAATTTTTTCGCCTTCCTGGCGGCAGCCGCCATTTGCCGTATTTCAGCGACGCTAACGGCGAGAGGTTTCTCGCAAAGCACGTGCTTGCCCGCCGCAAACGATGCCAGTACCGCCGGCGTGTGAATCCTGTTGGGCGTGCTGATATCCACTGCGTCGATTTCCTTCAACTTCAGCAATTCCCGGTAATCCGTGAATACCTGCGGAATGCCAAAATCCCCGGCCAATTTTTCCGCGGTCAGACGATGAATGTCACAGACCGCCGCAACCTCACAATCCGGCACTTGCAACCATCCCGGATTCAAGTGCGCCCCGCGCACAATTCCCCCGGCGCCAATCAATCCGATTTTTAACTTTTTGCCCATAAATCCTTTTTCCTTCCCGTTTTATTTTTCCGGCAGATTTTCCGGAGGATTCTTCGCGCACGGCGCTTCCATGACCGCTTCCCAGCTGCCCTGCGGTGCCGCCCAGGCCACCGCATTGGCAATAACCCGTTGAATATTGGCGTCATGGTAAGTCGGATAAGTCTCATGCCCCGGCTGAAAATAGAAAATTTTGCCATTCCCGCGCCGCCAGCAACAACCGCTGCGGAACACCTCACCACCCGCGAACCAGGAGATAAACACCTGTTCCTCCGGTGCCGGGATGCCAAAGGGTTCTCCATACATCTCTTCCTGCGGCAATTCAAAATATTCCGGCAATCCCGCGGCGATCGGATGCCCCGGGTTGCAGACCCAAATTCGCTCCTTTTCATTGGCCTCGCGCCATTTCAACGCGCACGAGGTTCCCATCAGGCGTTTGAAAATCTTGGAAAAATGACCCGAATGCAGGACAATCAATCCCATCCCCTGCAGCACCCGCGCCTGCACGCGGTCGACAATCCGATCCTCCACCTTGTCGTGCCCCATGTGCCCCCACCACAACAACACATCAGTCTGCGCCAGCCGCTCCTGCGACAAGCCATGCTCCGGCTCCTGCATCGTCGCCGTGCCAACCTCAATCTCGGGGCGAAGCTTTTTGATGCCGTCGGCAACGGCCTGATGAATTCCCTTCGGGTAAATGGCGGCAACCTTGTCATTCTTTGTTTCGTGGAGATACTCGTTCCATACGACGACATTGAGAGTTTTCATGCCAGCAAGAATGTTGCCTTACCGAAAATCAGCCTATATAAAAAATCTGCCTATACTATGAAAAATCTGATGTCACAGATCAAATCAGTGGCCCATCAACCGGCCGGATTGATGTCACTCACCCAGTCCTTGCTGAATGCTGCAATTCAGCACCTAAATCATCCGGCTTGCGGACTGCAGATCGCGGCCCCCTTCCAGCTGGAAGGCAATGCCGCCCATAAACACCTGCACCGTTACCCCGAAATCTTCATTCAATTGGCCGGTTCCCATGAATTTCGCACGCCCGGCCAGACCATCCTTCAAAAGCCCGGAGAGGTTGTTGTAATTCCGACCCTGACACCACACCAAGAGACACGTCATCCGGCGCGCCGGTGCTGGTGCCACTGGGTCGGCATGTTCCAGGAAAACCGCTTCAATTACCATCTTACGGTGTACCATCCCTGGCCGCATCTGCCGCAGGGAATTGTGGCCGCGAATTTTTTGATCCCGGAAAATTACCTGCTGCTGCGAGAATTAAGCGAGGAGCTGGGACGCAACACCGAACCTGCAACCCAGTTGGCGTGCATGAAAGCCCTGTTGCAGCTCATTAAAGAAAAATTGGAGTTCAAACCCAATAAACAGCTCTCCATCTCCCATCGTGCCCGTACCTTAATCGTGCAATCCCTGACTGATCCCCAATTGTCGGTTTCCTCCTTGGCGGAACAACTGGGCTGTCACCCGGATTATCTGTCGCGCGAATTTTCCAAAACCAACGGGCGCACTTTGCGCGTTTACATCCGCGACCAGCGCATGTTGCTGGCTTCCGAGTTGCTGCACCGGGGAAAACTGGAAATTCAAGATGTGGCCAGACTCTGCGGCTACAACGACCATGCTTATTTCACCGCCGAATTTCGCCGGGCAAACGGCATGACGCCAAGCGTTTTCCGCAAAAAAATCCGGCGCGACTAGAGCTTCGCCTCGGCCTCGGCCAGATGGAACAGGAATTCATCCCCGTTCTTGGCATGCAACAGTTTATTGCGCAGGGAATCGTCTTTCAACAGCCGGGCCAGCGCGCCAACCGCCGCCAGATACTCGGTGACCATGCGCTTGGGCGTGCCGATGACAAAAATCAAATTTTCCAGCTGGTTGCCGGCTTTCTCGTGCAGCACACCCTCGATGCTGCATCCGACCGCGATGACCATCGCCTTGACCGCGTCGGTGCGGGCATGCGGAAACGCGATGCCGTTGCCCAGGCAGGTGCTTTCCAGCTTCTCGCGCGCCTGCAACGCGGCAAAAAATCCCTCAAAATCCGTCACCGACGGATCTCCCTTCAACGTCGAAGCAATCTCATACACCGCGTCTTCATGTGTCCTGGCCTTCAAATCCAAGGTCACCAGATAAGGCTTGAGTTTCGCTGAAATCACTTTGGCCATAAACTGGAAATATTATCTTAAATATTTCCGCCACTCCACCTTAATTTTTGCCTGAGCACGGAATAAAATCCAACCTCGGGCAAAACCGCCAGCATGGCCGGCTGTTTGGCTCGGCGAAATTCCAGACGATCGCCCGGCTGCAGCTTCACACAGCCAATGCCGTCGGTTTCCAGTGCCAATGGCGTACTGCGGGCCGGAATATTGACGCTAATGACCTGGTCGGCATCCACGATTAGCGGCCGGTTGGTCAGGGTGTGGGCACAAAGCGGGTTGAGGATGATGGCGTCGGCGGTCGGGCTAATGATCGGGCCGCCGGCGGATAAGGAATAGGCGGTGGAACCGGTCGGCGTGGCGATGATCAGTCCGTCGCACAGGTAATCGGTCAGGTATTCACTGCCGATCTGCACTTCCAACCGCACGATATGCGAGTGGTCGTTGCGCGCCACCACGCCTTCATTCAAGGCCCAGCCTTTGTACAGGATTTTCTCATTGCGAATCACGTTCACCGTTAGCGCCATGCGCTTGGCGATGACAAATTCGCCGTTCAAAATCCGCGGAATGGCGTGCTCGACACTGTCGCTTGGAATCGAGGTCAAAAAACCCAGGGTGCCGGCATTAATTCCCAGCAAAGGCACCGCGGAACCCTGAGTCCGGCGTGCCGCACGCAGCAGGGTGCCGTCGCCGCCAATGACAATCAGCAGGTCGGCCTTGACCTTCTTCAAGTCGCCCAGTGAACCGCCCACCGTGCCCTCATCCATCACGTATTCCTGCTGCAACCAGGAAGTTTCGATCTGGTAATGCTTCAGAATCCGGTTCAATTCCTCGGCCACGTTGGCGGCATCCCCTTTGTCCTTGCTGACCAATACCGTGATCCGGTTGATTTTTTTACGCGCCATATCTGTACTGTATTGAGTGAACGTTCACTTTTGCAGCCGCAGGGCAAACTGCAAGGCTAATTGTCAACCGGACACGCCGCTGTTAGCGGCTGTTGACCGTGCCGCCCGCATCGATATAGCCGCTGATCTTCACCGGCGGCGACGCCCCCGCATTTTCCTTGCCGTTAGCGTCGTTCGCTGAGGACTGTCCGGCCGTCCCGGCACAGCCTGAAATCAGCACCGCGACCGCGAAAATTATAAGCTGGTTTTTGACCGCGATTACCATATACTTTTTCGTATTCGTTTGTTTAATATAGTATTACAAATTCAAATAACGACAGCTCAAAACAAAGAGCATTTTCTCTGTTTTGGCATTAAATCTGCTTCATTTTAAACCCTATGAATAACCTACCCCCGCAAAAATCTTGACCTAAATTATCAACAAAAAACATATATTAAAAAATCTTGCCCATTTAACAAAAAAACTTATTTTTAGTACAATGCAATCAAAGTCTAGTTTTAGCCACTATCCTGAAGCACAGGGCCTGTATAGCCCCGCTTTAGAACATGACAGCTGCGGCGTCGGTTTCGTCGCCAGCATTCACGGTACCAAGTCCCACTCCATCATCCAGAAAGCCTTGGATTGCGTTTGTGGCCTGGTGCACCGCGGCGCGGTGGACGCCGACGCGAAATCCGGCGACGGTGCCGGCGTTCTGACCCAAATCCCGCACAAGTTGTTTCGCCGGGAAATCGAAAAACTGGGCCAGCAGTTGTTCCATGACGAGGATCTCGGCGTCGGCATGTTTTTCCTGCCGCGTGAAAACGCCTACCATCAGGCGCACATCCGCAATGTCACCGAGGAAGTGGTCAAGTCGAACGGCTTGGTCGTGCTCGGCTGGCGCCCGGTTCCCTGCAACGAACGAGTGATGGGTGACAAGGCCGCTTTTACCGCTCCCAAGATCGAGCAAGTCTTCATCGCCCGCACCGATGCCAGCAAACTGGATGATGCGGCTTACGAACGTTTGTTGTACCTGAGCCGCAACACGATTGAGCGCCGCCTGAAGGAAAACCGCGTCGCCAATTTCTATATCTCGTCGTTCTCGAGCAAGACCATCGTCTACAAGGGCATGTTCACGGCGACGCAATTGCAGCGTTTCTATCTCGACCTGCAGGATCCGCTGTACGAAACCGCCATCGGCATGTACCACCAGCGTTACAGCACCAACACCTTCCCGACCTGGGCGTTGGCGCAACCCTTTCGAATGCTGGCGCACAACGGTGAAATCAACACCGTGCGCGGCAACCGAGCCTGGGTGAAGGCGCGCGAAAACGATCTCGAATCGCCGTTCTGGGGCGTCGGCATCAATAATCTGAAACCCGTCATCCAGCCGGGCGGCAGCGATTCCGCCAGTCTGGACAACGCGCTGGAATTGATCTCCAGTTCTGGTCGCGGCGTTCTGCACTCGCTCACCATGCTGGTACCGCCGGCATTCCGCAGCGACCTGTATATCGAGCCCGATGTACAGGCGTTCTATGAATTCCATGAACTGATCAGCGAACCGTGGGACGGCCCGGCCGCCCTCGCCGTTAGCGACGGCCGCTTCATCGCCGCCTCGCTTGACCGCAACGGCCTGCGCCCGGCGCGTTACAAGATCACCCAGGACGGCCTGATGTATCTCGGCTCGGAAATGGGCGTCGGCGCGGTGCCCGAAACCGAAATTGTCGAAAAAGGCCGCCTGAGCCCCGGCGAAATGATCGCCATCGACACCGAGGCGAAAAAACTGTTGCGCAACAACGAAATCAAGCAATTGCTCGCCAAGAAGCAGCCCTATGGCCAGTGGGTAAAGGACAACGTTTACTCGCTAACTGCCAACGCGTCCCACAAGCAAATCCAGGGCCGCGGATTGGACGAGGCCGCGCTGCTGGCGGACGCCATGCGCTTCGGCTTTAACGAGGAGGAATACGGGGTCATCCTCAAGCCGATGATCCAGACCGGACAGGAACCGGTCGGCTCGATGGGCGACGACACGCCGCTGGCAGTACTATCCGAGCGTCCCCGTCCCTTGTACCACTATTTCCGCCAACTGTTCGCGCAGGTGACCAATCCGCCGATCGACCCGATCCGCGAAAGCCTGGTGATGAACATCAGCGTATTCCTCGGCCGCAAGCCCAACGGCTTGGATGAATCCCCGGCACACGCCAAGCTCATCCGCTTGGAATCACCCACTCTGACCAACAGCGAGCTGGAAGAAATCAAGAAGCTCAGCGACCCGGCCTTTGCCTCGGTCACCTTGCCTGCGTTGTTCACGGTTAGCGGCGGGGCCAAAGCCTTTGTCGAGGCAGTGGACAAGCTGGTCCGCGACGCGGAAGAAGCCGTTGACCAAGGCAAAAGCATCCTGGTCATCAGCGACCGCGGCGCCAATGCCGAAGTCGCGGGTATCCCGATGTTGCTCGCGGTTAGCGGCGTGCACCAGCATTTGATCAAGGTTGGCAAGCGCATGCGCACCAGCATCGTCGTCGAATCGGCGGAAGTGCGCGACGTGCACCAGTTCGGCTGCCTGGTCGCCTATGGCGCTTCGGCGGTGAACCCGTACCTGGTTTGGGATTTGATCGAGTTGATGAAGGCCAAGGGCGAACTCAACGATGTGCCCGAGGACCATCTGGTCGAGAATTACAAAAAAGCCATCGAAAAAGGCTTGTACAAGATCATGTCGAAGATGGGTATCTCGAAGCTGTCCAGCTATCACGGCGGCCAGCTGTTTGAAGCCATCGGCTTGCATGAGAGCGTGATCGACCGTTTCTTCAGCGGCACCACCAGCTTTATCAGCGGCATCCGCCTGGAAGACATCGGCGCGGAAACCATCCGCCGCCACCAAGCCGGCGTCGCCGACGCCGCCAATGGCAAACTGCCGCAGATCGGTTACTACGCTTATCGCCGCGAAGGTGAACGCCATGCGGTGACCCCGCCGGTGTTGCAATCGTTGCACACCTTTGTCGGCCTCAAGGGCGCGGACAAGGCCAACCGCATGGAAGACTACAAGGCTTTCGCCAAGGCGCTGGAAAACAACCGCCCGGTGGCATTGCGCGACCTGTTGCGCTTCCAACCCGGCAAGGCGATCAGCGTCGATGAAGTCGAATCCATCGAGGAAATCCGCCAGCGCTTCACCACGGCGGGCATGAGCTTCGGCGCGATTTCGCCGGAAGCCCATGAAACCCTCGCCATCGCGATGAACCGCATCGGCGGCAAGTCGAACTCCGGTGAAGGCGGCGAAGACCGCAGCCGTTTCACGCCGATGGAAAACGGCGATTCGAAGAACAGCCGCATCAAGCAGGTTGCCTCGGGCCGTTTCGGCGTCACCGCCGAATACCTGGCCAGCGCCACCGAGATTGAAATCAAGATCGCCCAGGGCGCCAAGCCCGGCGAAGGCGGCCAGTTGCCGAGCCACAAGGTTTCCAAGATCATCGCCAAGCTGCGTTACAGCACGGCGGGCGTGGTGTTGATTTCGCCGCCGCCGCACCATGACATTTACAGCATCGAGGACTTGGCCCAGTTGATTTACGACCTCAAGCAGGTTAACCCGCGCGCCAAGGTTTGCGTCAAGCTGGTCTCCGAGGCCGGCGTGGGCACCATCGCGGCGGGCGTCGCCAAGGCGCACGCGGACATCGTCCTGGTCAGCGGCCATGACGGCGGCACCGGCGCCTCACCGCTCTCGTCGATCAAGTTCGCGGGCAGCCCGTGGGAACTCGGCGTGGCGGAAACGCAGCAGGTTTTGTTGCTCAACGACCTGCGCAACCGCATCACGTTGCGTACCGACGGCGGCATGCGCACGGGTCGCGACATCGTCATCGCGGCGATCCTCGGCGCGGAGGAATTCAATTTCGGCACCAGCGCGCTGATCGCACTGGGTTGCGTCTATGTCCGCAAATGCCACCTGAACACCTGCCCGGTCGGCGTCGCCACCCAGGACGAACGCCTGCGCGGCAAGTTCAAGGGCACAGCGGAAGGCCTGGTGAATTACCTCAATGCCATCGCCCAGGACGTGCGCGAAATCCTCGCCTCGCTCGGCGTGCGGCATTTGAATGACATCATTGGACGCACCGAATATCTGGAACAGATCTCGTTGCCCGACCATCCGAAGGCCAACACCATCAATTTGAAGCCCCTGCTGCATGTGCCGGAAGTCGACAACTGGAAGCCGCGTTACCACACTTGGGAACGCAACGACAAGCTGGAAGACCAGCCGCTCGACGACCGCATTTTGCAGGACGTGAAGAGCACGCTGCAAACCAAGCGCAAGATCACGCTGAAGTACAAGGTGAACAACGTCTACCGCAGCATCGGCGCGCAACTCAGCGGCGAAATCGCCTATCGTTACGGCGATGTCGGGCTGCCCGAGGACACCATCGAGTTGCAACTGGCCGGCAGCGCCGGACAAAGCATCGGCGTGTTCCTGGTCAACGGCATCAAGATCGTCCTGCGCGGCGAGGCCAACGACT
Source organism: Verrucomicrobiales bacterium (assembly GCA_031256975.1). GTDB lineage: Bacteria > Verrucomicrobiota > Verrucomicrobiia > Methylacidiphilales > JAAUTS01 > JAIRPN01. The sequence continues at coordinate 436,999 of JAIRPN010000013.1, read as the reverse complement.
ATGTCGGCGAAGGCATGAACGGCGGCAAGATCATCCTGCTCCCCTCGGCTGACGCGACTTTCAACCCGACGCTAAACGTGATCTGCGGCAACACCTGCCTGTATGGCGCGACCGGCGGCAAGCTGTTCATCTACGGACAGGCCGGCGAACGTTACGGTGTGCGCAACAGCGGCGCCATTAGCGTCGTCGAAGGCATTGGCGACCATGGTTGCGAATACATGACCGCCGGCACCATCTGCGTGCTCGGCCCGGTCGGCAAGAACTTCGGCGCCGGCATGAGCGGCGGCCTTGCCTACGTGCTCGACGAAGAGAACAAGTTCGAGAAGTTGTACAACAAGGGCATGGTGACCATCGAACGGCTCGATGCCAACAACGATGCGCCGTTGAAAGCCCTCATTTACGAGCACTTGGAAAGCACCGACAGCAAAAAGGCCTCGGAAATCCTCAACAACTGGGAAAAATATCGGCCGTTGTTCTGGAAGGTCGTCCCCCACCCGCCGGTTGACGTCAATGCGGCTGCGTTGCAGGTGGAGGAAAAAGGCACTCCGGCCAAGGCCTAAAACGCCAACATCGGCAGTACGAATTCAAATAACCCGGCCAGATAACGGCCGGGTTATTTTTTATCCCGCTCTCATCATTTCACCAGCACGCTAATGACGCTCACGTCCTCGGCAAACCGTTTTTGCGCCGCAACCGCGTCCTCCCAATCACCGGCATGTCCGCTATGATGGGCCCGCGTGGCCTGCTTCGCCAAGTCGGCTAATAAGGGTTCCAATTGTTGCTTCTTCTCCACCGCTAACGACGAACCGAGTTTTTGCAGCCCGGCCATTTCCCCGGTAACAGCATGATCCAGTTTATGCAAAACACGCACATCATGGTTTTGCACACCAGAGGCGAAGGTTTGGGTTTGTTCTTCCAGAATGTGCCAGGACATGGGTTCCGGGGCTTGGACCGTGTCCTGCCGTTTTTTGCCGCCGGAGCATCCGACGACAAGCAATAATGCCATCACGCTAATAATCATGATTTTCATAGGTGTCTTCTGTTGGTGGTTTAATACTGGAGCCTGACTGCCAGGCTGTAAGTCCGTTGGGGGAACGGGTGGTAGAGAAAGTATTTTTCATTGTTCACATTGTCGATACCGGCATTGATGTAAAACCAGTCATTGACCTTGTATTGGGCGTGCAGGTCCACGACCAAAAAACTGTCAAAGGCGCCAAATACTCCGGAAGTGGTATCGGAATTATCCAAGGTCGAGTATTGCCTGCCACTGTAACGCAGCACCGCTGTTAGCGACCAGTGTTTGTCCGGATGATAGGTTGTTCCGAACGTCACCCTCCAGTCCGGCACATAGGGCACTTTTTTCCCCTCGGCCGTGCTGCCGGTTGCGCTGGCAAACGACGGATCGCTCAGGATCTCCGAATTGACATAGGTCACGTTTCCAAAGAAATCCAGACCCTCGACCAGCACAGAGTCCTTTTGCGCATCCAGTTCCACCCCGGTGTTGCGAATGGCGTTGACGTTGGTCACGAAGGTGTAGGGAGTCTGGCCGGAGAGGTATCCGGTCTGGGAAATCAGGGCGTTCTCAACATAGTCATTAAACACGGAAAGGCGGACCTTGCTGCCGTCGGCAAACTTCCGGGTCAGGGCGATTTCCGCACTGTAATCATTCTCCGGTTTCAAGTCCGGATTGGGCACGGAAAAAGTGGGACCGGTGGAAACAATCTGGTACAACTCGGTCACCGTCGGGAAACGATAGGCCTGTCCGAACGAACCGACCAATTCCCATTCCGGTGAAGGTGTCCAGCCGAGGGATGCTTTTGGCGAAAAACGCAGGGCGTCCAGGTCGGGTTGTCTTTGCGTGGTGCTGCTGGTGATGTTCCCGGAACTGTCCTGCTTGGTGGCCAAGTTATAACCATCCATCGCCTGCCAGTTTTCCAAGCGCCCGCCGAGGGTCAGTTTGAAATCAGGGGCAAAACGCCAGGCATCCTGGACCCAAAACCCCTCGGTCACCGTGGCTCCCAGGCTGGCAGTGTATTGCTTTCCGGTGGAATCACCTCCCCCGGTCCAATTCGCCGTCCCATAGGTCGTGTTATTGAGTTCATACCGGTCGGTATGAATGCCAAAACTGATCTCATGTTCTCCGTCCACACCGAAGGGACGGATGATTCCCTTGAGATCGCCATTTTGCCAATTGGTGCCGTTCAAATTGGTGATAATGCCGTTGGCCGAAAAACCGGCGCCGGTCTTGGAGGCCGAATACGGGTTCCTCTGGATGTCGTGCAAATAATAATAATTCGAGAAGGAAAAATCCCAGTCGAACACATCCCGTGTATCACTCTTGAACGAAATGGCATTAGCCAAATGCTGCTCGTTGAGCAGGTAGTTGTTGTTGGCAAAACCACTCAGCCCGGCATAAGTCGGATTTCCGCTTGGTCCCTGAAGATAAGTTTGCACATCGGAGTCCGTGTTGTTCAGGAAAAAACCGGTTTGGAAGGTTGCCTTGAGCTCGGGCGTGACATCCCAAGCCAGCTTGCCGTTCAGATTGGTCACCTGCGTGTGCAACAAACCGCCCGCGCCCACCACATCAGCCGGAGCGCCGGTTTTGTTGACCGCATCATAAGCTCCGGTGGTGCCTGCCGGAGCTGTGGTGCTGGTGATGAAGGAAAGCGGCTGGCTGTAACTGTTCTGGTAATTGCCGGTGACCAGCCAGGAGACATCGCCGTGCTTGTCGCCCAACGCCACCGCGGTCTGGTCGGTGCGGTAGCTGTCCTTGGTGCCATACAGACTGAAGGTCTGAAAGGCCTCGGTCTGCGTGGCATCCACCAATAATTTATCCGGCATCTTGGTGGTGATTTGCATCACACCGCCTTCCGAATTGCCCGGATAAGCCGCTGAAAACGGGCCGTACAGAAAATCAATGCGGTCGATCTGTATCGGCGAAACCAAACCCCAGCGCGGCGCGGCATTGGTATTGTTGTTACCAATCAGTGCCGACAACAAAATGTCGTCCGCATAGACCAGGCTGCGGGCGCTGGAATTAAGGCCCCAGGTCCTGGTTTGCAACACCGCCTGGGTGTCCCCGTTGTTGCGTTTGCGCAGGAACAGGCTGGGGAAATACTTCACCGCATCCCCGGTATCCACCATGTTGACTGTCTCGTTGATGTGTTCCGCATCGGTGCTGTGCGAGGTTTGCGGCAATTGATAACGTTCCTTGATCGGCGGAGTCGACTGCTCCACGGCGGAAAAACCGGGGGGTTGAGCCTCGCCCGTGACGATAACCGGTTCCAAGGTGGTAATCGTACCGGTCGAAACCTCTTGCAACGAAGAAGTGTCCGGCGGGTTATGGGGTTCAACATTTTCCGCCACCTGTTGGCCGGTCACCAGGCATGCGGTAACAAACAGGGAGAATATCCCTGCATATACAAAGGGTTTTAAATTCACAAAATATTCCTTCCATCGCGTCCACAACACAGGACGGACAGCCGGCAGGATGAACGGGTTTTATAAGCCGTATCCTGCCCTGATTGATTAATAATGGGGATGACCCGCCGGAAAATCAGCGGGCCGCAATTGCGTCAAAGCAACGCCAATCGGGGAGGCGGAGTAGTCGGGGAATCGTTGCGAAAGCGCGGTTCCGCCAATGCTTCAAAATAAGTCACCGGCCTGGCGGTTGGTTCAAGCACCCGGACATCGTCACAGGCGGAGATTTTTTTCAATTCCTTGGAAAAGGAGCAGAACTTGGCGTTTTCCGTTTGTCTTTCCTCGGCAATGGCCTTGCACATCGGACAGGGATATTTTCCGCTGAAGGTCATCGCCACGGCCTGGGCCAGCGGTACCATTTGGGAATAATCCCGGATCATGTTAACCCAGGCGACCCCCTGAAGGACATACCAGTGGCCGCCGCAGTTCAACAGAAATGCGAACAGTACACAGACCAAGGCTATCCTCCTCCACATGGCGTAAGAAACTCGCCCAACAAGCAAAAATGACAAGGAAAAAGTAAACGGCAACCACACAACATCTCGAATGAATAAAAGCAGGAAAAAAGATGGCCTTGTGCTATTTTGGGGAATGCAAATCGCCACCCAGCTTGCCCTGTTCATCGCCAACAGACCCGGCATGCTCGCTTCCGTCTGCAAGGTCCTCGCCCGCGAGGAAATCAACATCTGGGCCATCAGCACTTCCGACACCGTCGACCACATGGTCATCCGCCTGATTGTCGACCGCCCCGACAAGGCATTGAAGGCCTTTGAGGAACACGGCACTCTCGTCGTGGAAACCGAAGTCCTGTTGATCGACGGCGACAACAAGGTCGGTTCCCTGCAAAAGATCGCCGAAACCCTTGCCAAACACAAGGTCAATATCGAATACGCCTACTGCGCCACCCACCCGACCGCCAAACGCGGCCTGATGATCATGCGCACCAACAACGTGGCAAAGGCGCTAAAGATTCTCAATACCACCCGCTAACAGCGAAGTTCAAACGCCCTTCTTCTTCGGATCCCAGATAAACTTGTGCATCTGGAGCTGGAAACGCACCGGCAATTTGTCAGCCAGTATCCAGTCGACGATCTGGCGCGGCTCGATCTTGCCGAATACCGCGGAGAACAATACGGCACGGACTTTGTCCGGCAAATCGTACTGCAACACCTTTTCCCTCGCCCATTCATAATCGGCGCGGGAAGCGATGACACATTTGACTTCGTCGTTGGCGGTCAGTCCGGGAATGTTTTCCCAGCGGTTCTTGTCACTCATCCCGCTGTCCGGGCATTTCAAATCCATGATGCGGACTACGCGGCGGTCGACCACCGAGATATCGCGGTGCCCGGCGGTCTCCAGTAGGACTTGATAACCTTTTTCCAATAGCTTTGTCATTAGCGCCGGGGAGGCCGGTTGCAACAACGGTTCCCCGCCGGTCAGCTCCACCAGCGGGCAGTCAAATTTATCGACCTCCGCGAGGATTTCATCCAGCGACATCTTGTTGCCTTCGTAAAAAGCATACTCGGTATCGCACCACGAACAGCGCAGGTCGCAGAAGGTCAGGCGGATGAACACACAGGGCAAACCGGCAAAGGTGCTCTCTCCCTGGATGCTCTGGTAAATTTCGTTGACGGTTAGCGTTGGAACCTTGTCACTCATGGTTGTCTGCTTTCCGGCTTGTCGGTGCGGATCACCAGCTTTTCCAACCCGAGCGCCCGCGCCGCATCCATGACCTCAACTACCTTGCCAAAGTCACAACCGTAGTCGCCCTGCAAAATAATCCTGCCCTCCGGCGCTGCCTGTTTCCAACCCGCTAACCGCGATTTCAATTGTTCCAGCGTCACTGTGTTGCGTCCCTCGAAAATCTCGCCCTTTTGATTGATGCTGATGGTCAGTTCGTCCGGTTGCTTGTCCATGTTCTTGGCCGTGCCCATCTTGGGCAGATTCACATCGATGCCGGCATTATGAATCATCGACAGCGAGACCATCATGAAAGTCGCCAGCAGGAAAAACATCACATCGATGAACGGGATGATTTCCAACCTTGGCCGCACCTTGGCCCTGGGACTCGCTAAGCGTGCCATGTTACTCCTTGACCAGCAACTCCAGGCGGGTCATTGCCGATTCCAATTGGCGCCGCACCTTTTCCAACCGGGAATTGAGATAATTCAACGGGATGATGGCCACGATCGCCACCCCCAAACCAAAACACACGGTGATGAGACATTCGGAAATACCGCCGGTGATGACCAGTTCATTGCGGGCGATTTCACCCGCTCCCACCACGCCAAAGGCGCGGATCATGCCGATAACCGTTCCCAGCAGGCCCAGCAACGGCCCCAATGTCACCGCGGTGTCCAGCACCACCAGGCCGCGATTGTAGCGATCCAGTTCACTGCTGGCCGCCTCCAGCATCGCCTCGGTCAGGGAAATATCGCGATGCTTCAAGCCTTCCACCAACACCTGTGCCACCATGTCCTCGGAATTTTCCCCGGCGCTAATGGCCGCATTGACATCGCGTTTCTCCACGTTCAGGAAAATCCTCTGCACCGTCGAGGAATCCCGCCGCGCCGCCTGGCTCCAGAGGAAAATAATCCGTTCCAGCACCACGCCGACAGTGATGATGGAAAGCACCAAAATGGGCCACATAACCGGCCCACCCTTGAGAAACAATTGAATCATGCGAAGCGGCGATTATGTCGCCATTGGCGTCCCCGCACAATGCAGAATTCAGCCCTGCGATTTTTCGTGGTTGGCGGCAATCCACAGGCCGCTCAAGGCCACCACCAGGCCGACGCCGATCATCGTCCAGCACAGCCAGCGTACCGGCGCGAAGCGGTACAATTCCGGAATGCCGGTCAACAGCGCAAATACCTGCACCATGCCGCCGCCCTTGGCCGCCAACAAATAACCCCTGACTTCCTGCTTGCTTAACACACTGACTCCTCTTGCTTAATTTTTACTCTGCTTGGAACAATCCGCGCATAACCCATACAGGGTAATCTCGTGATCGTCCATTTCAAATCCCGCCGGCACCATTTTCTGCATCGAACCCGCGCAGGCATGGACCTCGAAAACCTTTTTGCAATTGCGGCAAACAAAGTGATGGTGATGGTGCTTCCCCGCCCTCTCAAAGCGCGGCGCCTCGGCCGGCAGGGACACCAGCCGCAGCATCCCCTCCTGCACAAAGGCGTTCAGCGTGCGGTAAACCGTCGCCAGACTCAGGGTCGGCACGGTCTTTTGCGCCAGTTTCAGGACTTCGTTGGGCAGCAGGGGCGACTCGTTCTCGTCGAACACCAGCCGTATCGCATCCCGTTGTTTGGTTTCACGTTGCACGGGTTCAATTTAACAGGCTAATGCGGATTATTCAATATCAGCGACGCTAACAATGGCGTAATTTTTCCTCATTTCTACGCTGTACAAACGCCCCGGAAGTGCCTACACTGCGGCGCAGAGTGGCAATCCGCAAACAGAGACCCGTTCGTGTACCGACCAAACCCAAGGTCCGGACGGGAGTGAACAAGGCTATTTCGGTCATGGCCTGGATCGAAGACCCTTACGGCCAGGTCTTGATGGTCAAGCAGGCCTATGGCAAAAAACTATGGGCCCTGCCCGGCGGCAAGGTCAAACGCAACGAATCCCTGCTCGGCGCATTGAAACGGGAAATTACCGAGGAAACCGGCCACCGTGTGTCTCACGCCTACTTGATCGACCTGTTCGACCGCCCCACCAAGGGTAATTTCGCCCTGCTCTACCGCGTCCTGCTCAAACGCAACAACACCCGCCGCCGCCGCACCGATGAGATCAGCAGCATTGCCTACCAAAGCAAAATCCCGGAACGTTCCACCCCGTCGGCCAGGTATTTCTGGAAGCGCGCGCTGACCAGTTTTGAGCCAATGTCGGTCATCAAAAAAATCTGACCCGCGACGCTAACGCTCAAAATCCGTCATTTCCCAACTGGCAGTCATTTGCTATAAAGTCACCATGATTCATTTTCCTTCACGGCAACGTTCCGGCAAATCTGCCTTTACCCTGATCGAACTGCTGGTGGTCGTCGCCATCATGGGCGTCTTGGTCGCCATCGCCATCCCCTCGATTCGCGGACTTGGCAAGGGCCAGTCGATCACCAACAGCGTCACCCTTCTCACCGGTGTGCTGAATAACGCCCGCCAGGAAGCCGTGACCAAAAACACTTACGTCTATGTCGCGTTGGGCACACTCGACAAAAACGGAAATCCGGCAACCACCGCAGCGCAAGATCCCACGCTGTGGATCGCCACCTTTTCTTCCAATGACGGCACCAATGCCGTTGATTTGTCCGGCTCGCCGAATGTCGACCTGACCTCCGGCAACAATCTGCAACTCAGCGGCTCACCGCGTTCCTTTGAACATATCAACCTTACCGATAAAAACGTACTCAAACCCTCCAGCCTGCCAAATCCGGATGTCGATCCTTCCAACATCAATTCCCTCAACGACGGCAGCATCACCGTTCCGGCAGGGGGAAAAACCATCGCCCTCAACCGGTTGATGGTGTTCACCCCCAGCGGCCAAGCCATGTCGGAAAGCGAACTGAATCAATACATTGAATTCGGCATTGTCAGTTCGCAGGATAACAGCAACCCGCCGAAGGATCCGGCGGTGTTCCGCATTAGCGGCAATCTCGGCGTGGTGACGGTTTACCGGAATTAATTCTTCGGCGCGAACCGTTGCTTCAACCGATCCTTGACCCATAACAAGACGCCAACGCCGACAATCCCGCTGGCTGTATCGATCGCCCAGTCCCTCACCGTGCCGTCGCGACCCGGCGTGTACAACTGGTGCCATTCATCGGTCGCCCCGTAAAGCGAAACCACCACCACGCTAATCACGGCGATTTTTCGCCAACTCCACTTCGTACTCAACCGCAGACTCAATGCCAAAATCACCGTGCCCGAGCCATAAGCAATGAAATGCGCCACCTTGTGCAGGAAAAAGGTCGGCACCACCGGCGCAACCTCCTGCCCGGTCATTGACGAGGCATAAAACACCGCGCCAAGCCAGACGAGGAACAGCGTCCACCAAATCCATTTCCGCCGCAACGCCTGGTACCAATTCGTCATTAGCGTCAGTTACCGATCAAAATTGAAAATCCAGCGCCTTGAGGAAAGCCCTGGCGATTAGCGTCTCCCCGACCACACTCGGATGCACCCGGTCCCAGGCCAAATCCGCCGAATAGGTATGTTGCAATATCCGGTCAAACTCCGCCTGCAGATCAACGAACAGCGCGTCGTAGCTGGCGGCCAATTCCTTCACCACCGCGCCATATTCGTCCATCATCCGGCGCATCGGGTCCTGCTTGTTCAATTCGATGAAAAAAGGCGACATCAACACCAAGCCCTGCAACTTCGGTCTGGTTTTCTTGATCAATTCTTCCAAGGTTTCCCGATATTCCGGTAATTTCACATGGGTTTCCACCTGCAACGGCAAATCGAACTGCCGCCACACATCGTTAATTCCGATCAGAATTCCCAGCCAATCCGGATGCAAATCCAACACGTCCGCCTGCCAGCGCCCCTTCAAATCGCGCACCGTATTGCCGCTAATCCCCATATTGACCACGCGGATTTTCTGTTCCGGATACACCGCACCCAGCAGCCCCTGCACCTTGGACGGGTAAATCTTGCCGGTCGCGCCAAACAACCCCTCTCCCACCGGGCGGGCGCGTTCCCCGTCCGTAATTGAATCCCCGATCAACACCAGCTTGGAGTTCCTTGCAATCTTCATAGAAAAGCAAGACGCTAACAAAGACTGGCAAAAATGCCATGAGAATCGGCCCCGCCAATGGCCGGGTTATTTGACCATGTAGGGCAATCGCTGCTGCATCAGATTGCGGGCTTCCATTTCCATCTCGGACAAGGACTGGCTGCGCACCCAGTGCTTCATCGCCGGGATGCTGCGACCGCTCATGCTCAGCTCGCTGACGCCAAGCCCCAGGAAGACCGACGCCGAGGCCGGGCTCGCCGCCGCTTCCCCGCAAACCGCCACCGGAATCTCCCTGCTCTTGCACGACAACACCACCCGGTTAATCAGCGCCAGCACCGCCGGGTTCAACTCCTTGTTCAGCAATTCCTGCAATTCCGGATTACCGCGGTCCACCGCCAGCGTGTATTGCGTCAGGTCGTTGGTGCCGATGCTGGCGAAATCAATCTCCGGCGCGAAATAATGCGAGACAATCGCCGCCGAGGGCACTTCCATCATCATGCCGGTGGGAATCGGCCAGCGGTGTTTGATGTTTTTCGCCGTTAGCGTCTCATGCGCCTTTTGCAACTCCGCCTTGGCTTCCTTGAGTTCCTGCAACGCCGCGATCATCGGGAACATCACCCGCACGTCATACTCGGCGCTAACCCGGAGAATCGCCCGCAATTGCTCCTGGAACAATTCCTTGTTGCGCAAGCACAGGCGGATGGCGCGGACTCCGAGATAGGGGTTGGCCTCCTTCGGCATGTTCAAATACGACAACTCCTTGTCGCCCCCGGCATCCAGCGTGCGGATGATCGCCGGCTTGCCCGCCATTGGCTTGAGAATCCGGTGCAATTCCTCCACCTGCTCCTGCTCGGTCGGCGCGCTGTCACGATGCAGAAACATAAACTCGGTGCGCAACAGGCCAATACCGTCCGCCCCGTTATTAGCGGCATCCTCGGCATCCTCCACGCGTCCCACATTGGCGAAAATCTCAAAGCTCCGGCCATCCAAGGTCACCGCAGGCTTGATACTGTCGCGTTTTTCCAATGATACCTGCTCGGTCCAGCGAATCTGCCGTTCGTGGATCTTCTTCAATTCCTTCATGTCCGGATTGATCCAGATTTCCCCGGTCTCGCCGTCCATCGCCAAGACCATTGGCAATTCCAAATGCAACAACGACGGCGTAAAATGTTTGGCCTGCACGATCGCGGGAATCCCGCGCGACCGCAATAGAATCGAACTGTGCGAAGTACGCCCGTCCTCCAGGCAAATCACTCCCAGCACCTTGTCCTTATCCAGCCCGGCCACCTGCCCCGGAGTCAGCTCATTAACCACCATGATCCCGGAACGGGGAATTTCCAGCTTGTCACTGACGCTAACACCCAGTTGGGTCAACACCAGCCGCGCCACATCCTTCAAATCCTCCGCCCGCTGGCGCAAATTGTCGTCGTTCAGGTTGCGGTAGGTTTGAATCACGCCCTCGGCAGTCTGCCACCACGCCTGCGCCGCCTGGCAGTTTTCCTTGCGGATCAATTGCTCGGCCTGTTCCATCAATGCCGGGTCGCTCAACACCATGGTCTGCGCGACAAAAATCTCCCCGCGCTCGCGGCCCATGCTGCGGGAAATTTCTTCGGCCTTGCGCCGCAGAATTTGCATCGTGGCCTGCAGCGCCGAACGCAATAACCCCAGTTCGTGGTTAGCGTCCCGGGCTGGACCGGTGGGCAACTCAAACGATACCGCCTGCGGGTAATATACCGAGCCGATCACCACACCCTTGCAAACCCCGATCGGCTTGCCCTGTCCCTCGCCCTCCCTCAATGGCTCGGGATTTTCCACATTGGCGGCATTCCGGGCTGTTTCATGCAGGGAATCACCCAACCCGGTTTTGATTGCCACCCGCAAATTCTCCAGCGCCGCATCGGCATCCTCCCCCGCCGCGCTCAGCTCAACCTCATGACCGCGCAAGGCTTCCAGTGCCACAATACCGGTCATGCTGCGGACCGATACCGGTCCCTTGCCGTTGGTCAGATTGCGGATTTGGATTTCGCTGCTGAATTTCGCCGCTTCCTGGATCAACTTCGCCACCGGCCGCGCATGCAACCCGCTCGGATTCGGCACAATCACCCGCAGCGCCTTGGCGTTTTCATGCTTGGAAATGTCCGTGACCGCCTTGGGTTGGACAGCCGCTTCGTCAGGTGATATATGCTCGGTCTTCTGCGCCAGTGAAACCGACGCCTCGTGCAACACATCCTCCAGCCTGCCTCCCACCTTCGCGATTACGCCGGCCGCCACAGCTCCCTCGACAAACGACGACGGACAAAGTTTCACCTTCGTCTTTAGCGACTCATCAAGGAAATCCAGCGCCATCTCCGCGCTCAACACCGCGCTGCCCATGTCCATCAGCACCACGACGCCATCAGCACCAGCAACCGACTGGATCGCCTCGGAGATTTCCACCGCGTCAGTTCCCAAATCCTCGTGGTTGGCGCCCGCACCCGCCGCGATGGCAATCGGTAACTCGGGTCCCGTCATCGCGCGAACCAGGGTCAATGTTGCTTCCGCCAACGGACGGCTGTGTGAAACTAAAACCAGTCCAACCATAAAACCGTTTCTGTGTTCAATTTCAAATTAATCCGTTTCACAACAGCCTGCAGTAAAAATATGGAATAAATCCGACGATTGCGCCAGGCACGCCGTCGATTCGCAAACCGTTATTTCACCACAATGTCGTACAACGTTTGAAACAATAAGGCGGTGGATTCGGAACCGGGGTCGAGATGACCCGCGCTGCGTTCGCCCAGATAACTCGCGCGTCCCTTTTTCGCCACCAGCGGCGTGGTGGAATCCGCACCGGCTCTGGCTGCCTGCCGTGCCTTGTCCGCCGCCGATGACAAGCCCTCGCCGGCAGCCGCTTGGAAGGCCGCGACGGCGGGAGTCATCGCGTCAATCATGGTCTTGTCGCCAACGGCGGCCTTGCCGCGCGCGACCACACCCTTGAGCCCGGCTTCCAACATCGTCCCAGCCTCGCCCGCGTTTAGCCCGGTCTTGCCATTAGTAACTCCGGCAGCCTGCAAAAAGAAACTGCCGTATAACGGGCCACTGGCCCCGCCGACGGTCGAGATCAGCGTCATGGCCACGGTTTTGAAAATCGTGCCAATATCCTTGTCCGCCAACGGCGAGATTTTCTCGGCGACCACCGTGAACCCGCGCGCCATGTTGGCGCCATGGTCGGCATCGCCGATCGCCCGGTCCAGGTCGGTGAGATAATCCTTCTTTTCGTTGTAAACTTTTGACAAGGCGGTCAGCCAATCAATCACGGCGGCGGCGGTCAGTTCATTCATAATCTGGTTAAGACAATATTACTTTTTATTTTCCCCACCGCAACGCCGGGGTATTGACCGGTGCGTCCCAGTATTTTTTCAAGGTGTCATCCAGTTTCAACAAGGTGATCGAGGCGCCCGCCATTTCCAGGCTGGTCATGTAGGGACCGACCAGATTGCGGACCACCTTCAATCCGGCCTTGGCCGCCAACTGCTGCGCCTTGCGGTACAACACGTAGAGTTCCAATACCGGTGTGCCACCCATGCCGTTGACAAACAATAACACTTCGTCGCCTGACTTGAACGGCAGGTCGCTAATGATCGGCTCCATCATGCGCTCGACAATCTTGTCGGCGGATTCCAGCGGCAGGCGGGTGCGGCCCGGTTCGCCGTGGATGCCGATGCCCAGTTCATACTGGTCCTCGGGCAAATCAAAGGTCGGCTTGCCGACATGCGGCACCGTGCAGGAAGTCAGCGCAACGCCCATGCTGCGGGCATTGGCATTCACCTTGCGGCAGATATCCGCCACGTCCTTGAGTCCCCAGCCGGCGGCGGCCGCGCCACCGGTGATTTTCTCCGCCAGCACCGTGGCACCGACGCCCCGGCGCCCGGCCGTGTACAAGCTGTCCTTCACCGCCACGTCGTCATCGATGATTACGCTTTCAACTTCAATGCCGTCGGCGCGCAACAGGTCCGCCGCCATCTCGAAATTCAGCACGTCACCGGTGTAATTCTTGACAATGTGCAGCACCCCGGCGCCGCCATGGGCTGCCTTCGACGCCTCATACATCTGGTCGGGAGTCGGGCTGGTAAACACCGCGCCCGGGCAGGCCGCATCCAGCATGCCCTCGCCCACATAACCGCCGTGCATCGGTTCATGCCCGCTGCCACCGCCGCTAATGATGGCGACCTTCTTCTTCACCGGCGCATCTGCGCGGATGATGTAATTCGGGTTGAAATGCGCCTGCACCAAGTCCAGGTGCGCCGCAACGAATCCCTCCATGGATTCAACCACCAAGTGTTCGGGGGAATTGATTAGTTTTTTCATGATTATACTCCGGTTGTTTTGGTTCTGGAAAAATCGGTCGGAACGGACAGTCAATCCGCTCGGAGCGGTCTTGCCGAACCGGCCGCTAACGGCGGAATTGCCGTTAGCGGCGATTGGTTACAGCATTACAAAGCCACACGATAAATCAGCACGGCCAAAACCGCGCCGATCAGCGGGCCGATCACGGGCACCCAGGAATAACCCCAGTCGGAACCGCCCTTGCCGGCAATCGGCAAAAACGCATGGGCGATGCGCGGTCCAAGGTCACGGGCCGGGTTGATGGCATAACCGGTCGGTCCGCCGAGGGACAAACCAATGCCCCACACCAAAGCGCCGACCAGGTAAGGTCCAAGTCCTCCCGCGATGGTCGCTCCGGGAGTCTTGGCCACGCCGAAGATGCAGCATACGCCGAGCACCAGCACGATGGTACCGATGGCTTCGGTCAGTACGTTGCAACCGCTGCTGCGGATCGCCGGGGCGGTGCAAAACACGCCGAGCTTGGCGGCCTTGTTCTCCGTCCCCGCCCAATGCGGCAGGTAAGCCAGCCAGACAACGATCGCACCAATAATGGCACCGATCAATTGCGCGGCAATCATCGGCACGACGAATTGATAATCGCCTGCCAGAATCGCCTTGGCCACGGTTACAGCCGGATTGATGTCGCCCTGTGCGCTGCCAAAAGCTCCGGCAACGAACACGCCAACCATCACCGCGAATGCCCAACCGGCGGTGATCGCACCCCAGCCGGCATTCTCGGCCTTTGATCCCTTGAGCAGCACACCCGCAACCACGCCGTCACCCAGGACGATCAGCGTTGCCGTGCCCATTAATTCTCCAATGAATGTATATCCTTCCAACATACTGTTCCTTTCGTTTTTTGTTTCCTAACTATTCAGAAGCGCAGAATGGTTCTGAGACCGACGATCAAAATGTTGTCACGATTGCTCGATTGGGGATTGTTCGGCCCGACCGGATTGACAATGTACTGCAAGTCCGGCTGGATCGAGAACCACGGGGCGGGATTGTACTGGTAGGACAATTCCAGCGCGACCTGCGTCCCCAGCGATCCCGAACCGGGAGCGCCACTGTTCTTGTTGTCGCTGCTCAGCGAACTGCTGGCATCGGCAAAGATAACGCCCAAGCCGACCTTATCCTGCGGACGGCTTTCGAACGGGCCGTTATAGACTGCGCCGAGCAAGCCTTCGAAACGAATCGGGTTGCGGTCTTCAGGCGCACCCAGAGCTTGCAACAGAAAATCCAAGCCACGATCCTTGTCGATCTTGCCATCAGCGCCGAGCGGACGCCAAACGGTTTTCTGGTAGGTGAAATACGCCACGAAGTCACCGGATTTTGGCTCGCCGGTCTGCAGGTCGTTGTAACGGCTGATGTCGTTGAAGCTAACGCCCAACTTGTACACACCGGGGTAATCACCCTTGGAATCATTGTAACCGATTTCAAAGGTTCCCGCCGCGCCATAGTTGAAATCGTTGTACCAGTCGAGACCGCTGGTGTCCGGATGATACGCATCTTCGTAAGCGGTAAAGGCACCGCCCTTGACGTAAAATCCCTGGTCTTTGCCGGAAGGATCGAACGTCAACACCACGCCCGGCTTGCCCGCCGGACTGAACGGCTGCAACGGGTAGAAGTTGATATTCGGGCTGTAACCGGTTTCATCGTTCATCAGGAACAACCCGGTCTGGCCGAAATCATTCACCGCCGCTATTTGACCGACTTTCACGCGGATCTTGTGATCCCACAGGCCCTGCTCGTACCAAGCTTCATCCAACCGGAAACTGTTGTAACCGGCGATGCTGCTCGGACTGGTGAAGGTATTCAACTCGGCACCCAGATTTTTGCCAAACTGCCACATCCCGGTGATGAAGAACTTACCGTCGAAATCGGCCATCTTCTGCAAATCAATCGTCACCGAACCGCGGATACGTCCGAAGTTGGTCACATGATGCGTCTGGTTGCCGGTCAGGTCCGACTGCAAGTCGTTGATGTAACTGAAATCGAAGGTCACGCCCTCGTTTTCCAAATCTGTTCGATGTCCGCCCCAGTCCCCGGTCAGATACTTCTGATCCCAGATCGACTGTGATTGTGTGGTCATTTCCACGGATTTCGCCGTGTCGACGACCTTGGTGCTGTCCGTCGTCCCGGAAACTGCCGTTCCGGTATCCGCCATGGCTCTCCCTGTCCCTGCAACTAGCAGGATCACTCCCATTGCCGGTGCCAGGCCAAATCCGAAGATCCGGCGACACCATTTTACTAGTACTGGTTTTTTCATGTTCTTTCCTTGTTATGGTTACTGAGTTCCTGATAAAATTGACTCGCTAACGGCGATCACGGCAAATACCGTTTCGCCAGCTCGACAAATTCCTCCGTTTGTTGTTTGACCCAACTGTCGTCCTTGTTCAATTCCTTCGCAATTAGCGCCGCGATTTTCGGCGCAATCTCGATGCTGGCCCGGGTGTCCAGGAGCAACGAGCGGGTGCGCCGCGCCAAGACATCATCCAATGTTCGGGCCTGCTCTTCCCGCACCGCCCAGACCACTTCCGCGAGCGTATAAGGCAGATTCGGATGGATCTTTTGCGCCAGTTCACCGTTAGCGTCGGCAATCTGCTTGATTTGCAACCAGTCGGTGCCGTAAACAGTTTCCGGGATATCCTTGGTCACGCTGACATCCAGATAACCATGCAGGGGCATGTGCTTGGTCGGGCAGGGCTTGGCCTCCAAATCACCCACTTTAACCACGCGGTCAACGGTTTGCTCGGCCATGCGGCGGTAGGTCGTCCATTTGCCGCCGGCGATCGTCACCAATCCGGCATCGCTAACAATGATCCGGTGATTGCGCGACAGTTTTTTGGTCTGCTTGCCATCGCCCGCAGCCACCAATGGCCGCAGCCCGGCAAACACCGCCAGTACATCCTTGCGGGCCAGCGGCTTGGTCAGGTATTTGTTCGAATGATGCACCAGGAATTCAATTTCCTCCTCCAACGGCTTCGGCTCCAGTTCGGCCTCGTCGCGCGGAATATCGGTGGTGCCGATCACCAAACGGTCATGCCAGGGGATGCCAAACAGCACACGTCCGTCCTCGGTCTTCGGAATCATGAAAGCCGTCGTGCCGGGCAGATAGGATTTATCCACCACGATGTGCACGCCTTGGCTGACACTCAGCAAATGATGCGCGTCAGGTTCGTCCATGTGACGGATCGAGTCGGTGAAAATACCGGTGGCATTCACCACCACGCGGGCGCTAATGGTGAACTTTTCGCCTGTTTCCTCGTCATTGGCCACCACTCCGCTAACCCGTCCGTCGGCCTTGACCAGTGACGTCACCTTCATGTAATTCAACGGCACGCCGCCCTGGTCGTTCATGGTTAGCGCCAGCGTCAGGGCGAGCCGCGCGTCGTCAAACTGTCCGTCCATATACAACACGCCGCCATTGATTTCCTTGCGGATGGTCGGCAAATGTTCCAAGGCTTTCGCACGGCTCAGGATTTTCGACCGCCCGAGACTGGTGAACCCCGATAGCGCATCATACACCTTCAAGCCGATGCCATAGAACGGCAGTTCCCACCACTTGAAGGTGGGAACCACGTAAGTCAACGGATGCACCAAATGCGGCGCGTTCTGGATCATCAGCCCGCGCTCATGCAGAGCCTCGTAAACCAGCGGAATATCGCCCTGTTGCAAGTAACGCACCCCGCCGTGCGCAATCTTGGTGCTGCGGCTCGAAGTCGCCTTGGCAAAATCATTCTGCTCCAGCAACACCGTTTTCAATCCGCGCGAGGTGGCATCCAACGCCACCCCGAGGCCGGTCGCCCCGCCGCCCACCACCACCACGTCCCAGGGTTTGTTTCTCGAACGCAGGGATTCCAGTAATTTAGCTCTGTTCATTGGTCATCTTTCTAGTCTTCAATTCATCATTCGGCATCCGCCCAGGCCTTGGCCCGGCTCAATGCCTTTTCCCAGTCTTTCATCAAACCGGAACGGACCTTGGCATCCATCGCCGCGTTGAAAATCTTGTCGGATTTCCATTGCTTGGCGATTTCCGCCTGGTCTTTCCAATAGCCAACCGCCAGACCCGCCAGATAAGCGGCGCCCATCGCGGTGGTTTCGGTAATCGCCGGACGCACCACCGGCACGTTGAGAATGTCGGATTGGAATTGCATCAACAGGTTGTTGGCGCAGGCGCCGCCGTCGACACGCAGTTCCTTCAGTTTGATGCCCGAATCCTTTTCCATGCAATTCAACACATCCGCGACTTGGAACGCCATGCCCTCCAGTGCCGCACGGGCGATATGGCCGGCGGTCGCACCACGGGTCAACCCAACAATGGCGCCGCGGGCATACTGGTCCCAATGCGGAGCACCAAGGCCGGCAAATGCGGAAACCAGATACACGCCGCCGTTGTCCTGCACGGTCTTTGCCAGTGCCTCAACCTCCGAGGATTTGCGGATAATGCCCAAGCCATCGCGCAGCCATTGCACGATCGCCCCTGCGATGAACACGCTGCCTTCCAGCGCATATTGGGTTTTGCCTTTGCCCAGTCGCCACGCCACGGTGGTGAGCAAATTGTTCTTGGAGGGAATCGGCTTGTCGCCGGTGTTCATCAGCATGAAACAACCGGTGCCGTAGGTGTTCTTCACCATGCCGGGCTGGGTGCAAGCCTGGCCGAACAAGGCCGCCTGCTGGTCGCCCGCGATGCCGGCAATCGGCACCCCGTCATCGGTTTCGCCATACACCTCGCTGGAACTCGCCACTTCCGGCAGCACCGAGCGCGGCACGTTCAAAATCTTCAACAGTTCATCATCCCATTCATTGGTAGTGATGTTGTACAACATCGTGCGCGAGGCATTGGACGGGTCGGTGACGTGTTTTTTGCCGCCGGTCAGGTTCCACACCAGCCACGAGTCGATCGTCCCAAAGGCCAGCTCGCCTTTTTCCGCCTTGGCGCGCGCGCCGTCGACATTGTCAAGCAGCCAGCGCAGTTTGCTGCCGGAAAAATAGGCGTCGATCACCAAGCCCGTGCGTTTTTGGATTTCTCCCGCCAATCCTTGCTTCTTCAATTGGTCGCAAAATCCCGCCGTGCGCCGGTCCTGCCAGACAATCGCATGGTGAATCGGCTTGCCGGTCTTGCGGTCCCAGACCACGGTTGTTTCACGCTGGTTGGTAATGCCGATGGCGGCAATGTCCTTCATCTTCAAACCCGCGCGGGTCACTGCCTCCGTCGCCACGCCCTGTTGTGACGCCCAGATTTCCGACGCGTCATGCTCCACCCAGGCTGGCTGCGGGAAATATTGTTTGAATTCCTTTTGCGCGACCGATTTGATGTTGCCGTCATGGTCGAACACAATGGCGCGTGAACTGGTGGTTCCTTGATCGAATGCGAGGATATACTTCATATTACTCCTTGTTGGTTAACGTTTGGGTTTTGAAGAAAAGTCGCTGCCCTAAGGTGACAGGACATGAAAGGAATTTGAAAATCCGGCAAGTTGCGAAGATATAAAAATGGAAACAGGCGTGTTTTGGATGGTGCTACACGTCCATAATCGACCGTTCTCACCCGTTTTGTCGCGTAAATCATAGGAGTATGCCTCACTAACAAAACTGTTCCCGTTTCCAAAAAGGAAAATTTCGATCAAAAAAAGCCGAAAGCTCCTCTTTTTTTGTTTCTGAAAGGCAATATTGCACTTTTTTTTAATTAAGCAACTAAAACAATCAATTTTATTGGTTGCATAACTGTGCTCGTCTTTTTATGAAAGAACGTTACACCCAAGGATTTACCTTAAATTTCAATCCCTTGTTTTAGCAATGTTACAATTATTTTTGGCAGTGGAATTTTTTTATGCGTGATGTATGGTTAAGTCAGAAAGTTTCTTATGAAAACCAAGGTTTTCTCCGCGATAATTGCCCTGGCTGGCACTTTTTTATTATTTTTCACCTCAACGGCACCCGCAGCCACCTATGTTCGCGTCGGTGTCGGCGTGGGTTATGGAGGGGGTTGCGGTTATTATCCTTACCGCCCGTGGGGCTATCATCCTTATGGTCCGGCCTATTTCGGGCCAACCATTGTGTACACCACGCCGCTTTACACCGCTTCAACGGTATATGTCCCCGCCTCAACGACCACGACCACCACACAAACCACCACGACTTCAACTCCGGCCAGCACCCAACCTCAAGCCCAAGTGACTCCTGCCAATAACAATATCACTTCGGCACCTCCCTACGGTATTCCTGAAAGCGATACTCAAGTCAAATCACCCTTCAGCAATTTCATGATCAACGACACCGGAATGAAATCCGGTACCGTGGTATATGATGCCTACACCGGGCAGCCTTTTCGCATTCCCTGAATAACTTTCTACATAATAATTGACTAAAGTAGCACTTTACCTAATTTTCTCCCTGTGGGAATCAATCCGTCTAATGCCTGAGCATCAGACAGATTGACGTCAATTTAATCAGTTCAAAATCAGGGAGGAATCATATGAATAAATGTCTTGTGGCATTGATGGCTGCCACTTTTGTATCAGGTTCGGCTTTTGCCGACACCACCACTCCGTCTCCAGCTGCCAAGGATTTGTCCAAAGCAGTGGACAAGGTTAACTACGTCGAATCAGACGTTTCCGGGATCAAGCTCAGCGGTTACGTCGATGCGGGTTATATTTACAATTTCATTAGCGCAGCCCCCGGATTATCCGGCAATACTCCGAATACAATCGGTACTCGTTTTGGCCAGGACGGCAAAAGCGGCGGCGACTTCAATCTTAACACTGTGAAACTGACTGTTTCCAAGGATCTGACTGATAAGAACGAATGGCAGGCCGGTTTCCGCGCTGATGTCATGCTCGGTGAAGATGCCGGCGGCGGCCTCGGCGGCAATGGCTCCGGTCCCAACACCAACAACGGCTCGGATTCCTTCCTCTTGGAACAAGGCTACGTCACCTTCCGCGCTCCGGTGGGTAATGGCATCGACTTCAAGGTCGGTAAGTTCGTCACTTGGCTCGGTTACGAAGTCATTGAACGCCCTTCCAACCTGAACATCACCTACGGTAACTTGTTCCAGAACATGATTCCCTTGTACCACACCGGCGTTAGCGCCGAGTACAAGATCAACGAGAACTTCAACACCGGTTTGGCCATCGTCAATGGTTACAACAGCGACAGCAATACTGGTTTTGACAGTAACAACGACGGTTACGGTATGGAAGCCAAGATCGGTTATACCAACAAGGGGGGTAACTTCAGCGTTCAGAATGCAGTGTATTACAGCTGGGACTCCGCAGGTCAGGTAATCCCCAGCATTGATGCCAATAAGAGCAGCAACGGTAACGTGGTGATTAACGACATCGTCGCCAACTGGACACCTAAATTCGCCAATGGCAAATTATTATTAGGAGCTAATGGCGATTTCGGTTATGCCCAACTAGCCACCAATGACGCTGGCTACGGTAGCTTTATTACTGGAAAGGGGAGCAACGAGGAAACTTGGTTCGGTCTTGCCCTTTACGCCAAATACCAGTTCACTGATCTCTTCAGTTTGGCAGCCCGTGCGGATTACATGCACGACAATTACGGTCAAAAACTCTTCGGTTCATGGCCCGCCACCAACAGCGATCCAAACGGAACCTTGGATAATACCGATATCTGGAGCCTTACCCTGACCGCTGGATTCAACTTGGCTGAAAACCTCACCCTACGCGCGGAATACCGCGTCGATTTTGGTGATGACATCCAGGGCTCTTACGACAGCAGTGGTTATTACTACGGCAATGGGCAAAACACCGCCCAAACCGTGGCCGTCGAAGCCGTTTACACCTTCTAATGCGAACTTCCTGACATTCAAAAACCCCAAGGCTAACCTTGGGGTTTTTTATTTGGTATCAAAAATGGAAAATGGAGGCGGAGATCGGAATCGGACCGGTGATTCCAAGTCATTGAAGAATGGATACTTAAATCATCGGAAATCAACATCCTAAGATTATATCAACCATATAAACACTATTATTCTTTTAGTAAGTCAGTCCATAAGTAATCCGATTGATAAAGCATTGCTCTTTCGCCTGCCTCATTCTTGGACAACTGCCGTTATCCCATTCACCCATGTACCTCCAATAAGCGTGGCACGGGGTGAGCTGGGAATACCCCTCTCGTTTCGGTGAATCATTTCGATCACCATATCCAGAGCTGCCTCACCAACGAGATCATTATGTTGATCCATGCCTGCCCACTCCGGTTTTTGCTGCCTCCATTCCAGTTGTATCAACCCTATATCTTGCGGGATTTGGATGTTCAAAGATTCAAGCCAGTGCCTGGTCGCGTTATAAAGGGTGAGAATAACGTCCGGCCTCTCTTTTCTTAGCCAAGTCTTAAATAAAGAAATATCTTTCTGCGCTTGGTTGACTCGCAAAAACGGTCGCGTACGGGATGATGGCGCGAGTTGTTGCTGGGCAATATACACGCCCGCAGTAAAACGTCCTTCCACCAATTGGTCAATAATCTGATCGATAACGATTGCCGGCCTCTTGTAACCCAGCCTGATGGCTTGTTCAACGGCTTGCATTGCCAAAGCATGATGATCCACACAGGCGAAAGAGAGTGTCGGATTATGCGTACGAACCCCCGTGACTACACAAGGGAAATTCTCCCAAATGCACATGAATTTTTCCGGCAAATGATTATTCCACATTTCTCCAATCACTACTGCACCACGGATATTTCTACTAGTCATTATCCGATTTAAGGTGTTGCCCTGTAAATTGGGATCATACAGCCAAAATTCATCAAGAGCATAACCTAATTGAGCCGCCCGGCGCCGACAACCTGCAACATACGACGGGATGGTCGGATGACGCAAAAACGCCTGCAGATCCTTATTTGCGTTAAAAAGTGCCAAGGTGGCCTTAAAAGAAGGGGAGCGAGCTTTGCGCAACTCCACCAACAAATGCGCCATGGTGGGATTTTTTTGATAACCAAGCTGATTAGCAATATGTATAATCTTTTGGCTAGTCTTGGACGATACCCGGGAATCTTTACGCAGTGCAAGGGATACTGTATTCTTGGACACCCCTGCCTTCTTGGCTATATCGGCCATGGATACAAAGCGTTTTCGGTCTTCTTTATGACTGCCGGCAGGAATCATGGAAGCAAGGTATCCGTTTGATAACCAAATTCTAGCCCAAAACAGGCCGTTAAAATATAAACACTAATTGCCGTCAAAAAACGGTTGGTCACATCAAGCCAATAATCTCTTGCGATTTATTTGCACAAGTATCAAAGCCAAAAATCCAATGCCTAACAAAGTGTATGGGGCGGGCTCAGGAATGGGTGAAACCGACAGATAGCTGTCTCCAATGCGGATTTCGTCAAATAATACCCCGCTCAAGGAGGCAAACCCGATCTGGCCGAAACTGTTCAAGGAAAAAGTAGTACTTCCCAGAGCTGTTCCCAAACTTCCGCCTGGTGTGGCATTAAGATATAAGGTTATAGTTCCGCCGGTGGCAGTAGTGTAATTTAAGTTGGCGACAATAAACTGCGGCGTGCCGGTGGTTACTGTGCCACCGCTAAGGCCTGCAGCAGCCCCATTGGGACCTATGCTAAAGGCAGCTCCTGAATAACCAATAAATAGTCCTTTGCCATTGCTGACTGCTCCAACTTGGGTAGCGCCTGTTCCCAAGATTAATCCGCCATAGCTCCCCGCGCCGGCTGTTTTTTCCATGAGAAAACTGACCCAAATATCCTGGCCTGCTCCTCCCAAGTTTGTGGTTAGCGTCCGTGAAAGATTGTCAGCATTTCCGACGTTTCCGGAATCAACTTTGCCGCTAATCGCCAAGTCATTTCCCTGCACCACCAAGTTCCCATCACTGAGAGAGCCAGTGCCTATTTGGGAGTTAGCGGGATTCGCTGCGGTCCATGCCCCGGAAAAACCGATTCCGCCATTCAATCCGGAAAGGTTCTGTCCGTTGGTATATG
Organism: Verrucomicrobiales bacterium; assembly: GCA_031256975.1. Lineage (GTDB taxonomy): Bacteria > Verrucomicrobiota > Verrucomicrobiia > Methylacidiphilales > JAAUTS01 > JAIRPN01. Next base: position 413,446 of record JAIRPN010000013.1, on the reverse strand, counting down.
AAAAAGATTCATAAACAATCTGAGCCCGACTTTGATTGACGCCAAGGATCGTCAGGCCCACGACCGCAACAACCCAAAGATACGTTTTGCTTTTCATTCAGCCTGTTTATTTAATCTTCGGCGATATCTCAATAATTAAAATGTAGGACAGTAATATCGAGCAGAATCCTTCATCCGGCGCGGATATAACATCACCGGGTTTTTAGATTCCAAACATAAACTGATTGACTCATCAATTATTCACATGATAAATGCCGCGCTCATCATGAACTTATGGCAATTCCCGCTAATGGCATGCGCTTTATTACTATCCACTAGCCCTAGTACGCAGGCTCAAACACAAAACAGCTTCAAGCCGGGCCAGGGTTGGCCCGACAGCAACGGAGTCCACATCAATGCCCATGGCGGCGGCATACTGCTGTACGACAACATCTACTATTGGTTCGGCGAACACAAAATCGAAGGCGATGCAGGCAACCGCGCGCAAGTCGGTGTTCACTGCTACTCGTCGTCAGATCTCTACAATTGGAAAGACGAGGGCATCGTGTTGCATGTTTCAGATGACGCTAACAGCGAGATTGTCAAAGACTGCATCATTGAACGTCCGAAAGTTATTTACAACGGCACCACCGGGATATTTGTCATGTGGTTCCATCTGGAATTCAAGGGCAAGGGTTACAATACCGCACGCAGTGGCGTCGCCATTAGCGACCGTGCCACCGGCCCTTATCAATACCTCGGCTCCACCCGTTCCAATCCCCGCATCTGGGCGGAGAATGCTCCCGAACCCGATAATAAAAACCAGCCGCCACCCAACACCTATGTCCGCGACCATGCTAACGGCCAGATGTCGCGCGACATGGCACTCTTTGTTGACGACGACGGCACCGCCTACCACATCTACTCATCCGAAGACAACCGCACGTTGCAAATCGCACAGTTAACTGATGACTACACCAAACATAACGGACGTTACGTCCGCAGCCTGGTGAATGGCTCCAACGAAGCTCCGGCCATTTTCAAACATAACCGCAAATACTATCTCATTACCTCCGGTTGCACTATGTGGTCACCCAATGCCGCCCGTTCTTTCGTTGCCGACAACATCATGGGCGAGTGGAAATCGCTCGGTAATCCCTGTCGCGGCACCGACCAGCAAAACAAAACCACCTTTGAATCACAAGGCACCTACATCCTCCCTGTTAGCGGCAAGCCCGGTGCCTGCATCTTCATGGCCGACCGCTGGCAACCGAAAAACCCGATTGACGGAAGTTACATCTGGTTGCCAATCCAATGGGAGGGTGACAAACCTGTCCTCAAATGGCTGGACGAGTGGAGCCTCGATTTCTTCGAACGCTAATGACCAAGCGGAGATTCCTCCGATATTTCATATTACTGTCATACAAAATTGAACTTTGGGCTCAAAAAGCAATTGCCCTATTGTCAATTTCATGACTTCATCTGCCTGCACGCTTGGTATTGATTATGGAACCAATTCAGTGCGTGCCCTCGTTGTAAACTGCGTTAATGGCAGGGAATTAGGAACCTGCGTGGTCAATTATCCCGGTGGACATCAGGGTGTCTTGCTCGATGCCGCCAACCACCATCTCGCGCGGCAGCATCCCGGGGATTATGTGTCAGGTTTGGAACAGGCAGTGCGCGGCGTGCTAAAACAAGCAGCCGTTAATGGCGGGTTCAACGCGCAACAAATCATCGGCATTGGCGTGGATTGCACCGGCTCAAGCCCCCTGCCTGTTGACGCTAACAACAAGCCGCTGGGTTGTGCGCCGGAATGGGAAAATAACCTTAACGCGCAATGCTGGCTGTGGAAAGATCACACCAGCCATCAAGAGGCGGCGCTAATCACCAATACAGCGGCGCAACACTACCCGCACTATTTGGCCAAATGCGGAAACACCTACTCCTCCGAATGGTTCTGGGCAAAAATCTGGCATTGCCTGAATGTCGATCCGGCAACCTTTGATGCCGCTTATTCATGGGTCGAACTGACCGATTTCATCCCTTCGCTGTTAGCTGGAGTCAGCGACCCAAAAAAAATTGTCCGCAGCATCTGTCCCGCCGGACACAAGGCATTGTATTGCGACGAATGGAACGGGTTGCCGGACAAAAAATTCCTTGCCATGCTCCATCACAAGCTGGCTGAACTGCGTGACCGGCTTTACGACAAGGCCCACGATGCTACCGTTAGCGCCGGAAAACTTTGCCCCGAATGGGCGGAAAAACTCGGCCTGCCAGTCGGTATTCCCATCGCCATTGGCGAGATGGACGTACACTACGGCTCTATTGGCAGCGGCATCGAAGAAGGCGTACTGGTCAAGGCCATCGGCACCTCGACTTGCGACTGCGCGGTGGTTGGCGCCGACAAAAAAATAGCCGATGTCCCCGGCATATGCGGCATTGTCAAAGGCTCCATCCTCCCCGGTTATTACGGCATCGAAGCCGGACAGTCCGCCGTTGGCGATATTTTTAAATGGTTCGTCGAGGTGGTTTGCAAAGGCAATGAAAACACGCACGAGGCGCTAACCACGGAAGCCACCTCTCTCCGCCCCGGGCAAAGCGGCCTGCTCGCTCTCGACTGGAACAACGGCAACCGCACCATATTGGTGGATCAATTGCTCAGCGGACTCCTGCTTGGACAAACCCTGTATTCCACCCCGGCAGAAATTTACCGCGCACTCATTGAAGCCACCGCTTTCGGCGCACGTGCCATCATCGAACGCCTGACCGAATACGGCGTGCCAATCAAACGGGTGGTCTGCTGCGGCGGCATTGCGGAGAAAAACGAACTGCTGTCGCAAATTTACGCCGACGTCATCGGCTGTGACATCCATCTGTCCGGCTCTGGCCAGGCCTGTGCGCTGGGAGCCGCAGTTAGCGCCGCCGTCATCGCGGGGAAAGCCGCCGGAGGATATGACAACTTTACCGAAGCGCAAAAGCACATGACCTCGCTCAAGGCCAGGCTCTATCGCTGCAACGCCGCTAACCACGAGGTTTACAACCGTCTCTACCATCTTTACCGCCAAATCCATGACGCCTTTGGCGGGGTGGACAAAAACTGCGATCTCTCCCAGATCATGAAAGATTTGATTCACATCAAGACTCAAGCCACTGCTTAAAAAATTTTAAATTATGAACAATACCTCCCCAACGGAAATCTGGTTTTTAACCGGCAGCCAACACCTCTACGGCCCCGAAACGCTCAAACAAGTCGCCGCTAACAGCGAACACATCGTCCGCGCCTTGAACAAATCCAAACTTATCCCGCTTAAACTGGTTTACAAACCGGTGTTGAAAACTCCCGAGGAAATCCGCCAAGCCTGCCTCGACGCTAACCACGAACCCGCCTGCGCCGGACTCATTCTTTGGATGCACACCTTCTCTCCGTCGAAAATGTGGATCGGCGGTCTGACTCAATTGGCAAAACCATTCCTCCACTTGCATACACAATTCAACCGCGATCTCCCTTGGGAAAAGATCGACATGGATTTCATGAATCTCAACCAAGCCGCCCATGGCGACCGCGAAGCCGGTTTCATCCACACCCGCTTGCGCCTCAACCGAAAAGTCGTTGTTGGCCATTGGTCGGATACCGAAGTGCAAGACCGCATCGCCGCCTGGATGCGCTCCGCCAGGGCATGGCATGATTGGCAGGGAGCCAAATTCGCCCGCATCGGCGACAACATGCGGCAAGTCGCCGTCACCGACGGCAATAAAGTTTCCGCTGAAATCAAATTCGGATTTTCAGTCAATACCTACGGCATCGGCGATGTTGTAGGCTACGTCAACGCGGTTAGCGACTCGTCCGTTTCCCTGCTTTGCGCCGAATACGAGCAGTGTTACAATGTAACCAAATCCTTGCGCAAAGGACAGAATCGTCACGCGTCGCTACGTGATGCCGCCCGTATTGAACTCGGATTACGAGCCTTCCTGGAAGAAGGAAATTTCAAAGGGTTCACGGACACCTTTGAGGATTTGCACGGCCTCAAGCAACTTCCCGGCCTTGCCGTTCAACGCCTCATGGCGGATGGTTACGGCTTCGCTGGCGAAGGCGACTGGAAAACCGCCGCGTTGGTCCGCGCCATGAAAATCATTGCCGACGGATTGCCCGGCGGGGTTTCCTTCATGGAAGATTACACCTATCACCTCGCGCCGAACAAACATCAGGTACTTGGCGCGCATATGCTGGAGATTTGTGAATCCATTGCCAGCGGCAAGCCTTCCATCGAAATCCATCCTCTCGGCATCGGCGGCAAGGAAGATCCGGTTCGTTCGGTCTTTACTGCTCCGGCAGGCTCCGCCATCAACGCCTCATTGATCGACTTGGGCAACCGCTTCCGTTTTCTAGTCAATGAAGTCAAGGTCGTCAAACCCACCCAGCCGCTGCCGAAATTACCCGTCGCCCGTGCCCTCTGGGAATGTGCGCCGGATTTCAAAACTGCTTGTGCCGCCTGGATTTACGCCGGTGGCGCCCATCACACGGGTTTTGGTTATTCTGTCACCACCGAGCATATAGAGAACCTCGCGGATATCGCGGGAGTGGAACTGGCCATCATCGATAAGAAAACCGACCTGCGCGGTTTCCGTCAAAACCTTCGCAACAACGAAATTTATTATCATCTAGCCTCCGGGCTGGGAGCTATTTAATTATGAACTTCCGAGACATCCGTGAAGAATGTTGTGAAGCGAACCGCACTTTGCCTGGTCTTGGTTTGGTTGACATTACCTTTGGCAACGTCAGTTGTCTTGACAGAACCAAAGGCATATTCGCCATCAAACCAAGCGGTGTTGACTACTCTCTATTGACTCCGGAGAACATAACCATCATGGATTTGGACGGGAAAAAAGTGGAAGGAAAATACAATCCTTCCTCAGACACGGAAACTCACCGCCGTCTTTTCCAGTCTTTCGGCAACATCCGCTCGGTCGTGCATACTCATTCCCGCAATGCCGTTGTTTTTGCCCAAGCCGGCCGCGGCATACCCTGCTTCGGCACCACGCATGCGGATTATTTTTACGGCGAGATACCCGCAACTCGTGCGTTAACTGTTGAGGAAGTTAAAAGCGCTTACGAACTGGAAACCGCCAACGTTATCGTGGAACTATTCCGGGATTTGAATCCCGATGAAATACCCGCCGTCCTTGTTAGCGGCCACGGCCCTTTCACTTGGGGAAGCTCGGCGAAGAAAGCCGTTGAAACCGCGCTGGCACTGGAAATCGTCGCTGAAATGGCGCTTAAAACTCTGCTATTGGCGCCAGATAACAAACCCATTGCCAGGCATCTTTTGGACAAGCATTACCAACGCAAACACGGCGCCAACGCCTATTACGGACAATCGAACACCAACGGATAAATACACCAACCATGAACTCCATACAACCCCCGGTATTTTCAACTTTTGCCTCAATATCCGCCGGGCCGGTATTCAACGGCCTTGACTGGATTGTCATCGCGTTGTTCGTGATCGGCATGCTGGCAGTGGTGCTTTATTCCATGCGCAAGAAAAACGAATCGGGAAAGGATTATTTCCTGTCGGGACGCGATGCCAACTGGCTGCAAATCGGTTCCTCGATTTTCTCGTCCAACATTGGCTCGGAGCATTTGGTCGGGTTGGCCGGAGCCGGTTTTGTAACCGGCATGGCGATGGCGCACTGGGAAATGCACGCGTGGCTGATTTTGATCCTGGGTTGGGTATTTGTGCCGCTGTATGACCGCATGAAGATTTTCACCATGCCGGAATTCCTTGAGCTGCGCTTCAGCCGGGGATCGCGGAATGTATTGAGCCTGCTCACCATGGCCAGCCTCGTGTTGACCAAAATCGCCGCTACCATTTATGCCGGTGATGTGGTAATTCGCACCTTGCTGGGGGTGGAATCGGTAAACCTGTTCGGGCACACCATCGACATCTTTTGGATCATCGCCCTCGGTCTGGCGCTAACCACGGGGCTCTACACCATTTTCGGCGGTATGCGGGTGATCATGTACACGGCGGTGTTGCAATCACCCGTGCTGATCTTCGGCTCACTCTGCATTCTTTATTTCGGCTTGCACGAGTTGGGAAACGGCAGCCTCTGGGAAGGCTGGAAAATCACCAAGGAAGCGGTCGGCGACAACCTGCATCTCGTCCGTTCCGTCCATGATCCCGAATGGCCCTGGACCGCGATCCTGCCCGGCGCCGCCATCATCGGATTCTGGTACTGGTGCACGGATCAATACATTGTCCAACGCGTGTTGGCGGGAAAAAACCAAAAAGAATCCCGCCGCGGCTCCATCCTGGCCGGTTATTTCAAACTCACACCCGTGTTCATCTTTTTGATTCCCGGCATGGTCGCTTACGCGCTGACCAAGATGCCGGATGCCGCTTTCAACACCACTGGTGACGCCGCCTACACTTCGCTGGTGGCGCATATCCTGCCGCATGGCATCAAGGGAATTGTCGCCTGCGGCATGATCGTGGCACTAATGGCGTCACTGGCGTCCAAGTTCAACGCCTCCGCGACGCTTTTCACCATGGATTTTTACCGCGAATGGCATCCGAACGCTTCCGGCAAAACCGAAGTGCTGGTCGGTCGCATCGCCACCGCGATCATTGTTTTCATGGGCATCTGCTGGGTGCTGGTTATCAAGGCACTGCATTCCAATCTCTACGAATATTTGCAAAGCGTGCAAGGCTATCTCTCGCCGGCCATCGCGGTGTTATTCCTGGCGGGCGTTTTCTGGAAACGCGCCACCGCGCCCGCAGCCCTTTGGGCTTTTATCGCGGGAGTGGTCGGCGGCTTTGCCCGCTTGGGAGCGGACTTGATCATGCGCACCGATGGAGTCGTGGTCAAGGAACTCAAGCAACAGCTTTACAAGGGCGTTATTAGCGCCGAGCAATACGCCCAAGGCATCGCCCCCATCAAGGCGAAACACGGCCTCATCTTTGAGATGTGGAACATCCACTGGCTTTACTACTGCCAGATTCTTTTCGCTGTCACGCTGGCGCTGGTGATCATCATCAGCCTGACCACCAAGGCGCCCGACCCGCGCACGATCAAATACACCTGGTACGGAGCCACACCCGGCGAGCGAGCGGAAACGCGTGCAAGCTGGAACTGGACCGACGTTGTTCTTTCCCTGGTCGTCGTCGCTCTGGTCGTCTGGTTTTACATCTGCTTCTGGTAAAGAATCAAAGTGTCCGGATGCGGGTACTGATTTCTTTTTTAACAGAGTTAACTCGCTAATACCGGGTTCCTCACCAGCGTTCAGGATATTAAGGCGAATGCCGCCTTGCGTGGTGACGGGCGACGCTAATGGCGAAATGATCAACTTTTCCCCGATGGTGGTGCCGATTTGGAAAGTTTTCCAATTACCGTTAGCGTCGCGATACTGCAGGTTGAAGGATTGGACACGTCGGTAGGTATTCGCTAATGACGACCCGGGTGAAGATGAAAGGTTTGTCAAAATTGGCGGTTAGCGTTGCTTGTTTGACGCCTTCATTACAGGCTCAATGGGGGCTTGCGTCGTCGTCGAAAGCCTTGTCCGCGCCATAGTCGGGATTGTCCTGATAGACGTTGGAGGCGCTGGCACTGAGGCCGGGAATTTTCATACTCACTTTGACCGGGGGAATGTCTTGGACCGGACCATCGAGTTCAATTTTGACCAAGGGGTCGATTTCCTGCTGCGCTGCCAACGACGATGTGACGATTACGGTTGAGAGTAATATCGTTATTGGCGCGATACCGGATAGGATTTCACCCTAACATTAGTGTAAATGCTACTCTCAATAATCCGGCCTGTACATTTTCGCATTGCAGTTCAGTTAGACATCAATAACCAAAACGTTCCCGAACTGTTTACACAGAAAAAACCATATTACCGTAATACAATCCCGCGCTTTACCATTCACGCCAATTGTATGAATTTTACATTTAGCAACAAAAAGGAACTCCTATGAAGCTAGACAAATTAATAACCAACTGGGCTGTCTTGTTCAGTATCATGGCAGCGGCAACTTCCACGGTCTTGGCGCAACAATGGAGTGGCACGCTAACCTTCAATAACGCCAGCGGCGACAACACTTGGAGCGGCGTTAATTGGCTGAACAACGGCACCAATTCAAGCTATATCAACGATGCGCCCGTCACCTTTAGCGCCAGTTTTAATTCCACCACCAAGACAATAGCTCCGCTCGATAGCACTCCGCTGTATTATGGACAAGTCATCAATGCCAACACCAGTTTGCTTCAATACGGCAACAACAGTATCAACACCCAAATCTCGACCGGTACTTATAATTTCCTCAATAACTGGACCATTGGCACCGGCACCGGCACCGCCATTGCCACCAGCGGCATCATCGCTCTCTTTAACAATTACACCGGCAATGTCACGGTTAGTGGTGCGCAATATCTTAATGAATTACGCTTTGCCGGTGGCGGCAACGTCCTGCTCAATTCCACTTCCGGCACCTTCTTCTTCTCCCCTGGGCCGAACAACGGCACCGCCATCACCGTTAGCGACAACACCAGTGCTGAAATCAAGGTGGACCTGGATAACCGACACATCACTACCGCTAACAATCTCCTCTCCCTACGCAACAATGGTTCCGGCACGCTTGCATTTAATGGCAACACCATCCATGCCACCGGTGGTATTCGTTTTGAAAACAGCAGTGGCAGTAACCTGACCACTCTGAATAACGTCACGTTGGATAACAATACCGCCAATATGAATTTCCAACTCGGCACCTTCACGTTTAGCGGTTCAAACAAATCAGTTAGCACCGGCCAAGTCATACTTGGCGCAGGTGGCAGTACCACGCTAAACGTCAACGTCAATGCCCTGCTCGACTTCACAAATAGCAGTTATTTTGTAGTCGGGAAAGGGGGCAATGCCAGTGCGACCTCTCGTGTTAACATTCAAGGTGAATTACGTACCGGCAACAGCGACGTTACTATTGCCGACACTACCGCCAACAATGCTATTGTCACACTTTCCGGCACTGGCAAGCTAACGGTTAACTCCAGTCGTTCGATCTATGTCGGCATCAGCGACGCGGGAACCGGACAACTGTTGGTCGGTACGAACAGTGCTGACACTGCCTCGGTCACTGCACAAAAAATATTGGTTTCCTACAAGGGCGGCTCGGGTTATTTGGATGTTCAGGGTTCCAGTACAGTGGCTCTCCAAGGTGGGAACGGCTCGCTTTCCATATCAGGCAGCAACGGTTACGGCGAGGCCAATTTCCGTGATAACTCCATCCTTACGACTGCGTATTTACTGATTGCCTCCGACGGAGCCAGCGCTACCGGCACCGGAGTCTTCAACTTGAGCGGTAACGCCAAAGCCACAGCTTCCACGAGTTTCTCCGTGGCGGGTTCGGGAACCGGGCTTGGTATTGTGAACTTGCGCAACAATTCCCAGTTGACGTTAACCGGCAACACCAGTGTTGCTCTCGGCAAAACCGGCACCGCCATTCTCAACGTCTATGACCAAGCCAGCCTGAAGCTCAGCGGCGGCGACTTCAAAATCGGTGAAACGGGCGGGGCAGGTTCCGCTACCTTGAATGTTTACTCCGGTACCGTGCAAGGCACCGACCCTGCGCACGGGTATTTGTGTATCAATCAAAACAATAACGTCAACGGTTCCTCAGGCATCGTTAACCTCAGTGGTGGTACCATTATGGTCAGCAACATCGTATTCGGCAGCAACGCCACTACCAGTGGCACCAACCATGCCTACCTGAACATCACCGGCGGCGAGTTGGTTTTGACAAGTGCCAACGGCTTGCATACCGGCATTTGGAGCAGCAGCGGAACCGAGGCCAATTCCGCCCACACCGCCTCCGACACGCAAATCAACCTCGGCGGCGGCAAAATCACCACCACTAACGGTTTGACCACTGCCATGAATATGACGCTAACCGGCAGCAACGGCAACATCAAGTTCAACGCCACGGACGGTAGCAGCGCAAAAACCATCACTCTCGGCGGCAACCTCAGTGGCAACGGCGGCCTCGAAGTAACAGCGGGCACACTATTGCTGAAAGGCGTTAACACTTACAAAGGCCAGACCGTGGTTGACGCTGGCAGTAGCTTCACTTTGGATTCCGCAGGTTCGTTGACCATTTCACTGGCAACACTCGAGGCCAACGGCAATCTCGCCGCATTCTCCGGCGACGGTTATCTAACGCTAACCGGCAAGGTGAACATTGATTTCACCGGAGCCACCGGCACGGAATGGAGTTTGATCGACACTTCCCTGATTTCCATCGTTAGCGATAACTGGCTGACAGGTTTCACCAAGGACAGCGACACTATTTGGACAAAAGATAATTACACCTTCGATTTGGACACAGGTCTCTTGACCATGGCCATTCCCGAGCCCTCAACATGGTTATTGCTGGGGATCGGGGCTTCATTGTTGGTTGTATTCCGCGGCCGACGACTGACCTGAGTCCGAAATCCAAGGGCTTGTCCCTAACCTGTGGTATTAGCCCATGAATCATAACCAACGCAAAATTCAGGGTTCAGCCTTGGTGATCGTGTTGGCGATGGTTGTTCTGCTGACGGCGCTAATCGTGGCGTTTTTTTCGCAGTCCTTGCTGGAACAACGGATTTCCCAAAGCAGCTCTAGCCAAACCAAGGTGGATTTGTTTGCCCAAGGCGCGATGAGCAGCATCGTGGCGGAATTCCGGCAGGAAATGGCGGACAACTCCACCCCCGTTACCATTCCCACCGGTCTGGTATCCACTACGGTTTATACCTATTCCGCGACTGCGGCGGTGCCGTCGCGGGAAAGTGTAGCGGGCATAGTGAACAATCCAACGGATTTGCCAAATTTGGTGGCAATGAGTTCGGCGGCAAATGCCCTCTATGTGGGAGGCAATAATCGGGCTTCATCGGCGTTGAGTTCCGGTACTTCGCTAAATGGCCGTTCCATTTCCATATCGAGATGGAACAAACCGTTGCTGTTACCCAAGGACGATGCCAGTTCTATTAATTTAACTCCTCAAACCACTTTTTTCCCCAAGGATGGCAGCAAGTCGCCCAACTGGATTCTTGTCACCCGTGATGGCAGTAATCCGCAGGCTTGGAACAACAATTTGCGCATCGGCGGCGGAGCCGGAGAGGTCGTCGGCCGTTATGCCTACATGGTGTACAATGAGGGCGGTCTGTTGGATGCCAACGTGGCAGGCGGCCCTGCTGTGCCGAGCGGAATGCTAACAACGGTCTGGAACCGCAAAGGATCGGCGGCCTTCGCGGATTTGACCCGGATTGGGTTGGATCAAACCGAGATCGACCAATTGGTCGGCTGGCGCAATTACGCAAATATCCAACCGGAAAACGGCAGCCTGCCCAATCTCAAGCTGGGTTCCAATGCCCCGAATAATTATTTGGATTATGCAATCGGGCAAAATCAGCGGTTTATGAGCGTTAGCGGCACCTTGTACAAGGAACAAAGTGACCACGCCTTCACCAGCCGCCAGCAATTGATTCAATTTTTGACCGAAGGATTATCCGACAGCAAGGCGGACAAAGCCAGACGGCAAAATACCTTGCAGTATTTGGGTATTTTCAACCGCTCTTTGAATCAACCCTCCTATCGTCCTGTTTATGACGCGACAGGCAAACCTTCGGTAAGCTCCGCGACAGGGCTAACGGTGAGCAGCACGACCATTAATGTGGCCTTTCAGGACATCAGGGTTAGCGGCACGTTTACGCGCAATGACGGGTCCATTGCGGAAATTGGCGAACCATTGGTTAAAAAGCGTTTCCCCTTGTCGTATTTATTATGGTTAACCTACCAAGGGCCGAGCAGCGAAGCCATGAATGATGGTGACATCCTGTTCACTGAATATGTCAACCGCGGATTGCCCGGAGCAGAAGTCAACCGATTACGCGTGATGGGCACTGGCGGCGCCAATGGCAATATCCACAAATATTTCGGCCTAACTTGGAACTCCGCCAATGGCGGTTCCTGGACTTATGATTCGACTTTACTGGTTGGCGGCAAGATTGCCAGACTGAGTGAAATTTCGCGCCGCGAGCCGAATTTTTTTGAATTGCTGAGGGCCGGTATTCATGTCGGTGCCATCGCCAATACGATCAATACTGATCTGAAGGATGATGAACTGAGGAATTTGGACAGTCAAATCATCCAGATTGGCGCCAATATCATCAACCAGGCACGCCCCGATAATTACCCCTGCAGGATTGTGTTCAATGGACGTGCCTACTGGGGCACGGTGGATTTGCCGTATTTGTACGGACTGACCACCGTGGCAGTGCTAGTGGACAAGGGGACGTCCAGCCCCGCCCTGACTTCCAATTTACCATTGGCAAACGCCACCATCTCGAAACCCGGCCAGGTGGCCTTGCTGGATGTGCCGATCATTTGGAATTCCCACCAAAATAACACCAATGCCGCAGGCTACGCCAACAGCCCGCTAACCCCAGGCCTTAGCCCGCGTAAATTGCGCATCAACATCTCCAGCAATAACATGGCAGGCACCGCAGTGGGCACCACCAACATGCAGGCCAGTTTTAATGTGGACAATGATTATCGTGCCGGCACTACCGGGCATCCCAATGTGGCCTTGGGCAACTGGTTCCAAGTTAAGTACACCAATGGCAAACGGGATACCACGCTGGGCTATGTGGATATGTCGAATAGCACGACCGCATTGGAATTCACCAATCCCGCCGACCAATCCTTGTATCGTGAACCCACTCCTTTATTACGCCCCAGTCATCCCGCTAATAGCGAACTCAAGCAAGGCGGTAACAATACCATAGGAAAAGTTACGGAATACGGCACTACCAATGAATATCTCGGGTTCTTTCTCACCAACATGAACTCCCTTTATCCGATCACGGTTAGCGGCACCAATTACGTCTACACCACGAACTATGTTTTCGCCCAATCCAGCAACCTGTTCACCGTTTCATTGGAGTATCAAGACGGCAACAACAACTGGATTCCTTACCGCCAGGTCGCCTTTGCAAAAGAAGGCAACCAAATGTGCAGTGGAGTGCCTTACGATTACAACAGCAGCGAAGACCTCAAGGGGCCCGGCGGCAATCCCTACCTGCAATCACTATTGGTGGATTGGCGCGGCAACAACAGCGCGCTGGGATATGTCAGGGCCACAACCATTAATTGGAATGGCACCAACTACACACCTTGCTACACGCGCGATATGCATGTTACCATTGACCCGCGAATCAACTGGGGCTGCGACTTCAGTGGCATCACCACGGGACAATGGCTGGACACGAACAATCCCGAGGAAATCAAGACTTATTGGCCGACGCTAACAGGCAACTATGCTGATGCCGAAATGTTCCATGGCTATTATTACGGCAACTGCAGCACGGACATGCGCAAATCCCAACCCAATCCCATAGGTTACAACTCACGACTGGGCGAAGCGGGCACCGATTCCAAGGGATATTACATGGATGCCGACGGCATCGTGCGCCGCCCGATGGGCGGCTATGTCGCAAACAACATCACCGGCATGCCGCTAATCACGGTGAAGGGAGTTTCCGGCCAGACCTCCAACCGCCCGATCATGCTGCAACGCCCGTTTCGCAGCGTGGCCGAATTGGGTTATGTCTTTGCCAACGTGCCGTGGCGGCAACTCAACATGATCACGCCGGAGAGTGGGTTTAATCCCTTGTTGGACATATTTTCCGTCAATGACGACACGCAAGCGGATGCTTTGGAAGCCGGTCGCGTGGATTTGAACACACTGCAACCGCCCGTGTTGCAAGCCATCTTGTCCGGCGCTTACCGCGATGAATTCGCCTTGTACAGCAACACGCAAGACCCGCTAAACGTCATCGGCAGCGTTGACGAACCCGCCAAGATTGCCAGCGCGCTAATCATCCGTACTACCAGCACACAAGCAGGCAAAGGGCCATTGACCAATATTGCCGACTTGGTAGGACGTTACACTCAGAATGGTGGCCTGAATTTGGGTTATGCACAAACATTGCCTTACAACGGCTTCAGCGCAGAGTTGCAGGGGCTTTATGGCGGCGCCGGAACCACCGGCGATAAAAACAAAAAAATAATGCGTTTCATGGAAAGCACCGTCCGCGCCTTGTCGGACTCCGGGCAAGCGGGGACCTGGAATCTGATGATTGACGTCATCACCCAAACTGGCCAGTACCCCGCCAATGCCCGCACGCTGGACGACTTCATGGTGGATGGCGAGAAACGCTATTGGTTACACATCGCCATCGACCGGCAAACAGGAAAAATCATCGACCGCCAACTGGAGGAAGTTACGGAATGATTTCACCGCTATTAGTCATGAAATTGAAAAAACTTTTTATATTGGTTTCGTACCTGTTCACGGTTAGCGCCGCCGTGATAATGAATGAACGACGCCTGATATTACTGTCATATTAACTTGCTCTTTACAGATCAATGTAATTGTAAGATTTTTCAGTCATGCTTATGTCGTGCAAAAATATTATACTGGACCGGTTTCCGTCCGAAATAATCCGCGCCCTTTTGCTTTCGTTAATTGTCCCGACCGTTTGGCTGGGAAATTCTCTCGCCGCGACTGGTGATTCCCCCCGACTACGCCTCAACGCGGACGCCAACTGGTGCTTCGCCCTTGGTGATACCGCTAATGCGCAAGACCCTTCTTTCAACGACAACGCATGGCGGGCGCTGACATTGCCGCACGACTGGAGCATCGAGGGCGAATTTGACGCCAAGGCGCCGATGGGCGGCGCCGGTGGTTTTTTGCCTGCCGGAATCGGCTGGTACCGCCGTGTCATTGACATGCCCCTGGACTGGCAAGGCAAACGGGTAGCAGTCGAATTTGAGGGTGTTTACATGAACACCGACGTTTATCTCAACGGCAAAAAACTCGCCAACCAGCCCTACGGTTATACCACGTTTTTCGTCGACCTCACCCCCACCCTGAAACCCGGAAAAAACGTACTGGCCGTTCGTGTCGATAATTCACAGCAAAAAAACAGCCGCTTTTACACCGGCTCCGGCATTTATCGCCATGTTTGGTTGCACGTCACCAATCCGGTACACGTTGCCCCGTGGGGAGTGTTCGTCACCACACCGGATGCCAGCCGCGAAACCGCCACCATCAGCGTGCAAACCGAAGTTGCCAACGACAGTGATAAAAACCAGTCCGTAATCGTACAAACCACGTTGCTTTCCCCTGCCGGGAAACCTTTGCAAAAACTCGAAAACCCGCTGACAGTCAGCGTGAGGGAACGCGGCATTGTCACTCAACAAGCCACTATTAACCAACCCGATCTATGGTCATCAACCACTCCGCAACTTTCCAAAGCCGTCACTCGCGTCATTGTCGGCGGACAGGTCGTTGACAAAACCACCACCATCTATGGCATCCGCTCCCTGGCGTGGTCGGTGGACAAGGGACTAACCATCAATGGCGAGACCGTCAAGCTGTTCGGCGGTTGCGTCCACCACGACCACGGCTGCCTCGGCGGCGCCGCATTCGACCGCGCCGAGGAACGCAAGGTTCAGCAACTGCTCGACGCCGGTTTCAACGCCGTCCGCACTTCGCATGCGCCGCCGCCGCCCGCCTTCCTTGATGCCTGCGACCGTCTCGGCCTGCTGGTAATGGACGAGGCTTTTGACATGTGGAACAAAGGCAAGAACGGCAAGGACTACCATATTTATTTCAAGGAATGGTGGCAACACGACTTGAGTGCTATGATCAAGCGCGATCGCAACCATCCGTCCGTCGTCATGTGGAGCATTGGCAATGAAATCCCCGAAAGTTTCGAGCCGCTTGGCGCTGACACCGCCAAGCAACTCGCAGATTGCATCCGTACGCTCGACAAAACCCGCCCCGTCACCAACGCCATTTTCTCCCGCCCCAAACCGGAGCAATTCGCCGACTATGACCGGCACTGTGCCGCGTTGGACATCACCGGCTACAACTATACCATCGGCAAACACGCCGAGGACCACGCGCGTGTCCCCGACCGTGTGATGGTTTCCACTGAATCCAACCGCCGTGACACCGCCGCCATTTATAACAACGAACTCAGCGCCCAAACTTATGTCATCGGCGATTTCATTTGGACGGCCATTGATTACTTGGGCGAAGCCGGTATCGGTCGCACCGTTCTGGACGGTGATGCTGGCGGTCATGGAAACGACAATCTCTATCCGTGGCATGGAGCGGAGTGTAGCGACATTGACATCGTCGGTCACCGCCGCCCCAACTCTCATTACACCAACATCATTTGGAACCGTGGCGAGAAACTATACCTCTCCGTCCGCCAGCCGGTCGAGGAAGGGCATAAAATCAACACCGGCGGCTGGGCACTGTACCCCGAATATGCCAGCTGGACCTGGCCCGGCTTCGAGGAACAAAAAATCAAGGCCGTCATCTACGCGCGCGCCGACAAGGTCAAACTTTTTCAAGACGACAAACTCATCGATGAAAAACCCGTCGGTGCGGAACAGAAATTCCGCGCGGAATTTGATCTCACCTACCGCCCCGGCACCTTGCGCGCCGAAGCCTGGCAAGATGGCAGGAAAATCGCCGAGCAAACCCTCACCACCGCCGGCGCGGCGACCGCACTGACCGCCACCGCCGACCGTCAGGAAATCAACGCCAACAGCCAAGATTTCTCCTTCGTCACCGTGACCATCGTGGACTCCAGGGGTCAATGGCGTCCCGATGCCGATCCTGAGCTAAACTTCACCATCAGCGGCCCCGGAGTCCTCCAAGGCATCGCCACTGCTGACATGAAGAGCACCGAACCCTACCAAGGCGTCACCAAGCGCAAAGCATTCGAAGGCCGCGCCCTGGCGGTTATCCGCAGCATCGGCCAAGCGGGTAAGATTAAACTCACCGTTAGCGCCGACGGTCTGCCTCCTGCCAACGTAACGTTGGAAGCCAACTCCGTGAAGCAGGAAAATTATTTACCCTGACGCCATTTTAGAATTAGTGGATGCCCTGGATAAGGAAATTATTTAGGACAGCCCCTTCTCAAAACACCTAAAACATCACTGACTATAGTTCAAAATGTTAACAGTTTTGAACTGTTTTATTACTAATTAAAAAGCATTAATTGCCCTGTATTGATGAGGAAAGGATTGGAAGAGAGGCGGAGACCGGAATCGAACCGGTGATTCGTTTCCGAACCTGTTAAATTCATAAATCATTGATAATCAACGTTAGAAAATATCACAAAACGTCGTTGACGTTACCAGTTTTGTTACCAGTATTGACTGATGGCAAGCTTGCATAAACGTGATGGTAGCGACAATTGGAGTTGCGCCTATACCGATCCTCTCAGCGGAAGAAGATTACTCAGAACAACAGGAACCAGCGATAAATCTCAGGCAATGGAAATTTGCCTCAAGATGGAGTCTCTGGCAAAGAAAGTTGTTGGCGTTGAGAATCGAGCAGTAACCGTTGATGCGGCTGGAGAGATGATTGAGGCAGCCAGAACTCTGACAATCAAAGCTATTAGCGGCAAACTTTCGGAAGCCGAGGGACGAGAATTCATCAATACCATTTTGGAAAAAAGCGAACTTGATCCTATTAAAGGTGAGACTGTAGAGGCTTATTTAAAATCTTGGCTCACTGGTAAGACATTGTCCAAGCGAGGGAGAACTTCTGAACGTTATGCGACCGTGATTAAGCTCTTTCTCTCAAGCCTAGGTAAACGCGCCAAAATGCCTCTTTCCGTTGTCTCCGCCCGCGACGTAGAGAACTTTCGAGATAGGCGGCTCAAAGATAATCTTTCCCCTACCACGGTCAAACTGGATGTGAAAATCATCCGCTCTGTGTTTAATGCCGCCCGCAAGCAAGGTATTGTTCTAACCAACCCCGCCGATGCTGTTGAACTACCGGAAGGAGGAGAAAAGGAACGAGCCCCATTCACTACACAGGAAGTGGCTTTGCTCATTAGTGAAATTATCGACAAAAAATCTCCTTGGGATAAGGAATGGACAACCATTGTCTTACTCGGTTACTACGTGGGAATGCGTATAGGAGATGCCGTCACCTTACCTTGGGAAGCTGTTGATTTTAATATCAAGACCATCACCTATACACAAGCCAAGACGCACAACACGTTAACCGTCCCGATGCACGATGAATTAGAGAATCACTTATTCAAGCTAGCTGACGACACACCAAGCAAATTGATTTGCCCACGCTTAGCCTCCAGACGTATTGCAGGACGCTCTGGACTCTCACTGGAATTCGGGAAGATTATCAAAAAAGCCGGACTCGACAGCATGGACAGCCAACGTAAGTCTGGCCGCAAATTCTCAGCACGTACCTTTCACAGCTTACGCCATTCATTCACATCATTCCTTGCCAACCAGGGCATCAGCGACGAAATCCGCATGAAACTCACTGGCCATACTTCCAAGGATGTTCACCAACGTTATACGCACATGGAAATGGGAATCCTACAGGCCGCAATCGACAAATTACCCTCGTTAAAATAGGCCCTCTCCATCTATAACTCCTCAATTAAACCAAATAAAATATAACCCTTTGACGCTCATTGGGTTTATTCCATTATAAGAGCATCAATAATGGTTTAATAAACAAATTCGATGACTGGTAAGAACTTCCAATTATACTTAATTAATCATCCACCAAGGTGCCATACGTGATGTAACTCCATCTTTGAGGCGTTCTCCTCGGCAATACTCTTTCAGTTTTCTACCGCAAATCTCTATATTTTGTTTTTTCGTACTACTATTTCCCCAATTATACCAAAAAAGCTGTATGTAGGTTCTAATTCGTGGATCAACTTTTTCCAGCGACATCTTCCTATCTAGTTGTTGCCTCCAAACAAATGCCATTGAAGACATTGCATCCCGAATTTCTGCCAATCCCGCCAAAACTTCTTCCAGATTATTCGCACTAAGAATTTCCATGTAACGTTGGCAGCAAGCATCTTCCGTTGAACAAACCTCCCACGCCCATTGGGCATGTTTATTAATCCAATCACTAGGATCCACTTCGATCAAATTCTCAAGTATTTTTATTGAATCCTGTCGTCCTAAAAAAGCTAAAAGAGTAACCCCTAGAGCACGCCTTTTAATTTGTCTTTGACTAACCATATCATAAGCAAATTCAGTTAAGATATTAACATTTTCTTGATAACGGGCCGCCATGACTTGTTCAAATAATTCCTGATCATTTCTTGCCTCACAAATTAGTTGCTCACGATATATTTTAATTTTTTCATTGTTATTAAGCTGAGAACTCCATATGGATTCCACCTCCCACCGTAAACAACCGCTTAACGTTGTTACTTGCATTGTTTTTTGCGAACTCGCTATATCATGAAATGCTAACGCTAATTCGGGATTTAAATTTAGTAAATTTACCCATATTGCTGTAGCGAAAGCACCTAACTCAAAATGAGCTTGAATGGATTTTCTCTGAAACTTATTTAGATATTCTTCAGCAAATTCAACAAATAAATTAGGCTCTAATTTACTCCAATGCGCCAATGGACCCGCAGCATTAAATTCCACAAAATCTCTTTTTTGAGATTTTGATATTTTATCCATATCATCGTGAAAACTCTCAGCAATCTTATCAAGTTCTTCTTGGGTTGGTCCTGATGTATGTGCATATCTATCAACTCCCCACGCCGCACTTGCAACACTATGCCAACTCTCTTTCCCAGAATTGGGCGTATCAAATCCAAATCCATCAAGTAACCCATCGGGTGTTATCTGTATATTTATCCGTGTTTTTACTGGAGGCTCATCAAACTCCAACGATTTAAGTGCCTGCTGCGCTAAATAATTTCCCCAATGTCGCAGTTCTTGATCATTTCCAGATCGATGGAGTAAATATCCTGATACAGTTAGTGATGTAATTTGTATCAGATCATTGAATTTAAATGCGGGCCAATTATCTAGCGAAAAAGCTTGTCCCCAACGCCATGCATTAAAACCATATTGATAATCTTTCAAAGAAGGATGTGTAAAAGCTTTCATCAACAACTCCTTATCTGAGCAACGAGATAGTATATGAAATATAGGAAATTTCATATCTTCATCAAACGTCAGCAAATCCAAAGCCTGCAATGCCCATTCCGCAGATTTTCTAGAAGGATTAACTATCGTGTAACTATATATATACAGCCAATATCTTAACGCTTCTACATTCGTGATTTGATCTTGAGTCAGGCGAATTCGCTCAAAATAAATATCTATCTCCTCTTTAGCAGCAGCACATAATTCTTTTCTAGGAATCCCCTGAAAAGCCGTGGGTAATGGATAATAAAAAATTATAGGCGTATTACTTGCACCAAATCCGTAATCTTTAACTTGTTTTAAAAAATGTAAAAGATTCTCATTAGACGCATGAAATAAAAAAAGGATTACAACAGGAATAAATCCACAATCCGCATGGTTCTGTTCTATAAGCACTTTCCATTTATCATTAATCAATTTGATCAAATCCACCCCTTCATCATCCGCAGGCAATAATTCATCCAAATCAAGTAAAAGAGAAAAGTGCTCTTTATTTGTTATTGCGATTTCCCATAATCTTTTAACAGTTTGATTAAAAGATTTAACATCGTATCGGGCCAACCATGGCAACAAATCACGTAAGCATTCATATTGATGTGTTCCAAAGAATCCTTGATTCTCAGGAATATGATCTATTACTTTGTTTATTTCTTGCGTAAGAAGCTCTATTTCATCAGTTACAAGGAATGGCAGGTCACGACGAACGGCAAGGCGACGGAATATTCCTATTCCTAACCAATTAGGAGTTTTTTTACCTAAACTTAATATCCAGTTACGTAATTCATTAAAGGCTCTTGTCTTAGAAAACTCTGTTCGTTGAATATTATGATCTTCTATCGTCAAGTTATCTGGAAGCTTGTAGAAAGACATCTGTCTAGCCATCCAGTAAATAGATTTTCGTTTATCGCTTTCAACCTTCGGCCCATTAGATAAACTTGCCAAAAATCTTAAATCTTGTTCATCGTAATGCCAACGCAATAAAACGCCAATAGCATCCATAGGGCTTTTGATCGGCATCCTAATTTTTTTACCACTCCCCCAATCCTCGTAGCAGTAATCTAGAGACTGAACGCAATCCGCCAATTCAGGTAGCATTTCTTGGGTTGGATAAAACGAAATGATACTAATGGCCGCGTATGACAACCGAAGCTGTTCTCGACTCTTTGCTTTAGTAAAACGAATAGGAGGAATTTTGTTGAACTCTTTACTACCATTAATATCTCCAGGAAAAATCAACCGCAACCATTTACCCAAGATATTTTTTAATTCTATAGAATTACCCTGCCGTTCCCGCCAAATACAAGCCAGCGGGATTATCAATGTACTCTCAAAGTTACCGGATAAATATTTTACAAAAAATTCTTCAACAACCGATGAATAAATAATTGGATCTTTCGTCGCAAAAAATTTAAGCGCGTCTTGCGTCAAGTTTGCATTATGATGTGTACACCAAAGCTGTAAAAGAGCGGCCTTTCCCTCTTTTGAACTAGAAGAAGCATCTAAAAAATCTATAAGTAAAGCTATATGAATTGCTTTAGCTTTTTCGTCAACAGACGCCCCGGGTTCTAATAATCGATGTAATTCGTCACAAATTTCATCCGTAGATTTTCCATTGAATTTATCGTCATTAGCCGTTTTTCTAAGTAATAATGCCCAGCCCAAAACCAAGTGATCATTATTTAAAATAGTTGCAGTAAAATCACTCCTTTTGATAATACGTTGATCCTGAAAATCTGCACGCACCTCATTAAATTTAGGAAAATATTTTAATAACTCACGTGTTTCAATTGCGCATTCTGATACATTAGGCCACCCTGCCTTTTGGGCTAATTCTACCAAGATTTGTTCCGCAGTTCCGCTAAGCCGACTCTGAATATCTTGTAATATAGGATCACGCTTTATTAATTTGTTTCGTAAATCCTGCCATAACAACATTTCTTTGTTAATATGTGGTCGTAAAGATTTATCCTGCGCAAATCCACTCCAAATTTTAAAATACCTCGGAATAGCAACCAACTTACGCACATCAGGAGTAATTTCCTCTATAGATAATTTCGGCAAGAACTTTTTAACTGCTGCTAAGAATTCCTCCGAATCGAATTTTTTGACTGAAATTTTTTCAATTCCTTCCCAAAAATATTCCCCCAAGTTGAGCCTATGTTCTAATGGGCGTGAGGTAAAAATAATCCTGATTTTTTTAGAATAATACTGTTGTCGATTTAAATACTCTCTCTTGAGCCTATCGGCAGCTTCCCATGCACCAAGTTCATTTACACCATCTAAGACTATTAATATAGGAGTCGTCCATCGAAAGAGTGTTTTACGTTTAATACGTTCAATTTTTTCACTATCGGTCGGGAATATTTTTTGTAGCCCAATTTCAATAAGATCAGTAATTTTTTCTGCCTTTGCCCAAGAAAAACTATCTAACCAAAAAATTATATCGTTTTGGCAAATGCAATTAGTAAATTCTCCAGCTATCCATGTTTTTCCGATTCCTTCTTCGCCCTCAATGAGAACCATTCCGCCTGTTTCTGGATTATCCCACCAATCGTTTAAATATTTTAAATACTTTTTTCGAGGAACGCATTCGTTAATATCAACCGTATTGATTGATTTTATCTTGGATTCTTTTTGTAAGATAACATTTTGATCTAACCAATAAGCAGTATCTACACGGATTTTTTCCCTTGAATTAATTCCCGCCAATTTATCCTTCACACCTATCAATGTATCTGACACTTCACTGGAAGTTTTCTGTTCCTGCAGCCAATTACAAGAAGACCGATCCAATTCAGGGAAAAAATCATTCAGGATTTGTAAATGATTTACACATAGTGCAGCAAAATCGGTAATTTTTTTACTTAAAGATATAATGATAATATCGACACCCAGTTCATCGCTTTTTTTTGCCAAACGTACTTCCAATTGATTGGAAGATTTTATAGTCGCTACTACATAGACATCTACATAAGGAACCTCTCGAATAACATTATCCATATCTCCCTCAATAATATTCGCGTTTGGAGAATCTTTTAGATAACGTTTTGCTTGTATTGCAACATGGTGTGTTGGGCTATAGGCATCCCCAGCAGGTTGATCCCCGGATCGTGCAACATAATAATGATGCTTTGTTTCTGCTTTGAACAAGGCCGCCACAAAACATTCAAAACTTCGCTCTCCTTTGGTAGCACTTAAACTACCAATGGCCGCCGTTAATTCTTCCCAGCTGTTAATTTGCATAAATACAATGAATTAATTGGATTTCTACATGCATAATAGAGAGCGAAGGAGTTAATGAGTCCAGCATAATTCCTTTGACGTGACTTAGAATTTCGCTCCATGTTGAGAGTTAGTTTGAAAGAAAAGGAATCAGACGGAAAAGAGTATCCGATATTAAAGGGGACAAACCAAAGTGGCCCAATTATCGAAGTATGCAGGGAACGTAATATCAACAAATTGCATGCGAATGAGGTGATATTTTTGGCATTTCGTGACATATTGGTTTGTAATAAACCTTCGTATGTCCATCGAATACCGAAATCACCATTACGTACCGAAATGGTATCAAAAGAAATTCATGCTACCAGGCACACATGATTTTTTTTACCTCAGCTTAAAGCCAGAAATATTTTCCGATCCTCGTGGCATCACGCACTCCAAGAAAGTAATGAAGAAACTGGGCAGCAATATGTGTTTTGCTCAAGAGGATTTATATACGACAACGATCTCGGGAATTGAAACAACGGATATCGAGAAATATTTTTTCGGAGAAATTGATAGCAAAGGATCTTCCGCTACCAAACAGTTAGAGAATTTTTCTCATCCCCCCACTATCTCAGGCACATCATTAACGGACTTTCTCCGTTACATGAGTACTCAAAAACTTCGAACTCCGAAAGGGCTAGCCTTTTTAAGCGACCAAATCGGCAGTACCGATAAAAACCGTATTCTACAAGCGATGGTAAATTTACGCGAATTACACTGTGCGATTTGGACGGAATGCGTCTGGCTCATTGCCGACGCCTCTTTATCTGATACAAAGTTCATCATCTCTGATCATCCGGTGACCATATATAATCGTGAATGCGGTCCCCGCTCGCAGTGGTGCCGGGGATCAAATGATCCGGAAATCTGGCTTCAGGGTAGCCACACTATTTTCCCCTTATCGATAAATAAAATTCTGATACTTACAAATCTTTCATGGGTTCGTAATCCTTATCAATCGGCGCTAAAGGAAAGACCCAACTCTCAACCATTTCGACACACAATATTCCGACTACTGGATATACAAATTCTACGTCATCTTAAAGAGGAAGAGGTGCGGCAGATTAATTTTGTTATCAAAAGTAGAGCCTATCGTTATATCGCTGCGGGGAAAGAAGAATGGCTTTACCCAGAAAAATATGTGTCTAAGTCAGATTGGAATACCTTTGGGCATGGTTATTTGTTCATGCCCGACCCACGCCCAATTCATACAGGAGGTGAGCTATTATGGGGGTATACGGATGGGAGAAGTGGGGCAATGGATGAATATGGCCGATTACCTTTTGATCCAAATTTCAGCATAGAATCAAAAAATCATAGCGACCAAACCACTCTTCAATGGTTTCAAGGAGAATTCGCTCAACTATTCGGTTCATTTCGTCGCGGCAGGAGCTATTCACTCTCGCAAATTGACAAGGAACAGGACGATACTGAATCCCATCAATATCATTTGAGTCTCCGAAAGAAATCATTCAAAGAACGCCGTAACACCAAATGATGATATCGCTTCATTACAAGTTACTAGACTCGCCCCCCTTCTGACTCTCCCCGATTCAATCAATTATCTTAAACTATTCATTTTCGTTTGAATCAGGAAGTTCAATCGTCATCCGCCCCTTTAGGGCAAATATTATTTCCAGCACTTGCTCAAATCGTGTCCGCCCTAAGTTTGCCTCAAGTTGACAGATTCTCTTTTGACTAAGCTTAACTAAGTCACCAACATCCGCTTGAGTGAGGTTTCGTACATTCCTCAATTCTTTCAAATTCAAAGGATTTTTAGGAGATACAACAAATTTTCTGAATTTTTGCATATTTATAGCCTACTGAAATTACTACACAACAGTAGTAATTTCAGTTGCCTTATCAATAATTGCTTCGATGTCCGCATACCGTACTAACGTGACCCCTCGGGTCTTTCCCCTGTCACGAAGCCTGATCAATTGTATATCCCCTCTTCTTTCAAGGTCATAATACATCGCACGGCTTAGTCCGAAATACGGATCAACGCCCTGCTTAGGTAGTCTAAAAGTATGCGGGATGATGGTGTTCGAGCTTGTTTCTACTGCTTGCATTTCGTTCCTTTCGGGTTGATTCCCTTAGAACTCGATTTCGTTTCGCAGTGCATGTGACGTGAAATATTGAAATCGCCAGGTACTCAAATCCTTGCGGCAAAGCCAGCCGTTATGGTCTTGAAGTCGCGGATCATCTCCTTCTCGGGCAACAATCCCTCTTGGCACAAACTGGTCAACTTGGTACCCTTGATCCTACAGATGCTTTCAAAGAGAGGGTAACCGAAGAACAGTAGCAAATACTGATGACCCACGATAATCTCCCGCAAATCACCCCTAAGCACATCCCGCAATAAACCGTTAAACATACGACGCTGACTATCAAGGGAAGAGCCTACCTCTTCCAGATACTCCACATTGGCTATACCAGCGGGTAGGATGTATTGCTCGATGGCCCGTCGTTGCGCACGGAATAGTTCCGCAGAGCGTTGTTCATTGGGACTGCGCAGATAGGCCACCGTCCGCTCTGCCCCAGTCTTGACGGCACAGCCCATGAAGCGGTCAAGCTCGTCACGGGTGAATGTCCTGCGTCCTGTCACGGTGCGTCCACAGGGAAGCTTACCCTCCCGTTCCCAACGCTGCAGGGTCTTGGGATGTACCCCTAGGTACTTGGCGGCCTGTCCTAACGGTAATCCTTCGGTGTGGTCGGTCATAGATTGATAAGGTGAACTTGTGCGAGACAAAGAAGATTGAAAGTATAGGCGTTTGGGCGGCCCGACAGAGGCGGAGAAGCGCAACGGCAGTAAGATGTTGTCACAAATGATTCTCCTGATTCGGGCTACAGCGAAATCCTATTGAGCCGAGGTACCGGCAAATTCCCCCGCCTTAGCCCGCGCCATAAAGCTACGAATCGCATCCTCGGTTATGTAGGGGCGTCTGCCAATGGTTACCGTATCAAGCCAGCCCTGTTGCCGCCATCGCCAAACCGTCACATGGGAGACTCCAATGCGTTTTCGCCAAGTGATTAAGGGTATTAGTGCCGGAAGTGAAGCTTCTGTATCGTTTGCCATAGTACCTTAACTATACGCGCCAAGATGTTCGTACGATCATGTCACTGAAAGGAGATGAACTATCAAGAAAGCCGTTTGGGTTCTGATGAGCATGAACCCACCCAAAAACGCAACCTCATGGTATCAACTGGCCAGCTTGCTGGCTGAACAACCCGTCAACCACCAAAAAGCCCGTAAAATCCTACGGGCGCAACGCGAACGAAGGAAAGACTCAAAAGCAATGGCCGCAGCCTTGAATCGGGCGGGCTGTAATCCGTACCGGTATTTCACCGACCAAGCAGGCAATCAAACTCGATTACAGGTAGCTTACATCAACAACGATGATCCCACTGAAGGGTGGACACAACCGGTCTACCGAAATTGCGGGCTTATTCCCGACGTGCAGGTGCGGCGTAATGAGCGGGAGAAAAATCTGGTGGAGTATGGATTCGATGAGGGGTTTGACGCCCATGACAATCTCCGGTCCCTGACCGTGACTGGCGGTGCCAAATGTACCATTGACGAGTTGGTGGAACGCCATCAATCCCTGCACGACGACTTTGTCGATTTACGCCGCCTCGCTTGGTTCAAGAAAGAGGCAGAACCCCTCTTGGTGGTACATGAGGAAACCCTGTCGGAAGAAGATGGTCGGATTTATTACAATCCGCACATACACATTATTTACCGACTGAAACAAAAACGTCTGCCGATTGATTGGGAAGATGATTTGATAGAATACCTGCTGGTCCGCGTGCATGACCAGCCGATTACCGATCTCAAGGGCATTATCAACTACTGTTTTAAGCTGACGGATTACAGCTTGCTGCTTGATCGCGAGGCTGAACTGGCAGCCATGTACAAGGCGTATTCCAAAATCCGCAGGTTTGAAAAATTGGGATCGCTGAAAAAAATTATCAGTAAATTAAATGCCGATAAAATGACCCCTCGCAAGGTGGGGATTGATAAAAGTACCCACCGCCCAATTTGGGAACTTATCAAGCAAACTCCCAGACCCAAGAAAAAACCGCAGCCAATGGTCGTTTTGGATGTGGCAAAGGATTTGGATTTCAGTGATGTGACTCAGCCCGTTGCCGCAGAAAATACACTCCGTCCACTAGAATCTAATCTTTTTGTTGGTTGGTGCCAACGGTGGAGCAAGGATGGCAAACAGCATATTTTCTGCATCATTTTGAATCCTGAATGGGGGCTCTACTATGAGGAAATTTACTACCTGGCAAAAATTCCACTCTTGGAATTGGAGGGGCCAGCATAACTGGATATATAATACATCAAGTCTGCATATCCATGAGTAGAAATCCGACCGCCAACCTGCAATTTTGATAGTCAAAAAGTATCTTTTGGATATTAGCCAAGCTACCCTGCTGACAGTATGAATCGTTTGCCGCTGTTTTTACCATAAGCAGTCAATCGCTTTTGCCAGTAGTGTCTACGCTCATGATCAGGCAGGTTTTCCAAGAAACGGTTTGGGCGGTGTTCATTTTGGCAGCCAAACGGTTGACGGAAGGGTTTGCCTCATTACAGGGGAACTTACTTTACTTGGTCGTACAAGCTCCTCCTGTAGCTTGATGGTGTTTAGCAGTTCGCGGGTACTTAGAAATTAGTTGAGCGGGTTGTCGATCAAACAGGACAAATTGGCGGCCTATCCATGGATGATTCCGTTGCTTTTCAAGTTAAGAACCGATCTGCTACCCCGAATTGAAATTTTATTTGTTTTTTCCAAAATTACGGTTGTCCCGTACTGTCAGGCAGGCGTGGACTTGCTTATGAGTAAAGCTTTACCGAACAGATATGTGGGACGACTTTACCAAGCAATCCAGCGTTTCTACAAGGTGTTGGCGTTAAACCCACGACATTTGGGGGCACTCAAGTCCAAAGCGATTGCCATGGTGGAATCCAAACAATATCAACTGGCTGCGGATTGCTTTCAGCAGGTGCTGTCATTGGAGCCGGGAAATCCATGGAATTATTGCGAACTGGGCTTTGTGCTCGCCGAGTTGGGGAAACATGAGGATGCCATGAGTTGCTTCAATCAAGCAGTTACCCTGAATCCCGAATGTATTGTTGCCTACCACACCAAGGGGACGTCATTAATGGAAGAGGGACGTTGTACGGAGTCGATTGACTATTTCGACATAAGCATCAACTTAAACCCGACTTTTGCCCCCACTTACTTCCATAAGGGCTGTGCCTGTGAAAATCTGGGCAGATACAAGGAGGCCAGCGAGTGCTACGGAAACTGTTTACGGCTTCAACCGCAGTACCCTTTGGCGTTGCAACGCCAACATGAGTGCCTGATGAAATTGAACCCCAAACGCTAACCGTAGGCAGGAATGGTTAAGGATTACAAGAGTGTCTGACTGTGCCGCAAAGACCATACCCCGCACGTCAGTGCGGGGTCATGGACGCTAACAGTCAGACAAGAGGGTAATTAAAAACAACACCGAGCAAACTTGGATTGGAACACTGCAGATGAATCTTAGCGGCGGTTTTTTTCTATTCGCTGCTTGAACTCTGGCGGAAATAGCTCGGACATCTCCACCTTCAACGCTTTGGCCAGTACAAAGAGTTCGGCATCGTTTACGCCACGGAGGCCGGCTTCAATTTTAGCCAAGGTGCCGCGGGTAACTTCAACACCAAGTACCGAGCATTTGGCAGATAGCATTTCCTGCGTCCAGTCTTTCCCGTAGCGCAAGCGACTCAAGGTTGAGCCTATAACATTTAATGCTCTCTTCATTTGAAGGCTTGACAATAACTTCTATTAATCGCAATTTTGTTCTGATTCAGAACAGTCTTTAGAGCAGGACTTTCCCATTAAAAGATGGGTTTAAATGGAACAATTAGGCCTCACACCATGCAATCCAGCCCTTCAAACAAAGAACAGCACACGGGTATCACCTGGCTTTTGATGCTGGCGGCCGTCCTCTTCGTAGGTTTTTTGGTGCTTTTATGCGGTGGGTTTGTCGATGGCGAGAGTCAATCCACTCAAGGCAGGGACAGCCTGTACGGCAGATTCGTTGATGACAGGACGCAGCCCACTCTAACCAAGACCCAATGGCTGAATAAACTGGCCCAGTGTATCAGTCCAAGCATGGTCAGATTGAATATCATCACCTGTCCAGTTCGGGATTTTAAAAAATCCATCGGGGAACCTGATGACATCCAAGCCTTGGGTGACCAATCCTATTGGCTTTACTACTGCTCTGACGGTGTCATCCAACTGGAATTGGAAACTTCCGCCCTTTCAGTGGGGTTAATGCAAGGAACCATCAATTACTACTAAACCATTTATGAGCGACAATCCTGATACTGTAAGCGACACCAAATACTGGCTGTGGGATGTGGTTAAACAAAAGGCAATAGGGCCATTTTCATTCAGTGAATTGGAAGCTAAATCGGCATTATGGGAAATCCATGGGGATAGCTCCGTATGTCGTGACGGAACAACTGATTGGGTGCCATTCAGGACAATTGCACAGGTGGAATCCACGAAAAAAGCTCCGGAAGGAACGTTTGACAAGAAACAATACGTCAACACCATCAGGCAACAATCTTCCTATCCAACCATGCGCGTGGTCATTTCTTTTACCGCCAATGTGCTGATATTTTTGGGTATCGTTACCGCTATCGGTGGAATTGTCTTCCTATTGATGGATTTTGGCAAAATTTCCGGAGTCTCGGACTCGCTTTCAACGATCGATATGCTGAAGTATCTGGGCATTAGGTATATTCCGGTTTTCTTCTTTGCCATTCTGCTGGTTATTGGCGGCATGGTGTATCGCGAATCCTCGCTAATGGCGATTGATCTGGTCGATAGCTTCCTCGACAAACATAGCCGTAAATTCTCCGACAGGTAATTATATGAAACGGTTATCCATTTCTTTTTGCCTAATGGTGGTTTTGACGTGTGGAGCTTTTGCCGAAGAGGCCGTTAAAAACGATAATTCAAAATCGAAATATCAACTTCAACTGACTGTTGCGCAAGCTCAAACAAAATCCAAGGAAGGAGATGCCGAAGCACAGTTTGAATTAGCAGAAAGATATTACTTTGGCTTAGGTATCACCAAAGACTCTGTTGAAGCAATCAAATGGTTTCAGAAATCTGCCGAGCAGGGTAATGTTGAGGCTCAATTAATGGTGGGACGTGCGTATTCTAGAGGAGAAGGTATTACCAAAGACTCTGTAGAAGCGGCTAAGTGGTTCCAAAAATCCGCAGAACAAGGTAATGCCAAGGGACAACTAATATTGGGAATGTTGTATGCCAACGGTCTAGGTGTCACCGAAAATCCAGTTGAAGCGGTCAAGTGGTTTCAAAAATCTGCAGAACAAGGCAATGCGGATGCTCAAGCCTCTCTGGGCGGCATGTACGCTACTGGACGGGGCATCACTAAAGACTTGGCAGAAGCAGCCAAATGGATTCAAAAGTCTGCGGAACAAGGTAACTCAATTTCTCAATACAATATGGGGTGTATGTATTCCAGAGGAGAAGGTGTTACCAAAGACCCTGTAGAAGCAATTAAGTGGTGGCAAAAGTCTGCCGATCAGGGTAATGCGGCCGCTCAATACAATATGGGATTCATGTATTTCACGGGTGTAGGTGTTAATAAAGATTTTATTGAAGCAGCCAAGTGGTGTCAGAAATCTGCGGAACAAGGAAATGCCTCAGCCAAGCTCCTGTTGGGTGAGAGTTTGAATCAAATGAGGAAAATTATCCGTACTCTTAGTTTATCCACTCCACAGTCTGATTCCAAAGAAATCGAATGGCTCCAACTTTACCAATTGGCAGAGTCTGGGGATTCACAAGCACCATATAAACTCGGTGTGATCTATGCCAAAGGCGACGACGTTGAGAAGGACGAGTCAGCGGCCCTTGCTTGGTATTATTTGGCCCTAGCCAATGGCAATAAGGACATCAAGATAACCATCAATATTCTGGAGCAAAAATTAACTCCTCAACAGATCAATCGGGCGCAAGGTTTGGCGAAGAAGATACAATCATCATTTCAATCTGGAAAAACGTGCGTAACTACTAAATAACACGGACAACTATACCCACTCTCAATTTTCAAACACTCTCTATGAAATATAAAACACAACTCTTCACCCTTCTTTTAATCTGTATCTTGCCTTTACTTGGTTCTGCGCAGGAAACCTTTGACCTGAAGATTGAAAAGCCCGAACGTTCCGGCGCACCGGCCAATATCTATTCCAACGTGGGCTTTCGTCTGTACCTACCAAAAGTTGAGCAACCGTTTCGTGCCGTGTTGATTTTCTTTAACGACGGTGGCTTTGATACCAACCTGCGGATGCAGGAGTCCTACTGGGCAACCTTTATGCAGGAACAGCGGGTCGCCATCATCGCCTGTTCCTTCACCAACAAGGACGATGCCCCCACCATCTCGGCATTGGAAAGCAACTGGTATGGCAAGCTCCTGTGGGACTCCATCAGGAAACTCGCTGACCAAAGCAAGCATTCTGAAATCAACACTCTGCCCTTGATTCCCTTCGGTACCACCCCACAGGGCTCCTTGATGGCGTACAACCTCGCCAATTGGAAAACTAGCCGTATCGCTGCCCTGTTTATGACCGACTTGCCCAAAGGTCAGTACGAAGTCAGTTCCTCGGTGGGTAAAATCCCCGCCTTGGTGGTTTGCCCTGCCAAGGATGCGGAACGTATCACCGACATGCTCAACACCGCCCG
Organism: Verrucomicrobiales bacterium; assembly: GCA_031256975.1. Taxonomy (GTDB): domain Bacteria; phylum Verrucomicrobiota; class Verrucomicrobiia; order Methylacidiphilales; family JAAUTS01; genus JAIRPN01. The sequence continues at coordinate 381,361 of JAIRPN010000013.1, read as the reverse complement.
TTCCAAGGGCAACCCTTGGGCATACATCTGCAATAAGCATAGTTACAAGGATATTGAGCCTGTGGGCTTGGATTTCTTGGTGGCGGTGTTTGCCAACCAAGATGCCACCGACCCCGCCAAAGCCGACAAGAACACTTTGGGTACCGATAAAGCCCCTACTGACCCTGCATGGATTGGCGACTTGAAGGACAATAGCATCGCTGCCAAGACCGATAGCAACAAGTCGGGCAAGAATACCGTCTGGTTGCCCAACGAAGTCTTTGCCAAGCAATGGCAGTGGTACATGGGAGGAGTTTCCGCACCTGCCCCTGCACAAACTCCGGCAACTGAGTAAACCAGCATCCAGATTGACCAGCAGACCGTACTGTTGACCATGGCAGTGCTTGCTAAAAAAATCAGTCCATCCAACGGAATCTATTACGCGCTGCCTTATCCCCGAGGATGTTGGCATCTGTACGCCTACCGTTTCGATCAGGGAGTGGAACTTGATCATTCCCAGCTTTGGGAACAGTACTGCGCCGCGGTTTTAGCCGAGGTTTGGTGCCAAACCCTGAAGCAATCGTCCCACCGCTTAAAACGGGAGTTAACCCAGTACGTTTATGGCTGTCCGCGAGGACGGGTGGCTTGTCGTGAGCGAGCGTATTTCATCAATCACGGTGGAGATTTGCCCCAAGCCATTGCTTACCGTGAAGTGGAGCAAGCCTTCGGCCTGCATAGGCTGGGTGCCAGATGGGAACGGGATGCCCATGAGCAGATGCTGGAGAGTGATTATTACGGCATTGGTGAAGTGCTAAACCTTCGCCGTACACCCCTGACTTGAACAGGTAACCGTAGCGGCAACAGCAAGCGTGTATGTAAGGTACATGAATATTACCAAGCAAAAGTTGCCGTTAGCATCAACCCTTATCAAAAGTAGACGACACATAACCAAAAAGATTTACCGTATGGCGCAACAGGGTGATTCCGGGGCGCAATACCAAGTCGGCAGTTCCTATTACGGACGTTTAGCCTTTGTCCGAGAGGACGAACTGGCGGAGAAATGGTTGCGGCTGGCTGCCCTTCAAGGCCACGCACTGGCGCAGTGCAAGCTCGGGTGCCTATACTTGTACCGAGACGGTGTCATATCGGACAAGGCTGAAGGAATCGCGTGGCTGGAAAAAGCGGCCAAACAATACGTATCCCGAGCCGCTTTTCTGCTGGCCAAGAAATACCTCTACGGGCTTGATGTTCCGAAGGATCACCGGCAATGCGCCAGGTGGAGCGGTCAACTTGCCAGGGAGGGTTATGCCGATGGCATGTTGATGTACGGGATACTACATCTCAATGGATCGGGCGTTCCCAAGAATCCGTCCAAGGGATTCAAGTGGATTCAAAAGGCTGCCAAAGGTGGGTTTGTTCCCGCACAAATCGGCTTATGGAAATGCTATGAACATGGTGATGGCGTTTCCAAAGACCCACTCTTGGCCTATGTCTGGTACCGCATTGCTGCCGCCAATGGGAAATTTGCTAATAATGAGGCACGTGTCCGCTTGGAGAGAAAGCTTACTTCATGGCAGCTAAGCGAAGCTGAATCGCTAAAGAAAAAGATACAAGCCCAATTACCGAATTAAAAAAATGATTGAGATAAGCTTGGATGAATCGGCACTGGTTAAGTAATGTACATTAGCCATACCCATACTAACCTCTTCAGCCCTTCCCGTAACAGAACCATCTACTCACCTGAAAATTATTCTGGATTAGGACTGGCTTATATCACTAAATTTTTGGGAGGTTAAATCTGCCAATGATCCACCAAGTCCCATATATTTATTTTGATGGCCCCGAGGCAGAACTAAAGTATATAGATCATAAAAATAAGCTATATCCCACGGTTGATCCGACTGTTTTTCGTGAACGCCAAGATCTGATTGAACCTGGTCTCAAAAATAATATTGAGATAGATGTTGTCGTAAATACGAAATGGCATAATGCCTACTTCCACTATCTGGAAGTCATTCTTTGCATTTGGGCAGTGCAACAAGAATTTAATCCCAGCCTTAATATTAAAAACATCTATATTGGGAACAATTATTCCGGCGACAGCGCGCAAAGATTCCAATCGGTTATTTTAAATGCCCTATTCCCGGAAGCTAATTTCGTTACCGAGTGCTCAACTCCAGAAAGGGCATTCATCTATATCGATCGACATCTGAGATATGACAAAAACGTCATGCTGCATTCTGTGTTTGACATGGCCCGCCGGCATTCGACTAGCTTCAAAAAGCGGGTACAGAGCGCTTTGAACATAGTGCCAAGGATCAAGGGCGATCGTTCATTGAACATCATATACGCAACGAGGTTGAATGTTAAACAGAGAATATTGGCGCCTCAAGTTGAACAAATATTACTCGAAGTTGCTCAGTCTTACGGCTCTGTAATGCCAATTGATTTTGGCAGGTTGCATATTAAAGACCAAATTAGGATTTCACAACAAGCCGACATCATTATCGGCGGGCAGGGTAGCAATATGGCCAATCTGATCTGGTTACCAGACTGGGGTTCGGCTTTGGAATTACGGCTCCCAGATACTCAGGTCTATGATATGCAAAGCATGGCAGAGATCTTCAATATCGATTATTTAGGACTGATGGGGAACGAGATTATTCCGTCTCATTACTATAAGGCCGGCGAGCGAGGTGACAACACACGACATTTCGAGGAAATCAATGAGGGGTTGTTGCGGAGATGTTTTAATATATTAACAGGGCGTAAATGATTCATTCTTTAGGAGCTTCAGGCATCACTTATCGGTACTCTTCCGGGACAGATAGATAATCCTGGCCCAAAGCCCACACGACATTTTCCCGAATCTTGCGGACTGGAACCCCAGCATATAAGCAATTGGCCTCTAATTTGGCGGAAACCAGTCCCCGACGCCCCACGATAACGCCGTCATTGATCACTGATCCTCTGTTCACATAGACATCCTCACCCAGCCACACATGCTCACCGATAATAATGTCCTTGGGTTGATTGAACGATTCGTGCGTAGTACGATCGAAGATACCGTGTTCGTTTCCAGATCTCATCCGCACCCCCGCCGCAAATGCTGTTTTATCCCCTATTATCAAGCAAGTGCCATCCCTGCACTCGCTGGTCCCATGTTTTAATAAGCATTCTTTGCCAATCATCAGAGTGCTGTTTTTTTGGAATCCATGCGCTTTTAGCTCCCTTTCCCAGATATTTGCATTGGTGCCTATAAACACCTGGGCATTTCCTTCCACCGTGATTCTCGGCCTTTTGAGATAAACCCCTTCTGACAGGAAGAGCTTGGCGCCATTACCCTTGACCAGTATATCGGGTATGTTTTCTAAAATTATATTTCCGCGGAGCCAGATCTCTCCGCCCTCGACTTCCTGGATACCTTTGTAGGTTACCGGGTTTGCTTCAGTCCATCGCCGCCAGCCCTGCTCTTCCATTGTCACCTTCACGCGATGTTTTGATGCTAATTCTTTGAAGGAGCTAAGCATAGAATCACCCCTTCTGGTTAAATGCCTGGATAAACGGTTCAAAGGCCCTGCGAATGGAAAGCTTGCACAATTCCTTGGTAACATCGCAGCCATTGGTGTTCCCGATCATGCCGAATGGCGGAAGCCGGTACCCCTTGGAATAAACCTTGTCCCCATCCAATCCATGCCAGCCAATATTTAATGCCTCGGCAAAATACTGGTAAAAGCAATTGTATTTATCATCAGGGAAAAACTCAATCACCTGTCCATGCTCCGGGAGCCAAAGCAAATTGGTCAGATTGTTCCCGTGGACTCCTATCAAAATATCGAACTGGCACGCCAAACGAACCTGCTCCTGCCAAGTGAGTGAAGAAAAATCAAGCAAGGTGAGCTTCCCGCAGGTGTCCATATAATTGAGCAGGTCATTTTCCAGGTTTGGAGTAAAATTCCGGTGTACGAAAACATTGGAAGCTCTTTTGGAATACAGGATTTTGATCTCTTCTCGTTTAGTGGGAAAGCCCTTCGGTGTAGTATCAGCCGCCTTGAATATTAAATCCCGGAAGTCCCGCGCGTGAGGCTGTATCCGATCCACCATGCACTCCAGACATTTCCCGTAACCACCAAGAGATTTCATCCGCTCCATGAAGACAATGGGGTCATCGTGGGGCTCGGGATTGGTTTCATAGATTATTTCCACACTCGGGAAAATCGCCTCAAAAATACTGGGAATTAAATTTCCCTGAGCTTCCAATGCCTTTAATTTTGACCCCTCACCCCAGTAAATCCTGCGGACCTTGGCTTGGGGAAAAAAATCTCTCCAAACCGTGTAGAACACCAATATTATCTCAAAAACGTGGCAGTAAAGGCAGTGCTCATCGAATATAGCAAAGGAAACGGTGGGAGCCGTTCCTTTGGGGGGATCTAGTTTTTGTTTTTTAGCACGCCATCCGTGTTCTGGGTATTTCCACCCGGGGATATTAAAAACAGGGTCAGCATGTGTAGTAAAAACAAAGGGCATTTGTTCGTACCGATAATATGGATCGAAGATGTCCTTCATGCGGCGAATCCAAACACTTGTTGCAGGGCCATCTCGACATAATCAAAATTCAATTTGGAAATATCACGACCCAGATATTGCGACTGGTTACGTCCGAACCTACAGCCGTTGGTGACCAGTTTGTCATCATAGACTCCGAAGTATCTCCTTTTGATTTGTTCCATGAACACCTGAAAGTGAAACAGCTTGCAATCTTCAAGCGCCAACTCAATCAGCGCTCCATGTGGCGGCAACCAGATTGCGTTGGCCAGATCGTTACCATGCACTCCAATTATCAAGTCGTGCTGGGCCGCGATGCACACTTGTTCCTTAAAACTATTTTTCCCAAAATTGGTAATTGTTATATCGCCGTATCTGGACAATATTTCGAGCAGATAGTCCTCCAAATCCTTTAGCAACCTCCGGCGGCCGCCCCAGCGCTTCGCATATAAGATTCTGAGCCTTCTCGACGGGTAGCCATCCTCCAACCAAAAAGGGGCATCCACCGGAGTGGCACCGCAATATTTCCAGACAGCACTGACGAAATCGTCGCTGTATTGATTGATAAATGTGATCGCGTGCTCACCGGCTATATCCAAATACTTGACCAGGCTACTGAGATTAAAAAATATCCAATGGTGTATCTTGTCTTCCTTCTTCACATCGGTGTTGTCTATTTCTGCGCCTGGAAAAAACAAATGCAATAACTGTCCCTGTGGACTGTCCGCGCGGCTCCAATCATAGGCAATTTTTCCAGCATATATCCTATTTACCCGGGCATTTGGGTAAAAGAGCCGCTTGACCGCATAAAGGCAAATTATCGTGCGCATGAAATCGGCGTAATGCCGGCACCAGGGGTCTTTAAAAGCAATATTGATGACGGTTACGGATGGATCTGGCCGGGTATCCAAGGCTCGTTTCCAGTCTTCCGCTGATAGGGCGGGGAAAACACCATCCCCTTCCGAAATAAACGTGAAATTCGGATTGCCATTGAATGCCACAAATGGTGACCTGTATTTATCGTAAAACATGCGATTTATGGTAAGTATTTACGCAGTAACAGTAGGATTTGTTGCTTGGGGAAATAATCCACGCCGGAGTGAATTTCTCCATAGGGGAATCCAGTCCTGCTGAATGCCGTGTAAATTTTTTCCCCATCGATACCTCCGTAGGAGTGACCAAAGAATTCAGCCTGCATTTGGTAATCGTAGGCACGACTGTCCTTGGGAAAGATTTCGATACAGGTTGAGTCCGGCGGCAGCCACATGAAATTGGTCAAGTTGTTGCCATGGATTCCGATCATGACATCATGTGCTGCCGATAGCCCGACCTGCTCCTCCCAAGCGCAATCAGCGAAGTTGATTTCCCGGACGTTGCCAATGTGTTTGAGTAATTCCAGAAACTTGGCTTCAACATCGGAAGTAAAATCACGCTTACTTCCCTTGCGGCTGCTGTAAAGGATATTGGGAGGACGGATTAGCTTGCCGTTTCGGAAAGGTGATGCAGCCGGCGTTATCCTTAACTTGTCGAACACCGTTTTTCGCAGTTCCGGTGCGTGCTTGTGCACCAATAATTCCATTGGCTCGGCCATTTTATTATGACGGGTATGCGCCTTGGTTCGATCAACGATCAGCCAATTTTCAACTCCTTCCTCCACGATCTCCCTGCCGGCGTCAACGGTGGCCTCGGGAAACAGCAGATCGAGCATCTTTTTCTGCACCCCACCGCCTTGTTTTGGCATGCTCCACATGTCGTAATCGCCGATATAAATACGCTCTATTTTGGCATTGGGAAAGATCTCACGTTTGGCACAATAAAGGGCATAAAGGCTTTCCATGAAATGGAAATAATGCCTGATGTAATTATCAAGCAAGGTGACATTGATAATCCTTGCCTGGGAATAGTTGGCTCTCACCTCGGGATTGACGATGTTGTTGATGGCGGCCTTCCAATCCTCGTCGGACAACGTGGGGTAGAGTCTTGATTCCGGTGGCAAGTCCGGTTTCAATTGTCGTTGTTTCCAGATAATGCGTGGTGATTTGACGGCCACGAATGGAAAACCCGCCCGCCGGGAAAATAGCAAATCTTGGTTAGGATCGATGCTCCCCACGGCCAGAGCATACCGAGTTTTGTGTTTTTGGGACAAGCTCGTTTTTCCACTATTAACCGTAATCCATTTAATTAAGTTATCGACATTCCCTTCCTGTTATTCTACATCATCAATTCATGGGGAATGATTTCGCCAGCAAGAAAAACTCCACCGCCGTGGTCATCTTCTCTTTCAACCGCCCCCGCTATCTGGAGCAAACACTGAGGTCTCTGGAAGCTAATTCACTTGAAGGACTTGATTTTTATCTTTATCAAGACGGCGCCATAAATCAGTTTTCAGGCCGCACTGCTGCTGATCAATCGGATATTACAGCTTCGATTGACTTATGGAATGAAGCCAAACTCCCCAATAAGCACTTAATCCAAAAAGAATACAATGTGGGAATTGGCATCGCACAATACGAGGCCAAGGTCTTTCTGTTTGATGAAATGAAATATGACCGGGTCATGTTTTTTGAGGACGATATGGTGGTCAGCAAGTATTATGTCCATCTCCTGCAAATCATGTTGGCGCAATTCCAGGACGAAACACGGGTAGGTGCCGTCATGTGTCATGGTGGGGTACCGAAGTTATTTGAGGAAGTCGAATTTCAAAAACTGCTGCCGCAAGTCAGACCCAGTTTTGATAATTTTTGGGCCTGGGCCACTTGGCGAGACCGGTGGGAGACAATACGTCCAACCTTTGATAAATACTATGAATTTATCAAAAACGTTGACTATCGGAAGCGGCCGACTAACCAAATTCTAAATTTTTACATCCGGCAAGGGGCCAATATCAATGTCACCTCGCAGGATGCCGCCATGTGTTACGCCTTTGTAAGTCATGGGTACGGCTGCTTGAACACCATGGTTCACCGGGGCATTTATATCGGTGCCGTCGGTGAACACATGTATCCTGAGAAATATAAAATTCTGGGATATTCGGTAATCGACCAAGTAGATTACGAGCAGGACAAAACGCTTGATAAATTTGAAGGGTACAGTGAAGGCGGGTTAATCGAAGCTGTCCGCACTTATAAGGTCAGCCGATCTTTCGCTACCAACGAAAGTCTCAAGAGGCTGGAACATAAGGAGCCTGTTGTGATCCCGGAACTAAAATCTAGCAACCCACTTCCAATAAAAGCGCCATCTACCGTGCAGCAAGAAGGCATGAAACAAGCCCTGCCCAGGAGAAAGATTGCTATTGATAACAGCTCAATGCTTCAGCCGGGGTGGCAGTCGATCAGTTCAAAAGAGTTTGATCTGTCCAAGCAAGATGATTTCCTTCGATGTTGGCAGAAAAATTCATTGGAAACCATATTAGCGGATGATGTATGGAATAATCTGACTGTGGGCCAAGCCAACCAAGCAGCAAGAAATTGTTTCGATTTTTTAAAGACCGGAGGAACGCTCCGCATAGCGGTACCGGACGGGAATCATCCCGATCCGGCTTATTTGGCTGATGTTTATCTAGAATCTAGAAAAGCCGGCAGGAGACAACGGGTGTTATATAATTACAAATCATTAGTGGACTGTTTGAAACAGGCCGGATTTATAGTCAACTTATTGGAATATTGGGATGAAAACCGGGTGTTATGTACTTTTGATTGGGAATCCGATAACGGGAAAATCCAGCGAAGCAAGAAATCGATTGATAACAGTAAGCCCTTTCTTAACACGTCATTGATAGTGGATGCCATTAAGCCGTAATATTTGTCGAATAAACATTCCCTAAAAGCTTGAAATTTACAACGGCAGCATTTATCTAGTTGTTTAATTCGGATGACAAAGCGGAAATTGATTCTGAAAAATTCTTTGTCTGTGGGGGATATTGTAGTGTTAACGGCAGCCCTCAGAGATTTGCACCATTGCTATCCTGGCCAATTCTTGACGGATGTAAGAACCCCCTTCCCTGATATCTGGCAGCATAACCCACATCTTACTCCATTGGTGGAAGGGCTGCCTGATGTTACCATTCTGGATTGCGATTATAAGCTGATCAACAGTAGCAACACTCTTCCCTATCATTTCATTGATGGATTTATCGCAAGCCTCAACCGCCAATTGGGCATCAATATCCGCGCCAGCCGATTCAAAGGAGACATTCACTTATCGGATGAAGAAAAACACTGGGCTTCGCAGGTTTACGAAAATGCGGGCGATGAGTTGCCGTTTTGGATCATTGCTGCCGGAGGCAAAAAAGATATCACCATCAAGTGGTGGAGCACGAAACGCTATCAGGAAGTGGTGGATCATTTCCGTGGGAAAATACTCTTCGTACAGGTAGGCGCTGAAAATCACCATCATCCGCTCCTTGACGGCGTAATCGACTTACGCGGAAAAACTGACCTCAGACAACTAATCCGGTTGGTGCACCATGCCGACGGAGTGTTGTGCCCAGTAACTTCCCTCATGCACTTGGCTGCGGCAGTGGAAACCAAACCAGTGCACCCACAAAACAGGCCCTGCGTGGTAGTCGCCGGAGGCAGAGAACCAGCGCATTGGGAGGCCTATCCACACCACCAGTTCATTCATACCAATGGCATGTTACCGTGCTGTCTTCAGGGGGGATGCTGGAAGTCCAGGGTAGTAAAGCTAGGCGACGGCCACGACAAAGATGCGAGCGAACACTTGTGTGTAAACGTTGCCGGGGAGTTGCCCAAGTGCATGGACATGATAACCACACAGGACGTCATCGAGAGAATCGAACTCTATTATGACGGCGGTTCTTTGAAATACCTCTCACCCATACAAGCGCGTTGGGTGGATAAGGTTTTGAATAAGAACGGCGTGACCATTCCGTAATCCGGCTTAATATGCCTACGAAACAATTACTGATAAAATGCAGACTCCCGCTTGGTGACAACGTGTTGTTGACCGCCGCTGTCAGGGATTTGCATTTGTCCTACCCCAAGCGGTTTGCCACCGTTGTCGAATCTAGCGTGCCGGAAATCTGGGAACACAATCCCAAGGTTCTTGGTGCAAAACGCGTCGAGGAAAATGTCGAAGTTATAGACTTCTCCCAACTCGATATTGAGAATTGCAATATCGAACCCTACCATTACTTGCACGCCTACATCGACCTGTTCAATGTCCAACTAGGATTGCAAATCAAGCCGACCGCCTTCAAGGGAGATGTTTATTTGTCGGTTGAGGAAAGGCAATGGTGCAGCCAGGTCCAGGAATTGCTGGGTGCTGACATCCCGTACTGGATTATTGTCACCGGGGGGAAGCGTGATGTAACCACCAAATGGTGGCCGGTGCAACGCTACCAAGAGGTCGTGGATCATTTTCGCGGAAAGATTCAGTTTGTCCAAGTCGGTGATCAATCCGACCATCATCCGCCCCTGCGTGGAGTCATCGACCTGCGTGGTAAAACGGATGTGCGGCAACTCATCCGTCTGGTGTATCACGCCGACGGTGTTTTGTGCCCGATCACTTCGCTCATGCACTTGGCGGCAGCGGTGGAACCCAAGGACAGTAGGCTTCCTTATCGTCCCTGCGTGGTGATAGCGGGGGGACGTGAGCCATCGCAATGGGAGGCTTATCCCAACCATCAGTTTATCCATACCAATGGCAGTTTGCTTTGCTGCGATCAGGGCGGATGCTGGAAATCACGCACCCGTCCACTGAGAGATGGGTTGGAGTTTGACCGACCGGAAAATCTTTGCCTATCACCGGTCGGAGACACGCCGCGTTGCATGGACATAATCAGTTCCAGACAGGTGATCCGACGCATTGAATTGTATTTTCAGGGAGGAACAAGATCGTATTTAACTGAGCAACAGCTCAACGCCATTCATTCGGTGCTGGATTACGGCAACTCGGTCGCCTGGAGCGGGGACAAACTGGCCTATTACATTAATCGTAATGCCGCAGAAGAATATATAGCCACCCTGCCTCCGTATCCACACCGTTTTTCGGGGCGGGGTATTGTCATTTGCGGTGGCGGGACCACCTATTTCACTAATGCCTGGGTGTGCATCAACATCTTGCGAAAACTGGGATGTAAACTGCCTATTCAGCTTTGGCATCTTGGTCCAAAGGAACTTGACGGTACCATGAAGGAATTGATGTCTCCGTTGAACGTCAAGTGTGTGGATGCCAACGAAATCAACAACAAGGACATACCCGGTATTGCAAACGGCTGGAGTTTAAAGTCACATGCTTTGCTGCACAGCCCCTTCAAAGAAGTCCTGTTGTTGGACGCCGACAATGTGCCGACCATCGATCCCGAATATTTATTCGCCGCAGAGGAATTCAAAAATTACGGAGCCGTATTCTGGCCGGATTTGGAACGCTTTGCACCTGACCATCCAGTATGGGAATTATTTGCGGTTCCCTACCAAAATGAGCCGCAATTTGAAAGCGGCCAAATGTTGATCAACAAAGAGCAAGCCTGGCCGGCTTTGTTGTTGGCGGCGTGGTACAACCAACGCAGCGACCTTTATTACCAGTATTTGTACGGCGACAAGGACACCTACCATATGGCTTTTCGCAAATTACAAATCAATTACGCCATGCCACAGTCCGGCACGGTTTATGCCGACGGCGTTTTGTACCAACATGATTTCCAAGGTCGCCGGATTTTTCAGCATCGTTACCGGGACAAATGGAGTTTATGGATTCCCAACAAGCACATCAATGGTTTCGCATTGGAAGAGGACTGTCGTGCCTGCTTGCGAGTTTTACGGGAATCCTGGAATGGACGGATAACCAACGGTAACGGTAAATACGCCCCTCCCCCCTCTTTCTTGGAAGCTGCTGTTTCCAAGGAACTCACCACGCACCGCTATGAACTGTGCATAGCAGGAAAACCGCCCCGGACATTAAGCTTTGCCCTGGATGGCAAAATTGACGGACTGCGGCGGGATGAGTCATGGTCTTGGAATTTGCAGGTTGAGGGTGAAAAAATCTCGCTGAAAATACTTGCCGGCGCAACATTGGCTGGAGAACTGGAGAGAAAAAACAAGCGCCATTGGATTTCGTGTATTGGCGAACCTGCCAGCTTGAGACGCATCAGCAACAAATCTGCCAAGGATCACATTCTGTTGCGAGCCTCAGTCAACACCTACACGGGTTATGGATTGCATGCAGTAGCCATTATCTCTGGTTTAACACGGCAAGGCTATGACTTACAAATAGCGCCGATCGGATTTGATGAAAAATTCTCCTCCATACCGGAAAGCATTAAAAATCGAATCTCTCACACCGATGACAATGGAAACTGGGAATTACTGTTGTATCCACCCAATAAAAAACCGACTCCGAGCAAGAAAACCGTTTATTTGACCATGTGGGAAACCACCCGCATTCCCCAGCAATACATCTCCTACCTGAACATGGCCGAGTGCCTCATTGTGCCCTGCCGCTGGAATGTGGAGAATTTTACTGCCCAAGGCGTCTCCAGGCCCATTTATCAGGTGCCATTGGGCATCTATACCAACATTTACAAATATTCCCCGATGTTGCTTGATGGTCCCTGCATATTTGGTACAGCTGGCCGCTTGGCCAGTGGCGGTATTCGCAAAGGACTTGATAAGGTGATTGACGCTTTTCGCGAAGCTTTCCCGGTCGAGCAGGATGTCCGGCTTTATGTAAAGGCATTTTCAGATTGTCCGCTGCCTGAAACAAATGATCCCCGTATTGTGATCTTGCAAAAATACCTCACCGACCAGGAAATGGCCGCATGGTACCGCTCCATCACTTGCTTTGTGTCGGCTTCATCAGGCGAGGCATGGGGCCTGATGCAACATCAGGCAATGGCCACAGGCCGGCCGATCATTAGCGTGGACTATGGTGGCGTGAAAGAATTTTTCAACAAATACGTCGGGTATCCATTGGATTATAAATTAGTGTCAGCAGATAAATTTTATGCCAATTGTGGCGTGTGGGCTGAGCCATCGCATGAATCGTTGATAGAACAGATGCGTGAAGTCTATACGAATCGAGAGAAGGCCGATTTTTTAGGTAAGTTAGGTGCTGAACAAGTGTCAGGATTGTCCTGGAAGTCATCCAACCAAAAGTTAGCGCAAGTGTTACGGCATATCGGCATGTGTCGTTGAAAAGCCATTAGTAAATTCTTCCATTAAAAAAACTTGCTAATGTCAGAAAAAACGTTATAGCTACAAACCGCTAAAGTGGAGGTGAGTTTATGGCAGCAAATAATTCGTCCAACAACAAGCAACTATTTAGCCCTCGGGCCAGGTCTTTATCGACCATGTCAAACCCGAATCAAGATTCACAGCCCCCATGTCCAGATTGTACCAATCCGCAATGCGGAGGCAGCAACAGTGGTAAGCCCGTCCGGTACGGTAACGGCGAATTGGAATTGATCGAAACCGACCTGACCTATTCTGGTCTCGGCATTCAGTGGGGACAAACGCGAAGCTACAGCAATATTTACAACCTTGGATTCAACGGTCCGACCGGTATCAACTGGTTTGTCGAGCAAATCCCTTATTTACAACCTGTCGGAGGCTTGATTCCCGGCACAATCTATGTGGTTGGTTTGGCAACTGCCCGCAAAGCCTATATTCGTGATGGCCTTACGAACAACTATTTACCGATGTTCTACCAGCAGGATACTCTTACCTACGATCCTGCCGCTAATCAATATATCCTGACCAACGCCCAAACGGGTAGCCAACAATGGTTCTATGCCTTTGATGCCGGTAGCAAGGCAGGAAAATTACGCGCGCTGATTGATCCGGCCGGAGATATTGTTCCGGCATCCTATGATTCCCAAGGCCGAATGGTTTCGATAGCACGGGTGTATAACAACCAGCAAACCGGTTTTTACTATACCTATGTGGACAGCACCAGCGCCCAACTGGCCGCTGTAACCCTGCAACTCAACGGGGTGGATCAACGTCGGGTAGCCTATACCTATTATGGTTCGGGCGACCCTAACGGACTGCCGTCTGACCTGCAAAGCGCGACGGTACAGCAATGGAATACTTCAACCTCGACTTGGGATACGATTAGGACTTCCTACTATCGTTATTACATCACCGATAACGCTTATGGTTTCCAACATGGATTAAAATACGTTCTTACCGGAGCGTCGTATGACAACATGGTTGCAGACGGATTTACTCCGTCAACCTCAACCGATGCCCAGCTTTCTGAGTACGCGGATAATTATTTTGAGTATGACAGCAGTAACAGAGTCACACTAGAAGTCACCAATGGCGACGCCTACAGTTCGGCATTCGTTTATTACAATAACGGCATAGGGACACCAGACTTTAATCAGTGGGTCACTAAAACCACCGAGACCCTGACCGATGGCAGCCAGAATATTGTGTATTGCAACACCTATGGTCAGTGGTTATTCAAGATTTATCAATCCGGTGGCTCAAAATGGTATCAGTGGACACAGTACGATAATAACGGCCGCACCCTGCAAGAAGCAAATTCCTCTGCGATAGCCAACTATAGTGAAAGCAATCCTTCGTTGGCTATATTAAATACTAACAGTGGCCTGATCACCCTCACCAGTTATTACGCCGGCGGCAATCCTTATAACCAACCGATTGGCTATAAAGAATCGGAAAGCGTTCAACAGGGCTCCGCTGGAACACCCGTATTGCTCAAAAAGTGGACTTATATTGGCCAAACCTTGGGCAACCAAACGGTGTATCAAACTGCGACCGAAACAATTTATCAATCCTCTACAGGCACCCTTTCTCCAGCACAGACACGATATTCCTACCTGTGGTATTCCGGTACTTTCCGTATTCAACAGCAAACCACCATTTGGCCGACAATTACCACTAATCAGAATGGATCAGGAACCTCCAACAGCCAAACCGTTGTCTATGATTTATTTGGTAATAAGACTTGGCTGCGTAACGAGCGCGGCTTCCTGACCAATTATACTAGCGATCCTATTTCCGGTGGCCTGACTCAACAGATTCAAGATGTGAATACCAGTATTCTGCCTGCCCCCAATGGCTGGACAACACCAGCAGGTGGAGGACTCCATCTCATCACCGACTACACCGTGGATGTATTTGGCAGACAAACACAAAGCCTAGGCCCTGTTCATACGATAGATTTAAATGGCACGGCAACATCCATTCGCCGGGCGCAGTGGACAATCTATCAGGATGCACAACACGAAATATGGACAGGAAACGGTTATGCCACGGGTTCCTCACCCAGTTATATCTATACGTTAATCAATCCGGTTAACATTGAGCAACGAGATGCCTCCGATAGAGAAATCGGGGAAATTCAAGCCACCCGTGCCAGTAGTAGCGGTCAATTATTGCCAACCGATAGTTTCCCGCAAAACAGTTGGACCAAATGGAATGCAACTAATTACGATCTAAACGGCCGCCTTACTTGGCTGAGAACCTACTTCTTGATCCCCTCCAGCGGTAGTGGCACGGTGGGCACAAATTTTGAAGAAACAGATTTTGCCTACGATAGCATGGGACGGGCTATCAAAAATGTAACGCCTGCCGGCACGATTGCTCGTTCGGTACTCAACCCCAAAGGTTGGGTCGTGTCCGGTTGGGTAGGAACCAATGATAACGGTGCAACTCCCTCCGACCCAACCGGGGATGGCGCGCCTGGCAACAACATGGTACAGATTACCGGTAATGTGTACGATGGCGGCAGTGCTGGTGGGGATGGCATCCTGACCCAGCAAACCCTGTTTGCTTCAGCTTCCGACACCCGCATGACCAGTTTTGGTTATGACTTCCGCAATCGTAAGATTTGGGCTGATGGCGAAATTGATTTTTATCAAACCTACACGTATGACAATTTGGACCGGTTAATCCAGACCGATAATTATAATACTTCAGCATCCGGCCATCTGGTGTCTCGGTCGGCTACGGCTTACGATAATCTCGGACGAATTTATCAAAAGCAACAGTATGCCGTTGACCCTGCCACTGGTACGATAGGAAATGTCCTCACACAAAACCTTTGGTATGACGCTACGGGCAATGTAATATTGAATCAACCACTCAAAGGACGCGGCTTTGTCAAAAGTTCTTATGATAGCCTTAACCGACAAGTTGGCTCTTACCAAGCCTGCAATTCCACCCCACAAACCTATTCAACGGCCGGAACGGTAAATGCGGATACGGTACTGGAACAGACGATTATCACTTACGACGCTGCCAGCAACTTAATTTTTCAAGTCGCCAGCCAACGAGATCACAATGCCTCGGGAATCGGAGTCCTCAACGGGCCGAACGGTTCACAACCGCAAGCCAGGGTCAGTTATACGTCCAGTTATCCTGATCCCTTGGGCCGTATCATCACACAAGCAAATTATGGCACCAACGCTGGTTATGCAGTCACCCCAAGCGCGGTAGCCCCTGCTCCATCAGATACCATCCTGGTAAGCTACACAAATTACGACAATGCCGGAAATTTGGTGGGAGGAACAGATGCCCAGGGAATGGTCACTCAGTTGGGTTATGATAACGCGGGCCGCGTAACACAGAAAGTTGAAAACTATCAAGGTTCTGGCAGCGGGCCTGCCATTAACAAGACCACCTTGCTGACTTATTATGCAGGTAAAAAACTCGCCACATTGACCCTCAATAATTCCATCACCGGAAACCAGACGACGCGGTGGGTTTACGGATCAACCCTTGCTGATTCAGGAGTGGCAAGCGGCGATTTGTTAAGTGCCAAGATTTACCCGGATTCAACTTCTGGCAGCGACCAGATACTGTATGGCTACAACCGCTTAGGCCAATTGTCAGAACAAACCGACCAAAATGGCACGGTGCGAGAATTCAACTACGACAAGCTGGGAAGGTTGTCCGACGACATGGCAACCACTTTAGGTGCTGGGGTAGATAACACCATCCAACGTATTAGCCGTACATATGAAGTCCGAGGAATGTTGCAAAACATTACCAGTTATGACGATCCGGTTCCCGGCTCCGGGAATGTGGTCAATGAGGCTCAGATGGTTTACGACGACTTCCAGCAAATCCTGATCGATTTCCAATCTCACGACGGTGCAGTTGATCCTGAGAGCACTCCGACCGTCGATTACACTTACGCAGACGGCAGTAATAATACCATTCGCTTGACTGGTTTAACTTACCCCAACGGACGGGTTCTAAACTATGGTTACGGTGCCACCAATAGCATTGATGACTTGTTTGACCGGGTAGCCAATATTGACGATGGCGCCACGCCCATTGTGGCCTATACCAAACTCGGCATCGACCGCACGGTACTGGTGCAGTATCCAGAACCCTCCATCGCCATGACTTACATCAAACTGGCGGGGGAAGCAAACGGAGATGGCGGTGATCAATACACCGGCTTGGATCGTTTTAACCGCATTGACGACATCCGCTGGATTAACAATTCAAATGCGGACATCAACCGCTACAAGTACGGTTTTGACCGTGCCGGCAACCGCCTGTGGCGTCAGAATGTCATCGTGAGCGGTCTTGACGAACAGTATGTTTATGACGGCTTGTATCAAGTCAGCCAGCGTTTGGTAGGGACTTTGGCCGCCGGTTCCATTATCGGTGTTCCCAGTGAAGAAGAGAATTTCACTTACGATCCAAGTGGAAACTGGCCTGGTTATGTGGTCCGCAACAACGGCAGCGTAACGCTCAACCAAGGTAGAACTCACCAACTAGCCAATCAGATCTCTAGCATAAGTTCTTCCAGCAGTACGGTAGGCTATGATGCCGACGGCAATATGACCACAATGCCGCAGGTAGATAACTGGGGCACGGCACAAACCCTGGCTTATGATGCCTGGAACCGATTGGTAACGGTTAAACAAGACACCAAAATCTTGGGAACCTATCAATATGACGGTCTTAACCGCCGGATTTGGAAACAGACCTTGGAAAACTGTTCCCCTGTCATTCAAGACTTTTACTACAGCAAGCTATGGCAGGTATTAGAAGAAAGAATTGATAACAATGCCACCGCGAATAATCAGTATGTCTGGGGAACTCGTTATGAAGATGACCTGGTGCTGAGGGATAATTTCGGGGCTTTTTCCGGAAGACTCTATGCCCTAGCCGATTACTTCCAGCCGACCGCCATTGCCGATGCTGCTGGCGTAGTGCAAGAACGCTATGTCTATAGTGCTTTTGGTAGCGTGCTGTATTACGATGGCCAATATGACCCAATTTCCTCCTCCAATTATGACTGGACCTACCTGTACGGCTCCTACCAGCTTGATTTAGAAACCAACCTCTACCAAGTTAGGAATCGTTATTATCACACCGCCCTCGGCAGGTGGCTGACCAGGGATTCACTGACAAATGCGGAGGTATCCGAAGGACCAAATCTATACTGGTATGTTCAAAACAACGCGATCAATTTCATTGACGCAACCGGCTTGTGTTGTGAAGCCGAGCAAGCGAAATATAATTCTGCATTGTCAGCTTTACAAAATGCGCAAACTCTACTGAGTAGTAAAAGCGATAAGCTGATGAGTGCAATACTCCAGAGAAATAGGGATCAGGACAATTTACAGGATGCTCTATCTGGAAGAGGCAGCACCGCAGGAGGTACACTGGGAGCCTGTCTTGCATTATTTTCCTGTGTAGGCGCAGCAACGGTCGTACTAGGTATCGTCTGTGCTGGTGCCGTCGTTGCGTGTGGATCATCTGTTGCCGGCGCCAATTCACTAGGTAACACCATAAAAAGACTGCAACAAGTAGTTAATCAGGACGAGCTGCTGGTGCAACGGGCTACCGAGGAATACATGCAAGCACAGGATCAGGTCGATCAGGCGCAGGCCGCTGTAAGTCAAGCAGACGCAGATCTGTATTACTGCCAGTTAAAAAATGCGGATACGAAACCCGGCTGTCCTTGTAAATAAATCTTAAACACCATATAAAAGCTCAATGAATAAAGAACGACTCAGGCCCATTTTAAAATGGGTATTTCTCTCTGGTTTTTTATTAAGCGGGGCAATCGCAGTGTTAAGAATTTTACTAATTCCAACCACACCAGATATACCAGGGTTTCCGTCGAATCATCGCTATGAAGACTTAATAGTCTCTATCTATCCCATTACAACATGGTTAATGGCATTAGGACTTATAGCTTTGTTAATTTATCGCACCATTTATTATGGATTATTGGATAAACTTGACTTTTCTGAACAAGGCAAAAAAGCTATTTTAGCATTGTGGATCGTGGCCATTATTATAGTTGCTTGTGTAGTATCTTTTTATCAACTCTCGAAATAGGCTCTTGGTACCGCATCATATCTTTCGGCCACATCCCACCCTACTTCTTCTGCCATCGATAGTAGCTTTGCTTGCTGGTGTTGTGTTCCTGGCACACCTTTTTTCTACCGTCTGATCGCCACGCTCCTCCGTACTGTGCCGCTTCTATAAGTATTTACTCTGAAAACAGTGAAGATGAAGATTTGCTCAGATATCCAATGACTGCATACGTCTCAATTCCTGTTTACAATACAGTTTAAAGCTCAGTTTAAAAACAATCGCGTGTGCGGTAAGCGCCCCTATTCCATACAATAATAAAAGACCGTAAATCCAAATGCTCTGTCCACTGGCATAAGCAACCAAACCCAATAAAGTAACCAGAGCATCAATTACAAAAAAAATGGTAAATACTTCATTCCAATATTTCCCTTTACGCAAAGAAATTCTACCTATTATCGTCGATAGACAACAAAAAAACGCATATGGCAACGCAACCCAAAGAATTCGGTCAATTGACCACCATTGATAGACCATAGAAATCAATCGATCAATCGATTGGTAGAAAGGCGACATAACAGTCCAATCCAATGGCGACTGTTGTGACATATAGGGAAACTGGAGCAATCGAACATTTTTAAAATACAATCGGCCAGATACCGGAGCAAATTCTTTGGTTTCAAGATTGAGAACCACTTTTTTTAACTGATCAGCATCATTAAAGGAAGATGTTTGGGTGTCCTTATCAAAACTAATAAAAAATTCTTTCCAATCACCGGCTCCATTAAGATCAGTGTCTAACCCACCAAGTCTCCCGCCGAAACCACCTCGGCCACTTTTATTTCCAGCAGGAGAAACAAACGAAGTGTCTATTGTTAGAAATGAATTCGGCAAGTCTTGATATTTGACTTCTCCAGCCACTCCAAAATATTTGGTTGTTATCTTGGATTTACCGCTCGTAGAATCAAACACGTCTATTACGCCAAGTGGAATTTTTAACGTTGGCTTATCCTTATTTATGACAATCTCATGAATCTGATCGGATGAATTATCTCGATTTAAATTCGCATCTGCCATTTCTGACCATTTTATTTTTTCTGCAACAACAGCCCGCTCAAGCCTTGCTTGCATAACATGGGAACGGATTACGTGACTTATAATACCCAAGACGAAGAACGTCAGAATAAGGATGATTATTTTATTTTTCATTGGTTTTAGCTCCTTTTTTTCTATATTCGGATAATAGCCTTTTAAAAACTGTCGCGTCTAATTTCCCTTCGGCGTAATAAGCCCTGAGTTGACGCTCGAAATCATCCATTTGATTATTTGCATCGAATATTTGAATTTTTGCAATCAAACGGTCTAAGCGTAGTCGCAAGGTAGGGTAAGTAACATTATACGCTGCCGCCAAATCCTTCAGGGAACCAGAACACAGCACAAGACGTTTGATGAAGGCCATGTCTTCCTCCTCCAAAAATTCCACCCAATTCTTATATTGTCTATCAAACATCAAATTGATTTTATTTTATTTTTTAATAAAATCAATCTTAATTTTAAATAAATTAAAGTTAAGGGGGTAAGTCAAGCCGTCATGAAGTAGCTGCGGGAGTAGCCGCCTTTCCGGAGGTGCTCCTACGCGAAGGCTTAGGAAAATCGCTCACCGTAGTCTGTTGCATGGAATTCATGCGACAACTCAAACCCCTCATTAATTATCACCGTGGCCGGGATGTGTTCTCTTCATTCTGCCGTCTAACCGCGTGCGCTCTTTCGGACGGATCACGAGAGTCAGACTATCTGGAAGAAGCCAAGCGCTGGAATGAGAAGGAAATGACGGTCATGCGGACCGCGTTTGAATCCTTCATGAAGAAGGCCGATGCTCATCCCTTTCACGATTACCTTGGCCATGCCTGGATGACCAATGACTGGGGGATCAAGGAAACCGGCGAATTTTACACTCCGCAAGAAGTGTGCAAGCTCATGGCAGGCATGACCTTTGCCGGTGTAGAATCGGCGCTTGCGTCCCGAAAATACATCACTGCGTTCGAGGGCTCGGCCGGTTCGGGCCGAATGATCCTCGCGGCTGGGGAGTTATTTGGAGATCAGCGCCATCGCTGCCTGTTCACTGCGATATGACCTTCATTCAACACCTTGTTGAATGGGACTCCTTGCCTGATCATACACGGCAATATAATTGACTGAGCACCACAAAATAGGAGTAATGTGTTCAAAAAAAGTGGTAAGCTACTTTTAAATGGCATAGAGATAGTCGTTACTTGTTGTGCAAATTGTTAAGCCACATTCTCAAAACTCCTAAAACATCCCTGACTTTAGCTCAAAATGTTACTAGTTTTAGGCTATTTTGTTACTAGTCAAAAATCGTCAATAAGATTGGAATCTTGTATTGATGAGGAAAGGATTGAAAGAGAGGCGGAGACCGGAATCGAACCGGTGAATGGGGCTTTTGCAGAGCCCTGCCTTACCACTTGGCTACTCCGCCGTTCGCAGGCGAGTGGAAATAATCCCAGATTTTTGTGATTTGGCAATGTTCTATTTCATCGCCATTAGCGCCGGTTCACAAGTTCACCGGGAATGGATTGCGCTCGGCAAATCCCTGCTGGTGCCAGTACGGATAGGCTGCGGAAATTTTGCTGGCGGCATCAAGCTTGGCGATTTGTTCCACAGTCAGGCTCCAACCAATCGCTCCTAGGTTCTGCTTCAACTGCTCCTCATTGCGCGCACCAACAATGACTGTCGCCACTGTCGGTCGTTGCAATAACCAGTTCAGCGCAATCTGCGGCACACTCTTACCCGTTTCTGCGGCGATTTCATCGAGAGCATCAACCACTTTGTAGAGATATTCATCTGCCACCTGCGGTCCGCCGCCAGCATGCAGACGGCTCACTTCCGGCAAAGGTTGTCCACGGCGAATCTTGCCCGTCAAGCGTCCCCAGCCCAGCGGACTCCATACCACCGCGCCGACTTTTTGGTCCAGCGCCAACGGCATCAACTCCCATTCGTATTCACGACCGATCAACGAATAATAGGCCTGGTGCGCCACGTAACGCGACCAACCGTAGCGGTCGCTAACCGCGAGCGATTTCATCAGATGCCAGCCGGAGAAATTGGAACAGCCGATGTAACGGATCTTCCCGGCTTTCACCAGATTATCCAAGGTACCCAATACTTCCTCGACCGGTGTCAGCGCGTCAAAGCCATGCAATTGGAACAGGTCGATGTAGTCAGTGCCAAGACGCTTCAGGCTTTCTTCCACCGTCCTGATCAAATGAAAACGTGAGGAACCAACATCATTGGCGCCTTCACCAAAACGAAAAGTAGCCTTGGTGGAAATCAACACCCTGTCACGCCGACCGGCGATGGCCTTGCCGAGAATCTCCTCCGCTTCGCCGTTGGAATAAACATCCGCCGAATCGAACATATTCAGCTCGGCTTCCAGACAAATGTCCACCAGCCGGGTCGCGGCCTTGACATCATCGTTAGCGCCCCAGGCCTTGAAAAACTCACTGCGCGTGCCGCCAAAAGTTCCCGTGCCAAAACTCAGCACCGGCACCTTCAATCCAGATCCACCCAATTGCCTGTATTCCATAATTTTCCCTCTTAGCTGTTCAAAGCCGGATAATCGGTGTAACCCACTGCACCCAAATTTCCATAGAAGGTCTCGCTATTAGCGGGATTCAACGCAACATTACGGCGCAAGCGTTCGGGCAAATCAGGATTGGCAATGAACGGAATACCAAAGGCCACTGCATCCGCTTCATTCGCAGCCAGCACTTGATTTGCCGTCTCCAAGGTGAATTTCTCATTCGCCACCCAGATGCCGCCAAATTCCTTTTTCAACTGCGGCCCGATGCGATTTTCACCGAGCGACTCACGTGCACAAATAAATGCCAGGCGCCGCTTGCCAAGCTCCCGTGCCACGTAACCAAAAGTTGCCAACGGATTTGAGTCGCCGATGTCATGCGCATCGCCACGCGGGGCCAAATGCATGCCCACCCGCGAAGCTCCCCAGACGCCAATCACGGCATCCGCCACCTCAAGCAGGAAACGCGCACGATTTTCAATCGGCCCGCCGTATTGGTCGATGCGATGATTGCTCTTGTCCTGCAAAAATTGATCGATGAGATAGCCGTTGGCGCCATGGATTTCAACGCCGTCAAAACCGGCCTTGAGCGCGTTGGCAGCGCCCTGACGGTAAGCCTCGACAATGCCGGAGATTTCCTCCGTCTTTAGCGCCCGCGGCGTAACAAAGGATTTCATCGGCCTGACCAGGCTGACGTGCCCGGCAGGGGCAATCGCGCTCGGCGCAACCGGCAATTCGCCGTTCAGATAAATCGGATCGGAAATGCGCCCGACATGCCACAGCTGCAACAGGATTTTTCCGCCTGCCGCGTGCACAGCGGTGGTGACCAGCTTCCAGCCCTCAACCTGCTCCTGCGACCAGATACCCGGTGTGTCGGGATAACCAACCCCCATCGGAGTCACCGAGGTTGCCTCGGAAAGAATTAATCCGGCCGAAGAACGCTGGCGGTAATATTCCGCCATTAGCGAGTTCGGAATCCGTTCCTTGCCCGCGCGGGTGCGGGTGAGCGGGGCCATGACGATACGGTTGGGCAAATCCCATTCGCCTATGCGAACCGGGTCAAATAAAGTGGGCATGTGTCGTTATCCTTTCTTCAAAAATCGGCGTTATTGTTCGATTTATATCGAACATAATACGCCCGTTTGAAATGTCAAACGCATCACACGGATTTATTTTTCGTCGCGGGAACCCGCCAACGGCGGGAAGCCGTCATCAGGATTGTGCATTTAAAAATACGGTGCATATTGTTTTCATGCGTCAATACCGTCATCCAAGCCTGAGAAGCGTCTCCCTGGCCAAGGCCATGCAGGCGTTGTCCGATCCGTGGCGCATTGGCATCGTGCAGGACCTGCTGGATGCTGACGGCAAGGAATTCACCTGCAGCGAATTCCCGATGAGCGTCTCCAAGGCCACCCGTTCGCATCACCTCGAAGTCTTACGCCAGGCAGGCCTGATCCGTACCCGGGTCAATGGCAAGACCTGTCTCACCTGCCTGCGGGCCGAAGAGTTTGAAAAGCGTTTCCCAGGATTACTGGCCCTGATAAAAAGCCGCTAACCACCAGCTTTCGGCTCACGGTTAGCGGCGTGATTATTACACAAAGCAACGCAGGTCAATCGCCAAACTTGTCCCATTCGACCCCGCGCATGTCACTGGTCGATTCGAACTGTTCATGCATGGCGAACGCGGCGCTCAGGCTTTGCGGTACGTGGCCTTCGCGGCGGTACCGTTCCAAGTAAGCCAGCAATTGCGGACGGTAATCCGGATGCGCGCATTTTTCGATGATCAACACGGCACGCTCCTCCGGCGTCTTGCAGCGCAGGTCGGCAATGCCCTGCTCGGTGATCAGCACTTGCACCGAATGCTCGCTATGGTCGGCATGGCTGACCAATGGCACGATGGTGCTGATCTTGCCGCCCTTGGCGACCGACGGGCAGGTGAAGATCGAGATGTAGCCGTTGCGGGTGAAATCACCGGAACCGCCAATGCCGTTCATCAGGTTTTTGCCCATCACGTGCGTCGAGTTGATATTGCCGAACAAGTCGGCCTCGATCGCGGTGTTCACGGTGATGATGCCGAGGCGGCGCACCATTTCCGGGTGGTTGGTGATTTCCTGCGGACGCAACAACAGTCGCGGACGGAAAAACTCCAGATCGCTGTAAACTTCCTTCAATTTTTCGCCGCTAACGGTGAGCGAGGTGCCGGTGGCAAACTTCACCTTGCCCGAACGCATCAGGTCGATGACCGCGTCCTGCACCACTTCGGTGAACATTTCAAAGGGCGGGATGTCAGGATGCTTGCCCAAAGAACCAAGCACCGCGTTGGCAATGTTGCCCACGCCGGACTGGATCGGCAAAAATTCCTTCGGGATGCGTCCCGCCTTCATTTCCGCGGCAAGGAAATCGGCAACATTCTGGCCGATCTGGTCGGTCACCGGGTCCGGGGCATCGAAGCCTTTGGTTTCATCCGCCAGATTGGTTTCGACCACGCCGACAATCTTCTTCGGGTCCACCTTGATGTAGGGGGTACCCACGCGGTCCGACGGCTTGACGATCGGAATCGGCTGGCGGTGCGGCGGGTTGGCTGGCTCGTAAATGTCGTGGAAACCACGCAGAGTCTTGGGATGCGCACTGTTCAATTCAACAATGATCTTGTCCGCAACATGGCAGAAAGTCGGGCTGGCCCCCACGGAAGTGCTCGGGACGATTTCACCATTGTCGGTGATGTCCGCGGCCTCGACGATGGCCCATTGAAATTTGCCGAGAAAACCGTAATTCACTGCTTGCGGGGTCATCGACAAGTGCATGTCGAAAAAGCGGATGCTGCCGTTGTTGATCCCCTTGCGGAGATCGGCATTGGACTGATACGGCGTACGCCAGGCAACAGCCTCGGCCTTGGCCAGGGCACCGTCAAGCATCGGCCCGGTGGATGCGCCGGTCACCACGCCAACTTTAAACGGACGGCCTGCCGCGTGCTCCTTGGACGCCTTGGCCGCGATCGCGCTCGGCACCGCCTTGGCCGCACCAGCCGGGGTAAAGCCGCTAAAGCCGATTGTTTCGCCGTTTTGAATCAGTTCCGCCGCCTGTTCCGCAGTCAGTTTTTTGTATCCGTGTGACATATTTTATATAATCCCGCTGAATTAAATTTTTAACTGGTTTCGCGCCTTTTACGCCCCGGCAGCGTCATTTTTAATCGCTAAACCGGCTTCTGAAAACCAAATTAAAATAAAATCACAAATGCTAATTCAGGTCAATTACAACAATCAGATAATCTTATTTAGAACAGTTTCAACGCAGACAATAAAAAACGCTAATGGCAAGGCATTCCCCCGCCATTAGCGTGCAGATCCTCAGGAAATAATCGTGCCGTGCTCCGAAAGCTCCGAGTCGATGGTCAACGGCTCGGCAAGGGCCGACGACTGGCTGGCGGTTTCCAAACAGGCATTCAGCGAGACCGAGGTCTGCTGCGCGTAAAAACGCACCAGGCCGATGTTGGTACGCTCACTGAATACCGTCAATAACAGGCAGTCGTAGTACAAGGACATCATCAGGATGCTGATGTGCAACCCCTCATGATACAATGCCATGAATTCCTTTTCCCCCAGCCGCTTGGCCAATTCCTTGGTGGCCGAGAAAGAACCGGCCGCCAGCGCGCTGAGCACTGTCACGTCCAGCGTGCCGATATCACCGGCCTCCGAGAAGAGGTTGCCCCCGCGATCCACCAGCGCAGTCCACTGCGCCTCGGATTTTCCCAAAAAATCCCCTAGGTGCTTCTCGATCACCATTTGATCATTCACCGACAACATTCCGATTCCAGACATACGTTTGCTCCTGTTTGACGCTAATTACGGGGTGGTTGGCGCCTGTTCCTTGTTGGCACCCGTTGATTTGGAGTATTTCGCCAGCAACAGACGGGCCACTCCGTTCAATGTTTCCAAAATTCCCTGCCCCGACTTGGCGGAGGCTTCAAATGACAAGACCTTGTTGGCACGGTTATTAAAGCAGTACTCCAGGTAATACAACGGCGCGGGATTTTCGATATCGCGCTTGTTGTATTGCAACACATAGGGAATCTGCGCCAGGCTCAGGTGATTCTCGATCAGGTTTTCCTGCAGGTTGGCGAAGGACTCGACATTGTCCTCCATCTTGTCCCAATGAGAATCGACCACGAACACGATGCCGTCCACACCCTTCAACACCAACTGGCGGGTGGCATTATAGACCGGCTGGCCGGGCACGGTGTAGAGCTGGAAACGGGTATTGAAACCCGGAAGAGTCTGGGTGTTCAGGCTCATGAAATCAAAAAACAACGTGCGGTCGGCCTCGGTGGCCAGCGACACCAGTTCGCCCTTCTGCGTGCTCATCACGTTCTGGTGCAGATTCACCAGATTGGTGGTCTTCCCTGACAGCGCGCAACCGTAATACACGATCTTCAGCTGTATTTCCCGTTTCGAATAGTTGATAAACGCCATAAAAATCAAGCCTCACTCGGGGCGAAGGACAACTCCGCCAAAATCTGCTTCACAATCACACTGTACCAAACCGGCATGTTCACATCGTCATGCAGCAGCACAAAATAAACGTCGCCATGACGGCAGATGTAGGTGCTGAATTCGTCGGACGGCACCTGGATTTCAGGGGCACCTAACAAGCCGATATCGGCAAACAATTCGTGCACGCGCGACAGGATTTTCGGCGCGAATGCCGACAGGGTCCTGGCGAATTCCGAGTCGTTCATGTCGAAGGCGATCGGCAGCCCGCCCTTGTCCACGATCGCGCAGCCTTTCACGCCGGGCCAGCGGCGCACATGCGCAACCACATCCTTCAGGGTCAGATCATGCTCGGCGGGCAGGCCCAGAATGTCATTCACCCGCGGCGACAGATTCACCGGATGGGCCGGCTGGCCAAAATGGGCAATCGGCGGTGAAGGCAATGCTGCCGCCGGCGCCGGCTCGGGTTGTGCCTGAAGCTTGGCCGGAGCCGGAGGAAGCGGCTCGACTTTCGGTTCTTCAACCGGAAGTGGCGCTAACGGCGGGATAATGGCCGCCGGGGCGGGAAACTCCGCCGGGGCCGGGGGTGGCGGCGTTAGCGGCTTGAAAGTCAATACGTCCGGCGGTAAAGGCGCGGGCTCTTCCTTCGCCTCGACCAAAATATCGGAACCCGGCACTATCGGTGGAACATCCTCCTTGGCGGCTGTCGGGAATGAAAAAGCAGGGATAACAGGAGCTTCCTCTGCCGGGATTTCCAACGGCTCGAGTGGGACCGGAGAAAGCGGCGGCTCCGCAGATTCGGACTGAGCCGCATTCTTGGTGGCGATTTCGCTCTCCAGCTGTTCGAGGAATTTACGGAACTGCTCGGTCTGGGCAAACGAGAAATCCGGTTCCGTCGTTTCTCCCGCCAGCGGGGCAATTTCCGGTGCAACAACCGGTTCGGCAGCCAACTCTTCCTCAGTCGATGCTGATGGAACAAAGACTTGAGGTTCATCCACCGGAAACTCGTCGGCAACAAGTTCTTCCTTTTTCAATTCCGGTTCGATCAACGGCACTTCTTCCTTGAATACAGGAATGGCCGGAGCAACCGGCGCCGGGGGCGGCATGGGAAGCCTGACCGGCAACTCAGGAATAGCGGCCTTGATCTCAGGCTCGACGGCTTTCACTTGGAACGGGGCAGGAGAAATAACCGGAGCGGCTGGCTCGGGCGGAGCCGGGGGAACGACGGGCGGCAACACTTCCTCCTGGACTGCGGCGGCTTCAGCCGCCTCGGCAGCGGCACGCAATTGCTCGGGATTAAACGGATCGTCCATCCGCAATGCCAGCGAATCAATCGGACGCTGGTCATCGCGCAAACGCAGGGCATCCTGCGGGATACGCGAGGCAACCTCGAACAACGGCAGGACAAAAGTCTGCCCATTCAACGACTCGGGTGCCTGTAAAAAATGCCCGGGCAAAAACGGAGACACTTCCTGCACGGCAAATTCCAGGCGCCCCGACGGCAACATCGGCAAAATGCTTGCCAGGGGCAGCGACACCTTGCTGCCGGGCAGCAATTGCTGGATTAAAATTTCGCGCGGCGCGGCGAGCACCTCATCCGGCAGGACCCGCAGCACCACCTCACTCGGCAGGTCGATGGAAACCTGCCGGCCCGGTTCCTCCGCCGCCTCATTGTCGGTCTCGCCCGGCATGCCGGTCAGATCATTGTTAGCATTCTGGAATGCGCGCACGGCCTGCACCGACAGGCGCTGGGTCACCCGTTTTTTTCCGGTAAACCCGGTTGATTTGGAAAAGCTCTCGGGAACGACATCAGCCGCCTGCGCCTTGCCCGTCACTGGCAAGGCCGGATTGACCGTCTTGCCTGCCGCCACCGCCACTTGCGGTTCTTCCTTCTTCTTCGCAAAGAAACTGAACAAAATAACCCCCCTTGTATAACACAATTAGCACATGGCTTGCCAATTTGCAGAATTTTACCGCCAAACCGGCAAAAAATCAAACTGTGCGGAAAATGGCCGATTGCAATAAAAAGTGGATGACCTCGGTCAATAATTATGGGATTCTTTGAAGAATTATGGCAATTTCGTGGCGGTAGTTTACCCGCCGGAAAATGAACTAATCATAGAACCAAATGAAATTAGTAGAATTGTTAAACCTCTGTCAGTTGTCAAACCGCTCTGGCACAATTCGCTACACCCGCGACGGATTGCAGGGCCAGATTCATGTCCGCGACGGCCACGCCCTGCATGCGGAATTCGACAATTTCGGCGGCGAGGACGCCCTTTACGCGATGCTGGAAAGCGACAGCGGCATCGCGGTTTACGACGCTAACAGCGAGGCCGCCCCCGCCACCATCAACAAGTCGGCCGAATATGTGCTGCTTGAGGCCGCCCGCCGCGCCGACGAAAAGGTCAAAACCGTCCGGCTCAACATAAAGAAAGCCGAAATCGCCAACGACTACGTTCCCAGCGGCAATTTCCTGCTGCTCTGCCAGGTTGGCGACGGGGAAAAAAGTTTCCTGCTCAAGCCGGAAGGCACCTATGTCGGCAAGACTTCGAACAATGACATCATCCTTGAGAACGAATCGGTTTCCCGCCGTCACTGCCTGTTTGAAATCACCGTCGACCGCCAGGTGCAACTGTCCGATCTGGGATCGCTGAACGGCACTTACGTCAACGGCAACCGGGTCGACAAGCCCGTCAAGTTGCATGACGGCGACGGCATCCATATCGGCCCCATTCCGGCCCGTTTTTACATCCAGAAATAACCATGCACGCCGACCACTACAGCGACCTCATCGCCGCGCTGCAACGCGCCAATTCCATCATTTTGCTCAGCCATATCCGGCCCGACGGCGACGCCTATGGCAGCACGCTCGGACTCGGCCTGAGCCTGATTGCGCAAGGCAAGCAGGTGCGTATTTTCAACCGTGACGGTTTGAACAACCTGTATCATTTCCTGCCGCGCGCCGAGTTGATCGAGAAAACCCCGGAACAACTTCCCCCCGCCGACCTGATTGTCGCGCTCGACACTTCCACCGAGGATCGCCTTGGCCTGGCAGACTCCCTCAAGCCCGCCGTTGGCGTGCCGATCGACTGGAATGTCGACCACCACGTCAGCAACACGCTGTACGGCAAAAACCAATTCATCGACCCTTCGCAACCCGCCACCGCCAGCATCATCACCGACCTCATCGCCGAGGCTCGCTGGCCGCTAACGGCGGAAATTGCCGCCTCGTTATACGTCGGCATCATGACCGACACCGGCTCGTTCCGTTACCGCGGCACCAGCCCGCGCACTTTCGACCAAGCCTCGCTGTTGGTGTCCAAGGGCGCAGATCCCGCCGAGTTGGCGAAGCATTGCTATCAGTCGATTTCACTGCCCCGTTTCAAGTTGATGCAGCACGCGCTGGCCGGCTTGCAATTCGAATTCGACGGCGCGCTGGCGCACACCACGCTAACCGTGAAGGATTTCACCGAACTCGGCGCCCTGCCCGAGGACACCGAGGGCATTGTCGAGGCCGGCCTCACCGTTAGCGGCACCGAATTGTCCGCGTTCTTCGAACTCAAGCCGAACGACGGCCTGAAAGTCAGCCTGCGCTCCAAGGGCAGGATCAACGTTAGCGAGCTCGCGCAGGAGTTCGGCGGCGGCGGACATCCCGGCGCGGCAGGCATCGGCTTTAAGACCAACGGCACCGCCAGCCGCGAACTCGTCCTGGCCCGACTCAGAAAGGAATTCACCAAATGATTACCGGAACACCCCAGCAGCCCGACGGCCTTTTGCTCGTCGACAAACCCCAGAATTGCACCTCCCACGACATCGTCGACTTCGTCCGCCGCCGCTTCAAGTTCAAGAAGGTCGGCCATTGCGGCACGCTCGACCCGATGGCCACCGGCCTGCTGATGCTGGTATTGGGCCGCGCCACCAAGGTGCAGGATTTGTTGATGTCGGAGGACAAGGAATACGTCGGCAAGCTCAAACTCGGCGAAGTCACCAACACGCAGGATGCCGAGGGCGAAGTCACCGAATCCAAACCGGTCGGCGATTTGTCGGAACAGAGCATCAATCTGGCATTCGATAAATTCAAGGGTGATTTTTACCAGACGCCGCCCATGGTTAGCGCCTTGAAAAAGGACGGCGTGCCGCTGTACAAGCTCGCCCGCCAAGGCAAGGTGGTGGAACGCGAACCCCGCCTGGTGCACGTCTATTCCTACAAACTGACCAATGTTTCCTTGCCGACCATTGACTTCATCATCAAATGCAGCAAGGGCTTTTACGTCCGCACTTACTGCAACGACATCGGCCACGAACTCGGCTGTGGCGGGCATCTGGCCGCGTTGCGCCGCACGCGCTCGGGCAATTTCTCGCTGGAAAACGCCATCAAGTTCGAGGAATTGGAAAACGCCTCTTCCATCGCCGACATCGCGCCGAAAATCCTCGGCCTGGCCGACATTTCCCGCATCCGCCGCCAATAAGGGCCGCCAACCATGAACGTGTTCCGCTCATTCGCCGAGGCCTCCAGCAACGACATCCGCTCGCTGGCACTCGGCTTCTTTGACGGAATCCATCGCGGTCACCAGCAAGTGATCGGCAATGCGTTGGCCGACGGTTTCGCCATGAGCGGCGGGGTGCTGACTTTCGAACCGCACCCGCAGGCAGTTTTGTTCCCGGACAAAGCCCCGCGACTGCTCACCGGCCTGCCACACAAGCTGCATGACCTCGGACAACTCGGTGTGAATAACATCGTGCTGCTGCCCTTCGATTCGCAAATGGCGCTAACCAGCGCCGGGCAGTTTTTACAGGAACTGGGTAATAATTTCCCAAACTTGCAGCGTATTTCCGTCGGCGCCAACTGGCGCTTCGGACACAACCGCCAGGGCGATGTCGCCATGCTGCGCGACTGGTGTTCGTCTCGACAGATCACGCTAATGGCGACCGACTTTGTCGAATACCACGGCCAGCCGGTGAGCAGCAGCCGAATCCGGCAATTCGTGGTTAGCGGGGAACTGGCAACCGCCTCCGACCTGCTGGGCAAGCCTTATTCGTTGTTCGGCACCGTGGTCCGCGGCAACCAATTGGGGCGCCAGATCGGTTTTCCAACCGCCAATCTCGCCACCAAGGACCAATGCCTGCCACCACAGGGCGTCTATTTCGGCCGGGTCATCATCGATGACAAGCCTTGTCCGGCCGCAATCAACATCGGCTATAAACCGTCGGTTGATTCCAAGGTTGCGACGCTAACCATCGAATCACATCTGCTTGATTTCAATCGCGACATTTACGGACTCACCATTAGCGTCTGTCCGCAAAAATTCTGGCGAGCGGAACAAAAATTCCCGTCCCTGCAACAACTCAAGGAACAACTGGAATGCGACATCGCCGCCGCCAAGGAATTTCACAACAGAAGCTAATGGTTAACATCCTGTCATATTTGGTTTGCGAAATCAGGACAATCCCCTATTTAAACCCAATGCGGTTGTTAACCTCACTTGCCATGGCAGCCCTTGCAGTGTTTTCCTGCAACCCGGTGCAAGCCCAGGATTCCTGGAAAGAAGCGCAAACTTATTCGGGCATCGACATGTCCGGCCCCGATGCCCTCGCCAACGGCATCATCAACTGTTCCCGCGTGCCGATTTCCGGATCGGCATTGAACATCGGCACCGAATCCAATTACCTGCTGCCGGTCAGCGTCGACCAGGCGGCCGGGGTCATCCGTCGCGTGGAAGACAGCACCACCGAGAACGATTACCTGCTGTCCAAGCCCGCTGCCATCGATAATTTCAGGAAACTCAATATCACTGATTCCTCGCTCAAGACCCTCAAATGGCTGAATCTTTCCACTGCGGAAAAAAACCGTTTGTCAGACGCCTTCAAAAACGGCTCATCGGATAAGATCAACTCGACCTGGTCTGCAATTCTGCTCGATCGTGCCACGACTTTTCAAAGCAACGGCTTATTGAAGGCTGAACCCTATGACTTGGGCGGCACCCCTTTCAAGCTGGCACCGGAATTGGTCGGCCTGCTCAAGCAACGCTCCCCGGTGTTAAAGCGCTTTGTCAGCGTCATGGATGAAATCATGACCGGCAAACCCGGCGTCAACCTGCCGGTGGTTTATTATTGGGAAAATGAAAAAATCCAGGGCAGCCAAAACATCGGCCTCGGGGCCGTGCATGCACTGAAAACCGCCACCGGTTACCAACTGGCCGACCTCACTTACTATTCCGCTTCCAGTTATTACATCTCCATCACCCTGCATGAACTTTGGCCGGTCACCGTCAACGGCAAGGCCCAGACCTACGTCTGGCGCGGCGATTACGTCATCAGCCCTTCCATCGGCTATACCCGGGGCATCGAGCGCATGGCGGCGGAAAACATCATGATCCTTGAGGTAAAAAGCACCATCAAGGACCAGATCAACCTGGCTGCCAAGGCAAAATAAAGCCGCAAAAAACTTCACTTCGCGTGTTGACGATTTCCTGAACTGTACATATTATTTTCAACTCTTCGGGCGGATTCCGGAGTGGCCAAACGGGGCAGACTGTAAATCTGCTGGCTTTGCCTTCAGTGGTTCGAATCCACTTCCGCCCACCATTTCACCCTTGGCTTTGCCATTAAAATCCTTAAAAAGGGCCTTCATGCAAATTTCACGCCTTTTCCTGTTCACTTGCTGCTTATTGTCGATTTCGGGCGCGGCCTTTGCGGAGCCTGTTCCCCCTTCCCCAACCACCGCAGGCATCACTTTGAACCTTTGGCCGGACGGCAAAATGCCCGGCCCGAAAAATCCCAAGCCGGAAAGCCAGATGCCGGACAAAGGAGATCAAGTCACCCGCATCATCAATGTCGGCACCCCAACCTTGACCGTCTACCAAGCTCCGGCCACCACTCCGGCTCCGGCGATGATCATTTCCCCCGGCGGCGGCTACGGGGGACTGGCCTACAACAAAGAAGGCACCGAAATCGCCGCCTGGTTGAACTCGCTCGGCATTACGGGCATCGTATTGAAATACCGCGTCCCCGGTCGTGACGGCGCCTTTCAGGACATCCAGCGTGCCGTACGGCTGGCACGCCTGCATGCCAAGGAATGGAACATTGATCCCGCCAAACTCGGCATCATCGGTTTTTCCGCCGGCGGTCATCTCTCGGCGCGCCTCAGCACCAATTACGAAAGCTCCGCTTACCCCGCTATTGATGACGCCGATCAACTGAGCTGCCGTCCGGATTACGTGGTGTTGGTTTATCCCGCTTACTTGGAAGTCGACGGCAAACTGGCCCCGGAAATCAAGGTTAGCACTAACATTCCTCCGACGCTGATTATTCATACCGAGGATGACCATGCCTTTGTGCAAGGCAGCAAGCTTTACCACGCAGCGCTCGACGAAGCCAAGGTAGTTAATGAATTCCAGCTATTTCCCACCGGTGGACACGGCTATGGCCTGCGCTCCAACAAAGATGTCAAAGTCTGGCCTGATCGTTGCGCTGACTGGCTGCACAAGCTCGGTATCTTGAAATAAACGCGCCGGATTATTTGAAACCCAGCACGTCAAACATGCTATAAACACCCACCAGCTTGCCTTGCAGCCATGCGGCAGCGCGCAGGGAACCTGCGGCAAAAGTATCACGGCTCGAAGCCTTGTGGGTCAATTCCACCCGTTCGCCATTAGCGGCAAAAATCACCGTGTGATCGCCGACCACGTCTCCGCCACGCAGGGCGTGGACACCAATTTCATCGGCGGTACGCGGCCCGGGTTCACCGACGCGACCATGACGGGCCAGTTCGGCCACACTCTTGCCTTTGGCTTCGGCCAAAATTTCCACCAGCGTACGGGCGGTGCCGCTCGGCGCGTCCTTTTTATGCCGGTGATGCATTTCCACCACTTCCATATCAAACCCTTGGTTCAACACCTCGGCAGCCTTGGCGGTCAAATAAAACAAGGTGTTCACGCCAACCGAATAATTCGAGGCGAAGATCAACGGAATCTTTTTACCGTAAGCCAGCACTTGGCTCTTCAGCTCATCACTATGTCCGGTCGTGCCGATCACCAAGGCTTTGCCATTAGCGGCGGCCTGTTCGGCGACTGCCAGCGTATTGCTGTGGTGGCTGAAATCAATGATTGCGTCAGTCTTGGCCGCTAACGACGAAAGATCCTCGCCCACGTCCACGCCGCCAATCAGTTCATAGTTAGCGTCTTCCTGCGCCAGCCGGATAATCGCCTGACCCATGCGGCCCTTGGAGCCGACCATCACAATCTTGGTACTCATAACACGCCGGCCTTCTTCAAGGTGGCCAATAACTTCTCACGATTAGCGTCGCCCATCGTCACCAATGGCAGGCGCACTTCATCATCCATCCAGCCCTTGGCCTTGAGAGCGGCCTTGATCGGTGACGGATTCGATTCGAGAAAAATATCCGTGAACACCGGATAATACTTGCGGTGCAACGCTTCCGCCGTGCGGTAATCACCCGACAACGCACTGTCCACCATCGACTTCACCTCGGCGGGGATCAAATTGCTGGCGACACTAATGACACCACGCGCGCCCGCGCTCATGAACGGCAAAGTCAGCCCGTCATCACCGCTGATAATATCAAAATCATCCGGCAACACCTGGCGCAACTTGCTCACACGGTCCACGCTGCCGCCCGATTCCTTGATCGCCACGATATTCTTCGCATCCTTGGCCAGACGCGCCACGGTTTCCACCGCAATCTCAATGCCACAACGGCCCGGGATTGAATACAGCACAATCGGCAACGCCGTGCTCTGCGCCACCGCCATGAAATGACGGTACACGCCTTCCTGCGTCGGCTTGTTATAATACGGCGCCACTAACAGCACGGCATCCGCGCCCACCTTTTCCGCTTCCTGCGTATACTCAATCGCTTCCTGCGTGGAATTGGAACCGGTTCCGGCGATTACCTTGGTTTGCTTGTTCGCCCAACGCACCGCCAACTCAATGACGCGGATATGCTCATCATGGTTCAAGGTTGGTGACTCTCCGGTGGTACCCACCGGCACGATGCCCTCAACCTTGGCTTCCACCTGGCGGCGGATCAACGCGCAAAACGCGTCTGTGTCCACCAAGCCGTTCTTGAATGGCGTCACCAACGCCGTGATAGTTCCCTTAAACATCTGTCTCTCCTTTGAAAGTGAAATCCGCCGGACCGTGCAACTTGACCGACTCAAAATTCCCGCCGTTCACCTTGAACAAAACCTTCAACACATCACCGCTCAACACCGTGATCGATACCGGCGCCTGGAAGCCGTACACCGCCGAGGAAATCAACGCCACCGCCGTCACGCCCGTGCCGCAGGCCAGTGTCTCATTTTCCACACCGCGCTCATAAGTACGAACCCGGATCTTGCCCGGCCCCAGCACCTGCGCAAAATTCACATTGGTGCCCTTCGGTTGGAATTCCTTGTGATAACGCAATTCTGCACCGAGCTTCTGGATATCGACCTTTTCCAAGTCCTCGACAAACAACACCACATGCGGCACGCCGGTGTTGATAGTGTTCACCGTTAGCGTCCCCTGCGAGGTTTCAATTTTCTGGTTCAGCTTCATGCTGTGCGGCGAGGTCAACTCCACGCGCACTTGCTTGCCGAAAAACTCCGCGCCAACCGGACCCGCGCCGGTATCAAACTTGATCTGCTTCTTGCGGATACCGGTGACTTTTTGCGCAAAACGGGCGAAACAACGCGCGCCATTACCGCACATTTCCGCCTCGCCCCCGTCGGCGTTGTAATAACGCATGCGGAAATCGGTCAGCTTGGAACCGGGTTCCAGCACCAATAAACCGTCCGCGCCGACGCCAAATTGGCGGCAGCACAGCTTGGCGATCTGCTTCTTGGTCAGACGCAGCTTTTTCGCCCGATTATCGAGACAGACAAAATCATTGCCTGCGCCGTTCATCTTCAAAAAATTCAGCTTCATAACAACTTTACCGTTAGCGGCGTCAGGAAGCCCTTTCGCCGCGGATCAAATCATCCAAGGTTTCACGCTTGCGCGCAACCACAACCTTTCTGCCGTCCACCAGCAATTCCGCCGCGCGAGGACGACTGTTATATTGCGACGACATCACAAAACCGTAGGCCCCCGCGCTCAGGAACGCCACGCGATCCCCCGCCTTTAGCGGCGGCAACGGACGATTCTTGCAGAAGGTGTCACCCGATTCACAGATCGGCCCGACCACATCACTGGAAATCGCCTTGCCCGACTTCGCCGTTAGCGGCTCGATCTGGTGATAGGATTCGTAAAACGCCGGACGGATCAAGTCATTCATCGCCGCGTCGACAATCACGAAATTCTTCTTCGCAGTCTTCTTCACATGGACCACTTCCGCCAACAACACGCCCGCGTTACCGGAAATAAAACGTCCCGGTTCCAGCAAAACCTTCAAACCGAGCGGCTTCAAAATCGGCACGATCGCCTTGGCATAACTCGCCGGGGTTAGCGGCGGATTCTTTTGCTTGTTCCACCAGGCTGCCGAACCGCTTTCCAAGGCCGGGTCATAAACGATGCCCAGACCGCCGCCCATGCCAAAATACTCAATGCCGTACTTGGCCTTTAGCGTCCGCACCAACGGCAGCATCTTTTTCGCCGCAGCAGCAAAGGGCTTCACACTGGTGATCTGCGAGCCGATGTGCACCTGCACCCCGCGCAGCTTGATCCCCGCTAACCGTGAAGCCTTGGCGTAAAACGCCGGAATCTCCTCGAACGGAATACCAAACTTGTTCTCATAAGTGCCGGTGGTGATCTTGTGATGCGTATCCGCATCCACGTTCGGGTTCACCCGCGCGGCAATCGGCGCAACCTTCTTCAACTTCAATGCGACACGGTTGATCTGCTCTAACTCGGGATAACTCTCGACATGGAAGGCGTAGATTCCCTCCTTCAATGCGTAGGCGATTTCCTCATCGGTCTTGCCCACTCCGGCAAACACACACTTGCCCGCCTTGCCCCCGGCCTTCAGCACGCGGAATAATTCGCCGCCACTGACGATGTCAAAACCCGCACCCTCCTTCGCCAGCGTGCGCAGCACCGCCAGATTGGAATTTGCCTTCATCGCAAAACAAATCATCGGATTGAGCGGCGCCAGCGTGTCGTTCAACTTGTTATAATGTTCCCGGAAAGTGTTGGCAGAATACACATACAGCGGGGTGCCATACTTCTCTGCCAGATTGTCCAGCTTGAGTTGTTCGCAAAATAAAGAGCCGTTCTTCTTATAAAAATGGTGCATAGTCGTAGGTGGAAACTATAGGTCAAAAACCTGAAATGGAAAGCCGCTAATGCTGAAGTTCCGGGCCTGGGTGTAAACACCCGTCGCACCCTATTTCAGCAGCTTTTCCCAGCGTTTAAGCTGCTCCTCAACCTGTTTTTTACCGGGCGCACCGGTCATCTTACGGCGCGACAATGCCTCGCGGACGTTGAAGATTTTTTGCAGGCTGGCATCGCAAACCGGATGGATTTTCTTCCATTCAGCCAAGGGCAATTTGTCCAACGGAATGCCGGTTTGCTCGCTAATGGCGACGGCCTTGCCCACCACTTCATGTGCATGGCGGAAGGGCACGCCCTTGTTCACCAGCCAGTCGGCCACGTCAGTCGCCAACAGCAAAGGATCGCTAACAGCGCGCTCACAATTAGCGGCGTTGACTTTGACGTCTGCCAGCATCGAGGCAAAAATAGTCAGCGATTGCTGCACTGTATCCACCGTGTCAAACAAGCGTTCCTTGTCTTCCTGCAAATCACGATTGTAAGTCATCGGCAGTCCTTTAACCAACGCTAACAGCGACATCAAATTGCCAATCACCCGTCCCGATTTGCCACGGACGATTTCCGCCACATCGGGATTCTTCTTCTGCGGCATCAGGCTGGAACCGGTGGTGAACGCATCACCGATACGAACGAAACCAAATTCCGCCGTCGACCAGATCACAAAATCCTCCGCTAAACGCGACAAGTGCACCGCAAGGATTGCATCAGCCGCCGCGTATTCCAAAATGAAATCCCGGTCACTGACCGCATCGAGCGAATTCTGCGTCACCGCGCCAAAACCAAGCAATTGCGCCACCCGCTCACGCTTGAGCGGAATCGTGCTGCCGGCAATTGCGCCGGAACCCAACGGCAATACATCTACGCGCTGCCAAGCATCCGCCAACCGTGAGAAATCACGCTCCAGCATCTCGACATAAGCCAGCAAGTGATGGGCAAAATACACCGGCTGCGCACGCTGCAAATGCGTGTAGCCCGGAATCACCACATTCTGATATTTCCGCGCCAACTTGACCAACGCGGCCTGCAAATCAGTGATTAGCGCCAGATCGGTGACGATGCTTTGTTTGACCCATAAACGCATGTCGGTGGCGACTTGGTCGTTACGGCTGCGTCCGGTATGCAATTTAGCACCCGCCGGAGTTCTCGCCGTTAGCGTCGCCTCGATGTTCATATGCACATCCTCGCGGGTCGGATCCCATTCAAACACCCCCGCCTCGATTTCGGCGAAAATTTGCTTCAACCCTTTTTCAATCGCAGCGAACTCGCCCTTGGTGATCACGCCGATTTCCTGCAACATCCGCGCGTGCGCCAGACTGCCGAAAATATCCTCGCGGTACAGCCGCCAGTCGTATTGCACCGACTTGGTGAATTCCTGTACCAACTTATCCGGCCCGGCGGAAAAACGCCCGCCCCACATGGCTTTGCTCTTTTGGATTTTCTTCATGGTTAGCGGAAGAATTTAACCACGGAATACGTGGAATACACGGAAATTTTTCACCGCAGAGGCGCGGAGGGCGCTGAGAAATCAATTTATATAAAACTCTGCGTTCTCCGCGTCTCTGCGGTGAACTTACTTGCCTTTGAGCTCAGCAATTTCGTCCTCGGTCAACAGACGATAGGTGCCCGGCCGCATTTTGCCGAGCTTGATGGCGCCCATCTGGGTGCGCTGCAATTTTTTGACCTTGTAACCGTGCTTTAAAAACATCAGGCGGATCTGACGCTTCAATCCCTGGATCAGGATCACTTTGACATGACGCTTGCTGACCTTGAACATCGCCTCAGCCTTGGCGTAACCGCCCTCGATCATGAAGCCGTTGACGAAACGCGGCACCAGTTCGAAATCAAACTCACGGTCAAGTTCAACATGGTAAATTTTTTCCAACTTGTGGCTCGGGTGGGTCAATTTTTGCGCCACGTCGCCGTCGTTGGTGAGAATCAACAAGCCCTCGCTGTCGAGATCAAGTCTGCCGATATAAAACAAACGCGCCACATCCTCCGGCACCAAATCGAACACCGTCTTGCGGCGACCTTGGGCGATGCGCGAACACACCACGCCGGTCGGTTTGTTGAGCAAAAGATAAACCGCCTCTTCCTGGCGGCAGCGCTGGCCGTTGACCAGAACACTATCGGTGGATTTGACCTGGGTGGCGAGATCGGTGACGACCTTGCCGTTGATCACGACTTTGCCGCCGCGGATCAAATCCTCGCAGGAACGGCGCGAACCGTGCCCCGCGGAGGCCAGAAATTTATTGAGCCGGATCATGCGGGGAGCGGTTCAGGAATCGAAAACGGACGCTAACGGCAAGTTCGCCATTAGCGTGGTGTTCTTATTCTTCAGGCTTGGTCTTGGGGAGCTTGTGCACGTTGCCGGAGGCTTCTTTCCACTGGCCGCGCTTCTTCATCAAGTCCACGCGCTCAAAACGCTTCAGGACGTTCCGCTTCACCTTGATCTGGCTGGAGCCACGCAAACTTTTGTGTTGAGACATAGTTGAAAGAGAGTAGCGATTTCGCCGGGCCGGGCAAGTGGAATTTATGAAAAAAAGTGAAAGCGCCATTACCCGCGCTTTCCGAGAAAAGCTGAAACTGACGCTAAAAAGCGATTGTCTAAACCGGCATTGCTTCTAGGTTAATATCTCATGATACGGTATTTCTTCCTGACGATTAGCATGCTGGCTCTCGGCCTGGTCATTAGCGGTTGCGGCGGCGGCAGCGCCGACATGGCTTACAATTACTACCTGAACGAGGAAGAACCCCTGTTGGAAAAAGGCCCGTATCAACAAGAGCCGCCCCTGCGCATGCTGCCTCCCGGCACACGGGTGCGCATCATCAGTGGCGGCGGCGCCTTTACCCAGGTCGCCACCGTGCGTGAGGAAATCGGCTGGGTGCCGACCTCAGCCCTGAAAATGCAGTCTTCCGACATCGGCAATGGCTACGGCGGCAACGCCGGACCCCGGAAAAACTATTCCGGCTGGTAATAAAAACAGAAAATTTTTGTTGAACCAACCACCAGCCCGGATGGGCTGGTGGAGCCATGGATTCGAACCCACCGACCAATATTTAAAACAATCTAATAATCAACAAGTTATAGAAAAGGAAAATCTAGCCCTGTCTGAAAAAGTGACTGTTCCAGATAAAGTCATTCAAGCATGGCCTCTTTTGCCTGAGATAATTAAAGAATCAATTATCTTAATCGTTAATCAATTCATGCAACAACACAACACTAATGATGTTAATTCTTAATACTCTGATTTGAATGTCTTTTCCGATCCAATATTCGAGAGTAAATCACATCAACGATAAGTGTAATATTTGTCAGCTATTGCCCTCAAAAAAATAGAAATACAAAAACCCTACAGAGGTAGGGCTCGCCCTAAGAAGCCTATTTATCTGTCAGGGAATATATGGGTTAAGTCGTTGTCGGTCAAGCAGATTTGCATCTAGTCGGTTTCTACAAAAGTCCTACAAAAGACGGATTTTCTCTGGCAATTTCTCTGGCAGTTTTCAGAGGCGAGTTGGGAAGTATATCATTCTAGCTGACACACCCCATTCCCCGTAAGAAACTTCTGGCGGACAAGGTCCTACTCATCTTGATCCTGACCTTACTGATACTCATTGTTAGGTTCTAGCCTTTCAGATTAAAACTTAACACTCAATCCGGACCAGTTTCAGGGGACTTCAATCAAATGCAGATAAATGAAGGACTTTTATTAAAAAGCTACAATCCCAACTTACTACAAGAATCCCCAACCGAATTTGATCATAGTTATCACTAAAGCACTTAAAATTACCCAATAAACTAACAAACCAATCTCCAGACTGGTTTTTAGCTTTTCTCGAAAAAGACCAATCAAAGCTAATGGGATCATGTAATATCTTGGTTCTATTAAAGGCATTGGTAATAAAGCTAGTATTGTCATAGGATAAAGCCCATAGAATTCCGGCCTACGTAGTTTTATCGTGGTAAATGTCAGAATACTCCAATATAGGACAATAAAAGTCACCCCTTTGGTCAAATAGTTGTATTGAATCCAGTGAAGCAACCGATTTCGAACGAAATACGAGGCTTCTGGGCTATTATAGGGATGATTTGCCTTGAATGTCGTAAAGAAGAAAACGACCGCGACAGGTAAAATCCACAAAATCCATTGCTGTTCTTTTAACAATTTCAGTATCTGGGGAACCTGTGCTAAATGCAGTGGCAAAAATAATAAGAAACATACAATTAAAAAGAAATAAACCTGGGTCAGATCAAAAGCAATTCCTTGGTTCGATTTGTCACCCACAGCCACGCTGCCGTTAACAAGTATTACTCCAGCAAAAACCGCCATTCCCAGCCAACAGGGCCATGTTTTCTTGATGGTGTCGATAACTGCCGTTTTTAGATTGTCTCCGTGATAAGCTTGATAAAAAAACAGCCAGCAAAGAAACCATACCCAAAACAGATTGGTTTGGCGGAGGGCCAATCCGGCAGTCATGATAAAACAGGCAATCAATTGTTTGCCCGCATAAAAACGCTCCAAGGCAATAAGCACCGGAATCAAAGCCCATATATCCATGTAAACTAACGGATAAAATGGCAGTATAATGGGTATAAATAAAAACTGGAACCATCGCAGATAATCGTTCTGTTGACCAATTTGATTACATAACCCCACAAACAGAAAGGGAGCAGCCCCTGATACGCAAAAGGACACCAATCTGGCCAATGGCAACGTTGGCTGCTCAAAAATTGAAAGTATGACTGCCATAATGGCATGATAAGTTGGAAACACGGAAACATTAGTTGGCAGCTTGGAGGCTCCGTTCAAAATCGCATCGATCATTCGCAAATGAAAGCGCTCGTCGGCCAATGCCCATTCATGGAAACAGAACAATTGAAATACGATCAGCAATACTGCGCCAATCAACAGCCATGGCCAAATTGACGATTGTTTCAAAAAACGGACGATCATGTCATTTCGCACCCAGATTGCGACTTTCTCTCACGATATACAGCGGACGGTGCTTTACTTCCTCATAAATGCGCCCGATATATTCTCCGATGACTCCCAAACAAACCAGAATCGCGCCGCCTATAATGGACAATAGCATTACCAATGCCGTCCAGCCTGGCACTACATCAGCATAGCAGTATTTTTGAATCAACGAATAAATCGAATACAGTACCCCAAAACAAAACACTACCATGCCTAGCAAAAGACTGATTCGCAAAGGCAAGATGGAAAATGAAAACACCGCGTCGGCCGCCAGCGTGCACATCTTTTTTACGCTGTATTTGGTTTTCCCTTGTTTACGTATTGGACGTTCAAATGTAATTGCCATCTGGGAGAATCCCACCCAAGCCGACATTCCACGCAAAAAACGGTGCCGTTCGCGCATCTGGTTCAAGATATCGACGGTGGGCCGGCTCATGAGTCGAAAATCACCGGTATCCTCTGGAATCAATCCTGCCGATTCATGCCTCAACAAACGATAGAATACATATGCAGTTGCTTTCTTAAACCAACTCTCCCCTTCCCTTCTTTGCCGTTTGGCATAAACAATATCGCAGCCTTTTTGGTAATGATCGACCATCTCCTGAATCAGTTCCGGTGGATCTTGCAAGTCCGCATCCATGGTAACAACCACATCTCCCAGTGCGCGATCCAATCCAGCGGTAAAAGCAGCTTGTTGCCCAAAATTACGGCTTAGTCGTATGATTTTAATACGCTCTTCCTGCTGGGACCATTCACTCAGTATGTTATACGACAAATCCCAACTACCATCGTCCACAAACAGAACCTCCCAACGGCAATTCAGTGTGCTTAACACTCGCTCTAGTTCTATCCTCAACTCAGGTAAAACGGCCGACTCATTGAAAATTGGAATGACTATGCTAAGCAGATCAATCGGTCTCTTGGGGATATCAGGGGACATGCTTTTTTCTCCGGTATTTATCAACAAATTGTATAACCAGCCACATCAGGTTCATGATTAACAAGGATTCAAGCGGCTTACGATAACGCCCTTCAATCAAGGCAAAAGGTTGCAGCAGAAAAAATAGAAAAAGAATGGTTGTTAAAATCGGAATAAGATTCAGGTTGGCGTAACGCACATATTTAATATTACCTATTAGTACCAAGAAAATTAATGGAGCCCACAACCAACGATTCAGGTAATTGATCCGCCCCTTGAAGGTCTCATAGTTGGATTCGGGCCAGGATTGGGCGAATAACAAAAGAGCCAGATTTTCTTTCTGTCCGCGCCACCACACGTTGAAATCAAATGGCAACTGTTTATAAGCCTTGATCCAATCCTTTTCTCCGTTAACGGATTGGATCCTGACGGTTGTCGCCAAATCATTGTAACCGCGCTCAATTCTCCAGTAATTCAATGGCTCAAACGGCATAATATAGGCACTCGGGGAACTGAACTTCCAGTATTCATTGTTCCAATAAATTTCGATATGTTTGGTTTCCATGCGTTGGATGACTTTCACTATCCACGGCATCCCCAAGGGACAACTATACCCTAGAATTTTATGGGTACGAATGGCGTTGGGTAGCAACAATACAATTCCGAGCACCATTGCTGCCGGTAACCAACGCCATTTGATATTTTCACACCATAAACAATAAAGGATCGATATAGCCGCAACGGGCACCAATGATGATTTGGTTAAACAGCATAATCCCCAACTCG
The DNA here is from genome assembly GCA_031256975.1 of Verrucomicrobiales bacterium. Taxonomy (GTDB): domain Bacteria; phylum Verrucomicrobiota; class Verrucomicrobiia; order Methylacidiphilales; family JAAUTS01; genus JAIRPN01. Next base: position 336,527 of record JAIRPN010000013.1, on the reverse strand, counting down.
CACACATCACCATAAAAGGATAGAAACTCTGTTTTCTCAAATAACGCCCGGTCATCCATAAGCTCAATCCCGTTAATGGCAACAGCAAGGTTTCCATCATAAAGAAATTATAGAGCCCCCAAAACGAAGGAATAACAGCAATCAACAACCAAACCACTAATGACATGAACCTAGACATCTCAAATTCGCGCACAGTCTTGTAATAGAACCATGGCATTATTGCAGATAGCATTCCGGTAATAATACCGATTGCCAATCGATTACACCCAGTAAGCTGCTGAACCAAATACAGATATACTTGATACATCAACGGATCCGCACCCCCCATTAAGTTGGGAGTCCAGAACAATAAGGCATTATTCCAGTGTCGCTTGGGGTCGGAAAACAAATGATCCAAAGGATTATCGATAATGCAGTCAAGTAAACGCCAAATCGTAGCCGCGATAACCAAAGTCATTACACATCGCAAAATTGTGCAGCGACTAATGTTCATGCGTAAGCTTCCCGACAGCCTTTGACACTATCAAATTGATCTGTCTCGATAATGGTGCAAATAAGCCGTTTTTGGATATCCACTCGGCATACTTTTGATACGCCGGATCTTTCATTAAATGTCGCTCTTCGGTCCACGCGCGTAGAATATAGAGTCCACAGGTTAATAACAAACAGATGCACGCCCTCAAGTTTCCTTGCCAGGAATCGTATGCGATAAATGGGATAAAAACCATCCACCAAGCCATGCATTTGGAAACATACGCGGGGTGCTTCAGATAACGATAAGGGCCATGAGTAATAATCCCACGATGTGTCAAATTTGAAAAACGACAACCGAATGAAATAGTCGCCCATACATAAATCGCGTATAACAATAAAATTATAAAACCCCATGTTATAAAAATCACAGGATACGGCTCCAACCAATCCGTCCATTGGATCGGGCCTTCATATTTCAAATAAGATCCCCAGGTGATTTTTGAAAAAGGAGTGTAGCAAATTAATGCGCTAAACCAGCCTAGCCATGTAGCATCAACACTTCGAATATGTGAGTCCGTGATACGTAGCGTTAATAAATAACCAATCGAACCAAAGACCAAATCAACAGTCAATAACACATTAAACAAGGTAAAATAGAGGTGTCCAAAAGAATGAAAATTGAGCTGATATGTGTTAAAATTTGCCAATCGGTAAGCACAACTCGATAACATGAAAGGCAAAAAGAACCCCTTCATTAGCCAACCCAGCGCATGACTCTTAAGCAATGACCAGTTTAAATTTTCCCAACGCCCAAGCACTAATAGACCTGTATGGTAATAGGCGTCCTCAGGCTCAATCATATGACAGTCAACCCATATTACATACGCGACTCCCAACAATATTAAGGGAACACTCGCATAATAAAAAGCATGCCACACTGGATAGTAAATCGCTTTCGAGTATTCAGGGAAAAGCCAGTAAAAAAAAGCGATGATTACGATTGTGCTAACAATACCTAGTATTTTTAATGAAACTCTACTGCGATTATAAGGAGATTTTGCAGAAATTAGCCCGTTGGAAGAACTATATTGATTTCTATACTTACAAACTCCGATTAGAAGCATTAGCCCAGCAACACAACCAAGAAACAAAATCACTAGCCATGCAGAGTCGTGTATTCTACAAAAATCGCACACCACCCATGCAACTATAAATCCTAAAATACCAGCCAGCGAAACCCATCTATTCGAACTCGTGTTAACTACTTCATCGTTCATGTTTTACCACTACTCTCTAATTGGTAACACTCAGAATTTTACATAGCTTTCCACAAAATCTACTTTCCAAATATGAAAAAATATTATTACGTTACCTAATATAAAAACCCTCAGCCAAATTGTTTTAATTTTAGACGGCATCCTTATCTGGTGATGTAGATAAAGGAAGAAAGTTGGTCATACAGCGGATCGTTCAAGTATATAGTTAGCTTGATCTCATTTCTCTTTTTTTCCAACTCAGATTCCTTAAACTTGATTGAAACAAAACCATCTTGAATAAAAGAACCCAGTTTGATTGCTTCATCTTTTTTTACTCTTACGTATGTGACAATCCCCTTCGTTATATTAATACTTTTAATATCAATTGATTTTTTTCGTCCAATTTTTTTGTACAAATTGATCTTAATATCTGGAATTGAATAGCACTTGCCCAAGTCTAACAATGATGGATCTAAAAAAATGAATTCATCTTTATCAAATTCTCCGCGTACATTTATTATGTCAGCAAATTGTTTCTTATCTGCAGTTTCATATTCAAAGCCGACACTAGTTTCAATATTCGGGGCTTCTAAATATTTTTTGGTGTCAAAATAAAATTCCATGACTTGAGTAGAACCTGGCAACTGACTAGTTTTGTAATCAGCTTTGATAAAACAAGAACACGAACCTCTAATTTTCTTAAAATATACAATTTGGTCAGAAATATTTTTAATTGTATATTTAGTTTTAATAATTTTCTGAATTCTTGGCACAACTCCAAGATCAATAATTTCACCCTCTTCTAAGACCCCATTCTTTATCACATTCGGATTATTTTGTTTTATTGCAACATTATCATTTTCTGGAGTTGATAGATTCCTTCTTTGTTCCAAAGTCAACTCTTGTGAAAAGGTATTCTTCCCTCCTTTTGCAACTAATAGAAAAGGTGGTTTAAGGCTATCCAAATAGGCCGTTTTTAATTTTTCCGGAGATATATTTACGTCAAGTTTTGGATAACTATCTATAAAAAATTGATTGTTTCTTTTTGAAAGTATAATATATGTCCATGTACTACCTTCCTGGTAGGGCAAAACATAAACCGCAGAATTAGGGGCTTCAAACAAATCAGATAATTTAATTGATGAGATTTTGCTACTGTTCAAATTATTTTTTGAGCAAAAATTAGCAATATCTTCAATCGAGCAATCACCGTTCAATTGCTTTGTCAGTCCCAGCGCCTTTTCTATCCCATCTGAACTAATATTTAACGAAAATTTAACAGCTAATACAGCACAAGCATTATATGCGCTATTTTGATGGGTATAATTCTCCGGAAATTTTGAAGCTAATAAATCAGATGCGCGTACAAAAATAAAAAATAAAATTAATGCTTTAGTTGTTTTTGTTTTTAATATTTTGCAGTATGACATCTGGATCATCCCCAATTATAAAATGCATATTAAATCTTTTATCTGTTACCGCATACCCCTTAGGCATGTCGACAGCAAATAAATTACCATCCTTATCATCTAAGAATTTTATGCTCTCAATTTTTATATGTTGCTTTAGCGCTAATTTATCGCCCCCAGAAATCGTTCTAACCACATCTTTTGGTAAAAAAATTCCTGAAACATTCATAACATTATTGACCGTTATACTGTCAGTAAATGGCTGTTTATTCTCACAAAGATTCATCGCTGTAACAATTCTTTGAAAAAAAAGCCCCTCTTCTGGAACCTGATAAAATACCTCTTTTGTACAAGAATCTGAAATCTCCATTACGTCACACTTACCTTCTACGCGACTCGCAATTTTTTTGAATCCCGTATATGTTTTACCGTTTACATTAAATAATGTTGTGAATGAAGAATTATCACTTAGCTTTTTAGTACTTAAAAACAATGCCTGTAGAGTGTCGATTCCGCTGGGATCCATGTAAATTGGAGGAGTGGAACTAATCTCTATGCTGCGGGTGTTGTATAATGATCCTATAGGTCCTTTTTTATCTAGTTTGTAAACCCATTTGGCGCCGTCGTACACTATAGTATAACTCGACTCTATATACGGAGCAGCCCCGCCTCTCCATACTCTCAGACACCTATTTGCTTGATATGAAACCTTTTGACTATTTAAATCTATCGTACTTATAAATTCAATTATTGTTGTTGGCTCGTTATTTGCACTTATTTTATACTTTGTTTCTTCAAAGAGACCTTTGAATTGAATAATTGCATGCTTATTTTGCAATTCATAGGCACGTCGTATGTTGTTATTAATGACCGTTAATGCTTGCCCGATATCTTCCGCGTATGCAGCCTGAAAAAGACTAAATAGAAACAGATATCCTATTATTGCACAACATTTTCCCTTAAATAAAAATGAGGTAATCATACGGTTCTTCATTGAGAACAACTCATAGAAGCGGTACCATTCCCAGTTTCCTCAGGTCCTCCAATTCTTGTCTGTACACAAGTATGTGTGTCCCCACTATAAGCCTGACAATCAACATGTCCTTTAACGGTAGTTACACATGTTCCGCTTTCAATTGTATAACATGGCCAATCCACTACTTTACAACAATCACTTGGTCCTCCCGTTGTGCAATTTTTTCCTGTATCATTAACCGTAATTTTCCGCCAATCCGTTTGCGTACACACCACATTTGAAACAAGACATACAACGCTAACCTCTTCGGATGTACACTCATATGTTTGGGGGTAATTAGTACAAGCTGGTGTTAAATCTTCACGCGCAACCTTTTTGCATTGTTCTGAATATATACTGGTAGCGAACAAGCAACAAACAATGGTTAGTGTACAAGTCAACTTATTTTTTATAACTCTATTTAATTTCATGTAATCCCTTTTCATCAATTGAATATTTAATTTTATTTCCAGCAAATTCTGCTTCGATTGTGGTTTCCTTGTCTTTTTTGCTAACATTAATCATCTGTTGATTATGCCCAACAATTTCTTCGTTATATGAATTTGATCCATCTGAATACGTCCTACGGGCATCAAAATCATTACTATTTATTCTCAACAGTCGCCCCTTGTCATCGAATACATTAGAAAACGAATGAACCGTAGTTCCATTTTTTGTCGTTACTATCGACCTGATATTCCCAGCCAAAGTGCCGCTGACAAACCACTCTGCAACAGTTTTGGAGCCATCCTCCGCGATAATAGTTTCTCTTCCCAACCACGATTCATTAAACCAGTACTGATGCTGCCCTTTTGCATTCGCACGATCAATAGCAACATTCGCATTGAAATTAGCCACATTAGGATTGATATGGTATGACCAGTCACCATCTTTTTTAATTATTTTGGTCTTAGCATCCCACACTATAACTCTATCATCATTAATCGCCAAAGTTGGCTCCAACGCATTGGTAGTACCATATGCAAAAGTTTTTGTTACACCGTCTGCTTGAACAACTCTATTCATACTCTTGGTTACTGCTCCGATTAAATTTTGACCATTAATATTTTGCACTTGCGGTTTTTGTCCGTATCCAAAAGTAATGACTTTACCACCCATTTCCAATCCAGACACATCCCCCTGCTGATCTGTTTTCACCCGTAATATCGGCATACCATTTTCTCGGATTTCTGATATCCGATTATTTGCCGCATAAAGATATACAAAAGTACGACTCTGAGGGGTACTCATTGAGACAATCTTGCCTTTTGTATAAACAACTTTCCAGCCACAATCCGCCCAAGTTGTAATAGTATCTCCTTGAATTTGTGCTACCCATCCTCCTCCACTGTGCAAAATATTTTTATCCTTATTGTCCCGCCAAAAAAATTTGTACCAGCCGTCCGGCATCCACATCTTAAAGGTATTTTCGTCCACCTGCTCTAAACGTGATTCCAATAACGGCAACATCCACCCTTGACCAAGATAGGGGGAATTATTTTCCCAATCCGACTTAAAAAAAACATATAACGGCAATTTTAACCCCTCCCCTAAATCCAATTCACCAATTTTGTCACTATAAAGAACTTTCCCTTGCGCACTAACTCCATCGAAATAAGAACGAGGCAAATTCCAACCAATTCCGCATGCTTGCAGCCCTCCTTGTAAAAACATAAAAAAACCTGCTACAAATAGCAAGTGATTGGACTTTGTGATTTTTTCGCGAAGCATAGTAATATGCTTGATCATTAACCACCATTACTCGATGAACCAGAAGAACAAGTGGCATCCTGTAATTGCTTCCATTCTTGCTTACCACTAATCTGGTCCGATTGACTTTGAGAGGCATAACTGACTACTGCAGCCATCCACAATACGCCCACCGCCACACCAGCAAAGATTAAACCTTTGAATTTTTTGATCTGTTTCATTATTATCTTTCCCCATTTGTTAGTTGATGCCTAATGATTAGCACTTTCAATGCCAATATTGCAATACAAAAAATCAAATACTAATTTTTATGTATCCTGTCACACGTTTAAGAGCTATAATTCTGTGTTTTTGATGACCGTCAACTTAGATTGTTGCACTAATCGTAAATATATAAACCCAATTATACAAACTAACACTAAATCTCTACTCAAGGTAAACCAGGTTTTCCAAACCGAAGGAGTTGAACCGCCAAAGCAACCACAGTCCACTTCCAACCCACGAATCAAAGCTTGTATCAACACCAAACAAAATGCCAAACAGAGTATTAAAATGGCAAACGCAGCTTCTCGTTGCCACTTACCAATAATCAGCAACAACCCCATTAGCACCTCAAATGGAGGTAATCCTAACGCTAATATATTAATTAGATATGCCGGCAATAATTGAAAAGTGGCAATGCTATCCGCAAAAGCCATTGGATTGATCATTTTGATGATACCAGCATAAACAAATATAATGCCTATACTAATTTTGAAAACTAATAATAGCCAATAACATGCCAAGATTTTCTTCACTGCGTCTTTTCCTCAACTAATCCGGCTTCAGTCCATTGCGCCCAGCCACCACTAAAGACTGCAATATTGGTATACCCTAATTTGACTAACGCTTTTTCAACTAAATGACTATCTTCACAGGAAGAACTCGAACAGTAAACGGCAATAGGCTGGTTTTTATCCTGTTCCAGCTTGTTTTTCAAGATCGCATATCCATTCTCAAAATCCTCGCGCGGCAAGGACAATGCTCCTGGCACCCGTCCAAGCCGATGGAAAATTTCTGGTCTGGCATCCAAAACAATACCCTGCTTCTTTTCGACAAAGACTTGAAATTGTTCCAAGGTCAATTCTTTGGGTAAAGTAATTGTACTGATCGGCGATTGGTTTTGTGCTGATATTTTAGCAACAACAGAAGCCAACCGCTCCTCCTTGGTTTGATATTTCAATGGCAACGGCTGTGCCCGATATTGGTTGATCAACAGTCCGAGGCACAAAGACGCCAATCCGATAAAGACAATGACAACGACGATATTTTTCCCCAACATGAGTTTGTTCTTATTCATATTAAATCAATCAACCAGTTCTTTAACCAAAATGATATCCCAATTCGGCAAGTACTCCCCCGCTCCTTCGTCTACCTGAACTACAGCCACATGCTGCCATTCACCAACCAATGCAGCGCTGGAAGAAAATTCCCCAGCGATCACCTTGATTTTGCTCCTCGCTTCCGCTTTCACGTCAAGCTCCTGCGGATAAACCGTCGGGTTGAGTAAAATCACCTTCCTCGCAGCATTGATCATGGAAACCAGTCGCGTTTTATCGATATCAGCAAATTCACCCACCAAAACCAGCGTCGCTCCCGCTGTAGCCGAAGCCGGAATATTTTCCACGGAACTAACAACAGCCACGGCAGGCGGATCTTTCATCTTATCCACCACTTTGGATCTTATGGCAATGCCATATGAACGTCCCATGACTTTGGAATTGGCCACCAGCCAGACCTTGGGGGCTCCCTTGCCGATTGTCACGATGTCCCCTGTCTTATATAAATGCGTTCCTGGTTGTCCCCAATACCATAAAACCGCCAACACCAAACCGGAGCCAATTACTGGAATCAACCAACGCTTTTGTTCCGGCCAAGTATTGCGAAAAATACGATAACCCAGCGCCACAGCGATTGCAGCGCATGGTAAAACCCAAACCCATCGTGATTCCGTCACTGAACTGAAAAACGAGGCAGTAAAATGAGCCAGCCATATTCCACATGGTATCGCCAGCCATCTGGCCCGCACATTCGGCCAACACAAAATGAAAATCGTTAGCCACGCAAAAACATACATGGCCCGCCCTCCCCAACCGTAATCGACCAACCAATCCAAGTGGGCATTGACAAAATTCCGGTATCCTTCTGTTTTGTCCAGCGGGCGATACCAAAGCATATAGGACTTGATCGCCTTATTGTGCCCCCACCCTCCCGGAGCATCGACCATCATCGTCGGCGCATATTTCCATAATGCCAGCCGGTTGCTGATCGAACGGTCTTCTTGGACTACACCTTGCACATATCGAGCCTGGGCCCCTAAATACAATGAAAAAGTGAACATGAGCAATATGGAAAAAACAATTGCTACGACTTTATTTCGCTCCCAGGGACGCGGAGCATAGATAACCAAAGGGATGGAACCAACAATGATGGCCACCAGTCCGCCACGGGAAATCGTGTGTACCAAACATAATCCCAAGATGGTAAAGCAACTAAGTGCCGCCCAGAAGCCCCATCTCCTGACAAAAGCCAACCCCCATACTGCGACCATTAGACAGGCTATCATGGCAGCCGTTATATTAGGACTTCCCAATCCCCAATCCATCCGCCATGTACCGTTGAAGAAGTATTGTTGCATGTTTATTTCGTATTCCAGATATCCGCTATTTGCTTGGTTGGCAAATCGACTTGAAAACCTTGCGGCACCATATCACGTTGATCTGCCGGATAAACTTCTTGATTTACGACATCGCCAACAAACGGCGGATGGCGAAATTCATCCGGCCACGGCACCCTTGCAGCAGCTTGTGCGGACGTTAACGGATCGGCCAGTTCGGCTTCATATTTTTCCCGTTGGTCTTGTATAGACAGCGCCCATTCAAAAAAAGCATCTCGCATAGTATCCGCACTGGGATGCCACGCATGACCGATGCCAATAAATGCTTTATAAATGATCGGATAATGAAGCTCACGGCATTTCGCGTAAAAACGCAATGACCGATCATGACAAAAATCCAATTCTCCCATCGTCACACACCAAAGGGTTTTAGCCGCTTCCGGCCTGGGCTCATCAAATCCATTGGGAATATGCACACTGATGGCTAAAAATCGGTTTGGTTTGCGCAATGCTAATCGTGTCGCGTATTGCGCGGCCTCTGAAACCCCGGTTAACAAGTAATTGTGATCCGGAATACCATATTTTTGCACCAAGGCATCCACTCCTTGATCCCATTTATCCGCAAGCTCGTCAAAATTTTTCTCCGTATTACGTCTGGTCTCTGGATCTAACTCATCCCATGTCGTCCCGTGTGCCCGCAAAGTACGTGCTCCCCAACATAAAATAATTAATTGGTGATCTTCGGCGAATTTCAAGACACTGTTCATTTCGTCACCTTTTTCGATTCCCTGGAGTTTTCGCTTAATTTCATCCACGCTGCCAGCCAGGGCACACAACGCCAATACCCCTTTGGCTTGACTGGCATCGGTCATACCGATTGGCGGCCTGAGCATTAACGTAATTTGTGGCTGGTTTGAAACCTTGGTGTTAATCACATACTCAACTAAAGGATCCATCACTGTCTTGCGGGTAAATGTCTTATCATAATTTTCATACTGAGATTTTTCAGTGTAATCCAGGCTAACCAAGCTGGCGTTTGCAGGTAATGTCCGTGCATCCGCTTGATACTGATCTCCAAATACAACCAATGCGGTCCATTTCGGTCGCTTGAGCACAATGTCCGGCACCGCAAAATAAATGACCGACGATTGTTTATTGGAATAAAAAACAGGCTGCGTGGGTCTGCGCGGATCACCTATCACCTCCGTAGATGGAGAATACACCTTGGTAATCAGGTGGTTATCCGTATCATAAAAATACACCTTGGCGTAAGTATTGGAGGACCTGATATTTGCTGCGGTAATTACTTCGACTCTCAGGCAAGGCGCAAACTCCTTTTGCATGGCGCCAGTCGGTTTGCCATCTTTGTCCAACACCGGAACATTTTTGAAGACTCCACTTTTATCTTTTTGTTTGCGCAAAAAATCAACGGATTTGATTTTGAAGAATGGTTCAGCAAAAAGCGCATTAGATACTAACACCATCAATGCCACGACAATCCACAGACTTTTCATTGTCGGTTCACCCCCTTCCAATCTTCCAACAAATCAGCTTGCGGCAGCCATCCTGTAAGCACCGGGTTTTCAATCGCCGGATTGATCGCAATCAATCGATCAACATCAATCCAAATACCTTCTTTAGCAGGGTCTATCTCATCTCCGAGCTTCAGAACCGCGGCGATATAATTTCTGACAAAGGCGTCTAGTTTCGAGTTGGTAGCATGTCCGGTTTTGGCAACATCAATCCACAACCAAGGCTTACCCAATGCCCGACCTTGTTTGAAAAATATCAAGGAAGCTCCCAACGCGGGATCCTCGTCACCGCAAGCAACAATACCAGGAGGCATATCTTTTGACGGTTGCGGGATATTCCACCAACTCGCCGAATAGGCACACCAAGTTAATATTCGTTCCGGTCGCCATTCCACGAGATGCCCAGTAAAATAGGCCCCGCCGGAAAAACCGTAGGGAATAATTGGCAAATCCTTGCCATAGGCCTTCTTAATACAATTCAATAGCGCCTGCCCTGAACCTTCCTCGGCATAATAATACCCTCGATGGCTGTCCCGATTGAGTAAATCAGCATCCGAGGCAAACGATAATCCTGCCAATCCCAATTGCTGTTGCTTTGCAAATTTTTGCCAAGCCTCTTGTTTGATCAATTCCTCAGCACTACCATTTTTTCCAGGACACAATACTAAAACTGCTTTGGGTTGTCTTATTTTCTTCCAAACATAAAGATCCGCACGGACTAAATCCTTGGGCGGCTGCAAAGAAATCTTTTCCACTTCATCGGCACAATACGCTGATAACCCTAGTGATACGCAAATAACTAATAGAATTAGTTTCTTCACTCCACTCTCCTTTCGCCGACAAAGTACCACGCGGCAAAGAACATGACCAAAATATGCAAAGACAACATTAGAATGCAGGAATCATACGATGCGATATAGGTAGTGGTAGCCTGCTTCACAATGTCATAATGCCGGGTAAACTCCAAAGTCTTTAGGTAACCGCTCCATCCCCAATAAGCCGCTATAAATGGCCGGCATATCCACGCCAGCCAGTCCGGCAACGGCAAAGCGGCACCCGATAAAGGCAATTGAAAACCAACCAAATAGATGGCCAATAATGAGGCCCTTTCCGGTGTTTTTGAGGCTGCCGAAATAGCCAAGCAGGTAACACTCATCGCCAAGGTGGTGACCAACAAAATCGTTGTTTGTTGGACCAATGATCCCGGGAATCCGCAGATCGTTTTCACAAACCACGTCATCCAAAAAGCCTGCACAAAGCATAAGAACGCAAGTTGCAATACTTTTGTGGTGACATAGGCAAACGGAGACAGCCCGGCTCGCAATTCCTTGGCCAACACATCCCGCTCTTTGGCAATCTCACGCGCTCCATTGTTAGCCCCCATCAAAGTCAGCAAAATCACCTGGAACATGGTCAGTCCTGATACCAAGGATGAGGCATGAAAAGATTCCTTTAAATACATCAATTGCTCAGCCAAGGTCTGGACAATATTGGTTTCCACCGAAAGGGTAAGTTGCCGCACTTGCGGCAATCCTTTGTACGCAAAGACAGCCACCAAAGCTGGAAATGTCAAAATTAACGCAATTTGTAACCATATCTGGGCTCTATCCCTAAAAAATAGTTGAGCCTGCCTTTTGATCAAAGTGCCCACTTGCAGTGCTCCATTTGGAGGTTGTGCTGTTTTTAATCCTTGCTGAGAAACCTCTTTTTCCGGAACAAATTCGACTGCAGGAAATTCGATATGTTGCGTCTGATAGATTTCAAACAAATCACTAATGGAAGTTACACGATGCGCGTCTAGAATTTCCTGGTAAGGAGCATACTGTACTTGTCGGCCATTATGCAGGAATAAAATTGAATCACAGTATTCCAAATGATAAGTGGCATGTGTCACCAAAATCACCGTTTTACCATGTATGTGCGCCAGGTCTTGCAGCCACTGCATCATTTCACGGTCTGAAAATTCATCCAGTCCACTGGTTAACTCATCCAACAGCAAGAAAGCGGGATCGCTGATCAACTCTTCAGCCAACGCCATACGGCGCATTTGACCGCCAGAAAGGGTTTTATACGCTTGATGTAAAAATGAATCCAACCGCGCTAACTTGATGATATGAAACATCCACCGCCTTTGCCTGTCTTTGGCAACGCTATTTGGTAAGCGCAGTTTGGCAGCATTGCCAAGATTTTCACTTACCGTTAAATCCGCATGAAAAGCACCAAATTGCGGCAAATAACCGACTGCCAGCGGGAATTGCTCTTTGATATCAGTTACGGGATGACCGGAAAAAAGCACTCTTCCTGTACTCGGCGCAGTCAATCCAGCCATTGTTTTAATCAACGTGCTTTTACCACACCCTGAGGCCCCTATAATTCCAATAAACTTACCTTGAGGAACAGTAAAATTAATTCCTGAAATTAAAGCTTTTTGTCCATTATCTACGAGTATGGATAAATTAGAAACTTCTATTGCCGTTAGTTCTGCAGATTGCAACTGAGGCCCATCATTTTGTGAATTTCCATCCCCATCCATAAAGCAAAGGACTCAATAAAATGTACTAATTTAACAAATACGGTTCGCGGTAAGCATCCATTATAGGGATCCAGACGAAAGGATCTGTTTTGACAACCGATCCATTGCCTGATTGGCAATCTGGCTGGCAGGGTAATAGCGTTGTGCAATTGCATACCAAGTCAAACTATACCCCAGTTCCTTACGGGATTCCGCACCCCTTGCCTTGTTAATAGCTGAGACAAATTCAGCACCCTGTCCCGCCAAGTCCGCTCTCAAAGTATTGAGTTTGATATCATTAGGCAAATCTTTGATCGTCAATTCCACGGTCTCCCACGCACCACATACATCACCATTGACGCGTAATAGACTTGCTTTTTGAATCGCCGTCTCGGCTGTCTTATATTTTTCCATTTCCGCCTTCAATTGATCCTGACGCTTGGAGTCATCTTTCATGGCGGGGGCAAAGTATAATTGTTTGTCAAAAATGGCGCGATAATTGTCCTCGGCTACAAGACGATCAAATTCTGTGAGCGATTGGGTTTGTACATCCTGGGAATTAAAAAATGTCAGAGCCTTATCCTTCAAGTCAGGATTACCAGGCCAAGCTTCTGCGGCAGCTTGAAATTCCTCCATCGCCTGCTTCAAATCTCCCTGTTGGGCGGCTAATTTGGCTTTCCCCAAACGCAACTGGCTCTCCAATTTTACCGCATTTACAATCGCCATCGGCTTGGTCGTATCGAAATCAGGAGCAATATTTTTCATCTCAGCAAGCGTTGACTCCAAATTAGTAAAATCCCGCGCCTCAATCATGTTCTGAATTCGCGCCAATGTTCGGGTAAAAACTTCAATCGGACGTTTCTTGACACGAGGAAGGCCAAGTACAGCCGGATGCAGTTCATTCAACATAAATGCTTCCTGTAACCGGTCTGTTGCCGCGGCAATATCTTTTTGTTCCAAGCTATGATTAAAAACATCGACAGTATTTTGTGTTTCACGGGCCGTTTCAAGGCTGTCATTTACCTGTTGTGCCATCGACACTGGATAGTCTCCCTGATCAAAAATATTGCGCCAAAATTCAGCGGCTAGAATAACCTCACGCTGGTTACCGCTCTTATACAGAGCAGTAATATACTCTGCAAAATCATCTTTGGTTTTATCGAAGAGTTTTTGAGATTTAAGCTCATTCATCTTGATTTTGGCCTTCAACTCCAGTGATGTTAAATATTCCTCCGTTAATTGAAGTTTACCCATCACCGAATCAACCGACGGACTAGAAGCGGCTCCCCCATCTCCTGTTTGGTTAGCCATTGGCACACCGCCATTAGGCTGGGTTGATTGTTTGTTATTTGCAGTACCGGTTCCTTCCTTCATTCGCCGTTGATAATCGATATCTTTGTTACGAATATCATCTGACATGAAATCAGCGTTACGATTGGCAGAATCGATATCTTTACGCAGTCGATCATTGGCTTTGCTTAATTGCAGATTGGTTTTATCCGCATTCCAAATGGATTCGATTCGATTGGCCAGTTCCCCGCTAATACCGGCATCTATGGAGTCATATTGTGCAAGCTTGTACAACTGTTGCCAGGCATCCGCTATTTTCTTCTGACGTAAAAGTTGCAGGACATTATTGTAATCATCACTGTAGGCTTTAAGCTGCTCCTGAGAGACTTCCGGCATGCCCAAATACTTTTCAAAACGCAACCGCATGTTAGGATCTTCAATGCGATTCCCGCCAATCGCATCCTGTGCCACCATTTTAACCTTGGCCTGCTGATTGGTATCCATCGCATCCTTGGCAAAGGTCCCTTCCTGCGGTTTACGATTAAACATGTAGTCTAAACCGGATGAAGTCGTTGAAGCTGCCGCGTCACTTGTTGATTTACCATTTTGCATGCTATTGGCATCAGTCGATGTGTTGGCAGGAGCTTGCGGTGATTGAGGCAGCGCAGGCGGCTGCGGCGAAGTTTGTGCCAACAATGAGCTAACTATTAGCCCCACCCCACACACGATTAGTAATTTAGTTTTTACGACAGGAATTTGCATAAATTAAGCCCCCCTCTTTGACTTCTAACTCCGCAACATAGGTTTGCCCTTTGGTAAAATAAATATCTTTGGCGATTACCGCAGGAATCATGACGACAACCGGTCTGGAATCCTCACTGGTGGAAAAAAGCATTAAACGTCCCACCCCTTCTTTCCACCCCAAATCTGCTTCCACCCTTAAATCTGCTTTAAAACGTGATCCGGCTAGAGCCCGATAATCATCTAAAAACTTGGCCACCGGAAAGGATTCCAACGTGCGATAAGGATCATTCAAATATCGCGTAAGGAAAATTCCGCCGACAACCCCGATCGCTAACACAATTACAACAACTCCAATCCACAGAAAAATTTTCTTATTAGACTTCCTTGGTCGGGGGATTGACTCTTCCGCATGTTCAAATGGGGAAGCTATAACTTTATCTAACGTCGGTTCACTAGGGCGCTTATCCGGCTGCATAGCATCAACAGTTACTATTTTGTATCGATCTAGCAAGAATAATTCCTTTGCAATTAAATCGGTTCTAATTTTAACTGTTAATTAACGGGCATATATAAATGAAAAAGAGTTTCTTTTGGGGGGCTGGCTTAGTATCGCTCATTGTGGCCATCATCATTGGCGCATGGATGGCAATTTATTTTCAAGTCAAAGATACTTTGATTTCTGGGTTGCAAACCAGTTCGCACAGCACCGTCGCCTTCAACGATTTCACATTTAGCCTTTCAGGAGGCTATATAGAAGCCAATAAGCTAAAACTAAATTCCCGCGACGAATCCTCTCCTTGGAAGCAGGCAGATATCGGACGACTCACCGGACGGTTTAACCCCTTTGATATATTCAAAGGCAGAATTGCTCTCAGTGTGGAAGTGGAAAAAGCTCAGGTTATATTACAGTCCACTTCAGGAGTGCTAACTTGTTGCCTCAATCCTAATCATCGCTTTGCAACTCATACCGCACAAACAAAATCCTGGCCACTTATTGAAATCAGAAAAATTTCTATACAAGACAGTGCTATCCTCCTCAATAATAATTCCACTGTCTCTGCCGATGGTATTGATCTGACTCTTGAAACCACCGGAGAACAAAATGCTGTCGGTTCATTAAATTGTCAGCAACTAATCATCCACTCATTACAATTCGACAAAGCCGTCATCAACTTCCAAATCGATAACAATAATTTGCGAATCGACAAATATTTACTGCAAGCCAGTAACGGTTCAATATCTGGCACCGGAGGCATTCCTCTTGATAATCCTGACAACTCAACTTTACATTTTACCATCCATCAGCTCCCCATTCGTGTGTTGGTCCCCACCAAATGGCCTATCACCGTTAATAGCCTGATGAACGGTACTGGTGATTATACGGGATCGGTCTTTGATTGGCAAAAAGGCAAAGCTCATGGCTCACTGCAATTTGAACAAGCGGAACTGTCCGCCCTTCCCTTCATAACCAAACTGGCCGCTATTCCTTCGTTGAATAGTTTGTTATCCGCCACCTTGGACGAGGCAAAAACCGATTACAATTACACGACAGGAAACTTCAATTTCACCAAATTGGTTCTAACCAAAAACCAATTGATTTCCTTGCAAGGCAATCTGGATGTTTCCGCCAGTCGTGAATTAAACGGTAACTTCAAACTCGGTATTCCGACAAATGCCTTAGCTATTGCCCCGCCGGTAAAAGAAAAAATCTTCAATCAGGAAAATGACGGTTTTTCATGGACTGATTTAAAAATCACTGGAACCCCTGATAAGATTCAGGAAGATCTGACTCCTCGCTTGATTGCTTTGAGCCAGGAAGAAGGCGGAAAAGCACAAGACCTAATCAATCAAGGAATTCAAAAACTGAATGATTGGCTAAAAAAATAAGCACCCTATGAAAATAAAATTAATAATCAGCCTGGTAGTAATCAGCTTCTCTTTCCTCTCAATTAGTAAAGCGATAGAATTAAATTGGTTAACCGATATCAAGGAAGCCCAAAAACAAGCCCGTCAAGAAAACAAAAAAATCTTAATCGACTTTACAGGTTCAGATTGGTGCGGTTGGTGCATGAAATTAGACAAAGAAGTTTTTTCAACACCCGAATTTGCTGATTATGCTGCTAAAAATCTCATACTACTCAAAGCCGATTTTCCACACAACACGCCACAAGACAGCAAACAAAAGACCGCAAACCAAAAACTTGCACAGGAATACGGGCCCAACGGTTTTCCCACTATCGTTTTGCTCAAGAATAATGGTAGAGCAATCGGCAAAATTGTCGGTTATCAACCTGGAGGCCCGACTGCCTACATTGCTAAGCTTGAAGCACTAAAGTAATCGCCATTCTAGATATTTGCCTCCACATTCTCACAATTTGCCCTTTTAAATAAAAGGGCAAATTAATTTAATTCATATTACTGCATAACATGCAGACGCAATATCTCTAAGCCTACCTTGAGGCACCAATTTCAACGAGAATTTTTCACCACTTATCATCACTTCTCACCGCTTAGACACTACTCATACACCACTTCTCACCACCTATCATCACTTCAATAGACAAAAATCACCACTTATCACCAGCTCTCATCACTTATCACCATCACTACCTCCCTAATACTTAACTTATCCTCAATTTTCTCTGATAAAAATTTGACAATATTCTCTCGCAGATTATTTTTCAAAAAGTTCTACGAATGCTCTAAAATTGGAGCGCGATAGCTGACGGTTAAAGTCCAATACATACAGCGTCATTTCATTCAGTTCGGTTAATAAGATTCCATGTTCAATTGCAAAACACGTCTTGGCAGATGTGTTTTTACTACCGATTAATTGCCGTTAACCAGTCTAAATAAATAAGGACTGGCGATTATCAAGAAAGGATTTATGTGTGAATACTTTAAATTACAGAGTTACTTTTTTAACCGTGCAGGAAATGGCTGTATGGCTAAAAAAACATCGTCGTAGTATCTATCGGGATGTACAAAGAGGCGCTCTCCCCAAGCCTCTGCCAGTGGGAGGAACTCCTCGCTGGAACATGCAAGAAGTGCTAGAATTCCTGGAAAAGAAACGGAGTGGCGTATGAGAATGCGAATATTCAAACGTAAGAAAAAAGTTAACAACACCGTTGTTGAATCAACAACCTGGTATGGCGAATACCGGATCGATAGTATGATTATTCCCAAGGTAGTTAATTTGCATTGCACCGACAAACAGGTGGCCTATTCCAAGTTGCAAAAACTGGTGATCGAGGAAGAAAAATCCAATGAAGGCTTGTTGCCCCCGCACTCGGTCAGAACTACCGCAAAAACTCTCCTGCTGGAATTACTGAAAGAATACATTCACCGCTTGATCAAGCTAAACCGAACAGCAAGGCACATTAAAAATAATCGTAGTCGCATTACCCAATTGGCAATCGATTGTGGTTGGAAATATCTGAAAGATATCACCCCAGAATCGTTTGAAGTATGGAGAGATAATCATCAAAATTTATCCCCGAAAACATTAAATGATTATCTCAGCATCACCTTGTCTTTTCTTAACTGGCTGGTTAAGCAAGAACGGTTGGAAAGAAACCCCTTGCGAAAAGTTTCCATGTTGGCACGGTGCATGGTAAACCCACGTCGCGCATTTTCCGATGATGAATTAAACCGTTTGGTATCCGTGGCCCCACGTCATAGAATTGTTTATCTATTGGCAGCCTATACGGGATTACGACGTGCTGAATTAAGGGCCCTGCAATGGGGAGATTTGAAAATACAAGGCAAGGAGGCATGGCTAGCAGTTCGGGCCTCAACCACTAAAAACCGTAAAAGCGCCAATCTTCCTCTACGTCAAGAAATCTTGCAGGAACTACTGGCCATTCGCCCGGAATGGAGCAAACCGACCGATGCCATGTTCAAATATCGAATGCCTAAGGCTAAAAGCCTCAGGAACGATTTGGAAAAGGCAGATATTGAACGGATTAACAAAGAAGGCAAAAAGCTGGATTTTCATTCATTACGGCACACCTATGCCACCAATCTGTCCAAGTCGGGGGTTCCACCCCGTATTGCCATGGAAATGATGCGACACAGCGATATTAAGTTAACCATGAAAACTTATACCGACGCCTCCCAACTACCCCTAGTCGAGGCTTTGAACAAATTACCGTGGCTGGGCGAGCCCGGTCAGGTGACTGAAAAAGTGACTACTGTTTTAGTCCAAAACGGTCAAAAACCGTCCAAAATTGTCATTGCTAAATTAAAGGGGGTAAAAAATAATAACAACCATACGCATGTTAGCGCCTTTAACGGTCAGGCTTTGTCACAACCTGTCACCATCGGCTGTAAGAAGCCAATGGTGGAGCCATGGGGATTCGAACCCCAGACCCCCACAATGCCATTGTGGTGCTCTACCAACTGAGCTATGACCCCGTTATGGTTCTTCATGCAATGATGAAGGAGGTAAGAGTAAAGATGACTTCGCCATTAGCGTCAATAAAAAAGAATGTTGGATGAGATTTATACAACCGCATTGCAGACCTCTTGTAATTCCCTGCCGTAACTGAAGATTTCTTGCAATGCACACTGGGATGATTAAGCTCTACCCATTATGAAACCGTACCTGCTGCTGCTTACCCTTGCCCTGCCTTTGCTAACCACCGCGTGCTACCAAAAAGGCACTGACGCGGAAGACACCACCAATCCCTATTTCGCCCAGGCGGAAAAATTCGAATCCGAGGAAAATTACAACGCCGCGATCGAGCAATACGAAAAAGCCCTGCAGGCCAACGGCGCCGTGGTCAAGGCCTACGAAAAAATGGGCGACCTGTACAGCGAGAAGCTCGGCGATCCGATCAGCGCCATCTACTGCTACCAGAAGTATTTGAAAGCCCGCCCCAACGCGGATGACAAGGATTTGGTCGCCAACTATATCGACAAGGCCAAGCATGACTTCGCCCTGACCCTGCCGCAGACCGCCGCCCCGGCCGTTAATGGCGACCTGTCACAGGCGGGCGCCCCCGGAGCTATGGCAACCACTTCCGGCAGCGGCATGAACATGACCGTTAGCGTCCCCACCTCGACAGCTCCGGCCAGCGCCGCTCCCGCGACCAACGCCCCGACCGCTGCCCCGGCCACCGCGGTTCCCGCCCCGAACACCCAAGGCGCCAAGACCTACACCATCCAGAAAGGCGACAGCCTGTGGAAGATTGCCAAGAAATTTTATCCGGAAGACGTCAAGGGCGGCGTCGAAAAAATCAAGCAGGCCAATCCGCAGACCGCCGCTAACGACAAGGGCCTCAAACTCGGTGCAACCCTGATAATTCCCTGATTGACCCATGGACCAATTTTCCAAATCGAACGAACCCGACCTGCTGAGTCGCGCTGATTCCAAGTCCCTCGAGGACTTGTCGCAGGAACTGCAGGTGCAGCAGGAAAAACTGCTCGACCTCAAACGCCAGCAGGAGGAAATCGAGCGTCGCAAACGCGAACTCGAGGAACTTAACAAAAAGCGGCAGGAGCTCAATATCGGTCAAAAATCGATGAAAGAGCGCCTGACCCGCGCGATCGCGATTCTGGAAAATGCCGAGTACGACGCCCGCAAGGAAATCGAGCAAATCCAGCTGACCCGCCAGACCTTCGCCGACCATCTCGCCGCCATCGAGCTGATCGACCCGAACAAATGGCCCGCCGAGACCATCGACGACCAGCTGACCCGCAGCCTGTCGCAAATCGACCATGCCCGTGCCGTCTATACCCAGGCCCGTGTGCGCATCGACGCGCTCAGCGGCAAGGACATCGAGGATGACACCAACAGCGAAAGCGACGAGGATAGCGAGGAAAATGCCGAGGCCTACGGCGTATCGTTCGGCGAATTGGTGAAACGCGGCTTTGCCCTCAGCCTGCCGCTAATCATCACCCTGCTGATTTTTGCCTTCATCATTGCCAAAAAATAGGCAAGCTGGACGCGCATGGGTTTTTTCAAGAAAACGTCAGACCCCCTGAGCGAGGAATTGCGCCGCTTGGAGGAAGAACAACGCAAACTTGAACGCGAGGTTTCCGCCATTGAGGAGGCCTTGCAAAACCCTCCCGAACCGCCTCCTGCCGAGATTCCTGAAGCCGGGCCCGCCAACAAGGGAGCCAAATTCCTCCGCGATCCGTTACTGGAAAAAAACGCCGTAATACGTAACCGCGCCCGGCTGAAAGTCCAGCGCAACAAGGCACGCAACCGCGTGATTCTGATTTGCGTGATCCTCGCTATTCTCGCCTTGATCGTGTATCGCTCCTGGTCCTGAACCCCGCCATTGGCGGCCCCGGTTCGCTATGACGGCAAATTTTCCGCGCCCATTTTGGGCTGCTTGCGTTCCAATCCCGCCAGCAAATGATAGGCGCAGGGAATCACGAACAGCGTGAAAAAAGTCGATACCAACACACCGCCAATGATGGAAGTCGCCATCGGTGACCGCGCCTCGGCGCCGTAACCGCTCGCCAGCGCCACCGGAATGGCGGCGCCGATCGTGGCAAAGGAAGTCATCAGGATCGGGCGCAACCGCAAGGGACAGGCCTGCATCAACGCCGCCGTTAGCGGCAGCTTGTCCTTGAAGCGCGCCTGGTTGGTGAAATCCACCAGCAGGATCGAATTCTTTTTCACAATGCCCATCAGCAGGATGATGCCGATGCCGCTGTACAAATTCAGCGACTGGTCAAACACCCACAAGGTCAGGAATGCGCCGCTAATGCCGAAGGGCATCGCCAGCAGCACCGTTAGCGGGTGCACAAAGCTGTTGTACTGCGAGGCAATCACCATGTACGCCACGATGATGCCGAGCAGCAGCGCCACCAGCAGGCTTTCAAAGGATTCCTGGAACGACTGGGCGCTGCCCTCGAAATACAGGTGGTAATCGGCAGGCAACACTTCGCGTGCGATGCGTTCCACCGCGCTCAACGCGTCCGCCTGTGACTTGCCGGTGGTAACATTGCCGAACAGTGACACCGACCGCTCGCGGTTGATGCGCGTCACCGTCTGCACCGAGTCCTCCATCTTCGGCTTTACAAAATCCCGCAATGAAACCAATTCGCCGTAATCCGTGCGCACCATGATGCCTTCAAGGTTTTCCGGATTTCGCCGCTCCGCCGCCTGGAAGCGGATGCGTACATCGTAACGCCTCGCGTCGTCGCTGGTGAACTTGCCCTGCCGGATGCCGCCGATGGCCGCGTTGATCGTGCGCCCGAGTGTATCCATGCTCACACCACGCAATGCCGCCGCTTCGCGGTCCGGGAAAATCCGCAATTCCGGCATGCCCGCCTTGTAATCGGTATCCATGTCCGCCACCAGCCCGGTAGCTTCCAGTCGTCGCTGGATTTCCTCCGATTTCTCGCGCAACACCGCGTAATCAGGCCCGCGAATGTTAAACGCTATTGGCGATTGCCGCCCCGAGGTCAGGCCGCGCGTGGAAAAATCGGAAAAACTCAGCACCACCTTGTCGAAGCCCGGCAACTTGCGGATTTCCCCGCGCATCCGGTTGACAATGTCCTGCTGGGAAAATTTCCGTTGGTCCTTCGGCGTTAGCGTCACATTTATCGAACCCTCGTTGACCAAACCGTTGTTGTTGCCCGCATTGGTAATGACACGCTGCACCTCCGGCACCGCGCGAACGTAGGTTTCCAACTGCTTCATCTTTTCATTCGTCGCCGTTAGCGAGGTGCCGACCGGAAAACGCAGGCTCATGCGGAAAAAATCCTGGTCTTGCGACGGCACAAATTCACTGCGCAATTGCGTCACCAACAACAAGGAACCGATAAACAACAGGAAGGCGCCAATGACCACTTTCCACCGATGCCGCAACACCACACCCAGCATCTTGGCGTAAATCCTAGTCCCGCCGTCCATCAACCCGTCCATCCAGCGGCAAACAAACAATTTCCGCCCGCTCCCCGCGCTTAAAAATTGCGAACAACGCATCGGCGTTAGCGTCAGCGCCTCCACCAGCGACAGCAAAACCGCGGCACTAATGGTGACACCGAACTGGAAAAAGAAACGCCCGATCACCCCCTTCATGAAGGCCACTGGCAGGAAAATCGCCACCAAAGCCAAAGTTGTCGCCAGTGCCGCGTAAAAAATCTGTGATGCCCCCAGCCGCGACGCCGTCACACGGTCCTCGCCGTGCTCAAACCTTCGCACGATGTTTTCCAACACCATGATCGCATCGTCCACCACGATGCCGATAGCCAGCGCGAGCGCCAGCAAGGTGAAAGTGTTCAGTGTAAAGCCCAGGAAATACAGCACCAGGAACGTGCCAAGAATCGAGGTCGGGATCGCGAGAATGACATTGAACGCCGAGGTGAATGAGCCGAGGAACAGGTAGCACACCACCGCCGTCAACAATGCCGCAATGATCAGTTCACGTTCCGTATGATGGATGCTTTGCTCGGCAAAGCGCGAAAAATCCGAATTGATTTGTGCCGTCACCCCCGGCGGCAGCTTCGGCTTGATTTCCTCCAGCTTCGCCTTCACCGCGGCGGCGACTTTCACTTCGTTGGAACCGCGCTGTTTCTTGATGCCGAGACCCACGCCTTCCTCGCCATTGACATAGAACCTGCGCCGTACGTCGGCGAAGCTGTCCTCGACTTTCGCCACGTCGCTAATGTGGATCTTGGTGTCGTAAATCGGCTGCCCGCCGCGCTGCGTGATCAGGATGTTCGCGATATCCTGCGGACTAAATTCCTCGCCCATCGTGCGGACATTGATTTCCTTCTTGTCGTTTTCCAAATATCCGGCGGCCAGTTCGGTGTGCTGCAACTCGATCGCCTTGACAATGTCGAGGACGGTAAGCTGGTAATGTCGTAATTTTTCATTGTCCACCCAGATGCGGAGGTTTCGCTCGGTGCTGCCACCCAAAATGATTTCCCCGACCCCGGGCACGATCTGGAAAGTATCCAGCAACACGCGGTCGGCATAACGCACCAAGTCAATCAGCTTGCCCTTTGTGCCAAACCCGATCCACAAAATCGGCTGATCCTCGGGATTGCTCTTGTAAATTTTCGGCGGGTCCACGTTTAGCGGCAACCGCAACTGGGTCATCGCCGTCTGCACCTCCTGAATCGCGCTGTCGATGTTGCGATTCATCTCGAACTCCAGTTTGACATTGGCACCGCCCTGGCGAATGGTGGAGGTCATTTCCTTCAACCCCTCGATGGCGATGACTTCCTCCTCGATCTGCTCGACCAATTCCGTCTCCAGCACCTCCGGCGCGGCCCCGTCCCAAGTCACGCGGATGTCAATGACCGGGAAATCAATGTCGGGCATGTTGCTGACACCCAGCCGCCCGAGACCGATGGCACCGAAGACTATCAGCGCCGACATCAGCATCCACGCCATCACAGGCCGTTTGATGGAAATTTCCGACAGCGTCATTCCGCCGCCTTTCCGTCCGCCAACGTCGATCCCGCCGCCACTTCGAGCGCGATCAGGTTCGAGCGCGCCTGGATTTCCGTCGACAACAAACGCCGACGCAATTGCTGCCAATTGGTCAGCGCGAGCAACACGTCCAGATTGCTGGAACGCCCCAGTTCATAATCGCGTTTCTGTGACTCGTAGTTCCGCGACGCGGTAGTTTCCGCCAGGTTCAACTTGAGATAACGGTCGGCGGAGGATATGAAATTGTTGTACGCCAGCCGCACTTCGTAATCCGCCAAACGCCGCGCGCGAGTCAGATTCAACTGCGTGATGCGCAGGTTCGCCTTGCTCTCCGCTAACCGCGAGACGCGGTAACCGCCGTCGAAAATCGGTAATTCGGCACTAATGGTGACATTCCAATCCTGGTTCGATGACGGTGATTCCACCGCCGCCCAACCCGCGCCAACGCTAACGGTGGGCCAGAACGAACCCTTGTCCGCCGACACCACGCGCGTCGCCGCCGTTTCATATTCCGCGGCGGCCTGCAAATCCGGTCTGGCTCCCGCCTTCCACAAATAACTGAACAAATCGTTCGCCTTCGGGAACTCACCCGGAGGCGATGACAACACAAAATGTTCACTCGGCATCCCGATCAAGAACGCCAACAATTCCCGCGACGCCCCCAACAGCCCTTTGACTGTCGCCATTTCCGACTCCGTGTCGGCAATGTCCGTCTCCGTCGACAATAATTCACTCTGACGCGACCTTCCAATAGAAATACGGTCAACCAGTTCGCCCTTGCGCTGGTTCAATGCCGCCACCAAGTCCCGCAACACATCCAAATCCTTTTCCAGTCCGGTGATCTGGAAATACACATCGCCCACATCCAAAAACAATAGTTGCCGAGCCCGGGTCAAATCCGCCGTCAGGCCGCGTTTCTGCGCCTGTTCCGCCCCAGCCAGGTTGTATTGCCGAAAACCGTCGAACACCAGCCACGAACCCTGCAATCCGGCCTGAAAGCTGTCATTCCGTTTTCCATTGGCTGACTGCGAACGGTTCATGAACCCTTCCTGCGCGTAAACCCCGGCCTGCGGCAACACCGCGCTAACCGCCTGCCAATAACGCGCTTCCGCCGCCTTGATTTCCTGTTCCGTCATCTGCAGGGTTTCGCTGCGTTGCAGGGCCAGCCGGTAGGCGGAATTCAAATCCAAGGTCTGGCGTTGCATCAATTCGGCGGCGCGGCCGCTAACCGTAAGGCAAGCGACCAACCATACCAAACTGGCAAATGACAGGCGCACTCTACCATAATAGAGAAAAATCCACCTGAAAACAACCCTTGATGTAATGATAATTATTGTGGTGGGCCCGCAGGGATTTGAACCCTGGACCAAGGGATTATGAGTCCCCTGCTCTAACCGCTGAGCTACAGGCCCGCAAGGAATGGTTATAATGGCAAAACCAACATCCGGGGAAAGCTTAAAGTTATTCCAGCACCGGCGTGTTTCGCTCGCTTGCCAAAGCCGGTTCGTTGTATCCTGCCAGCCGTGAAACCGCTCCATCCCTTCCTGCAAAAAATCGGCCTGCATCCGCTGGTGGCCTTCGCCATGGTTAGCGTCGACTGGATGCTGTTCGGCGAGGATGCCGTGCTGGGACCGATCGGCTGGGTTATCTCCACGTTGGTCGCGCTGGCGCTGACTATCCCTTGTATTTTATTGCAACGTTACGCCTACAAGGATTCCTGGACGGTGGCCCTGGGCAAGGGAATCCTCGTCGGCACGCTAACCGCCATCCCCACGGCGATTCCTTCCTTCATCACCGCGGCAGGCGGCATTCTCGGCGCCTTTGGCATGTTGAAGGAAGGTTCCAGCCCCCCCGTCTTGCCGGATAAAAAAGAAGGCCGCCATTAGCGTGAGGCTATTACACGCCTCATCA
Organism: Verrucomicrobiales bacterium; assembly: GCA_031256975.1. GTDB lineage: Bacteria > Verrucomicrobiota > Verrucomicrobiia > Methylacidiphilales > JAAUTS01 > JAIRPN01. The sequence goes on along the minus strand of JAIRPN010000013.1, from coordinate 310,618 downwards.
CAACTCCGCTAACAGCGGAACAAACGACGAAACCCGCCATTAGCGCCTGCAAATCAAAAAATCCAATTTAATTTCTGGCCCACTCGGGAATCAATTCCTCGACCTTCACGCCGCGGAATTCATACAGCTTGTGGATGATTTCCTCGATCAGGTTGTTCGGGCAGGAAGCACCGGCGGTAATGCCGACCACCACCTTGCCTTCCGGCAGCCAGTCCTTGGTTTCTTCCTCGACGTTGGTGTGCTGGTTCCAGTGGTGGATCCGCGAGGTCGAGTCCATCTTGGAGGCATTCTTGATGAAGTAGGTCGGCAATTTGGCCTCGCCCATTTCCGCCAGATGCGACGTGTTACTGCTATTATAACCGCCCACCACGATCAGCAGATTCATCGGTTCGGCCAGCATCACGTTTAGCGCATCCTGGCGTTCCTGGGTGGCACCGCAAATCGTGTCGAAGAAACGGAAGTGCTCGGACAACTTTTCCTTGCCGAAACGATCCTCAATGGCCTGACGAATCCGGTTCTGCACTTCCTCGGTTTCGTTGCGCATCATGGTGGTCTGGTTGGCAACGCCGACATAGCTCAAATGAATGTCGGGATCGAAACCGGGCGAATACGCGCCCTCGAATTTTTTCAGGAATTCTTCCTTGTCGCCGCCCTTGCGGATGTAATTGCAGACGTAATCGGTCTCCGCCAGCGTGAACACCACCAGATAGTGACCGTGACCGTCTTTCTCGCCGAGCGCGCGGGAACTGGTCGCCTTGGTTTCCTCATGCCAGGCCTTGCCGTGGATGATCGAGGTGACTTTTTCGCGATTGTATTGGCGTACCCGTTTCCACACGCTCATCACGTCACCGCAGGTGGTGTCGACGGTGATGCAATTCAATTCCTTCAAGCGGTTCATCGTCTCAACCGGCGCACCGAAAGCCGGCACGATCACCACGTCCTGATCGGTGATATGCGACAGATCATAACCGTTCGGGCCTTCCTTCAGCGATTTGATGTTCATCTCGCGCAACTGGTCGTTGACCTCGGGGTTGTGGATGATCTCGCCGAGCAGGTAAATATTCTTGTCGTGGAAATATTTCGCCGCCGCGTAGGCCAGGTCAATGGCACGTTCCACGCCGTAACAGAACCCGAACGCCTTGGCCAATTTCACCGTCAGGCCGTTCGCCGTTAGCGTGTGGCCGCCCGACTGGCGAATGTAATCCACCACGCGGCTGCGGTAATGGTTCTCCACTTGCGCCTGGACGATTGACATGACTTCCGGCGTGCGGAGATTTACTTTTCTGGGTTTGTTGTTAGCGACTTCTGACATGGGCAATTATTCTAAAGCGAAAAACACAAATCTCAACTGCCAAAATCGGAAAAGCTGCTAAAGCAGGGCTACTAACCGGTTGCGCCGACTATTAGCGGACGCCGCAAAGATGCGCGATGATGCCCTGCTGCACCGGCAAACGGTTGCCTGCCTGCTCAAAAATATCCTCGGCGCGTGACTCCAGCACGTCCTCGGTGATTTCCTTGCCGCGGTAGGCGGGCAGGCAGTGCAGCACCATGCAGTCGGGTTTCGCCAACCGCAACAATTCCGTGCTGATCTGGTAGCCTTGGAAAGCCTTGACCCGTTCCTGCGCCTCGGCCTCCTTGCCCATCGAAATCCACACGTCGGTGTACAACAAATCCGCATCCCTGGCCGCGTCCTTCACACTGGCGGTTAGCGTGGTGTTGGCATTGCTGATCCGCGACTGGTAGCCGTCCGGCGCCGCACAAGTCAGCTTGAAATCAAACAGTTCCGCCGCGTGCACGAACGAACGCGCCACGTTACAATCCGCATCGCCGACAAACACCACTTTCCTGCCCTTGATCGAGCCGTGCTTCCGTTCGTAGGTGAAAATATCGGTCAGGATCTGGCAGGGATGCTCCTCATCGGTCAGCGCGTTGATGGTGGTCAGCCCGGAATATTGGGCGAACAAGTCCACTTCTTCCTGTCCATAGGTACGGATTACCGCGCCATGCACCATCCTGCCGAGCACCCGCGCTGTATCAATGATCGGTTCACCGCGGCCCAGCTGGATGTCATTGGCGCTCAAAAACAAAGTCTGGCCACCCATTTCACGGATACCCACTTCGAACGACACCCGGGTGCGGGTCGAACTCTTGGAAAAGATCAGCGCATAGGTCTTGCCTTTCAGCAAATCCGCACAAAAAGATCCGCGTTGCGTCTTGAATTTCTCCGCCAGCGACAACACCTCACGCGCCTCCGCCAGGGAAAAATCCTTAATCTTCAAAAAACTTTTCATCACAGTGTCTTCTCAATGATTTCCAGCGCCTCATCCACATGGGCCTTGCCCATGTTCAAAGGCGGCAGGAAACGCAGCACATTACCCGTGGCCGGAACCAAAAGCAACCCCGCTTGTGTTAATTTTGTCGCAGCCTCCGCAGCATCGCTTTCCAGGGCCAGGCCGACAATACCGCCCATTCCCCGTACCGCATTAATCCCCCGACTGCCGACCAATGACGCTAACCGCGAAATCAGATATTCGCCTTGTTTGCGAATGTTTTCGTCGAGCCGTTTTTCCTCGATCTCATCCAGCACGCAATTCGCCACCGCGCAGGCCAGCGGCGTACCACCATAAGTGGTGCCATGGCTGCCCGGCTGGAACACGTCGGCAAACTCGTCCCGAATCCACACCGCGCCCATCGGGAAACCGCCGCCAATGGACTTCGCCATCGCCACCGCGTCCGGCAAAAACTCCTGCGCGCCGCTAATGGCGGAATCCTCCAGAATCCGTTGAAAACTCTGGAAACGTCCGGTACGGAAATAGCCGCATTGCACACCGTCCCACAGCAACAAAATGCCATGCTCCCTGGTCAGTTTGCGCAGGCCGACCAGATATTCCGGCGTTGCCGCCGTCACTCCGCCTTCGCCTTGGATGCCTTCAATCAACACCGCCGCAGTCTGTTCAGTAATGGCCGCGCGAACCGCCTCAAGGTTATTGTAGGGCACATGCCTGAAGCCGCTAACCGTGGGTTCAAATCCCACCCGCACCTTATCCTGCCCGGTCGCGGCTATTCCCGCCAAAGTCCGGCCATGGAATGAATTCAGCGCCGTAACGATTTCAAAACGTCCCTTCGGATTGCCGACCTTTCTCGCCAACTTGTATTGGCATTCGTTGGCTTCCGCACCGCTGTTGCAGAAAAACATCTTGCCCGGCGCCAAGTGCGAAACCAACCGTTGCGCTAAAATTGCCTGCTGTTCGTTATAATAAAGATTGGAAACATGCACCAGCTTGCCCGCCTGTTGCGCCAGCGTCTCGGCAATCCGGGGATTTGAATGTCCCAGCGAATTCACCGCGATGCCGCCGCCCATGTCCAGATAGCGTTTACCGTCGGCATCCCACACATACATGCCCTGGCCGTGGCTCAAGACCAACGACCGCTTGTACGAGGGCACGACAAAACCAGCGTAAAGGTTTTTGACCGCTTCCGCCTTGTTCTGCAATTCCTGCCTGTTGCCACCCAAAACATGTTCCATAACGAAGCTGATAGTTATAAGACCAAACTTCGCGCAACGCTATGCAAATTTAAGCTTCGAGACATGGCAAAATTCAACTTGTGCCGGTAATTCACCTCCATGGCCTTTAACCAGCATTTCACCCCTTTATGCCAACCATTCATGACCGGTTTTTCATCCTGTTGTTACTTGCGGAACCATCCCCAAACCCGGCATGGCAGAAAAACCCAAAAGCTGCCTCCATTTTATCAGGCAAGGCTTGCAAGCAGGCCCCGCCTATGTTGGACTGGGTTTTGCAAATTGGAACCCCCATGAATCTGAATAATCTCAAAATCCTGTTTGTTGCCGGTTTCGGTCCCATCACCACATCAGCCGGTGACAGCAAAGCCCTTTATCTGGACACCCTTGGATTGCCGTTGAAACCGATGCCCGGCAATGACACTTATTGGTTCACCGAACTCAACCAGCTTGAGGGCGTAAAGCATTTCGCCCTTTGGCCACTCGAACAAGCCAGCCAGTCCTGTTTCGGCACCAATCATTGGCCCGACCACCTGCCCATTCCCCAAGCCTGGCTTGAATTTGACGTCGCCGATATCACCCTGGCCACCCAGCAGCTCAAGGATCAAGGCTGCCGTCTCCTGGTGGGAAACCGGCAAGAGCCCTGGGGACAAACCGTGACACGCTTCCTCAGTCCCGAAGGCTTGTTACTTGGCATCACTCATACACCGTGGTTGCGTGAAAGGAAATAATTCAAACACCCCACAGCCCCGGGAACAGATTCATTTCACAAACAACCAGGCATTCCCCTTATGAAAATTAAAATAGAACATGTTGCCATCTGGGTGAGAAATCTGGAATTGATGAAGGATTTTTATGTCACCACTTTCCATGGCAAGGCGGGGGAACTTTATCACAATCCCACAAAGCAATTCAGGTCCTATTTCATCGCGTTTGGTGATGGCTGCAGATTGGAATTAATGCACCGCCCGGCAATTTCAGATAAAAATCACGATGATTCCTGCTCCATCGGCATCACCCACCTGGCCTTTTCTGTCGGCAGCAAGGAATCCGTTGATCTTCTGACCGGAAAATTAAGACAAAAAGGACATGCCATCGCTTCAGAACCCCGCACCGCGGGCGACGGATACTACGAAAGCGTCATACTTGACCCGGAAGGAAATTCAATTGAATTGACGGAATAGAGTTGCCTATTTCAATACAATTTCCGTGCCAATACCTTTGTCGGTAAACAATTCCAGCAACAGCGCATGCGGGATGCGGCCATCGATCAGATGCACTTTTTTCACGCCGAAGTTAAGCGCTTTCAGGCAGGAGTTCACCTTCGGCAGCATGCCGCCGTCGATGATGCCTTCCGCCTTGAGCTTTTGCACGTCGTCATTGGTGATCGTCGGAATGCGGGTCGAGGCGTCCTTCGGGTCGCGCAGGACACCGTTGACGTCGGACAGATAAATGATTTTTTCTGCTTCCAGAGAAATGGCGATCTCGGACGCGGCAATATCGGCGTTGATGTTGTACACCTGCTGGTGTTCGTCACGGCCGATCGGCGAAATAACCGGGACGATTTCCTGGCGCACACATTCCAGCACACATGGAACCTGACAGCCGATCACGTCGCCGACGTAGCCGAGATCCACTGTTTCACCCTTGTACTCAAAGGTCGGGGATTTTTCGGCACGAAACACATTGGCGCCGGAAAAGGATTTCGCCCGGCCGCCAAATTCATTGAGCTTTTCCACAACGCCGGGGTTGATCCTGGTATCGAGAACTTCCGCCACGATATCAACCGAGTTCTTGTCGGTGACTCGCAGTCCGGCAATGAATTTTGCCTCCAGGCCCTTTTCCTTCATCCGCGCGGTGATTGCCTTGCCGCCGCCATGAACAACGACCGGATTAATGCCAACCGCTTCCAGATAAACGATGTCGCGCAACACCGACGCCACCAGTTTGGGGTCTTCCATCGCGCTGCCGCCATACTTGATCACAAAGGTCTGGCCGCGAAATTTTTGCAGATAAGGCAAGGCCTCGACCAATACGTCGGCGCGTTTGATTTGTTCTTCGAACGAGTTCATCGTTAGCGTCCTTATTCGCCCTTGTTCAGGGTGACGTAATTTTCCGTCAGGTCATTCACCCACAATGAATAGCAACCCTTGCCCAAATGCAGGTCAATATTGATCGCAAAGGTCGGCTTGCTGACTTCCTTTTTCAACCGCGAGAACGGGGTCTTGCTGACCAGACCGCCCTTGACCGCCAGCAATCCATTGTAATAAATGTCCACCAATTCTTCACGCACCTTGGCCTGGCTGTAACCGATGGTATCCATCAAACGGCCCCAGTTCGGATCGTTGCCACACCAGGAAGTCTTCACCAGCGGGGAACGGGCAATGGCTTCCGCCGCACGCTTGGCGTCGGCATCATTGGCAGCGCCGCTAATGGTGAGATCCACCACCTTGGTAATGCCTTCGCCGTCCTCGATAATCATGCGGGACAACTTCGACAACACCAAATGCAAGGCAGTGCGGAACTTGTCAAATTCGGGATGGGAACGCGAGATCGCGCTGCTGGTGGAAGCCCCGTTCGCGAGCACAAAAACCGTATCGTTGGTGCTGGTGTCGCCATCGACCGAAATACGGTTGAAAGTCGTTTCCACCACATCGGCAGTCACCCGGCGCAGCGAGGCACTCTCGACATTGGCGTCGGTGGTAATCACGCACAGCATGGTCGCCATGTTTGGGTGAATCATGCCCGCACCCTTGGCCATGCCGCCGACCACCACGCGCTTGCCGCCGATTTCCAACTCCACGGCACATTCCTTGGCGTAAGTGTCGGTGGTCATGATCGCCTTGGCCGCGCCCTTGCCGCCATTAGCGTCCAGCTTCCTGACCAGCTTCTTGATGCCCGACTTGATCCTCGGCATCGGCAACGGCACGCCAATGCGCCCGGTGGAACAAACCAAGACATCCTGGGTCCGGCAACCGATCGCCTTTGCCGTTTCCTCGGCGGTTTGCTTGGCGTCGCGAATCCCGCGCAAGCCGGTGCAGGCGTTGGCGTTGCCGCTGTTTAAAATCACCGCACGGGTTTTGCCGCGCTTGGAGTGCTGGGCGCTGAGCTTGACGCAGGCTGCCTTGACCTGATTGGTGGTGAAGGTGGCACCAACTGCCGCATGCTTGGCGCTAACAACCAGTGCCATGTCCTTCTTGCCTTTTTTCTTGATACCAGCCGCGACACCCGCCGCGCAGTAGCCTTGCGCCGACGTGACGCCGCCGTTCTTGATCCATTGAATATCCATAAGTGCCTAACCTTTCGCCACTCCCATCAAATTCAAATCAAACCGGTCGCCTCGGGATAACCGAAACGCACATTGAACGCCTGCACCGCCTGCGTTGCCGCGCCCTTGCCCAAATTGTCCTGGGCGCTGAACATCAGCAACCGGCCGGTGCGCGCATCCGCCCGCACGGCAACCTCGCAGGCATTGGTCCGCTGCACCCGCTTGGTTTCCGGCAACTGGTCGGCCGGCAACACGGGCACGAACGGCTCATGCCGGTAAAAATCCTCGTAAATCTTCTGCACATCTTCCTGCTTGTGCGGGTGCACCATCTCGGCAATCACCGTGGTGAGCATGCCGCGTACCAAAGGCACCAAATGTGGGGTGAAGGAAATCGCCACCGCTTCGCCATCGAGGTTGGAAAGCTCCTGTTCGATCTCGGGAATGTGCCGGTGTTTCGGCACGCTGTAAGGCATCATGTTTTCATCCCGTTCGGAAAATGAATACACCACGTCGGCCTTTTTGCCCGCGCCGCTAACGCCGGACAGCGAATTGACGACAATCGTTTCAGGCCGGATCAACTTGTGCCGCAGGGCCGGCGCCAGCGCAAGGATGGCGCTGGTCGGATAACAGCCCGGACAGGCGATCAACTGGGCGTTTTTCAACGCTTCCCGGTACAACTCCGGCAATCCATAGACGGATTCCTTCAGCAATTCCGGAGCCGGATGCTCTTCCTTGTAATATTCCTTGTACTTGGCCGGGTTTTTTAAACGGAAATCCGCGCTCAGATCAATAACCACCTTGCCCGCCTTCAACAACGGAACGGCATACTCGGCGGCCACCCCGTGCGGCAAGGCCAGGAAAAACACCTCCGCCTTCCCGCCAACCGCGGCAGGATCCAGGTTTTCCAGCACCAAATTTGCGGACAGCGCCTGCGGTCCTAACAATTGACTAATGGTTTTTCCCGCGTATTGGCGCGAGGTAACCGCGGTCAGTTCGATATTGGGGTGCCGGGATAAAACACGCAGCAGCTCCTCGCCCGTGTATCCGGACGCGCCAACCACTGCCACTTTTTGTTTGCCTGTCATGGGGAGGTTTAGAATGCGATAAATGCCGTTAAAAGAAAAGTTTTTTTACCGCCGGATGCGGGCACAAAAAAAGCGCCCGTTGCCGGACGCTTTTCGAAAACAAAGTCTCGTTCGCGATTAACGCTTGGAGAATTGGAAACGCTTACGAGCACCGGGCTGACCGGATTTCTTACGTTCCTTCATACGTGAATCGCGGGTCAGCAGACCCTTGGCCTTCAAGGCCGGACGCAATTCCTTGTCCACCTGGATCAACGCGCGGGAAATCGCCAGGCTGGCAGCACCGGCCTGGCCCTGCAGACCGCCGCCTTCGGTGCGGATCTGGACATCAAATTTTTTCTGGTTCTCGGTAAGCACCAGCGGGAGCATCAATTCAATGCGCTGCTCGGGCGTCACGAAATAGTCCTCGGCGGCCTTGTTGTTGACCGTGACGGTGCCTTTGCCGGCCTTGAGGTTGACGCGGGCAACGGCGGTTTTACGACGGCCGGTTGCCATGAAGATTTGTTTGTCTGCCATATTATTTTACCTTTGAAATTAACGGGTGACTTTGATCGCCTTGGGTTCCTGCGCGGCGTGCGGGTGCTCGGCACCGGCATAAACGTGCAATTTCTTCAACACCACGCGGCCGAGACGGTTGTGCGGGATCATGCCCTTGACAGCGCGTTCCACGATCAATTCCGGCTTGCGGCGGCGGACTTCCTTCGGGCTTTCGTTCTTCTGGCCACCGATGAAGTTCGAGTAGCTGCTGTAATTCTTCTGCTCTTCCTTTTTGCCGGTGAACTTGGCCTTTTCAGCATTGATGATGATCACGTGATCGCCCGTGTCCACGTGCGGCGTGAAAATCGCCTTGTCTTTGCCGCGCAGAAGAACGGCGGCTTTTTCCGCAACGCGCCCCACCACTTGGTTTTGGGCGTCAATGACGTACCATTTGCGGTCTGTAGTTTCTGCTTTTGCCGAGAAAGTTTTCATAAAAAGGAACGAAAAAGGTATGCGTGCGGGGACTCCCTGTCAACGCTTTTTATTGTCTTATGCAATTTTTCTTTTACACTCTCCCTTCCCGGCTGCCTATGCGCTCCGGAAGGAATTACGCAATATATATGAAAAACGGTAAAAAAACAGCACAAACAAAGAAGAGTTCGAAAGCATCTCCCGCCATGAATGGCGCCGACATTCTGGTCCGCGCCTTGGAATTGGAGGGCGTTGATACCGTTTTCGCCTATCCCGGCGGCGCCAGCATGATGTTTCACCAGTCGCTGACCCGTTCCAAATCCATCCGCACCATCCTGCCGCGCCATGAACAGGGCGGTTCCTTCATGGCCGGTGGCTATGCCCGCGCTTCCGGCAAACCCGGCATCTGCATGGCCACTTCCGGCCCCGGCGCCACCAATCTGGTCACCGGCGTGGCCGATGCCTTCATGGATTCCATCCCGCTCATCGCCATCACCGGACAAGTGGCCCGCCCGATGATCGGCAAAGGTGCTTTCCAGGAAACCGACGTGTACGGCATGACCGTGCCGATCGTGAAGCACAGTTATCTGGTGATGGATGTGAATGACATCCCGCGCGTGGTGAAGGAAGCCTTCAAGATCGCCACCACGGGCAGACCCGGTCCGGTGTGGATTGACGTTCCCAAGGACGTGCAGGCATCGATGACCCATCCGATTTTCCCCGATGAGGTCGAACTCCCCGGCTTGATCGAAAATGAAAAAGCCGACGATCTGGCCTTGAATGAAGTGCTGGGCCTGATTGAAAAATCCGAACGCCCGATGCTATATGTGGGCGGCGGCATCATTAGCGCCGATGCCAGCGCTGAATTGAAAAAATTCGCCGAGGCCACCCACATTCCGGTAACCACCACGCTAATGGGCGTCGGTTGCTTCCCGGAAAACCACGCCCTTTCCTGCAAATGGCTGGGCATGCACGGCACTGTGTACGCCAACTACGCCGTCGATGAATGCGACTTGCTCATCGCCGCCGGCGTGCGCTTCGACGACCGCGTGACGGGCAAGGTCAGCGAGTTCGCCAAGCACGCCACCATCGTGCACATCGAAACCGACGAGGCGGAAATCAACAAAAACAAGCAAATCCATTTGCCAATCCTGAGCGACGTCAGATACGCCCTCAAGCGTCTCAACGAAATCATCCGCAAGGAAAACCGCAAACGCAAAACCTTCCCCGCCTGGCAGAAAAAAATCGATGGCTGGAAGAAGGAATTCCCGCTGCACTACAATTCCGTTCCCGGCCAGATCCTGCCGCAGCAAGTGGTTGAGGAATTGAATGACCTGACCCACGGCAACGCCATCATCACCGTTGGTGTCGGCCAGCACCAAATGTGGGCTGCGCAATTCTTCGACTACGTCCATCCGCGCAGCTACCTGAGCTCCAGCGGCCTCGGCTCCATGGGCTTCGGCTATCCCGCCGCCCTCGGGGCAAAAGTCGCCTGCCCTGACAAACAAGTCATCGACATCGACGGTGACGGTTCGTTCATGATGAACGTGCAGGAACTCGCCACCGCCGCCGTGGAAAAAATCCCGGCCAAGGTGATCATTATCAACAACCAATACCTCGGCATGGTGATGCAATGGGAAGACCGTTTCTTCGACAGCAACCGCGGACACACCTTCCTCGGCAAATTCGACAAACCGGAAGAAATCTATCCGAACTACGTGAAGATTTGCGAAGGCTTCGGCATCAAGGCCGAATTCGTGGTCAAACCGGAGGAATTGGTTCCCGCATTGAAACGCATGCTGGCCTCCAAGGAACCTTATGTCTTGGACGTCCTGGTACCTTACACTGAGCACGTCCTGCCGATGATTCCGGCGGGCCGCACGGTGAAAGACATCATCATCGAACCGATGGTTCCCGGCACCCGCATCCACGGCGAAATTCCGGGTTAAGCCTTAGCCGTTTTATTTAATCCAAGCCGCTAACGACAAAACTCGTCGTTAGCGGCTTTTTTATTGTTCAAAAAAGCAGACATTTTCGACCGAAAAGCGGACATGAAATTATTTGTCAAATTAGCGTACCACTCTAATTATAAACGATAACCTTTCCTTCATTTACCATGTTCAAGCGATTCTTAATCTCAACGTTGTTATGCAGCACCTTCTCGATCATCCATGCGGCCCCGATTCCATCGGAAATCGAAACCCCGGAAATGCTCGGCATCAACAAGCAACCCTGGCACGCCACCCTGATGCCCTACGCCGACCTCAAACAGGCGCTAACAGCGAACCGCCAGCAATCCCCCTTCGCCTGCTCACTTAACGGTACTTGGAAATTCAACTGGGTGCCCCGCCCCGAGGAACGTCCTGCCGATTTTTTCAAACCGGACTTCAGCGTTAGCGGCTGGCACGACCTCCCCGTTCCGTCCAACTGGCAAATCCAAGGCTACGGCACACCCTTTTATAAAAACAACGGCTACACCTTCAAAAAAGACTGGCCGCACGTCATGAGCGAACCGCCGAAAGATTACACCGCCTACGTCGAACGCAATCCCATCGGCAGCTACCGCCGTGATTTCGAAGTGCCCAAGGAATGGCAGGGCCGCCGCATCTTCCTTACCTTCGACGGCGTTGACTCCGCCTTCTTCCTCTGGATTAACGGCAAACAAGTCGGTTACTCCGTCAACTCCCGCAACCCCGCCGAATTCGACATCACCGACTTCATCGTTAGCGGCAAGCCCAACACCCTCGCCGTTGAAGTCTGGCAATACAGCAGCGGCTCCTACCTGGAAGACCAGGACATGTGGCGGCTCTCCGGCATCTTCCGCAACGTCACCCTCTGGTCCGCACCGCAGGTCCACATCCGCGACTTCAAAGTCCTCACCGACCTCGACTCCCAATACAAGGACGCCAACCTCGCCGTTAGCGCCAAAATTCACAACTACTCCGCAACACCCGCCGCTGCGCGCGAACTCACCGTCACCTTGTATGACGCCAACAACCAACCGGTCGGCAACCCGGCCAACGTCCCGGTTTCTGAACTCGCCGCCAATGGCGAAATCACCGTTAGCGCCACCATTCCCGTCAACAATCCGGTCAAATGGACCGCCGAAACCCCCAACCTCTACACCACCGTCCTCAAGCTTAACAACGGCGAGGAATTCATTTCCGCCCGCACCGGCTTCCGCAAAGTTGAAATCAAGGGCCGTCTTTTCATGATCAACGGCGTTCCTGTCAAATTGAAAGGCGCTAACCGCCACGAAAACTGGCCGGATACCGGACATTACGTCACCGAGGAGCATATGATCCGCGACATCGAACTCCTCAAACAAGCCAACTGCAATCACGTCCGCACCTGCCACTACACCGACGATCCGCGCTGGTACGAACTTTGCGACCAATACGGCCTCTACCTCGTCGCCGAGGCCAACGTCGAGGATCACGGCTTGCGGGACGTCCTCGAAAAACAACCGCGACTCGAAAAAGCCATCGTCGACCGCAACATCGCCAACGTCGAAGAAGTCAAAAACCATCCCTCCGTCGTCATCTGGTCCCTCGGCAACGAAGCCAACGCCGGCCCCAACTTCATCGCCGCCCTCGCCGCCGTCAAACAACTCGACCTCAGCCGTCCCGTACAATACGAACCCTTCGGCATCGGCAAAGGCAACCCTGCCGACATCGACAGCCGCATGTACACCTCTTCCGAGGGCACCGCAAAAATCACCCAGTCCGACGACTACACCAAGCCCTTCTACCTTTGCGAATACGCGCACGCCATGTTCAATTCGATGGGTGGACTCGCGGAGTACAATGACGTCTTTGACTCCAATCCCGCTTCGATGGGCGGCGCCATTTGGGAGTGGGAAGACCAGGGCATCTGGAACCGCCGCGACCCCAAGCGCCAATACCTCGCCTACGGCGGCGGCTTTGGCGAAATCCCGAACGACAAATACTTCATCCACAAAGGCGTCGTCTTCTCCGACCGCACACCCAAACCGCACTTCCCCGAAGTCAAACGCATCTACCAATGGATTGGCTTTAGCGCCGCCAACGACGAACTCACCCAGGGCAAAATTCACATCAAAAACAAATACGCCTTCACCAACCTCGCAAAATTCAACATCAGTTGGAACCTCACCGAGGACGGCAACGTCATTAGCGAAGGCAAACTGCCCGCCTTGAAGCTCGCCCCGCAACAGGAAAGCATCCTGAGCCTTCCCCTGCCCGCCATCAAAGCCAAGCCCGGCGCCGACTATTACCTCAACATCGCCTTCTCCCTCGCCAATGACGAACCCTGGGCCAAGAAAGGCTACGACATCGCCAACGCCCAATTCAAACTCCCCGTCAGCACGCCCGCCACCGTTAGCGACAGCAAAAGCCAACCCGCCCTGCAACTCAGCGACGCGAACAGTGATCCGGTCATTAGCGGCAAAAACTTCCGCGTCAAATTCGACCGCAACAGCGGCGCCATCAGCGAACTCAGTCGCGACGGTGAAAACATCCTCCTTCCCGGCGGTGGCCCCAAACTCAACCTCTGGCGTGCGCCGCACCAGATCGACGACCGTTACGCCTTTGGCGACTGGGAACGCGTCGGCCTGAACAAACTCAACGCCAAAGTGCTCAGCTTCGATGCCGTCCAACTCAGCCCGTCCAGCGCCCGCATCACCACCAGCGTTCAATACAGCGGCGAAAACAACTTCGTCGCCACCCATCAGGCCAGTTATACCGTCTACGGTAACGCCGCCATTAGCGTCGACAACGCCGTCACCTTCGACGGCCCCGCCATTATCCCCGCACGCATCGGCGTCCGCCTGTTGCTCGACAAAAAACTCGACCAACTCGAATACTTCGCTCGCGGCCCGATGGAAAACTACTCCGACCGCAAACACGGTTCCGACATCGGCCTCTACCAAAGCAGCGTCGCCGCACAACTCACCCCTTATGCAAAACCCATGGAATGCGGCAACCACGAAGACACCCGCTGGCTCGCCATTAGTGGCAACAAAACCCCGTTATTAGTGGCCCAAGCCGCCGCCAATGACAAACTATTGCAATTCTCGGCCCTGCCTTACACCGACGAGGAACTTGACGCCGTCCCCTACTCCGTCGACCTCGCAACTTCCCGCGTCACCGTGCTCTGCCTCTCCGCGCAAACCCTCGGCGTCGGCTCCGCCAGTTGCGGCCCGCGTCCCCTGCCGCAATACCTGCTGCACAGCGATCCCGCCGAATTCTCCTACGTATTAAAACTATTGTCTGATCATCAAACGCTAACGGCCGCCACCCGCGAACTCCCGCTCGCCTCCGCCGCCAAGCCCGTCCTCGCCGCCCGCAACGCACAAGGAGAAGTGACACTCAGCACCAGTTCCGGCGGCAGCATCGCCTACTCCAACGACGGCAAACAATGGCTGCCCTACACCAAGCCCTTAGTCATCGATCATTCCGGTCTGCTTTGGTTCCGCAACAGCGCCGCTAACGGCGAGAGCTTCATCGGAGCCCTGTACTTCCTGCCTTACGTCAATCGCGCCCAATGGAAAGTCAGCGCCAGCAGCACCCAAAAAGGCGAAGGCGAACTTACCCACCTCATCGACGGCGATTCCTCCACCTTCTGGCATAGCCAGTACTCGCCTGCCATGGCCGGCGCCCCGCACTTTGTCGCCATCGACCTCGGCGCCAGTATCAAGATCAAGACCCTAATCCTCACCCCGCGCCAGGACGGCGTGAACGGCCGTCCGAAGGATTATGAAATCTACGCCAACAATGACGGTAAGGACTGGGGCAAGCCCATCCTCAAGGGCAAAGCCGAAAACAGCGGTGCCGCGATTTACCTCACACCAAAGGAGCCGCTAACCGCGAGACACATCAAGATTGTCTTCAACACCACTTATCCCGACAACGCCAGCAGCAAATTCGCCAGCCTAGCGGAATTCAACGTGATTCCGGCGGAATAATAAAACCGGGAACTGGATATAAAAAAACGCGGACAGTTTTGTCCGCGTTTTCCATTAAACCATGCCGAGCTTCATGCGGCCTATTTCGCTGATCATTCCTTGGTGCCAAGGCGGGTCCCAGACGAGGAATACCTCGGCACTGCTGACGCCGGGAATATCGAGAATCTTTTTCTGCGCTTCCTGCTGCAAGACTGGGCCCATGCCGCAACCGGGCGCGGTTAGCGTCATTTTCACTTCGGCTTTGCCGTTTTCCAAATTCATGTCGTAGACCAGGCCGAGGTCCACGATGTTGACCGGGATTTCCGGGTCATAAACGGTTTTGAGCTTTTCCCAAATCTGTTTTTCGATCTCGGCGGGCGGCAGGGCGTCGCCGTTAGCGATCGGGGCAGCCTTGGACGCCATTTCATAACCCAGCGCGTCCGCATCCTTGCCCTCGATGCGGGCCATGCCCAGTTCGCACACGATGGTGTAGGTGTCACCCAGCGACTGGGTTACTCCCACTTCGGTATTGGCCGGAATGGTGAATACTTCGCCACTCGGGATACGAGTAGCCTCAACGTCACGCTTGAGTTTGATGCCTCCGCTCATAATTCAATTACCAATTTGGAATTACTAATTACGAATTGCAGCTTCATTCGTAATTCATAATTAGTAATTCGTAATTTCACACCGTTCCCTGCAAACTGCGAACGTTGGTTTCGTCGATCGCTTCATCGCCAGCCGCTTCAACCTTGACGTTCTTGCCGCGACGGAATTTGTCGGCGATCATTTCGCGCAGTTGCTCGTTGATTTCCGCATTGCCGAAGCGCTCCAAAACTTCCTCGGTGAAACCAACGGAAATCAGGTAATTCGCCTCATGGCGCGGGATGCCGCGTTGCAGCATGTAAAACAACTCCTCAGAGCTGATCTGGCCGGTGGTCGCGCCGTGACTGCATTTGACGTCGTCATTGGCGATTTCCAAGCCGGGCATGGAATCGGCTTCCGCATCGCCGCTCAACAGTAGATTGCGGTTGGTCTGGTAGGCGTCGGTCTGCTTGGCACCGACCTCAACCTTGATCAGTCCTTCGAAAATGGATTTGGCACGATGGTTCAACGCATTCTTGTACAACAGATCGCTCCACGCGTTCGGCGCAAGGTGATCCTGCAGGGTGCGCTGGTCGAATTCCTGTTTGCCGTGACAAACGGACAGGCCGAGCATTTCACTGCGCGCGCCGGTGCCGGCAAGGCGGCTGTGGCTTTCGATACGCGAGAAGATGCCGCCGAGATTGAAATTCAAGGACTTGGCGTAAGCATCCTTGCCGACCAAGGTCGAGCAAAGTTGGAAGGACAAGGCCTGTTCGCTCCAAGACTGGCAGCACAGGTAATTCACTTTCGCACCGTCACCCACCAGCAAATCGGTGACGCTAACGGCGAGGCCTGGCTGTTCATCGAGTGAGCGGTAGAAATCGGTAAAGGTTACTTCGCTGTTCGCCTCGGCGATGATCAACGTATGCGGAAATACCGCGCCATTGGCACCACTGAGCCAGTGCCAAGCCGCCAAGGGCAACTTGACCTGCACATTTTTCGGCACATACAGCAGGATGCCGTTGTTACACTGCGCGCGGTGCAAGGCGGCGAATTTCTCCGAGCCCAGCACCACCGGCTGTTCCATGAAATGCTTTTTCAGCAACTCGGGATGCTTGGCAAGCGCCTCGGAAATCGGCTCGAAAATGACACCCTTCTTTTGCAGTTCGTCATTAGCGCCTTGGAAGGACAGCAACTGGTCATTGGCGAATACCGCGTGTCCGGCGGCCTCAAAGCACATGACCGAGGCTTCCAGAATCCGTGCACGCTCGGCGTCACTGACGCTAACGGCGGGCTGGTAGGGCGCCAGATCCAGATTTTGCACACTGGCAAAACGCCAGGCTTCATCTTTGCGTTTGGGCATCGGCAACGCCTCGTAGCGCGCCTTGGCTTGCTGTTGTCCCGCCAGCCACCATTCGGGCCGGTTCGAGACCGTAGTATTCCCATTGCCTGTTTTGGTTGTTTTCAACTCCACAAGACCTTCCATTGTTGTTTAACGCGCCTCTTGGCGCCGCCGCCCTCTGGGCGACATCCGATTACTGGCCGTCGTTGCCGATGGCTTCAACCGGGCAGCCTTCCTTGGCTTCCTTGCACAAGGCTTCTTCCTCGGGGGATGCGGGCTGCTTGTACACGTAAGAATAACCGCCGTCATCCTGACGGGTAAAATTCGCCGGCGCGGTTTCGCGACACAGGTCGCAGTCAATGCACTGATTGTCCACGTAATAAGAACCGGCGGTATTTTCCGGATAACGATTTGCTACATCTGCCATAAATAATTCCTTTAATTGTTTCGCGACGAAATTAGCCGACCGAGCCTTCCATTTCAAGGTCGATTAAGCGTTTGAGTTCCACGCTATACTCGATGGGGAACTGGTTGACCAGATCGTTGACGAAACCGTTGACGCTAAGGCTCATCGCCTGGGCTTCGGTAAGGCCGCGTTGCTGCATGTAAAAGATCTGCTCGGCACTGACCTTGCTGACGCTGGCCTCGTGCTGGACGGAATTGCCGTCACCACGAACGCTAATGGCGGGATAAGTGTCGGTTCTTGATTCGGGGTTGATAAGCAAGGCGTCACACTCGGTGTTGTTCTTGCAACCCTTCAGGTGCTTGGGAATGTGTACCAGCCCGCGATAGCTCGAACGGCCGTGGCCGATGCTGATGCTCTTGGCGATGATGTTGCTGGTGGTCTCGTCGGCGGCGTGAATCATCTTCGCGCCGGTGTCTTGGTGCTGGCCGTTGTTGGCGAGCGCGATGCTGACCACCTCGCCGCGGGCACGGCGTCCCTTGAGGATCACGCCCGGATACTTCATGGTTAGCCTCGAACCAATATTGCAGTCGATCCACTTGATCTCGGCATCTTCCATTGCCAAACCGCGCTTGGTGACCAAATTGAACACGTTGGCGCTCCAGTTTTGCACGGTGATGTACTGGATCTTCGCCCCCTTCAGCGCCACCAATTCCACCACCGCGCTGTGCAGCGTGGCGGTCTCGAATTTCGGCGCGGTACAACCTTCCATGTAGGTCATCTCGGCACCCTCGTCGGCGATGATGAGCGTACGCTCAAACTGGCCGAACTGCTCGGCGTTGATACGGAAATAAGCCTGCAGCGGGTGCTTCAGTTTCACGCCCTTCGGCACGTAAATGAAGGAACCGCCGCTGAACACGGCGCTGTTGAGCGCGGAATATTTATTGTCGCCGATCGGGATGACTTTGCCAAACCACGGACGGAAAATTTCCGGATACTTGTGCAAACCTTCGGTGCTGCCGACAAAGATCACACCTTCATCCGCGAAGGCTTTCTTGATGTTGGAATAAGCCGCTTCGCTGTCGAACTGGGCTTCCACACCTGCGAGAAACTTGCGCTCTTTTTCGGGAATGCCCAAGCGCTCGAAGGTCTTTTTCACGTCGTCCGGAACTTCCTCCCAGCTGCGCTTGGCCTGCTGGCCCTTGGCCAGGTAATAACGGATCTTGTCAAAATCGATGTTTTCCAAATCCTTGCTGGCCCAGTGGGTCGGATTCGGCTTCTTTTGGAAAATTTCCAGCGCACGCAGACGGAACTCGCGGATCCACTGGGGATCGTTCTTCACGTCGCAGATATAATTGATGGTATCGGCCGTCAAACCGCGACCGGCATCATAGGCATAGTCTTCGGGATAAGAAAAATTCCCCGAATCCACATCCAAATTCAAATCCGGCTTGTCTGCTACTTCACTCACAGGATACTCCCTTTATATATAATCTAGCCTGTTTTTCCGACTTAGCCATTGGCGGGCTCAGGAGTCACTTCCAGTCCCGCTTCCTTGATAACCCACTCGTAACCCTTGGCTTCGAGCTCCAGCGCCAATTCCTTGCCGCCGCTGCGCACGATGCGCCCCTGCACCATCACATGCACATGATCCGGCACGATGTAATTCAACAAACGCTGGTAGTGGGTGATCACCAGCGAACCGAGTTTCGGCCCGCGCAAGCGGTTCACGCCATCCGCCACGATGCGCAAGGCGTCGATGTCCAAACCGGAGTCGGTTTCGTCGAGTACCGCGTAGGACGGCTCAAGCATGGCCATTTGCAAAATCTCATTGCGCTTCTTTTCGCCGCCGGAGAAACCGTCGTTGACCGCGCGCGAAGTAAAGGCGCGGTCCATTTCCAACGCATCCATCTTCTTGTACAAATTCTGGTAAAACTCCACCGCGTCGAGCTCTTCTCCTTCCGACAGACGGGCTTGCAGCGCGGCACGGATGAAGTTGGCGATGGTTACGCCGGGAATTTCACTGGGATACTGGAAGGCCAAAAACAAGCCTTTGCGGGCGCGCTCATCCGGCTCCATCTCAAGGATATTTTCGCCATCGAGCAATACTTCGCCCGCAGTCACTTGGTAATCCGGATGACCGGCCATCACTTTCGACAGGGTGCTTTTGCCGGAACCATTCGGCCCCATCAAGGCATGCACCTCGCCCTTCGGCAAGGTAAGGTTCAGACCCTTCAAAATCTCACGCCCTTCGATATTAGCGTGTAAATTACGTATCTCGATACAGCTCATGTGAG
This sequence comes from Verrucomicrobiales bacterium, assembly GCA_031256975.1. Classification (GTDB taxonomy): domain Bacteria; phylum Verrucomicrobiota; class Verrucomicrobiia; order Methylacidiphilales; family JAAUTS01; genus JAIRPN01. Next base: position 291,247 of record JAIRPN010000013.1, on the reverse strand, counting down.
CAAAAATTATAGCCTTATTAAGCTAAATCGCAATGCGTTTTTGAGATTAGTCTCAAAAAGAAAGGCCGCTAATGGCAGGCTCGTCATTAGCGGCAGAGAAACTGATAAATCCGGTCAGGTCGACCGGTTTTTCTTAATCAATAGCTCCATCTGCTTGAACTCTTCCGGGCCGATATCCGGCACAATCAACCGGCCGTCACGAATGGGCTTGTCGATCACCGCCGCCAAAATGACCCGGCCGTTGAAAATTACCACCATGATCTTGCCAAGGCTGGCGCTGGTGGTCGTTTCCATGGCGCTAACGCCGATATTGTCAAACTGGATGATGACCCGTCCGTCCTGCAGTTGCTTGGCGTCGTACAAGTATTTTTCCGAAAGAAAGGCGAATTTGTCGACATAGATCAGCTGGTCCGGGTTTTTCAACGACAGCGGCGTCACCTTGGACATGTCCTGGGAGTCCAGATTCTGCAAATGCAAGCGCAAGACCACCGCCGGCTTGTCCGATCCGGCCATTAGCTGGGTTTGCATCAAGATCACACCGAATACCGCAAGAATAAAGAGACGCATGAATCTTTTCTACTCTGCCGGTCACATTTTACAAGCCGCAAACTTCCCGCTAACGGCGGAATCACCCGGCCTAATCTCCTTATTGAACATTATGGCGTTTCAGGTATTCTTCCGGCTTTATGAAATGGTTGTCTTTCTCGATTCTTCTCGCGATTAGCGTCAGTTCCGCCTTCGCGCAGGACATCAACCCCAGCCGCCAGGTCGTGCCCAACCAGTTCATCAATCCGCCCGGCAAGCGTTTCTCGATCTTCTCCGGAGATCCCGAACGCGTGCAACGAGCCAACGAAGTCGATCTCAAGGATTTCAAGGGTGAACTCAACCTCGCCCCCGCAAGTATCTCGAAAACCCCTCCCGCCGCTGACCAAACCAACGTCCCCACCACGCTCAAGGTCAACTTCCGCATAAAAAACCTGTCCGACAAAAAGAGTTACACCCTGTCGTTCCCCGATTCCCAACGTTACGATATCGCCATTAGCGCCGGCAAGGACAACATGATTTACCTGTGGTCGGCAGATAAATTATTCGAGCAAAAAGTCGGCGCCAGCTTCCTGAATCCCGGCGAGGTGCTGTCGTGGACGGAAAATATTCCGATTGAACAAATCGTGAAAACCGCGCAACCCGGCGCTTACGATGTGAAGGTGATTCTCGCCAACTATCCGGAAATCAACGCTAACGGCAAGCTGACCATCACGCCCTGAGCAACGCCAACGGCGCGTTCATTTGTTCTTGTTCAGGATTTCCTTGATCTGCGCCGAACTTAGCGAATCCTGCTCCCACTTCACGTCCGCCTTGTTATTCAACACCACCGTGCCGCTGTACTCGCCCAGTTCGGTCATTTCCTTGCCTTGATACTGCTTGCCGGCCAGATAATACGGCTTATTCCAGTTCTGCGAAGCAAAACTCTTGCCGCTGTCACGGTCGGTCGGCGAATCCAGCACCTTGCTGTCAAAAGGCCTGCCGGTGGTATCAAAGTTTTTGTCGGTGGAAAAATTTTTATTGTCCGGCGTGGCAAAATTCTTGGAAAAACCCTGGTATGAACCGGTGGTAAACTGTTTGCTGAACGCCGTGTTGGGAAACGAAAAATTATTCGCATCGCGCATCAGGCCGGAACTTTTTTCGTTCAAAATATTGGTCTTGTACGTATTGGTAAAAAATTCCCTGTTAGCGAACTCGCTGGCCTTGCCGCCCTGAAAATCATGCAGCTGCTTGTCCAGCGACTTCATGTACTGACGGGTATCCGCCGGCGCCATGCCGTCGTCCTGCAACTGCGCCATCGCCGTTAGCGTCAGGCCCAACAACATCGCCAATACTATGCCGCAACTTCTCATCGCCAATGGCAAAACTAACACAAATCACCTTTGCAACCAAGTTTTAATACAAGCCGCCAACAATGAAACAAAAAAGGCGAACCCTTGCGGATTCGCCTCTTGCTCAACCTTGTTGAAAAGATTTATTCAGCCTTGGCTTCAGCGACAGCTTTTTTCTTTTTCGGCGCGGCTTTCTTTTTGCCTTCCTCGGCCTTGGTTTCAGCCTCGGGAGCCGGAGCGGCTTCGACCACATTGTCGACCCACTCGATCAGCGCCATCTCGGAAGCATCGCTATAACGGTGGCCAAGCTTCAGGATGCGGGTGTAACCGCCGTTGCGCTCCTTGAAGCGCGGGGCGATGTCACCAAACAATTTCTTCACCCAATCCTCATTGTTGATGAGCTTGGACAAGGCCAGACGGCGGCTGTGCAGGTTGCCCTTCTTGCCGAGCGTCACCAGCTTTTCAGCGATGGGGCGCAGGGCCTTGGCCTTGGCGAGGGTGGTTTTAATACGGTTATGTTGAATCAGGCTGCCGGCCATGTTCGCCAGCATCAAATCCCTGTGCTGGGAGGTGCGACCCAACTTGACGGTTTTTACGCGATGTCTCATTACACCTGGTCTCCACTTGTAACTTCAGCGGGAATATCCACCAGACCCGGCTCGAACTTCATGCCGAGAGAGAGGCCCAACTGATGCAGTTTGTCTTTGATTTCGTTAAGTGATTTCTTGCCGAAGTTGCGGTACTTGAGCATTTCGGCTTCCGACTTCATCGCCAACTGGCCCACCGAGGTGATGTTGGCGTTGTTCAGGCAGTTCGCGGCGCGAACGGACAACTCGATTTCGTTGACGCTCATGTTGAGGAGCTTCTTCAACGCGCTGTCCTGGGTCGCGGCGGCCTGTTTCGGTTCTTCAAATTCGATCGGCTCCTTGTCGAAGTTGACAAAGATATCGAGGTGATGGCGCAGGATCGCCGAGGATTGCAGCAAGGCTTCATCCGGCGTCAAACGGCCATCAGTCCAAACTTCCAAGGTCAGCTTGTCGTAATCGGTCTTCTGGCCCATGCGGGTGTCGTCCACGGTGTATTTCACCTTGCGGACCGGCGAGAACAGCGAGTCCACCGGAATCACGCCAATGGCCATGTCCGGAGTCTTGTTGTCTTCGCCGCTCACATAGCCGCGGCCGACGCGGACTTGGAATTCGGCTTCAAATTTCTGTTTCTTGTCGAGCGTGCAGATCACCTGCTCGGGGTTGATGATCTCAACACCGGAATCCAGGGTGATGTCACCGGCGGTAACGTCGCCTTCCTTGTTCACGTTCAGGAACAACACGCGGGGCTCGCGGTTGGGCAGCTTGAATAAAATTTTCTTCAGGTTGAGAACAATCTCAGCCACGTCCTGCACCACGCCCGGGATGGTGGCGAACTCATGCAGCACGCCCTCGATCTTCACGGTCGAGATGGCGGCGCCTTCCAGCGAGCTCAGGAGCACGCGGCGGAGCGAGTTGCCGAGGGTATGCGCGTAACCTTCCTCAAAAGGTTCGGCGATGAATTTGGCGTAAGTGCCGGTTGCCGTTGCTTCGTCCTTCTGCAGACGATTAGGCAATTCGAATCTGGCTAATTTAATGGCCATAGGTTTGTTTTTCTCCAATTTCTGAACCGGGTTTCCCCGGGCTCCGCGACAGGCGAAGCCGGGACCAACGATTCGGTTAATTTAAAATACGATTAACGGGAATACAATTCGACCACCAGACGCTCGTTGACAATCGGTCCGATTTCTTCGCGCGTCGGGATACGGCTGACCGTTCCCTTGTGGCTGTCCTTGTCCACCGCGATCCAGGCAACCGTGGGGTTGATCTGGGTCTTTTCCAAGCTCTTGGTCGAAACCTGGCGGGACTTCGGGTTGTTCTTCACTTCGACCACGTCGCCGGCCCGGCATTGGAAGCTGGGGATGCTGACCTTGCGGCCATTGACGATGATGTGGCCATGGGTCACGAACTGGCGCGCCAAACGGCGAGTGTTCGCGAAACCGCAGCGGTAAACAACATTGTCCAAACGGGTTTCCAAGAGCTGCAACAAGGTGTCGCCGGTAACGCCGCGCTTGCGGGTGGCGGTTTCATAGTACAGGCGGAATTGTTTTTCCAGCACACCGTACATGTGTTTCAGCTTTTGCTTTTCACCCATCGCGACGCCGTATTCCGACTGTTTGCGACGGTTCTTGGCGCCATGCACTCCCGGAGGGAAATTGCGGCGTTCAAGCGCTTTCGGGGTTCCGTAAATATCAATGCCAAACCGGCGACCGATCTTGGCTTTGGGACCTGTGTAACGTGCCATATAATAAAAATTCCTTGATTAGACGCGGCGGGCTTTGCGCAAACGGCAGCCGTTGTGCGGCACCGGAGTCACGTCCTTAATTGCATTCACTTCCAAACCCATCGCCTGCAAGGCGCGGACCGCTGATTCACGACCGGTGCCGGGGCCCTTGATACGGGCTTCGACTTCCTTCAAACCGTGGGACATTGCCTGGCGACAGGCATCCTGCGCTACCACTTGGGCGACGTAGGCGGTCGATTTCTTCGAACCGCGGAAACCGCACTTGCCGGCGCTCGACCAACCCAGCACGTTGCCGTTGTTGTCGGTGATCGAAACGATGGTGTTGTTGAATGAAGCATTGATGTGGGCGATGCCGTGGGTGATGTTCTTGCTGCCCTTGGCCTTGACAATCTTCGGCTTCGGATCCGCGTTCGGATCGAGCGAAAGGCTCAGGCTCTCCACAGCGGGAGCAGCTTCGACTTTTTCTTTCGGAGCAGCCGCAGTCTTGGCGCCCTTTTTCTTGGTATCATCTGCCATATAAAATTACCTGTTAAAGATTAGACCTTGCCTGCCTTGGCGTCTTTGTTGCGTTGCACGCCGACCGTCTTGCGCGGGCCCTTGCGGGTGCGGGCGTTGGTGGAAGTGCGCTGGCCGCGCACCGGCAAACCTTTTTTGTGGCGGATGCCGCGGTAACAATTGATGCCCTGCAAACGCTTCAGGTTTTGCTGCAATTCACGGCGCAGATCGCCCTCGATCAGATAACCGCGGGCCTGGATGACCTGAATGATGCGGTTGATTTGCTGGCCGCTCAAATCTTTCGCGCGAAGGTTCGGATCAACTTCCGATTCCTCCAAAACACTTTTCACCCGCGTGGGTCCGAGACCATAGACATAGCGAAGCGACGCCTCAACGCGCTTCTCACCGGGAATATCAACTCCAAGAATACGTGGCATAAATGATTAACCTTGACGCTGCTTCAGGCGCGGATTTTTTTTGTTAATGACATAGATTTTCCCCTTGCGCCGGATGATCTGGCACCCTGAGGTTCTACGCTTTACTGAAGCTCTAACTTTCATATTTTACTCTTCTTTCTCTCCAATGATCCGCCCGTTCGACAAATCGTAGGGCGAAAACTTTACCAAAACTTTACTTCCTGGCAAGACTCTTATGAACTCCATACGAGTTTGACCCGAAAGGGTCGCCATTACTTGGCGTCCGTTTTCCATTTCAACCCTGAATCGGGTCGGTGATATCACATTTACCACCGTTCCAGTCAGGACAATGTCGGATTCTTTCGACATGTTAAAATTTCCGGTTCATCCTCCGTCACCAGCACCGTGTGCTCAAAATGCGACGAAGGCTTCCCGTCAACTGTCACTACTGTCCAGCCATCCTTCAAAATCCGAACTGCTTCCTTACCGAGGTTCACCATCGGCTCAATCGCCAATGTCATGCCCGCTTTTAACAGCGGGCCGGAACCCGGCCTTCCGTAATTCGGAATTTGCGGTTCTTCATGCAGGGAGCGGCCAACTCCATGCCCGACAAATTCTTTCACCACCGAATATCCGGCGTCCAGGACGCAGCGCTCGATGGCGGCGCTAACATCACCCAGGCGGTTTCCCGCACGGGCTTGTTCGATGCCCTTTGCCAGCGCCAACTGCGTGCGCGCCAGCAAGGCTTCCGTCTCCGATGCAATTGCACCCACCGGGACGCTAATGGCAGTGTCTCCGACCCACCCGCCTAAAACAATGCCGACATCCATTTTTAGGACATCGCCGTACAACAACTTCCGTTTACCCGGAATCCCGTGCACCACTTCCTCGTTCACCGAGGCGCAAATGTGGCCGGGAAAGCCGCGATAACCATGAAACGGGCTCTTGCCTCCAACTTCACGAATCATCTTGGCTGCTGCTTCGTCCAAATCTTTCGTTGTCACTCCGGGCTTCACCAAGGTGGCAAGCCGGTCCCTGATCTCGGCGATCGCCTGACCACTCCGGCGCATTCCCTCGATTTCTTCACCTTTTTTAATGGGTATCATTTACACATTAACGGTGCAGAATCAGACTGGCGACCACGCCGCCAATGAAGATCACGCCAACAATGAACAACAACCAAAACATTTTCTTCTCGGACAAGGCTTCGCCCGCAGCGCCCTGGCCACCGAACGAACGTCCGCGCAGTTTGCCCTTCTTGAGGAAACCGTCATAGTGACGTTGCAACAAATAAGTTTCCATCTGGCGCATCGTATCGAGCATCACGCCAACCAAAATCAACAAACTGGTGCCACCGAAGAACGAGGCGGTAACCCACGGCACATTCATCGCGCCGCTAATGAGCGACGGTAACACCGCCAAGACCGTCAGGAAAATAGCGCCGGCAAAAGTCAAACGGGTCATTGAGAAATCAAGGAACTGTGAAGTCGGTGCACCTGGACGGACACCAGGGATAAAGCCGCCATGTTTCTTCATATCATCGGCAATCTGGGTCGGGTTGAACACCATCGCCACCCAGAAATAGGAGAAGAAGAAAATCATCGCGCCATACAACGCCTGATGCAGGAAACCATGGCCGCCAATCATCTGGGCAATGTGATTGGCTGTCGGATTGTGCGGGAACATCAGGCTGATGAACACCGACGGGAAAGTCAGGATCGAGCTGGCGAAAATGATCGGCATCACACCGCTGTAGTTGACCTTGAGCGGCAGGAACGAGCTCTGGCCGCCGTAGACTTTATTACCGCGCACCTGACGGGCATACTGCACCGGAACCTTGCGCATTGCCTGCGTGATCATCACCGTTCCGGCAATGACCAGAAACAGAAACGCCAACAGCAGGACCACCACCAAGGGACTCATGGCCGCTTGGCCAGCGGGAGCATTAATCTTACCCCACATGGTCGCCAACGCGGCGGGCAGGCGGGCAATAATACCAACCGTAATCACCAGCGAGATACCATTGCCGATGCCTTTGTCGGTGATCTGCTCACCGAGCCACATCAACAACATGGTTCCCGCAGTTAGCGTCACCACTGTGGTGAAACGGAAGAACCAACCCGGATCAGCCACCAACGGCCCCATCTTGGCAATCACTTGGTCGATGCCGCTCAGCAACTGGATGCGGGACGGATCTTCGAAGCTGACCGCCAACAGGTACCCTTGGATCACGCACAAAATCAGCGTGCCAATGCGGGTGTACTGCGAAACTTTCTGGCGTCCGCCTTCCTCGCGGGCCATCTTGGCCAGTGACGGAATCACGCCAACCGCCAACTGCATGATGATGCTGGCGCTGATGTAAGGCATGATGGTTAGCGAGAAGATCGCACAATTTTCCAGCGCGCCGCCGCTAAACAGGTTCACCATGCCGATCAGGTCGCCCTGGCCGCCCTGGTCAACAATGCTCTTGAAATATTCCGCCAATACCGCCGGATTGATGCCCGGGCAGGGAATTGCGGCACCCAAACGCACAATGACCAGCAACGCCAGAGTGAAAATCAGGCGCTGGCGCAGTTCGGGAATCTTAAAGCAGTTAACAAAGGCGTTGACCATGGTCGGGGGATTCTAAAACTATTCGGCTTTTTTGACTTCAACCTTGGCGACAAGCTGCAAGCTGCCACCGGCCTTGGAAATCTTTTCCTTGGCGGCTTCGCTCGCGGCGTCAACGCTAATGGTGAGCTTTTTCTTCAGTTCGCCATTGGCGAGGATTTTGATGCCATCCCATTTGCCGGTCACCAAGCCCTTGGCGCGAATCGCCGCAGCGTCCACGGTATCGCCATCGTTGAAAACATTCAACGCGCTCAGATTCACCGGCGCGAAACGGGTGGTAAAGGCATTGTTGTTGAAACCGCGCTTGGGAATACGGCGGTACAACGGCCACTGACCGCCTTCGAAACCGAGGCGGACCGAGCCACCGGAACGGGCACGCTGGCCCTTGTGGCCGCGACCCGAGGTTTTGCCATGACCGGAGCTTTCGCCGCAACCCAAACGTTTGGTACGGGATTTGGCGCCGGGACGGGGTTTTAAATCGTGCAATTGCATATTCTTCTATTCCTTATTCTGCCGCAACCGCTGCAGGGGTTTTGACCTTCAGGGTTTTGCCGCGGGCTTTGAAAATATCTTCCACCGAGCTGAGCTGGCGCAGGCCGTCCAAAGCGGCTTTCACCACGTTGGAGGGATTGCCGGAACCCAGCGACTTGGCCAGCAGGTCACGAATGCCGACCGCTTCCACGATCGCACGGACACCGCCACCGGCGATCAAACCGGTACCAGCCGACGCGGGCTTCAACAGCACGCGAGCGCCGCCGAATTCACCGACGACTTCGTGCGGGATGGTGGTCTTGTTCAGGCTGATGGTCTCAAGACGCTTGCGGGCGTCTTCGCTGCCTTTGCGGATCGCGTCGGAGACTTCGTTCGCCTTGCCGAATCCGATGCCAACCTTGCCGGCACCGTCGCCAACGACGACCAGAGCGCTAAAGCTGAAGCGGCGACCGCCCTTCACAACCTTGGCGCAACGATTGATATACACAACCTTCTCGATGTACTCACGACCTTCATCATGACCGTCGCCCTTCTTGCCGGACTCGAGATAGCCGCCTTCTTTTTTCTCACCGCGGGGACCACGAGGGCCGCGACCGGGGCCGCCACCGCCACGCGGGCCGCCACGACCGGGACCACGTCCCGGACCGCGACCGAAACCACGGGGACCGCGGTTTTCACCTTCGGGCTTCGCCACCGCAGGACTTGCGGGAGCTTCGCTGTTAGCGGGTGTATTCTGTTCCAAATTTTTCGTTTCTTCTGCCATAATTAGAAGTTCAAACCTCCTTCACGTGCTGCGTCGGCCAGGGCTTTCACCTTGCCATGATACTGGAGACCGCCGCGGTCAAACACCACCGCTTCGATCTTCTTGCCCTTGGCGCGTTCCGCTAATAGCGAGCCGACCTCGGTTGCTCCCTTGACGTTCGGGAGAATTTTTTTTCCGGCCAAAGCTTTCTCGGTCGTGTGAACGCTGGCGAGAGTCTTGCCGGTGGAATCGTCAATGATTTGCGCGTAGATGTGCTGTCCGGTGAAGGACACAGTCAGGCGCGGACGAACCGTCGTGCCGTTGACTTTCTTACGCACGCGCTCGTGAATGCGGGCGCGCTTGAGTGATCTGGTTTTTCTTGAAGCTTTCATCGTTAGTTACCTCCAGGCATTATTTGCTTTGGGCAGTCTTACCTTCCTTGCGGCGGATATTCTCGCCGGCAAAACGCACGCCCTTGCCCTTGTAAGGTTCCGGAGGATAGTAAGCGCGGATGTCCGCCGCCACTTGTCCGACCTTGTGCTTATCGGCCCCTTCGATCAAGAGCTTGGTGGCATCTTCCACGGTGATCTTGATATCGGAAGGGATAGGATATAAAAGCGGGTGCGAATAGCCAAGGCTCAAATTCAGATTTTTGCCCTGCACGGCGGCCTTGAAACCGACGCCATGGATCTCAAGACGCTTTTGAAAGCCGTTGACCGAGCCGCTGACCATGTTGTTCAGGATGCTGCGGGTCATGCCGTGCAGCGATTTGTCCAGACGATTCTCGCTACTGCGCTTGACGACAAGGTTCTTGTCTTCCAAGGCAACGCTAATGCGCGGATGCACGTCGAACTCGAGTTTGCCCTTCGGGCCTTCGATCTTCACGTTCTGGCCGCTGACGGCGACTTTCGCCTTGTCCGGCACAGGAATAGATTTTTTACCAATTCGTGACATATGTTTTACCAAACGTAGAGCAGGAGTTCGCCTCCCACATTTTGTTTCTTCGCTTCATGGCCGCTCAACACGCCCTTCGAGGTGGACAAAATCGCCACACCGAGGCCGCCGAGCACGCGCGGGATATCCGACGAGCCGACATACTGGCGCAAGCCCGGCTTGGACACGCGCTTGATGCCGTGCAACGCCTTCTGCTTGGAGCCGTTTTTTAAAGTGAGTTTCAGTTTCTGTTTCTTATCCTCGGTGATGACTTCAGAATTTTGAATGAAGCCTTCCTTCACCAGGATGCTGGCCACGTCGCTCTTCATGCTCGAATAGGGCGACACGATTTCCGCCTGGCCGATTTGGTTGGCATTGCGGATGTGCGTTAAAAAGTCTGCCAAAGGGTCTGTTTGCATAGTTGTATCTCCTTACCAGCTCGCCTTCACCACACCCGGGATTTCCCCGCGCAGCGCCATTTCGCGGAACTGGATACGGCTGACACCGAACTTGCGCATGTAAGCGCGACGGCGGCCGCTCAAGCTGCAGCGGTTATATTTACGGGAGGAGAACTTCGGTTCCCTCTTCTGTTTGGCGATCCATGATTTCTTGGCCATAGGCTTTGTTTCTCTTGTTTTTTAAATTAATGTTTGCGGTCGGCGAACGGCAGTCCCATCAGCGTCAACAACGCCTTGGTTTCTTCTTTATTCTTGCCGGTGGTGACGATGGTCACATCCATGCCGAGGTTGCGTTTGATCTTGTCCAGCTCGATTTCCGGGAAAATCGTATGGTCCTTCACACCGAGCGTGTAAGCACCACGACCGTCGAACGCGCGGGTCGAGATACCGCGGAAGTCACGGATACGCGGCAACGCGGTGCCAGCCAGGCGGAACAGAAATTCATACATATGTTTGCCGCGAAGGGTCACCTTCACGCCAATTTCCTGATTTTCACGCAATTTGAAGTTCGAGATACTCTTCGTCGACTTCGTGCGAATCGGCTTTTGGCCGGTGATTAGCGTCACGTCATGCACGGCATCTTCCATCGCGGCCTTCACATCATTGGCGGAACCAACGCTGCAGTTCACCACGATCTTGGAGAGCTTCGGCACTTGGTTGACGTTCTTGTATCCGCGCTGACTCATCAGAGCAGGAACCACCTTGTCCCTGTATTCTTGGAGCAAATCACTTGTCATAAATTATTATTCCTTGCCTTTTTTGCCGCTAAACGCAGCAGCTTTGACCACCTTCACGTTGGAGACGTGAATGGTTCCTTCTTTTTCATCAAATCCACCCTTCGGACGATCCTGGGTAGGGCGGACTGCCTTTTTGGTCAGGTTCACGCCTTCCACGATCACGCGGGCTTTATTCTTCAACACCTGCAGCACACGGCCTTGTTTGCCTTTGTGCGAACCGCTAATGACCAGGACTTCATCGTCCTTCTTTACATGGTACTTGGCGGGAATCGAAATTCTTTTCTTCAAGCTCATAACACCTCCGGAGCTAACGAGATGATTTTCATAAAGTTCTTTTCACGCAACTCACGGGCCACCGGTCCGAAGATACGGGTACCGCGCGGGTTCATGTCCTTGTCGATGATCACGATCGCGTTGCTGTCAAAGCGCAGGTACGAACCATCAGCGCGGCGCACCGGCTGCTTGGTGCGGACCACCACGGCGCGGACCACTTCGCTCTTCTTCACCGTGCCATCCGGCGCGGCTTCCTTGACGTTGGCGGTAATCACATCACCGACGCGGGCCACCATCGTCTTTTTACCAATCACGCCGATCATGGTCGCGCGACGCGCGCCCGTGTTGTCGGCAACATCTACCCAGCTTCGAATCTGAATCATACCGTTTTGCTCTTTACAATTTCCACCAGTTCCCAGCGTTTCAGTTTGCTCAACGGACGCGTTTCCGCGATTTCCACCAAGTCACCGATTTGCGCTGCGCTCTTTTCGTCGTGGGCGTAAAAACGCTTCGACACGTTGACAATCTTCTTATAGCGAGGATGCGGTACGCGACGGGTCACTTTGACCACGATGGTCTTGGTCATCTTGTTGGAGATGACTTCGCCCTGAACTTGCTTCCGCGCCTTCTTTGCCGTGACAGTTTCACTCATAGTTCTAGTCCTTTAAAATATTAGGCCTTCTTGGCTTCCAGTTTGCGCTGGGTCAGCACAGTCTGGATGCGGGCGATGGTCTTGCGAATTTCCGTCAGACGGCTCGGACGCTCGAGGCGGCCGCTCTGCTGCTGGATGCGCAGGTTCAACTTTTCCTGTTTCAGTTCCGCGATGCGGTTGTGCAGCTCGGAATCACTCAATGCTTTTACGTCGGCAATCTTCATGCGCTAATCTTTCTGTTGCGGCTGATAAAACGGGTGCGCATCGGCAGCTTGGTCGCCGCCAGACGCAGCGATTCCTTCGCCACGGTTTCGGACAAACCGTCCAATTCAAACAACACGTTGCCCGGACGGATCACGGCCACCCAGTATTCGGGCTGGCCTTTACCTTTACCCATACGGGTTTCCGGCGGGCGGGCGGTCACCGGCTTGTCGGGGAACACGCGGATCCACAGGCGGCCTTTGCGCTTCATGTTACGGGTCAGGGCAACACGGGCCGCTTCAATCTGGGTGTTGGTCAGCCAGAAACGCTCCAGGGTCTGCAAACCGAACTGGCCAAACGCCAGGGTCGCGCCACGCGTCGCGTCGCCTTTGCGGCTGCGGCGCTGGGTCTTACGATACTTAACTCTTGCGGGAATCAATGCCATAACTTATCAAGCAGCCAAGGCCGCGTCCTCCTTCAAACAAATCCAAACTTTAATACCGATCTTACCAGCGACAGTCATCGCCTCGGCAAAGCCGTAGTCGATGTTCGCGCGCAGAGTGTGCAACGGAACCTTGCCTTCATGGTAGGGTTCGGAACGCGCGATTTCAGCGCCCTGCAAACGACCGGAGCAACGAATCTTAATACCCAGCGCGCCAAAGTCCATCGCGGTTTGGATGGATTTTTTCATCGCGCGGCGGAAGGAAATACGGCGCTCCAATTGCAGCGCGATGTTTTCCGCCACCAACTGGGCGTCGATTTCGGGGTTCTTAATTTCCTTCACGTCAACCAGCACTTCGCGCAACGGCACGATGGCGCGGATTTCATCCTTCAACTTGTCGAGCTCGGACGCCTTGCGGCCGATGACCACGCCCGGACGGGCGGTGTGGATGTTGACGCGCACACGGTTCGAGGCGCGTTCAATGACGATCTTGGAGATCGCAGCGCCAACCAGGCGTTTCTTCAAAAAATCACGGATCAGGCGGTCTTCCTTCAGGTAAACCGGAAAATCCTTCTTATTGGCGTACCAGACGGAACGCCAGTTGCGTTTGACCGCTACGCGAAAACCAAATGGATGTACTTTCTGTCCCATATTTTATTCCTTGGTGGCAGCTTCCTTCTTGCTATTGGCGGCTTTGCCACGTTTAGCAGTTGCTTTTTTCTTCTTGGAAACGGGTTGCTCCGCAGCTTCCGCCACGACGATGCGAATGTGGCAGGTACGCTTCATGATCGGGCTGGCGCTGCCGCGGGCACGCGGGCGAAAACGCTTGATGGTCGGGGCTTCGCCCACGACGGCTTCCTTGACGACCAGCGTCTCGGGATTGAGCGAGTTGTTATTCTCGGCATTGGCGATCGCCGATTTGAGCGTCTTGCTCACAAAACGCGCGGCTTTCTGCGGATAAAAATCCAGCAGGCCCAGCGCCTTCAGCGCGGGCAAGCCCTGAATATCACGTGTCACCGCCCGCGCCTTAAAGGCGGACATACGCACGTATCTGGTAATAGCTTTGACTTCCATACTACTTTGTTGTTTCCAAGAGCACCCGGTCTCCCGGCTGCACTTTTGTATTTTCGAGAACCCCCTCGATCCGCGCCGCGCTCAAGTAGGCGTGCACTTCGATCAGGGAACATTTCCCGATTACTTTGTTATCACGAAGAATCCGGTATGGCATGCCAACCTCGGCTTTTTGCGAACCGCCGAAATTAACCACCGCCACCTGCAAATCCTCGTTAACTGAAATGATCGCCCCGCTCGTGTAGTCCGGCGCGACACTAATCATCATCTGGTCCGCCCCGTTGGCGAATGCCTTGATTTTCCGCACCGCGATTTCGTATTCCGCGCGGCGCTGCGCCTGCTCTGCCGGACTTGCCGCTAACAACAACTGCCCGGTTTGCACCAGATTGGTCATTAGCGTCTGCAATTCGCGGTTGCGCTTCTCGCTCTGGAACAATTCACCCAGCAGTTGCACCAACTTGTCGTTGATTTCCTTCTGGTCGCCCGTCAAGGCGCTAAGCCCCAGGGTTTCATCCCTCAGCTTCAGCGTCATCCACTGCTGGCGGAAATATTCGGTCTCCGCTTGAGACAGTTGCAGGCTTTGTTCCAGCACCGCGATCCGTTTGGTCAGATCTTCAGTTTTTCCTGTTAAAGAACCATTCGGGACTTGTTGGTCCCCGGCCGCCTGCGCAAGGCCTGCAGCCGTCATGCCTAGCAACATCACTGTTAGCGTAGGCAAAAATCTCATAGCTTACTTCGTCACCTTCTCGGTGTGGCCGCCGTGGCGTTTGAAGATTCGCGTGAGCGAAAATTCACCGAGCCTGTGACCGACCATGTTTTCCGTGACGAACACGGAATTAAAAACCTTGCCGTTGTGCACCAGAAACGTGTGACCCACGAAATCCGGAGTGATCATCGAGCGGCGCGACCAGGTCTTGATCGGCTTCTTGGTGTTAGCGGCATTTTGCGCATCGACTTTCTCGAGCAAATGGCCGTCAATAAACGGACCTTTCTTTAAGCTGCGTCCCATATCTTCGTGTCCTGGTTATTTCTTCTTCTTGCGTTCCAAAATGAACTTGTTGGTAATCTTGTGCTTCTTGCGGGTCTTGTAACCCTTCGAGAGCTGGCCCCAAGGCGAACGCAAGTGCTGACGACCGCCACCACCCTTGCTCTTACCCTGACCACCACCGTTCGGGTGATCAACCGGGTTCATGGTCATACCACGAACGCGCGGACGACGGCCCAACCAACGGTTACGGCCGGCCTTGCCGAGGCTGACATTTTCATGCTGCACGTTGCCAACCTGTCCGAGGGTGGCGATGCAGGAGCCGTGCACCAAGCGGATTTCGCCCGAGGCGAGTTTGATCTGGGCATACTCGTTGGCCATACCCATCAAGGTCGCCACCGAACCGGCGGAACGCACCATTTGGGCTCCCTTGCCGGGAATCAATTCGATATTGTGAATGAAGGAACCGGCCGGAATTTTGTTCAACGGCAGACAGTTGCCGATTTCCGGGGCGGCATTAGCGCCAGCCTGAAGCTTGGCGCCAACCTGCAATCCGGCAGGAGCAACGATGTAGCTGAGATCGCCATTGGCGTACTTCAGCAACGCGATGCGGGAAGTGCGGTTCGGATCGTATTCAATGCCGACCACTTCCGCGACGTCCGTGCGGTTGCGCTTCCAGTCGATCTTGCGGTAATGCTTCTTGTGACCGCCACCCATGCGGCGCATGGTGACACGGCCATAGCTGTTACGGCCACCGGTGCGCTTCTTCGGTTCGAGCAGCGATTTTTCCGGCGTGTGCTTGGTGATTTCGCTAAGGTCCTGCAGCGCGGTGAAGCGCAGGCTTGGAGTCAGCGGACGAAAAGTTTTCAGTGCCATAGTCGTTTACCTCAGATAAGTTCCAGTTTTTCGCCGTCTTTCAGCGTCACGATCGCCTTTTTCCAGCTCGCCTTGCGGCCGAAGTTGGCAGTGCGTTCGCGTTTCTTCTTACCGGTCACCTGCAGGGTGTTGACCTTGGCAACCTTCTTCTTGAAAATTTCTTCAATCGCGTAACGGATGTCCTGCTTGGTGGCGGTGCAGTCAACCTTGAACACATACTGGTTGTGTTTTTCGGTCAATGCGCCGGCCTTTTCCGTGATGCGCGCCGTTTTGATGATGTCGTAAGGATTCTTCATGGCGTGTTATTTCAAGCGGTTGGTTAAAACCGGATAAGCGTCCTCGGCAATGATCACTTGCTTGTAACGCAAAATTTGTTCCGCATTCACGTCCGAGGCGTTGATCACTTCAACCTTCGGAATGTTGCGCGAGGCCAACACCGCCGACTGGTCGACACTCTTGGTCACGATCAACAGGTTTTCCTGCAATTTGTTCTCCTTGATCCAGGCCACCAATTCGCGGGTCTTGGAGGACTTCAACGAAAAGGTCGGCACGGCGAACAAGCGGTCAGTCTTGGCTGCTTCGCTCAAAGCCTTGTTCAAGGCGAGCTTCTTGACCTTCTTGCTGACAATCTTGGAATAATCGCGGGGTTGCGGGCCAAACACCACGCCACCACCACGCCAAACCGGCGAGGAGGCGTAACCGGCACGGGCGTTGCCGGTGCCTTTTTGGCGCCAGGGCTTTTTACCCGAACGGTTCACGGTGGCCTTGGTCAGGGTCGCATGCGTACCGGCGCGGCGATTGGCCTGATAAGCCACAACCGTGTCGTGCAAAGCCTGGGTACCCTTGCCATTAGCGATCAATTTCGCTCCCAAAGCGGTTTCAGCCGCCTGTAAATTCAATGCTTTAGCGCTCATTTGTTATCGCCTTTCTTCACGTCTTTCACGGCGTTGCGGACAATCACGAAGCTTCCGCGCGCGCCGGGGATTGCACCTTTGATGACCAGCAGATTATCGTTCTCGCTGATCTGCAAAACTTTCAAATTCTGCACGGTGGTCTTGGTGGTGCCCATATGACCGGGCAATTTCTGCAAGGCGAACACGCGACCGGGCTTGTTACGGCAACCGATGGCGCCGGGACGGCGGTGCATCATGGAACCGTGGGTTTCCGGCTGACCGGCAAAGCCCCAGCGTTTCACAACACCCTGGAAACCGCGACCCTTCGAGATACCAATCACATCGACCAGCTGGCCAACCTGGAAAGCGCTGACGGTGATCTTGGCACCCAGTTCGCCCTCGATGTCGCTAAATTCACGCGCGATGCGCTTCGGCGCGCTGTTCGCTTTTTTATAGTGGCCGACCAATTGCTTGGTGCTGCGCGATTCCTTCACGTCGTCGAACGCGATTTGTGCCGCCTTGTAGCCGTCTTTTTCGACAGTCTTCAACTGCGAAATGACGTTCGGGGACGCTTCGATGACGGTCACTGCCGTGGCAGCGCCCGACTCATCGTACACGCGAGTCATTCCGACCTTCTTACCGATAATTCCGATGCTCATTATTATCTCCTTTTGTTTGCTTGGGTCTTTTGCCCAGAGGCAAACAGGTCAATTAAATCTTGATGGTGATGTCCACGCCCGCCGGGAGGTTGAGCTTCTTCAGCTCGTCCACCGTCTTCGCCGAGGGGTTGACGATGTCAATCAACCGCTTGTGCGTGCGGATTTCAAATTGTTCCATGCTCTTCTTGTCAACGTGAGGCGAGCGGTTCACCGTGTAACGCTCGATCTTGGTCGGCAACGGCACGGGGCCGCTGACGGCGGAGCCGGTACGAACCGCGGTTTCCGCGATTTCCGAGGCCGCTTTGTCAATCAAGCGAAAGTCAAAACCCTTTAAACGGATACGAATTCTAGTTGCTGCCATAAATTAACCTTTCTTCTGCTCCAAAATCTGGGCCAAAATCTGCGCCGGCACCTGTTCAAAGTGCGAAGGCTCCATCGAGTACGCCGCACGACCGCGTGACAGCGAACGCAAGGTGTTCACATAACCGAACATTTCCGCCAGCGGGATTTCCGCCTGCATCACGTTCGCATTGCCCTTGGCTTCCATGGAATTGATCTTGCCACGGCGGCGGTTGATGTCGCCGAGAATATCGCCCTGATATTCTTCCGGGGTGATCACTTCCACCTTCATGATCGGTTCCAACAGAATGGAGCCGCCCTTTTGCAAAGCGTCTTTCAACGCGAAGGAGGCGGCCAGCTTGAACGCCAATTCGTTCGAATCGACTTCGTGGTAGGAACCGTCCTTGATCTCAATGGCAATGTCAATGACCTGGCTGCCGTTGATGACGCCGTTGTACAAGGATTCTTCAATACCCTTTTTACAGGCACCGATGTATTCCTTCGGAATATTACCGCCGACAACCTTGTTCTCAACCGTATGGCCCTTGCCGCGTTCCAGCGGCATGACATCGATAATGACGTGACCGTATTGGCCGCGACCACCGGACTGCTTGATGAGCTTGCCTTCGCCGGTGGCGGCTTTGGTGATGGTTTCGCGGTATGCAATCTGCGGCGCACCGGCGTTGGTTTGCACGTTGAATTCACGCTTCAAACGGTCGCAAATAATGTCGAGGTGCAACTCGCCCATACCCTTGATGATGGTCTGGCCGGTTTCTTCGTTGGTGACAACCTGGAAGGTCGGGTCTTCTTCAGCCAAACGCTGCAGACCTTCGCCGAGCTTCTCACGGTCGCCCTTGGTCTTCGGCTCAATCGCCATCGAGATAACCGGCTCCGGAAAGGTCGGCGGCTCGAGCACAATATTGAAATCTTCATCCGCGAAGGTGTCGCCAGTGCGCACGTCCTTCACGCCAACGGTGGCGGCGATATCACCGGCATACACCGTGTCGATATCCTCGCGCTTGTCGGCCTGAATCTGGATGATACGGCTAACGCGTTCACGCTTGTTGGTGCGCGGATTGTAAATGGTGTCGCCCTTGCTGATCTTGCCGCTATAAACGCGGAAGAAAATCAGCTTGCCGACAAACGGATCGGACCAAAGCTTGAACGCCAAAGCGCAGAACTTGTGGTCATCATTGGTCGGGGCCTCAACTTTTTTCTCCGGATTATCAGGATCCTGGCCAATGGCCGCCGGAATGTCGATCGGGCTCGGCAGATAGTCGAGAACCGCGTCGATCAGGCTTTGCACACCACGGTGCTTGAAGGCGGAACCGCCAACCACCGGAACCAATTTGTTGGCAATGGTCAAACGGCGAATTGCCTGTTTCAACTGCACAGTGGTCGGGCGCTTTTCTTCGAGGAACAAGGTGCCGACTTCATCGTCCTGGTCAGCCACCGCTTCAATCAGTTGATCAAGAGCCTTGGCGGCATAATCCTTCAATTCAGCAGGAATTTCTTCCACCGTGTAGGTGGCATACTTGCCGTCATCGGAATCCTTGTAAACGTGGGCCTTTTGGTTGACCACGTCGATCACGCCCTTCAATTCGCTTTCCTTGCCGATCGGAGGCAGGATAGGCCAGGCATTGGCGCCGAGCTTTTCGCGCATTTCCTTGACGGCATTTTCAAAATTGGCACCCACGCGGTCCATCTTGTTGACGAACGCGATGCGGGGAACATTGTATTTGGTGGCTTGGCGCCAGACGGTTTCCGATTGCGGCTGCACGCCGGCAACACCGCAGAACACCGCGACCGCGCCGTCGAGCACGCGCAGGGAACGCTCCACTTCCGCCGTGAAGTCCACGTGGCCGGGAGTGTCGATGATGTTGACACGGTTCTTGGTGCCTTCAAACAGCTTGACCAGGCCCTCTTCTTTCTTGACGGGCCAAAAACAGGTGGTGGCAGCCGAGGTAATGGTGATACCGCGTTCACGCTCCTGCTCCATCCAGTCGGTCACGGTGGTGCCTTCGTGCACTTCACCGATCTTGTGGATCGCGCCGGTGTAAAACAGAATACGCTCGGTGGTGGTCGTCTTGCCCGCGTCGATGTGGGCGGCGATACCGATGTTGCGTGTTCTTTCCAATGAATAGGCTCTGCTCATTTCAAAACTCCAAAATCAAATTTCTTACCAGCGCAGGTGGGCAAAGGCCTTGTTGGCCTGCGCCATGCGGTGCACGTCATCACGCTTCTTGATCGCGTTACCCTGGCCGGCGGCAGCTTCCTTGATCTCAATCGCCAAGGCCTTGGCCATCGCCACGCCCTTGCGGTTCTTGGCGTTGCCAACGATCCAGCGCATCGCGAGAGCGAGCTGGCGTTCGGCCGGCACTTCCATCGGCACCTGGTAGGTCGCGCCACCCACGCGGCGGGACTTGACTTCCAGGCGGGGTTTCACGGTTTCCACCGCTTTGTTCAAAATATCGAGAGGATTGGCTTCCTTGTTATCCTTGTTCGCCTGCTCGATCGCATTGTAAACGATCTTCTGGGCGATGGACTTCTTGCCGCATTCCATAACCGCGCTAATCAAGCGGCCAACCACCTGATTTTCATACACGGGATCCGGGATGATCTGTCTTTTTTCAGCTTTACGACGACGTGCCATATATTTTTCTCAGTTTAAAAGTTTATTTCTTCGCAGCGGCGTCGCCCTTGGGCTTCTTCACGCCGTATTTACTGCGGGAGACATTACGGTTCAACTTGTTGGTGTTGCTCGGTCCGACCGCACCCAGGCAGTCCAGAGTACCGCGAACGATGTGGTAACGAACACCCGGCAAATCCTTCACACGACCGCCGCGCACCAGCACGATGGAGTGTTCCTGCAAATTGTGACCTTCACCACCGATGTAGGCGATGACTTCCTGGCCGTTGGTCAAACGGACCTTGGCAACCTTACGCAAAGCCGAGTTCGGCTTCTTGGGAGTACGGGTCATCACTTGGACGCACACGCCGCGGCGGGCGGGAGCCTTTTGCAATGCGGGAGACTTGGTCTTGCTTTTGACCGCTCTGCGTCCACTTCTCACAAGCTGGTTGATCGTTGGCATCTAAATACTTCCTGTTTTATTTTTTTAATAAAAAAGCACGCAAGGTAAAAACTCCCATGCGTGCTGTCGAAGCATTCATCGCATGGAGGACGACTTTTTCTGCCGTCACACGCTTTCACCGATACCGGCTTTAATCCCTTTTCCGTAGAAATGGGAAGTAACGTTCTATGCATTTCTGCGATAAACGCAAGAGGAAAATAAAAATTTTTACTTTTTTCTTGTACAAAGTCGGAAAAGGGTTCTGCCGGGCGGTTGATTTTGGCTTTTTTTCTGAAAAACAGAACCTTGATTCAGCCAAACAAACTTCCTGTTTGGTTAAATAAACCCCTTGTCTGGTCCAATAAGAGTCTTGTTTAGCCAAACAAGGCTCTTATCTGACTAAACAGACCTTTTATTCGATCCAATAAACTCTTTGTCGCGCCAAATAAAACCCTTATTCAGTCCAACCAGACCTTTGTTTAAGGCGGATGTCGGCATCATCACCCTTCCAAAAACAATAACGCCGGAATTACTTCCGGCGTTATCCTGCTTATAATAAAAAGTTTGCAAAAAAGGCGTTACATCTTGCAACAATCCGCCGTTCCGGCCTGGGCGGTGGCGACACTGCCAGCCTCGGTCTTTTCCTTGGCCTTCCAACCGGCAATGCCCGGGGCGTAGTGCTTGACGTTGGTGTAACCCAGGGCGACGGCGGCATCAGCGGCCTTCTTGTAAGCCGTGCAATGTTCATTGCCGCAATAAGCCACGATTAGCGCCGACTTATCCTTCGGCAACAGGGAGGCGAACTTGTCCTTGTTGGCAATATAGTCGATCGCGCCCGGGATATGGCCCGCGTTATAGGATTCCGTGCCGTTCACATCGACCAAAAACACCGCTTTTTTGGCAATCGCCGCCTTCAGCTCATCATGGCCGATATCGGAAATGCTCGAAGCCGCCTGCACGCCGACCGCAGTCAGCACCGCTAAACACAATACAGAGAGTAAGGTTTTCATCGGCACAATGTATACCGGTTTTCAACGACTGCAACACCCCGGCTCCGATGACCGGCCTAGTTTTTCCGGCTCTTGCCGAAAAAAAAGATCAGGTAAACTCCCACCGCGACCATCAGCACCAGCCACCAAAAATACCGCAACTCCCGCGCCGCCATCTCCACAAAAGCCAGGACTCCGGGAAATATCAGGCACAACAAAACCAGCACCCCGATCGCCATTAGCGTCAGGGTCAACGGCTTGGCCATGCCGCGCTTGCCTCGATTTCCGGTCATACGGTTATTTCTTCACATTGTTGATATTGACCGGCAGCAAAATATTGGTCGAGGAACTGCCACCGGCGCCGCCCACCACCATTGGCGTATGCCCGTCCCACTTCTCGACAATCTGCAATTCAATGATTCCGGGATTATTCCGCAACGCTTCCGCACGGATACGGATCGACTCCGCCTCGCCCTTGGCCCTCACCACCGCCGTGTCCGCCTCGATCTGGGCTTTCTGCTGGGTGAACTTGGCCTTCGCCGCCTCCTGCTCCTGCACCATCTTGGCCTCGATTGCCGCCTCCAGTTCGCGGGAAAGATTGGTATCCACCAACACGATGTCCGCGATGACCAGAATATCCCCGATCTTGTTCCGTGCTGATTCGAGGGTCTTGGTCTTGATCTCCTCGCGCTTTTTCACAATCAATTCCGCGCTTTGCAACGCCACCACTTCCTTCAACGCCTCCTCCACGCGCGGCGCAATCAGGCTGTCAAACGGGTCGCCCAGATACTCGCGGTACACCTTGACCACCGAGGATTCCGGGATGCGGTACAACACCCGCAACTTCATGTTCACCTGCTGCAGGTCCGACGAATAGCAGGCAGTCGACACCTCCCGCGTCTGCTGCCTGACCGGCATCTGGATGATGCTCGACACAAAGGGCTGCTTGAAGCCAAAGCCCTCCGGCTTGAAATTGCTGTCCACCTGCCCCATCACCACCTTGATGCCGCGGTAACCAGGGTCGACCACGAAGGTGGACGTGGCCGCCACGATCACCAACACTAACAATAAAATGCCAACACCGATGATTTTCATGAATTTGACCTGGTTGCCGCCGTCATTATCGAAGTCCACGATTCGCTTTTCCATAACAACACATTATTAGCGGCACCATTGGTTTGTCGATGGAAAAGGAACGCTAACCATCAGGATAAAAGTTCGCTGTTAGCGTTGCCACGGCATACTCCATGCTGTTACAATCCCAACAGGCTTGTCACCTCTTCGACATAAACTGGCATGTTTGAAATTTTAGACTACTAATTATCAAAGCACCCGTTTCCATGAACCACACGAAAATCGTCGCCACACTGGGGCCTGCGAGCAATTCGCCGGATGTCATCCATAAACTCATCCAGGCCGGCATGAACGTGGCACGGCTTAATTTTTCCCACGGCAGCCATGGCAGCCACGCGCAAACCATCGCCAACCTCCGCAGCATCGCGCAGGAACTCGACAAACCCATCACCATTTTGCAAGACCTGCAGGGACCGAAAGTCCGCGTCGGACAACTCGCTAACGACGAACTCACTTTAACCGAAGGCAAATCCGTAACCTTGATACCCGAGGCCGAATTCAACGGCCAGCCCGCCACCATCCCGCTCGATTACGCCTACGCCGCGGAGGAAGCGCAGCCGGGCATGCAAATCCTGCTGGCCGACGGTTTGTTCGAATTACAAATCATCGAGGTCAGGGGCAACGCACTGGTCTGTCGCGTGGTGGAAGGCGGCACCCTGAAAAGCCGCAAGGGCGTGAATTTTCCCAACTTGAATCTGCGGCTGCCCTCGCTCACCGACAAGGATCTCGATGACTTGCAATTCGGCCTGCAACAGGACATCGACTGGATTTCCCTCAGTTTCGTGCGCAATGCCGACGACGTGCGCAGCTTGAAAAAAATCCTGGCTGAACAAAAAATCTTCAAACCGGTGATCGCCAAGATTGAAAAACCGCAGGCCATCGAACACCTCGACGAAATCCTCGGCGAGGTCAACGGCATCATGGTGGCGCGCGGCGACCTCGGCGTGGAGCTGAGCCCGGAAAAAGTGCCGATGCTGCAAAAACACATCATCGAAAAATGCAAGCAACGCGGCCTGCCGGTCATCACCGCCACGCAAATGCTGGAAAGCATGATTCACGAACCCCGCCCCACCCGCGCCGAGGCCAGCGACGTGGCCAACGCCATCATCGACGGCACCGACGCGGTGATGCTGTCCGGCGAATCGGCGGTCGGTCAATTCCCCGTCCGCGCCGTGGAAATGATGGGCCGCATCGCCCGTGAGGTCGAGGCCGCCATCGATTTCAAAACCTACCCGCCGACCGGCAAAACCGAGCTGCACGCCTTGTGCAAGGCCGCCAACCTGATTGCCGACACCATCAACCCGAAATACATCGTGGTGCACACCACCAGCGGTTATACCGTGCAATGCATCGCCGCCGAACGCCCCAAGCCGCCGGTCATCGCGCTAACCACCGATTCCCACGTCTATCACGCGCTCAATTTATTCTGGGGCATTCAGCCGATGTTGATCGATGAAACCACCGATTCCTTCGAAGGCTTGGCGCAAGTGGCCGAGAACACCCTGCGCAAACGCAAACTGGTGACAACCGGCGACACCATTTTAGTGATCGGCGGCGTGCCACCCGGGCATGCCCGCGGCGCCAATTTTGTCAAAACCCATCAGGTCAAATAACCATCAAGCGGAGAAACAAAACGATGAACAAGAAAAACGTGGCTGAAGTGTTGGTCGACACCCTGGTTGCCGCCGGGGTTAAACGAATTTACGGCTTGGCCGGAGACTCGCTAAACGGCATCACCGAAAGCCTCCGCACCCGCAAGGACATCGCCTGGGCCTCGATGCGTCATGAGGAAACCGCCGCATTTGCCGCAGGAGCGGAAGCCCACCTGACCGGACAACTCACCGTCTGCGCCGGCAGTTGCGGTCCCGGCAACCTGCACCTGATCAACGGGCTTTATGACTGCCATCGCAGCCGCGTTCCGGTATTAGCCATCGCCGCACACATCCCGAGCAGCGAAATCGGCAGCAATTATTTCCAGGAAACCAACCCCCAGCACCTGTTCAAGGAATGCAGCCACTACTGTGAATTCATTTCCCAACCGGAGCAAATGCCGCGCGTGCTGGAAATCGCCATGCAAACCGCCATTGCCAAGAGCGGTGTGGCGGTCATCATCCTGTCCGGCAATATCGCACTTCGTGAAGCCCCCTGCCAGCAACCCCGCCTCAGCTTCCCGGTGGCGGACGCCAGCATCCGCCCGTCGGATGAAGCAATCCAAAAGCTCGCCGACCTGTTGAACAAGTCCAAACGGGTCACCATCCTCGGCGGCGCCGGTTGCGCCGGGGCGCATGTCGAACTGGTGGAAACCGCCTGCAAGCTCAAGGCACCCATCGTCCACGCCATGCGCGGCAAGGAATTCATCGAATACGAGAACCCCTATGATGTCGGCATGACCGGATTGCTCGGCTTCTCCTCCGGATACCACGCGATGATGGATTCCGATACCCTGCTGATGCTCGGCACCGATTTTCCCTATCAACAGTTTTATCCCGAAAAGGCCACGGTTATCCAGGTCGATCTTCGCGGCGAGCAAATCGGCCGCCGGACCAAGGTCGATTTCGGACTGGTCGGCACCGTCAGGGACACCCTTGCGGCACTGCTGCCCTTGCTCAAGCAAAAGGAAGACTCCGCGCACCTTGACGCCTCGGTCAAACACTACCGCGCCGCACGCAGCAAACTCGACGATTTGGCCAAGGAGGAACCGAACAGTGACATCATCCATCCGCAATACGTGGCGCGGATGATCAATGAACTGGCGGAACAAGACGCCATCTTCGCCTGCGACGTCGGCACCCCGACCATCTGGGCGGCCCGTTATCTCTCCATGAACGGACAGCGCCGCCTGCTCGGTTCGTTCAATCACGGTTCCATGGCCAATGCATTGCCGCAGGCGATCGGCGCGCAAACCTGCCATCCCGGAAGACAAGTAATCACCCTGTCCGGCGACGGCGGGCTTTCCATGCTGCTGGGCGACATGCTGACCCTGCAGCAACTTCGTTTGCCCGTTAAAATCGTGGTGTTCAACAACAGCTCCTACGGTTTCGTCGAATTGGAAATGAAAGCCGCCGGGCTGCTGGATTACGCCACACAGCTCCATAATCCGAGCTTTGCCAAGATCGCCGAGGCCACCGGCCTGCTCGGCATAAAAGCCGACAAACCCAGCCAGGTCCGCCCCGCGTTGGAGCAAGCCTTGAAACACGACGGCCCGGCCCTAGTCGAAGTGATCGTCAGCAAACAGGAACTGTCGATGCCGCCGTCGATTGAATTCAACCAAATGGTCGGCTTCAGCCTTTATTTGATGAAGGCCGTATTGAACGGTCGCAGCGATGAAGTCATCGACCTGACCAAGGTGAACCTGTTCCGCTAACCGCGAACTCACGGTTGGCGTTCGGCAAGGATTCGTTGCAACTCGCGCACGCCTTCGGAAGCCGGTTTTTCAATCGCGGTCAGGTTGCGCCAATGGCCGATGTCCGGCAATTTCTTGTCGATGACGAATCGCGACGCTAATGACGAAACGTAACTACCCAACCCCGCCGCCGGATACACCAACAACGACGTGCCAACCACCACAAAAATGTCCGCTTCCGCCACCACCGGAACCGCCATTTCCATCATGGGCACCGGTTCGCCAAACCAGACAATGTTCGGACGCCAACGGGCGCCGTCATTGGCGAATTCACCAAGCTGCATATCGCCGCGAATTTCACTGACAATTTCCGGATTGCGTTCGCTGCAACGCTGGAAAATCTGGCCGTGCAAATGGATCACCCGTGAAGAACCGGCGCGCTCATGCAGATCATCGATATTCTGCGTGATGACAGTGACATCATAGTCCCGCTCCAATTCCGCAAGACCCGTATGTGCGAAATTGGGTTTGGCACCCAGCACCGATTTCCGCCTTTCATTGTAAAATCGCAGCACCAGATCAGGATTCCTGGACCAGGCCTCCGGCGTCGCAACCTCCCGCACGTCGTAGCCTTCCCAAAGCCCGCCGCTGTCACGAAAGGTTTTCAACCCGCTTTCCGCACTGACACCGGCCCCGGTCAGAACCGCGATTTTCTTTTTCATTGTTCCAGTTCACCATTAGCGTCCGAAAAATCAAGTCCGCCCGCTAATGACGGTTCCTGTTTTGACGGTTACCCATCCCCCGCTATATTTTCCTATCGGCATGAACCCAAAACGACTCCTGATTCCCTTTTCCTCGCGCAATTACCGCTTGTTCTTCGCCGGGCAAATCGTTTCTCTCGTCGGTTCCTGGATGACCCAGACCGCGACAGTCTGGCTGGTCTACCATTTCACCCAATCCGCCTTCTGGCTTGGTGCCGTCACCTTCCTCGGGCAAATTCCCATCGTCCTGCTCGCGCCGTTGGCGGGCGTCTGTGTCGACCGCTTCGACCGCATGAAAATTCTCAAGCTGACCCAGGCCGCCGCCATGCTGCAATCCTTCGCCCTCGCCGCGCTCGCCATTAGCGGCCACATCAACATCGCCTGGCTCACCGGACTTGCCATTTTCCAGGGCGTCATCAACGCCTTCGACATGCCCGCACGGCAATCGCTGGTCATCCATCTGGTCGAGAAGCGTGAACATCTCGCCAATGTCATCGGCCTCAATTCCTCCATGTTCAACATCGCCCGCATCATTGGCCCCGGGCTCGCGGGCTTCGTCATTAGCGATTTCGGCGCCGGCTACTGCTTTCTCATCGACGGCATCAGCTACCTCGCCGTCCTCATCGCCCTTTGCTTCATCCAAATCCGCCGCCACGTCCGCAAGGAAAAGATCGAATCCGTCTGGTCCGATTTCCGCTCCGGCCTCAAGTATGCGGCCGGTTTCGGCCCCATCCGGCAACTTATCCTGACCGCGGCTTGTTTCACCATTTTCGGCATCTCCGCCAACGTGCTGATTCCGGTCTACGCGGAAAAAATCTTCGGCGGCGACGCCAAATTGCTCGGCCTGCTGATGTCCGCCTCGGCAATCGGCTCGCTGTTAGCGGCCCTCTACCTCGCCACCCGCAAGGGACTCAAGGGCATGGGACACCTCATCGTCTTCGGTGCGGTCGCGTTTGGCCTCTCGCTGTTGGCCTTCGCCTATTCCAGAAACCTGCATTTCTCGATGTTCTGCCTCACCATCGCCGGACTGGGCCAGATCCTCATCATGGCATCCAACAACACCCTGATCCAAAATTTGGTCGATGAAGAAAAACGCGGCCGCGTCATGAGCCTGTATGGCATGGCTTTCCTGGGGGGCATGCCCATTGGCAGCCTGATCACCGGCGGCATCGCCGACTGGCTCAACCCGCCGATTGCCGTCACTCTCTGCGGCATCGCCACCTTGATTATCACCTACACCTTTTACCGGCAGTTGCCCAAATTCCGCATCGAGGCACGTGCCGCGCTCAAAACCAAGATGGATATCTCCTCTCCTGTCGTCGAATAAACAGGCAAAGGATGTTTTAGAAAATCCGGGTATTAGCGCCTTGGCGCAACTATCAACAACAACCAGCCCGCTAACAGCGAAATCCCGCCAAATGGGGTGATGATGCCAAGCGGTTTGATGCCGCTAACGGCGAGAAGGTACAGCGAACCGGAAAACAACAGGACGCCAATTACAAAACACCACCACGCCTTGCGGGACAAATCCGACCAGGAAACAAACAATAGAACCGCCGCATGCACCAAGTGATAAAGCACCGCGGTCTTCCAGACTTCGGTCATGCCGCTCGCGGTTAGCGAGTCCTTCAATGCGTGGGCGCCAAAAGCCCCCAACGCCACTGCCAGCAAACCGAACAGTGCCGCAACACGAAAGTAACCATCCACCCGGCCAATCATAACTCCATCATTGATCTGGCCGAGCCAAATCCGCCACTTTCAATTCCTAATCCTCCGTCACGGCAGCAAGGCCGAAACAATTTGTTTCCATTCTTCCTCGTAGGACACCTTGGGCGTCACCTTGTTCGCGCGGGAGTACCAATAGTTCGCCTTGTCCTGATCACCGGCCACGCGATGCAAATACGCATGAATCCAGTTTTCATTGGGAGCCTCGGTATCCTTGACGAGCTTGTGCGCCTCGTGCCACTCGCCGCGCCGCTCATGCCACAAGGCCTGAAGCGGGGCGTTCAACCCGACCGGAGGTTTGGAATCCTGTTTAACCGATGTTTGGAATTCCTCGAGTTTCATAACGCCCCGATTTTATCCCGAAAACGCAGGCTATTCAAGCAAGCTTTGCAATTCTTCCCAGCTCAGGCTGCGGATGAACACTTCCTCGCTCATCAGCGTGTTGGCGATGAGATCGGTTTTCTTCCTTTGCAGGTTGACGATCTTTTCCTCGACCGTCCCGCGCGCTATCAATTTGTAGGAGCTAACAATCTTGTCCTGCCCGATGCGGTGCGCGCGGGCGGTGGCCTGGTCCTCCACCGCCGGGTTCCACCACGGATCGAAATGCACCACCGTGTCGGCACCGGTCAGGTTGATGCCGGTACCTCCGGCCTTGAGACTGATCAGGAACAGCGGAATATCCGGGTTCTGCTGGAACTTGGCAATCTCGCCCTTGCGGTCGATGGTGCTGCCGTCCAGGTAACAATATTTGACGCCGCGTCCCTGCAATTGGTGCTCGAGCAATTTCAACATGCTGACAAACTGGCTGAAGACCAGCACACGATGCCCGCCATCCATTGCCTGGTCGAGCAATTCCATGAAATAATCCAACTTCGCCGAAGGTTCCTTCCATTCGCGAGCCTCGTCGGTCGGCAACAGGCCAAGGTGACAACACACCTGCCGCAAGCGCATCAACGCCGTGAGGATTGCCATGCGACTGCGTTCCTGGCCCTGGCCGTTAGTGCCGACATGATCCAGCACATTGCGGCGTCCCTGCTCCAGAATGCGCTGGTACACTTCCTTCTGTTCGTCGGTCAGTTCACAGAAGGCAATTTGCTCGAGTTTTTCCGGCAGGTCTTTCGCCACTTCCGATTTGGTGCGGCGCAGGATAAACGGTCGTACCCGCTCACGCAAACGACCCTGCGCGGGCTGGTCGTTTTGCTTGGTGATCGGCAGTTCGTAACGGCGCTTGAAATCGGCGGCGCTGCCGAGATAACCCGGCATCAGGAAGTCGAAGATCGACCACAGGTCCAGTAGCGAATTCTCGATCGGCGTGCCGGTCAGCACAAAACGGTTCTTCGCCTTCAGCATCTTGGCGCAAACCGAATTCTGGCTGGACTTGTTCTTGATGTGCTGTGCTTCGTCAAGTACCACCACGGAAAATTCATGTTCCTTGTAAACATCAATGTCGCGCCGCAACAGGGCGTAGGACGTGATGACCAGATCGTGCCCGGCTATTTTTTCGAACAACGGCTTGCGCTTGGCGCCGCTAATGACCAGCGTGCTCAGTTGCGGCGTGAAACGTTGCGACTCGTCCTGCCAGTTCAACACCAGGCTGGTCGGCGCGACGATCAGCGTCGGCCCGCCATTAAGCCCGCCTTGCTTGCGGTACAACAGGTATGACAAGGTCTGGAAGGTTTTACCCAAGCCCATTTCATCCGCCAGAATGCCTGACATCGAATTGCGCATCAGGTGATGCAGCCAGTTGAGGCCGATTTTCTGGTAGGGGCGCGCGCTCTTTTCCAGTTCGGGATCCATTGGCACCGACTCGAACTCAGTCAATTCCTTTGGCGGCTGCCACTGCGAACGCGAGGTCAGGTGCCAATTGTTGGCGGCCAGCACGTTCGACAAATAAGCCGCGTAACGCGAGTCGATGCGCATGGTGCCGTTGGCGCTTTGCTCGGCCTGGCAGTCGCGGATAACCTCCTGGAATTCCTGCACCGACTGGGTGGGCAGCAAGGCGATGCGGCCATTGGCCATGCGCTGGTGACTGACGCCAACATTCAGCAGACGCTGCACCTCGGCGTGCGACAATTCCGACTTGCCGTGCGATTCGCGAAAATCAATGCCCACCGCCAGCCAGTCCTCACCCGACGAGGAAATGGTCACTTCAGGTTCAATGCGGTCGCACTTTTCAATCAAGTCATGCAGCCGCGGGGTAAAGGAAATCTCCCATTCCGACGTCCATTTCGGCAACACGTTGGCGAGGAAGAATCCCACCCGGCCTTCCCCGGTTAGCGTGTACAATTCCGGCTGGCGTTGACCGGGCAGGAACCCGGCGACAATGATCTGCTCGATGATCGCCTTCTCCGCCTTGCGGTCACGGATGAAATAACGCAGTGAATCCTCGGGGTCCGGCCTCCACGCCTCCTCATTGTTGTTAGCGGCCTCATTGCCCTGTAACAGGAATTTGCCGTCGCCATAAGCCACTTCAACGCGGCAACTCAATCCTGACAACATGCCATCCAGCGTCACCTGCACCCTCGGCTTGATCGAACGGAATTCCAGCTTGCTGCAACCCTCGTCCATCACCAGATTGGCCTGCCGTTCCAGCATCGGTACTTCGTGCTGGAAAAAATAGGCCAGATTCTCGCGCGGAACAGCCATGTCCTTGCTGCGCAGCGACAGATAGCTGACCGGCAAGCCGTTCAGATATTCCAAACGGTTCTGATTGAACCGCCACTGGCCGTAGGTGGACTGCAAGATCGTGCCCTCGCTGTTAGCCCCGTCCTCGGCGTGAATGGTCAGACTACCATCGTCCTGCAGGCGCAACTGCAAGCGGGTGCGGGGCAACGCGCGGACAATATCCAGCACCGTTCCCTTGCCCAAACTGATTCGCGGATGTCCAACCAAACTCAGGAAAAACTCGGCGAATTTCTTCGCCGTTAGCGTCCACATGCCATACAACTCGCCGTTGTTGATACGCCGCATCGCGTCCAACACCTGCGCGTCGCAATCCTCCACCGCGTAGGTCGGGCGTTCCAGTTTCAGGAAATTCGACAACGGCACCGGCGCCGCCCTGTCCACCGACGCCTCGCAGATGACGCGGATTTCCCCGGTGTTCCAAGCCTCCAGAAACTTCGGCGGCAGGATAATGGAAAGCTGCAACGGCTTGGTATCGTCCGGCATTTCCGACAACGGCACGTAACGCAGGTCGGGAATGGTCTGGCGCTTGTCATTGGCGCCGTTCGCCGTTAGCACCGCCGCATGGCCGTTGCGCTTGCCCTTGGGATTCATGTATTCCAGGCCAAGGGCGATCACATGGGCGCAAACCGTGCCGTATTCGCGGGCCTGGCGGCAGGAACAGAGATTTTCAACATCGGACAAGCGCTTGCCGAGATGGAGACGGGCCTTGACGGAACTGGTCCCGGTTTGTACTAAGCCATGGAGCAAAGGAGGCTCGTAAGCCACCTCCTGGACTTTACCACTCTCCCACAAGGCAATCCCCTCTTTCATGGCGCGCCAGCCGCCAATTTCGAGCAAAACTTCCCGTGTGATCTTCAATGCAGCACCGGAATCCAAGTCAGGCATTCTGGGTATTATCCCAACAAACCATTGAAATTCAAGGCCGGAAATGCCCTGTTTGGGAATATATCGGCCTTTGTCAAAAAATCACCAATGGCCGCCGTTAAACCGCCAAGTCAGGCGCTAACGGCAATCAAATGTAAGGCATGAAGGCCTGCAGCACTTCGGGCGGGATGTCCAGGAGCTTGTAGTCCTTGGAAGCCACGAAAATCAACTGCTGTTTGCCCTTGCCGAGCAAGTGCCCGGCGGAATCATACACCTGGTGCTCCAGGGTGGCGAATTTGCGGTTGTACTCCGCCACGCGAATCTTGACGCTGATGCGCTCAAATTCACGGGTTTCCGTGATGTATTTGTGTTCAAACGAACGGGTCAAAATAAAGAATGAAGTGGTCTTGAGATCGAAGCCGGGCAGCACGTAATTGAAAAATAGCTCGCGGGTCTTGCCTACCCACATGGCATACATGCCGAAATAAACATTGCCGACCGAGTTGGTATCCGCGTAGGTGGCCATGAAGGAATGAACGAACCATTTGTCCTCGAAATGGCTGCCGGTGCTGACTTCCTTGGTCTGGCCCTCGATGGCTTTCTGTGTCACTTGCGACAGCTTGCGCAGCACCGGGATTTCCGCCGCGGCGTCGATCACTTCCTCGGCCTTCTCGGTGGCGATGCGCAACAAATCGGTGTTAAACACCAGCCACCAAACGTACAACATCGGCAGGATCGAACCGGCAATCATCAGCGGCGCGATCTGCATGAAATAACCGCAGGCGAATATCACCACCGACAGGCTGCCGATGGAGAACATCTTGACCTGCGGCAGCGCATGCTGCGAGTTCGGCACAAAGCAACGGGCGATGCCCAGCGTGGCATAAGCCACAAAGAACGAGGCGTAGAACACCATGAAGTATTCCACTTCCAGTTTCACCAGCACGGAGAACAGGGTGATGAAACCCGCAACGATATAAGTCGGGATCGGCGAAGCGATGATCCCCTGCGGCACAAACGAAAGGATCGGATTCTTACTGGCCTTGACGTTTTCCGTCAGGAACCATTTCAGGGCCACGTAACCGCTGTCGAGGGTGCTCAATACCGCCAGGCCGAGGAACAGGTAATAACCGGCGGGAATCCACCACGACAGCGAGTCCTTGAATTTCTCCATGAATTGCACCACCACTTCGTGGCCGTACAGCAACTCGCCGTAACCCTTGGTCACCCATTCCTGCATGAAGGAAGAACCGTTCAGCACGTAGCTCGCCAGCACGCCATGAAAAATCAACAACAGAAAGAACAAGGCCGCGCCGAAGAAGTAGCTGAGGCTGATGCTGGTGTTCTCCTTGTGGATCTGGATCGCCCGCTGCCACTGCTGCAGGTCGAGCCAGGGACCGACAAAAAAGCCGATCAGGATCGGGATCATGTAACCCCAGAAAATCGGCTGCCGGGTTTGCTCGCGGACCCATGCCGTGCGTTCGCCAAAGACCTCGAACGGCTGTACGCTAACCAGCAGCAGGATCACGATCAGCAAAATCAAAAAGCCTTGGAACAGATGACCGTACTTGATGGTCTTGATGCGGAATTCCTCGCCCACCAGACAGGCCGCCGATAAAACCAGCAGCACCACCAACGCGAGAGAAATGATAAACAGGATGTACCCCTGGTTTCCCCAGTCCGGCCAACGCCACGCCAACAGCGGCACCAGCAGGTAATTGACAATCGCGAATACCGTCAGCGTGATCGCCAACACCTGATACAGGTAAAAACTCAGGCGGAACGGGCGCGACCATTTCTTGAAGAAACGCTCCAGCGATTCCTCACCGCTGTCGCGCCGGGCGACTTTCTGCGTGCAAAAACCAAACAGAAACAAACCCAGCGCATTCAGGAAGGCAAAGCTGAACAAACCCGTCAGTCCGAACAGGAAGGTCATCTGCACCGAGAAAAACAAGCCAAGCCCCCACAGCCACGACAGGGCAATGGAGTTTCCCCAAAAAAATGCGTTCAACGGCCTGATTTGTTTTGTCATATGTTGTCCAGCTTCGCCATTAGCGCCCGTGATCAATAGGTCGGCATCGACGGATCGACGTCCTCTGCCCAGCCTTCAATGCCACCTTCCAGCGCCTTCAATTTCTTAAATCCGGCCTGCTGCAAGATGCGGAAAGCCTGGCCGGTACGAATCTCCCCTTTGCAATAAATCACGATGTCATCCGCGCTGTCCAGTTCGTGAATCCGCTTCGGCAAGTCGCCAACCGGGATCAACTTCGCCGTCGGCACCGCGCAAATCTTGAATTCATGCGGTTCGCGCACATCCAGCACCACGATTTTTTCACCATTTGCGAGTTTCGACTGCAACTCCTTTGGCGCGATTTCAGGAATCGCCAGCAACTTCTTCACCGGCGCGTCGACCGGGGCCGTGCCGCAAAATTGGTCGTAATCCACCAGTTCCTTGATCGTGGCGTTCGGGCCGCAGATCGGGCAGGTCGGATCCTTGCGGATCTTCAATTCGCGCATCTTCATCTTCAGCGCGTCGAACAAAATCAAACGTCCCACTGCGAGATCGCCAATGCCGACGATCAGTTTCACAGTCTCAATCGCCTGCATGGTTCCCACCACACCCGGCAACACACCCAATACGCCACCCTCGGCACAAGTCGGCACCAAACCCGGATCCGGCGGCTCGGGATAGAGGCAGCGATAGCACGGGCCTTTTTCCGCCCAAAACACCGTCACCTGCCCGTCGAAACGGAAAATGCTACCGTACACGTTCGGCTTGCCCAGCAGGACGCAGACATCGTTGGTCAGGTAACGGGTGGCGAAATTGTCGGTGCCATCGACGATGATGTCGTATTCCTTGGCCAGTTCCATCGCGTTCTCGGCGCGCAAGGCCATGTTGTAGGTCTTGACCTCGATGTGCGGGTTGATGTCCTTCATCGCCTCCGCTGCCGACTGAACCTTCGGCTTACCGATACTGGAGGTCTTGTGCAAAATTTGCCGTTGCAGGTTGGAATAATCCACGGTGTCGAAGTCGACAATACCGATGGTGCCCACACCCGCCGCCGCTAGGTACGCTAACAACGGGGAACCAAGCCCGCCCGTGCCCACGACTAGGACTTTCGCCGCCTTCAGGCGCTTTTGCCCCTCGATGGTCACCTCGGGCATGATCAAATGACGGCTGTAACGTTTGATTTCCTCATTCGTCAGTTCGACATTAGCGGCCCGTTGGGCGATTTCCGGTATATGACTCATATAATTGGGAACCAATAAACTAGACCAAACAGGGGGAGTTTCCAGAATTATTTGAGATGGCAGATGGATGATTTGGCCTGTTTATGCTTCCGATTTAATCGGATGTCCTGACGCTGGAGGCGCTAACACTTAAATCTTCCATCTTAAATCTGGTATTCAAGGGATTCCCCGGCCACCACGCGCTGTTTCTTGACCTGTTCGACCAAGTCATTCAGCGAAACCTTGTGCAGAATATCCAGCGAAGCCTGATGGGCCTTGCGCACCAACTGGTTGTAAATCCGCACGCTAACGTCCAGTTTTTCATCTTCCTTCGCCGATTTGGCTTCCTCGTTCAGTGAAAAACCATCGAGCAACCTCACGATCTGGTCCATGTGAATGTCCTCGGGGCTCGTGTTTAGCGAATAACCGCCTTCAATACCGCGACGGCTTTTCAGGATCCCGCCATTCTTCAAGGCCAGCAGGATCTGCTCCAAAAATTTCTCAGGAATCTGCGAAGCCTCGGCAATTTGCGCGATTTGGTACCAGCCTTCACCGTTACGTGAGCGCATGGCGATTTCCACCAAGGCGCGCACGCCGTATTCACTTTTTTTGGAAAGTTTCACTGCCTTACATATTGACCGACAACGGCATCGGAGTCAAAGGTGTAATTTTCGATAGAAATTATCGGGTTAAGGCTTTTGTACAAAAAAACCTAAAATTACCCCTTCCCGTTCATGTTAAGCTTGTCGAAGCATGGGTTTTATTCAGGAGACGTATTCACCCTTCGACGGGCTCAGGGTGAGCGGATGGGTTTATTTGGACTTTTTGTGCAAAGCCAGAGAAGGGCCTAATTGCAGTATTATTATCTCCATTGACTCTTTTGTTTTCAATTTATCAATGTTCAGCAACTGATTTTTTCTTTTTTCTCGAAATCAAATTAAATTTTTTAATAAAAGCATCAACCCAACTTGACGTTTTTTCAGGACCTTCACGCACTACCTTTGCCAAGGCTCGGAGATATTGTTCTCCTTCGTTAGAACAATACTTTTTATCCTCAGGAAACAAAAATGAAATTTCTCCACAAATTCCACGAATTTTTTCAGTTAATTGAGAATGGGTTTTTAGATGCAAATAGTCATCCCATTCATACTTGGAAGTTTGTTTATTAAGAAACCTTTCAATTAGTTCGGCCCAAAAGAGCGGTTGTTCTGATTTCATTTTAGTAAAAAAATCGATCTAAAATGAGAGGATCGTCATTGATTGACAGACCATCTCTGTCGATGAACCCAATTGCAGCGCTATTGTTCTTTCATTAACCTTTGTTTGCGATTTTGTTAATACATCCTCCTTTTCGCTGTTAGTGTCCTTTAAGGCAATAAAAAAAGCGCCCGTTTGACCGGGCGCTTTTGATAAGTCTGTGCTGATTAGAGGCGGCAAATGAGCAATTCGCGCTCGTAGACCATTTCTTTCGGCAAGTGGCTGTGTAACTTGAGGAACAAGGCCTCATGCTGCAGGGTCATCTGCTTCCAGTTTTCACGGTTGATTTCCATGACCTGGTCCCATTGTTCCTTGCTGTAATTCAAGCCGGACCAGTCAAGGTCCTCATAGGCCGGAATCCAGCCCAGTGGGCACTCGCGGCCGACGGCATGGCCGATGGAACGTTCAACGATCCACTTCAGCACGCGCATGTTTTCGCCAAAGCCCGGCCACAGGAACTTGCCGTCCTTGTCCTTGCGGAACCAGTTGACGTGGAAAATACGCGGACGCACGGTCAGGTTCTTGCCCATGTTCACCCAGTGGCGGAAGTAATCGCCCATGTGGTAACCGGCGAACGGCAGCATCGCGAACGGGTCGCTGCGCAGTTGTCCGACGGTACCCGCGGCGGCGGCGGTCATTTCCGAACCCATGGTGGCACCGAGGTACACGCCGTTGGTCCAGTTGTAGGCCTGGAATACCAGCGGCACGTCGCTCATGCGGCGACCGCCAAAGATAAAGGCGCTGATCGGCACGCCTTCCGGATTTTCCCAAGCGGGGTCGATGGTCGGACACTGCGAGGCCGGCGCGGTGAAGCGGGCGTTCGGGTGTGCCGCCTTGCGGCCGCAATCCGGGGTCCAGTCCTGGCCGGTCCAGTCCCTGAGTTTGGCCGGAGGAGTGTCGGTCATGTCTTCCCACCAGACGTCGCCGTCCGGGGTTAGCGCGCAGTTGGTAAAGATGGTGTTCTTTGACGCGGAAATCATCGCGTTCGGGTTCGACTTCATCGAAGTGCCGGGCGCGACGCCGAAATAACCGTATTCCGGGTTGATCGCGTACAGGCGGCCGTCCTTGCCGGGCTTGATCCAGGCGATGTCGTCGCCGACCGTCCACACCTTCCAACCCTTGTCGAGGAAGGGTTTCGGCGGAATCAGCATGGCGAAGTTGGTTTTGCCGCAGGCCGACGGGAACGCCGCCGCGACGTAGGTCTTGTGACCCTGCGGGTCCTCGACGCCGAGGATCAGCATGTGTTCGGCCATCCAGCCCTCGTCACGCGCCATGCAGGACGCGATGCGGAGCGCGAAGCACTTCTTGCCTAACAAGGCATTGCCGCCATAACCGGAGCCATACGACCAGATTTCGCGGGTGTCCGGGAAATGCACGATGTATTTCTGCTCCTTGTTGCAAGGCCAGGCCACGTCTTTCTGGCCTTTTTCCAAGGGCATGCCCACGGTGTGCATGCAGGGAACGATGAAGCGGTCGGTCTTGTCGATCAGGTCGAACACCTTCTGGCCCATGCGGGTCATGATCTTCATGTTGACCACCACGTAGGGCGAGTCGGACAACTCGACGCCGATGTGGCTGATGTTCGAACCGAGCGGGCCCATGCTGAACGGAATCACGTACATGGTGCGGCCGCGCATGCAGCCGGTGAACAACTTCTTCAAGGTTTCCTTCATCTCGCGCGGATTCACCCAGTTGTTGGTCGGGCCGGCGTCCTCGCGGTTCTGGCTGCAGATAAAGGTGCGATCCTCCACGCGCGCCACGTCGGTCGGGTCGGAGCAGGCGAGATAGCTGTTCGGGCGTTTCTTCTCGTCCAGCTTGACCAGAGTACCGCTGTTGACCATCAGGCCGCAGAGTTCGTTGTATTCCTGTTCGGAGCCATCGCAGAAATGGACTTTGTCGGGCTGGCACAGCTCGACCATCTTTTCGATCCACTTCAGCAAGGCGGCGTGGTTGGTTTTACCATTACCGACTTTTTTGTAGTTCATGATTTTTCTTTCGGGGTGAATTGTTTTGTCATTTCCGCCCCATCCAGCAGGGCGAAAAAGCGGGGTTGATTTTAGATGAGCGCAGCTTAACAAAGCAATGCTTTTTATTAGCGGAAACCGTTCGTGACACGTCTTTTGCCAGAAAAATACAGGGACGGCGAAATTATCCGCTTAAGCTTCGAAAATAAAAACCTCGCTAAGCATCAATTATCATTAGCGAGGAACTTTAACCCATTGACCGCCCCTTCTTTCCATTGTTAACTTGTCAACTCATGAAAAAAACGTTTTTTCTGATCGCATCGCTGTTAGCGACTGGCGCCCTTCCCTCTTTCGCCGATTTTGACGACAGCCCCTTCATCCCGCTCTGGCAGGGTGTCACCATGCCCGGCAAACCCACCCCCGGCCCCGAGGAAATGAAGGGACAATTCGTCAAAGGCAAGGAATGGCAGGGGTTTGAAATCAAGAACGTCTCCGAACCCACGCTCCAATTTTACAAGGCCGATGCCAACGCTCCCACCGCCGCCATCATCGTCTGCCCCGGCGGCGCCTATCGCGGGTTGCAATACGGGCACGAAGGCGTCGACATCGCCAACCACCTGCAAAAGATTGGTGTTAGCGCCTTCATTCTGAAATACCGGGTACCGAATGAATTCAACGACAAGGACCGCGTCTACATGGACGCCCAACGCGCCATCCGTTTGATCCGTTACAAAGCCAAGGAATGGAACGTCGATCCCGACAAAATCGGCTTCATGGGTTTCTCCGCCGGCGGACACCTAACCGCCTGGATGTCCGGCAATGCCGACCAGAAAACCTACGAACCGGTGGACGACGCCGACAAAATGCCGGCCAAGCCGAATTTCGCCGTCATGGTCTACCCGGCCTGGCTGGATTCACGCGACAAAGCCAGCCCGCTAACGCTCGCCAAGGATATCCACGTGACAGCGGAAAGCCCACGCACTTTCATCATCCACAACATGCAGGACACCAGTTTTTACAAAGCCTCGATCGCCTACTTCCTCGCCTTGCAGGAAAACGGCGTGCCGGTGGATTTCCACATGTTCAATGAAGGCGGCCACGGCCACGGCATGCATCCGAAGAACATGCCGGTGGATATCTGGTTCCAATTGCTGACCGACTGGCTGCGCTACAACAGCTACGCACCAAAGGCTTGATGAGTGATTTTAACCCAACTTTTCTCCTATTAATGAGAAATCATTATTAGCGGTTAAAGAATACTTGTTCACAGATTTACAGAAAATTAGGGGAATATATCCGACTTTGAATATTCAAGCTCACCGTTAGCGTCCACATTGACTAATAGCTCATAACACCTGTTTTCAAAACGATTATCCGACCCATGATACAACCTGCCGGTTAACGCCACTTTCGCCTTTCTGCCTTTTTCCCAGCAAATAAAAAACAGCCGTCCACGCTCCCACGGTTCCTTGGTTGCCGCCATGATTTTCTTGCAATCCAACGGCACAAGCTTCCCTTTATCATCGTTGATTTTCACTAACAACACCGTCCCCATCTGTCGGTGATTCGCCTCGTCAATAGCGACCGCGCCAGAATCTTCCCGCCAATGCGCTTCGGCGTTGGCGGTCTGTTTCAACGCCCATTCCTCCGCGCCTTTCTCCCGCTGGTAAGTTCCCTTGCCTTGCCACAAAACCTCACCGTTAGCGATCGTCACGAGAGCATAATAAAACTCACCGCCGACCGTTTTGAACTCTACGGAATATTTGTGATTTGGCGATACGCCACTCGATAATTCACCGCCTTGCAAAATCACCGGCAAAAGAAACAGACAGAAGCAAATCATTTTCCGCATACCGATTCTCATCATTAGCGTCACTCCGCCGGGGTGATCTCAATGCGCGGGAACAACGGCTCGGCCTTGCCGACCTTGGTGTTGGCAGAGAATTGCGGCCATTGCGGATTTTCGGAGACCGCTAACGGTGAAAGACCGCCAAGCTGGGTAAGAATCTTGTCCGCCGTTTCCGGCAACACGCAGCCAATCTCGCCCGCCAGCAAATAAATGGCGGCGGCCAGTTCTTCCAGCACCACGTTGAGGCGATCGGCGTTGGCGGGGTCCTTGGCCAGTTTCCACGGCGCGTTTTCATCGGCGTATTGGTTGACACGGATGACACCCTTCCACAATTCCATCAGGGCGATGTGCACCTGGATCTTGTCCATGTTCTCGCAAAAACTTTTGACCGCGCTGATGACATCGTTGCGCAGGCCCTGCTCGCTGGCTGTTAGCGCCGACTCGCTAATGGCGGGAATCACGCCGTCGCGATAGCGTGCCACCATCGACACCGCACGGTTAACCAGATTGCCGAGGGTATTGCCCAATTCGCTCTGGTAACGCAGGTGGAATTGTTCGGAGGAAAAATCCGCGTCATAGCCAATGGCCATCTCGCGCATCACGAAATAACGAAACGCGTCCACTCCATAGGTGTTGATCAAGTCCAGCGGGTCGACCGAGTTGCCGGTCGATTTGCTCATCTTTTCCTTGTTCTGCGTCCACCAGCCATGCACCAGCAGCATCTTCGGCAAGGGCAGGTTTAGCGCCTTGAGCATGATCGGCCAGTAAATCGCGTGGGCGGGAACCAAAATGTCCTTGCCGATCACGTTGATGCCCGGCCACCAGTCGCTAACGGCCGCGCCGTCATAACCGATCACCGAGATATAGTTGATCAACGCGTCAAACCAGACATAGGTCACCTGCTCCCCGTCAAAGGGCAGCGGAATACCCCAGCTAAGCCGGGCCTTCGGGCGGGAAATGCACAGGTCGGGAATCGGGTTTTCCAGCGCGCCCAATACTTCCTTGGTGCGGAAATTCGGGAAAATCCAGTCCGGATTTTTCTTCAAATGCTCGACCAGCCATTCCTGGTGCTTGGCGAGCTTGAAGTAGTAAACGTCTTCCTTCAGTTCGATAACCTCGCCGAAAATCTCCGGGAACTTGCCGTCGGCACCGCGATCCTTCTCGGTCAGGAACTGTTCCTGGCGCGGACTGTAAAAACCCTGGTACACACCCTTGTAAATTTCCCCGGCGTCATGCAATTTTTGCAGAATGCGCTGCACCACGATCTTGTGTCGCGGCTGGGTGGTGCGCACGAAATCGTCAAATGACACGTTCAGCTTGCGGTACAGATTCTCGAAATTAGCGGCCATCGCGTCGCAAAACTCCTGCGGGTCGCGGCCCTGTTTCTGCGCGCTCTGCTGCACCTTGATGCCGTGCTCGTCGAGCCCGGTCAGGAAAAACACCTGTTCACCGTGGCGGCGGTGGTAGCGCGCCAGCACGTCGGTCAACACCTTCTCGTAGGCATGACCGAGATGCGGATTGCCGTTCACGTAATCAATCGCCGTGGTGATGTAGTATTTTTCCGACATAAAGGCAGTCATGCTAACGCTAATCGCCAAGTTGGACAATCAGAACTTCACGCCGCCAAGGGCTGGATATGTTCCGTGGTGAGTCCCGAATCAGCTTCAGGACATGAAGGTGCTGTAAGCCAGGTAACCGCCGGCAAGCAGGACCACGACGATGCCGATGATCAACAACAGCGGGAGTTTTTTCCCGCCGCTCTTGCTGGGCTTGCTAATAGCCACCAAATTGACAAACGATGCCGGACGGCCAACCCCGGATTGATTCATGCCCAGCGCTATGCGTTCGCCCGACGGCGGCAGCGGCGCGGTCGGCGCGGCAGTCGTGGGAGCCTGCGATTGGTATTCAAATAAGGCGTTGCCCAGCATCACCAAGTCGCCATGGCGCAACAGATGGTTGGTGACCGGGGCATCATTCACTTTGCTGCCATTGGTTGACCCGATGTCTACCAAGCGGTAATCGCTGCCATCGAGCCGGAACTCCCCGTGATGACTGGAAATGCTGCCGTGGGGAATGGACAGGACGTTGTCTTCCGCGCGACCAAAGGTCAGCAACGGGCTGTCGAGTTCATAAATCTGTCCTGCAAGTTCGGGGGTTTGAGCAATCAGTCTGGCCATGTGTTCCTATCCGTTGACAGTTGAAATTACATCTTTTCCTTGAATCGTTCAATCTCTTTACGAAATTCGGCGAAGAAATAATTCGCGTCATGCGGACCGGGCGCCGCCTCGGGATGGTATTGCACCGAGAAGGCGTTGTATTTCTTGTGGCGCATACCCTCGCAGGTGCCGTCGTTCAGGTTGATGTGGGTAATTTCAACCTCCCCGGGATCAAGCGAGTCGGAATCCACCGCGAAACCATGGTTCTGCGAGGTGATGGTCACCTTGCCGTCGCGCAAATCCTTCACCGGCTGGTTGCCACCACGATGGCCAAATTTCAACTTGAAGGTCTTGCCGCCGTAAGCGTGGGCCAGCATCTGGTGTCCGAGGCAAATGCCGAATAACGGCACCTTGCCGAGCAGTCCGCGCACTGTTTCATGCACATAAGTCAGGGCCGACGGATCGCCGGGACCGTTGGCCAGAAACACGCCATCCGGCTTCAACGCCAGAATTTCCGCTGCGCTGGCGGTGGCCGGAACCACCGTCGAGGCCAGGCCCTGCTCGCGCAAACGGCGCAGGATGTTGTATTTGATGCCGCAATCGATCGCCACGATGTTGTATTTGGCGGGCTTCAACTTGTCCAGGGTCGGATCGTTGGCGAGCTGGTAATTGTCATACCAGCTGGCGGGATCCTCGTTGTTAGCGTCCCATTTGTAAGATTTCTTGCAGGTGACTTCCTTTACCGTATCGACACCGACAATTCCCTGCCAATCGCGGGCTTTTTTCACCGCTTCCTCGTCGGAAACATTTTCGGTGGTGATCACGCCCTTCATCGCGCCGCTAACGCGGAGCTTCTTGGTCAGCGCGCGCGTATCCACGCCTTCGATGCCAACCACGTCATTCTCGGTCAGGTAAGACCCCAAATCCTTGCTGCTGCGGAAATTCGACGCTAACGGCGAAAGCTGGCGCACCACGAAACCCGAGGCATGCACAGCCCAGGATTCCACGTCCTTTTCGTTGACACCGTAATTGCCAATTTCGGGATAAGTCATGGTAATGATCTGTCCCTTGTAAGAAGGATCGGTCAGAATTTCCTGGTAACCCGTCATCGAGGTGTTGAAACAAACCTCACCCAGACGCGTACCTTTCGCGCCAATCGAGGTGCCGTGAAAAACCGTTCCGTCTTCTAATGCCAATATTGCCTTCATATTTTCGCTCAAACCAAAATTCCCTTCTCCAGCGACCACACCGGCCGCCCGCTAACCATCGTAAAAATAGCACGTCCCGTCAATTCCGTTCCGTCAAACGGCGTGTTTTTTGACTTCGACAGCAATTGTGTCTTCCGCACCGTCCAACGCAACTCGGGGTCAAGGACCGTCACATCCGCGTCGGCGCCCACCGTTAGCGTGCCTTTCGGCAGGTCCAGCAGCCTGGCCGCCTTCACCGTTAGCGCCTCGATCACCTTCGGCAACGAACTGATTCCCGCCTTGGCGATCTTGGTGTTGAACAGGGCGAACTCGGTCTCCAGCCCGACAATCCCGAACGGCGCGTCGGCAATTTCAACTTCCTTCTCGTAATTGCAATGCGGTGCGTGGTCGCTGGCCAGATATTCGATCGTGCCGTCGGCAAAACCCGTCAATAATGCCTCGATATCCCGTTGCGTGCGCAACGGCGGATTCATCTTGAAATCCGAATTGTAACCCTTCAGCGACTCGTCGGTCAGTGCGATATGGTGCGCGCAAATCTCGCCGCTGATCGGTACCCCGCGCTGCTTGGCCTCGCGGATGATGCGCACGCCGCCCGCACTGGTGACATGCTGGCAATGCACGCGGCAACCGGTCAACTCGGCCAGCATCGCATTCCGCGCGATGATAATCTCCTCGGCAATCGCCGGCCAGCCCTTCAATCCCAGCACCGTCGACCAATAACCCTCGTTCATCACCCCGCCCGCCGT
Source organism: Verrucomicrobiales bacterium (assembly GCA_031256975.1). Lineage (GTDB taxonomy): Bacteria > Verrucomicrobiota > Verrucomicrobiia > Methylacidiphilales > JAAUTS01 > JAIRPN01. Next base: position 246,788 of record JAIRPN010000013.1, on the reverse strand, counting down.
TAGCGCATAATCCTGGCAGTGATCCATCACCACCAGGTTGAACATCCTGGCATATTCCAGCGCGCGGCGCATCAGCTCGTTGTTCTGGATGCACTTGCCGTCGTCCGTGATCGCCACCACGCCGGCTTTTTTCAGCGAACCGATCGGCGCCAGCAACTCGCCCGCCATGCCCTGCGAAATGCAACCCGTCGGGTACACATTGACCACGCCGGTTTCCCTGGCTCGCTGGATAATCCAGCTCACCGTCGCCGTGCTGTCCACCGGCGGCGTCGTGTTCGGCATCGCCACCACCGTGGTGAAACCGCCAGCCGCGGCGGATTGCGTCCCGGTGGCGATGGTTTCCTTGGCGGTTTGTCCCGGCTCGCGCAAGTGCACGTGAATGTCGATCAAGCCCGGGCAAACCACCTTGCCGTTAGCGTCGATGGTTTCGATTTCGCCGTTAGCGACGGAAAATTCTTTGACGATTTTGCCGTTCTCGACCTTGAGATCGCGCACCGTGTCCTCACCATTGGCGGGATCGATCACCCGTCCGCCCTTGAATAAAAATGCCTTGCTCATTCGACACCTCCCACCGCGCCGCCGCTGACCAGATAGAGTACCGCCATGCGCACGGCCAAGCCGTTGGTTACCTGTTGTAAAATCACCGAATTCCCGCAGTCGGCCAGATCACTTTCGATCTCGACCCCACGGTTGATCGGGCCGGGATGCATGATCATCACGTCCGGCTTGCACTTCTTGAAGCGCTCGCGGGTCAGGCCATACACGCCGATATATTCCCCGAGCGACGGGAATGCCGCCTTGCTCTGGCGCTCGTGCTGGATGCGCAACAGGTTGATCACGTCGGCCTGCGGCAGCACGCTGTCGAGGTCATGCACCACGCCAACCCCCATGTCGCGGAAATGTTCCGGCAGCAAGGTGGTCGGTCCGACCAGAGTGACCTTCGCGCCGAGCTTGGTCAGCGACCAGATATCCGAACGCGCCACCCGGCTGTAAAGAATATCGCCAACGATCAAGATGTGTTTCCCCTCCAGCGTCCCAAGTTTTTCGCGGATGGTAAAGGTGTCCAGCATCGCCTGCGTCGGATGCTCATGCGCACCATCACCGGCGTTGATCACATGGGCGTTCAAGCGTTCCGCCAGAAACTGCGCCGCGCCCGCCGCGCTGTGGCGGATGACAATGAACTCGGCGTTTAGCGCCTGCAAATTCAGCGCCGTGTCCTTCAGTGTCTCGCCTTTCTTGAACGAACTGCTTTCCGCCGCCATGCTGATCACGTCGGCGCTCAAATTCTGCGCCGCCAGTTCAAACGACACGCGCGTGCGCGTGCTCGGTTCAATGAACAAATTCACCACCGTTTTGCCGCGCAGCGAGGGAACTTTTTTGATCGGCCGTTCCAGCACCTTCTTGAACGAAGCCGCCGTATCGAGCACCAGCTCAATCTCCTCACGGCTCAAACTTTGGATATCAATGAAATCTTTCCGCGTCCATTTCATACCGTACCTCCGCTAACGATGACTTCGTCATTAGCGTCGATTTCCGAGAGACGGACTTCGACTTTTTCCTCGATTGAGGTGGGAATATTCTTGCCGACATAATCCGCACGGATCGGCAACTGCCGGTGACCGCGATCCACCAGCACCGCCAGTCGCACGGTTTTGGCGCGGCCGATGTCGACCAGGGCGTTGAGCGCGGCACGCACGCTGCGACCGGTGAAAAACACGTCGTCGACCAAAATCACATGCTCTTTGTCCACGTCAAAGGCGATGTCGGTGATCTTCGGCGCGGGCTTTGCGCGCCCGATGTCATCACGATGGAAGGAAATATCCAATTGCCCCACCGGCAGCACCGGCCGCGACGGGTCGAATTTTTGGGTCAATTTGGCAAGGCGCTCAGCCAGTGGCACGCCGCGCGTGTGAATACCGACAAATCCAAGGGCCACTCCCTCGGGGCTTCGCTCCAGAATTTCGTGGGCGAGACGATTCAGCGACCTGTCAATGGCGGCCGCATCCATTACAATTTTATGCACTTTTGCTCCTTTATGGCCTCACCGGACCATATTAAAGGTTCACCATGAGCGCCCTGCTGTCAGGAAGACTGGGGCTTGCGCGCATTACGCCAGGTCGCCCGGTGCTTCACAATCCAATCCAGCAAGGCCTTTTCAAACCCGATGTCGTGCCCGGCTTTTTCACTTTCGATCCATTTATGTTTCAGGATCTCTTCGCGTTCAGCCAGAAACTCACGGTATAACGCCGAATTCTTAAAATACAGTTCGGTATCGTTAGAATTCACACTCATGTTATCCCTACTATTCACAACAAACCCCCGTAATCTGTCAATACTATAACCTCAAATACTTAATGTCGCAAAAATTTCAACTGCTCCATCTCTGATTAATCTCTTCCACGACAAGACGTTGCCATTGTTTAACCGAATAAGATATTTTTCAGTTTTTCCGCAACCGCAACGAAAGTTTTGGCCGTTAGCGTTGACGAATCACGCCAAACCACCGGTTTTCCCTGATCCCCCGCCTCGCGTGCGGCCATTTCCAGCGGTATCTCACCCAGCAGCGGAACGCCCAGTTTTTCCGCTTCCCGCCTGCCGCCGCCGCTGCCGAAAATGTCATAACGTTTATTGTTATCAGGGCAAAGGAAATAGCTCATGTTCTCGACGATGCCCAGGATCGGCACATTCACCTTGTGGAACATCTTCACCGCCTTGCGGGCGTCGATCAACGCCACTTCCTGCGGTGTGCTGACAATCACCGCGCCGCTCAACGACAAAGTCTGCACGATGGTCAACTGGATGTCGCCCGTTCCCGGCGGCAAGTCCAGCACCAGCACGTCCAGTTCACCCCAGTTCACGCTGCGCAAAAATTGCTGGGTGTAACGCGTCACCATCGGTCCGCGCAAAATCACCGGCGATTCATCCTCCACCAGCAGACCCATGCTCATCAGCTTGATCCCTTGGACCTCCACCGGATTGATCAACTCGTCATCGCCCATGGTCGGGCGTTCCGCAGTGCCAAACATCAGGCCCATGCTCGGCCCGTACAAATCGCAGTCGCACAAGCCAACCTTGAACCCCAGCGACTTGAACGCCGCCGTCAGGTTCGCCGCCACCGTCGATTTGCCGACGCCGCCCTTGCCGCTGGCCACCGCCACAATGTGTTTCACCCCCGGCAATCCGGTTTGCGGCAACGACCCCGCCTGTGCCGCCGGTTGCGCCGGTGCGTTGACCTTGATCCGCACATCCACCGGCCGCTGTTCCTCGGAAAATCCCGGAATCCGGCAAACCGTCTCGACAATCTGTTCCTGCAGGATGCGGGGAATATTGGCGTCAGCCGTGCTTAGTTCAACGCTAATGACGGTCCCCTTCGGAGCAACAAACTCCACCCCCTTCACCAACCCGAACGACACAATGTCGCGACTATAACCCGGGTATTTAACTTGTTTCAGCGCCTCTAAAATCTGCTCCTGAGTGGCCATAAACTTCCAATTTAAACACGAACGCCGCGGGAGGCGAAGTTTTTTTACAAGCTTCTGATTTTCGCCACTCCCTTGGCAATTTTCTCAGCGGCAAGCACCATCTCCCCGGGCGTTTGTTCCGGCGACGGCGACAGCAAAATCGACCCCGCCGCCAGTGACGAACTCAGACCCATCGCCATCAGCGTCGGCGACAACTTGCTGGTCTGCGTCGCGCAACCGGTGTTCGCCGCCACGCTGATGCCGTTCAAATCCAGCCACAGCATCAGCGCCTCGCCCTCGATCCCCTCAAAGCTGACATTCAAATGCCGGGGATCACGGTTAGCGCCGACCGGCGGGCCGTTCAACTTCACCTGGGGAACTTTGGCCTCGATATTCTCCCACAAGATTTTGGTCAATGCACGGCACTTCGCCGCGTAATCCGCCATGGCGCCGCCAATCTGTTCCGCCGCCACTCCGGCACCGACAATCGCCGCTACGTTAAGCGAACCCGCCCGCTGCCCGTCCTCCTGCTTGCCGCCGTGGATCAGCGATTCCAACGCCAACAACGATCTTTTGTACAGCACCCCGACACCCTTCGGTCCGAAAAAACGATGCGGCGAAAGTGACAGCAAATCCACGTCCAAATCCCCGACGCTAACGGCCAGCCAGCCGCCCGCCGTCATCGCGTCGCAAAACACCAGACTGCCGTTGGCGTGTGCCAACCGCGCGATTTCCTTCACGCTTTGCACTGCGCCGGAGTCGTGGTTCGACAAATGCGTGGCCACCAACAGCGTGTCAGGCCGCAAGACTTTGCCGATTTCCGCCGGGTCAACAAAACCTGCCACATCGACGCCGACGCGTGAAATCTTCCAGCCCAGTTTCTCCAAAAACTTCAGCGACTCCGCCACCGCCGGATGTTCCGCTAACGATGAAACAATGTGCCTTTTCCCGCCGTTAGCGTGCTTGAACGCCAGCCCCTTCAGCGCCAGATTGCAGGCCTCCGAACCGTTCGAGGTGAAGATGATCTCATCCACCCGTTTCGCGCCAATCATCGCGGCCAGTTGCTCACGCGCCCTGGCCACCGCCCTGCCCGCGCGGGCACCCTCGCGGTACAGCCCCATCGGCAGACCAAATTCCTCCTGCAGGAAAGGCAGCATCGCCTCACGCGCCGCCGCTAACAGCGGGGTTGTCGCCAGATGATCCAGATAGATTCGTTCAATAGCCATAAGGTTGCTTATCCTTGATCTGTTTTAAATAAACCGTATCCCGGCCGTTCATCAACTCGTCCGTCACCCCGCTGACGCCAAACACCCGGTCCCACAGCCGTTCCAGACAGTGCGCCGCCAGCGGCCAACTTTCCGCCAAGTCCAGCGCCCGCTGGTAAAACTCCCGCGGCCGGCGGCGCACGCAGGCGGCGCTAACCACGAACTGCGCCCCGCCGTAAAAGCGAAAGCTTTCCGGGGATTCCCCGCCGAACAATTCCCGGTAAAATTCGTCCAGCGGCAGCTCCTCCCGCGACGGATTCTTGCTCCACGGCACGAACAACCTGCGCCCGCGTTTGTCATCCGTATCCACCAAAAAACCCAGCCATTTGAAGTCGCCAACCTCCAGCTCGCCGTTAGCGGCGGCGCGCAACACCTTGTGCAAATCCGGCGCGTGGTCGAAGGGCTTGCCCTGGGTGAACACGGTCAAATCCGCCAAAGAATCGTAGTGGTTAATGATGTGATATAAATAAGTGTGCGCCTCGCGGCCGATGTTCGGCAAAACTATCACCCCGCGCCAGTCCGGCGCCAAGGGCAATCCCTTGTTGTACACGGTTGCGCGCACGCTTTCCGGCACATTGCGCACCCAGGCGATGTCCTCCTGGTACCTTGCCACCACTAATTCGACCATGACCCAATTTATTGGTTGGGTTTTGCGCAAACAAGGACTATATTGCGCCCTGCATGAACCACTACCTGGTTATGACCATCATCGGCCCAGACCGCCCCGGTTTGGTGGACAACGTCGCCTCCCTCGTCCGCGAACATGGCGGCAACTGGCTGGAAAGCCGGATGTGCAAACTGGGCGGGCAATTTGCCGGCATCCTGCGGGTGGAAATCGACGCCAACAACGAAGTCCCGCTATTAGCGGCCTTGCAAAAACTCGAGTCGCAGAACATCGCCGTCATCGCCAATCCGGAAACCGCCAACGATGAAACAGCAGATATCGCCAAGGTTTCCATCGAATTGATCGGCCAGGACCGCCCCGGCATTGTCAGCGAAATCACCAAGGCGCTGGCGCGTCACAAAGTCAACGTGGAGGAACTCACCACCGAACGGCTCAGCGCGCCAATGTCCGCCGAACCCCTGTTCCAGGCCAGTGCCACCCTGCATATTCCCGCCGGCACCGACATCCCCGCCTTGCGCGCGGACTTGGAAACCATCACCTCGGAGCTGATGGTCGACATGATCTTCGGCAAACCCGCCAGGGCCTGAACTCAGGCCCGCGTACCCTGCTTCTTGCCCTTGCGCAGGAAGAAATAGGCGAGTCCCAGCACCACGAACCAAACCGGCGCCGCCATTAGAGCCTGCCTTGTATCATCCTCCAGGCACAACACCACCAGGATGAACACGAAAAAGGCCAGGCAAACCCAGCACATGAAACGTCCTCCCGGCATTTTATAGACCGACTTCTCATGCAACTCAGGACGCTTCCTGCGGTACACCAAGTACGAGAACATGATCACCGACCACACGAAGATGAACAGCACCGCCGACAGAGTAGTGATGATGGTGAAGGCCGTCACGATGTTCGGCACCAGATAATTCAACCCGACGCCGCCAAACAGGCAGATGCAGGAAAACAACAGCGCGCGGGCCGGGACGGCGCGTTTCGACAAAACCCGGAACGGTTTTGGCGCGTCGCCTTCCGTTGCCAGGCCGTAAATCATGCGGCTGGTCGAGAAGATGCCGCTGTTGGCGGATGAGGCCGCCGAGGTCAGCACCACGAAGTTCACCACCAGCGCCGCGGAGGGAATGCCCGCCAGCAGGAACAGTTCGACAAAGGGGCTTTGATCCGCCACCACCGAGGACCATGGCGTGATCGCCATGATGGTGATTAGCGACAGCACATAAAACGCGAACACCCGCAACGGAATCGCGTTGATCGCGCGCGGCAACACCTTCACCGGATCGCGTGTCTCCGCCGCGGTCGTTCCCACCAGTTCAATACCCACATAGGCGAATACCGCGATCTGAAACCCGGCCAGAAATCCCATCAACCCGTGCGGGAACATCCCGCCGTCGCGCCACAAATTCGCGTAAGACGCCACCGATCCCGAGGGCGACTTGAATCCCGTCACCACCATATATAACCCGATGAAAATAAGCGCCACGATCAACACTACCTTGATGATCGCGAACCAGAATTCCGTCTCGCCGAACGCCCGGACCGCCACCAAGTTCAACCCGAGGAACAGCAGGATCAACAGCAGGGACGACAGCCAGTGCGGGCAGTCGGGAAAGAAAAACGGCACATAGCGGGCGGAAATCGCCACCACGTCCGACATGCCGGTGACAATCCAGCAGAACCAGTAGGTCCAGCCCATGAAAAATCCCGCCCAAGGCCCGAGCAAGTCCTCGGAAAAGTCAATGAACGACTTGTAATTCAGGTTGGAAAGCAGCAACTCGCCCAGCGCGCGCATGACGAAGAACAGCATGAAGCCGATGATCATGTACACGAAGATGATCGACGGCCCGGCGAGGCTGATGGTCTTGCCGGAACCCATGAACAGGCCGGTGCCAATCGCGCCGCCAATGGCGATCAACTGGATGTGACGATTGCTGAGATTACGCCGAAGCTGGCGTTCCGATTGGGGAGCGTTTTGGTTTTCCATCATCGCAAACGGGTTGCGTTTGCGATGAAAGCTTTAGCGGAATTTCCGCCCGCGGGCAAAGCGAAATCTTTATCTTCCCGTTACCACGCTAACCATCAACCCGGTGAAACAATTTCACCGTTGGCGTCATTTGCCCGCCGTGTTCCGCTCATGGCGGATGTCCTGCGCGGTGTACAAGTAATGCACTTCCTCGGCGATTTGCTTGGCGTAGTCGCCGCACTTTTCCAGCGCGCGGGAAATGAACATGATGTGGATGTAGGCGGGAATGTTCTGGGTCTGTTCCGCCATAATGCGGTGCAGCGTGCGCTCGTTATCGCGGTTCATTTCGTCCACCTGCTTGTCCAGCAGCACGATCGGCGCGGCCTTCTCGGGATTCACCTCGAGAAACGCGTTGATCGCCTCGCGGATCATCGACAGCACGATCTTGCCCATCGGCAGGATGTCGACTCCCGACTGCACCTCGGCCAGGCCGTTCAAATGACGGGCGCGGCGGGCGATGCTCACCGCCTGGTCGGCAATGCCTTCCAGCGCGGGGGAAATCTTCGACGCGCAGAACGCCATGCGGCATTCGGTGGCCATCGGGCCGTGGGTGGCGAGATAAGTCACCACCATTTCGTCGATTTCGATTTCCAGACGGTCGACGACATTGTCCTCGGTCTCCACCGATTGCGCCTTGTTGTCGTCGCGTTCGAGATAAGAGCTCAGCGCCATTGTCAAATTGCGGTCGGTGAGGCTCGCCATCATCAACAGGGTGTCCTTGAGGTTCAACAGTGAACCCTTAAAAATGCCGCGCATGTGTTCCAAACGTTCTTGTTCCATAATATGTGAGATTGAAGTGAATATGATGCGTTAAGTAACCGGTATTTATCAACCAAAACGTCCGGTAATGTAATCCTCGGTCTGTTGTTTGTCCGGGTTGGTGAAAATCTTCTCGGTTCGGTCGAACTCGACCAGCTTGCCCAGGTACATGAACGCGGTGAAATCGGAGCAACGGCCCGCCTGTTGCATGTTGTGGGTGACGATGACCACCGTGCACTTGGTCTTTAGCGTGGTGATCAATTCCTCGATCTTCATCGTGGCAATCGGATCGAGCGCCGAGCAGGGTTCGTCCATCAACAGCACTTCCGGCTCCATCGCCATCGCGCGTGCGATGCAAAGACGCTGTTGCTGGCCGCCGGACAGTCCGGTGCCGGGGCGGTCGAGATGGTCCTTCACCTCGTCCCACAACGCCGCCATGCGCAGGCAGGATTCAAGCCGCTCGTTGAGAATCTTCTTGTCGCGCACGCCGTTGAGTCGCAGCCCCACCAGCACGTTCTCGCGGATGGTCATGGTCGGGAACGGATTGGACTTCTGGAACACCATGCCCACGCGGCGGCGCAGGATGGTCGGGTCGATCTCGGGCGAATACAAATCCTCGCCGAACAGATGCACCTTGCCGCTCATCCGCGCACCGGGACTGACCTCATGCATGCGGTTGAACGTGCGCAGCAGGGTCGACTTGCCGCAACCGCTCGGGCCGATGATGGCGGTCGACTTGTTGGCCGGGATCTTGATGGAAACATCGTACAGGGCCTGGTGCTTGCCGTACCACAGGCACAGGTCGTTGACATCGAGCGACACCGTCGCCGCCTCCTGCACATTTTCCTCTTCGTTATTCACCGCAGCAACTTCATCTTTCATAATTTTGGGTACCATAGCTACTCCCTCCATAAAATTCTAAGCCTTTCTTTCGCGGGTCATGAACCTTACGGAAATGTTGATAATAAATACGAATCCGATCAACACCAATGCCCCGGCCCAGGCCTGGCGGTGCCAGTCTTCGTAGGCCGAGATCGCATAGGCGTAAATCTGCAGGGGCAGGGCCGCCACCGGCTGGTTAAGCCCGGTGCACCAGTTCAAATTGCCAAAGGCGGTGAACAACAGCGGCGCGGTTTCACCGGCGATGCGGGCGCCGGCCACCAGCACCGCGGTGATGATCCCCTTGTAAGCGGTGGCCACCACGATTTTTACGATGATTTGCCAGCGGGCGATGCCGAGCGCCAGCGCCGCCTCGCGGTAACTGTTGGGCACCAAGACCAGGACTTCCTCAGTCGTGCGCAGCACCAGCGGGATCATCATCAGTCCAAGTGCAATGCCGCCCGACAGCAACGAATAACCGCGCATCGGCACCACCAATACCTCATAAACAATGATGCTCCAGACAATCGACGGCACCCCGTTCAACACATCGGCACAGAAACGGATCGCGCCGTTCAGCTTCTCATTGCCGTATTCCGACAAATAAATCCCGCCCAGGATGCCCATCGGGGCGCCAACCAATACCGCCATGCCGAGTAACAGGAACGAACCGACAATCGCGTTGGCCATGCCGCCGTCGGTATCACCCGGAGGCGCAGGCACGTTGGTGAAAAATCCGAGGTTGATTGCCGCGGCACCCTTGTACACCAGGTAAAACAGCACCAGTCCCAGCGGCAGAATCACCAGCAGCGCGCTGCCGATGGAGGAACTGACCATGAGCCAGTTCTTGATCTTGCGCCACAAATGGTTGTTCTGGCGCGATGAGGCTAATAACGAAGTCGTACTCATTAGGCAACCCTCCGGGTTTCTTTGGTGGTGAAAGTCTTGACCAGCAGCATGGCAGCAATGTTGACCGTTAGCGTCACGCCGAGCAGTACCAGGGCCAGTTCCGCCAGCGCGCTTTGGTGCATCGGCGTGGTGGCATCGCCGAATTCATTGGCAATGACACTCGCCAGACTGTAACCGGGGGCGAACAGCGAGGCGCTGATGTCGGATTTGTTGCCGATCACCATGGTGACCGCCATGGTCTCGCCCAATGCACGGCCCAGACCGAGCACCGATGCACCGAGCAAACCGCGCTTGGCGTAGCTGAGCACCGCGATGCGGGTCACTTCCCAGCGGGTGGCGCCCAAGGCATAGGCGGCCTCGCGCTGGATGTTCGGTACCGAACGCAGAATTTCGCGGGATACCGAGGTAATAATCGGGATGATCATCACCGCCAGAATGATCCCGGAGGATAAGATGCCAACGCCATAAATCGGACCGGAAAACAACTGCCCGATCAAGGGAATCGGTTCTAGCACCTTCTGCATAGTCGGGTAAATATAATCACGCAAAAACGGCACCATCACCAGGATCGCCCACAAACCCCAGATGACACTGGGCACCGCCGCCAGCATTTCGATGATCGACACCACCGGCTGGCGCAGCCAGACCGGCGCGAGGTCGGTGAGATAGGCGGCGGTGGCAACACTCAGCGGCACGGCAATCAGCAAACCGATCAGCGAGGAAGACAGTGTTCCATAGATGTAGGGCAGCGCCCCGAAGATTCCCGCCACCGAGTCCCAGTTGGTACCGGTGATGAAGCCAAAGCCAAATTTATTAATGGAAAGCTTGGAAGAATCGTACAGGATGTAACCGAGCGCCACGATCAACACAATGATGCTAAGCGATGCCAGCAGTGTGATGAGTTTGAATGCCTGATCGCCCCATTTTTTGGCGGGCGCTTGCGGTGGAGCCGGTGGCACGGCGAGAGTAGCGTTGGACATAATTGGAAAGTAAAGGGAGTATGAAGCCGGTTTGTGGCGAAATTGTTACGATTGTGTTACGATTTTCCCATTTTCTCGGTTTAGGCGGCTTTGTTTTCGCCTTCCATCCTATTCCGGTGTGCACCACATCCCGGCTCGGTGTGATCCCCCATTCTGTAACAAAGGGAGTTCATCCGGAAAAACACAAAGACGCCAGACCGTTAGGGGGATTTTTACCTGCAAGCCCCGTCGGGCTATAGTCTGGGCGCAAAGGGGCTTGTGTCGTAATAAGGAAAAGGCGCGGGGATGGATCGAGACCCTCCCCCGCGCCTGTGAAATCCTTCAGATCAATATTTGACCTGCGCCAGCTTGGCGAGGATGCGTTTCTGCAATTCCTTCGGCAGCGGAGCGTAATCCATGATCGGGGTGATTTCTTGACCTTCAACCACGGCCCATTTCAGGAAGTTGACCAGGGCTTTGCCCTTGGCAGCGTCCTTCTGGTTGACGTAGATAATCACCCAGCTCGGACCAGCAATCGGCCAGGCTTCGGCACCGGGGGCGTTTACCATCGAGAAACGGAAGTCGTCCGGGATGGTGGCGGTCGCCATGGCGGCGGAAACCGCGGCCGGGGTGGCCTTCACGCGGTTGCCAGCCTTGTTGATGAGGTCAGCGTAGGGGAGGTGGTTTTGCTCGGCATAGGCGAGTTCGACATAACCAATCGCGCCGGGCAATTGCTTGACCTGGCCGCTGATGCCGTCATTGCCCTTGCCACCGAGACCGGTCGGCCATTTGACAGTGGTGTCGTTGCCGACCTTGCTCTTCCACTCGTCGCTGACCTTCGAAAGATAGTCGGTGAAGATGAAGGTGGTGCCGGAGGCGTCGGAACGATGCACGACCACGATGTCCTTGGCCGGCAGCGAAACGCCGGAATTCAGAGCCGCAATGGCGGGATCATTCCACTTCTTGATCTTGCCAAGGAAGATGTCGGCAACCACTTGGTTGTTCAACACCAGCTTCGGACTGTCAGGCAGGTTGTAAGCCAGAACCACGGCACCCGCCACGATCGGGATGTGCAGGATCGGGCCGGCAGGGGATTGGGCTAGCTTGTCGTCCTTGAGGAACGCGTCGGTCGCGCCGAAGTCCACGGTGCGGTCATAGAACGCCTTGATACCACCGCCGGAGCCGACGGACTGGTAGTTAAAGGTGGTGTCCTTGTCAACCTTGGCGTAGTACTTGAACCACTTCATCAGGGCCGGGTAATCAAACGAGCTACCCGCGCCGCCGATTTGCACGTCAGCCTTGGCGGTCAGTGTGGTGACCGAGGCCAATAAAACTGCTGCGATAATTTTTTTCAACATAATATTCCTTGTGTCCTTAGAGTTTGGGTTGCCGTTGGCGGCATGGTTTCAAGCCATGCCACCGCTAGCGATGTATAAATTAGAACTTCCAGCTCAGGTCGACCTGGATGGTGTCGGTCACGCCGATCTTGGCGCCGCTGGAGGCGGTCACGCCGTTGACCGCAGTCACGCCGCTGTTGTCCTTGATCGGGCTGCTGTGGAACCAGGTGACACCGCCGCTGATGTTGTCGGTGAAGGCATACTTGGCGCTCAGCACGGGACCTTGCTGGTTCTGGTAGCTGGCCGCCCAGTCGGAATCCTGCAGCCAGGTGCTGTAGGCACCGGCTTCGATGTAACGCCATTCAATGCCGACCTGCCAGGTGCCCTTCTTGCTGGCATTACCGATCTGGTAACCCAGGTTCCAGAGTTGGTTGCCGCCGCCGTTGACCAGACCGACTTGGTGCGCCCAGTCGTCAGCCGAGAAATTGTAACCCCAGGAACCGTAAGCCTTGTTGGGCAGGTCCCACATTTTCCAGCCGAATTGCACCGGGATGGTGATCACGTCGATATTGCCGACAAAGGGAATATTGTTCTGCTTGTCGAAGATCGCGCCGCCGTCCTGGTTGGCACCGGTGGCCAAACCGTTGGTTTCCTTGATGAAGGCGGGAGCCACCAACAGCGAAGTGTTCTTGTCAAAGCTGTACTTGGCCTCGGCCTGGGCCACAAACAGGAACTGGTCGGAACCCTTGGTGCCGCCGGTGTTCTGGTAGCCGGTGTCATTCTTGGAGTTGGAGGTGATGTATTCGCCGCCGCGCAGAGTCACGCCCAAGCCGTCGGTAAACACGTCAGTCCAGCCGATCTGCTCGGAGAAACCTTCCGGGTTGATATCCGAATCCCACAGCATGTCATTCAGCGTGAAGGGCTGCAAGTGCTTGCCCGCGCGCAGGTCGAAATAATCCGCGAAGGAATTGCCGAAGAGCGACGGGGTCTTGGTTTCATATTCCAAGTAAGCGAGACCGACGTAAATGCTGTCGCCATCCTTGCTGAAGTAACCGCCGAAGTCCTGGTTGGTGGAGTCGGACTTGGTGGCCGTTTCCAAACGCACGCCGGCTTTCCAGTTTTCCGCGAAGGTATAATCGGCACCGATACGGATGCGGTAACGGTAGCGATCCTGGTCATGGTTCGGGGTGCCGTTCATGGTCTGAATGTTGTTGTATTGGTAACGCAAACGGGCATCACCGTACAAACGCAGACCGGTCACCGCGGGAGAACCCACGGTCAGGAAACCACCGGGGGTTGCCTGGTATTCATTCTTCAAGTCTGTGCGGATGTCCTCCGCTTCCTGGTAAGTCAACACGCCCTTTTTCACCAGCGCGTCAATCAAGCCGTCGCCAACCGCTCCCTGCTGGCCAGCCTGCTGCGCAAAGGCGCCGACCGCCGAAACGGCAGCAAAGCCCGCCGCCAGGCCCCATCGTATAAATTCACGTTTCATCTAAGTATTTCCTCCTTGAGTTTTATTGTCCCGTGCGGCACCCCCGCGGAATGCCTCAAGACGCCAAAGAAGATGGAAGTCGATTGTTACGAATTTATGGCGACGCCGTCACATTTCCGTCACTTTTGGAAAGCGGTGGCGGCAGATCAATGTGTTCCCCTTTATTTGCAAGCAATGCTTGTCCCTGCCTTATTTTTTCGCAAGACACCCGGCTTTACTCCCGGAACGATTCGATCTTGAACTGCCCCTGTTTTCGTGGACATACTTTCGAGTGCAAAAATTGACGAATTGTTTTGAAAAGATCATCCTCGGTTTTTTCATGCTGTGGGCCATTTTGGTGGCATTTCGTCCGAATAATTTCCCGGATTACTGGTGGCAAGTTGAAGAAGGACTTTGGTTGTTGGGCGGCAAAGCCATTGACGGACCCCTATATGCATTCGGATTACCGGCTGCGCCTTATCCCCATGAGTACCGGTTTTATGAATTGCTCATCGGCACCCTTTACCATATCGGGGGGCACCATCTGGTCTGGATCTCCTTCGGCATCTTGATCTTTTGCTTTTTGGCCCCCCTGGCTTGCCTGCTGTACAAACGCCGGCAGGATAACCCGTTGTGGTTTGTCCCATTGGCCTTTATTTTCGTCATTTTTTATATTCGCATCAATTATCGCGCAGAAATTGCGGCTATTTTGGCATTGGTCGGCCTTGGTTACTTTTTGTGCCGGTATTCCCCTCCCCAACCACGCAAACCCATCTGGTTCTGGCTAATTATTTTTGCCTCGTTGTTAATTTGGTCCAATTCCCATAGCTCATACATTCTCGGCATTTTCATGCTGGGCTGCTGGGCCTTGTGGCAGTGGTTCTTTCATCAAAGAAACCGTGACGGATTTTACGGCATCCTGTTCCCATCCGGCTTGATATGCCTGATCACTCCTTTTTTGCATCCCGACGGGTGGCTCAATCTGCTGAGACCCCTGCTCAATCAATCGAACAAGCTCTCGGTGGATATCAACGGCGAACTGTGGCCGCCCAGTCCCGGCATGATCTGCCTGAGTGTCATCATGCTGTTCTGCGGGTTAAAAAGAATTTTTTCATCCAGGGACACTTTCCTGCGAACCGGATGGCTGGTCTTTTTGCTCTTGGCCCTATTCGTCCTCGGCATGATTTCCATGCGACACATCGCCCTGCTGGCCTCCTGCCTGCTGTTGATTCTGCTGGTGATTAAACATCCGGGCAAACCTTTCCTTACCGTCACGCCTGTCACATTATTTGCAATCTGCCTGGCATTTGCCTCGTGGATCGGTATCTTCCAAATCCTGTCGATCCAAAAATTCATCGCCAGGCAACGGGACTTCGCCGCCACTTCTTCCGCGCTGAACTGGCTGGCCGACCACAAGCCGCAAGCCTTCATGATGTCTGATGTCGCCAATGCCTCCTTCGCGCAGACATTGAATGGGAGGCTTCATCCGTTTCAAGACACTTGTTCGGGACACTACGCGGAGGACAATCTTCGTTATTATTATTTCCTGCAGCTGCACCCGGAAGCGGTTGCTTATGCGCTCGACCACCTGGAAGTCGATGCCTGGGTGATTGACGAATTTACCGCAAGATGGCTCTGGTTGTTGTACCAACCCAATTCCAAATGGAAATTAATCCACGCAAACAATTCGCTTTTGATTTTCGAACGAAACTCTCAAAACTCCGGCCGGCCAATTGCCCTGCCGGAACACTGGCTCTCCTATTTAAAAGAAATCAACGACTTGCCAGTACATGAGGCCAATGTGTTGCAGGCCTTTGACCTCGCCGCATGGAACCGTGCATTAAAAAAGAGTCGCGGAGTCAGGCCACAGGAAATGCCCGTCGAGCCGATAACCCCGGAAAATATGAGCTGGTTTCAATCAACCACCGAACGCTTGAATCAACGGATTGATCAATTGCGTACCCGGCAATAAAGATCAAGGGCCACTCCCAAATAGAAATAGCCCCGGGAGTTCCCGGGGCTATTCTTATTCAATTACGTAATTAAATCTAATCCGGGCTTAGCTGCCCAGAGTGGTGCTGACGGAATTGAAGATGTTGGTCAGCTTGCCGCCCAAAGCGGTCAAAACAGCGATCACAACGATGGCAACCAAGGCGAGGATCAAACCGTATTCAACCAGGGTTTGGCCTTTTTTGCTCTTCAGGTGAACGAGTTGGCTGATCATTTTCGTATAGAATTTGGTAATCATATTTTTATTCCTGTTTTTTGTTTTGGTTTATGTGTTCACACCCAGTACCGCGTTCTTAATCTTGTCAAACATGACCGATACATCTCCGCTGATCGCCACAAGCAATGCGACGAGTACCAAGGTGATCAAAAACAATATCAAAGAGTACTCCACCAAAGTTTGCCCCCTTGCGCCCACTCCGCGGATAAAGTTCCATGCAACATTTGAACGCCGCATCAAACTCCCCCATCGATACTGCCGCAGCCTACCCTTCCCCCAGAAAGCACCCATCGCTTTATGCGGTCTGGATATTCTGCTGTTCATCGGTTAATAATTAGCGGCTGGCATGCCAACTTGCCCTTAACACCGGAATCCCCTTTAAAATAAGAGATTGATAAAGGCAAGCTTACTTTTATGCAGGAAAAAAGAGCCTCTTGATGGGCAAATATTGCCCATCAAGGACGGCTTTATTTCCCTGTTTCATTGCCTTTCGATTGCTTGGTTACTTTATGCCGTTTTATGTTTGCAAGCTTTGACGGAGTATGTGACTTTTAGCCTTTCGCAAATTATCTTATGTCCGCATATCGTTCCGCGTGGCTCTTCGCCCTGTTTGCCCTTGTCATTACTATATCCATTTACTTGTCAGGCATGAAGTCCTTCGACCAGGATGTCTACACCCGCCTGAATCTGGTCGACCAGTTGCAACACGGCGTCGGCTGGTACGACAACACCCTGCCCCGGGATAACCCGCAACATCCAGAAACCACCCAATGGAGCCGTTTATTGGACGCCCTGATTCTTGGCGGCGGCCTGATTCTCGGCAAACTCATCGGCATCAAGGCCGGTATTTTTTGGTGGGCCGCCATTATCAGCCCGCTTTGCCTGGCCTTGGGGTGCCTCGTCATCGTCTGGGCGGGGAAACCGGTGTTATCCAGCCGCGAACGGATACTCAGTTCCTTGTTTTATATTCTGCAGCCCTCAATCGTCATTTACAGCATGTTTGCCCGGCCCGATCACCACGGACTGTTGATCCTGCTGATGATGCTCAGCCTGGGCGGCATGACCAAGCTGCTGGCGGAAAACACCGTACGCCCGACCAGCGCCCTGCTGGCGTCACTTTCACAAAGCCTGGCGATGGCCATCAGCATCGAGGCTTTGATTTCAACCGGCATCAGTTATCTGGTGTTTGGCATCCTTTGGTTAACCGGTACCCCGCATGCCGCGAAAAAAGCCCTGTGGTATTCAGCTGGCATCGCCATCTGGAGCCTCTTGCTTTATCTGGTTCATGTCCCCCCGCAGCGCTGGAACTTTCAGGAACTCGACCGTTTTTCACTGGTCCATCTGACAGTGTTCATTAGTGTATGGCTCTTCTGGCTGCTGGCATCACGGCTTTCTCTCCCCTCCCTGAAACAGAAAATCGCCTTTGGTTTATGCGGCGGTTTCATTGTCTTCGGCATCGCGGAACTGCTTAATCCCCAATTCATCCTGGGCCCAACCGCCAACATTGATCCCATCCTGGTAAAAATGTGGTTTAACCATATCCAGGAATACCAGCATCTTTATTCCCCATGGTCGGACCTGCCGGGCCAATTGGCCCTTTGGCTGTTTCCCGCGATATTCGGCATTCCCCGGAGCATCCACAAAATCCGGAAAACTTCCGATCCTCATACCCGGTCAATCTGGATTTACTTGCTGGCAATCAACCTGGTCTTTGCCCTGCTGGCCATTGCGCAGGCCCGATGGATCCTGTATTCCGAGGCGGTCGCCCTGATTCCCTTTGTCGGATTCATTTATTTCCTGATAGACCATCTTTGCCGGCGGGTGCGGAAAAATTTTTATCCCTTGGTACGCTGTGTGGTGATTATTTGTTTCGCCGTGGGCAATTTCGCACTCGGTGTATTGCTCACCCCCAAGAATTCGCCCAGTCTGGCCAAGCATAATACCAAAAACCAAATCCCTGAACTTTGCGACTGGATGAATGCCCAGCCTTTCGCGAATTCACCGCAGGTCATCGCCGCAAGCTGCAACTACGGCACCGAAATTGTTTACCGCACTCCCTTCTCGGTCATTGCCACCGGAAGCCATCGCAATGCCGATGGTATTCTTTATGTTTACCACTTATTCACCAACGAAGACCTCGATTCCGCCCGGCAGCAGCTTCTGGCCAAGCATATCACCCTCGTCCTGATCAATTTGAAAACCTCGGATATCACCGTAAGCGACAAATCATTTTATAACCTCCTCAAAATCGGCCAATTGCCACCTTGGATCAAGCAACTTCCTCTACCGGCCGATTTGGCAGAAAATTTCGCCCTTTTTCAATTTTCTCCCTAAAATCACGCCTGTTCCCAACTGGTTGCCACAACCAGTTTTTACTCGCATTTTCGTAAAAATGCTGCAATTGTCTCTCGGTTATGAATCAGCTTCTAATCAAGGGACTTAGCCTCTTTGCCATTAGCGTCTTTTTGTCCGCCAATTTCGCCACTGCACAGATCGAAATTACCCAGGGCAATCAATACAATATCAACGCCGTCATTAGCGGCGGCGCCGACGCTTCCAAAGCCACCGCCATAATCCAAAACGACTTCAAAATGCACGGCGCCTTTAACGTCACCCCGGCCGATTCCGCCCAATTTATCGCCAAGGGGACGCTAACCGCGAACGGTCTTACCGGCACTCTCAGCACCGCCAGCGGGCAGGTCTTCACCAAGAACTTCTCCGGCGACTGGCGCAGCGCCACCCACCAATTCACCGACGCCATTGTCGAGGCCGTCACCGGCCTGCCCGGCATCGCCACCAGCAAGGTGGTCTTCGTGGTGCAAAAAACCACCAAGCCGAAGGAAATCAAGGACCTTTATCTGATGGACATCGACGGCGGCGTGGTGCGCTCGCTGACCAATGACAACTCGCTCAACCTCGGGCCGAAATTCAACAAACAAGGCAACAAGATCGTCTCCACCTCGTGGAAAAGCGGTTACGCCGACACTTGGATCATCGATCTCGCCGCTAATAACCGCAGCCGCGTCGCCTTCTATCCCGGCATCAACTCCGGCGGCAGCTTCTCCCCTGACGGTTCCCGCATCGCCCTGACCCTTTCCAAGGACGGCAACCCGGAACTCTACACCATCGGCGCCAATGGCGGCGATCCGCAACGCCTCACCCGCACCATCGGTTCCGAGGCCACCCCGGTCTATTCGCCCGACGGTTCGCAAATCGCCTATGTCTCCGACGACCGCGGCGCCCCGCAAATCTACCTCATGCCCGCCGGTGGCGGCGCGGCCCAGCGCTTCAACACCTTCTCCAGCTACACCACCGAGCCCGACTGGTCATCCGACGGCAAGTTGCTCGCCTACACCGTCCGCACCGCCGGCACCTTCCAGATCGCCGTTAGCGACATTGCCACCGGCCAGCAAAGCGTCCTGACCGCCTCCGGCAACAACGAAACCCCCTCTTGGTGCCGAGACTCCCGCCATCTGGTGTTCTCCCGCGGCGGCAAGCTTTACCTGATCGACTCGAAGACAAAAAAATCTGTACAAATCGACAACGGTCTGTCAAATTGTTCCGAACCGAATGCTTCAAAATAACCAACCCATCCAATAAAAATTATGAAAAAGTATCTTTACCTCATCGCCGCGACGCTAACCTTGGGCCTGGCTGCCTGCTCCAACAGCCATAAAAAAATCGACGGCGACGGCACGGGTGGCACTGCCGGTGACGGCGGCACCCTGCCGTTGGACAGCAATGTCGCCATGAACCGCCTGCCGGACGGCGTCAATCCCGACAGCGCCGATTACAGCGTCCTGCAAGCCTACATCGTTCACTTCGATTTCGACAGCTTTACCATCAAGGCCAGCGAGCGCCCGAAACTCGAAGCCGTTGCCAAATGGCTGAGTGAAAATCCGAATGCCAAGCTGGTCATCGCCGGCCACACCGACAGCCGCGGCACGATTCAATACAACGTCGCCCTCGGCGAACGCCGCGCCATCGCCACCCGCGATTATCTGCTCGGCCTCGGCGCCAATTCCGCCGCGCTAACCACCATTTCCTACGGCAAGGAACGTCCCGCCCAACAGGGCGAAAACGAGTCGGCCTGGGCCGCCAACCGCCGCGCCGAATTCGGCGTGATCCGCTAACGGCGATCGAACCATCGGTTTAGCAAAAGAGGCGTGGTAACAACCACGCCTCTTTTTTTGTTTTCAAATAACTTCGCTAATCGGGGTTATTTGCTGTCGCCGTCAATACCGAATACCACAACGCCGCCATCCCCTTGTATCCTTCCGCGTTCGGATGAACCTTGTCGCCGGTCAAGCCTTCCCCGTTGGGAAACACCGAATGCATATCAGCGAATGCGATCTTGCGTCCCTTCCCCTGTTCTTTCTCCACGATTTTCGGCACCAGCCGGTTATACTCGTCCACCGCCTTGTTTTTCGCTTCCAACCCCGGCCTGGTAATCGGCGGAATGCTCGCCAACACCACCGCCGCGTCCTTGTTTGCCGCGAAGATCCCGTCCAGCAGTTTTTCCATCGTTTCCTGCATGGTCTTGGCCGGCACCCCGCCCATCACATCGTTGGTTCCCAGCATGACCAGCACGACGTCCGGCTTGTTATTCTCCATTGTGGTCTTGATCGGCAGGGCCGTGTGACCCTCCACCGTTCCGCCGTTCAGCAACATCACGATCCTCGCACTGCCGTAACCTTCATGGTTGGCGTTCGTCATCCCCTTGGAAAAGCCCGTCTCATTGGCCGCCTCACCATTGTCTTCCTTGCCGACAAAGGTCACCTCATAGCCCCCCGACTTCAACAACTGCAACAACGGCTGGCGATACCCGCCCTGCGTGTATTTGCCCTCGGTAATCGAATCGCCCACCGGCATGATTTTGACCGGCCGGTCCTTGGTGATTAGCGCCTCGCCAGCAAAGACACCGGCGCACAACAAATTGAGGCAAACAATGGCCCCGACATATGATCTATTCATAAAAATTTCACTCTTCACTCCTCAAAATTTAAACAAACCCCATTGGCCCGGGTTCAGCCTCGCCTCGCTCGGCACGTCGGCACACATGGAGTCTTCCTTGTTGTGCCAGTAAATGCGCGCCCGTGCCTTGCTGCCGTTGCCCAACACCAAGCCGACATCGCCGCGGAAAAATTTTCCGGCCGGATCATTCAGTCCCAGCACCGACAACGGTACCGAGAATTCATAATTACCGCCGTCCTGCGCCACCTGAACCGATTGGCTGACGTTCTGCACATCGTCAAAAACCACCTGTCCCACCGGCGAGGCAAAGACCTGCTTGTTGCCGCCATTGGCGGCCTTTTGGCGATACAAGACCGCCAGGGTCTTGCCGTCCTTCTTGGTTACGAACAAGCGGATGTCGCCGATTCCCGGCTCCCGGCTCGCCCCGCTGCCACCGCTGCGCAGCATCAGGTCAAGCCCGCCGCCCTGGGTGAACGCAAAGGGAAATTCCGCGGCGGAATTCTGCAATAAATCCGGCTGGTCGGTCTGGTAGGCCACCACCAGTTTGTCGCCGCTAACGGCGAGCTGGAACGAACATTTGTCATTGATCAACGCCCACTTGTTCGCCGGCCATTGGTTCAGTTTGCCGTCAACCTTGGCCGACGCTAACGACGAGACCGGAACCTGGTCGCGCAACGCATCCTGCGACGCCTTGCGTTCGCGCGCCGAAGCCACTTCCTTCAGGATTAGGTCGCTCAGGACAACCTTGCCCAAATCCACGCGCTTCACCTTGTCAAGCCCGTCCAGCTTCACGATCGAACTATGCCACTTTCCCACGCACAGGTAAACATTGCCGTTGTCATTGCCGAACATGAACGGCCAGAAATGCTCCGCGTCAAAAGTCAAGCCGGTGATCGCCATGCCTTTCTCTTCCTTGGCATAAGGCCAGAACGGTGACTGCCTCGCGTCCGCGCCCAGCGTGGCGACCAAAATCCCGTCGGTCGAATAAACATAGATTTCACCCATGTAGGAATAACGCGCCACCAGCCAGCCGGCCTCGCCATTAGCGGCCTTGACCGGGTACCCCAGCATGCGTTTCGGGTCTTTCAAATCGCCCGGCCCCTTCGGCGGCGTCTTGTCCGCATTCGTCGCCAAGGTCCAGCGCAGTTGCCCGTCCTTGTAACCCTTGCAATCCAGGATCGTCCAGCCGTCCGGGCTCAACGCGACGTCGCCGCCGATCGGCGTCTTGGTATCCGCCAGCAAGCGCAGCTTGGCAAAGTCATAAACCGGCACGCCCTTCTCATCCACCGTCGCCGGAATCTGGAACGGCGCGCCGCTAACGATGGAAAGATCCGGCTGGAAAATCACGCCCTGGTAAGCCGTCAATGACGGGCGGAAAAATTGCATTTCATCCGCCTGCACCGCATGATCATGGTTCAGGTCGGTCCACACATAAAACACATCATCCGGCTTGCCGTCGGTGGGAATATTCTTTTTGATGTCGGGCTCATCCAGCTTCGGCCAGCGGTGCGCGCCGCTCCACACCCAGCCACAGGCGGCAATCGGACGGCACACCCCATTTTCTAGAATCCACAGCACGGTCTGGCTGCCCTGGTTGTACCAATATGTGTTGTAGGCATTGGTGAAATACTGCCGTCCCTGATAGTAAAACGTCTGCCCCGGTGTCGTACCGCCGTGCGAACCCAGCGCGGCCATGTCATCCGGGAAAAAGATCGGCGCGCGGTCATAGCCGTAGTAACTGATCATATTGTTCTTCGGGTCGGGATAACGGTAACGCACCGCCGTTAGCGACGAAGTCCCGCTCTGCAGGTCAACCTTGAATTCCAGCAGGCCAAAACTGCCCGGATTGCCGACCGACGGATAATACGCGCGGCTCAGATCCTTCGGGTCGGCAAACCCGCCGCCGCCGTACTGCGTCGGTCCGTACCACGCGTTGATGAATTTCCCGGTCTTTGCCTCCCAACGGCTGATGCGCTTGGGCAGGTAATCGTTCTCCGCCACCCACAGCACGCCCTTGGAATCGACGCTAATGCCGAGCGGATGCGCCATGCACTGCTCGTCATAATCGCCGATCTGCGGCCCGCCCGCCTTGCCAATCACGCGCAACAGTTTGCCATTGGCGGCGTCAAACACCTTCACCTGATGGCTCTTGCCCCAGTCGCTGACATAAATCTCGCCGTTCACCTCGATGATTTGTTTCGGCTCCAGCAAATCCTTGGCGCTAACTACCGTCTGTCCCCCGGTCAACGTGCAGGACTTCCAGTTGTTCTGCACCGCAAAGCGCCTGATCTCGCCATTGGTGACCGCCAGTAACTTGCCGTCAGGCTCAAACGCCAACCCGCCCGGCTTGTCCAATTTAATCGTCGCAAAATGCGCTTTCACCGCGCCGCGCACATTAAACACCACCAATTCATTCGCCTTGGGATTCGACAGCACCAGCAACCCGTTGTAGGCCGCCAGCGCGTTCAACTGCCGGAACGCGTCATGCACCTGAATCCCGCCGATCACCGTGTCCAGCAATTCGACGCCCGACTTGGTGATCGCGTAGACCAGCAGGCCGCCCGGATCCTTCGCGCCAAAATCACGACTCGGATTCTTCACATAAACCGTATAGGCAACATGATCCGGATTCGCCTGGGCGCCAATATCGCGGGCCAGCCCAATGCCGCCATTCCAGCCGCGAATCTTCTCGCCGCCCAGTTTCCTGCCGTTCAAGTCCGTCCACATCAGCGCATGTCCCGCCTCCGCCGAATCCGCCGCCAACAGCATCATCGGTTGGTCACTCTTGCCGCCCCACGGACTGCCATTCGGCAAAAACAACGCCCCCGCCGGGGCGGTATGATCCGCCAGCCAGCCGCCGGTATTGTCCGCCGTCGGCCAGGGCGGCGTGCCGGGGGAATAAATCGAATACTCCAGTTTCGGGACAATGCCTTGGTGAAAAATTCCGCGCACCGAATAAGTGCCGGGGGAAGCGGTGCCGTCCAGCGACGAGCCATCCCAATAAATCACATTGTCGCCCGCCTGCACCGGCTGGTCGAAAGTCAAATTCTTGATCCGGTTGCCCTGCTGGTCCTCAACCACCAAGGTAACAAAGCCCGCCTGCTCTGCTGTGAAATGCACGGGAACACCGGCAGGATCATTAACGCCGGATGAAAAACCGACACTCCCCGCGCAAAGCAAAATCAAGCCACAAAGGCCGTATTTTAATCGACTCATATCCTCCCATCTAACCAAAAATCTGCTTCGAAGCAATAAAAATGCATTTGCCATTATGCGACGTGAAACCCCGCCGACTTCTTTTTATTTCCTTCCCTTTCTTTTGCCGCTAAAAACAAAGCGTTGCCGTCATGATTAGCGCCCACACCAACCTTCTCCTGCGCAGCCCCAACTGGCTCGGCGACGCCGTCATGACCCTGCCCGCCGTCCAGCAACTCGCCATTAGCGGCTGCAAACCCGCCATTCTCTGCCCGGAAAAGCTCACCGATTTCTGGCGGCTGATTCCGCAAATCCGCGAAGTCATTCCGGTGCAGGCCAGGATCCGCGCCACCGCCAAGTCCCTGCGCCCGAAAAAATTCGATGCCGCGATTATCTTCCCCAATTCACTCAAGACCGGATTGGAACCCTTCCTCGCCGGCATCCCGAAACGCTACGGGTTCCACGGCCACAACCGCCGCTGGCTGCTCACCCGCAGTTGGCCTCATCCGTCGCAAGTGAAAGGCTACGTTCATCACGCTAACCATTATCTTCACCTGTTGCAACAACTCGAACAAACCTCCACCGATCCTTCCCACCAGTCTCTGCAACTGGAACAAATCACCAACACCCCGCGCTTCAGCCCGGTGCCAAAACCGGCTCCTTCGACGCTAACCACCAAACCTTATCTGGCACTTTGCCCCGGCGCCGAATACGGTCCCGCCAAGCGCTGGCTCACCGAGCGTTATGCGCAAACCGTCAACCGCATCCGCGCCAAGCACGACCTTGAAGTGCTCGTCCTCGGCACCAAGGGCGACCAGGAAATCGCCTCGCGCCTGAAAATCCAGTGCAGCAAACCGATCCGTGATCTCACCGGCAAAACCACCCTGGCCGAATTTCTCACGCTAATCGCCAACTCACGGTTGGCGCTGTGTAACGACAGCGGGGCCATGCATGTTGCCGCCATGTTCGGCACTCCCGCCGTCGCCGTCTTCGGCTCCACCGAACCGCGCCTCACCGGGCCGCTCGGCGATTCAGTCACCGTGATTCGCGAACACGTTCCCTGCAGCCCATGCTTCCTGCGCGAATGCCCGCTCGACAACCGCTGCATGCTCGCCATTAGCGTCCAGCAAGTCACCGAAGCCTGTTTGAAAAAGCTTTGATCTCACGCAGGGTTGTTATTTTAAAATAACAACGCATTCCGCGTACCCCGCATCCCTGCGTGAGACACTTGCCTTTTGGAAAACTGCTCTCTAGATTCACTCCCTTATGAACATTAGCGTCTGCCTGACCACCCTGAATGCGGAACCGTCCCTCGCGCGCTGCCTGCAAAGCGTCCGCGGCATCGCCGACGAAATCGTCATCATCGACAACGGCAGCAGCGACCGCACCCCGTTCATCGCCACCGATTTCAACGCCCGTTTCATCCGCAATCCGGACAACGCCAACGGCAATGCCCTGGCCCTGCAAAAAGCCACCCGCGACTGGGTGTTGTTCCTCGACGCCAACGACGAGCTTTCTGCCGAATTGCAACAAAGCCTCAGCGCCGTGAAAAACGGCACCCCGGCCGTTAGCGGCTACCAATTGAACCAAGTCCGCAACTTCGGCGGCCAACTGGTCCGTTTCGGCAAAAACTACCCCAATCTTCAACTCCGCCTGGTGGAAAAAGCCAAGGCTCAATTCGACGCTAACCACCAACTCACCGTTAGCGGCAGCACCCAACCGCTCGACGGCGAACTGATCCAGCACGCTAACAGCAAACTTCTGCAAAATCCTCCGCCCTACAGCCTGATCGGCGCCTTGCAAAATCACCTATTCAAAGGCGGCATCAGCCAAGGCGGCTTCGGCTGGCAAATCTCCCGGCTGGATGCCAAAAAATAGGCCTTAGTGTCTTCGTGACTTCGTGGTTCCGAGTTACTAGAATATCCCAAATGCCGGACCCCCAAAAGCCCAGCACCGCCAAATCCGCCACCAAGATCATGGCGGCGGTGTTCGGTTCCCGTATCCTCGGACTGGTCCGCGAAATGGTACTCAGCTTCGTCTTCGGCGCCAGCCGCGAGCTCGACGCGCTAAAGGTCGCCTTCCGAATCCCCAACTTGTTGCGCGACCTGTTTGCCGAGGGCGCCCTCTCCGCCGCCTTTGTCACCACCTTCTCGCAAAAAATGGCCACCGAGGGCAAGGAATCCGCCCTGCGACTGGCCAATCTGGTGTTCAATATCCTGGTTGTCTCGCTCAGCCTGATCTGTCTGCTGGGTATCCTGTTTAGCGGCCCGCTGGTCCATCTCATCGCCCCCGGCTTCGCCGAGACCGCGGGCAAACTGGCGCTAACGGTGAAACTGACCCAGATCATGTTTCCTTTCATCCTGTTTGCCGCACTGGCCGCCTTGTATATGGGATTGCTCAACAGTCTCGGCAGTTTCGGCCTGCCCGCCTCGGCCTCGATGGCCTTCAACATCATCTCCATTGTCGCCGGCGGCGCCATCGCCTGGTGTTTCGACCCGACCTTTCAGGACAAGGAAAAATGCGTCACCGGCTTCGCCATCGGCGTGCTGCTCGGCGGACTCGCACAGTGGGCGGCGCAAATCCCGCGCGCCCGCAAATTCGGTTTTCGTTTCACCTGGATTTTCGACCTGCAGGATTCCGGGCTGAAAAAAATCCTGTTCCTGATGATACCCGCCATCGTCGGCGCGGCCGCCGTACAGGTTAATGTTTTGGTTTCCACCTATTTTGCCACGGGATTTGGTAATGGCGCAGTCACCTGGCTGGACAATGCCTTCCGCCTGATGCAAATGCCCATCGGCATGTTCGGCGTGGCGATTTCCACCGTGATGTTGCCCTCCGTTTCCCGTTCCGCTGCATTGAACAATCTCGACGAATTCAAACACAGCATCCAGGAGGGGTTACGCTACATGTTGTTACTCGCCATTCCGTCCAGTGTTGGCTTGGCGCTAATGGCCACCCCCATCATCGGCGCATTGTTTCAACATGGCGCCTACCATTCCGCCGATACGGCCCAGACCGCCACGCTGCTGCGTTACTATTCGATCGGGCTCATCGGCTACTCTGCCATCAAAGTCCTGGCACCCACCTTTTACGCCCTGAATAAGGTATGGACTCCCGTCCGTATCAGTATTAGCGGAATCCTATTAAATATTTTACTCAACTACTGCTTTATCCGTGTATTCAATCTGGGTCTCTACAGCCTGCCGCTTTCCATTTCCATTGTCGCCTTGTTAAACTCATTCCAGTTATGGTTTTGGTTATACCGCTTGATCGGCAACCCGTTTGACAAAACCTTCTTCATTTCCCTCGCCAAGATTCTTGCCGCGACTTTCGTCATGGCCGGCATGGTGTACATGTTGAACTGGTTGTTCGCCGACACCCTGTCGGTCTGGCTGCACGACGTTCATGTCGGGATTTTCAAGGGCCAGGGCATCGCCTACATCATCCAGGCTTTTGTCATCAGCGGCATCGGCGCCGCCACTTATTTCGGTTCTGCCTGGTTGCTCAAGCTGGATGAAGCGCAACGCATTTACCGGACGCTAACGACCAAATTCTTCAAAAGGTGATCCAACTTCGCCATTAGCGTTCCGGGCGTTTTTGTTCCGCCTGGTAGAGTTGGAACGAATTCCATAAATTGTGCCACAGCACATAGAAGGTCGGTCCCAGCGCGACCAGGGGATTGGCGTAGACCATCGCCAGATAAATCGTGAAGGTGGTGTTTTTCTGGCCGAGCGACTGGCTGGCCTCGCGGCGGAATTCCTTGCCGCCAATCCAGGCCCCCAGCAAAAAATTCAACGCGCACACCAGCATGCTCACCAGGCCGATCTTCGCCAGAATCAAAGGTTCAGCGGAAGCTTCCTGGCGGAAAAAATCCGACGCATTCGCCGTGATCAGGAACAACGCCAGCACCCACATGCCAAACGACACGTTGCGCAGCTTGCTCGGCCAATGCGTCGATTGATGATGAAGTTTCCGCAGCACCCAAGCCCCCAGCATCGGCGCAAACACCACCAGTCCGACGCTTTGCGCCACGTGCAGGTAAATGCCATCCGTGGACACGTCCAACACCCATGGCAACAGTACCGGCAGAAATGCCGCAATCACCACGTTGGTCAGCAGAAACGCAATCACCACATATTCCACCTTTCCGCGCAGGAACCCGACAATCACCGGCGCTGCGGTCGCCGTCGGGGTAATGCCGGCAAAGAACGCCGCCAGCATGATGTCACGATTGCCCAGCAGCCAGCCGATACCCAGGCCGGCAAAACCCATGATAAAATTGGCAAGCAACAGATAAACATGGCTCGCGGTTAGCGACTGGCGGGAAAAACGAATTTGCAGGAAAGTGATGAACAGCATCGCCATGATCAACCAGCGGATCACCCACGCTAACGACGAGGCCTGCGGCACAATCGCGCCCAGGGTAAAAGCGCCGACAATGGCAAAGGTTCGTAACAATCCGGGTTTCATGTCAGGGGTAAACAAAAAAGGCTGCCCGATCTCTCAGGCAGCCTTTTGATAAATTTCATGCCGGATTACAACATATCGGCAACCGCCGCGCGCTCTTCAACAAGTTCCTTGTTGGTCGCCGCGATCTTCGACTGGCAGAATTCGCACATCTTGTAATCGGTGATGACTTCGTAGGCGCCGGGGCCGGTGGTACGAACCGGCATGCCCGCCCAGACGTTCGGATCGAAACCATAAGCGCCGTTCGATTTTACCGCGACGGAATGAATAGCGCCGGGGGTCATCAAATCACGCACATGGTCAACCAGCGCATTCGCCGCCGAGGCCGCCGAAGAGGCACCGCGCGCCGCAATGATCGCCGCACCGCGTTTGCCGACCGTTTCGCAGAACGGGCCTTTCAGCCATTCCTTGTCAGTGATGACTTCGGTCACCGGCTTGCCATTGATGGTGGCATGCGGGTAGGCCGGATACATGGTCGGGCTGTGATTGCCGTAAATGAAGATATTTTTCACTGCGGTCAAATCCACGCCGGCCTTCTTGGCCAGCTGGGTTTGCGCGCGATTCTGGTCGAGGCGCACCATCGCGGTGAAGCGGTCGGCGGGCAGGCGCTTGGCCTGGCTGGCGGCGATCATGCAATTGGTGTTGGCGGGGTTGCCCACCACCGCGATGCGCGCGTCATCCGCGGCAACCGCATCGATGATCTTGCCTTGTTCGATGAAAATCTTGCCGTTGTCCTTGAGCAAATCGGCACGCTCCATGCCGGGGCCGCGGGGCTTGGCGCCCACCAGCAAACACCAGTTGGCATCCTTGAATCCGACCTTCGCGTCGCTGGTCAGCACCATGCCCTTGAGCAGGGGAAACGCGCAATCATCCAGCTCCATCGCCACGCCGTCGAGCGCCTTCATGGCTTTTTCCACGGGAACTTCGATCAGCTGCAAAATGACCGGTTGCTCGGGACCAAACATCGCACCGGAAGCGATGCGGAATAACAGTGAGTAACTAATTTGACCGGCAGCACCGGTGACAGCAACACGGATAGGAGTTTTCATGGTTTTTCCAATATAGGCAAAATTAATGTTCTGACAATCGAGAATGTGCAGACGCTAATGACCATGTCCGCAAAATACTTGCTAATCAACCTTCAAACTTTAAAGTTTCGTTTATCATATATGAAGCTTACTGTCCTTATTGCCGCCTTTATGATTAGTGGAGCGATTCTTCTTAACGGATATCTTAATCGCATATCTGGCAGTTCTCATTTTTCACATCCATCTAATAAACAAGTAGAAAAAACTGTAATAGAATCTTTTAATTATGCCTTTAGCACCCTTGCAGGGGATAATATCATCATGAGTAAAAAACGTGATGTGGAGAAAGTAAAAATCGGTAAAATTAGCTATTCAGAAAATAGCACCAGAATGTTGGTTGAATTTACCCTATTCTGCAAAGATGGGGATCAAATTAGCTCAGGTATTGGTTTAAATCGCGATGAATTTGGAACCTACCGTGGTGTATGGGATTTCGGAGAATCTAATACGAAACAAGCAATATTTGTAATAGAAACCAAGTAAACATTCAACTTACTCTTAACGTTTAGCCCCCGTTGGTTTAGATGGCTGGTTTTCCGAATCGCTCAGATCACCGGAGAATTTGAAAATGACCTCGCCATTGCGGCCGTATTTCAGGATGTCGCGCGCCATGCGCTCAATGTAATAGGGATCGTTTTGCAGATTGTTGAGCTCGTCCTCCATTTGCATGCTCAACGCTTTCTGCTGGTCGATCTGGCGCTGCAGCCAGACTTTGCGGTTCATTTGTTCCTGGCTTTTGCGGATGACCGGCTGGTAGATCACCACCGCCAATACGCCCAGCGCCAGGACAAGGAGGAAGTAGCCCCACGGCAACAGCCTGTGCCAAAGGTCGCCATGGGCTGTCCGCGCAGCGGTTTTGACGCTGCGCGGATCAAAGAATTTAGATCGAACCCCCATAAATCGCGTTGGCACCCAGTTCTTCTTCAATGCGAAGGAGACGGTTGTATTTGGCCAAACGGTCAGAACGGGAGAAGGAGCCGGTCTTGATTTGTCCGGCGTTGGTGGCGACGGCGATGTCAGCGATGGTCGAGTCTTCGGTTTCACCGCTGCGATGGCTGATGACCGCGGTGTAGTTCGCGTTCATGGCCATTTGCACCGCGTCCAGGGTCTCGGTCAGCGAACCGATCTGGTTCACCTTGACGAGGATGGAGTTGGCGGTGCCGGTATCGATACCCTTCTTGAGGAATTCGACGTTGGTGACGAACAGGTCGTCGCCGACCAACTGGGTCTTGTCGCCCAAGGCATCGGTCAGTTTCTTCCAACCGGCCCAGTCTTCCTCGGCGGTGCCGTCTTCGATCGAGATGATCGGGTACTTCTTCTGCAGGTCCTTGTAGAAGCTGATCAATTCCTCGGCGGTCAATTTCTTGCCGGAGGATTTCTTGAACACATACTTCTTGCTGGCCTTGTCGTAAAATTCACTGCTGGCAACGTCGAGGGCGATGAAGATATCCTTGCCGAGCTTGTAACCGGCTTTCTTCGTCGCGGCCGCGATCACTTCGAGCGCGTCTTCGGTCGACTTCAAGGTCGGGGCAAAGCCGCCTTCGTCACCGACAGCGGTGCCAAGATGACGGTCATGCAGGATGCCTTTCAAGGCGTGGAACACTTCGGCACCATAGCGCATGGCTTCGCGGAAGGTCGGGGCGCCTTTCGGCATGATCATGAATTCCTGGAAATCAATCGGGGCGTCGGAGTGCGCGCCGCCGTTGATGATGTTGCACATCGGCACCGGCAGGACTTTCGCGTTCGGTCCGCCGAGGTATTTGTATAACGGCTGGCCGAGAGCGGCAGCAGCGGCCTTGGCGTTAGCGAGCGACACGCCGAGGATGGCATTGGCGCCGAGCTTGGCCTTGGTCTTGGTGCCGTCGAGCTTCGACATGGTCTTATCGATGGTAACCTGGTCGAGCGAATCCAAACCGATCAGCGCGTCAGCAATCTTGGTGTTGGCGTTGGCAACAGCCTTCAGCACGCCCTTGCCGCCGTAGCGGGCCTTGTCACCGTCGCGAAGCTCAACCGCCTCGTTGACGCCGGTGCTGGCGCCGGACGGCACACTGGCCAGACCCATGGCGCCGCATTCCAAATGAACTTCCGCTTCGAGCGTGGGGTTGCCGCGCGAATCGATGATTTCTCTTGCCTTAATTGCTGCAATTTTCGTTGAACACATATTTTTTAATATAGTTGGGGTTAGATTTTGGTAAATAAAAACTTGTTACGGGTTGTAGGCCTTGATCGACTCGATCCTGACCTTGCGATGACCGCCGCTTTCCAGGGTCAGGTCCGCGGTTTCACCCACGGTCTTCTTGTGCAAGGCCTGCGCCACCGGCGTGAGATAGGAGATAATCCCCTGGTCCGGCGCGCTGTCCCAGGCACCCAGCACGGTGTAGGTTAGTTTTTCGCCATTGGCGACATCCGACAATTCCACCACGGTACCAATGTTGACCGAGGAGGTGTCTGCGGCCTTGAAATCGGTCGGCTGCGCACGTAGCAACATGGCTTCCAGTTCGGCGCGACGGCGCAACAATACCGCCTGCATTTCCTTCGCCGCCTTGAATTCGCTATTTTCGCGCAAGTCGCCGTAGGAACGGGCCACCGCGATGTCGCGGGTATTGTCAGGAATTTTCTTGCTGACGATTTCTTCCAATTCGGACTTGCGTTTGGTCAGACTGTCAAGTGACACCACCAACGCGGAGCCTTCCGACTTATTGTCCTGACCGATGATCATCGCCTGTACGAACGGATAGAGCTTCACCAAGGTCGCCAACAGCGAACGCTTGTCGAGTTCCTCGAACACCGGGCTGAGCATGATCGCACGGGTCACGTCGCGAACTTCATCCTCGCGCGCGCCTTGGAGCAAATCCTTCACCAGTTCCTTGTTGGAGATCAACAAATCCTGCAAGCGTCCGGATTTGCGACTGCCTTCCAGCGTGTCGAGTTCCAGCACCGACAGAATCGCGTAGAACAACTGCACATTCACCAGCGGCTTGAATTCCGCGGCCTTGCGATTCTTCGACAACCAGATCAGGAAATCATAGTGCAGCTTGCGTTCGCGGATCA
Source organism: Verrucomicrobiales bacterium (assembly GCA_031256975.1). Taxonomy (GTDB): domain Bacteria; phylum Verrucomicrobiota; class Verrucomicrobiia; order Methylacidiphilales; family JAAUTS01; genus JAIRPN01. The sequence goes on along the minus strand of JAIRPN010000013.1, from coordinate 214,095 downwards.
GACGGCCCAGCACCTCGAGGATTTCCTCGACGCGATTGTCCTTCTTGTACGAATCAATCACCACTTCGGCGATACGGCCGTTGGCGTAGGGCAGGATGTCCGCCGCAAAACCGTGCCAGCGTTCCTTGAGAATTTCCGCGGTGCGCTCGACGAATTTGCCCTGCTTGCCGGCAGCCAATTGCTCGGCCAGGCCGACGAACGCCTTGGCATCCTTCGGAATGTATTTGTTGATGCTGGCGGAACCGAACTTGTCGACCTTGCCGGATTCCTGCACCAGTTCGTCACGACCCAACGCCAATTCAACCGCCGAGACCAGTTGCGAACTCGGGGTCTTGGCAATGGTCTGGTCGATGTCGTTGATAACATTCTGCAACGCTGCTTCGTCCAGCACCTTGGCATGCTTGATCAATTGTTCAACCGCAACCAGCTCGGCTTTCGGGCCGACCGCCTTGATCACCGCGCTAAAAGCTTCTTCCTTGTAATCGGGCGCGACGTCGTGGAACAAAATCGGCTCGGTGCGCTTGCTCGGGATGACGAAACGTTCGTCCTTCTTCATCGCGCGCTTGGCGCTGTCCCACCACTTCTTCCAATCGGCATCGCTAATGACGGAAGGCGACAACACCGACTGGATCTTCACCGCATTGGCCTGTTTGCCAAGGCTGCGAACGGTGATTTGCATCAAAGCGCCGGGGTCCTTCGCCGCCAATTCCTTGACCGCATTCAAATCGCCCAGTTTCTTGGTTTCGATATGCTCGCCGTCCAAGGGGATTAGCGACGTGGCGGCATATTCGAATTCCATGGTGTGCCCGGGCTTGCCGGCGAAATCAATGACCACTTTCCCCATGACGAGATCCCACTCTCGGATTTTGCCCACACCCCAGCTACGGTGTTCGCAGCAAGTGTTCGGGGTGAGTTTTTCAAGTTTAGGAGCCAGGTGCGCGGGAAGTTGCTTGGTCTCCACTATCTGCTGAAGGTCGCTATCCATCGATGGTAAAACCTAGGGAAACGAAACACGCTTGGCAACGGAAACCTCAGTTTTTTTTCAATTAACCCGCTTAATGGATTACCCCCATCGCCATTAAAGCGGATTCCATCCGCCGTTGACAACCCCTGCCGCCGCTTGTTTCAATAAACACCCCATGGCCGGACACAGTCACGCAGCAAACGTTGCCCGCAGAAAAAACGCCGTCGACGCGGTGCGGGCCAAACTCTTTTCCAAGTACTCCCGCGAAATCACCGTCGCCGCCAAGCTCGGCGGGGGCGACCCCAATTTCAATCCCCGCCTGCGCGCCGCCATTAGCGCCGCCCGCAGCGAATCCATGCCCAACGACCGCATCGACCACGCCGTCAAAAAAGGCGCCGGCGGGCTCGAGGGCGCCAACTACGAAGAATTGACCTACGAGGGTTACGGCCCAGGCGGTGTCGCCCTCGTCGTCGAGACCATGAGCGACAACAAAAACCGCACCGCCGCCGAAATCCGCTCCGTCTTCGCCAAGTACCACGGCAACCTCGGCACCCCCGGCAGCGTCGCCTGGATGTTCAAAAAGAAAGCCTACTTCGTCGTTAGCGGCGCCAGCGAGGACCGGGTGCTTGAAGTCACCCTCGAGGCCGAACCCGACGACATCAAATCCGCCGCCAATAACCAGATCGAAGTCATCGCCCCCGTGGAAAAATTCGACGCCGTGGAAAAAGCCCTCAAGACCGCCAACCTCGCCATTAGCGCCAGCAAACTCACCTTCATCCCCGACAACGCCGTCCCCGTCACCGACCTCGACACCGCCAAGTCGCTCATGACGCTGATCGACAAACTCGAGGACCATGACGACGTGCAAAACGTCCATGCCAACTACGACATTCCCGAGGAAATTTTAAATAAACTCAATTGATTCAACGCAGAGGCGCTGAGAACTCCGAGTTAGAACACTAACGGTGAAGTGGCGGATGATTTGCGTCCACCATAAAATCAAAACCCCGCGTGCTCCGCGCCTCTGCGTTGAACGTGCCCAGAAAATCCTCCTGCGCCCGTTTGGCATACGCTTCGTAACGCGCGCGTTTCTGCCGCACCTGTTTCGCCAATGGCGGCATCAGGCCAAAGTTCGCTTTCATCGGCTGGAAATGTTTCGCCTCGGCATGGGTAATATAGTGGCACAAGGCCCCCAGCATGGTCGTTAGCGGCAGTTCCAGCAAAGTTTCACCGCGCAAGCGCCGCACCGCGTTGAGACCCGCTAACAATCCGGTCGCCGCGTTTCCCATGTAACCTTCCACCCCGGTGATCTGCCCGCCGAAGAACAGTCCCGGTTGCTTCTTCAGCTCCAACGAGGGCGCTAACAGCGAGGGCGAATTAATGAAGGTATTGCGATGCATTTGTCCCAGCCGTACGAACTCCGCGTTTTGCAAACCGGGGATCAGCCGCAGCACCCGTTCCTGCTCGCCCCATTTCATGTTGGTCTGGAAACCGACCAGATTGTACAAGGAGCCCGCCACATTGTCCTGCCGCAATTGCACCACCGCATGCGGCCAGCGACCGGTCCGCGGATCGTCCAGGCCCTTCGGCGACATCGGCCCGTAAGCCAGCGCGTCACGCCCGCGCGAGGCCAGCACCTCGATCGGCAGGCACCCTTCGAAGAAACATTCCTCCTGTTTCTCAAAATCCTTCAGCGGGATTTTCTCCGCCGCTAACAATGCGTCGACAAATGCGTGGTACTCCGCCTCGTTCAACGGGCAGTTCAAATAATCTCCCTCACCGTTAGCGTCGTTATCCGAATAACGCGAAGCCTGCCAGCAGATATTCCTATCAATCGACTCCGCATCAACAATCGGCGCCAGCGCGTCGTAAAAATACAAATGTTTCTCCCCGGTCAATCCGGCAATCGACGACGCCAACGACGAACTGGTCAACGGTCCCGACGCCACCACCGCGATTTCACCGTTAGCGGGCAGCCCGGTCACTTCCTCGCGCACAATCTCCACCAGCGGTTCCGCCGCCAACCGCGCAGTCACCAGCTCGGAAAATTTCTCACGGTCCACCGCCAGCGCCCCGCCTGCCGGCACCGCGGTCTGTTGCGCCGAGCTCAGGATTAGCGAACCCATCTGCTCCATCTCCCATTTCAACTGTCCCGCCGCCCGGTCGGGCAACACCGAACCGAACGAATTGCTGCACACCAATTCGGCAAAATGACCGGTCGCATGCGCGGGTGTCGGCACCTTGGGCCGCATCTCAAACAACCGCACCGCGACCCCGCGACGAGCGATTTGCCAGGCCGCTTCCGCCCCTGCCAATCCCGCGCCGATTACCGTAATCTTGTCATTAGCCATAAATTCAACCAAAACGCCTGCAAATAGTTAGGGGGAAATTATACGCAGCATCCGGCGGCTGGCGAAACAAACTTTGCCTTCCGCCAAAGGGGCTTGTAACCTTTTTCTTGCCCGGCTGTTTGTAATGGCAGATACTTAACCAGGTAAAATAAATGACTGCACCCGAAAATCCCAATCCGCAATCCGGCCTTAAAACCAGTTGGAAAGACCGCAACCCGTTTGCTTACGGCATTGCCTGCGGTTCATTGGTTGCCCTAGGCGCAGTCGGCATCGGCGCCGGTGCTTACCTGACAGTCACGCAACACCACGCCCCGGCAACAATCAAGGCGGTCGAGGACAAGCGGCTCGACCTGTTGCGGCCGCTAATCGCGACACCGGCCGCAAGCACTGCGGACAACCAGCCCGCCGCACCGCAGCCACCGCCCGAGGACCTGCCCGCCGAATGCCAGAAATTTGTCAGCGACCTGCAAGCGTTGCTCGACCGGGCCACCGAACACGCCACCGCCCTGCGCGAAGCGGCGACTTCTTCCTATCTGGCCAACCGTTCCAGCGAGATCGACATGGACGCGCTAACCGCCAAGTCCAACGCATTGAAGCAGGACCTCGCCGATTTCCAGCAAACCTACCCGCGCATTGATCCGCTGATCAGTTCCCTGACCCCCGAACAAATCAACCAGATCAGTGACATCAAGGACCAGTTCGGCAAATACCAGCGTCTCAGCGAACGCTTTGACAACACCCTCGCCGGCATTGACGATTACCGCGACCGCCTGGCCGGCAGCGAAGCCTACGCCAGCGTTAGCGCCACCAATCCTCCCCCCACCGACGCTAACGACCAAACGTCCGCCGATACCGTGGTATCCAGCACCACCACCCAGACCACCACGACCGTTACCTCGCAACCCGGCTCCGTATACACCGACCCGGTTTATTACGACACCGGTTACTACACCCCCACCGTCAGTCTCTGGTTCGGTTACAGCTCCTACGACCCGTTCTGGGCCACCTCCTATTATTATCCTTACTGGGGTTACAAAAATCGTTATTATCCGCCGCCACCCCGACCGCCACATCCGCCCGGCCCTCCTCACAACCACGATCATGGCCCCAAACCGCCGAGACCGCCCGGCCCTCCTCCCGGCAAACCCTTCCCCGGCAACAATCCTCCGCCTTGGACCCAGCCATCCAACCCCGGCAGGCCGAAACCTGACAAACCATTCCCCGGCAATAATCCTCCCTGGACCCAGCCGTCCAATCCGGTGAGACCAAAGCCCGACAACCAGCTACCCCGCCCCGGTTCCGGTTCACAGTCGAAACCTTCGCTCCCCACGCCGCCACGCAATACCATCACCATTCCGGCCGACGACAGCAATCGCCCGAACCCGCGCAACCTGCCTTGGCAGCAAAGCCCGTCCCGTCCGCAAAACCGGCCGGCGACCACCGATGCTGTTACGCCCGCTAACAACAATTCCCCGGCCTACGTCGCGCCCAACCATCCCGGCAATGCCACATCGCCGTCACCCGCGCCAAGCAGCAGACCCACGCCGGATTCCACCCGTCCGTCCTGGCAACAACAGCGTCCCACGCCCGGCAATAACTCCAGGCCCGTCTACACACCTCCCGCCAATAACAACAATTCCCGTTCGAACAACAGCCGCCCGGCGCCGACTTACACCCCGCCGAACCGGCCCGAATCGGCACCGTCCCGTTCCTATTCACCGCCTCCCTCACGGCCGGCACCCGCGCCGCGCCAGGAACAGCCAAGCCGGTCCTCTTTCCAACCCTCCAGCCCGCCCTCGCAACCCTCGCGTTCCAACAATGCGCCCGGCCCCGGCGGCGGAGGTGGCGGCGGTAGACATCGCTGATTGACGCCAACGGCGAAACCCCTACGCTAACCATCAAATGCGACAAATCGACCTTGCCATCATCGGCGGCGGCTTCGCCGGACTCGTTTGTGCCCAAGCTGCCGCGGTGCGCGGCGCAAAAACCGTCGTATTCGAGCGCAAGCCCTTCATCGGCGCCAAGCCGCACACCACCGGCATCCTGGTCAAGGAAGTCGCCGACCGCTTCGACTTCCCGGAAAAGTTCGTCCGCAAAATCCACAAGGTCCGGCTCTACAGCCCCAACCTCAACTTCATCGACCTCCACTCGCCCGGCTACTACTTCCTCGCTACCGACACTACCGGATTGTTAGGCTGGCTGGCGGAACAGGCCGCTAACAGCGGCGCCGAGATCCGTTGCGATTCCACCTTCCGCGACTGTCAAAAAAACCCGCAGGGCTGGAGTCTCCCCGATTTCACCGTTAGCGCCCGTTATCTGGTCGGCGCGGATGGCGCCAGATCACGGTTAGCGTCCACCCTGCAAGTCCCCGCCAACCGTAAATTTCTGCTTGGCGTGGAACAGGAATGGGACAACGTGCGCGGTTTGGAACCCGATTTCCTGCACGTCTTTCTGGATTCCCATTTTGCCCGTGGTTACATCGGCTGGGCCGTACCGGGCGTGCACGGCACGCAAATCGGCCTCGCCACCTCCGAACGTCACGCCCCGCGGCTGGATGAATTCATCGGCCGGCTGCGCAAAATCTTCGACTTTGGCGACGCCACCTGCACCGGACAGCGCGGCGGCCTCATCCCCGCGGGCGGCACCCTGCATCACCCGCCATTAGCGTCCGCCCTGTTGCTGGGCGATGCCGCTGGCACCGTTTCACCGCTAACCGCGGGCGGCATCCATCCCGCGCTGGAACTTGGGCGCCTCGCCGGCGTCGCCATTGCCAACCACCTGCTCGACGGCGGCCCCGACCCCTGGCAACAAATCCGCCGTCAACTTCCCTCCTATGCCTTTAAAAACCTCCTGCGCCGCGGTTTCGAAACCCTGACCCCGCCCAACGCCCTGCTCGATTTCGCCCTGAACCAACCCCTGTTTCGCCGCTTCGCCCAGACCGTGTTCTTCCATCATCGCGGCCTGCTCACGCTCGAGGCCTGGCGCGACCTGCTGCGCCTGCCGGACGCCAACCGCGATTTCGTGAGCCTGTGAAATTCCCGGTTGCGGGGCTATCCGTCCGGGTTTATGTTTAAGCCATAGCAACCATTATGAACACGCAATCCCCAGTGTCGTGCCGTTGTCTAGTCTTCCTTTCCACCCTGCTGCTTTGTGTCGCGTCACTCCACGCCGATCCTAATGCGCAGGACCTGCAACAAGCGCAGGCCGAGTTCCAGCAAAGCGCCCAGCCGTTGATCGACGCGGCAAAATCAGCACGCGAACTGGCCAACGCCGATACCGCCTCCTATCGCAACGCGTTGACCGCGGCCTACGACGCGCAAACCGCCGATCAGATTGACGTCAACGACCTCAACAAGAAATCCGCCGCGGTAAAATCGGACATCGCCGAGTTTCATGATCGCGTGGTGCAAATCCAGACCCTTGCCACCAACATCCGTGCCAAATACAGCCTCGACAGCAGCACCCACCTCGCCACCCCCGACCAGATTAACGCCGCCGTGGCCGCTAACAATGAAATCGGCGGATTGCAACAAATGTCCGAACGGCTCGACAATACCCTGGGCAGCGTCATCCAGCACCGTTCCACCCTGCCTGGCGGCGAATTGACCGCCGCCAACGACAGCGAAGCCACAACCACCAGCGGCACGACCACGCAAACCACCACGACCACCACCGTTTCCCAGCCCGGCACCACCTACACTTCGCCTGTCTATGTTGACAGTGGTCCAAGCTTTTCCATCGGCATTGGCTTTGGCAGCTACTATCCGTGGTACAACCCTTGGTATTATCCGCCACCTCCTCCTCCGCCACGGCCACACCCTCCGGGTCCCCCTCATCCGCCCGGACCAGGCCCCGGCCCGCATCCTCCCGGCCCGCCCGGGCCACATCCCGGACCTCCGCCGCACCCTGGTCCAAGCCCCAACCCACATCCACATCCGGGCCCGCAACCACCGCACGGACCTCCCGCAGGTTACCATCCTTCGCCCGGCCCGGCCCCGCAACCCGCGTTTCATCCACAGCCGCGACCGATGCCGCGGCCCATGCCCAGCCATTTTGGCGGAGGCCACCGCTAAAAATTGTGCTGCGTGGCAGGCCGGAAACCTGCTACGCTCGGGTTGATGACCACCCTGACCAAAACTGAATTGCAAGATCTCAAAGCCAAGGCCCAGCGCCTGAACCCGGTATTAAAGGTCGGCAAACACGCCCTGAGTGAGGAGTTTCTGGCGGAATTCCGCCACACCCAGGAAAGTCATCCCTTGTTGAAAGTCCAATTTGCCGCGCACAAGGATGAAAAAAAGGCGCTAACCGCCAAACTGGCCGAATTGACTGACAGTATTATCGTCCACCAAGTCGGCAACGTGGCGGTGTTTTACAAGCCGAAAATGTAATCCATCTATTCCTTCAGCAACGCATGAATTGCTGCAAGGGTGTCCTTGGGAGAATCCTCGCTGAGGCCTTCGACGTAGCTGCGGATGTTGCCTTCGCGGTCGATGACCACGAAACGGCTGCTGTGGGTGAAACCGCCTTCCAGTGCCACGCGTTCCTCGGGAGTCTTGGCGATCGGCAACAGGAAGCCGCTAATCACCAGTTGGTGAATCTTTTCCTGGTCACCGGTGAGGAAAAACCAGCGGTTGGCCTCGGCTTCATAACCGTCGGCGTAGTTCGATAAAATTTGCGGCGTGTCGTAATTCGAGTCGATGGAAAACGACACTAGCACCACGTCATCGCGCTTGGGCAGGATTTTTTGCAACTGGGCAAAATGCCGCGACATCGACAGGCATTGCCCCGGGCAACGGGTGAAGATGAAATCCGCCACCCAGATTTTGCCCTTCAGCTCTTTTGAATTGAAGGGCTTGCCAGTGCGCTCGGTGAATTCAAAGTCCGGCACCTTTTTGAAGGTGCCGGCCGGGCGGACCGAACTTTCCTGCAGGCGGGAGAAGAAAAAATACGAAGCCAACGCGATCAAACCGCACAGCAGCAACGCCACCAGCCACACCAACACAATCTTGCTCTTGGTCGAAATCATAACGCTAAAGCTAAACCCAAATTTAAAATCGGCAAACCTTTCACTTCTTCAGTGAAAACACGATGGGCAGGTCGATGGTGTCCTCCACTTTCACGCCACCGATAGTCGCGGGCGAGAAAACCCACTTTCGCACCGCCGCCAGCGCCGCGTCATCGAGCACCGGGTAACCGGAGGTCCTTTGCACCTTGATACCGCTAACCGCGCCGTCCACGCCAATGCTGACGCGCAATAGCACGCGGCCTTCCTGGCTTCTTTCGCGGGCGCTGGTCGGATAAGACGGCGGCGGGTTGTGCAAATAGACCGGTTGCGCGGCGGTCTTGGCCCCGCCGTTGCCGGCAGCGAACATCTTCGCCGTCAGCGTGCCGGGCGAACCGACCGAGGGTTTCTCGTCGGCCGGACGATACTCGGTTACCTGTGACACCGGAAAATCATTGGAATTGACGCCTTGCGCCGCGGAAGCTGCGGGAGTCGTGTTGACCGTAACATCGGCGTCAGGATCGGGCACGGGCGACAGTTCATCCGTAGCATCATTTTTGTCGACCGTCCGGTTGGTGGTTGACGAATGTAAATCATTGAGTTGCACCTCGGCCTGCAGGATCTGCCGTGAGGCCAGACCCGTCGCCCCGCCCTGGCCGTTGTCCATGCCGAATTGCGCGGGCTGCAGGAACAGCAGCCCGCCGCCGACAATCACCGCCGCATGCAACGCCAGCGATGCCGTCTGCGCCATGACGCTAACCTTCAGCACCGAATAATTCATCAGCCGGGCAGTTTAGCGAAAACAGCCCGGCATTGCACTTTCGTTTTTGGCTCTTAAACTAAATTCCATGTCCTCCCTGCCTCCGCGTCGTGTCAAATCCGTCCCGCGCAAGCCTCTGTTCATTTATGACGGCGACTGCGGATTCTGCCTGAAATGGGTGCGACGGCTGCAACAGGTCACGGGCGACAGGCTTGAAATCGCCACCTCACAGGAAGTGGCGGGGAAATTTCCCGAGATTTCGAGCGGGGAATTCGACGCTTCGATCCAATACATCGACGCCAACGGTGAAGTCCATTCCGCCGCGCGCGGCTGTTTCGAGGCGCTGGCGCAACACCGGCTCGGCAAAGTGCTGCGCTGGATTTATCGCGCGACCGCGCCATTGTGCGAGGCCGTTTACTGTTTTGTCGCCAAACATCGCAGCGGTTTGTCCAAACTCGATCTCACCGTTAGCGGCCTGCGCGGCGAAATTCCCGCATATTCAATCAGCACCCGGTTGTTCGCCAAAAGCCTGGCGGTGATCTTCTTCATCGCCTTCGCCAACCTGTTCGGGCAAATCACCGGACTGGTCGGCCCGAATGGCATTACCCCGGCTTCCTCGCTGCTGGAAAACGCCTACGCTTATTACGACCTGCTGGCGTTTTACAAAATCCCCACCGTCTTCTGGATCAGCAGCAGCGACTTCATGCTGCAGGCGGTTTGCGCAACGGGCATGCTGCTTGCGGTGGCGGTCTTTTTTGATCTTGCCCCGGCGCTCGGATTCTTCCTGTTGTGGTTCCTGTATTTGTCGCTGGTCAATATCGGCAACGTCTTTCTTAGTTTCCAATGGGACGCTCTGTTGCTGGAGGCCGGGTTTCTGGGTATTTTCATTTCGCCGTTAGCGTGGCGCTGGCGAAAAAACACCAACCATCAAGCCCCGATTCTCGCCCGCTGGCTGTTGCTGTGGCTGTTGTTCCGGCTGCTGTTTTCCTCGGGCGCGTTGAAATTGCTCAGCGGCGACGAAACCTGGCACCACCTGACCGCGTTGCAGTATCATTTCGAAACCCAACCGCTGCCCTCGCCATTAGCGTTCTTCATTCACCAACTACCGCCCTGGATGCTGCAATTTGCGGTGATCGCCACCTTGTTCATTGAGGTGCTGTTGCCCTTATGTATTTACGCCCCGCGACGACTGCAACTCACCGCCGCCTGCGGGTTCGTCCTGCTGCAAATCCTGATCTTTCTCACCGGCAATTACGGCTTCTTCAACCCGCTAACCGTGGCAATTTGCCTGTGGCTGGTGGATGACGTCACTTGGCGGAAAATCTTTTCATTCATCCGCCACCGCATCCCGCTCATCCTGAGCTTGTCGAAGGACGACAAAACCAAGGGAAATAATTCCACCCTTCGACAAGTTCAGGGTGAACGAAAGAGCTTAGCCCTGCTCCGCTGGCGCTGGTATGTACTGGTTCCGCTGTCGTTATGGCTGGCAATCCTGACTGTTCCCGACACATTATTCAATCTCGGCGCCCGCATCAACTGGCCTGCGCCAATCACCTGGGCCAATGAACTGGCCACGCCGTTCCGTTCGGTCAACAGCTATGGACTGTTCGCGGTAATGACCACCAAGCGGCAGGAAATCACCTTGCAGGGCAGCGACGACGGCACCACCTGGTTCGACTATTCCTTCAAATGGAAACCCGGCAATACCGGCGAAATGCCCTCTTTCTGCCAGCCCTACCTGCCGCGGCTCGACTTCCAATTGTGGTTCGCCGCGCTCGGCAATTTCGAGCAAACGCCGTGGTTCATCGCCTTTTGCCAGCGCTTGTTGCACAATTCGCCACAAGTCACCTCGCTGCTGGCCAATAATCCCTTCCCCGACCACCCGCCACGCTACCTGCGCACCAATCTGTACGAATATCATTTCAGCAAATTTGGCGACTGGTGGGAAACCGGCAATTGGTGGAGCGCGGAATTTACCGACCATTACAGCCCGGTGATTTCGCTGAAGGCGAAAAACGAGCCATAAGAAACTCCTCAAAGATACTTTTTCACCAACGACGAAAACCCGCAGTCACGGCACTGGCTGTAATCGCACAGGCAGAAGTCACGGTAAATCTGCAGCAACCCTTCCTGTCCCAGCAGTGAGCTTTTCAGCCCGCGCAAGGGACGCTCCCCCAACAGGCGCGCCGCCGCGATTTTTTGCAGGCGGTTTTGTCCGCCGCTAACAGCCATCCGCAATTGTTGCGTCACCTCGTCCGCATTGCCATGCGACGCCAAGGGCCATATCGTATTGAACAACAACGCGGACAAGCGCCCCCCGCCAAGCAAGGCCGCCGGTTCCGCCAGCGGCAGGCCCGGCAAGGTGCAATACCTGTCCCAAAAATCATGCGCCAGTCCCGCGAAAAAATCCTTCAGCAATTCGTAATCCCCGATCCGCGCCAAGCGCAAAAACAGCCGCCAGTTTTCCGGCGACGACAATTTCGCCATTAGCGCCACCCGTCGTTCCGGGCGGTTCAACGGCCGCACACCGCCAAATTTCCAAACCTCGCGCGGAATCACCCGCTCCTGCCAGCCCGCGCGCTGCCACCACCACTCTTCCCACAAGCCGCGCGCATAACTTGATGCCGCCAGGCTCTCCGGCAAGGTTGCGCCCGGCATGAAACCCGCCACGCCGAACAGCAACGCCTCGCGCTGCAAGTCATTGTCCAGTTCCTGCAACACGCCAATGGCGACCCGTTGCGCCAATCCGCGAAACGCCGCCCGGTTCCTCGAGAATCCCATGGCTTCCGCCACGCCCAGCCACAAGGCCTGTTCCTCGCCCAAGGCCTCGGCTTTCAGTTGGAACAGCCGCTGTTTTTGCGAGAAACGGTATTCGCCGGCGTCATCCAAGATACGCGACACCGATTCGTCCCCCAAGCCCGACAGCAGCTCCGCGCAGGCACCACGACGGGCGCCGATTTCCCGTTCGCCCGGACCGGATGAAAAGTGCCCGCGCAGTTCCGCCGGGGGAAATTTCAGTTGTGACGACAATTCCACCTGCGGCACTTCGCGGTTAGCGTCGGTCGCCGGGTAAAAATCCCGGGCTCCCGCCTGCCAGACCACGTGCAGAATCACCCGGTTGTAATCCGGATTCACGGCGTGATGATGCTGTCGCCATTGCTGCGGGCCGAGATCAATTTCAACCGCCCCGGTTTGCAGTCGTCCGTTCTCATCGAGGATCGCGGCATGGAAAAAATCCGGCCCCGCCTCGCGGTTCCAAAAACCCGGCTGCAAGACCCGGATTTTCCGGCCATCCCTCGTCGTTAGCGGGTTGCGGTAAAGCTCCTCAAACCACAGGCGCTGTACAAATACCTCATCCGGTACGGAAGAATCTTCCTTTACCGAACGGCTTCGGTTATAGTGCATCCAGTCACGGTAATTCATTATGAAAAAAATCCGGCTTATTGTCTGGCTGCCATTATTGGCCGCGGCAATCAATTTGCCAGCCCAAAACCTAACTCCCGAAAAGGAACCTATCGTGCAGGTGGTGAAAAAAGTCCGCCCCGCCGTGGTCAACATTTATACCGAAACCATCGAGAACCGCCTGGCACAAACCCCGCAGGACCTGTATTTCCAACGTTTCTTCGGCGACGCCTATGTCAACCGCGGGCGCATCGTGCAGGTGCCGATTCGCAGCCTGGGCTCCGGCGCCATCGTGTCACCCAACGGCTATATCGTGACCAATGAGCACGTGATCGGCAACGCCGGCAACGGCAACATCAAGGTCACGCTGGCCAACAACGAATCCTACGCCGCCAAACTGGTGCGCGCCGACCGCGACCTCGACCTGGCCCTGATCAAAGTCGAACCGAAACAGCCGTTAACCGCCATCGACCTGACCAAACTGTCGCCCAACCTGCTCGGGCAGACTGTCATCGCCATCGGCAACCCGATCGGCTTCGAAAGCAGCGTCAGCCAGGGTATTCTCAGCGCCACCAACCGCACGCTAACGGTGGGTGAGACCACCTATGACTCGCTGCTGCAAACCGATGCCGCCATCAATCCCGGCAACAGCGGCGGCCCGCTGATGGACATTAGCGGGCAATTTGTCGGTTTGAACACGGCGAAGGAAGCGGCGGGCGGCGTCGAGGGCATCGGCTTTGCCATTCCCGCCGAACGCGTCACCGCCTTTGTCACCCAGGCCATCGACATCGCCGAGGGACGCAAGCCCGAGCCACCGCCGCTGGATCTGTCACAAATGTTGCACCAGAAATTCGGCTTCCACGCGCAGGAGATGGACCAGGCCCTGGCGGAAAGTTTCGGTTATCCGCTCGGCAGCGGGTTGCTGGTCGACGCCGTCGACGCCAACAGCCCGGCCGACAATTCCGGAATCCAGAAGGGCATGCTGCTGCGCAGCGTCGGCCAACGACACGTGCGAACTCTGTCGGATCTGCCGCGCGAATTACAACGGATCAAGAGCGGTGACACGCTAACCATGACATTATCATTCTACCGCCAGTACGGCGCCCGCAACGTGCTGATCACTGCCAGCGCGCAATTGAAGGCGAAATAAATGCAAATCATTTTGATTTGCAGACGGGCGCGTATCGCTAATTTTTCCCCATGGCCTTACTGCACGTCAATTTCTTCGCCGAATCGCTCGGCCTGTCCACTTCCATGAATGTGCTGCTCCCGCAGCCTACCTCGGCGGCACAAGTCGACATGGCGGGCGCGGCGGCACGAACCAGTTACCCGATTCTTTACCTGCTGCACGGCTGGTCGGACGACGAAACCATCTGGCTGCGCCGCACCTCGATCGAACGCCATGCCGCGCAACTCGGCCTCATCGTGGTGATGCCGCGCGTGGATTTAAGCTATTACCAAAACACCGAATCGGGCATGAATTACTGGACCTTCATCAGCGAGGAATTGCCGCGTCTTTGCAAGTCCTGGTTCCCTGTCGCCGAGGGCCGCGAAAATACGTTCGCCGCGGGATTGTCGATGGGCGGTTACGGCGCGCTGCGGCTCGGCCTTGCGTTGCCGGAAAAATATTCCGCCGCCGCCTCGCTGTCGGGCGTGGCGGATTTGAACTATCCGGTCAAACGCGTCATCAATGACGGCCCGCTAAGCGCCAGGCGGGTCGGCGCCATCTTCGGCAATGACTTCTCCGTTGGCGGCACCGACAAGGATTTGTTTCACCTCGCCGCGCAGCTCAAGGCCGACGGCAAACCCGCTCCCCAGTTATACCAATGCTGCGGCACCGAGGATTTTTTGTATCAGGACAACCTGCGCTTCCGCGATCATGTCCTCAATCTGGGCTTGGATCTGATCTACGAGGAAGGCCCCGGCGCACATGATTGGGGTTATTGGGATACGATGATTCAAAATGTCCTGAAATGGCTGCCAATTAAACGCTAACTGCCAGAAAGATGAAGATTTTTTTACAGGGAGCTCACGGAGAGCATGGAATTATTTCTTCGTGAACTCCATGTTCTTCCTGTAAAAATTTAAACCCCGACCATTAGCGCTTCGGTACCGCGTCTTGTGACGGAATTTCCTTGCGCAAGGTCCTGCCAAGCTGTCCCGCCAGCCACAGGTATTGATCAGGCGGCATGCCCTCGTTGGTGACAAAACTGCTTTTGCCAGGCGGCGGCGGATTACCGCTAACCTTGAAAATAGCAGTGCCTTCGTCGATTTCGTCAAACATGGCGATGTAGATCATTTTCGCACCAGCCTTGATCCAGCCGTTGCCCTGGCTCCAGAAAAAGGTGCCGTCACCGCGCGGCACGGCTTCCTTGCGGGCGTCACGGCCGCGGGTGTCCATCAGGTTGTTCCAACTGAAACCGGGAAAGATCACCGGCATATAACCGACTTTGTTTTCGTTGCACCAGGCGAGGTCTTCCTTGCCGTAGCTGTCGAGGCAGCGCTGGAAAGCCTCGGGCGATTTGTAACGGTTGACGCTCCAGGGGCTGACAATGTCGACTTTCTTGATTAAGGCCTCCAGGTCGGGATCTTTTTGCGCATCCCCCTTGCCGGTCCGCCAGGCACTGGGCGTGCCGAGCATCACCGCGTTGCCGCCGTATTTCGGGTCGTGTTGCAAAAAGTCGACGGCTTCGGAAATTTCGGCGGTGGTGTATTTGCGGCCAAAACCAACACCCCACAGGATCACCAGCGGCTTGCCGTGATGGCGCTGGTAGGACGGGTCCCTGGTGATTTGCATGCGGTCGACCAGCGCCGACCAATCCTTGGAGATGATGGTTAGCGCCTCGGCAGGGCGCATGCCGCTGAGGTCGTACATGACGGCGAAGGTGCGGCCGTTGGCGTTGGCGGCGCGACGCACATTGTCCAGCACCGCGTTGTTGGCGTCGAAGGATTTCGGATTGCGCGTGCCGGAGATGAAGCGTTGCACGAACGCACCGTCGATGCCGTAATCCGCCATCCATTTGAAATGGCGGTTGACCGTTAGCGGGTTGTAGGAACTGAATACCGTCGCCGGGCTGCCGTCGGGATATTTGAAACCGGTCTCGTATCGCTCGGCGGGCGTCGCCTCGCTCATGTCCGGCCACATGTCGACGGTCGCCTTGCCGTCGCTGAAATTGCCGCCTGCAAAATGCACCCAGCCGCGACCCGAACCGTCGCCCGGTGTAAAAAACCAGCCTTGGTAACCGACGATGATCTTGCCGTCCACGGTCGAGGTATCCACCCCGCCGGGAGCGCGCGTGCCGTCAAACGGTTTCATCTTCGCCCAAGCTTCCTCAAAAGTCTCCGCCACCGGCCCGCGCGGGTTCGCCTCGCCCGCTAATGACGAAACAGCCGCACTCATCACCGCGCACAACACCAAACCCCATACACGACAACTGGACGCCAAATGCAAGAAAGTCATGACTATTGGTTAAACGTTCTGCTAACCAAGTCAACGGCATTGTCAAATTCCCGGTTGAAAAGGCTGAAATTAGCCCCTACATCCACTATTGCCACGCTGCTCCCGCTGTGTCACCATTAACGGCTCTATGTTGCAGTGGTTTATCAGTAAGGTTATCGGCAGTCGCAACCAACGCGTGGTCAAAAGTTTGTTGCCGCTCGTGGCGCGCATCAACCAATTCGAACAGCAATACCAGTCGCTGTCCGACGAGCAGTTGCAGGCCAAGACCGTCGAGTTCCGCCAGCGCCTCGCCAATGGCGAGACCCTCGACAACCTGCTGCCCGAGGCCTTTGCCGCCGTCAAGAACTGCTGCCGCCGCTTCACCAACGCCAAGCGCGAAATCATCGTTCGCGGCCAGCCGATTATCTGGGAAATGATTCCCTTCGATGTGCAGTTGATCGGCGGTATCGCCCTGCATCAGGGCAAAATTTCCGAAATGGCCACCGGCGAAGGTAAAACCCTGGTTGCCACCCTGCCCACCTACTTGAACGCGCTGACGGCGAAAGGCGTCCACGTGGTCACCGTCAACGATTACCTCGCCGCCCGCGACTCGGAATGGATGGGCGAAGTGTACCGTTACCTCGGCCTGACCGTCGGCTGCCTGCAAAACGGCCAGAATCCCGATGAGCGCCGCGTGCAATACGCCGCCGACATCGCCTATGGCACCAACAGCGAATTTGGTTTCGACTACCTGCGCGACAACGGCCTTGCCACCCGCGTCGAGGACCAGGTCCAGCGCGGACATCCCTACGCCATCATTGACGAAGTCGACAGCATCCTGATCGACGAAGCCCGTACCCCGCTGATCATTAGCGGCCCGGCCACCGTCTCCACCCACCAGTACGACAAGTTCAAACCCGCCGTCGCCAGCCTGGTGCGCAAACAGCACTCCTTCCTCTCCGAGGAAGCCAATCGCGGCAAGGAATTGATGGAAGCCGGCAAGGTCGCCGAGGGCGCTCACCTGTTGTTCAAGGTCAAGATGGGCATGCCGCGCAATAAAATCCTGCTCAAGGCGATGGAAGAACCCGCCACCCGCCGCGCCATCGACGACGCCGAACTGGCGTTGTACCAGGATTCGCGCAAGACCGAGCTCTACAAGCTCAAGGAAGAACTCTATTTCACCATCGAGGAAAAAAGCAGCGAGGCCGACCTGTCGGAAATGGGCCGCGAGTTTCTCAACCCCAACGAACCCGACGCCTTCGTGATGCCGGACCTGATCACCATCAATCACGACATCGACCACGATCCGAATCTTTCGCCCGAGCAAAAAGCCAAGGCCAAGCAGGACGCGCAGCTCAAGTACGACGACGCCAGCCAGCGCATCCATAATATTTCCCAATTGCTCCGCGCCTACTGCGTGTTTGAAAAGGACGTGCATTACGTCGTGCAGGAAAACAAAGTGGTCATCGTCGACGAATATACCGGCCGCATCATGCCGGGCCGCCGCTGGAGCGACGGCTTGCACCAGGCCGTCGAGGCCAAGGAAGGCGTGCAGATCGACCGCGAGACCCAGACGTTGGCGACCATCACCATCCAGAACTACTTCCGTCTTTACGACAAACTCGCCGGCATGACCGGCACCGCCGAGACCGAGGCCAACGAATTCCGCGATATTTACAAGCTGGACCTGCTGGTCATCCCGGCCAACCGTCCCTGCCTCCGCAAGGATGCCGACGACCTGATCTTCAAGACCCGCCGCGAAAAACTCGCCGCGCTGGTCGATGAAATCAAGCAGCGCCACGCCAAGGGCCAGCCTCTGCTGGTCGGCACCGCGTCGGTGGAAAGTTCGGAAATTCTCTCCCGCATGCTGCGCCGCGACAACATTCCGCACAACGTGCTGAACGCCAAATACCACCAGCAGGAAGCCGAAATCGTCGCCCGCGCCGGACAGCGCGGCTCCGTCACCATCGCCACCAACATGGCGGGTCGCGGCACCGACATCAAGCTCGGCCCCGGCGTCGCCGAACTCGGCGGGTTGCACGTCATCGGCACCGAGCGCCACGAATCCCGCCGCATTGACCGCCAGTTGCGCGGCCGTTGTTCGCGCCAGGGCGACCCCGGTTCCTCGCAGTTCTTCATCTCCTTCGAGGACGACCTGATGCGCAACTTCGGCGACTCCCGCCGCATCTCCGCCATGATGACCCGTCTCGGCATGGAGGAAGGCGAAGGCCTCTCCCATCCTTGGCTGAACAAGACCGTCGAAAACGCGCAAAAACGCGTCGAGCAGCGCAATTACCAGATCCGCAAGCACACCTTGCAATATGACGACGTGCTCAACCAGCAGCGCAACGTCATCTACACCTACCGCACCGACATCCTCACCACCGAGAACATCCGCGAGGAAGTCTTCGAGGTAGTCAACGACACCATCGAGCAGGAAGTCAAAACCAGCCTCGAGGGTGGCGAACCCGACGTCGACGGCCTGTTGAAGTGGCTCAACAGCGCCATGCCGCTCGGCATCGCCCGCGACGACATCAACTGGACCCTGCCGGTCGAACAAATCATTGCCCTGATCAAAGACCGCGTCCACCAGGCCTACGAAACCAAGATCCGCTTTGAGAACCCCGACGCCGTCAAGAGCATCGAGCGTTACATCATCCTCAACGCCATCGACCGCCTCTGGCAGGAACACCTCTACGCGATCGACAGCCTGAAGACCGCCATCGGCCTGCGTGCCCACGGCCAGAAAGACCCGTTGATCGAATACAAACAGGAAGGCTACACCATGTTCGCCGAACTGATGGCGAATATTAAAAAGGAAATCGTCAACAACCTGTTCCGCTCCAGCAGCAGCCTGACCGCCTTCGAGCAATTCCTGCAGGCCCTGCCGCAGAAATTCCTGCGCCCGGACGTCGACGCCAGCGGCATGAGCGGGCTCCTGGCCGCCTTGCAAAACCAAGCCCCGCAAGCGCAAGCCGCCAACAGCGAAGCGCCCGCGGAAAAACCCGCCGACGAAATCCACCTTCCCATCCGCCGCAACGAAACCAAGTACGGCCGCAACGACATGGTCATCATCCGCCGCGGCAACGAGACCCAGACGGTGAAATACAAAAAAGCCGAACCCATGCTGGTCAGCGGCTGGACCATCGTCGGCAAAGCGGACGAGAAATAAGCAAAGTAACACAGACATTCCTGTCTGTGTCCCTGCCCTTGAAAGCACAGACAGGAATGTCTGTGCCACCTTGCACAAAACAAGCTTCCCCTCCCGCCATTAGCGCCATATCATCCGTTAATGGCGGCACCGTTCGACACCCCCTTCGACGCCAACGACGAGCTTGGTCTGGCATCAACATGCGTCGCCAACTGCCGCCGAAAAACCCGCTCCGTCTTATATTGCATTGTTTCCGGCATATCATGCCTGATCATCGGCGACTGGCTCAGGCCCGTTGGACCGTTTTTTATCCCGTTGGCCCTGATTCTTTTTTTCGCTGGCGCCTGTTTCAGCCTTACCGCGCTTTTTTACGGAGTGGATTACCTGTTCAAGTTTCGTCGCATCAAACAAGGCCTGATCTCCATCATCAGTGACATGATTTTTAATCTGCTATGGTTGCTATTCGTCACCGCCGCACTCTGCCTACCCTCCATCCATTATGGATCCCCCATATTTCCGTATATGAAGGATGTGGCCGACGCCAAACAAATCGGCCTGACCTTGCTTGTTTACGCCAATGAAAACAACGGCAACTATCCCAGTGATCTCAATGCTTTCGCCAAAACAAACGATCCGGTCGTTCCCAAGGAAATCAAACGCCTGCTCTACCAAAAGAACGGCAAACAACTCCGCTGGACGCTTACGCCGGGACTCACCACCAACGACGCATCCAACACCATTCTGTTGCAATCCGCCGAAAAATTCAAAAAAGGCTCCCAGGAATACCTGATCGTTTACACCGTCGGCAATTCCGCCGAAGCAGTTAAAAATCCCGACGAGAATATTGTCATCCTTAACGGCAAGCCCCTGCTGCGAAACAAATAGGCGTCGCTCCCGCCTCTCATTCCAGGCGAAACAACCACAACGCCAGGATTTATCATCTACATCTGTTTGATAACTTATTAAATAAAGATTTTCCTAATAATATTGTATAATAAATCTTTTTATTATGATTTAGTTAATATCAATATTTAGTAAATTATTTCTTTAAGATTGAGCGAATAAATCAAATTCCTATAATCTTACCATGACTGCGAGCTCCCCCGGCTTTGTTTACCCGAAAATCACCCCTGCGTCCCTCTATATCAACCGCCGCGAACCCGAGGCAGGGCTTCCCTCCAGCGGCAACAGCTTTATGGACCTGCTGGCCAAGTTGTTGATGGTCTACGGCCGCCGTTCGCCCGAGTTCCACGCCCGCAAGATGGGGCTCGTCAAGCACAGCGACTTCAACGCCGCCATCCGCGCCATGACCGGCCTCAGGGCTTGCGACTGGATCGACGAATACATCCACATCGCCGCCTGCGATCTCCTGCGCAACACCGACCGCTCCATCACCCTCATCGCCCGGCAACTCGGCTTCAGCTCCATCGCCACCTTCAGCCAGTTCTTCCGCCGCATCCAGCGCCAAAGCCCCTATGCCTACCGTCACAACGGCGCCACCTATCACTTCCCCTGACGCCGGAACACATCAAAGGCTTCATCCGCTCCCTCGCGCTTGGCCTCAAGCACAATCCTCAATAACTTGCCAAGCTCCCCCTCCGGCCAGCCCTTCTGCTCGAACCAGCACAAATATTCGGCAGGCAACTCATACAAATGCCGCCCGGCAAATTTCCCGAACGGCATCTTCCAATCCCGTAACTTTTCCCAATCCTTGCGCGCCACTTCCTCATTCATAGACATAAAAATTCACCGCAGAGGCGCGGAGAACGCAGAGATCATTTATATCAGAAAAAACTCCGCGCACTCCGCGCCTCTGCGGTGAAAAATCATTCAAACGCACTGACCACCGGCTTACCCCAGAAGCTTTCGGGAACCGGTACGCCGAGCAGCCAGATCGCCGTCGCCGCAGTGTCGTAGGTCAGCACCGGGGCGCTAATGGCGAAGTTTTTCTTCACGCCCTTGCCCCAGGCAACCCATGGGATATCGACATCGCTGTGCTTGGAATTGCCGTGCGGACTGGACAGTGTGCCGTCCTTGTTAATATTAGGGTGCGCGCCGTGATCAGCAGTGAGGATGAACACGCTGGAATCCTCCAGTCCGGCCTTTTTCACCGCGTTGCGGATCACCGTTAGCGCCGCGTCACAGTCGGCGACCGCCTTGACCTGCTCGGGCGAGCCAACGCCGTATTTATGGCCGGTGCCGTCAATCTCGGCGAAGTGGATGAAGCAGAGGTCCGGCTTGAGCTTGCCGATTTGCTTGGCGAATTCCGCCGCGATTTCACCCGAACTGCCACCGACAAAGAAAGTATCAACGCTGTTCGGCAGGACCAGGTGCTTGAACTTCTCCTTGCCGACAAACATCGCCGTGCTCAAGCCCTGCTTCTTCGCCAAGCTGAAAATGGTCGGCACCTGCACCACTCCCCTGTCCGGTTGGTAATCATTCCAGTCGATCTGGTGTTCCTGGATTCCAACTCCGGTCAGCATCGAGGTGTGCGACGGCAGGGTGATGCTCGGCACGATCGTGTAAGCCCGCCAGGTCGCCGCGCCATCCGCGAACATCTTCTTGAACTCCGGCGCTGGCTGGCTCCTGATAATATCGCCGCCTCCCTGGTCAAAGCTAATGATGAACACATGCTGCGCCCGCCGCGTCCCGGCCGCCCATGACGAATTTCCAAGCAATCCCGCCAACAACAAAACCGCCATTAGCGCCACCATCATCCGACCCATGCAGAATCTCATCCCGTCATTTTAACCTTCCAAGCTCACGGTTAGCGACTTAATATTTGCCCATGAACGACTCTGCCTGTCCTCCCTTGCCAAACAACAGAACCAGCAAGCTTGCCGTTAGCTCCCTTGTGTTGGGAGTTCTGGGAACCTTTTGTTGCGGCCTGTTTGCGGGATTCCCTGCGTTTATCTGCGGCGCCATCAGCTTGTGCCAGCAGAAAAAACATCCCGCGACGAAGAACATGGTGATGGCCATCATCGCCATCGCCCTGTCAGCCGTAAGTATTTTTACCACCGGGGTCCTGGCTGGATTAATGGTGCCGGGCATCAACAAAGCGCTGGAGTCGGCCAAACAAACCAAGGAACTTGCCGACATCCGCCAAGTCGGGATCATGTTGTTCGCCTACGCCAACGATCACGAAGGCAAATATCCCGATTCATTCGAGGATTTCGTCAGCACCGAGTTGAAGGACAAAAGCGGCGCGGAACTGGACCATCTCAACAAACTATTCTACCAGCCGAAAAGTCATGAACTACGCTGGAAATATACGCCCGGCTTGACCACAAACTCTCCTGCTGAAACTGTACTACTGGAATCCGCCAACCATTCTCTGCATGGCAAGGCAGTCCATACGGTAGGTAATACCAGCGAATTCATCAAAGATCGACCAATACACTATTAACATTTCAGGGCGAATTAGGATTCATCCTGCCAGGCTTTTTACCACTAGCGTCATCCAGCAATTTCTGCATGGTTTCATTGTAACCAGTGAGTTGGTTGTTAGCCTCGGCCCGGGCTTCATCCTCAGCCCCGGTTTTGCCGATATCGGAATCCGCCGCTTTCCGCAAGGCACGGACTCCCCTGGCGAAATCCTCCCGGGCTTGCTTGGCTCCCTTGGCATAGGCCCCGGTAAACTGATCCGCTTCTTTGAACACATCCCTGCCAAACCTCTGCGCCAGCAATTGCTGCATCGTCGCATTGTAACTCTTGGCGTGGTCGGTTTCGAAGGAGGTGACCATCGTTCCGCCAACCGGTTTGGTCAGCACATTGTATTTATCCTTCAAATACCGGGCCCGCGCCGCGCCTTCCGCGGAAAGCGCACCGACCACCTCCTGCTGGTATACCCCTTGGACAAAGTCACGGTTGGCATCCGCCGCGCCATTCGATGCCGTGGCATCCAGTTCCCGGTTCACATCCGGCGCGAACCATTTTTCCGCCCGGCAAGGCGATACGGTGGCACTAATCACCAAGCCCGCCGCTAACAACCAAATTTTTCCATCCATAAAGTTCACCATTAGCGTCCTGTCTGTTGCCGGGCAAAGTCGTCCGCTTCCTTGAAAATATCTTTGCCATATTTCTCTCTCAACAATTTTTGCATGGTCGCATTGTATCCTTGCGCGTGTCCCAGGATTTTCGGCGTCACCACACAACCGGCCACGCCTTTGCAAACCACCTGATATTTCTCTTGCAAATATTTGCTCCTCTCCGTACTCCATTCCGACCCCATGCCATAGCTTTCCTCCTTGTAAATACCATCGGCAAAATCTTTTTTGGCTCCCGAAACTCCCTGCAGATAAATTTGTAAATAATCTCTGGCTTCCTGAAAAATATCCCGCTGATACTTGGCGATAATCAGTTTTTCCATGACCTTATTATACCCTTGGGCATGCAAAGCTTCCGGACTGTTGGGGTCGCACCCGCCGCCAATGGTCTTGAACTCAACCCCATATTCTTGCAGATATTTTTCATATGGATCTGATTCCACACCCTCGAGAACGAGCCGTAACCCGTATTTTTCAATGCGAAAAACGTGTTTCTGGAAATCCGCCCGGGCATCCGTTTCGCCATTAGCGATAATTTGCTGCCTTTCCTCAACTGTATCCTGTGCAAAAAGCCGGATATCCGCCCCCAAGACGCTAATTGCCAGCACAAGAAAACGTCCCATTGTTCGAAATTTAACCATAAAGCTTCGCCCTTAGCGTAGCTTTTCCCTTTCAGAAGTCACCAGGGCTATTTTCTTAAGTTTAAAAAATTAACTAGCTTCCCATCTCCGGCTCGTCTAGCCTTGAGCCCCTATGGATATTTCAGAACGTGTAAGCAAATTGACTCCTTCCCTGACGCTCGCCGTCGATGCGAAGGCCAAGGCCATGAAGGCCGAAGGTGTGGACGTGATCGGCTTTGGTGCCGGTGAACCCGATTTTGACACCCCGGAACACATCAAGGCCGCCGCCATGGGCTTCCTGGAAGCCGGCTTCACCAAATACACCCCTTCCTCTGGCATCCCCGAGCTGCGCGCTGCCATCTCCGAAAAGCTGAAAAAGGAGAATAATCTCGATTACGACCCCAGCCAGATCATCGTCAACTGCGGCGCCAAGCACTCCTGCTACAACGCGCTATTAGCGGTCCTGAATCCCGGTGACGAAGTATTGATTCCCGCCCCTTACTGGGTCAGCTACCCGGAAATGGTCAAACTGGCCGGCGGCGAACCCGTCATTGTCCCGACCACCGCGGAAAACGGCTACAAGCTCACCCCGGAATTGTTTCGTGAGTACACCAGCCCGCTGACCAAGGTTGTCATCATCAACAGCCCCGGCAATCCGACCGGCGTCGTCTACACCGAGAACGAACTGGCCGCCCTGGCAGAAGTCGCCCTCGAGGACGACATCTACATCCTTTCCGATGAAATTTACGAAAAACTGATCTACGACGGAGCCAAGCACAGCTCCATCGCCAGCTTCAGCAAGGAAGTCTATGAACTGACGCTAACCGTCAACGGTTTCAGCAAGCCGTACTCCATGACCGGCTGGCGCTTGGGCTATGTAGCCGCCCCGAAGAACGTGGCCAAGGCCATCGATTCGCTGCAAAGCCACTCGACCTCCAACCCGACCTCCTTCGCCCAAAAAGGCGCGCTCGCCGCGTACAAGGGACCGCAGGATTGTGTCGACGAAATGCTGGCCGAATACACCAAGCGCCGCGCCCGTGTGATCGAATTGCTCGACGACATCAGCAAGCTCAGCTACGTCAAACCGAACGGCGCCTTCTACTTCCTGATCGACATCAGCAAGACCGGCATGGGCTCGGTTGAATTTTCCGAGAAGCTGCTCGAACAGCAAAAAGTGGCCGTGGTGCCCGGCGTCGCCTTCGGCGATGACAACACCATCCGCATCTCCTACGCCACCAGCCTGGACAACATCGAGCAAGGTCTGGCCCGCATCAAGAAATTTGTTGGCTGAACACCGCAAGATTCTGAATATCCAAAAAGCCGCCGCTAACCACGGCGGCTTTTTTATTGCCCAGAACGCGAAAAAACCTCCCAAAGTTACATTCCGGGGAGTTTGGCAGCTGAAATTAGACAGCTTCGGAAAACACCTTTTTAACCGCAGAGGCGCGGAGAAACGGAGTTCATTTCAAAGTGTTTTTCTCTGTGTCTCCGCGCCTCTGCGATTAATTTTTTGACTTCTTGAAGGAGCCATTATTTCCCAATCCGCAGACGCGCTTCCACTGTAGCCAGCCGGCGGGTCAGCACCGCGAGTGAGCGGGCTTGTTGCTTGTTGGCCTGTTGCTGGCGCGCCAGCAAACCGGTCAACTCACCGACCCGGCGCTGCGCCTCGTCGGCGCGCTGCTCCAGAATTTCGTGGTTCGACAGGTGTGCGAAAATGGTGTCTATGTTGCGCGATACCTTGTCAAGGACATGATGCTCGTCGCGCAACGGCTTGCCCGCCTGCTCGGCGGCGATTTTTTGCAGCGCGGCCTTGGTTTCCTGCTGGTTGTTGAGCAGGGCGATGGCGCTTTTCTGGCGGTCGGCCTGCAAGCCGACCAACGCCGACTGCAAGTTGTCAAAGCTTTCGTGATTCTGTTTTTGGTGTTCGGCCTTGAGGGCGGTCAACTTGTTTTCCAGGCCGCTAATCACGGAATCCAATTGCTTGAACAAGGCGTCCTGGTGCTGGTCCGAATGCTTACTGGCCGTGGCAATGCTCTTCTTCAGTTCCTCGTTGGCGGCTTCCAACTTGCCAAGCTGTTCCTGCAATTGCCGGTGCAAACCGGCGGTGGCCGCGGCAGATTTTTGATCCTGTTCCATCTGCGCGCTGAGGCGTTGCTGCTCGGCGGCCTGGCGTTTTTCAAAGGCTTCACCCAACAGGGCTGTCAAGGCGGCGAATTCGGCCGCGGCCTTGTTGCGCAATCCCTCGAAATTGGCGTTTAGTGCCGCCGACTGCTCCTGATGCCGCTTGTCCTGCGCCTCCAGCTTGGCGTTTAGCGCCTGCAAAACCTGGTCCACCTTGCCCAGCACCGCACCGTGTTGCTCGCCGGAAAGCTGGTTGGCGGCGGCCTCGGATGATTTCAAGCCGTCGATATTGGCATGCAGGCCGTTGACCAATTGTTCCAGCTTGCCGTTCAGGGCGGCCTGTTGTTCGCCAGCCTGTTTGTCACGCGCAACGGTCGCGGCCTTGAGCTCACCGTTAGCGGCGACCAATTGTTCCAAATTCTCCAGCAATTTTTTGTGCACTTCGGAGTCACTCTTGGCGAATTCGGCAAACTGGCCCCGGATATTCTGCATCCATTGTTCCAGTTTGTCGTTAAGCGCGGCTTCCTGCTCCTCGGCGTATTGGTTGGAAGACTCGGCGGCGGCTTTCAGCTCGTTGTTGGCGGCCTCGATATTGTTCAGTTTCGCCAGCAACGCGGCACGGAAAGTCGCCCGGTCCTCGACCTGTTGTTTTTCCTTGGTCAGCGAAACCTGCAATTGTTCCTGTTCCTTGGCGTCGCGTTTTTCGTAGGCCTCGCGCAGCAAATCGATCAGGGCCTGGAATTCTGTCGTGGCTTTTTGCCGGGTCTGGTCGAGGCTGGTGGTTAGCGCCTTGAGCTGGACCTCGAGATTCTGTTCATGCCCCGCCAGCGCGCCGGAAAACTTCACCGCGTGCTCGCCCCAGGCACTGCGAAACTCCTCCAGGGTCTTCTTGTAACTGTCCTCGCGGGCGTGGAAGGACTCGACCAGGAATTTCTGCCCGTCTTCCAGCGAGCCGGTGCGGGTCTCCAATTCCTTGTTCAACGCGCTCAATGCCTGGTTAAGTTGCGCGGCCTGGCTGAGCTGGACGCTGAGCTTGTCGGTAAAGGCCTCGTCCACCGACTGGCGGAACATTTCCACCAGCAACTGGCGCCGGCCTTCCTGTTCCTCAATCGCCTTGACCAGCAAATCCTGCAGGCGTTTTTGTTCCTCGCGGGACTTCTTCGCCTCCTCGCTGAGGGTATTCACCGCTTCCAGCGCCTTTTTGTTGGTCGGCTCAAAAATGCCCTTCAACTCATCCAGCCCGATCACGTCGGCGGCACCGAGCCAGTGCGGCAATTTCTCCAGGATGCCCTGCATTTCCTTTGCCAGGATTTCCCGTTCATCGCGCGGCAATTCATGGTCGGCGAGCCCGGCCTGGATTTCCACCAGCTTGGCCAGCAATTCACGGGCTTCCTGTTCCGGCACGCGCAGCACCGAGGCCTGGATTTCCGGAAGCTGCTCCAAGGGGCGCCAATTCTTGCCCTCCTCGTCGTAGATCTCGGTCTTGGCAGTCAAAACGCCATGGCGATGAAACAAGCGCAAGTCATCGATAGTATAAGGACCACGCGACTCTCCGTTGATGGAAATAAATACCGGATTCATAAGCAGTTACCCTTGATTTGGTGATTAAAGATAATCCAATATTGCCTGACAACAAATTTTTAGTGCCATTTTCATCACACAATTGTCACATATTTTACCTTTACAACCACCCAGATTGCGCAAAATAACCCCGATGCACTTGTTTTCCCGGACCCTGATCGTACTGGCCTTGTTGGCAGCGACCGGGGCCTGTCGCGCCGGGGACGAGTTAATCATTGTTTCCCCCCACTGGGAGGGGGTGCGTTATGAATTCGGCCGCGCCTTCGCCGAATATTACCGGCAGCAAACCGGCCGGGAAATCGAAGTGCGCTGGCGCGATCTGGGCGGCACTTCGTCAATCGAGAAGGCGCTAAACGCCAGCTTCGAGGCCACGCCCGACTCGGCGCAGGTCGACCTGATGTTCGGCGGCGGAGTCGATCCCTTCATCAGCCAGAAAGCCAAGGGCCATTTGTTCGCCTACAAACTGCCTCCCGACCTGCTGGCGCAAATCCCCGCCGACATCGGCGGCTTCCCGATTGTCGACAAGGATTATATGTTCTATGGGGCGGCCCTGTCCTCCTTCGGCATCCTGCAAAACAACAAGGTGCTGAAACTGACCGGACTGCCGGCGGTCAACACCTGGGAGGACCTGTGCCAGCCGCAACTGTACAGTTGGGTGAGTTCCTGCGATCCGCGCAAGAGCGGCGCCTTCCACATGATTTACGAAATCATCCTGCAGGCCTACGGCTGGGAAAAAGGCTGGCGCATTATCTACCAGATGAGCGGCAACGTCGCCGCCTTCCTCGACAACAGCAGCGCCCCGACCAAGGAAGTCTCGCTCGGCAATGCCGCCTATTCCCCCACTCTCGACAGTTACGGTCTCACCCAGCAGAGTTTTCTCGGCAAGGACAACATCAGCCTGACCATTCCCAAGGACCTTTCGGTCATCAACCCCGACGGCATCGCCATCCTCAAGGGCGCCCCCAACCTCAAGGCTGCCGAGTTGTTCGTCAATTTCGTCATGTCGCCGCAAGGACAATCACTCTGGATGAAGCCGTTCGGCTCCAAGAACGGCCCGGTCAAATTCAACATCGCCCGCATGGGCATCCTGCCGTCGATGTACGACGCTAATGACGAAACCGGCATGATTCCGGTTAATCCGTTCAAGCAAAACTATTCGATTCCCTACAAACCGGAACTCGGCAGCCTGCGCTGGAATATCGTCAACGACCTGATCGGCCAGACCATCATCGATGTTCATCCGCAGCTTCGTTCCTGCTGGCGCGCCATCCTGCAATTACCCGCCGCCAATCGCGAACCCTTCATCCGGCAATTCTCCCAGCCCTTTGTCAGCGAGGAACAACTCTCGTCATTAGCGTCGCTGTGGCGCAAGGACAGGGCCCAGGCCCGCACCCTGGCGGAAGGCTGGATGAAGCAGGCCGTCGCCCGTTACCGCAGCATCGAACAGCAAGCCAGACAGGCCCGCCAACCATGAACATCCAAATCAAGAACCTGTACAAATCCTTCGGCGCCAACCGCGTGCTCGACTACATCAACCTGGAAATCCGCTCCGGCGAAATGTTCTTCCTGCTCGGCCCGAGCGGCTGCGGCAAAACCACGCTCCTGCGCAGCATCGCCGGGTTCGTCGATCCCGATGCTGGGGAAATCCTGTTCGACGGCAAATCGGTCGCCAAGGTTCCCGCCTATGACCGCAACACCGCGCTGGTGTTCCAAAATTACGCCGTTTGGCCGCATCTCAACGTGTTTGAAAACGTCGCTTACGGCCTGCGCGTCCGCAAGGTCGCTAATGACGAACTCCAGCGTCGCGTGCATACCGCACTGAAACAGGTCGGCATGGAAAGCTACGCCGAGCGCAAGCCCGCCACCCTGAGCGGCGGCCAGTTGCAACGCACCTCGCTGGCCCGCGCCATCGTGGTCGAACCCGACGTGCTGTTGTTCGACGAGCCGCTTTCCAACCTCGACGCCAAGCTGCGGCTGGAAATCCGCGCCGAGATCAAGCGCCTGCACGGCGAACTGAAACGCACCAGCATCTACGTCACCCACGACCAGCATGAAGCGCTCACCATGGCCGACCGCGTGGCCGTCATGCACAGCGGCCATGTCCAGCAAATCGGCACCCCGCGCGAAATTTACGAACAGCCCGCCAATTCCTTTGTCGCCTCCTTCATCGGTGAAATCAATCTATTCAACGCCAACTCGCCATTGGCGCCCCTGTTGAAAACCAACGCTAACAGCGAAAAATTCGGCTTCCGCCCGGAAAAAGTGGAACTCTCCGGCCACGGCATCCCCGCCAAGGTGATCGACAACGCCTTCCTCGGCGCCAGCAGCGAACTATTATTGGAAACCGCCAACGGCGAAAAAATCAAATGCCATTGCAACAGTCCGGTCGCTAATGGCGAACAAGTCCACTTCACCGTGCGCACGGAACACATCCTGCATTTTGAACAATGAAAAAACTGCTGCCACTCTTCATTGCCCTGTTTTTCATCGTGTTCCTGGCCTACCCATTGGGCTCGCTGTTAGCGGGCGCGTTCGTGATTAAGGGCGAATTTTCCCTGCGTTATTTTTACCTAGTTTTCGACAACCCGTTTTACAGCCGCTGTTTCGCTAACAGTACGCTAATCGCCGTCTGGTCAACCCTGCTCGCCCTCGCGATCTCTTTGCCGTTAGCGTGGCTGTTCAACCGCTGTGAATTTCCCGCCAAAACCCTGCTTAATTCGCTGTTGCTGCTACCGCTGATTTTGCCGCCCTTCGTCGGCGCCATCGGCCTGCGGCAATTCTTCACCCGCTACGGCACTTTGAATCTGTTGCTGGAAAAATCCGGTCTGGTCGACCTGGCCAACCCGCCCGACTGGCTGGCTTCCGGCGGCTTCTACGGCATCATTGTGTTGCAAGCCCTGCACCTCTACCCGATCCTGTTCCTCAGCGTGCAGGCGGCGATGGCCAACCTCGATCCCGCTTTGCGCGAAGCCGCCGCCAACCTTGGCGCGCGCGGCTGGCGGATATTCCGCACGGTGACCTTGCCGTTAGCATTGCCGGGTATTTTCTCCGGCACCACCATCGTGTTCATCGCTGCCTTCACCGACCTCGGCGTGCCGTTGATGTTCGGATTCCAGTCCACCGTACCGTCGCAGATTTTCAACATGGTGGTACAGCCTGACAACCCGATGGGTTATGCGCTGGTGGTCCTGACCTTGTTGCTCGTGTCCCTGTTGTTCCTGCTCGGCAAGAAACTCGGCAGCGGCAATTACGCCATGACCATGCGCAGCGGTTCGCAGGCGCTAACGGCAAAATTGGGCAAACTCCCGGCGCTAATGGCGACGGCCGCCGTGCTGCTGCTGATCGCCATTAGCGTCATCCCGCACATCGGCGTGGTGTTGCAATCGGTGTCGGCCCGCTGGTTCATGACCGCCCTGCCAACCGAATGGAGCGGGCAGTTTTACCGTGAGGTATTCAATCTGGATGCCACCACCCTTAGCGTGAAGAACTCTCTGTTCTACTCGATTTGTTCCATGTCACTGGATTTAGTGCTCGGACTCGCCATCGCCTACCTACTCACCCGTGAGAAATTCCGCGGCAAGGCCCTGCTCGACACCGTGTCGATGTTGCCCCTGGCATTGCCCGGACTGGTGCTGGCCTTCGCCTATTATGTCACCTTCAGCAGGCACGGTTCGTGGTTAGCGTTCCTCGATCCGCGTGAAAATCCGGTGTTCCTGCTGGTCATCGCCTACGCCATGCACCGGCTGCCCTACATCGTCCGCGCCGCCTATGCCGGATTCCAGCAAGTCTCCGTTTCGCTGGAAGAAGCCTCCACCAATCTCGGCGCCCGTCCCTTGCGCACATTTTGCAAAATCAGTCTGCCGCTAATAGCCGCCAACCTGGTGGCAGGCAGCATTCTCACTTTTTCCTTCGCCATGCTCGACGTCAGCAACAGCCTGATCCTCGCGCAGGAAGACCGTTCCTACCCGATCACCAAGGCAATTTACTCGCTAATGGGCAGGATCACTCCCACCGCGCCGAACGTCGCCTGCGCCCTCGGTGTGCTGGCACTCCTGCTGTTAGCGTTGTCCCTGTATCTCGCTTCCAAGCTGATGGGGCAAAAGATGGGGCAGTTGTTCAAAAGCTAAGCACCATTACGCTTGAATTAAAAAGAGACTTTTTTATCCTAAAAAAGGACTTTTATAGGATTGCTATCGCCTGGCAATGTCCAAAAAATATCATGGGCTGCAATAGCATTGTCCACCGGAACCTATTCAAAAATATGACGTACAAAACAAATTTGCGGGTACTGGCCTTGCTGGCCGGTTTCATTTCCTCATTAGCGCTGGTGCAGGCCGCCGACACGCCGCGCGAGCGGATGCGCATCGACGACAATTGGAGATTTTCTCCCGGCGACAACACGCAGTCCGCCGATGCTTCTTTTGACGACAGCCAATGGCGCAAGGTGACTCTACCGCACGACTGGAGCATCGAGGGCAAAATCGACGCCAAGGCGCCGATGGGCGGCGGGGGCGGGTTCTTCCCGGCGGGTGTGGCCTGGTACCGCCTGCAATTCGACGCCCCGCAGTCCTGGCAGGGCAAACGGGTGGAAGTCGAATTCGAGGGCGTGTACATGGCTCCTGAGATTTATTTGAACGGCAAAAAACTTTACTCCCAACCTTACGGCTACACCTCGTTCTTTGTCGATCTGACCGACACCTTGAAAGCCGGTGAAAAAAATGTGCTCGCCGTGCGGGTGGACAATTCCAAACAGAAAAACAGCCGCTGGTACAGCGGTTCCGGCATTTACCGTCATGTCTGGTTGCAAGTGAGCGACCCGGTACACGTGGCCAACTGGGGTGTATTTGTCAGCACTGTGAAGGCCAGCCCGCAGTCCGCCACCTTGTCGGTGCAGACCAAGGCCTTGAACCAAACCGCGCAGCCGCTAACGGTGAAGTTGCAGACCGACATCCTGTCGCCGGATGGCAATAAGATCGGCAGTACCGAAAGCGATTGCCCGCTAAGCGCCAACGGCGAAGGCAGCGTGGAACAAAGCATCTCCCTGTCCAATCCGCCGCTCTGGTCGCCGGAAACGCCGCAGTTGTGCCAAGCCGTGACCCGGGTCATCGCCAACGGCAAAGTTCTCGACACTGTCACCACGCCATTCGGCGTGCGCCAGCTGGCCTGGGCGGCGAAGGACGGCCTGACCATCAATGGCAAGACCTACAAAATGAAAGGCGGCTGCATTCATGCCGACAACGGCGTGCTCGGCGTTAGCGCCTTCGACCGCGCCGAGGAACGCAAAGTCGAGTTGCTAAAAGCCGCTGGCTTCAACGCGCTGCGTACCGCACATCACCCGCCCTCGCCCGCCTTGCTGGATGTCTGCGACCGCCTGGGTATTCTGGTGATGGACGAATCCTTCGACTGCTGGACCAAAGGCAAGAACAACGCCGATTACTCGGTGTATTTCAAGGACTGGTGGCAGCGCGACCAGGATTCGATGGTGTTACGCGACCGCAACCACCCGTCGATCGTGATGTGGAGCATTGGCAACGAAGTGCCGGAAGTTTATTCCAACGCCGAGGTGGCGGCTTATGGACCGAAACTGGTCGCAGCGATTCATGCGTTGGATAAAACCCGGCCGGTGACCAACTCCATTTTCAGCTGGCCCTCCTCCTTCCCGCAGCCCAAGCCCGAAGATGAGCAGAAAATGAAAAACGCCGAGTTGAGCTGGGATTGCCAGGATATTGTCGGCTCGAATTATGAAATCGGTAAACATGTCGCCCAGCACGACCAACATCCTGACCGGGTGCTGGTCAGCACCGAATCCTCGCCCCCGCTCGGCCCCTACCAGCATGTGCTGAATAATTCTTTCGTGGTCGGTGACTTTGTCTGGTCGGCGCAGGATTACCTCGGCGAAGTCGGTGTCGGCCGCTGGTTCTACGAGGGGGACCCCACCGAGCCGCTGGACAACAAGGGCAATCCGGTGGGACATGGTCGCGACGACCTGTATCCGTGGCACGGCGCGAATTCGGGACATCTCGATATTCTCGGCAACACCAAACCCGCCTCGTTGTACTGGAACGTGGTCTGGCAGACCGGACTGGTCAAGCTCGGCGTTGGGGTGCGTCAACCGCAAACCGACGACAAAAAAATAAAGGTCGCAGGCTGGGGTTGGTACCCGACTTGGTCCAGTTGGACCTGGCCGGGCTGGGAGGGCAAGAACATCGAGGTCGAAGTATATTCGAGCTATGAAAAAACCCGTCTTTATTTGAACGGCAAAAAAATCGACGAACAGCCGACCAAGAATTACCGCACCATTTATAAACTACCCTACGAACCGGGCACCTTGAAAGTGGCCGGACTGCAAAATGACAAGGAAGTGGAGGAAACCACGCTCACCACCACCGGCGCGCCGTCAAAACTCCGCCTGACTCCCGACCGTTCCATCATTAGCGCCGATGAACAGGACTTGTCATTCATCAAGGTCGAGGTGCTCGACCAGGACGGCAAGGTGCAGCCCAATGCCGACCAGCTGGTAAAATTCACCCTGAGCGGTCCGGGCAGCATCGCCGGCTTGGGCAACGCCAATCTCAAAGGTGACGAACCTTACCAGGGAACCGAATGCCATGTCTTTCACGGCAAGGCGCTAATCGTCCTGCGCGGTTCGAAACAACCCGGCACCCTGCACTTGAAAGCCAGCGCCGAAGGACTGGCACCTGCGGAAACCAGCGTCGCGACTAAATGAGCTGTGCCAGGTTCGCCGTTAGCGTTTCCCGCGCCAGACATTCTGGTGGGAAAAATAATGCATGCGGGCTGAATCAATGGTCATCAGTCCGTACAATAAGCCCGCTAACGGCAGGCTGAGGTTCCAGAAAAAATTCAGGCCAAAAAATTTGATCGCCGGGCGGTAAACAAAGAACTGCACCATCAGGATCAGGAACCCGCAAACACCTGCCGCGTAACCCGGCGTGGTTAGCGGCGGCACGCAGAATAATTCCACCAGCAGGTTGATCACCGCCAGAGTCGGCAGCACAAAGGTGGCAAACAAGCCGACGGCGGCCACCAGCAAACGTAACGGATTGTGCTTCAATTCGGTGTACGCGCTGCGTCGCACCATGCGCCAGATTTCGCCCAAAGTGTCGTAAGGACGCTCGCTAATGACCTCATGATAGCTAAGCGCAAGACGGATTGGCAGGCCCTGGGATTTCACCTGGCGCGCCAAGTTCACGTCATCAATGATACAACCCTTGATGGATTCAAGTCCCCAGCCCAGTTTGTCGAGCGCCTCGCGTGACAATAACACGCAACCGCCGGCCGCTCCGGCGAACTTATCCTTCGGGTTGTTGATGCGACGCATCGGGTATAACAGGTTGAAGAAAAACACGAAGGCGGGAATCAACAGCTTTTCCCAAAACGATTCGCAACGCAGCAGGGCCATGCGGGAATTCAACGCCAACGACGAGGCTTTCGATTCCGCCGCCAACCGCGAGACGCTGCCAATCTGGTGCAGGATGTCGGCATCGGTGAGCAGGACATAATCCGGCAACGGCCGGCCATTGGCGGCCGCGGCGCGGATATGCCGCAAGCCCTGGTGCATCGCCCACACCTTGCCCGCCCAACCCGCCGGCAACGGTTCGCCTTGGTGGATGACCAGAGAACGGTTTTGGTGCTCAAAAAACTCAACCGCGGCGCGCGCCGCCTCGGTGGTGCGGTCGGTCGAATTGTCGTCCATCAGGTGAATGGTAAGTTGTCCGGGAAAATCCTGGTGATACAGAGCGGGCAGGGTGGTCGGCAAAGTGCCGGACTCATTACGGGCGGGAACCACCACGGCAATACGCAGTTTTTCCTGGTCGGGGCTCGGCTTATTCTCTTCCAAGTCGCCAATCGGCTGGAAATCCCAGCGCCGGATTTTTTCGATCAGGATAAAGTCCCAGGCAATCAATACCAAAACCAACAAAATCAAAGCCGTCAGCACCATGATCCACACTAGACAGTGCTTTCGTAAAAATCCAAACCCCAAATTGGCACAAAATTGTCGGTTTACTCGCGGGCTTTTTGCCGCTAGACCATTTCGATGCCCCTGCCCGGAAAACCCTTTATCAGCCAAGCCCGCATCCAAAAACGCGTGCGCGAAATGGCCCGCGACATCACCAAGCATTACAAAAACAAGCCCCTGACAGTGGTCGGCCTGATGAACGGCAGCCTGTTTTTCATGGTGGATTTGATTCGCCAGTTGCCTCCCGACACCAAGATCGAGTGCTGGAAGGTTTCCAGTTACCGCGGCAAAAAATCCACCAACCGCATCCAGGGACTGGACGGTTACGAGGGCAATTACGATGGGCGCCATGTGCTGCTGCTCGACGATATTCTGGATACGGGACGCACTTTGTTCGAAACCCGCAAAAAACTGCTCAAAGCGGGTGCTTTATCGGTGAAAACCGTGGTGCTGTTGTCCAAAAACGTGCCGCGCGTATGCGACATCAATGCCGACTGGACCGGGTTTGAAATCGACAACCGCTACGTCATCGGTTACGGCCTCGACTACAATCATCTCTACCGTCCGCTGCCGATGATTCGTATATTGGATTAATATTTCAGCGGATCTAATCTGCCAATGATTAGATTTTATTAAGTATTTTTTACAATTCACTGGAAAATTTTTAAATTTCCCTATACTCATTCGCATGGCTTCGAAACGTATCGCAGTGCTAACGAGTGGTGGGGATTGTCCCGGTTTGAACGCGGTGATTCGCGGCGTGGTGCATGCCGCCGCTCATCATAATTGGGAAGTGATCGGATTTACAGATGGTTATGAAGGCATGCTTTCGCCGGTACGCTATCGTATTCTGGATACCGGCGCCACCGACGGCATCATGCAGCTCGGCGGCACCATCCTCGGCACTACCAACAAGGGGCGTTTCGTCGCCAAGATCGGCCACGGCAACAAGGCCACCCTCGACCCGGCCATCATCAACGAAGCCAAGGAAACTCTCGACGGCCTCGGTATCGAGGCAGTGGTTTGCATCGGCGGCGACGGTTCGCTGAGCACTGCGCAACAGCTTTTTGAAAACGGCATCAACACCATCGGCGTGCCGAAAACCATCGACAACGACATCCAGGCCACCGCCACCACCTTCGGTTTCGATTCCGCCGTCAGCTGCGTGGTCGATTCAATGGACAAGCTGTACACCACCGCGCGCAGCCACAAGCGTTGCATGGTCATCGAGGTGATGGGCCGTTACGCGGGCTGGATCGCCCTGCATGGCGGACTCGCCGGCGGCGCCGATGTCATCCTGATCCCGGAAATCCCCTTTGACCCCGCCAAGGTTTGCGAGGTTGTGAAAGACCGCGAGGCCAACGGCTATTTCACCACCATGATCGTGGTCGCCGAGGGTGCCAAGCGCTCCGACGGCAGTTATGTCACCAAGGACGCGCAAGGCCGCAAGGGTGAAGCCGCTCTCGGCGGCATCGGCGATTACGTCGCCAAGATGATCGCCGAGAACACCGGCAAGGAAACCCGCTGCACCGTGCTCGGACACCTGCAGCGCGGCGGCGACCCGACCGCCACCGACCGCATTCTCGGCACTTCCTTCGGCGTTGCCGCCGTGGACCTCATCGCCGGGGGCAAGTTCGGCCACATGGTCAGCTTCCGCAATGAAAAGATCACCAGCGTGCCAATCATCGACGCGGTCAGCCATTTGAAGAATGTTCTGCCCGACTCGCAGATGGTGAAAACCTGCCGTGGCGTCGGTATCAAGTTCGGCGATTGATTCGCTTTTGATTTCAGCTAACGCTAACTGTGAACTTCGCGGTTAGCGTTATTTTTTTGCCCGCAACCAGCCGGCTGGAGCCCCCAACATCCCGTATTCCCCGACAAAGAATTTCCCGTCGCAAACGCTAACAACCGTCTCCCCGCGGGTACCGCTGCGAACGTTCTGCTGAATCCATTGTACCATGCCATCCTCCACCCGTGTGATGATCGCTACATGACCATAACCATTGCTGGTCCACACCAAAATATCATCCACCTGTGGCGCTTCCTCATGACCGTTAACATACTGCCACAAGCCACGTTTCACATTTAGCGTCCCTGATTGGGTATTAGCGTCAAAAAAATCCGCTGCGTGGCCCATTACATCGGGGAAAGCGTGTTTCATCCGGTCGTGATAATAGCGTTTCATGAATTCGACGCATTGCCACTTCTGGCCGTAATAATAACCATCATCCGCGTAGTGCTTACCCCAGCTTTGTGTGTAAGGCACGCCGTTGTAACGCACCGGAACGCCACGCCACATGTCGATCACCCCTTCATCGACCAAGTTCGGGCTGCCCGCAATCCACACCGGGTGCGACTGGTGTCCGGTCCGGTAATAAACCAACCCGCAACCCGCCGCCAACAGCGAGGCACCAATGACAAAAACTGCCGCGGCAATCAGGATAAGTTTCAGGAGCGGGTTCATGGTTAGCTTCCAGTCTAACCATAATTGGCCGTTCAGGCCAATTCTTTGGCAGGCACGATGATCGCGTCGCTCATGCCATGGATGATTTTCTTGTCGGCGGGAGTAATGGTCACCAACGCACCGCGCAGCGCGGCCTTGTCGTTCTCGACAAAATAATACGGGCACAAGCGCACCCGGCCCGGCATGGCAACCAGTGTCTGTGTCTTCTCATCCCAATAAGGATGTTCCACGATTTTACCCTTCGCGAAACGCTGCACGATATGCGGCGATTTCTGGAAATCCCGCAACGCCTGTTCAATCGCCGACTTCCAATCCGCAGCACTGACATCAAAGCCAACCGTCACCCCGCGCGAACCCCACGCTAACGGCGAGAATCCGGAAATCTTCAACACCAGTTCCCGCTCTTTCTGCGAAAAGGCCGCCACTTCGTTCCAGCTGTGCGCCTCCAAGCCCGGCAACACCGCCGTCGGCGGCAATTCGGTCGGTTCCACTACCCAGCCTTGCGGGATGATTTTTTGCAAATCGCGATAATAACGGTCGCCCAATTCCTGCCGCCAAAATTGCTGCAGCGGTTTCAACCAGAACAAGGCCAGCCACATCTTTTCCTCGAGGAACGGCTTCACTGGCGGGTCGATTTTTTGTCCCGGCGCATAGCTCGCCGTTAGCGTCCTTAAATTGGGCCAGTCAAAACACTCGAAAAAGCGGTATACCGGCTCGCCGTTGAACTGATAATCCTCCGCCTCTTTCACCCGCTTCACGCCGTACAGCCATTCCATCTCGGGACGGTAATCCGCCGCCTCCTCGCTGATCACCACGCTGCCC
This sequence comes from Verrucomicrobiales bacterium, assembly GCA_031256975.1. Taxonomy (GTDB): domain Bacteria; phylum Verrucomicrobiota; class Verrucomicrobiia; order Methylacidiphilales; family JAAUTS01; genus JAIRPN01. The sequence continues at coordinate 175,394 of JAIRPN010000013.1, read as the reverse complement.
TCGGGAAAATGGGCGCGCGCCGCGTCCTTCATCCCGGTCGCGCCGCCAATCACCGCCTCGCCATTAGCGGCATAGGTTTCGTTCAGCCACGACGTCAACCCGACACCGCCCGGCACCGAATCAATCTCCGACAAGGCAAAACCGTTTTCCGCCAGGATCAGGTCGGGACGGATCAGGGTCGGCACCAGATTCTTTTGTTCCGCGGAACGGGCAATTTCCACCAGTTCACGCGGCTTGCCATGGTCGAGCCATTCGGCGATCCACGCCGGAGCCTTGCCCTGCCAGCTTTTGCGATAGAGCAAATTTGCCGCCTTCAAAAAAGCGTGCAAACGCAACCCGAGTTTTTCCAGATAATCAACCGTTTGCGAATCCAACGGGAACGCCAACGGCGAAATCCGCCAGCTCTTGCCCGCAAACAGACCGCTTTCCGGCATCGCGCGCTTGATGCGCTCTATTTTTCCCAAATCACTCACAATCAATCCCAGGTTATCGGTCGGCCAGCAACTTCGCCGTTAGCGTCAGTGCCGACACCATGCTTTCCGCCGAGGCCAGATTTTTGCCGGCAATGTCGGCGGCTGTCCCGTGATCGGGTGAAGAGCGCCAGAACGGCAAACCCAAGGTCAAATTTACCCCTTCCTCGAAGGCAAGCAACTTAAATGGAATCAAGCCCTGGTCATGGTACAGGCACAACACCGCGTCATACTTGCCAGCCACCGCCTGACTGAACAAGGTATCGGCGGAAAACGGCCCGGCAATCGCCGCACCGTGTTTTTTTTTCAGGGCGCTAATGGCGGGGCGTAAAATCCGGATTTCCTCGTCGCCGAACATCCCGCCCTCGCCCGCATGCGGATTGAGGCCGCTAACGGCGAGCCGCGGTTTTTTGATGCCGATCTTTTTCAGCAAGGCCAGCGTGCGCTCGGCGTGAATTTTAATCAATCCCGGCGACAGCAATTTCACCGCCGCTAACAACGAACAATGCGTCGACACCAGCGACACGCGCAATTTTTCCGACTGCATGGTCATGGTCACTTCATGGTCTTTCAACCCAAACGCATGCGCGTAAAATTCAGTTTGCCCCGGAAATTTAAAACCGACCTGCGACAAATTTTCCTTGTTCACCGGCGCATTGACCACCGCCTGGATCTCGCCGCTTTTCAACAACCGCACCGATTCATTCAGTGCCGCTAACGCGCAAGTCGCCGACTGTCTCGACAATTTGCCGGGCGTGAACCCTTCCGCCGAACCAATCAAGCGGACGCTAACGCCGAACTTGGATGGCTTGAATCGGGTCAGCGCCTTGGCAATGATCTCCGGCCCGATGCCGCAGGGATCGCCAATGGTAATGCCGATGACCGGGGCTGTTCGTATGGCCATAGCCGTTAGATAATGTTCCTCACCAGGCCACCGTCAACCCGGATGGTCGCGCCGTTGATCGCGGACGCTTTGCCGCCACAGACGAAAGCCACCGTATCGCCGATCTCCGAGGGATTGATCAGCCGCTGGATCAGGGATGTCGGACGATTCTCAACCATGAATTTTCTTTCGGCTTCCTCGGGCGACAATCCCGGAAACACATTGCCAATAAAGGTCGCCACGCCCTCGGTCTTGGTCGAGCCGGGCAGCACGCAATTGACCGTCACCTTGCTGCCCTTGGTCAGTTCTGCCAAACTGCGCGAGATCGACAATTGCATCGCCTTGGTCGCGCTGTAATGCGCCATTTCCGGCGCGGGACTGACCGCCGATTCGCTGGAGATAAATACAATGCGGCCGTCATTTTTCTGCAACATCCCGCGCAGGTAATGCCGCGACAAGCGAACCCCGCTCATGATGTTGACCTCGAACAAACGGAACCATGCCTCGTCCGTTTCGTCGAAAAATCCCACCGCCTCGTAGATGCCGAGATTGTTCACCAGGATATCGACGTGCGGATATTGCTTGATCGTTGCTTCCGCTCCGGCAACCGTGCCGTTATCCGCCGCTAACGGCAGTAGCGAGGCATCCGGCAATTCTTTCTTGATGGCGCTAATGGCGGCATCAACGCTTTTCTGCGAGCGGCCGTTGATGATGACCGTGGCGTTTTCCCGGGCCAGTGACTTGGCAATTTCCAAGCCGATGCCGTTGGAAGATGCGGTGACCAGGGCTAATTTTTTATCAAGTTTAATATTCATGATCTAATATAAACTCCAGTTCCGGCAAATGCCAGCCTTTCCCCCCATTCATTTTTAACGTCAAATCAGAAGAACATTTTGATGAAGGCCTTGGAACGCAATCCGTCCAGCCATTCCTGCTGCAACCGTTCACGCTCCTGTTGCAACAAGGCGCCTTCGATGCCGTCACGCACCTGTGCCAGCGCAATCACCGAGGATTTTTTGACATCGTCCACCATCAGGATGTGGTAACCGTCGTCGGTCTCAATGATCGGGCTGTTCTGTCCGGGACGCAGCTTGAAGGCCGCATCGGCGAGTTCCTTGCGCAACGATGACGCGGTCACCCAACCCAAATCACCGCCGCTGCTTGCTTGCGCACCCTGCGAGTAACCCTTGGCCAGGCTGGCGAAATCCGAGCCGGTTTCCACCTTGGCCAGGATGTCTTTCATCTGCATATATTGCGGATCGACCTCGACTTCGCTGCCGTTGTCGTCTTTGCGCTTTTCCTTGAACAGCGCCTTGCGCATGAAGATGTCACGCAGCTTGATCTGGTCGGGCTGGACGAACTGCTTGATGTTGTCCTGGTAATACTGTTCGATCTGGTAAGGCGAGACAATCACCGCTGCCGACACGTTGCGCTGGCGCATGGCCTGCACGATGACGCGGTTCTTCAGGTTTTCCTTGTAATTGTCAATCGAGACACCCTGCGCCTGCAGGGTTTTAACAAATGTGGTGCGGTCGCCGCCAAACTGGTCCTTGATGATCTTGTTCATCTGGTCGTCGATGACATTATCGGGCAGGAAGAAGCCCTGCGTATTGAAATCCTGGATGATCAACTGGCGCTCGATCAACGACTTCAAGGTCGCCAGACGCGCTTCCTTGACCTTTTCCACCAAGTCCAAACCGCTGTACAACTGGCGGTATTGCTGCTCGATGGGGTCGACTTCCTTGCGCACCTCGGAAAAGGTGATGACCTTGTCGTTGACCACGGCGGCCACGCCGTCTACCGCCTGCGCGGCGAGTTTCGGAACCGACGCTAATGACGAAACCGCCAGTACGCCGACCATCAGTTTTTTAATGACGTGACCCATTTCTCTATTTCCAAAATTCTCGCTTTTATTTGTGTCTTGGCAAGCCTCGGAAACTTTCCGCCCACCATGATGTAGTCGTTGTTCCGGGACAGCATTAATTTGCCGTCCTTCACTTCCAAGCTTGTTATCCGCGACAAAGCAGCATGCAGCCTAACCCGGTTGAAAAGCAAGAGCAATTCAACCGGCTCAGGCCAGCGCCCGTAGCGGTCCTTCCATTTGGCCCGCAGCGCCTCCCACTGCTCCAGGCTTTGTAATTCAGCCAATTCACGGTAGGCGGTGATCCGCCAGCGCGCATCGGTCATGTACGAGGCCGGAATGAACGCGTCGGCAAATTCCTCGCCGCCGCCCACCTTCATAAAGTCCAGGCGGATTCTGACCTCGGGCAGGTCATTCTGTCGTTCCCCCTTGTATGTGGCAATCGCTTTTTTCAACAGGCGGCAGTAGAGCTCAAAGCCGACCGCCACAATATGGCCGCTTTGGGCGGTGCCCAGCAGGTTGCCCGCCCCGCGGATTTCCAGGTCGCGCATGGCAATCTTGAACCCCGCCCCCAGTTCCGTGTATTGCCGGATTGCCTGCACCCGTTTGCCCGCGTCACCGCCGAGCATGTCGCGCGGCAGCAGCAAAATCGCGTAGGCCCGGCTTTGCCCGCGCCCCACCCGTCCGCGCAACTGGTACAAATCCGCCAGGCCGAACCGGTCGGCGCGGTCGATGATGATGGTATTGGCATTCGGGATGTCGATGCCGCTCTCGATGATGGTGGTCGACACCAGCACATCGGTCTGCCGGTTGACAAACTTGTGCATCACATCCTCCAGCATTTCGGTCTCCATCTGGCCGTGACCGATATCAATGCGCGCGTCCGGCGCCAAAAAACCGATTTTCCGCGCCATGGTGTCAATGCTGGCCACCCGGTTGTGCAAATAATACACCTGCCCGCCGCGCTTCAACTCGCGCTGGATCGCGGTACGGATCACCCGCTCATCGTAGGCGCAAATCGTCGTGTCGACCGGCAAACGGTTCGGCGGCGCGGTTTCAATGCTGCTCATGTCACGCGCGCCCATTAGCGACAAATACAAGGTGCGCGGAATCGGCGTGGCGGAAAGCGTCAGCACGTCGATCAAGCGGAAGTTGCGCTTAAATGCTTCTTTCTGTCTTACGCCAAAACGCTGTTCCTCGTCGATAATGACCAAGCCGAGATTCTTGAAACTGACGTCCTTGGAAATCAGGCGATGCGTGCCCACCACGATATCCAGTTGGCCGTTAGCGAGTTTTTCAATCACCTGCCGCTGTTGGCGAGCAGACTGGAAACGACTAAGCAGGCCGATATTGATCGGATAATCGGCCATGCGTTCGCATAGATTCTCATAGTGCTGCTGCGCCAATACCGTGGTCGGCACCAAAAAGCCCACCTGCTTGCCTGCGGTCGCCGCCTTGAACGCGGCGCGAATGGCAACCTCCGTCTTGCCGAACCCGACATCACCGCAAATCAAACGATCCATCGGCCGTGAACTTTCCATGTCGCGTTTGGTCTCCTCAATCGCCTTCAACTGGTCCGGCGTCGGCTTGTACAAAAACGCGTTTTCAAATTCCTTCTGCCATTCCGAGTCGGCCGGAAATGCAGAGCCGGACAAACTTTCGCGTTCGGCCTGCACCTTGATCAATTCCGCCGCATAATCAAACACCGCCTTCTCGGCCTGGCGCTTGGCGCGTTCCCATTGGTTGCCGCCGAGATGATCCAGCGCCGGATGGCGCTTGCCGACACCAACATAACGCGATACCAGATAAGCCTGCTCCAATGGCACATACAATTTGGCCCCTTCGGCGAATTGCAACACCAGTACCGCCTGCCGGCCCTTGCCGTCATTAGCGGGCAGTTCGTCCATGCCGCAGTACAACGCGATACCGTGATCCACATGCACAACGTAATCGCCGTCCTTGATGTCGGAAAAATCCAACGGCGTGCGCTTGGCCTGCTGCGCCTGGATGCGTGCCGTACGGCGCAACGAACGCAAGGTTTGGTAACGGCCGAAGATTTCCGCGTCCGCCAGCAACACCAATTTTTCCACCGGCCAGCTAAACCCGCGCAATAACGGACTTTGGCGAAACTTCACCAGCAGATCGCCATTAGCGTCACGCAAATTCAATTGCTGCTCACGGCACCATTCCTTGAGCCGCTGCTCCTCGCCCTCATTGTTGCTGCTGATCCACACCTGCCAGTCGTTGTCCAGCCAGTCGTTGAATTGTTTCACCAGCAGTTTGTTGCGCGTCTCCAGCAACACGGGGTCGCTTGACGATTGGTGTAAAAACGAATGCTCGAACCAGGCTGCCTCGACTTGTTTCGCCCCATCATTGGCACCCAGATAAACTATCATCGGCGATTCGGAAAAATAAGCCGACAACAAGCCGTTCTCGCCGGACGCTAACGACAGGGCACCCAGGGAAATTTTCGCCGCTTCCAGCTTGTTGACCGATTGCTGCTCTACCGGGTCGAACTCGCGGATTGAATCAATCTCGTCGCCAAACCATTCCACGCGCAACGGCGCCTGCCCGCTCCACGAAAACACGTCGATGATTCCGCCGCGCACCGCAAACTGGCCGCGCTGGCTGACCAACCCCTCGCGCTGGTATCCCGCGTTGTTGAGCAATTCCAGGAATTGTTCCGGCGACAAGGCTTGCCCGCGGCGAAACTCGTAAAATTGTTTCCGCAAAGCAGCGGGTAACGGAAATTCCTGTTCCCAGGCAGCCTCGGTGGTCGCCAGCAAGCTATCGGCCCGCTCCGCCAGGGCCTGCAACACATCCATCACCTCGGCCTGCAAATCGGGATCACCGTTAGTGTCGTCCTGCCCGTCTAGTTCCGGTAAAAACAACGCCGGACATTGCCAGGCCTCCAAATCGTTGGCCAATTCCTCCTGCGTTCGCAAGTCGGGAGCCAAAACCACCAACGGACGATCGCCCCGGCGCAAACGGAAGGACGCCAACAGCCAGGCCTGCGCGCTGACCGGCAGGCCGTGCAACGACAAAGCTCCGCCGCCATCCCACTCCTTAAAGACCTGGTCCAAGGCCGGATGGTGTAACAATTGCCTCAAGCCGTTCTGCTCCATCAAAGCCTGAAAAAATAACCCATCCGGCCGCTAACCGCCATATTTTTAAACCGTCGAATGGCCCGCGGATTTTTCATTAGCCAAGCTTCTGCCGTTCTGCTAATTTCTTCGGTTCACTAAAGGAGAGAATAATCTGTGGCAGGCGAAACAATAGAAGTTGAAGGCAAAATCAAAGCGGTCATGAAAGGCACCACCTTTCGTGTCGAGCTGAACAACGGGCACGAGGTGCTCGCGCACATTTCCGGGAAAATGCGCAAGAACTTCATCCGCCTGAACATCGGCGACAAGGTCAAAATGGAAATGAGCCCCTATGACCTGACCAAGGGCCGCATCACCTTCCGCGCCCGTGAAGCCGCTCCCGACGGCGCCGCTCCGTTCCGTCCCGGCGGGCCGCGCCGGCATTAATCGCACTCCTTCCTTTTCTTTCGCCCTTCTATGTCCGCCCCCGACCATAGAGGCAGTTGGGGTTCACGCCTTGGCTTTATCCTCGCCGCATCAGGCTCTGCCGTTGGCGTTGGTGCCATCTGGAAATTTCCCTACATTACCGGCCGCAATGGCGGCGGCGCGTTCCTGCTGGCCTACTTGGGCAGCGTGCTACTCATCGGCATCGCCCTGCTGTTGGCGGAACTGGTCATCGGGCGCATGACCCACCGCTCGGCGACCCCGGCATTCCGGGCGCTAAAGGCGAACAACAAATTCTGGCCCTGGATCGGACGCATCAGTGTCCTTTGTGTATTCATCATTTACGGCTATTACTGCGTGGTCGGCGGCTGGACCGTGGCGTATTTTTTTCATTCGCTCAGCGGTGACTTCATTGTCAGGGACACCAAGGCGCTAACCGCCATCTTTTCCAATTTCACCGGCAATCCCTGGGACGCGCTCGGCTATACCGCGCTGTACTCGGCGCTAACCGTCGCCATCGTGCTCGGCGGCGTGGAAAAAGGCATCGAACGGCTGAGCAAGGTGTTGCTGCCTGGTCTGTTCATTTTGATGATCATCCTCATCGTGCGTTCCCTCACTCTGCCCGGCGCGATGGAAGGCGTTAAATATTTCGTCACTCCCGATTTCTCCAAGCTGACCGGCGAAATGCTGGTCGACGCGCTCGGCCTGGCCTTTTTCTCGCTGTCGCTCGGCGGCGGCATGATGATCGCCTACGGCTCGTATCTGCCCAGGGAAACCAAGCTGGTCAGTTCCGGCCTGTGGGTGGCGTTCTTCGCCACGCTGGCCTGCATCCTGGCCGGATTCATGATTCTCCCGGCGGTGTTCGCCTTCCACGTCGACCCGGCGCAAGGCCCGGCGCTGACCTTCGTCGTCATGCCCTCGATCTTCGCCCAGCTGCCGTTCAGCCACTTTTTTGCCGCGGTCTTTTTCCTGCTGCTGATTTTCGCCGCGCTGACTTCCTCGGTTTCCATCCTGGAACCGATCACCGCCTACCTGATTGATGAATGGCACTGGAAACGCAAATGGGCCGCGACTCTCCCGTCGTTAGCGGCCTTCGTCATCGGCATTCCGGCCGCCCTGTCGTTCGGCGTGCTGAAAGATGCCACCTGGCATGGACGGACCCCGTTCGACCTGATGGACTACCTCGCCGCCAATGTGATGATGCCGTTTGGCGGCCTGTTTGTGGCCTTGTTTGTCGGCTGGGCCGCGTGGCCCCGCACTCACGGTGAATTGGCCAGCGAGGGTTATCACCGGGCGCTAATGACGGCTTTCCGTATTATTTGCGCCGTTGTCGCACCGATCCTGATTTGTGTGATCTGGTACTACAAGATCATGGAAATCGTGAAATAATCCATCGTTTTGATAGCAAAAAAGCCGCTAACGGTGAATTCACTGTTAGCGGCTTGTGAAAAACGTTCAATTAAGCGCGGCTGATATACTTGGCATCGCGGGTATCAACGCGGATTTTCTCGCCTTCCTTGATGAACAAAGGAACTTGGACCACCAAACCGGTTTCCAAGGTGGCGGTTTTTTGCACGTTGTTGGCGCTATCGCCCTTCACACCTTCCGGCGAGTCAACGATCTTGAGTTCCACCACCGGCGGCATTTCAATGCTGACGGCTTTGCCTTCGACAAACATCACGGTGACCTGTTGGTTTTCGGTCAGGTAATTCTTGGCGTCACCGATAATCTGCTCATTCAAGGCCAGATTGTCATAGGTGGTCGGTTCGATGAAGTTGTAACCGTTCTGGTCCTTGTAGCTGAAGTCCCATTTTTCGTGGGAAACATTGACGGTTTCGACGCTGGAGGTGGAAGAGAAACGCTCGTCAAAGGAGCGTCCGTTGGAGATGGAACGCAGGGTCGCCTGCACGAATGCGCGGAGGTTGCCCGGTGTGCGGTGGGTGGTTTCCATTACGATACAGACATCGTTCTTCCATTTGATGGCGATGCCTTTCTTGAGGTCTTTTGCTATCATATCTTTTAGTATTAAGTGTTAAGTTTTAAGTTTGAAGGGTCAGGTTGCCAGTTTCAAGGGCTCGGCGTTCGCTGTTCATGCTTAACACTTAAAACTTAATACTTCAAACTTCAAAGGAGTTTGAGCTTAGTCAAGTCCTGGACATCAATCAAGCCGATAGGTTTGTTTTGTTTGTCCAATACGATCAAATCCTCGATCCGGTGCCCCTCGAAGATTTTCAATACCTCGACCGCCAGCTTGCCGTCGCGGACACTGACCGGATTCTTGGTCATCACGTCACCGAGGCGCTCGTCGCCAATCCTGCTGTTTTTCTGGTAACCGCGCACGAAATCGCCATGGGTGTAAATCCCGGCCAGCCTGCCCTGCTTGTCCACCACCACCGTGGCGCCGCAACGCTTGGCCGTCATTTCCTTCAGGCAGGTCGCGACCTTCTCCGTGGTTTTCAACACCGCCACCTGGTCGAGAGGGCGCATCACATCGTTGGCCTTGAGCAATAAATTCTTGCCCAATGTGCCGCCGGGATGGAAACGGGCGAAGTCTTCCTTCTTGAAACCCTGCGCGTCGAGCACCGCCATGGCCAGGCAATCTCCCAGCACCAGCATCACCGTGGTGCTGGAGGTCGGGGCCAGGTTCAACGGGCAGGCCTCGCGGCGGATGGCAACATCCAGGTGCACATCGGCATTGGTGGCAAGGGTCGACTTGGCGGAGCCGCACATGGCGATTAGCGCCACCTTCTCGCGCTTGATGCTGGGCAGGATGCGGGTCAGTTCCTCGGTCTCGCCGCTGGAACTCAACGCGATCACCACGTCGCCGGAAGCCACCACGCCGAGATCGCCGTGCATGGCATTGAGGGCGTTGAGCACCACGGCTGGAGCGCCGGTGCTGGTCAGCGTGGCGGCAATCTTGTCGCCAATATGGCCGGACTTGCCGACGCCGATGACAATCACCTTGTTATGCCGTTTGACGGCCTCGGTGATCAGGCTGACCGCCTGCTTGAATTCGCTGTTCAGGCGTTTTTTCAAATCAAGCAGGGCCTCGACCTCGATGTCGATGACCGTGCGGGCGCGTTGTAAAGAGTTCACTGGCTGAGACTAGAGACATGGCCATTAGCGTCAATAATGAACCGCCGCACGCTAACGGCGAAATTTTCATTCGTAATTCCATATTCGTAATTCATAATTAAACCATGAGCCCGCTTCCCGAAACCAAATGCCCCACCTGCAAAAAGAAGGGGCCGTGGTTAGCGCTGGATACCGCGCCGTTCTGCTCGGAACGCTGCAAACTCATCGACCTCGGCGCCTGGCTCAAGGAAGAACACGTCATCGCCTCCCCGCTGCGTCCTGACATGTTTGACGAGTATGAAGAGCTTGATCCGGGCATCGATCCCGATCAGCCGGAAGGAAGCAAATAATTTTACGCAGAGTCGCGGAGTGCGCAGAAAACAATTTAAATAAAACCCAGCATACTCTGCGCCTCTGCGTGAAATTTGTGCTATGTTTCCCCATGCACAGCAAATTGGCCCTTGGCTTGTCCTTAGCGGCGTTGTTTTTTAGCGGAGTCACCACCATGAATGCACAAACCAAAACTGAAACCATCACCCTCGGCACCGGCTGCTTCTGGTGCAGTGAAGCGGTGTTTGAACGGGTACCCGGAGTGATCTCCGCCGTTAGCGGCTATTCCGGCGGCACGGTCGCCAACCCCAGCTACGAACAGGTCTGCAGTGGCAACACCGGTCACGCGGAATGCGTGCAGGTTACCTTCGACTCCGCCAAGACCTCACTGGAAAAAATCCTCGCGGTATTCTGGGAGGCTCACGACCCCACCACGCTCAACCGCCAAGGCGCCGACATAGGCACGCAATACCGTTCGGTGATTTTCTATCGCGACGAACAGCAGAAACAAATCGCCGAGAAATCCAAGGCAACGGCGCAAAAGGAATTCACCCGGCCGATTGTCACCGAAATCACGCCATTCAAGGACTTTTACAAGGCCGAGGATTATCACCAGGAATATTTCAAACTCAACGGCCGCGCGCCTTACTGCCAATTCGTCATCGCACCGAAAGTTAAAAAACTGGAACAGGAAAAGGTGATTCCGGCAAATAAATAGCCGCTAATGGCAATTTCTGCCACTAGCGGCTTGAAATGATCGGACTGCCGGATCAGGCCAGTTTTTTCTGCAGGTTGGCGTCCAGCGCGTCGAGGAATTCCTCGGTGTAGAGGTAATGCTCGCCGTGGTTCAGCTTGCTGCCATGAATGCAAAGAGCCAGGTCCTTGGTCATCTTGCCGCTCTCGACGGTCTCGACGCAGACTTGCTCCAACGCCAGCGCGAATTTCTTCAGCGCGTCGTTAGCGTCCAGCTTGGCGCGGAATTCAAGGCCGCGGGTCCAGGCAAAGATCGAGGCGATCGGGTTGGTCGAGGTCGGCTTGCCCTTTTGGTGGTCGCGGTAGTGGCGGGTCACCGTGCCGTGCGCGGCTTCGGCTTCCATCACCTTGCCGTCCGGGGTCACTAACGTCGAGGTCATCAGACCAAGGCTGCCGAAACCCTGCGCGACGGTGTCGCTCTGCACGTCGCCATCATAGTTTTTGCAGGCCCAGACAAAGTTGCCGTTCCACTTCAGCGCGCTGGCAACCATGTCGTCGATCAAACGGTGCTCATAGGTCAGGCCCTTGGCATCGAACTGGGTCTTGAATTCGGTCTGGTAGATTTCCTCGAAGATATCCTTGAAGCGGCCATCGTACTTTTTCAGGATGGTGTTCTTGGTGGACATGTACAAGGGCCAGCCCTTGATCAAGGCCTGGTTGAAGCAGGCGCGGGCAAAACCGCGGATGCTTTCGTCGGTGTTGTACATCGCCAGTGCGACACCGTCGCCCTTGAAGTTGAACACTTCGTGCTCGATGACCTGGCCGTTGGCGCCTTCGAACTTGATGGTCAGTTTGCCCGGCCCCTTGGTGACAAAGTCGGTGGCACGGTATTGGTCGCCGAACGCGTGACGGCCAATGCAGATCGGCGCGGTCCAGTTGGGAACCAGGCGCGGGATGTTTTTGCAGACGATCGGCTCGCGGAACACGGTGCCGTCGAGGATGTTGCGGATGGTGCCGTTCGGGCTTTTCCACATTTGCTTGAGATTGAATTCCTTCACGCGCGCTTCGTCGGGCGTGATGGTGGCGCACTTGATGCCGACGCCGTATTTCAGGATCGCGTTGGCGGAATCAACGGTGACCTGGTCGTTGGTGGCATCGCGATGCTCAACCCCGAGGTCGTAATACTTGATGTCGATGTCGAGATAAGGGAGGATGAGTTTGTTCTTGATGAATTTCCAGATGATGCGCGTCATTTCGTCGCCATCGAGTTCCACCACCGGGTTTGCCACTTTAATCTTTGTCATGATCGTTGTCCGTTTGTCGTTTATTTAATCTGCGCCGTAAATGGCGAGCCAAGAACTTAGCCCAGCCCGGCCCCGCTTGCAACGGTCAAAATGTGATGCGGTCCGCGCAGGCGTATAGGCACGTAAAATCGTCACTACAAAACCAAATCGTAACAAGCCCGACTTATTCAAAAATTTCAGTCACAATAGTTAATAACTTCGGTGAATAGGGATTGCGTTCTTGCCAATCCCATAGTTTAATTCGCTAATGATTCGCTTTGTTTTCGCGGTAGTCTTACTAGTCACATCGGGGATAATGTTCAGGGCGTTGGCGCAAACCACCTCGGCACAGGATCAGTATTTGCAAATCTACTTGCTCATTCAGGAAACTGATAAACTCGAAACCTCCGGCCAGAAAGCCACCGCGCGCGACCGCTACCAGATCGCCCTCGATCGCCTGAAAAAGCTCCGCTCCGACAACAAGGACTGGGAACCGACCATCGTCAATTACCGCATCAATTACTGCCAGGACAAGATCAACGCCCTGAAGGACGCCAAGGACGAGAATCCGGACGCCGCCATTCCGCCAATTCCGCCGGAAACTCCGCCGAAGGCTGCGGATAGCGCCGCTGGCCAATCCGCCAATGCCACCACTCCCGCCATCCAGACTTCCAATCCGGTGGCAACCGAGGATACCACCGCGCTGAAAAAGCAAATCGCCGACTTGCAGGCCAAGCTCGCCGACACCACCAGCCAATTGACCCAGGCCCAGACCGACGCCGCCGTGTTGCGCACCAAGGTGGCCGACCTCGAAACCGCGTTGAAAACCGCCCGCGAAGGCAACTCGGATGACAAGACCACCGCATTGCTGGCCGAGAACAAAAAGCTGAACGACCAGCTCACCGCCGCACAAGCCACCATCACCAGCCTGCAAGGCGGTGACGCCGCAGGCTCCCTGAGCAATTTGCAGGAGCAATTGAAGAAAGTGCAGGACCAATTGGCACTGGCCAAGCAGGAAAACGAAGCCCTGCGCCAGACCAGCGAGGATTACAAGGCCAAGCTGGCCGACGCCCAGAAGAATCTCGACGCCGCCAACGCCAAGCTCGCCGCCGCTCCTTCCGATTCCACCATCCAGAAGGAAAACACCATGCTGCGCGACATCATCCAGCGCGAAATGGCCGAGCAGGCCCGTCGCGAAATCGCCAAGCGCATCGCCCTGGAAGAACTGCAAAACCTCTCGATCAACTCCGACAAGCTCAAGACCCAGATTGATTTGCTCGGCTCGCCGCTCATCCAGCTGACCGACGAGGAAAAAGCCATGCTCAAGGGCCCATCCGGCGCGCAATTGGCCGGCGATGCCACCGACAGTGGCAACTTCACTGCCAAAAAGAGCGATGATTCCACCGCCGATTACAGCACCCAGGCCAAGGTGCCCGCGGAGTTCAAGGACACCGCCAAGGCCGCCAACGATTTCTTCAACCAGCAGAAATTCGACGATGCCGCCGCACAGTACCAGAGCATCCTGAACAAATATCCCAACTCGCTCTACGCCCTCTCCAACCTCGGCGTCGTCCGCTTCCAGCAGCAAAAATACGCCGATGCGGAAAAATACCTGCGCCAGGCCGCCAGCCAGGCCACTGACGATGCCTTCTCTAGCTCGATGCTCGGCATCGCCCTTTACCAGCAGGGCAAATATGACGAAGCCGTGCAAGTCCTGACCCGCGCCGTCGCCCTCGCCCCGAACGATCCGAAAACCCACAACTACCTTGGCATTAGCGCCTCGCAAAAAGGCTGGCAGGAAGCCGCCGAGCAGGAATGCCGCAAGGCCATCGAACTCGACCCGCAATACGGCGACGCCCACTTCAACTTGGCGGTGATCTACGCCACTCAGCGCCCGCCCAGCCGCGAACTCGCCAAGCGTCATTATGAGCGCGCCCTCGAACTCGGCATCCCCCGCGACGCCCAGCTGGAAAAGATGATCTACGTCAAGGACATCAGCACCGCGCAAAAATCCTGATTAATATTACAAAATACAACCGCTAATCATCAGTTTATGGTTAGCGGTTATTTTTTACTCTCAAACTGCCGGGAAAATCATCTGGAAGGCGGTGCCATGTTTCAGCTTGGACTTGCATTTGATTTCGCCCTGATGGCTTTGCACGGTCTTGTGCACCAGCGCCAATCCCAATCCGGTGCCACCCTTCTTGTGACTGAGGAAAGGCTGAAACAATTCTTCCTGGCGCTCCTTGCTCATGCCCTCACCGGTATCCTTGATCTCGATTTGCACCACCTGACGCTTGCCAACCAGCAAGAAACGCGCGCTCATGGTTAGCGTGCCGCCATTCGACATGGCCTGGCAGGCGTTCAGCACCAAGTTCAAAATCGCCTGTTCCAATTGCGCCCGGTCACCCTGCATCTTCAATCCGGGTTCGATTTGTTTCTTCAGGTCAATGTGCCGCTCGGCGACGGTGTGACGGATCAACAGCGCCACATCATCAATCAGGTCGCCAGCCTCGATGATTTCCATGCTCGGCTCGGAGGAACGCGCAAAGGTCAGCACCTGCTCGAGGATGCGGTTCATCTGCTTCATCTTGGTCTCGATCAACGTGGCGTCCTTGGCCAGCCCACCTTCCAACTTGAGTTCTTCCAACATCGAATGGAACAACATCTGCACCACAGTCAACGGATTACGGATTTCATGCGCGATCTCCGCCGCCAGCCAGCCAAGTGCCGACAAGCGTTCCGACGCGCGCAAGTCCTCTTCCATCTGCACCACGCGTTCGAGCACCTTGGACTTGGCGATGGCCACGGCGGAAAGCCCCGCCATGGCGGTAAGCAGGCGGATTTCCGGGTTGGAGAAACGGTGAATCTGGTCGGTATATACCGACAATACCCCGAGCGACTTGCCCTGGAACACCAGCGGCACCGACAGCAACGACACCAAATGTTCGCGCCGCGCCAGTTCGGTATGCTGGTAACGCTGATTGTCCTGCACATCCAGAATCGCCAAGGGACGCTGGCGTTTCACCACCACGCCGACCAATGATTCATTAACCTGCAGGTTCGGTTTTTTGATATATGCCTTCGACGCGCCGTCCCAGGCCTTCAAAACCAATTCCTCGCCGTCATCCGACAACAGCATCAGCGAACACAACCGGGCATTCATCAGCCGCCGCGCCTGTTTGGCGACGCCTTGCAGCAGGTCCTCCGGATGATCCTCGGAAATGATGACCTGCCCGATGTCGGCCAAGGTCTCCAACTGGTCGCTCTGCACCCGCAATTGGTTGATCTCCCATGCCAGCCGGATCCATTCCGAAGCGTCACGCGCCAATATTGCCAGTTGTTTTTCCTGCTGGGCGCTGAAGGCATTGATCCGGTTGCTGTTGACATTGAGAATCCCGATCACATGGCCATTGAAGTCCAGCGGCACCGCTAGTTCCGAACGGATGCGCGAATCCACCTCGATGTAGCGCCGCTCTTCTCGCACGTCACCGCAACGGAACGGCTGTCCGGTACTGGCCACCCAGCCGATGATTCCCTCGCCGGGTTTCATCGACAGGTTTTTCTTTCTCAATATCAGGCCGATTGACGCCTCCACGTCCAGCAGGCCGGTATTTGGATTCAACAGCAGCAGCGTGCCACTTTCCGCATTCATCGCCCGCATCGACATGTTCACGATGCGCTTGAACAAACGTTTGGGATTCAGCAACGTGACCAAGTCCTGCTTGGAAAAAGATTCTGTCATGCGGCCTCGTGATTGGCGTCGTTATTCCACCTTGGCGGGTTCCAGTGTACGGCGCAGGGCGCGCACCAGGTTGCGGATTTCCTCGTCATCCTCCAGCTTGTTGCCATCCGCGCCGGTCAGGTAAAAGGTGTCCTGTGCCGCCCCGTTCTCGGTGGCGATGCGGGCATGGGCCAGGGAAATGTCACGGTCGGCCAGCACCTTGGAAACCTGGTACAATAAGCCGATGCGGTCCGGGGAAATCAGGTGCAACATGGTGTAGGCGTCGGAGTTCTCATTGTCCACCCACATCGCCAGTTCCACCACTTCCTCGTCGAAAATCTTCTTCGCCTTGCTGCGCGCCTTGATGATTTCCTTGCCGAGATCATAGGTCGGGCTTAACAAAGCCTTGTTCAGGGTTTCCTGGAAGGATTTGCGGTCGAACTCATGGCTGATGGCCTCGAATTTTTCCGTGCACACGCGGAAACGGTCGATGACAATATGGTCGCTGCGCGTCCAGATGTCAGCGCTGAGAATATTCAACCCGATCACCGAGAAGGCCCCGGCGATCTTCGAGAACAGCTTGTCGCGGTCCCAAGTTACCACCGTGACCTCGGAATGTCCCTCGGCCGGCTTGTCATGCCAGCGGATCACCGGCCATAGCGGATTGCCTTCCTCGCCGAATTGCTGGACAAAGAACGTATGCACCTGCCGCACATCGGCGATGATGCGATCCTCGTCGGCTTCCTTGAAATAATGTTCCGGCATCGACAGGAAATGCGCGTCGCACTCCGCCTTGTCCACCTCGCCCTGCAACGACTTGCGCAGGCGGTCCTTCAGGTCAATCGCACGCTGCGCCGCCTTCTTGAGAAATTCCTCCTCGCCCTCCAGCATGTCGCGGGTGCTGTGATACAACTGCCAGACCAAGCCTTCCTTCCAGTTCGACCAGGTGGAATTGCCCAAACCCTGCACGTCGGCGAAGGTCATCAGCATCAACAAATCCAACCGTTCGGCATCCTGCACGATACGGGCGAACGAGCGGATGGTCTGCGCGTCATCGAGATTGCGCCGCAAGGCGTACTCGGTAATGGTCATGTGATGGTCGACCAGGAAACTCATCAGTTGCAGTTGGCGACCGGTGATTTTCATGCGCCGGGCAAAGCGCACCGCGTTCTGGGTGCTGACCTCGTGATGATTCTTGCTGTTGGCCGCCTTGCCGGTGTCGTGCAGGATCAATGCCAAATATAAAATCTCGGGACAGGAACAACTCACCAATAAATCGCGGTACTTGCTGTACGGGGCGCTTTTCTTGACCATCACCTCGTCGAGTTGTTCCAGACACTGGATGGTATGCTCGTCGGCTGTGTAACGGTGATAAAACTCATGCTGCACCAAGCAGTCCAGCGGCTCGAACTCGGGAATCAATTTGCCCAGCACCCCGCACTCGTGCATGGTGCGGATGATGCGCCCCACCTCGCCCTTCTTGCGCACGATGTCAAACAGCATGTCGCGCACCTCGGGCAGCCAGAGGAACTTGCCGTTCACCACTCCCAGCTTGCGGCGAATCATCGCCTCGAGTTCCGGGCTGAGCTTGGCCTTGTGCTGCTGCAAAATCTGGAACACCCGGATCATCGCCAGCGGGTCGTCATTGAACACTGTGTTCTTCTGCGCATGCAGTTGCCCGCCGCGCAGGATGAATTTGTTGATCTTTTTCTCGCCCTTGATGGTGGCGGGCAGGATGCTCAGGAAGTAGTCGCGCTTGCCCTTGCGCTCGCTCATGCGGCGGAACAGGATGTTGGTGAGCAGGAAAATATCGCGGGTGTGGTGGTAATACTCGCGCATCAACGCCTCGGTGCGGCGCAATACGGAACGCTGCGGGTATTTCAACCGGTTGGCCACGTCGCCCTGCAAACGCAGGGTCAGCTGGTCGCCGGCGCGACCCTGGATGTAATGCAATTCGTTGCGGATCTTCAGCAGAAAATTATAGGCGTGGTCGAGCTGGCGTTGCTCACCGGTCAGCAATAATCCCTTTTGCTGCAACGCGACAGTCGAATCCAGTCCAAGCAACACCTTGGAGACCCACAACAAATTGTGATAGTCACGCAAGCCGCCACAACCGGTCTTGACGTTCGGCTCCTGCAGGAACACCGTGTTGCCGAACTTCTCGTGGCGTTTCTTCTGGTCTTCCAGCCGCCACTCGGCGTATTCGCGCTCGCGACCCTGCACGCACTGCTTGTAAAAACGCTTGAGGAATTCCTCGTACAGCGACTTGTCGCCCCCCAGCAAACGCGTCTCCAGATAGGTTGTCCGCGTCTGTAAATCCTCGATGCCCTGCTTGATCGCCTCGTCAACAGTGCGGCTGGCATGTCCCACCTTGGTGCCCATGTCCCACAGCAAATACAGCACCTGCTGGATCGCGTCCTCGGCAAAGCGGCTTTGTTTCGGCACCTTGGCGGAAGGTTCGTACAGGAACAGCACGTCGATGTCGCTGTACGGCGCCAGTTGCCCGCGACCAAACCCGCCGATCGCCACCATCGACATCCGCACGTCGCCGCGCTTGATGCCATGGGTCTGCTCCGCGTTGGCCAGCGCCGACTCGAACAAATGCGACAGCACCACGCTGTACAAGTCGGAACGTTTTTGGGTCGATTCCAACCCGCCGTCGCCGGAATTGTGTCCCAGCAGGATGCGGTGTTCCTCCAGCTTCAGGAATTTGCGATATAATTCCAGCAAATCCTGGGGATTGCCCTTGGCATGCGCCAACAAATCACGCTCCGCGTGCTTCAACACCTTGTCCAAATATTCCGACATAACCTGCTTTACCTTCAAAATAGCCACTAATGGCAGGTGAAGCAACAGCAGGTTTGATACCATTTAAAACCCGGCATTTATTCCCGGCTTGCCGGATATTCCGGGACGATACGGGAGTTTTCCCGAACCCTTCTGGAATTCTCGTCGGGTTTCGACGAAATCTCGTCAACCATTCCCGAAAACTAGTCAACCTTCGATGAAATCTCATCGATCACTCCCGAAATCTCGTCAGGCTTCGACGAATCCTCGGCGGCCATTCCCGAAAACCCGTCAACCTTCGACGAAACCTCGTCAGTCATTCCCCAAACCTCGTCAACCTCCGACGAATCCCACCCAAAACTCAGGAATATCCCGCATGCCCGACAGGAAGGCGGAAAACCGGAATTATTTCAGCTTCCTGCTTTCTCCTTTCTGTCTTATTATTGCCGCCCATGCTCAAGCTCGGCCTCAATATCGACCACGTCGCCACCCTGCGGCAAGCCCGTTACCGGGATGTCGCGGTCGACCACCCTTTGGCGGAACCCTCACCGTTGGCAGCTGCCCAACTGGCCGTCGCCGCCGGGGCCCATTCCATCACCGCCCATCTGCGCGAAGATCGCCGCCATATCCGGGACGGCGACATAACCCTGCTCAAATCGCAACTGCAAGTCCCCCTCAACCTGGAAATGGCCGTCACCGACGCCATGGTCGAAACCGCGCTAACGGTCAAGCCGCAGGACGCCTGCCTGGTGCCGGAAAACCGCCGCGAAGTCACCACCGAGGGCGGGTTGGACGTTAGCGGCCAGTTTGACCGCGTCGCCAAGGCCACCCGGACGCTAAGCGCCGCCGGGATCATGGTCAGCCTGTTCATCGACCCCGACGAAACCCAGATCCGCGCCGCCAAGGACTGCGGCGCCCCCTGCATCGAGTTGCATACCGGCACCTATGCCAACGCCTTGGAAGCCTCCGGCCGCAAAACCCAGCTCGACACCCTGCGTCGCGCCGCCGAACTGGCCCATTCCCTCGGCCTGCAGGTCAATGCCGGACACGGCTTGAACTACCAAAACCTGCCCGAATTTATCTCCGCTGTGCCATACCTGGATACACTCAATATCGGGCACTCCATCGTATCCCGCGCAGTTTTTTCTGGCATTCAGACAGCTGTCAGGGAATTATTGTTGATTCTGCAGTCACAACGCTAACTACAACGGACTATTTATGGGCGAAACAATCCTCGGCACCGGACTCGACTTGGTCGAATGCGAACGCATCCGCCAATCTGTCGAGAAGTTCGGCGAGCGTTTCCTTGAGCGCATTTTCCTGCCCGGTGAAGTCGCCTATGCCAGTCACCAGAAATACCCCCACCGCCACCTCGCCGCCCGCTTCGCCGCCAAGGAGGCGGTCAGCAAGGCCTTCGGCACCGGCATCGGCGAACGGCTGGGCTGGCACGACATGGAAGTCTCCCGCCGCGAGAACGGTGAACCCTATTTGCAACTGCACGCCAATGGCGAAAAACTGCTGCGCGAACGCGGCGCTGGTCGCGTCATGATCAGCCTCACCCATACCGAACACTACGCCGCCGCCACGGCCATCCTGATCAGCCAATGAAAGTCGTCCCTCCCTCCACCATCCAGAACTGGGAACAAGAAACCCTCGCCGCCGGGATCGCCGTTAGCGCCCTGATGGAGCAAGCGGTGGAAGGTTGCGTCCAGTATATCAGTGAAAAATTCCCGCAACCCGGCGCGGCGATTTTCCTTTGCGGCAAGGGCAACAACGGCAACGACGGCTTGTGGCTGGCGGGTCGCCTGGCCGAACTTGGCTGGGACATCGAGGTGTTGATCACCGAAACCCCGACCGAACGCAAACTGGTCGATTCCCCCGCCATCCGCTCGGCCCTGTCCAGCGCGCAAATCTGGCCCGCTTTTCATTCCTTCCACCTCGACCATCGCGAACCCGCGTTGGTGTTCGACTGCCTGCTCGGTGTCGGCGCCAAGGGCGAACCTTCCGGCAAGACCCGCGAAGTGCTGGAATGGTGGCAGCAGCAACGCAAACCCTGGCACGTCACCGTTAGCGTCGACACCCCGTCGGGACTCGACGGAGAAAACGGGACGGCCGCTGCCTGCGCTTTCCAGGCCGACTTTACCCTGGCCATCGGCGCGGTCAAGCAGGGCTGCCTGCAGGGCGACGGAACCCGCTATTCGGGACGCATTGTTCCGATAGCACTGACCATTTATCAGGACGACGCCGACTATTTCGCCGACTTCTTTGACCTGTCCTTGTCGCGGGAACTGGCCCATTCGGTCTCCTCAGCCACGCACAAATACAAGCAGGGGGACCTTTCCATTTTCGCCGGCAGCCCCGGCTTTACCGGTGCCGCGGTATTGGCCAGTCGCGCCGCCCTCAGGGCCGGCGCGGGCGTAGTTCGCTTGTTCTGCCACCCCGACAGCCACCGCGAACTCGCCTCGCAGACCCCGGAAGTCATGGTGCAACCCTGGGACGGCCAAACCATTCCGGCCAAGGCCGCCAGCTCGGACGCCTGGGTGATCGGCCCCGGTTTCGGCACCGACCTCGCCGCCGAACGCAAATTTTCCCTGCTGTTGCGCTCCGCATCCAGGCCGGTGTTGCTCGATGCCGACGCGCTGCACCTGCTGAATACCCAATCCCAGCTCATCCCGACCCGCAAGACTCCGATCATTCTCACCCCGCATGAAGGCGAGTTCCAACGCCTGCGCGGCAATCCGATCGCCAACCGCCAAAAAGATTCCATCAACTGGATCAGCAAATACCCGAACACCATTTTGGTGCTGAAAGGCCCGAACACCCTGGTGACCGAATACAACCATCTGCCTTCCTATAACGGCAGCGGCAATCCCGGGCTCGCCACGGCGGGTTCCGGCGACGTGTTGTCAGGCATCATTGGCGCGTTGCTGGCACAGGGAGTGAACGCTTTTGACGCCGCCCGCCTGGGAGTTTACTGGCACGGATTCGCCGCCGACGCGGCCTTGGCGATCCATACCGAACAGACCCTGCTGTCCGGCGACGTCATTGACCATCTCGGTGCCGCCTGGAAAAAGATCCGTCCCTTGGTGTGACGCCAGCGGTCAAACCAGCGTTTTGATCAAGGTTTCCCGCTCTCCCGGCAAATAATCCATCGGCGGAATCTCGGGCATGGTATAGGCACCGGGTTTCAACCGCAACGCCGCCCG
Source organism: Verrucomicrobiales bacterium (assembly GCA_031256975.1). GTDB lineage: Bacteria > Verrucomicrobiota > Verrucomicrobiia > Methylacidiphilales > JAAUTS01 > JAIRPN01. The sequence goes on along the minus strand of JAIRPN010000013.1, from coordinate 153,555 downwards.
CGCGCAAGAAACCATGATCTGCGAGGTCAGCGCCGGATTATTGACACGCATGCGGAACTCGAACAACTGGTTTTGTGTCTGGCCGCTGACTCCCCTGCGTTCCATGACCACACCGTGGCCCATGTCCTTCAAGGCGTCGACGCCCGGCACGGCAAACACATGCGTGTCATCATGGATGAAATAATCGTCGGTCTTGATCGCGGATTCCACCTCGACGAAGTCGGCCCCCGGTTCCAGTTCGACGTAGACCATGCGGCGATGCACGCCTGTTCCGGTCGGGATGGTCATGGACAGCGCGTCCTTCACGCCATGCTTGGACTTGGCGCAGACCGAATGCCCCATGCTCATGCCGGGACCGAAATTGGTATAGGTCAACCCCTTGGGCGCCATCGCCAGCAGCAAGGTTCGCAGCACCGAGTCACTGCCCGGATCCCACCCGGCGCTAACGACGGCGACGCTGTCATGCTCCTTGCCCAACTTGTCCAGTTGCTTGCGAAGTCGCCAGAGCTTTTCCCCATGGATGTCGTAACTGTCGACCGTGTGGATGCCCCGCTTGAGATATTCCGGGGCAGTGTCGGGAATGCTGCGGGTCGGGCCGCAAAGCAGGGCGACATCAACCTCGCCCAGATCGTCCACCTGCGTGACCGTCCTGATATCCGGCAGCGACGAACCCTCCGCCCGGCGCACCACGCCTGCCAATTCCATATCCCCGGCCGCCTGCACCGCTTCCACGGCAAAACGCCCGATATTTCCGTAACCGACCACTGCAACGCGTATTTTTTTCATCATAGGGGGAGTGTTATTTTAACGGAATCCGCCGCCCGCGTCTATTTCTCGTTTTGACAGCGGGGATTTATTCTTGTTTGATTATGTTTCAATGCCTTTTGCAAAACACAAGATCCGGCGCGGAGTTCTGCAGGTAGCCGACGCTATCGTAGCCTGCCTGGCTTTTTTGTTGGCGGTTTTTATACGCATTCACTTGCCCCAGGATTTTTTTTTCCTGCAATTGAACGAAACCTCTTTTAACAAGGAATACTTCTACTTCCTGATCCCCATCGCCCTGCTGACACCGGTCATCCACACCAAGATCGGCTTTTACAATCTCAGCTCCAACCAGCGCCGGGGCGATGTGCTCAACCTGTGCATCCAGACTTCGACCTTTGTCTTTATCTGCATCGTCTTCTCGCTGTTCATCGGCCAGATCAACTTCCTCGCGCGTTCGGTGTTCCTGATCTTCATTCCGCTCAGCGCCCTGTTTTTGTATCTGCGCCACATACTGGTGCTGAACGTCATTCTCAAACGCATCCCGCAACGCCGGCAAAACTTGCTGCTGGTTACGGATCATCGGACCAAAACCGACTGGCAGCGTGACTTGCAAGACCATCCGGAATTCGGCCTGTATCTGGCTCATCACTTGGAGGTTGCCAAGATCGACAGCGAAAGTTTCGTGCGCACCTTGCATGACGAAGCCATTCATCTGGTCATTTTCGATATCAAGCATACTTCTTTTGAAAAAGTCTCCCGGTTGATCCGTTCCGCCGAGGATGAAGGCGTCGAAGCGTGGCTGGCCACCAATTTGTTCGACGTCCGCGTGGCCCGCATCAAGGTCGATTATTTCCTCAGCCACCCGATGCTGATTTTCCGTTCCACGCCGGACAGCTCCTGGGAAATCCTGTTCAAGAGCATCATCGACCGGCTCGGTTCCTCCCTGTTGCTGGCAGTTTTGGCAATTCCCATGCTGGTTATCGCCCTGTTGATCAAACTCACCGACAAGGGCCAGGTGTTCTTCAAGCAATCCCGCAGCGGGTTGCATGGCCGTCCCTTCATGATGTACAAATTCCGCTCGATGGTTTCCAACGCCGAGCAGCTCAAGAATGAGCTCGACCGCCTGAACGAGATGTCCGGCCCGGTGTTCAAGGTCACCAACGATCCGCGCATCACCAAGATCGGCCGTTTCCTGCGCAAGACCAGCCTCGATGAACTGCCGCAACTGATCAATGTGCTGCGCGGCGAAATGAGCCTGGTCGGACCGCGCCCCTTGCCGGTGTACGAAACCCTCGCCATTAGCGAAAACGCCCAGCGCCGCCGCCTCAGCGTCAAGCCCGGCATCACCTGCCTGTGGCAAGTCCAGGGCCGCAACGAGGTCAAATCTTTCGAGGACTGGGTCAAACTCGACCTGCAATACATCGACAACTGGACCATCTGGCTGGACATCAAAATCCTGCTAATGACCCTTCCCGCCGTGCTGCGTTCCCACGGCGCCAAATAAAAGAAGAGTGAAAATTGAATGGTGAGAAGTGAAATAAAAGGCCGCTTTCGCATTGGCAATATCTGGTTTCACTATTCACTCTTCATAAAAGTTCGCCATTAGCGCCGCCTTGCGCTAGATTAATCCGTCCATGATCAGCCCGCTAACCACCAAGTCCCTGTTGCTCGACCAGCCGCCCGTCGACTGGCAGTTGGGCGATATTCCCGCCTACCGGCGGCAACAGCTGGCCCAGTGGATTTTTGAAAAACGCGCTGATAGTTTTGCTGAAATGACCAACCTGCCGGAAAGTTTCCGCCAGCAGCTCGACGCTAACTACGAACTCAATCCGCTGCAACACGTCCGCACCCAGGGCTCCCGCGATACCACCCGCAAATTCCTGTTCAAGCTCAACCACGGCGATTTCATTGAAAGTGTGTTGATTCCCGCCAACCCCGCGCTTTACGGTGAACGCGCCGACCGTTTCACCCTCTGCGTCTCCTCGCAGGTCGGCTGCGCCTACGGTTGTAAATTTTGCGCCAGCGGTCTCGAAGGTTGGAAAAAAAATCTCAGCGCCGGGGAAATTGTCGCCCAGATCATGCAGGTCGAGAAACTCAGCGGTGAAAAGATCAACAACCTGGTGTTCATGGGCATGGGCGAACCGATGGCCAATTACAAGAACCTGATGACCGCCATTGGCATCATCAACGCCGACTGGGGACTCAACATCGGCGCCCGCCGCATCACCATCAGCACCAGCGGCGTCGTCCCGCAAATCCGCGCCCTCGCCGACCAGCCGCGCCAGCTCCGCCTCGCCATCAGCCTGCACGGCGCTAACAACGAAGTCCGCGACAAGATCATGCCGGTGAACAAGAAGTATCCGCTGGAACAATTGCTCGACGCCTGCGCCTATTACCAGGAAAAGAAGAACAAGATGATCACCTTCGAGTTCATCCTGATCAAGGGCATCAACGACAGCGAACAGCAGGCCTCGCTGTTAGCGTCCCACGCCAAACGATTGAACGCCAAGATCAACCTGATTCCCTACAACAAAGTCGAAGGTTTAGAATGGGAACGCCCCAGCGACACGGTGATCAAGAAATTCGCCGCCATTGTCAAGGCCGCCGGTGCCACCGCCACCGTGCGACTGGAAAAAGGCCACGACATCGACGCCGCCTGCGGGCAGTTGCGTTTGAAAGAACTCAAGGCCGCCTGATTTCCGACAAACATTTGCCACCGCTTTGTCAAATTTCACCCTTTGACCTTTTCGTCATTAGCGTTAGACTTTTCGGACATATTTTATGCTAATACGTGAGCTTCTGGCCAAACGGCAACCCATCTTCGGCTTTGAATTCTTCCCGCCCAAAAACGACACGGAGGCGGAAACCTTGTTTCACACCATTGCCGACCTGATGCCGCTCAAACCCACCGCGGTTAGCGTCACCTATGGCGCGGGCGGTTCGACCCGCGACCGCACCCACCAGTTGGTGACCCGTCTTTCGCAGGAAACCGACCTCACCGTGGTCGCCCACCTGACCTGCGTCGGCGCTAACAGCGACGAAATCAAAACCATCCTGCAACGTTACGATCAGAACAAGATCCACAATATCCTTGCCTTGCATGGTGACCCGCCAAAGGGCTCGCCGTTAGCGTCCACGCCGGAAACCTTGCCGCATGCAGCGGACTTGGTGGCCTTCATCAAGCAACATTTCCCGCACTTCGGTATTGGTGTCGCCGGTTTTCCGGAAGGTCATCCCGCCACGCCAAACCGCTTGAAGGAGATCGACCACCTGAAAGCCAAGGTCGACGCGGGCGCCGATTACATCGTCACGCAACTCTTTTTCGACAACCGCGATTTCTACGACTTCCGCGACCGTTGCGAGTTGGCGGGCATCAAGGTGCCGATCATCGCCGGCATCATGCCCATCACCACCAAGTCCGGCATGTTGCGCATGGCGGAACTTTCCGGCGGTACCCGCTTCCCGGCCTCCCTGCTGAAAGCCATTTCCCGAGCCGCCAACGACGAAGGCGTCGAGCGCGCCGGCGTGCATTGGGCGGCCGAACAGGTTCGCGATTTGATCGACCACGGCGTGGCGGGCGTGCATTTCTACACGCTGAACAAGGCCAAGGCCACCCGCAAAATTTACGAAACACTCAACCTTCACTAATCATGAAAGCTAAAGTCACCCCGAAGAAAAAAGCCTATACCACCGGCAACAGCGCCGTTGAAGCCAAGATCGACGAATTATTGAATACCGCCAAGGTCCAGGTTGACCGAGACAAGCTTCGCGAAATGCTGGTCACGGTGATGAAATTCAACGACGACAAACCGTTGTCCGCCGACGTTTACCAGATGAACGTCACCATGAAGGAAATGCGTTACGCCAACAAGGTGTTCCAGCCTTACGCGAATGAGAAAAAAATCTGCATCTTCGGCTCCGCCCGCACCAAACCGGAGGAAGGTCCCTACCAGGCCGCGCAGAAATTCGGGGCGCTAATGACCAAGTCCGGCTACATGACCATCACCGGCGGCGGCCACGGCATCATGGGCGCGGCACAGGCCGGGGCCGGACGCGAACGCAGTTTCGCGCTCAATATCATCCTGCCCTTCGAACAAAGACCCAACGAAACCATCGATGGCGACGAAAAACTCATCACCTTCCACTATTTCTTCACCCGCAAGCTCAACTTTCTGAAGAATTCCGACGCCATCGCCCTGTTCCCCGGCGGCTTCGGCACCATGGACGAGGGCTTCGAGGTCATCACCCTGGTGCAGACCGGCAAGTCGCCGGTGATGCCCATCGTGTTCATCGACGAACCGGGCGGCAACTTCTGGCGCACCTTTGAGCACTACCTGCACGAACATTTGCTGCGCGACGGCGTGATCTCCAAGGACGACTTCAAATTGATCAAGTTCACCGACAATCTCGAGGAGGCGAAAAAAGAAGTGCTGAACTTCTACTACAACTTCCATTCCTACCGCTACGTTGGCGACGAACTGGTCATCCGCCTGCAACGTGAAGTTCCGCCCGGCGCACTCAGGCGTATCGCGGAAGACTTCGCCGATATTCTGGAAAACACCCCGAACAATGTCGTCGTTAGCGCCCCCCTGCCGGAGGAAGCCAACGAACCCGAGCTTGCCAAATTCCCGCGTCTGCGCCTGAAATTCACCCGCCGGGCCTTCGGCCGCCTGCGTGAATTGATCGACCGTCTGAACCAGTTCTAATCCATGGCCGTGATCAAAAACATCATCTTCGACTGGTCGGGCACGCTGGTGAACGACTTCCCTCCGGTACTGGACGCCACCAACCAGATTTTTCAGCATTATGGCCGTCCGGCCATGGGTGAGCAGGAGTTTCGTGAAAAATTCTGCCTGCCCTTCACCGAATTTTACGCCAAACATCTGCCCGAGGCATCGATGGTCGAACTCGATTCCCATTACCACAGTTCCTTCAAGCTGTTGCAGGAGGGCATCCCCTTGCTGCCCTATGCCAAGGAAATCCTGGAATACTGCCGCTCGCAGGGCATGAAGATTTTCCTGCTCAGCAGCATCCATGCGGAACATTTTGCCGTCCAGGCGGAACGGCTCGGCATCAAGGAATACTTTACCAAGGCCTTCGTGCAAATCATCGACAAGCGCAAGGTCATTCATTCCCTGTTGGCGGAATTTAACCTGGATCCCCGGGAAACCCTGTTCGTCGGCGACATGGAACACGACGTCGCCACCGCCAAGCATGGCGGCATTGTCAGTTGCGGTGTCCTGACCGGCTACAACACCCTCTCCATGCTGCAGGAAGTCGAACCGGATTTGTTATTCAAGGACCTGCTCGGCTTGAAAAACTACCTCGAACACCATCGCGAACCGGAAACTTCCACGCCGGTAGCCACGGTCGGGGCACTCATCGTCAATCCCGAGGGCAAGCTATTGATGATCCGCACCTACAAATGGAGCAACCTTTGGGGCATCCCCGGCGGAAAAATCAAGGGCGGCGAAACCAGCCTCGACGCGATCCGGCGGGAAGTCCTTGAGGAAACCGGCCTCGCCATTGGCGACATCAAATTCGTCATGGTGCAGGATTGCATTCATTCCAAGGAGTTCTACAAACCGGCCCATTTCCTGTTGCTGAACTACCTCGCCAAGACCGACGGCAACCACGAGGTTATCCTCAACGACGAGGCTGACGAATACCGCTGGCTGTCCCCCGAGGAAGCGCTTGAACTGCCGCTCAACACCCCCAGCCGCATCCTGCTGGACAGCTGCCGGGCCAACGGCGACATCTGATTTTGGTCTGGGATTCCGGCAATGGCGTGGCAGGATAGACCCATGCCCGATCAAATCCACATCGACCGCCTGGCGGTTAGCGCCTTCATCGGTGTCCCTGACTCGGAACGCGCGCAGCCCCAGCGCTTGGAAATTTCCCTTACTTTCCCGGTCCGCAGCGTCAGCGAGGCCGCGGAACAGGATGATTTGTCGCTAACCGTGAACTACTTTGCTGTCTGCGAAACCATCAAACGGGTCACCGCCGAGCGCCCGCGCAAACTGCTGGAAACCCTGGCCGAGGACATCTGCCGGGCGGTATTGGAGGAATTCCCGGTCGGTAACGTCGAGCTGGAAATCCGCAAGTTCATCATTCCCGAGACCCGTTGCATCAGCCTGAAAATCACCCGCTAACGACGACCGGAAATGGCGTAAAAAAATTATGCCAGAATTTTCGAACGAAATCCGAAACCCGCTGTCTAATTTTCCAACGTTCTATGTTATTCTAACATTTTTTAAATAGTCAAAATTTATGGAATCCCCCACTCCATCCCCTTTGGAAAAATTCATCGGCAAACTCAACTGGCAGCCCCCGTTCTGGCTGCGCAATCTCAAGGAACATCCCAAGAAACTGGTCGGCCCGGCCATCATACTGGCCTCGCTGGCCAACCTGCTCGTCATTAGCGTCCATTTGTCCAGCCGCCCACCCGATCCCGAGGCGGTTATCGCCGGCGGCAGCGTACCGGAATTGTCTCCGGTGGATGAAAACGGCATCCATCCACAGGGGATGTCGGTGGAATTCAGCAAATCGGCGCTCAAGTTGGAACTGATCGACAAGGTGGTCGAGCAGGGCATCCGGATGACCCCGGCTTTGAAGGGCATCTGGCGCTGCAATAGCGACAGCATCCTGTATTTCGAACCGGAGGAAGACTGGGCCGCCGGAACCCGCTACCAGGTCAGCCTCGACAAATCACTGTTCGCCGACGGGGTCAAACTCGCCAAATACGAGGTGGAATTCAAAACCCGGCCTTTCGCCGTTAGCGTCGACGAGGCCAAATTCTATCTGAATCCCAAGAATCCGGAGACCCGCCAGATTACCGCCACCTTGAATTTCAACTATCCGGTCGACCAAAAAACCTTGGAAAAAGCCCTGTCGCTAACCGGGAAAAATGTCCACAACCTGCTAATCCGCAAGGGCAGTGAACCGGAATTCACCGTCGAACTCGCTAACCATGGCCGTACCGCCTATTTCCGTTCCGCCCCGCTCAACCTGCCGGAAAAACCCAGCTACGCTAAAATCGAGGTCGCCAAGGGATTCGCCCCTTTGTCAGGCAAAGGCTTGGCCAAGGCCGCTAACAGCGAAGTGATGATTCCCGACCTGTACGGCTTCCTGAAAATCAGTTCCCCGGAATTCGTCATCATCAACAACGCCAATGGCGACCCGCAACAAACCCTGACCTTCCAGACCGGCGTCGGCGTGGACAACCCGTCCTTGCAGAAAAAAATGACCCTTTGGTTGCTGCCCAAGGACAAACCCGCTAATGGCGACGAGGAAATCAGGCGTGATTACCGTTGGCAAAGTCCGGCCGAGATCGGCGACCCCGCCCTGCTCGGCGCGAAAAAACTCGACATCAAACTTAATCCGGTCGAACAGGATTTCGCCGAACTTCATTCTGTAACCCTCGATTTGCCGCCCGGCCGTTATGTCTACCTCACTATCGACAAAGACCTCAAGGGCTTCGGCGGATTCATCCTGAAGGATAATTTTGCCACCGTGTTGCGTGTGCCGAACTATCCCAAGGAAGTTCGCGTCATGTCCGACGGCGCGGTGTTGGCGCAAAGCGGCGAACGCAAGCTGTCGGTCCTGACCCGCGGATTGAAGCGCGTGGAATTCCGACTCGCCAAGGTTTCGCCCGACCAGATCAACCATCTGGTCAGCCAGTCCTCCGGCTCTTTCCAGAATCCTTATTTCCGCAACTACGAATTCGGCGAGGACAACATCAGCAAGGTGTTCTACAAGACTGTCAGCGTCGACGGCTCCGACAACGCCAAGGCCGATTACCTGACCCTCGACCTGAACGAGATGCTCGGCAAATATAACACCGAGGCGCGCGGCCTGTTCTTCCTCGAATGCAAGGAGCAACGCGGCACGACGACTACGCCGGAAAAACTGGCCACACCGTATCCCGATTCACAACCGGATTATGGCGCTTGGGCCAACCAAAGCAGCGACTCGCCGGTCAAAGACCGTCGTTTCATCCTGGTCACCGACCTCGGCATCGTGGTCAAGGACAACGCCGACGGCACCCAGGATGTCTTCGTGCAATCCATCAAGACCGGTGAACCCGTTTCCGGTGCCGCCGTTAGCGTCCTTGGCAAAAACGGCGAACCGGTCGCCAACAGCCAGACCGACGCCAATGGTCACGCGAAACTGCCGCGGGTGCTCGACCTAAAACGCGAAAAACGCCCGGTCGCCTTCCTGGTGCAAAAAGGCGGCGACCTATCCTTCCTGCCCTTCAACCGCGCCGACCGCAAATTGAATTTCTCCAACTACAACACCGGCGGACTGGAATTGACCGACCCCAAAACCCTGTCGGTGTTCCTGTTTAGCGAACGCGGACTGTATCGTCCCGGTGACGACGTGCATCTGGCGCTAATCGCCAAGCAGTATGACTGGTCCGGCAACCTTGACGGCATCCCGCTGGAACTGGAAATCACCAACCCGACCGGCGCCGTCGCCCGCACCGAAAAACTGAAACTGAACAAGGCCAGTTTTCTCACCACCCTGTTCACCCCCAACCACACCGCGCCGACTGGCACCTACTACGCCTCAATCTATTTCGTCAACGCCAACGGCGATCGCGACAAGGTGCTCGGCTCGACTTCGTTCCGCGTGGAGGAATTCCTGCCCGACCGCCTGAAAATCAAGGCGGCGCTAACCGTGAACCACGGCGAAGGCTGGGTTTCACCGAAGGACCTCGCCATTAGCGTCAATTTGCAAAACCTGTACGGTGCGGTAGCGGAAAATCACCGCATCAACGGCGAACTTACCTTGACCCCGGCCAGCTACGCGTTCGGTCATTATCCTGATTACGCCTTTTATGATCCCGACGCCGATCCGGACAAGAAACCGCAGACCTACCGCGAAAATCTTGAGGAAACTACCACCGACGCTAACGGTGACGCGACACTTAAATTGAACATCAGCCGCTTCGACCAAGGCGTGTACCGTCTGTCTTATTTCGTGCGCGGTTTCGAACAGGAAGGCGGTCGCAACGTTTCCGCCGCCGGCGACACGCTGGTTTCCGGTCGTGACTATCTGGTCGGCTCAAAACCGGACGGCGACCTCAGTTACCTGCGCCTCAACAGCGAGCACCGTGTCTCCTTCCTCGCCGTCAGCGCCGACCTGCAACCGCGCACGGTGGAAAATCTGAAACTGAAACTCGCCGAGGAACGCTATATCTCCGCGCTCACCAAGAACGCGGACGGCAACTACTCCTACCAGTCGGTGCTAAAAGAATACCCGGTCAGCGAACAGGATCTCGCCATTAGCGCCAAGGGCTACGATTACACCTTGCCCACCAAAGACCCGGGCAATTATGTTGTGCGTATCTTCGACGCTAACGGTGACACACTCAGCGTCGTTCGCTTCAACGTGGTCGGTAACGCCAACCTTAGTCGTTCATTGGAAAAGAACGCCGAGTTGAAGCTCAAATTATCGAAGAACGAATACAAATCCGGCGAATCCATCCAACTCGCCATCACCGCGCCCTACACCGGCTCGGGGCTAATCACCATCGAGCAGGACAAGGTTTACGTCCACAAATGGTTCAAGACCAACACCAGCAGCAGCACGCAAAGCATCACCCTGCCCGACGGCATCGAGGGCAACGCCTACGTCACCGTCACCTTCCTGCGTTCGCTGGATTCCACCGAAATCTTCACCAGTCCGCTCAGTTCCGCCGTCGCCGCGTTCAACATTAATCGCGACAAGCGCACCACCAAGATCACACTGACCACGCCGGAAAAAGCCCGGCCCGGCAAACCCTTCGTCATTCATTACCAGACTGACCGCCCGGCAAAAATACTCATTTACGCCGTCGATGAAGGCATCCTGCAAGTCGCACACTACAGCCTGCCCGACCCGCTCGGCCATTTCCTCGAAAAACGCGCCTTGCAGGTCGGCACCAGCCAGATTCTCGACCAGATTCTGCCCGAATATTCGATCCTCAGGAAAATCGCCGCCGCGGGTGGCGACGGCGGCGAGGACGAACTGACCGTCGGTTTGAACCCGTTCAAACGCAAGGCGGAAAAACCCGTCGTTTACTGGTCGGGAATTTTGGACGCCAATAACAAGGACCAAAGCGTGACCTACGACGTGCCGGATTATTTCAACGGCACCCTGCGCGTAATGGCTGTCGCCGTTAGCGAGGATTCCGCCAACAGCGCCGAACAAAAATCCTTCATTCAGGGACCGCTAATCATCCAGCCGAACGTACCGACCTTTGTCGCACCCGGTGACGAATTTGAAGTCACCGTTAGCGTTGCCAACAACATCGAAAAATCCGGCCCTGACGCCAAAGTGAACGTCAACCTCGCCGTTAGCGGCGGCTTGCAACTGGTTGACAAGGCTGCCAACCCGACTGTCATCGCCGAGGGCAAGGACGCCTCTCTGCGTTACAAATTGAAAGCCACCGATACTCTCGGCAACGCCGAGCTGGTCTTCAGCGCGGACGCTAATGGCGAGTCGGCCCGCTATGTCTCCACCCTGAGCGTGCGCCCGTCCTCCGCCTTCCAGACCCGTATCCGCGGCGGTATGTTCACCGGCGGCAGCAAGGACATCCAGGTCGAACGCGACCTGTATCCGCAATTCCGTGACACGCGCGTCAACGCCTCGCTGCTGCCGCTCGGACTGTTGCGCGGCGTCAGCGCCTATTTCCAATACTACCCGTACTACTGCACCGAACAGCTCAGCAGCAGCGCCTTCTCCACCCTGCTGCTCGACAAGGACACCGGCGTGACGCTAACCACGACGGAGCGCGAGAAAGCACTCGCCAAGGTGGTCAACATCCTGCGCACCCGCCAAAACGACCAGGGCGCCTTCGGTCTCTGGCGACCGGTCAGTGATTTGCATTTCGACTTCCCGTCAATCTACGCCATGCATTTCCTCACCGAGGCGAAGGAACACGGTTACGACATTCCGTCCGACCTGTTCCGTCGCGGACTAGCACATCTGGAAGACATCGTGCAGGACACCCCGCAAAATTCCACCGACGCACGGCAACAGGCCTACGCCATCTATATCCTGACCCGCAACCAAAAGGTCACCACCAATTACCTCGACCGCCTGGTCGCCTGGCTCAACGCCAACGACAAAAAACAACTCTGGCGGAACGATCTCACCGGATTGTATTGCGCCGCCACCTACGCCATGTTGCACAACAGCAAGGACGCGAATCTCACCATTAGCGGCTTCAAGTTGCAAAAAGCGCCGAAGCTCAGGATGTGGGATGACTTCTATTCCGATCTCGGCCGCAACGCGCAATACCTGTATCTGGTCGCCAAGCACTTCCCCGACCGTCTCGGCTCGGTCAGCGCTGAGGACTTGCAAAGCATCGCCGCCCCGGTCGCCCGCGGTGAATTCGTCACCCATTCCGCCGCTTACGCAATCCTCGGTCTGAAGAGTTACGCCGATGCCGTCGGCGGCAACAATGCCTTCACCATTAGCGTGGCGGAAAAACGGGCCAATGGCCAAAGCCAGCCGCTAACCCTCAGCGCCGGATTATGCCCGAGCGGCAGCTTCAGTCCCGATGCCAAGGCGCTAACCATCAACTCCAACACCGCGCGGACTTTCTACCAGGTCATCGAAGCCGGCTTCGACAAACAACCATCCGATAAACCGCTCAGGCAGGGTATCGAAGTTCAGCGCGAATACCACGACCGCAACAACAAGGTCGTGTCCGGCGTGGAACTGGGCGGCGAATTGACCGTGCACGTCAAAATCCGCAGCACTTCCAACATTGATGTCACCAACGTCGCCATTCTCGACCTGTTGCCGGGCGGCTTTGAAGTCGTCGCTGACTCGATTCGCGACAACGCTAACAATGAAAATGACAACGGCAACGGCAATCTCTATCCTGAATACGTCGACATCCGCGAGGACCGCGTAGTGATTCATTGCCATGTCAGCCCCGAGGCCCGCGAATTCATCTACCAAATCCGCGCCACCAATCGCGGCAGCTACCAGGTTCCGCCGGTGCAGGCCGAGTCCTTGTACCGTCGTGACATTCAGGCACGCGGCAAAGCAGGTTCGATCACCGTTGAAGATGCCGCAAAATAAATGGTTGCGCCGCATCGCTTGGACTTGCGGCAGCGCGGCGCTGTTGTTCGCCGGGCTTTGGCTGTTCACGCCAAAGCCCGACCTGTGGCAGGGCGTTAGTTTTTCGCATTGCTACTACGACCGCGACGGCAAACTGCTGCGCGTCACCACCGCCAGGGACCAGCGTTACCGCATCTACACGCCTTACAACGAAATCTCGCCATTGGCGGTCGAGGCCACATTATTGCATGAAGACCGTTACTTCAACCTGCATCCCGGCTTCAATCCAATCGCCCTGGGCAAGGCCACGCTGAATGAACTGGTCGGCTTCCACCGTCGCGTCGGCGCTTCCACTATTTCGATGCAACTGGCGCGCATCCGTTATCGTCTCAATACCCGTACCATTGGCGGCAAGCTCACCCAAATCCTGCGTGCCTGCCAGATCGAGCTGTTTCATTCGAAACAGGAAATTCTCGAAGCCTACCTCAACCAGGCTTCCTACGGCCGCAACATCGAGGGCATTGGCACCGCCGCGCTGATTTATTATGGCAAACCCGCTAGGGATCTGACCCTCGCCGAGGCGCTAACGCTGAGCGTCATCCCGCAAAGCCCGGCCCGCCGTGCCCCGCGTTACGCGCATGAAAATCGCGGCTCCAACGCCGAGTTACTGAAAGCGCGGAAAATCCTGTTCACGCAATGGCTTGCCGTCCACCCGCAGGACGCTAACTACGAACCAACTCTCGACATGGCACTGCAAGTGCGTACCCCGCACGACCTGCCTTTCTTCGCCCCGCATTTCACCGACCAAATGGAACGCGCTAACCGCCAGCCGTATCTGGTTACTACTTTGTCATTAGCGTCGCAACAACTGGTCGAGCGCACCATCACCCAATACGTCGCCAAGCAACAGGCCAACGGCATCAAGAACGCATCTGCGTTGTTAGTCGACATCAACACCATGGGCGTGGTCGCCGAGGTTGGTTCGGCGGATTATTTCAACCGGGAAATTCACGGCCAGGTCAACGGCACCACCATGCGACGTTCTCCCGGTTCGACGCTCAAACCTTTGCTGTATGCCTTGGCGATGGACGAGGGATTGATTCAGCCCCATTCGCTGTTGAAGGACGAACCGAGCAGCTTTGCCGACTACAACCCCGAGAATTATGACAAAGGCTTCGTCGGCCCGATCCAGGCCGCCGACGCCCTGCGGCAAAGTCGCAACGTACCCGCCGTGTACTTGTTGTTCAAATTGAAAAAGAAAACCTTGTACCAGTTACTGCAAGAAGCCGGGATCAAATACCTCAAACCGGAATCCCACTACGGTCTTACGCTCGCTCTGGGCAGCGCGGAAATCAGCCCGGTGGAATTGGCACAACTCTACGCCATGCTCGCCAATCGCGGCAAATTCCGGACTCTGACCACCGGCCTGAATCCAGCCGCTAACCACGAAACCGGCAAGCAATTGATCAGCCCAGAATCCTGTTTCTTGGCCCTCGACATCCTGAAACAAACCCCTCGCCCCGGTTCGATCCGCAGCAGCGGGTTGCGCGACGCTAATGGCGGCGTGGCTTGGAAAACCGGCACCTCCTGGTCCTATCGCGACGCCTGGTCGGTGGCGGTGTTCGATCATTATGTACTGGTCATCTGGGTCGGCAATTTTGCCGGGGAAAGCAGCGGCAATTTTGTCGGCCGCAGCAGCGCCGCGCCGTTGCTGTTCAATATCATCGACACCCTGCGCGCCCGTGAGCCGTCTGCTTCGTCATTAGCGTCCTGGGAAAACCCAAGCGGCCTGAATCTCACCCGCATCGATCTGTGCGCGTTGAACGGCGAACCGGCCAACCGCCATTGCCCGCAAACGGTCAAGGGCTGGTTCATCCCCGGTGTTTCGCCAATCCAACCCTGCACGGTACACCAGGCGGTCTGGATCAATCCGGCCACCGGTTTGCGGGTCAGGAACAAGGACAGTGTCCCCAACGCACGGCAGGAAGTGTATGAAATCTGGCCCAGCGACCTGCAGGCTCTGTTCAAGAAAGCCGGACTGCCGCGCCGCCAACCGCCATCCTTCGAGGGAGAGCGTGCCGTTTCGCCATTGGCGTCAACCAATAACGGTCCGGTGATCAAGTCGCCGCGGGAAAGCCTCACCTATGCCCTGCCGCTAACAGCAAACGGCGACGAGCAAAAAATCATCCTGCAAGCCTCGGCGACAGCCGGGACGGAAAGCCTGTACTGGTTTGTGGATTCGGTGTTTGTCGGACGCTGCAAACCGGAGGAAACCCTGACATGGAAAGCGCGGGTTGGCGTTCACCAAATCGCCGTCGCCGATGACAAGGGTCGCACCGCTGTGCGGCAGCTCACCGTCGAGGCCGCGCAATAAAAGAAATCACGGTGCCGCCGGAGCCGACATGTTTTTCGGCTCCTCGGTGAACATCGAAAGGTCGCTAATGCCGGCCTCCTTGGCGGCATCCATCACCTTAACAAAGAACCCAAGCGGCACATCGGTGTCGGCTTTCAATGAGAAACCGTATTTCGCCTGCGACTTCCTGCTCTTCAAGGCGTCGGACAGGCCGCCGATCGGGATTTTCTGGTCGCCGAGGTAAATTTCCTGCGCCTTGGTGGCGTAGATGATCAGCGGTTCCTGCGTCTGCGGGTCCTTTTGCGCGGTGGCGGATTCGGGAACCTTGATCTGGATTTTCGGCTCCTCCTTCTTGAAGGTGGTGGTGACAATGAAGAAAATCAACAGCAAGCAAAACACGTCGATCAACGAAACCACGTTGATGACCGGCATTCTTCTGCGCTTGGTGTAAAATTGCATGGTTTCGGGATCGGCGGCGGCGGCCTATTTTTCCTTTCCCGTCGCGTCCGCGGACTCGGGCTGCAGGTACAATTTGGTCAGGAAATCCATGCACAGGCTTTCCATTTCCACCGCCAGAGTTTCCACTTTCTTGCTGTAATAACCGTGCATGATCAACGCCGGAATGGCGATCGCCAGGCCGGACACCGTCGCCACCAGCGCCTCGGAAATGCCCTTTGCCATCAGCATGCTGCTGCTTTGCTGGCCCAAACCGGTATGGCCGACGTCGGTGAAAATCGCGATCATGCCGCTAACCGTGCCCATCAAACCGAGCAACGGCGCGATACCGACAATAATCTCCAACAGCACGAGGCCACGCTCCAGTTGCACAATCTCAGCACGGGCACGGACCTGTACCGCTTCGGCATTTTCCGATTTCGACCAGGGCGTATGTTCCAGACAAATTCGCACCAACCGCGCCATCGTGCTGTCACCCGCGGCCACCATTGAGGCGATGTGTTCCAGCGGTTGGCCGATGCGGTAATTCAACAACGTCTCATACAAATATCTCGGGATGACCTTGCTGCGGCGCAACGCCACGCCGCGTTCGAGAATGAAAGCCAGCGCCACCAGCGAGGTGATCGACAGCGGGATCATCGCCCAGCCGCCGTCCTTGAAGAACTTTACAAAATTTTCGATCATATATAAATCAATTCAAAACCCCTGCAAGATATCCGCCTAAAATAGGTTAAACCGCCGCTTTTGCCAGCAAGATTCTCATTCTCGTCGTTAGCGCCAATTCGTCATTAGCGGCTAGTAAATGCTGAAATTCACGTCGTCCCAAAAGCCGTCGCCCATTTTTTCCTTCATGCCTGGGGAAAAGGGTTCCAACTGGCCGCTAACCTCCAGGATGGACCGGCGGGAAATCGCCACCAGCGCGCTGTTGTCCTGGCCGGTGGCGATCTGCAAGTCGGTGATGGTGCCGTCGGAACGGACATAGAATTTGATCTTCACCGTGCCGATGTTCAGCAGGCCGGTGTCCATGTGCACATACTGGTACCAGCGCGTGCCGATGGCGCGGTACATCTTGACCTTGTAACGGCCTTCCTCGGTTTCTTTCACCGCGATCGACGGCGCACCGTTGTCGGGAGCCCCGCCCTCCATGGAACTGGCGATGCGCGACGAACTGAACGATGCGGCAGGCCTGGGTTCGGAAGGCTGCTGCGCCATTGCCGGATTCTGACTCGGCGGGCGCGAGGTGTTTTGTTCACCGGCGGCCAATTGCCCGCTCTGGCGGATGGTCACGTCGCGCTGGCCCATCTTGGTCTGCTCGGGTTTATCCGCGGGTTTTTCCGGCTTTTGCTGGTCGGGCGGTTTTTGCTCCTGTTGCTGCTTCACCGGCGGAGCAGGCGGCTGCGGCGTGGAATTCGGCGAATAGCGCTGGTTGTACAAATCCTGCCCGGGGATGTTCTTGCCCTTGTTGCTCGGCAGGTTCGGATTGCCCTGGCCGGGGGCAGCGCTGGAAGCCAGCGTATTGCGGTCTCCCTCGAACGGCGTGTTGTCAGCCGGCGTATTGGTCGGAATCGACTGGTCGGTGTCGATGATCTGCGTTTCGCCCTTGGGTTTTGGCGACGGCATCATCGTTAGCGTCATCTGCTTGGCACCGTCGAGATCCGGGGTATTCAAGCCGGAAAACAACGGCGCGAAAAATGACGAGAAGGCGAGGCCGAGCAAAAATAAATGCAGCAGCAGCGAAATCCCGATGAATATCAAAAATTGCTTAAAGTTCACAACTTCATCAATCCTTACAACGCGCCAGTCCGGTCAGTCTTGGATTTTATTCAGATCCCCGCCTGATGCTCCGCCAGCCGCTCTGCCAAAACTGTCTTGAGTGTTTCGATTTCCTCTTTTTGCAAGGCGCTGACCGGAACGATCTTCTGGCGGAATTTTTTCTTGAAGTTCTTCAAATTCTCCGCCGCTTCCGGTAAATCCATCTTGTTGGCCACGATGATGAACGGGCGCTCGGCCAGCGTTTCGTCGTACAGCTTCAACTCGGTACGCAACTTGCGATAATCCTCCACCGGATCACGGCCTTCGCTGCCCGCCATGTCGAGCACGAACACCAGCAGTTTGCAGCGTTCGATGTGGCGCAGGAAATCATGGCCCAAGCCGACGCCTTCGTGCGCGCCTTCGATCAAACCGGGAATGTCGGCGACGTTGAAACGCTTGTAGTTAGCGCCCTCCACCTGGCCGATGATCGGATTTAGCGTCGTGAACGGATACGGCGCGATCTTCGGGTGCGCGTGGGAAATCGCGGTCAGCAGGCTGGACTTGCCCGCGTTCGGGAAACCAACCAGGCCGACATCGGCGATGGATTTCAATTCAAAGTAATACTGTTTCATCTCACCGGGAAAACCCAGTTCACGGCGGCGCGGCGCCTGGTTGACCGAGCTCTTGAAATGAATATTGCCACGACCACCACGGCCACCGGCTGCCAGCACAAAGCGTTGTCCCGGTTCGATCATGTCGGCGGCGACCTCGCCCAGCTCCAAATCCACCGAGCGCTCGAAATTCTCGTCCGTGGTCGGCAGATAATACACCAGCGTGCCCGGCGGCACCTTGATCAGCAATTCCCTGGCGCTCTTGCCGGTTTTCATCGAACCCTGCCCGTTGGAACCCTTGCCTGCGTACTGGTGCGGCTGGTATTTTAGGTGCTGCAAATTGTTCAGTTGCGGATCGACCTCGATGACCACGTCACCGCCCTTGCCGCCGTCGCCGCCGTCCGGGCCTCCCTTGGGCACGTACTTCTCGCGGCGAAAACTGCTGCAACCATCGCCGCCTTTGCCCGCCTTGGCCCACACTCTGACACGATCAATAAACATGCTGCCAACATAGCCCCCTTTTGCTTGAAATACAGGCAAAAGTCCGTCGTTCGGCGCTTCTGCACGCCAAAAATCGTCGTTTTTTCCGCCATTAGCCGACACTAACAGCGAAAAACTTGCCCCGCCATTAGCGTCTCCCCGTGTTCAACTCCATAGCTTCTCGGGATACTTGCCTGCCTGAATAAGCCGGCGGATGTTCTCAATCACCACCGGACGGTCCTCGCGATAAGTCACGCCAAACCACGCGCTGTCGGTTGGCAGAACCTTGCAATCCGCCAGTCCGACCTTCACCATGCCGTCCACATGCTTGGGGATGAAGAACTCCGACTTGAGTTCATTGCCCTGTGTCTTAAGAAAATCAACAAATGCCGTTTCCAGATTGGCGAAATATTTCTGGGTGAAGCCCCACATGTTCATCGACACGGGTTCCTGCCCGGTCAACTTGGCCTCGTTGCCTGTTTCCTGGTTTTCCGCCCCGCCGGCGGTCTTCACGATCTTGGTCATTTCATTGACGCTGACCAGATTGCCGCCGGCGTCCTTCACGCAAATGCCGCGCGCCACCGAACCGTGCTCCGACAAGGTCTTGTCGAGCCGGAATCCCACCATGCAAAACTGCGCCTTTTTCGATTCGTCATGCGGGGTGGTCAGGAATTTGGCGAGTTGCTCATAGCTGTTGGCACCGTAAAAATCATCCGCGTTGATTACCGCGAAACTGCCTTTCACTTCATCCCTGGCGCACAACACCGCATGGCCGGTACCCCAGGGTTTTTCGCGGCCCGCCGGGACGCTGAAGCCGGCCGGCAGCTTGTGCAATTCCTGGTAAGCGAAACGCACCTCGATCCTGTCCTCGAATTTTTTCACCACCTGCTGCTTGAACAGGTCGGCGAAATCGGGACGGATGATAAAAGTGACCGAGCCAAAACCGGCGCGCAGTGCGTCGTACACCGAGTAATCCAGCACGGTTTCCCCGCCCGGCCCCATCGGGTCCATCTGCTTCAGGCCGCCGTAACGACTGCCCATGCCAGCCGCCAAAATCACGAGAGTAGGTTTGTCCATAATCCAAAAATTCTATGTAAAACACTCCGTCCATAAAGCAAAAAAGCCGCTAACGGCGAAGTCACAACCTCGTCATTAGCGGCTTTGCCTAAACGTTTATTTCAATTCTTCCCCGGTTTCGCCGTGGGTGATCTTATATTCCTCGAAGTGGAAATTGTGGTCGCTCTTGAACACCAGCTTGCAGGCAAACTTGCGTTCCAGGTCGACCAGCAATTGCTCGTCTTCCGTGCGCAGGCGATCCAGAACCTTCGGGTGCAACATGATCTTCAGGTCGTGCGTGTCCTGGTACTTGCCGAGGATGCGGGAAATTTCGCGCTGGATTTCAACACTCATGGTTTCCGGCGTCTTCACCATGCCGCGCCCCTTACAGGCCGGACATTCCATATACAGCGAACGGCTGATGCTTTCCTGCACGCGCTGGCGGGTCATTTCCATGATGCCGAGCGGGGAAATCGGCAGGACGTGGGTCTTGGCCTTGTCGCGTTTGAGATGTTCCTTGAACTGGCGCACCACTTCGTTCTGGTCCTTGCGCGACTTCATGTCGATGAAGTCGACAATGATCAGACCGCCAATGTTACGCAGGCGTAATTGGCGCGCCACCTCCTCGGCAGCTTCCAGGTTGGTGTTGAGAATGGTGTTTTCGGTGTCGTTGCCGCCCTTGTTGCGGCCGGTATTGACGTCGATGGCGACCAGCGCCTCGGTTTCGTCAATGACCAGATAAGCGCCGGATCTCAGCCACACCAGGCGGCGGAAAGCATTCTCGATCTGCTTGTTGACCTGGTATTTTTCAAACACCGGCACCGGTTCCTGGTGCAGGATGACTTTTTTCTCGGAACGCTTGGAGATCGCGCCAACCAGCTTCTTCATCCGCTCGGAGGTTTCCAGATTGTCCACCACGATGCGGTCAATGTCCTCGGTCAGGAAGTCGCGCACGGTGCGCTCGACAATGTCCGGCTCCTCCAGCAGCAAGGCCGGGGCCTTGGTGCTTTCCAAGTCCGCGGAAATCTTCTGCCAGCGTTCCAGCAGAATCGCCAGGTCGCGCACGAAAAAGCGCGATTTCATGCCTTCGCCGGCGGTGCGGATAATGACCCCCATGCCATCCGGCACATCCAGTTCGCACAAAATCTTGCGTAAACGCTGGCGTTCCTTGTTGTCGTCGATCTTGCGCGAAATGCCAAACTGGTCGGTGAACGGCATCAGCACCATGTAACGTCCGGCAAGCGAAATATTGGTGGTGATACGCGCGCCCTTGGTGCCGATCGGCCCCTTGCTGACCTGGACGATAATATCCGAACCCGGCGGATAAAGTTTCGGAATGTCGTTATGGCTGATTTTTTTGTTTTTCTGCGACTTGCCACCGCGGTCAATACGTTCCACGCCCGAGTCCAGCGCGGCAGGCATCGCATCCCAGTAATGCAAAAAAGCATTTTTATCGACACCAATGTCAACAAACAATGCTTTCAAAGCAGGTTCCACATTGTGCACCCGGCCCTTGTAGATGTTTCCGGAAATGCTCCGGTCGCTGTCGCGCTCGATGGAAAATTCCTCCAGCACACCGCCTTCAAGCATGGCCACACGCTGTTCCAACGGCTCAATGTTGATCACAATCTCTTTGCGATCACCCTTCTTCTTGATTCCGAGGAAGTTCTTGATTTTTTCCAGGATCATAATTTTACCTTTCTTTTTCTGTTTGGGATGAATGTAAGATCCACCCTAAGTTTTTTCCTTAACTAAAAATTTTTCCGGTGTATCCAAACGCTTTGCACCAAACCCAACCCCGCCATGCAGGTCACCAGGAACGAGCCACCGTAACTGGTGAATGGCAACGGAATGCCGGTAATCGGCAATGCGTTGATGGTCATGCCCACGTTTTGGAAAAAATGTGCGGTTAGCAGGGCGGCGAAACCCAGGCAAATCAGCATCCCGCCGGTGTCCTTGGAACGCCCCGCCACATACAAAATGCCCATAATCAGCGCCCCTTGGCACAGGATGAACAGCGTGCAGCCAACAAAGCCAACCTCCTCGCCGATCACCGCGAAAATAAAGTCGTTATAGGCGATGTTTTTTGGCAGGTAGCCGTATTCATTGACATAGCCCTTGCCCTTGAAGCCGCCGGAACCAATGGTGTTGAGCGACTGGCGAATGTTCCAGCCGGCGCCCAGCGGATCAAGGTCCGGATTAAAGAAAGTCTTGATACGGTCAAGCTGGTAGGGCTTCAAAATAACGCCTTTTTTCTTTTTTGCCGGATCCTGTTCCTCGGCCACCGGGGCCGGGTCCCGCTTCTTCGGATTGGCCGGCGGGGCCAGTTTCAACTTCTGTTCTTCCGGCAGGGAATCCTGCCTGCCGGAAACCATAAACGCCGCGCGTTCCGCAGCCGGTGCCAGGTCCTTGACTGTGCCATCCCACAAGGCTTTGTACACAATAAAATAAGCAAAGGCAAAACCCGCCCCCACCATCAGCACCAGCAATAACAAGTAACGCTTGGGGATTCCGGCCGCCCACATGATGATGAAGGTCATCGGAAAGAAAACCAGCGCGGTGCCCAAGTCCGGCTGCTTGTAAATCAGGAAGGCCGGAAGCATCGCCATGATGCCGCTAACGATGAAAAACCACAGTTTCTTTTTGTAATCCCCCAGCACCAACAACATCCAGGTCATGCCCAGGATAAAACCAATCTTGCTCGGTTCGGCCGGCTGCAGAATGAAGCGTCCAATCCTCACCCAGCTGGTCGCCCCGTTGATGGTTTCACCAAACACCAGGACCGCCACCAAGCTAAGCACCGACAGGATGAAAATGGGCAGGGCAAAGCGCAGCAGGATTTCATAATCCACCCATGCGAAGAACAGGAAAGCCGCCAGTCCCGCCAAGGCCCACATTTCCTGCTGGTGCACCAAGGGATGCACGCCGGGCATGTCAGAATAGGAGGTCGCGCTCTTGATGAAAAAGATACCGCCAACCGTCAACGCCGCCATGAGCGTGAACAGGAACCAATTCAGGCGCAAAATTTTCGTCACCGGGTTCATGGTTAGCGTCCGCGCGTCCTCCTTTGCATGTCGTTCGGCTTGCCGCGGTTGTCACCGCCGGCAGGCAGGCTTGGCTGTGAAAACTCGGGCGCGGCCGATGGCGTTTCCGGGGTCGCAGCCGGGGTATCATCGGCCGAAGAGGCGTCTATCACGTCCGCCTTCACCCCCAGGAAATTACCCACTGCCGATGACAAATACGGCATGTCCATGCTGGTTCCCTTCTCCAGTTCCGCCAGACGCTTGAAAATGCGCGAAGCAATCGGGCCGCAGGTGCCGCCGCCGCTGGTGCCGCCCTCTACCAGGATCGTCACCACATAGCGGGGCTTGTCAAAGGGGCCATAACCGTTGAACCAGGTCTTGTAATCTTTCGAGCGCACCCCGTTGATCACGGTCCAGAATTGCGCCGTACCGGTTTTGCCGGCCACCTGGAAATCGGAAATGCCCGCTTTCCTGCCGGTTCCCTCCGCTACCACGGCGCGCAATCCCTGCCGGACCGCGTTCAACTGTTCCGCGGTCACTCCCAAATCCGCCAGCTTGCGCACCGGATACTCCTTTTCATCGCCCTCCACGCTGTCCGGAATATCGGAAACATGCAACACCAAGCGCGGATAATAAACCGTTCCGCCGTTGGCGATTGCGCTCATCGTGGTCGCCAGCTGCAACGGGGAAATTTTCACAAAGCCCTGGCCGATGGACGTGTTCGCCGTATGGCCGTCACTCCAGCGCTCCAAGGCGGGATAAGGCTTCTTGGCCTTGGGATTGGCCTTGTTCCAATTTTTCCAGGCTTCCAGCTTTTTCTTGTTCTCCGCTTCGAAATAATCCGGCCCGGGAATCACGCCGGGCACCTCGCCGCGGATGATTTCATTGCCATCCTCATCCACCAGCAATTTCCTGCCCATGCCGCACAGCGCCGCCATGTCCTGGATCGACTTGATGCCGGTGCGCACGCCCAATTGGTAGAAAAAGGTGTTGGTCGACCATTGCAAGGCGGTCTTCAGCGTGATGTCGCCCTCGCCCGGATTGTTGTCCCAGTCCTTCCACCAACGGCCCGCCATCCACACCGCAGCCGGGGAATTGATGGTGGTATTCGGCCCAAACTTGGCCTGCGGGTTTTTCATCGCCGCCATCGCCGTCACCACCTTGAATTCCGAACCCACCGGATAGCCGCCAATGGCGCGGTTGAACAGCGGATGCGTGGCGTCATTGACCATTCTCCCCAGTTCGCTGGAATAAGTGTTGGGATCAAAATTCGGCACGCTAACCATCGCCAGAATATCACCATTGGTGGGATCCATCACCACGCAGGCACCGCGGCCGACGCTGCGCATCTCCTGCTCGGCAATCATCTGGATGCGGGCGTCGATCGACAGATAAACCGTGCCGCCCGACAAGGGCTCCTTGATGGCGTCGACTCCCATGATATAACCGACGCTGTTCTTTCGCAGAATCTTCGCCCCCGGCACGCCCTGCAAATACTCGTCCATGCTCTTTTCGATGCCGTCTTTGCCGATGACATCCGGAACATAGCTTGCATCGGTCGGCACGTCCTCGACCTTGCCGACGTTGCCCAAAATATGCGCGGCAAAGGCGCCGTAATCGTAGTTGCGCACCGGGCGGGCGGTCTCCTCGAGACCCGGCACATTGACGTTGTGCTCCGCGATGCGCGACAACGTGGCAAAATCGAGGTTACGGGCAATGCGCAACGGCACATTCGGTTTTTGGTCGTAATGCCGCAAAATATCGCGCGAGGTGACATTACCCATGTCAAAACCCAGCGCCTGCACCGCGTCACGCGTCGTGTCGTCGACAATCTTGGCCACGTCGGTCATTTTGCGGGTGGAGGACCCGGGCACCAGTGTTAGCGGGCGCTTGCCCTTCTTGCTCTTGAGATAATTGCCGACCAGCACATTCAAGTACAAATCGATGTCAATGCTGGCCTTGTTGTCCGCCAGCGCCACGCCGTTGCGGTCGACAATCACCCCGCGCGCCGGCGGCAACAGCACGCTGGTGGTGCTCTGGCTGATCATCCTCGAGGAATATTCCTCCCCGCTGATCACCTGGATATGATAGAGGTTCCAGATCAAATACCCCATGCCCGCAAGCAGGACCAAGGTCAGGATTCGCACGCGCATCCTGACTCCGGCCAAGGGATTTTTGATAAACATCATAACTTAAAACGCCCGGCGCAGCCTTTTCCCCTTCTTTTCACCGAATATCCAGTCCAGCACCCAGAACAGCAACGGGCACAGGATGGCGTTGAATACCGACAGTTTGAGAATGTTAAAACTCAGGTCCTGGTCCCAGGACCAGTATTGGTGCGCGAACAAAAAGAACAAACGGTCGCAGCACAGGTAAAGAAAGGTTGCCGCGAAGCTCATCACCACCCACACCGGCCAGTGCGCATCCTGCAGCCAGACCTGCTGGCTGCGCACCATGAATGCCACGATGCCCCACAGCAGCGGCCCCATGCCGACATAATGCAACAGCACCATGTCGTGCAGCAACCCGCCGATAATTACAAATGTGATCAGTGCCAGATCACTCGCGCGCAAGGACAGGTAAGTCAACAACACCGGCGTCATCCCTAACAACCAGTTATTCTGATTGAAAAACACCGGCACCATCGGCTGGGCAAACAGCATCACCAGGTAAATCAGCAACAGGGATAAGGTGTAACGGAACATCATTTGCCTCCCGTGATGATGAACACTTCTTCCAGATTGTTCAGGTCCACGGCAGGCTCGATCACGCCCTCCCGGTACAACCCGAAATTATTCGCGGTTGATACCGGCGGCGCTTCTTTAACAGTCCCGATCAAAAGATTGGCGGGGAAAATACCCCCCAGACCTGAGGTAAAGACTCGCTCGCCGACCGCCAATGGCGTGTCCCGCGGCACAAAAGTTATCTTGCAGAGCGGCACGCCCGAGTTTAGCGAGGTGGCACCAACGGTGATGCCGCGCGCCTGGCTGCTCTCGGTTACCGAGGAAATCTTGCAGTTCTCATCCACCAGCAGGATCACGTTGGTCGCGTACTTGCCGACCGCGCCGGTCTTGCCCACGATGCCGCGCGGGGAAACCACCGGCTGGTCGGAGGTTAGCGTCGGATCGTCATTCCAGCCGCGGTTGATCTTGATGACATTCCACCAGCTGGAGGGATCGCGCTCAATCACGCGGGCCGGCAGCAACTTGAACTGGGAATCATTCTTGAACGCCAGCATTTCGCGCAGGCGCTGGTTTTCCTTTTCCAAGCCCGCCAGCAGCGAATTCTCGGTCGCCAGCCGCGCGTTCTCGGTCACCAAGTGGCGGTTATCCTCCTGGAGTTTCTCCGCCGTCTGGAAACCTTCGCTGAGATTCCTGTAGTTGCCTTTCAGCCAGTCCAGCGAACGCCAGACCGGAGAGGTTCCCTCGATGGAAACTTTTTCCACGGCAGGCTGTGCCGATTTCGGCAAAAAGAAGCCGCCGATCGCCAGCAGTACAATGATGACTCCGCCAATGAATAATACGGGACGCGACATGCTTTGACTCATCGGGCGGCGCAAGCTGTCACGCCGCCGCATTTCCCCGGGTTACGACGAACGCAAATCCGGCGAGGTCAATTTGGTCAGGAAGTCCAGCTCCTGCAGGACTTTGCCCGTGCCTTCGGCCACCGCGCTGAGCGGGTCTTCCGCGACGTACACCGGCAGGCCGGTTTCCTCCGCGATAAGCCGATCGAGGCCGCGCAACAAGGCACCGCCGCCGGCCAGCACAATCCCGCGCTCGACGAGGTCCGCCGACAACTCGGGAGGACAACGTTCCAAACTGATTCGCACTGATTCCACGATCGTGGAAATCGGATCCAGCAAGGCTTCCCGGACTTCCTGCGAGGTAATCGTCAGGGTCTTGGGCAAACCGGCCACCAGGTCACGACCTTTAACCTCGATGCTGGTTTCTTTTTCCAACGGATATGCCGATCCGATCTTGATTTTAATTTCTTCCGCGGTGCGCTCGCCAATCACCAGATTGTAAGCCCGCTTCATGTAATTGATGATGCTTTCATCCATCTCGTCACCCGCCACGCGGATGCTCCGGCTGAAAACAATGCCCGCCAGGGAAATGATCGCCACCTCGGTGGTGCCGCCGCCGATGTCGACAATCATGTTGCCCGCGGCCTCCTGCACCGGCAGGCCGACGCCGATCGCGGCCGCCATCGGCTCCTCGATCATGTTGACATAACGCGCACCGGCATGATAGGCCGATTCGCGCACCGCGCGCTTCTCCACCTCGGTGATTCCCGAGGGAACGGCGATGACCACGCGCGGACGCGGGGAAATCAGACGGCCCTTGCGGTGCACCTTGCGGATGAACTGCTTGAGCATTTCCTCGGTGATTTCAAAATCCGAGATCACGCCGTCCTTCATCGGCCTGACGGCGATGATATTGCCCGGCGTCCTGCCGAGCATGCGCTTGGCCTCGTCACCGACGGCCAGCACGCGGCGGCTGCCTTGTTGAACTGCAACGACTGAGGGCTCCCGCAAAACAATACCGCGGTCTTTGACATACACCAACGTGTTGGCTGTGCCCAAATCAATCCCGATGTCTGTGGAAAATAATCCTAAAAATCTGTTAATCACAATGTTATAGAAATTTTTGTCTAGGGCATCCTCCCGATACGTCAACCCAAAAACAACCTAATTTGTTCAAATTACCACATTTAGGTAACTTTTCCCATAAGAACTTCCACCCGGCTTTTAAGCTTAAATCGGGCCAACCCCGGCCGGATTTTTCACCGCCGCCGCCGCGAGTGTCAAATAGTTTGCGGAATTGTAGTCCAATCGTTGCAGAACAGATACCACCGGACTATGTTGAAATATGAAATTACCGGAAAAAATCGCTGTGATGCCCTTGGGGCAAGTGGTGTTTTTCCCGCACATGCTCCTCCCCCTGCATATTTTCGAACCCCGTTACCGCCAGATGCTGGAACACGCGTTGACCGGCAACCGCATGTTCGCCGTTAGCGGCAGCGATGCCAATGGACACCCCCTGCCGGTCGGCACCGTGGGATTGATCCGTGCCTGCATCAAAAAAGCCGACGGAACCTCCGATTTGCTGCTGCAAGGCATGCGACGCGTTCATTTCAAGAACTTTTCCGCGCACTTGCCCTACCTCACCGCCACCCCCAAGCCTTTGCTGCAACATTCCCCCTCCAACCACCAGGCCGCACGCCAGCTCGCCAACCAAATCATCCAGATCGTCAATTGCAGTTGCACCTGCCATCACCTGCCGCATGAACTGCTTGAATGCGCCGGCGGATTTCCCGACTACGACAGCCTGATTGATATTTTCGCCGGCAATCTCATTCATTGCCCCGAGCAAAAACAGCAACTGCTCGAATGCGAGGATACCCAGCAACGCTTGTCCCTGCTCGCACACAGCTTGCGCAGCGAATACATCAATCACTAATTCGCAAACCACCGACACGCTGTTCCAAATTAATTTGGAATTTTGGATTTATTTTATAAAGTTTTAACATGGCTCTTAATATCTGGAAAAAACCACTCATCCACGTGGGTTGCATCTCAACTGAAAAAGGACTCCCGCTCATCACCAAGAAACAAAGCGACGCCGACCTGGTTGAACTTCGCTTCGACAGCCTCTACGCCGCGCATCCCGACGCCGCCGACCGCGTGCTGCCGTTTCTGCAAAAACGCAAGAACCCCGTGCTGCTTACTCTGCGCACCAAGAACGAGGGAGGCTCGCACACTTGGAAATCCACCGAGCGCATCCGTTTGTTTGAAAAACTGATCCCGCACGCCGACGCGGTCGATTTCGAACTCGCCAATCTCCCGCTATTGAAACCGTCATTAGCGCTGGCGCGCCGCCTCGACAAAAAAATCATCCTCTCCGCGCACGCCATCAGCCGGAAAATCACTTACAAGCGCGGCCTGCAATGGCTCACCCGCATGCGCAAACACCGCGCCGAGATTTACAAGATCGCCGCATTGGCGCGCACCCAGCAGGATTTGAATGTGCTGGCTAAACTGCTGATCGACCATCCGGAATTGCGCATTGGCGTGATGGCCATCGGCCCGATGGCGGCGCAATCGCGCAAGGTCATGCCGCTGCTTGGCTCCAAGCTGGTGTACGGCTACCTCGATGTCCCGGCGGCCAAGAACCAGCCCTCGTTGCAGGAAATCCGCGAAAACCTGCTGTAACCCTTACCTCGATCTCATAGGAGCAGGGCAGGCCTTGCCCCTACGGAATCGTTTCCCCGGAAAAATTATTCGGCGTCGGCCTTTAGTGCCGTTTCCGCCGCCAGCTGCTTGCAGGTCTTGATATCAATCTTGCCGTTCGACATGATCGGCAAGTCGCGCTCAATGCGGATCAATTTCGGAATCCACAGATTCGGCAACCCTCTCGTCGTTAGCGCCTGGCGCACGGTTTCGCGGCTGATCTCGCGGTTGGCGAGAATCACCAGCACCTCGCCTTTTTTCGGGCATTGCGCCCCGACCACCACCACGTTGAATTCCTCGTCCATGGTCGGCCGCATCTGTTCCAGCAAATGACGCTCAATGGTTCCATGCGGCACCATCTCGCCGCCGATCTTGGAGAAACGGCTCAGGCGACCCTCGATGTACAAAAAACCGTGCTCATCCACGTGGCCGACATCGCCGGAAACATACCAGCCGTCGCGCAACACCTGTTCGCTTTGCTCGGGATTGTTCAAATAGCCGTTGAAAATATTGCCGCCGCGGTACAGCAGCATGCCGGTCTGGCTAATCGGCAATTCCTCGTCGGATTCCGGCTTCAGCACGCGCACCGCCACGCCCGGCACCGGGCGGCCCACGCTGCCGACAGTCCGCGCCTTCGGTTCCAAGATGCCATTCTCCATCCGCATCCAGTCCGGCAAATTGGTGGCGATCACCGGCGTGCCCTCGGTCATGCCGTAGCCCTCACAAACGGGGACCCCCAGTTTTTCCTCGAATTCCTGCGCCAATGGAATCGGCAGCTTTTCCGCCCCGGTGACGATCAATTCCAGCGACGCCAACGACTCGGGTGTCGCCTTTTTCATATAACTGCGCAAAAAGGTCGGCGTGGTGATCATCAGCGCGATCCGGTATTTCTGAATGGTCTCGATGATCTTGCCGGTTTCCAACGGCGAAACGCAGGTGATTACCCGCGGGCCGCCAACCATCGGCCACCACAGGGTCACGGTAAAACCAAAACTGTGGAAGGTCGGCAAACTGCCTAAGATCGAAGGCACGAAATTATTCGGCAGGATCGCCTTGATCTGCGCGATGTTGGTCAGGATGTTGCGGTGCGACAAGGGCACGCCCTTCGGGTCACCCACGCTGCCGCTGGTGAACAGGATTCCCGCCTCGGCGTTATCGCCTTTTTGCGGCACGTCCAGATCCTCCAAAATCCAGCGCGAAGGACTGAATATCACTTTGCAAAAACGCTTGAGAATCTCGGTTTTCGGCAACGCTAACAGCCATTCCACCACATCAAAACGCCGCGCGGTCCAGGGAAAATCCGCCATCCGCTTCACCACCAGCTCGCTGGTGATGATGAAATCCAGCCCGGTCTGCTTGATCGAATACTCGTTGGCGCTGCGGCCCATGGTAAAATTCAGGTTCACCGGCGTACGCCCGATCAGCACGCAGGCGAGGTTCGACACCATCGCGCCGACGCCCGGGGGCATCACCACGCCGATGCGCTCCTCGTCGGTCATCGACTCGATTTTTTCCGCCAACAACCAGGCCAGCGTCAGCAGGATGCCGCCGGAAAACTTTTTGCCGTGCACATAGGTGTCGATGGCCACCGTGCGGAACAATTTCTTTTTCAACCCACGGATCGCCGCCTCGGCCAGATGACGCTTCAAGGCCGGGTGCGACTCGATCACCCGCGACAGCATTTCCATCAGATCACGGCGCAGCCGCACCGCGCTGAAATCCATGGTCTTGATCTCGCTGCCAAAGCAGACCCCAATCTCGCGCTGCAACCCGCGGTTGGCAAAATGCGCGAAATTCCGGGTCAACGCCAGCTTGCTGTAGGGCAAAGCCGCCACCGGAATGACATTACTGCGGGTGCGGCGCACCACTTTCTCGATCTCGTCGTCAGCCAACCCATCCACGCACAGGCAGACCACATAACCCTTCTGCCGCAGGATGCCAACCCGTTCGCACAGGGCCTGCACCTGGTCCTTTTCCACCACGCGTATGCGCAACAATCCCAGCCAGCGCGCCAGCACGCCGGTGGCCAAGGATTTCGCATGCACCAGGAAAAACACCGGCCGTTCCATGTCCACCGACAGCGCCAGCGACTCGGCGAATGACAACCGGTTGGCCACCAACAAACTGTCGTCGCCCTCCTCGGGCTGCCAGGCACAGACCCGCTTGACCTTGCAAACTTTGCGCCAAAAAAATAAAAACAATCCAGCCATAATCTATTGTGCGGCCGCTTTCGCAGTTCGTGGTTAGCGGCCATCGCCGCCGATAATAAGTGGAAGCGGCGTTATGCCCAATAAAAAATCACACAAACCCGCCGCCGCCCGAAAAAAATCACCAGCCCGCCGCCAAGGGCCGATTTATGGGCCTTGGCGGGTTACAACCCCGTGAAACATAGATAAATTCTGGCCAAATCAGCCATTGCTCGAAAAATTCTGTTGACGTTCCGCTTTCATCTGTACATAACACTCCCCGAAACATGTGACCGCTTCAACAGTTGAAGCACACAACAAATATTAACCAACCAAGGAGATAGAATGAGCGTCAATCGCGCCCAATTAGTTGAAAAGATTCAAAAAGAACTCGGTGGCGACACCAGCAAAGCGGCTGCCGATCGCGCCCTGACCGCTGTCATCGACAGCATCAAGGTGTCCGTCAAAAAATCCAAGGCCGTGCAACTGATCGGTTTCGGCACCTTCAAAGTTGTCAACCGCAAGGCCCGCACCGGCGTCAATCCGAAGACCGGCGAAAAGATCAAGATCGCTGCCTCCAAGAGCGTCAAGTTCTCCCCCGGCGCGGACTTCAAAAAAGGTCTGTAATCGATTTTCCAAATCTTTTTAGACAAAAAACCCGGCTCAGCAACGAGCCGGGTTTTTATTTTGTTCGCAAAGCTTGCCATTAGCGGCGGTAGTACACATACCCATGGCCGTAATAGGGCCGTGCGTAGTAGGGTACCGGGCGGGACGCCACATAGACCACCGGGGCCGGGGCATAATAAACCGGGCGATACACCACCGGCGGTGGCGGACAGGGCGCGGCATAAACCACCGGCGCCGGAATCCCCACACCAATCGATATATTCACACCGGCCTCAGCCTTGGGCGCGGTTAGTAACATGGCTCCCGTTACTGCCAACAAGCCCCCGATTATCATCTTTTTGTTCATACGCCTCTTTAAACAGCGGATTGTTTAGGAAGTTACATAATTTTCGATTTTCATTGGCAACCCATTCATGATCAATAAGATATTCGTATGCCAGACCCGCAGATTAATCGTGTTTCCGCGACTGTTCCCGCCACTGCCGCCATTGATTTGCCTCCAGTCGTCAAAAAATACAAGGCCCTGCGGTTGATGAACGATTCCGCCAAACGCACGCTAATGGCCATCCTCAATGCCGCCGCAGAAACGGGACTCGACCTAACCATTCAATCACCGACACGTGCCCTCATCGTAAGCATCGCCGATTACGACCCGCAACTCGACGCTAATGACCAACTCGACTACACCGCGTTGCGCGACAACACCAACCCGCTCTGGTTGCTGAAAGTCCTGCCCAACATGGCCGCCTCCCATTTCGCCATCCTCACCAAATCCGGCGGCCCCAGCCACAGCGTCGCCACCGCCGAAGAAGCAACCAAACTCGCCCATGACCTCATCGTTGGCGGCGAAGCCGATACCGTCATCTGTGCCGACCTGGCCACTTGTTCCGCCAGCATCCATCGCCGTTAGCGTCTGCCAATTTTCCACCTGACTTCAGCGTGTTCCGTGGTTAAATAAATTTCCGATGATCCTGCAAAACCAAACCGCCCTCGTCACCGGCTGTTCCGGCGACCTCGGCCGCGCCATCTGCCGGCAGCTCGCCAGCGACGGCGCGCAGGTCATCGGCCTCAGCCGTCGCGACCCGCAACTCGACGGCATCACCTGGTATCCCTGCGACCTCGCCAGCCACGAAGAAATCATTGACACCTTCGCGCAGCTCAACGCCAACATCGACATCCTCGTCAACAACGCCGCCATCAACCGCCCGTCCCTGGCCGCCAGCGCCAACCCCGCCGACTGGAACGACACGCTAAACGTCAACCTCAACGCCGCGTTGTTTTGCACCCAGCAAGTAATTCGCAACATGATGTCGCAAAAACACGGCGTCATCCTCAACATCTCGTCATTAGCGGCCACCAAACCGCTGCCCGGACAAGCCGCCTACGCCGCCTCCAAGGCCGCGCTCGAATCGCTAAC
This sequence comes from Verrucomicrobiales bacterium, assembly GCA_031256975.1. Lineage (GTDB taxonomy): Bacteria > Verrucomicrobiota > Verrucomicrobiia > Methylacidiphilales > JAAUTS01 > JAIRPN01. The sequence goes on along the minus strand of JAIRPN010000013.1, from coordinate 120,543 downwards.
CCGCAGCCTCGCCGTGGAACTCGCCGCCAAAAACATCCGCGTCAACGCCCTTGCCCCCGGCTTCATTCACAGCGACATGCTCGACCTGCTGCCCGCCGAAAAACAGCAAGCCTTGTTGAAAAAAATCCCCCTCGCCCGCTTCGCCGCGCCGGAAGAAATCGCCATTAGCGCCGCATTTCTGGTCAGCAAAAAATCCGCCTACATCACCGGCCAAACCTTCCACCTAGACGGCGGACTCAGCATCTAAAAATTTCCGTGTATTCCCCATGTTCCGTGGTTTAAAATGGTTTTCATGACTTTCGATGAAATCCTCTCCGGCGTGAAAGATGAAATCGCCGAGACCCTGAACCTGGAAAAATCCGCCATCGCCAACCAGCAACTGCTGGTCGCCGACCTCGGCGCCGAATCCATCGACTTCATCGACCTCACCTTCCGCCTGGAAAAACGCTTCAAGATCGAAATTCCCGAAGGCGAATTGTTTGAATCCGCCGAACAACCTTCCACCACGCTAACCGTCAACTCGGTCGCCCAATACATCCTCGACCGCCTTCCCGCCAAACCATGAAGCCACGCATCGTCATTAGCGGCATCGGCGTGGTATCGCCCTACGGCATCGGCAGGGAAATTTTCCAACAAAACATCTGCCGGGGAAAATCCGTAATAAAAAAATTATCCCACCTGCCTTACGTAGGGGCAGGGCTTGCCCTGCCCTCAACTTCCCATCACAAATCATTGCAAATGGCACTAACGGCCGCGCAAGAAGCCTGGAATAACTCCAGCATCCCCGCCAACAGCCAAGTCGCCCTCTGCAGCTCCATCGGCTGGCACGAAAAACCGGAACCGCAACCGCTTGCCAACGGCGAAAATTTCCTCGCCGGGCATTTCGCCATTAGCGGCCCGAAAATCTCCAACTTCTCCGCCTGCGCCGCCAGCACCATGTCCATCGCCAACGCCTGTCGACTACTCGCTAACAGCGAAACCGATTTCGTCCTCGCCGGCGGCGCCGATTCCCGGCTCCACACCCTCGGCACCCTCGGTTACAGCCTGCTCGGCGCATTGGCCACCGGTTGGGACAACCAGCCGGAACGCGCCAGCCGACCCTTCGACCGCGACCGCAACGGCTTCGTCATGGGCGAAGGAGCCGCGTTTTTCATTCTCGAACGCCGCGAACAGGCCGAACAGCGCGGCGTGAAAATCCACGGTGAAATCCTCGCCCACGCCGCCAACTGCGACGCCTACCGCCTCACCGACCCCAATCCCGACGGCGAGACTGCCGCCGCCTGCATCCGCCTCGCCCTTGAGCGCGCCAATTTGCGCCCGGAACAACTCGACTATATCAACGCCCACGGCACCGGCACCCCCGCTAACGACGAAGCCGAAGTCCAAGCGCTGAACAAGGCGTTGGGAAATATCGCGCAACAACGCCCGATCTCCTCCTGCAAGTCGTTGTTCGGTCACCTGTCCATGGCGTCCGGCGCAATCGAAATTGCCGCCTCGCTATTAGCGTTGCGTGCTGGAATTTTACCACCGACGCTGAATTGCGAAAACCCCGCCTGGCCGGATTTTGATTTCGTCCCGCTAACGCCGAGAAAAACCGACGCGAAAATCTTCCTGAAGAATTCCTTCGGCTTCGGCGGACAAAATGCCTGTCTTGTCGTTAGCCTTTAATTTTCACCGCAGGGACGTGGAGGACATAGAGATTTTTTTGGTTCGCGCCTCCGCGGTGAAAAACTGCTTTAGTTTCCATCACAAGACTGTAACTTCGTCCCTTTAACAAATGACAAACAAGAAAATCCCCTGGTCACTCATCATCCGTTTCGTCGTCACCGCGGCGGTACTGCTGTTTGTCTACATCTCCAACCGCGACGGCTGGCCGGAATTCCGCCGCAACCTCGAACATTCGCAATTCGTCTGGCTGTTAGCGGCCTTCGCCAGCTATGCCATCACCAACCTGCTCGGCGTCTGGCGCTGGTATATCCTGCTGAAAAATTGCGGCGCCTACATGCCGCTCAGCAAAACCTTCCGACTGGTAATGATCGGCCTGTTCACCAACAATTTCCTCCCCGGCGCGATGAGCGGCGACGTGATCAAAGGCATCTATGCCACGCGCGAAAAACCCGACATGAAACCGACCGTGATCATGTCCATCGTCATGGAACGCCTGCTCGGTTTCGGCGCCATGTTCATCGTTTCCACGGCGCTAATCCTGAACCGCTACGAAAAACTTTGCGCCACCCCGCTCACCAACATTAGCGTCCACATTTACCTCGCCCTGTTCGCCGTCGGCATGATCGTGCTAGCCCTGACCAAATGGACCAACATCGCCCGCATCTTCCCATTTTGGAAAAAACTGCCCTTCCAAAACTGGCTCAGCGAGGCCGGGCAGGCTTACCAGGTTTTCATCAAACACCCGGCTTGTTTCTGGGGCGGCATGTTCCTCTCCGCCTTCGCCCACCTGTTCCTGATCCTGACCTTCTACTTCATCTCGCTGGCGCTAACCATGAACCTCGATTTCTTCGACCTCGCCGCCGTGCTGCCCTTCATCGCCATCCTCACCATCATCCCCGCCACCATCAACGGCTTCGGCATCCGCGAGGTCGCCTTCCAGCAATTCCTGTTGTTCGTCGGCATGACCAAGACCTCCTCCGCCACCTTATCGCTGTGCGGCGGCTTCATCATCATCCTGTTCGGCCTGCTCGGCGGCCCGATCTACCTGCGTTACAAGACCACGCCAACCGCAACCCCCGATGCGGATAATCCACACTCCGCGTCCGATTCCCCCAACGACAAAACCCGCAGTTAGGATGCTTGGAAAATACGGCGTTGGATTTCTGTGGCCAAGCGCTACATTGGACATCCATGACCAGCTCCAACCCCCCCTCTTGGATGCCGCTAATACTCATTTTTGTCGGCATCGTATTCACGATATTCATGGGGCGTCCGGTTGTCGATGTCCTGCGAGCCAAAAACTGGCTGGAAGTTCCTTGTACTGTTTTGTCAGCCACAGTGGAATCCGATACCAACAACAAAGATAGTAACAATACTTACTCGATCAAAGTCCGTTATACCTATTCGATCGACGGAAAAAATTTCACCGGAGAACGTTATCAATTCATGTTCGGCTATAGCATCGGATATCACAACAAGGCAACGGTGGTAAAAAATCTCCCGCCCGGCAAACGTGTCACCTGTTTTGTCAATCCATCCAATCCTAAAGAATCGGTCATACGACGCGGCTTAACTCCGGATATGGTTGTCATCTTCATCCCGTTGGGTGTTTTATCGCTCGGTATTTTCACTCTAATATCAAGGAACAAATTAAGCTCCCGCCATCAGCCCGACATCAAAACAGATGGACCAAGGAAAACACCTTCCCAAAGGATACCGCTTCTACCCTTGTGCACCTTCGCGGTAATTTGGAATATTTTTTGTTACCAAATCTGGCTGGATGACAAATGGGGTGTTATTCCCTTCGCCATAGTTGCCGTATTGTTGAATATCGCCTGCATTTACCTGATAGCAAAATTCTTCAGTTCCGGATTGAATTGATTACTCCGTCCTTCATCTCGCTAACAACGAAATTCACGGTTAATGCTTATTTTCCAGCACGGTCCAACGAACTATTTTCATCGGCACGGAAAAATAGAAGTTGCCGTTCTCGGGAATCAAAAATCTGACTACCTTGCCTTCGCCGGGGTCAGCCCCGATCCACTGCTTATTTCCAAGGTAAGCCATGATATGCGTGCCATTGGTCGCCATGTCTCCGGCTTGCAAACCAGTATAATCAAGTTCGTTCAATGAGGAACATTGCGTGATCAACCGCGTCCTGCCTCCATATCCCAGACCAATGCCCCGGGCCGTATTATCATGCCACCACAAAGACACGCTATTCCGGACCAACTCTGGGTTCAATGTGCAAATTCCTCGCCAGACCAAGGCATTTTCCATGCCGCGCCGAACCAATCCGGAACAATCAATCCCGAACCTTCCTTCCCCTCCCCACAGGTATGGTTTGTCAATATAACTATTCAATGAATTCACGTAAGCCGCACGTAACGCAGTCTGATCAACCTCGACATTAGTGTCTGACCAACAGGCAAACACCAACGAAACAACACAGATCGTCAAAAGTAAGTAACGGAGCAATCGATAACGCCACATCAACCACAACAACTCCACCAGCGTGGCGGCACCGAAAACAATGAAGCCCAGCCGGGAATAAAGATTAGTCACCGGCGAATACCAACACGTTAATGCCAATATCGGAATACCAGCCACCATGATTTTCAACCAAACACCAGCAAATCCAAAACGTATTCCTGCCATGCTTTTGTTTTATCCCCGACCCATAAAAATCCAAGGTATTTGAACTGCTAACGGCCAAGCTCGCGGTTAGGCTCCGAAATTTTACATTTTGTCTTTTGGGTTTTGCGCTAGATTGATTTCTTATGTCCACATGCTTGATTGAAGATTTGAATGTGCAGGGGTTTTCGCGGCTCGATTCGCCGGCAAAGATCAAGCAGTTGTTTTCCGCCTCGCAGGAATTGCGCGATGAGGTGTGGAAACAGCGCCACGCCTTGCAGCACATCCTTGCCAAGCAGGACAAGCGCCTGCTGGTCATTAGCGGCCCCTGCTCGATCCATGACCCGGCGGCGGCGCTGGAATACGCGGAAAAACTGAACCGCCTGCGCCAGGAATTGCAGGACCGTTTGTTCATCGTGATGCGCGTTTATTTCGAAAAACCGCGCACCACCATCGGCTGGAAGGGGTTGATTTACGACCCGGATTTGGACGGTTCGGCCAATATTGCCGAGGGCCTGAAAATCGCCCGGAAACTTTTGGTTGAAATCACCAGGATGGGATTGCCGGCGGCGACCGAGTTTCTCGACCCCTTCGTGCCGCAGTATATCGACGACCTGATCACTTGGGCGGCCATCGGCGCGCGCACCACGGAATCGCAGACGCATCGCCAGATGGCCAGCGGTTTGAGCATGCCGGTCGGTTTCAAGAACGGCACCGACGGCAGCTTGCAGGTGGCGCTGGACGCGATGTCCTCGGCGCGCCACTCGCACAATTTTCTCGGCATCGACGCGGAAGGCTACGTCGCCAACGTCAGGACCCACGGCAATCCCTGGGGCCATATCGTGCTGCGCGGCGGCAGCAAGCGCACCAATTACGATGCGGAAAGCATCGGCCAGACCCAGGCCATGCTGAACGACGCCAAGTTGCCCCCGGTGGTGTTGGTCGACTGCAGCCACGCGAACAGCGGCAAGATTCCGGCCAGACAGGAGGATGTCTGGAACAGCGTTCTGCAACAACGACTCGCCGGCAACGACGGCTTGATCGGGTTGATGCTGGAAAGCAACCTGCGCGAAGGCACCCAGAAGATTCCCGCCGACAAGGCACAATTGCAGTACGGCGTATCGGTCACCGACGCCTGCATGGACTGGGAGACAACCGAACGGCTGCTGCGCGGCGGCTTCGAGTCGCTGGCCCCCTTGTTCCGCTAATGGCGAAATTTCGCCATTAGCGTCTATCCATTTGATATTGCAATCTCTTGCCAGGGGGTCTTTGTCCTTGACATTTGCAGGGCATTCCCTATGGTTAACTTCATTAACCATGCACCCTTCCCAGCAAGTTCTTACCGACCTCATCGCGCTTGTCCGCCTCGAGGCTGAACTCAAGGAAACCGGCCCGCGCTCCAAAGACCGTCCTACCTTGGAAAAATCCGTCGAAAAACAACGCAAGAAAATCCCCGTGCCGATTTTGTCGCACCACGACCGTATCAAGGCCAAGGGCCGCCGCAGTGTCGCCCCGGTGCAGGACTGGATTTGCCGTGCCTGCTTCATCAGCGTCCCGGTCGGCTCCCGGCAGCAGTTGTCTCATGCCGACGACCTGTTCATCTGCGAGAATTGCGGCGCTTACCTTTATCTTCCCGATGGCACCGACAGTCGCCCGGGCGACGAACTGCCGGTACAATCCGAACGCTCTAAGCGCATCGCCACGGAACTGGCCAAGAAAGCCCCGGCCAAGAAAACGGCCAAGCCGAAAAAAATCGAGATCATGGAAGACCGCCTGGCGGTGATCAAGAAGTTGTCCGAGAAGCTGTCCAAGACGAACTAATCCCTCCGGTTTCGCGCTAAAAAAATATTGCTGAAAACGGCTTTCACCTTCAGTTTAATCGGGTATGCAAAATCTACCCCGGTTGCTGCAACTTTCTGAATTATCCAGCCCCTGCCCGGGCGTGCTGCGTTCAAACGCCTACAACTAGCCTCGGCAATCATCAGGAATTTCCCATGGGCGACTTCTTCGAACTGCAAACCATCACCAAATCCTTCGGCAAATTCAAGGCCGTCAACAACTCCACCATCACCATCAAGAAGGGCGAGGTTTTTTCCCTGCTCGGCCCCAGCGGCTGCGGCAAGACCACCCTGCTGCGTATCGCGGCGGGATTCGAACAGCCGGACGAGGGCCGGGTGATTCTCGACGGCAGGGACATCACCGCGCTGCCGCCGAATGAGCGGCAGATCAACACGGTGTTCCAAAATTACGCGCTGTTCCCGCACATGAGCGTGTGGGACAACATCGCGTTCGGCTTGAAGGTCGCCAAGCATTCCAAAACCTACATCAGGCAGGAAGTCGAACGCATGCTGGACATGATCGACCTTGAGGAGCACGCCTACAAAAAACCCTCGCTGATCAGCGGCGGACAGAAACAGCGCGTCGCCATCGCCCGCGCGCTGATCAACAAACCCCAGCTTCTGCTGCTCGACGAACCGCTCGGCGCGCTCGATCTGAAGCTGCGCCAGCGCATGCTGCTGGAACTGGACCGCATCCACGACGAGGTCGGGATCTCGTTTTTGTACGTGACCCACGACCAAGGCGAGGCGATGAGCCTGAGCGACCGCATCGCGGTGATGAACCAGGGGCGCATCGAGCAAATCGGCACGCCGGTGGAAATTTACGAGGCGCCGAAAAGCAGTTTTGTCGCCGCGTTTATCGGCGACACGAATTTCCTCGAATCCGGCAAAGTGATCGAACAATTCCCCGACGGTTATTGCAACCTGAAACTCGACGGCTTTCCCGACGTGATTTGCTATAACGACAATAACCACGCTGTCGGCGAACCGGTCGTCATTAGCGTCCGTCCCGAAAAATTGCGCGTCTCATTCGAGGAACCGCCGGCACGGCAATATCACAACAAAGTCAAAGGCAAAGTCGAGGACATCATTTACTTCGGTTCGGAAACTAAATATTTCGTGCGCGTCGAAGATTACCGACTCAGCGTGTTTCAGCAAAACATCCACTTCCTGCTGGAAGAAAACCAGATCAAGTGGAACGACGAGGTGTGGATCAGCTGGCACGGCAACGACAGTTACATGCTGCAACGCTACAAGCCGGAAGACGAACGCCTGCTGGCGGTGCCCGATCCCGAATACAATCCGCCGACTAATCATTCGCAGTGAACCGAAACGCTAACAGCCAAACCAAGCGACGCCCGCCGGAGTGGTGGCTGACCCTGCCGTCGTTCGGCTGGATGACCCTGTTCTTCCTGGTGCCGTCGGCGCTGATTTTCCTGATCGCCTTCCGTCCCGCTCTGCCCAACGGCGGCATTGACGACGGCTGGTCATTAGCGGCGGTCAAAAGCCTGTTTGACCCCTCCTACCCGCTGGTGATCTGGCGCACGATCTGGCTGAGCTTCCTGTGCACCGCATTATGCCTGGGCATTGGTGTGCCGGTGGCCTATTACATCGCCCGGCTGCGCCCGAACAAACGACGCTGGGTGCTGTTATTGATCATTCTGCCATTCTGGAGCAATTTCCTGATCCGTATTCTGGCGTGGCAGACTCTGCTGCATTCCGAGGGGCCGGTAAAACAACTGCTTGAGTTTCTCCGCATCATGGACCCGCAAACCACCCTGTTGTACAATGTCTGGGTGGTGTTGACGGTGCTGGTGTACACGGAACTGCCCTTCGCCATCCTGCCGATTTACGCGGCGGCGGAGAAATTTGATTTCGGACTGCTTGATGCGGCACGTGATCTGGGCGCGACACAATTCCGCGCGTTCTGGACGGTGTTCCTGCCGGGCATCAAGCGCGGCCTGCTGACGGCGCTATTGGTGGTGCTGATCCCGGCCTTTGGCACTTACGCCATTACGGATTTGGTCGGCGGCACTCAGGCGGAGATGATCGGCAATGTCATCGCCCGGCGCGTCCTGAGCGACAAGAATTATCCGCAGGCCAGCGCGCTGTCGGCGGCCTTGTGTTTGGTGATCTTGACGCCAATGCTGATCGCCTTGTTCACCCAGCGGCAAAACCAGCGCAAGCAGGACAAAAACGGAGGGGCGGCCAAATGAAACGCAGTTCCGTCCCGGCCTGGGTGACCGTGTTCGTCATCATTTTCTTTTACATCCCGACGCTCATGCTGGTCATCCAGTCGTTCAATTCCGCTAAATACGGCGGCGCGTGGCAGGGCTTCACTTTTGACTGGTACCGCAAGCTGATGCACGAGCGCGAGGTCTGGCGCGCTGTGGAAAACTCGCTGTGCGTGGCGGCCTACTCGACCTTCGGCGCGACTGTTCTCGGCACGCTCGGCGCGTGGATGCTGAACCGTTACAAGAGCAAGCTGCAGGGCGGCCATTACGTCCTGATGTACGCGCCGCTGATGGTGCCGGAAATCCTGATGGGCATCAGCCTGCTGATGTTTTTCGTCAATATCGGCATCCCGCTCGGATTGCCGACCATCATTCTCGCGCACATCACCTTTTGTATCAGTTACGTCTGTTTCACGGTGATGGGACGTTTGCAGGATTTCGACGATTCGCTGATCCACGCCGCGCAGGACCTGGGCGCGAAATGGCCGACGATCATCTGGAAAATCCTGCTGCCGTTATTAGGGCCGGGAATTTTGGCGGGCGCGCTGTTAGCGTTCACCTTGTCGATCGACGACTTTGTCATCACCTTTTTCACCTCGGGACCGGGCAGCACCACGCTGCCGGTGTACATTTACAGCGCGATCAAGAAAGGCTCGCTGGCCACCATCAACGCGCTCAGCGTGCTGATGATGACGGTAACGTTCAGCATCGTGCTGATCAGCAATTATTTCATCAATCCAAAAAAATCATGAAAAAAACACTGACATTAATGTTGGCGCTAATCGCGATCTTCGCCATTGGCGGCTGCAGCAAATCCAAGGAAAAACTCTACATCTACACCTGGGCCGAATACATCGAGCCAGCATTGATTACAGAGTTTGAAAAAGCCCACGACTGCGAGGTGATCGTCGACACCTTCGACTCGAACGAGTCGATGCACGCCAAGATCAAGGCGGGCGCGGCAGGTTACGACGCGATCACGCCGAGCAGTTACATGGTCGAAATCCTGGTGAAGGAAGGCCTGCTCGACCGGCTCGACCACGCGAACCTGCCGAACCTGAAAAACATCGACCAGTCCTACCTCGACAAGTTCGCCCTCGACCCGAAGATGGAGTTTAGCGTGCCCTACATGCTCAGCAGCACCGGCATCGGCTATTCCAAGAGCAAGGTCGCCGATTTCAAGCCGACCTGGCATATGTTCGAGAACGCCAAGTACAGCAAGCGCATGATGCTGTTCAACGACATGCGCGAAGTGATGGGCGCGGCACTCAAGACTTTGGGTTACAGCCTGAACACCACCAATCCGGATGAAATCAACAAGGCGAAGGACCTGGTGTTGAAGTGGAAGAAGAACCTCGCGAAATTCGACAGCGAAGCTTACAAACCCAGTCTCGCCTCGGGTGAATCGCTATTAGCGCAGGGTTACAGCGGCGATGTATTGCAATTGCAGAAGGACAGCCCGGATGTCGGTTACGCCATTCCGGCGGAAGGCACCTCCTTTGCCTGCGACGACTGGGTGATCCCGAAGGACGCCAAGCACAAGGATCTGGCCTACGAGTTCATCAATTTCATCCACGATCCCGCCAATGCGGCAAAGAACATGGAATACGTGAATTACTGGTGCCCGAACACCCCGGCTTATGCGTTGCTGCCGGAAGATTTGCGCAACGACGAATTGCTGTTCCCGCCGAAGGCCGTGCTCGACAAATGTGAAATCATCCGCGACCTCGGCGAAAAGAACGCCTTGTATATCAAGGCCTGGGACGAAATCAAGGCCCGCGAATAAGACGCTAATCACGATTTGCAAAAACAACCCGCTAACGACGAACCTGGTCGTTAGCGGTTTTTTGTTGCCATTTGAACCCGGCGGTCCAATCCTCACGGCATGATTCGCATCGTTTTGTTCGCGCTGGTGATCTGGATGCTGCTGACGCCGTTTGTCAATTGGTCGCGCCGGGACGGTGAGGCGCGCGGCATTCCGGGTTCGCTGTTAGCGGTTGCATTGCTGCTCACCTTTCCCTTGGGAGTCTTGGTTTGGCTGTTGCTGCGGGATTTTCTGGCACCCAGGAAATACCCCGGCAACAGGGATTTTGCACCCCGACTGTAATCACAGTTTCGACTTTGCCTCCGCCTGTTTTGGGTTAGCATTTCCCCATGCGCCGCGCCATTTACCCCGGAAGTTTTGACCCCATCACCTATGGTCATCTCGATATTCTCAGCCGTGCACTCAGAATCTTCGACGAAGTAATCATCGCGGTGGCGCGTAACGAGAACAAATCCCCCCTGTTCACCCAGGAGGAACGGGTGTCCTTGAACCGGGAGGCCATCCGGGAATTGCCCGACCACGAACGGGTGAAGGTCGGCAGCCTGAACGGCCTGTTGGTGGAATACGCCAAGGAGAAAGAGGCGGCCACCATTATCCGCGGACTTCGCGCGGTATCGGATTTTGAATTTGAGTTCCAGTTGGCGTTGATGAACCGCAAACTGGAACCGAAGATCGACACCATTTTCCTGATGCCGAAGGATAATTATACCTATCTGAGTTCCAGCATTATCAAGGAAATCGCAAAAATGGGTGGCAATGTGGATTGTTTTGTACCACCTTGTGTCCAGAAGGCATTGAAAAAGAAGATATTCCATACCAACCTATGAAAATCCGTTTGGCAGACCTGTGGGACGGACCGCTCGACCTGAAGGGCGAGGCGGCACCGGAACCCTATGACTTGATTATCAATGGCAACGAGCAATGGTCACCATTGGCGTATAATCTTCACGCCGAGATTCTCGGTGAGAATGAATTATTGGTCCGCGGCAGCATAAATGCCTCGCTAACCGTGCCTTGTGCCCGTTGTTTGGAGCCTATAACGCTAAAGGTAATCCTTCCCGAGTTTACCTCGGCCACTCCTTTCACTTCTGAAGAGTCAATCGACTTGACGCTGCCGATAAGGGAAGATATTTTGCTTAGCTTGCCAATGGCTCCCAGCCATGCCGATGTTGGTGGTAAATGCCCTCCGAACGTGGAGAAAATTTATTCTGCCAAGGTCGACCAGTTCGCGGAACAGCGACGGAGCGAAACCTGGGGGGAGTTGGATAAGTTTAAAGAAGAAAGAGAGTAAGTTATGGGCGTTCCTAAGAGAAAAACATCGAAAATGCGTTCCCGGATGCGTAAAGCCTCCCACCGCAAAGACCCTTTGCAACTGCGCACGGATAGCAAAACCAAGAGCGTGCACCGCTCGCATCGCGTCGACCCCAAGACCGGCACCTATCGCGGCCGCCAGGTTTTGACCGTCAACATTGAGGCCTAATCCGAAGTCTACGCATCTTGCATGAGTCGCTAGACAGCGCGAATGGTTCGCGCTGCACCTTTTGATGAGAATTGCACTTGATGCCATGGGCGGCGACTTTGCGCCCGCCTATCCGGTTCATGCCGCCGTGGAAGCTCTGAAGAACTTCCCGGCGATTTCGCGTCTCGTATTGGTCGGTGACGAGGAAAAAATCCGTCACGAATTGTCCAAGCACGGCGCGGTGCCGACCGAGCGGCTGCATATTTTCCATACCACCCAGGTGGTTGCCATGGACGACAGTCCGGTGGAGGCGGTGCGCAAGAAAAAGGACAGTTCCATGTGCCGCGCCGTCGACCTGGTGAAGGAGGGCGCCGCGGATGCCATCGTTAGCGCCGGAAACACCGGCGCCCTGCTGGCGGCCAGCACCATCAAGCTCCGCACCCTGCCCGGCGTCGACCGGGCCGCCCTGGCCGTGGTCATGCCCAAACGCGAGGGTATTTTTGTCCTGATGGATGCCGGTGCCAGCGTCGATGCCAAGCCGGAAAACCTGGTCGATTACGCCATCATGGGCGAAGCCTATTGCCGCCATATCCTGCGCAAACCCGATCCCAAGATCGGCGTGCTGAGCAACGGCTCCGAGGAAGGCAAGGGCAACAAGCTTTCCTGCGAAACCTACGACCTGCTCAAGGAAACCCCGGTCAATTTCATCGGCAACGTCGAGGGCCACGCCCTGTTCGACGGCCAGGCCGACGTCATCGTTTGCGACGGCTTTGTCGGCAACATCACGCTCAAGACCATCGAAAGCCTCTCCAAGTTAACCTTCAAAGTCATCAAGGAGGAGCTGACCGCCAACTTCGTCCGCCTCGCCGGCGCCATGCTGGTCAAAAGCGCCTTCCGCAGCATCGCCAAGAAATTCAACGCCGATGATTACGGCGGCGCCCTGCTGCTCGGGGTCAATGGCATCGTGATCAAAGCACACGGCTCTTCCTCGGTGCTGGCCTTGTACAATTCCCTGCGCGTCGCAGTCGAGGCGGTGGACAACCAAGTCAACCCGCACATCGTCGAGAACCTCGCCAAGGTACATAACCTCTGATTTAACACCCAATCCCAACGGAAAATTTTATTATGAAGATCCTAGCCACCGGACGTTATCTCCCGGAAAAAGTTTTACCCAACTCCTATTTTGCCAAAGCGCTGGAAACCAGCGATGAATGGATTTTCAGCCGCAGCGGCATCAAGGAACGCCGCATCGCCTCGGAGGCCGAGAGCAGCTCCTACATGGGCGCGCAGGCCGCCCTCGACGCGCTTGCCAAGTCCGGCATCAGCGCCGAGGAAATCGGCATGATCATCGTCGGCACCTCCACCTCCGATTACATCTTCCCTTCCACCGCCTGCCAGATCCAGGCCGTCATTGGCGCCAAGAACGCCTCGGCCTTCGACATCCAGGCCGCCTGCACCGGGTTCCTGTATTCCCTGATCATGGCGCATCAGTTCCTCAAGAGCGGCACCTGCAAAAACATCCTGGTGATCGGCGTGGACAAATTGTCCGCCATCATCGACTGGCAGGACCGTTCCACCGCCGTGCTGTTCGGTGACGGCGCCGGCGCGGTGATCGTGCAGGCCAACAACAACGGCGAGCACGGCCACGGCCATTTGCTGGCCTTCGACATGGGCGCCGACGGCAACCAGGAAAAAATCCTCTATGTGCCGAACTGCAACACCGTCCGCACCAACAAAATCGACATCAGCAACGGCACCGCGATGGTGATGTCCGGGCAGGAAGTGTTCAAGCACGCGGTCACCGAAATGGCCAAGTCGGCCAAGAAAACCCTCGAGACCGCCGGACTGACCCTGGACGACGTCAAGTGCGTCATCCCGCACCAGGCCAATATGCGCATCGTCAAGGTGCTGGCCGACCGCCTGAAAATCCCGCAGGAGAAAGTGTTCACCAACCTCGAACGCTACGGCAATATCAGCGCCGCCTGCATCCCGGTGGCCCTGAGCGAGGCCGAAAAACATTACAACCTGCAACCCGGCGACAAGGTCTTGATGGTCGCCTTCGGCGGCGGGTTGACCTGGGCCTCCGCCGTGATGGAATGGTAAAAATTTTAATAAAAAAACCGCTAGCAACAAATCTGTCGTTAGCGGTTTTTTTATTAAAACTCTACGCCTTCCTTCCCTGCGCTTAATCCGTCTTTTCCAAAAACTGCAGAATCATCCCGGCGGATTTTTTCCCGGCACCCAAATTCTCTTCAAATACACGCTTGGCAGTCTCGCCATACTTTTCACAACTAGCCGGACTGTTCAGCAAATCATTCACCACAACCCGCAACTCCGCCGTATCTTTGACCTGAATCAATCCATGCTGGCGAACAAACAAAGCCGCTAACCGTGAAAAATTCTGCGTGTTTGGCCCCACGATGACCGGCTTACCCGCCCGTGCCGCCTCGATAAAATTCTGGCCACCCTTGCCACACAGGCTTTTGCCAACAAAGTTCAACGTGCCCAAATCAAACAAGGAGCGCAATACCCCGGTCATGTCCGACAACAATACTTCCGGTGACGACGCCAAAGATTCGCCAAGCTTCAACGTGCTCTGCCGCACCATATTAACGCCGAACTCCCGGCACAAATCCTCCACTTCACCCGACCGCTCAAAATGCCGCGGTGCCAACAATAACCGCAAATCCGGATGTTGTTTTTTTAATTCCGAGAATAACTCCAGGAAAATCCGTTCCTCGCCTGCAAAGGTGCTGCCTGCCAGTAACACCCGATTGTTTTGCCAGCCAAGCGTCATCCGCAACCGATCCGCAAGGTTGCCGTCCACCGACGCTAACAGCGCGACATCAAATTTCATGCTACCTACGTTGAAAATCGCATGCGCCGGAAAGCCCGCATTCGCCAGCCGCTGCACATCCTCTTCGTCCTGCGCCACCACCAGCGATAATTTTCCCAGGACCGGCCGCAGCCATTTTTTGAATTTCCTGAACCGCGCATAGGAACGGTCCGACAGGCGGGCATTCAATAACCAGACCGGAACTTCACGGTTAGCGGCTTCCCAGACATAGTTCGGCCAGATTTCCTGTTCCATCAAAATCAACAGGCACGGGTTAATGACGCTAAACGCCCGCTTTACCGTGAAATACAAATCGGCCGGGTTGTACATCAGCACCAGATGTTCATCCACCAGTTTCTGCCCGACCTGGCGCCCCGTCACCGTGGTGGTGGTAATGACAATATCCAGTTGCGGCTGTTTCTCCCGCAACTCGCGCACCAGCACCGAGGCCAGCATCATTTCACCGACACTGACCGCGTGAATCCACACCGGCTGCTTCAGCGACGCCAACCGCGAAACCAGTTCATCCGAATAAATCCCCAGCCGTTCCCCGAACGCCTTGGTCACGCTGCCGCGCTTCCAGATTCGCCACAGGTAATAAGGCGAGGCCAGCACGAAAACGAACGGGAACACGATATTGTAAATCAACCGGAACATAGGGAAAAATCCTTGATCACAATGGACAAATCCCGGGAAAATTACAAATTCCAAAAAGCTCGACCATCATTTGACGTGACGCGCAATGCGTGATTATTCACAGGCCGCCGGCAGGAAACGCCCGGCCACGGGAAGAACTCCTCTCGCCCCTTGTTCCGGGAAAAAGCCGATGCCGGTTTTGTAACCGGTTTTCCCCGGATACGGGTAAAGCGGAATATCAACCGTTTCTTCGGCATACTGCCGGTGCAGACGGATCACCCCGGGCGGCACGCCATGCTCTCTCCAATTCACCAGCAACGGGAAAGGATCCGGGATGCCGTTGATGCCATGCTCCATTCCGGGGACAATGTAAAAGACAAAGAATTTTTCGAGCCGTTCCAGAGTTCCGACTTGCTTGCTGCAACGTTCGTAATAATCCAGCGTGGCATGATATGGGACGACCGAATCCGCACTGCCGGAGATCATGATTAGTTTCCCGCCCCGTTTTTCAAATGCCGAAAGATCCGGATTTTCCGCGTTCAGATAAGGCCCGAGTGTTCGGGTGTAGGTATCCATGTCTGAGTCAAAATTGACTGTGTCCAAATCTTTGCCAGCCCCGAATGCCCAGCGGAACAGATAAAGATTCCCGGTGGCGGCAAGCAGTGAACTGCCGAAAGGCACTCCGTCGAAAATGCGCTCTCCCGCGGAATTGACCGGGCCATTGAAAATCTTCCTCAACGCATCGGCATGCGTTTGGGTCAACGACGGGTCTTTTTTCATGGCCAGCCGGATCACCTCCTCGATATCCGCCTCATTGCAACGGGGATCGGAGATCGCCTTGCCGGACAGCTGGGGAATCTCGCGGGACGCCATATATTCAATCCCGGCAGCCATGATGTTCCGGTCCTGTTCCGGGGTGAAAGGACACCGGTGGACAATTTGGTAATTCCAGAGGAAATAAGCATGCAACGGCGTCCGGCAGTGAGCCGGAATATTGGCGATGATTCCGTCATAGTCCTCCGGGTAACGCTGGGCCTCCTGCAGCGCCTGTTGCCCGCCGGTGGAGCCGCCGACAAAGTACGAATATTCCGGTTCTTTGCCATAATAGGCCCGGATCAGTTGCTTGGCGGTTGCCGTCATCAGATGGGTGGCGCGGAAACCGAAGTCTTTCCAAACCTCCGGATTGCCGACCCCGGAGTTGTCATTCGGCGCGGTCCCCATATCGGTGCTCGCCACCGCGTATCCCTGCCTGAGCCAGCCGATAAAGCCCGTGGGGTGAATCGAACCCGCCGCTCCGCCGTTGCCCAGCCCGACGAACCTGCCGTTCCAGGCGCCAGTGTCGGGCAGCCAAATCTCGACTTGAATATTTGACCCAATGGCCGGTTGCAACAGGACTTTGGCGGCCATACGCGGCGGCACATTGGCAATGGTTTTTTCGGCATCGGGAAAATCCGGATCCGTCACATGCTCGACCGATAACAATTTCCCGTCGAGGATCGCGCTTGATTTTACCGCGTCCAAATATCCCGGGGTAACTGACGCTGAACTGGAAAAAGGAATCATGCCGAAAAACATTGAAAATAACACGTTTTGTATTCCCATGTACTTTGCCATCCTGACAACCCATTTGCAATAATCAAGCCCGCGGATGCGCCTGGCGATAGCTCTTTTTCAACCGCTCCGCCGTGATCTGCGTGTACACCTGCGTGGTCGACAGGTTGGCGTGCCCGAGCAATTCCTGCACCCCGCGCAAATCCGCGCCATGGTCGAGCAAATGCGTGGCGAAACTGTGCCGCAGCTTGTGCGGTGAAATCTTCGCATCCAGTCCGGCCTGCAATAAATAACGCTTGAACAAAATCTGCACCGCTCTCGTCGTTAGCGGATCGCCGTGCGGCCCGACAAACAAGGCCTCGCGCAACACCAGCTTCTCCGGCAATTTTTCACGGTAAGTCCGGATCGCCGTTAGCGCCGGGTCACCGAGGATCACCATGCGCTCCTTCCTGCCCTTGCCGACCACCCGGGCGAATTTTTCGCGGAAATTCACATCGCGCAATTGCAGGCCGACCAACTCGCTGACACGCATCCCGCTGCTGTAAAATACTTCCAGGATCGCCGTGTCGCGCAGGAACTGCCACTCCAGCAAAACCCGTCCCGCCCCGCGTTTTGTTTTTTTCTGTTCCGCCAGCATCAGTTCCAGCGGCGCCGCCAGCAGTTTCAACGCCTGTTCCTCGCTCAGGAATACCGGCAGGCGTTTCTTCTTCGACGGCAATTTCAATTCGCGCAACGGGTTTTCCTGCACATGCCCGACCCGCATCAGAAACTTGTAAAACGAACGCAGCGCCGAAAAACGCAACCGCACCGAGGCCGGGCTCAATTGCTGTTGCACCGAGAGCCGGTACAAATAATTCCGGTAATCCGCCAGCGACAAACCCTGCCAGCGTTTCCCCGCCAACGACAAACTCACCTCACGCAAAGTTTGCTCATAATTCCGCAGCGTCTTGCCCGAATAGCCCTTGCTGGTCTCCAGGTGCTGCAAAAACGACGAAACCCATTCCCCGGGAGGCAAATACTGCGGGCCCTGATGTTCCGTTTCCTCGTCGTGCATAGGGCTAAATTACGGCGCCGCAAAAAAAAGTAAAGGAACAGGCATTATCCCCGATAAGTCCATTGTCAAAAACAGGGCCTCCTGCTTGCATTAACCTGATGATTCGAACCATTCTATTGCTCTTGCTGCTCACCGGCGCAACGCTAATGGCAGAACCCGGTTTTACCCCTCCTCCCGGAGGCACAGAATTACTGCCACCGGATGCCCAGCAAACTTTCTTTCTGACCAATGTGCCGAAATTCGGCGACAGGAAAAATATCATGGTTAGCGGACAGTCCTTTGGACAGGCAGTTGAAATCCGCACCAACAAGCGACCGGAAAACCCCTGGGATTTCCAGTTGTGTCAAAAAATTCATTCCCCCGTCCACAAGGGCGACGTGTTATGGGTGTCACTGTGGATGCGTGCCACGGAGACGTCCGCGGAATCCCAGGAGGCCTTTTCCCAGCTCAGCATCGAACAAGCCTCCGCGCCATACGACAAATTGCAAATCGCCGATTTTTCCGCCAGCCGCAATTGGCAGCAATTTGCCTGGGCCTTTGTCGCCGACCGTGACTACGCTAACGACGGAACGCAAATCTGCCTGCGTTTCGGTTATGCGCCGCAAACCGTCCAGCTTGGCGCTGTGCAAATTCTGAATTACGGCCAGACAGTCAAGCCTGCCGACCTTCCCCGCATTTCCATCACCTACCCCGGCATGGAAGCCAATGCAGCGTGGCGCAAGGCGGCGGCGGAACGCATTGACCGTTACCGCAAGGCCAACCTTGACGTGACGGTTAGCGACTCCTCCGGCAAACCGCTCAACAACGCCACTGTCAAGATCGAACAGATCCGCCACGCCTTCGGCTTCGGTTCCTGCGTGGTCGCCCAGTTCATCAACGGCAATGACGCCAACAGCGAGCGCTACCGTGAGATTGTCAGGGACAGCTACAGCAAGGTGGTGTTTGAAAACGACCTGAAATGGGAACAATGGGAACGGAAAGACAAGGGCCAGCACCGGGCGGCCACCCTCGCCGCCCTGCAATGGCTGCGCGCGCAAAACATCCAGGTCCGCGGTCACAACCTGGTCTGGCCGTCCTGGCAATTCACCCCGCGCCGTCTCACCGATTACCAGAAAAACCCGGACAAGCTGGAACAGCAGATCGAGGATCACATCCGGGATATCGTCGGCGCCACCAAAGGACAAATCAGCGACTGGGACGTGGTCAATGAACCCTACGCTAATCACGACATTCTCGATCTCCTGCCACCCGGCAGCATGGCCCGCTGGTTCCAACTGACGCACGAAACCGATCCGCAACCGGTATTGTTTCTCAACGATTACGCCGGTTTCATGCAGCGCGGCGAAAACACCCCTCACAAGGACGCCTTTGAACAAACCCTGCGCGAATTGAAGGCACAGGGGGCACCGATCGGCGGCCTCGGCATCCAGGCCCACTTCGACAACCAATTCACCGGGCCGGAACAATTGCTGAAGGAACTCGACCGTTGGGCCGCACTGGGACTCCGGATTGAAATCACCGAGTTCGACTTGAACACCAGCGACGAGGGGATGCAGGCTCGTTACACCCGCGATTTCATGACCGCCGTGTTCAGCCATCCCGCGGTCGAGTCCTTATTAATGTGGGGATTCTGGGAAGGCGCGCACTGGAAACCGCAGGGCGCCTTATACCGCAAGGACTGGAGTCTCAAGCCCAACGGACAGGCCTGGAACGACCTGGTGCTCAAGGAATGGCATACCAGCGAGACGCTAACGACCAAAGCCGACGGCACAGCCGGCACCCGCGGATTTCTCGGCGATTACCAGGTCACCGTCACCAGTCACGGCAGTAGCAAAACCATGCCGTTAACCCTGACCAAGGAAGGCGCCAAACTGTCGGTGGTTTTCTAACAAGTCAACCATTGCCGGTTGACGGGCTGCATTGTCCTGACTATGTTGCAGGCATCTCTCCTATGAAAACTGCTTCGCTCGTGTTAGCCGGATTCATTTGTTACTTCATTTATTCCAACCCAACCACGGCTGCAGTGCAGACTTATCCGGCACCTGCAGGCGAGCCCCTGTCGCCCAATTTCACCGTTAGCGTCGACGGGAAAAATTCTCCGGTTTATCTGGCCACCGTGGTATCTCTTTCTCCCGAGGAACGGGTCAAGGTCCGCGACATGATTGATCCGGCCGGAGTCACCAGCAAAACTTCGTTCACCAGTTTTGATCTGCGCGGAAGTGCTGAAATCACAGTAAGTTGCCCCCAAGCCATCCAAAGCGCCAAAATTCTGCCGGCCAGTAGCGGCCTTGTTCCGAAAATTTCCGGTAACAAGCTGAGCTTTAGCGTCAGCAAAGCAGCCCAATTGACGCTGGAAGTGAATGACGACTGGGTCAACTCCCTGCATTTGTTCGTCAACCCGCCAGAAACAAACCTGCCCAAGGCTGATGATCCGAAAGTCATTTATTTCGGCCCCGGCATCCATGAAATCAACCAAGTCAAGGTGACTTCAGGACAAACTGTTTACATTGCCGGTGGTGCCGTGCTGTACGCCTCGCCGTTGGAGACCGGAAAATCAACCGGGCCGATGTTCTGGCTCAGTGGTACGAACATCACCCTGCGCGGTCGCGGCATCATTGACGGCAGCAAACGACCGCATCCCGGCGGTGGTCATCCGATTGTTGCGGAAGGCACTAATATCAAAGTCGAGGGCGTGATCCTGCGGGATTCGCCAACTTGGAATTTTCCGATTCGCAAGTCCGCTAATGTCGATATCCGCAATCTCAAGATCATCGGCTGGCGCAGCAATTCGGACGGTATCGATATCTGCAACAGTTGCAATGTCACGGTTAGCGATTGTTTCCTGCGCACATTCGATGACTTGGTGGTGATCAAATCCTATGATCCGCAAGGCGGTCCGGCCAAGGACATCACGGTAAAAAATTGCATCCTGTGGAATGAGTTCGCCCACGCGCTAAGTCTCGGCGCGGAATTGCGCATGCCGGTGGAAAATGTGACTTTCTCCGATTGTGAAGTCATCCATGACAAGGGCCGCGAATGGTTATTGCGCGTTTATCACTGTGATTCCGCCCCTGTCAAAGACATCCGCTTTGACAATATCCGCAGTGAGGAGACCCAGCGCTTGATGTCACTCTGGATCGGCAAGGCAATCTGGACCAAGGACGCGGAACGCGGCCATATCGATAACGTCACTTTCAGCAACATCCTGTCCCCACTCCCAAGCCGGACCAGCCCCTACGCGGACTTGGTGGGTTTCGATGCCGAACACGCCATTCATGGAGTTCGGTTTGAACATGCCCTGGTCGGCGGAAACCTCCTGCAAGCCAGTGACATCAAACAGAACGAATTTGTGCAGGATGTACAAGTGAATCCTTGATCAGCTCAGGATGACACAGACAGGAATGTCCGTGCTACTCCGCCGCAGCTTCTTCAGCGTCCGTTTTTTTCTTCGCAGTCTTCTTCGTTGCGCCTTTTTTCGGCTTGGCCTCGCGCGGCGGGAATTCGAAGCTGGTTTTGCCATCGTCCTTCAACACCAAGTAGGCCTTGAACGGACGGCGGGTGCGTTTGCTGACAAAGCCGGTAAACAGGTCGGTCTTGCGATCTTTCAGCAATTTGACCACCTGCTCACGGCCGATATCCTGTTCCAGAATTTTGCGCGACATGCGGAAGGCTTCCTTTTCACTCTTGGTCTTGCCCTCGGCGGGTTCGGTGATGTAGGCGTTCGGCGTTTCGAACACACGGCGACCGGTGACCGGGCAGATACCAAGCGGCTCCTGACCGCTGAAATCCGGCGCTTCGGCATCATCGTCATTGGCGCCCCAGTCAAGAGTCACTTCCTTGTTATCGGCAAGACGCACATAGGCGCTAAAGCTGCGGCCCATGCGATTTCTGAAATCATCCAGCGGACCAACCACACGCTTTTCCAACAATTCCTTCACTTCCGTTTCGTCCATCACGCGGCCCGCAATGATTTTCGGGATGGCAAAGGAATTGTCCTCGGTGCGGAAATTCTTCAGCGTCTTGATCATCTTCTTACCACTGAACGGGTCGACCAGTGAAGTGCCGTGCAACACCACCTCGGCAGGATCACCGCTGCGGCGGATGCGCCCGATGGTGTCGCGGGTCATGCCTTCAATTTCCTGCATGAACTCGGGACGGGTCATCTTCTTCTGTTCAATCTGCTTGAGCTTATATTCCCAGCCACCCGTCAGTTCCGGTGAAGACAGCGCGTCAATCTTGAGCGTGTCGAGGGTTTCGAGCAAGTCGAAGGCCTTGACGGTGGGTTTTAATTCACGACCGTTACGCTCGATGTACTTCTCGGTAATCAAACCTTCGATAATAGCTGCACGGGTGGCAGGTGTACCCAGACCTTTTTCCGACATCGCTTCACGCAGTTCTTCATCTTCAACGAACTTGCCTGCGCCTTCCATCGCGGAAAGTAAGGTCGCTTCCGAGAAGCGGGCGGGCGGACGGGTCAGGTCTTCCTTGATTTCCAAGGACTCGGTGTCAACTTTTTCACCGTTAATCACGGGCGGTAACGACTGGCTGTTCTCATCATTAGCGTCGCTGGTTTGTTCTTCGCGACCGTAAATGGCCAACCAACCCGGCTCTTTGAGCACTTTGCCTTCGGTCTTGAACGCATGTTCGTTGACGCGGGTGATGCGGGTGGTCACCTCGAAAACGGCGGCAGGATAAAAGATCGCCATGAAGCGCTTGGCCACCAAGGTGTAAATCTTTTGCTCGGTTTCACTGAGCTTGGAAATATTCGGCGTTTCCTGCGTCGGGATAATCGCAAAGTGGTCGGAGATCTTCGCATTGTTGAAAATGCGTTTGTTGGGTTTGACCCAGTCGTTATCCAGGATCTTGGCGGCGAAGGGCGCTAACGGCGAACCCTGCAATTTGCCCAACGTGGAGCGTACGGTGCCGAGATAATCCTCAGGCAGGTAACGGCTGTCAGTACGCGGATAAGTCAGCGCCTTGTGTTTTTCGTACAGCGATTGCGCGATCGACAACGTCATGCGCGCCGGAAAACCAAACTTGCTGTTGGCCTCGCGTTGCAGCGAAGTCAGGTCGAACAATTGCGGCGAAAGCTGCGTGGCAGGCTTGCTCTTTTCCTCGACGATGCCGGGCTGTCCGGTGCAGGCGCTAACGATGGAGTCGGCTTTTTCCCTGCTCCAGATGCGCTCGGCTTTTTCCAATCGCTTGTCATTAGCCTCGTCGTCACTGCCTTCGGATTTCTTGAAATTTTCGTCGAACCAGCGGGACGGATATTCCCCCGCCTTCGCGTCGAACAACGCGTGGATTTCCCAAAACGGTTTCGGCTGGAACTCGCGGATCTTTTCCTCGCGTTTCACCAGGATCGCCAAAGTCGGGGTCTGCACGCGACCGACGGTGGTCTTGTTGAAGCCACCGCCCTTCGAGTTAAACGAAGTCAACGCGCGCGTGCCGTTGATGCCGATCAGCCAATCGGCCTCGGAACGACACTGCGCAGCAGCAGCCAAGGGCTGCATCTCCTCGTCACTGCGCAAATGCTTGAAGCCGTGGCGGATCGAATCGGGGGTCATCGATTGCAACCAAAGCCGCTTCACCGGCTTCTGGATTTTGGCCAATTGTACAATATAACGGAAAATCAGTTCACCCTCGCGGCCCGCGTCGCACGCGTTGATCAGGCTGTCGACATCCTTGCGGGCGGCCAGTTTCTTGAGCAGCTTGAAACGCGCCTCGGTGCGCTCAATCGGGTTCAGCGCGAAATGCTCCGGCACCACCGGCAGATTGTCGATATTCCATTTGCCGCGCTTCGGGTCGGCATCGCCGGCACCAATCTCCACCAAGTGACCTATGGCCGAGGAAATGACATAGTCGTCATTCTCGTAGAAGTCCTTGTCTTTCTTGAACTTGCCGAGCACCTTGGCGATATCGCCTGCGACACTCGGTTTTTCCGCGATGATTAGCGCTTTGCCCATTTTAGTCGGTTTTTACAAAAAATTTACCCGGTAACTGGCGTACCAGCTTCCGCATTTCCAAGCGGAGCAAAGTAGATGACATCCGCGCCGATGGCAACCCGCATTTTCTGGTTAGTTCATCCAGGTGAACTTCTTCCATGCCTAAGTTTTTGAGTATAACCTGTTCATCTTCAGATAGATCCGCTGGTAGAACCCGTCGCGGTTCGCTAATGGCGGCAGGCGGGAACAAAAACTCGAATTCCGCCAAAACGTCCTCCACCGACTCCACCAGCTTGGCTCCGTCCTTAATCAGACGATGACAACCCTTCGCCAGCGGATTATCAATTCGCCCTGGAATCGCGAACACCTGTCGCCCTTGGTCAAGAGCCATCCGCGCCGTGATTAGCGCCCCACTCTCCGCCCCGGCTTCCACCACCAACACCCCACCGGAAAGTCCGCTAACGACGCGGTTCCTCATCGGGAAAGTCTGCTTGTCCGGAGGGGTTTTCAACGGAAATTCTGACAATAGTAAACCGTCCTTCTCCACGATCATCTCCGCCAGGGCCTGGTTTTCCGGCGGATACATCAAATCCAGCGAACACCCCAGCACTGCCACCGTCCGCCCCTTCGCCGCCAGCGCCCCCTGATGCGCTGCCGTGTCAATCCCGCGAGCCAAGCCGCTAACCACCGGCAAACCCGCGTAAGCCATCTGATAGGAAAGTTTCTTCGCCGTCTCCAGACCGTAATGCGAAGTCTGGCGCGAACCCACCACGCCAATCCCGCGACGCTTCGCCGCTTCCAAATCCCCCTTATAATACAACAGCAACGGCGGATCGTAGATTTCCAGCAACTGCTGCGGATAGCGTTCATCCTCGCGGTCAATGACACCAATGCCGAGCCGTTGCAACTCCGCCAACTCCCCCGCCAAATCAAAATTCTGTTCCCACGCCCGGATCGACTCCGCCGCCTTCTGCCCCACACCCTCCACCGACGCTAACGACGAAGTACTTTGTAAAAGAATTTGCTCAACAGAACCAAAGCGTTCCATCAGTTTGCGCACCCGCACGGGTCCAATGAGGCGCAGGCTGTTAAGGATCAAATAGGCTTCCAGACGTTCCATCGCTCCCGGAATTTACAAACCCCGCATAAAAAAATCGACCTCGTTTTTGTAAACATTTTTCGCTAACAATAAATAACATGAAATATCTCATCATTAGCGTCCTTGCCGTTATTGGAATTTTCCTGACGCTAATGACCATTCCCATGATCTGGAGCGGGCATTTCGGCGAATTCAGGACCCCCGAGGAATATTTTGAACAAGTCTTCAAAGTTCCAGTACCGTCAGAGGCGAAATTAATCAAGGATCAGCGCGGCACGGAAACCTTGTTAATTTGGCAGTGCACCTCGGCAGAAATTTTGGCCATAGAAATGGGCCCGCCCAAAGGATACTTCTTTTCCCTTTGGAAGCCTTGGAACCTGGATTGTGCCGGAGCCTTTGTGCCCAAACTTAATGAATGGGGGAATTATTTTTATATTCAGGACGCCAATTCGGCACGAACCTTGATTTTGGACAAAAGAAACTCTCAACTAATCGGCAGTCATTAGCGGTATTCTCGCACTCGTATTGGAAACAGATCCACATTGGCAAATCATTTCAATCACGAATACCGTCCTCCTTGGATTTCCGCATATAAACCAAAGTCAACGACGGTGACAATTCCTGTTCCCGCACGCGCGCATAGCCGAGCTGTTCATAAAGCCGGATATTGGCAACACTCCGGTGTCCGGTAAACAGTTCACAGCCGTCGGCACCGGGAAATAACTCCTCGCAGGCCCTCAATAATGCGCTGCCAATCCCCTGTTGGCGATGTCCGGGCAACACTGCCAACTTCCAGATCATGCAGCTCCGGCCCATGAGCCCGGCCCTGACGGCGCCGACAATTTCACCCTTGAGTTCCGCCTTGAGAAAAATCTTGGAGGCAAATTCCGCCGCGATTTCCCCAGGGGGTTCCCGCAGCGGGGGAATGTTGAAATCCTGATAGATGACCGCTTCCGATAAAAAGGCTTCCTTCTGCACCGCCAGCAACGCGGGAAGATCCTCCAACCCGGCCCTGCCAATCGCCACACCGCCCGGCATGCCGTTTAAAACTCCTTCCGCCCGGCGCAGATTTCAATCGCCTCGCGCAGGATGTCCTCGGGCACCTCGGTGCTTTGCACGGTGCGGCCCAGTTCGGGACACAACACCCACTTCACCGCCTTGCCAGTGGACTTTTTGTCCACGGCGATAACGGGAGCCAGTTGTTCGAATTGCAAATCGCTAATGGCGACCGGCAATTGGTTCGCCGTTAGCGCCGCGTGGATTTCCCGCACCACGCTGAGCGGCAGGCCAACCAGACGATGCGACAACCACGCCGCGCCAATCATGCCGACGCTGATGGCTTCGCCGTGCAGCCAGTTGCCATAACCCGCCGTCTGTTCAATGGCATGGCCGATAGTGTGACCGAAATTCAAAATCGCGCGCAATCCGGTTTCCTCACGCTCGTCATTAGCGACCACTTCCGCCTTGATGGAAACCGATTTCTCGATCACCCGCGACAAATCTTCCGGCATGCCGTTCTTCACCAATTCAAAAAAGTTCGGCGCCTTGATAATGCCGTATTTGACCACTTCCGCCGTGCCCGCCGCCAGTTCACGCGACGGCAAGGTTTTCAGGAATTCCAGTTCCACGATCACCGCGCTCGGCTGGTAAAACGCGCCGACCAGGTTTTTGCCTTCCGGCAAATTGACCCCGGTCTTGCCGCCGACGCTGCTGTCCACCGCCGCCAATAACGAAGTCGGCACCTGGATGAAGGAAATCCCGCGCAAATAGCTGGCGGCCAGATAACCCGCCAGATCGCCGACCACACCGCCGCCAACAGCGACAATCTTGCCCCGGCGGCTGATTTTCGCCTGCGCCAATGACGAGCAAAGATTGGCGAATACCGTAAGATTCTTGGTTTTTTCACCCGCCGCGACTTGCAGGAACACCAACTTGGCGGCGCCAGCGGCGAGTTTTTCCCTGAGTGGCACGAACCATGCCTGCTCCGCCACATTGTCATCCGCGATCAACACCACTTCCGCCTTCGCCGTTAGCGGCAATAGGTGTTTCTCCCAGATGTTGCTGCCGATGTGGATCGGGTAACTGCGGGCATCCAGTTCAACACGGACGGTCTTTTCACTCATTGAAAAAAGTTAACGTCAAAAAGCTATAAAGAAAACACTAAACGCAGAGACGCGGAGACGCAGAATTCGTTTAAATAAAACTCTGCGTCTCCGCGTCTCTGCGGTAAAACTTCTTGCTTAAGCCTCGGTTTCGAGGAAGCCTTGCAGGTGGCGGATACGGGTCGGGTGACGCATCTTGCGCAATGCCTTGGCTTCGATCTGACGGATACGTTCACGGGTCACTTTGAACTGGCGGCCGACCTCTTCCAAGGTTCTGGAATAACCGTCCACCAAGCCGAAACGCTGTTCCAGCACGGCGCGTTCACGTTCGGTCAGGGTATCTAACACGTCCTTGATCTTTTCTTTGAGCAAGGCGTAAGCGGTCATGTCAGACGGATTCTCGGCGCTCTTGTCCTCGATGAAATCACCGAAGGTGGTGTCGTCGCTATCGCCGACCTGCGCTTGCAGGGAAATCGGCTGTTGCGCCATCTTCAATACGGCGCGGACGCGTTCCACCGGCATCTGGGTTTCGTCGGCCACTTCTTCCGGGGTGGGTTCACGGCCGAATTCCTGCACCAGCTGCTTCTGCACGCGCATCAGCTTGTTGATGGTTTCGATCATGTGCACCGGGATACGGATGGTGCGGGCTTGGTCGGCGATGCTGCGGGTGATTGCCTGGCGAATCCACCAAGTGGCGTAGGTTGAAAACTTGTAACCGCGGCGGTATTCGAATTTTTCCACCGCTTTCATCAAGCCCATGTTGCCTTCCTGGATCAAGTCGAGGAACGACAAGCCACGGTTGGTGTACTTCTTGGCGATGGAAATGACCAGACGCAGGTTGGCCTCGACCATCTCGGTCTTGGCGCGGAGCGCCTTGCGCAGCCAGTCGCGGAGTTCCTTGTAATCGCGGGCATAGCTCTCGATCGGCATGCGGAACTTGTTACGCAATTCCTCGAGCTGCTGCTCGGCCAGATCCTGCTCTTCCTTTTCGCCCTTTTTCTTGGACTTGATCTTGTCCAGCCTGGCAAGTTGCTGGTTCAGTTCGTTGGCGCGGCGGTAATAGTTATCACAGATCGCCACGAATTCCTCGGTAACCTTCTGCTTGAAGAAAAATTTCGGGTACAGCTTCTGCAGGGCCTGCTCGGTCTTTTCGTAATCCTTTTGCACGCGCTGGCGGGCCGAGGGATTTTTCAACGCCTCAAGTTTGACATAGTTGGCCTGCACCTTGGCGTTGGCTTCCTGAACCGACTTGACCAGCTTCTTGAGCGACTTCATGTACTTCTCGCGGCTGTCGATCTTTTTGTCCTGGATCACGCGGTCGAAACGCTCGCGGCCCTGTTCCAGTTTTTCCGCCAGGTTGACATATTCCTCGGCGACGAAACCAAAGCGGTGCAGGAATTTCTGCACGGTGGTCTCGGCGTCCTCAATGCGTTTGGAAATTTCCACTTCCTGGTCGCGGGTCAGCAAGGGCACCTGGCCCATTTGCTTGAGGTACATGCGGACCGGATCGTCCAGAATATCGAGCTTGGCCTCGTTCTTGGTGGCGTCGTCCTCGTCCTCTTCCTGGCCGATTAGCGCCTGCTTGTAACGGTCAACCTCGGAGGCGTCAATGACGTCAATTTCCAGGGTGCGCAGGAAACCGAGAATCGCCTCGATCTGCTCGGCGTTGTTGACGCTGCCGGGCAGTGCTTCGTGCAAATCGTCAAAGGTCAGATAACCCTGTTCACGGGCCAGTTTGATGACTTCGCGCAAGCGGGCGTGCCATTCCTCGTTACCGCTCCAGACGGCGGCGACCATTTCCTTCTCGGAGAAATTGCTGGCGCTGACCTGCTGGCCGGCCACGACGAGCTTGGCTTCATCCGCCTTCGCCTTGGACTGTTTCTCCTCGGCCTTGGACTCGGCAACATCCTTCACCTTGCCGGCGGGCTTGGCCGTGGCGGTGGATTTTTTGCTCGTGCTTTTGGCTGGGGAAGTTTTTGCTGTCTTGGCTTGGGGCTTCGACTTTACCGGCTTCGCTTTGCTCTTTTTCAAGTAACAGACCTCGTTTAAATTAGAAATATATCACCATGTCCCGTTTTCAACAGCACACAGTCCCCTCCCTTTTGGGGTCTTTTTAAAAAGAGTATTAAGGTAGACAGCTAAGTCCTTGATGTCAAAGTGTTTTTCTGGCGCTGCAGCTCCTGCATTTCCGCCATTAGCGACTGCTTCGTTTCGGCTCCCAGCGAGGAATCGGCCAACTGTCGCCAGACCATTTGCAGGCGCCCCTGTACATGGTTCAACCGGATCATGCCGATCACTTTGCCGACGGCATCCAGCACCGCGGCATCGTCCGTTTTCTCCAGTTCCTCCAGATTCAACCCGGCCAGAAAATTCTGCCCGTCATCGCCCAACTGCGGAAAGATGTCGGTCACCTTGCTCCAGCCTTCCTCGTTGTAGAGATCGATCAGGTTTTGCAACAACTGGGCCCCGGCCAAGTCCTGCACCCAGACCGGATTAAGATTTTTCTGCACCTCGGGAATCTGGCGCGGGTGGGCAACGATAAGTTGCAGTAAGTTCGCCATTAGCGGATGTGGTTTCAGCACCTTGGCTTGCTGCGGCGCCGTTTGCTGTTTTTCCTCGAACTGCCCGCGGGTCGAATACTGCGCTGCTTTTTTCCCCTGCCGTTCCAATTCCTCCACCCGTTCGAGCAAAATCGAGTCGCTAACCGCCATCCGCAGGGAGGCTTGCCGCAACAATTGCTCGCGATAAGCCCGGTTCGGCACCCGCGCCAGAAACCCCGCGGCGCTCTCGATCATGGTGCGGCGACCGCCAATGCTGTTCACATCATTGGTCTCGCGCAGGCGGTCGAGGTAAAAATCCAAATACTCCTGCGGCTTGGCGATTAGCGCCTTGAACGCATCAGCTCCCTCCTGGGTGATCATCGAATCCGGATCATGCCCGTTCGGCAGGCGCACCACCTGCACGCCCAGCTCGGTCTGCATCATCGCGTCCAACGAATCGGTTTGTTCCAAAAAGATCTGCGTTACACGTTCCGCCGCACTCAGCCCCGCACGGTCGGCATCTAGGCACAACACCACCTGCTTTGCCAACCGCTTGATCATCTTGGCGTGTTCCGCCGTGAACGCCGTGCCCAACGGCGCAATCACGTTCAACACCCCCGCCGCATGACAGCGCAATACGTCAATCTGCCCCTCGCACACCACCGCCACACCCGCGTCGATGATCGGGCGCTTGGCCCGGTGCAACCCGAACAACACCTTGCTCTTGGTGAAAATCGGCGTCTCCGGCGAGTTGATATACTTTGCCGCCTTGGCTTCCTTGTCCAGCAAGCGGGCGCTAAAGGCGATCGGCTGCCCCTGGTCATTGGCGATGGAAAAAATCAAGCGTCCGCGAAAACGGTCGTACACACGCCCCGCCTCGTTGCGCACCAGCAACCCGGACGCTAACAGCAAATTTTCCTCGTAACCATGCTCGCGTCCCCAGTGCAGCGTGTCATCCCAAGCCTCCGGCGCGTAACCCAGGCCGAAATCCTTGATCCACGACTGCGGAATCTCACGTTCATGCATGTAATCGCGCGCCGCGCGGGCGCGTTGGTCATGCAGGAGCAACTCGCGCCAATACACCAAAATCTCGCTATGCAGGGCCAGCATCCGCTCCCGCTGCTGCTTTTCCCGGTCGTAATTGCCGTCGTGGCTGCGATCCTCCTGGATGCGAATCCCCGCCTTCTCCGCCACACGGCGCACCGCGGTGGGAAAATCCAGGTTTTCATACAACATCAAAAACTTGAACACATCCCCGCCATGCCCGCTGCTGAAACACTTGAAAGTCTGGCGCTGCGGCGACACGAAAAACGACGGGGTCTTCTCCTTGTTGAACGGGCTCAGCGCCTTGAAATTGGCCCCCGCCCGCTTGAGCGGCACATACCCGCCGATAATATCGACAATGTCCACCGCCTGGCGGACTTGCTCGATGACTTGGGGAGGAATGGCCATGGGCCGACTATAGTCCGCCAACGGCAAGAGTAAATCGGCAAGTGACCCCGCAGCAAAATTCCACCTTAACCACGCCCGCCAACCGCCATTTTCGGATTTACTTACTTGCGACTGTCCATACGCTATTAGCCCAATTCCCATATGAAACAACCTGTGGCACTGTTTGCCTTGCTGCTGTCGGTTCTGGCCGCCAATGCCCAGAATTCGGCCAGTCCGCGTCCCGTGCCGCAAAACCAGCCCGCCAGCAACACCCCGAGCAAATCCCGCGTGGTGGTGCTCGAAAACCCGGCCCTGGTCAATAATTTCCATGTCAACGATTCCCTGCTGGCCCAAAGTTTCAACCAGGCCTTTCTTGCTTTCACCAAAAAATCCACCCTCAAGGAAGCCTGGCAGCAATTCGTCACCCCGCAGGACGTGGTCGCCATCCACATCACCACCACCGGCGGACTGGCTCTCAACAGCCACCACGCGCTGGTCGGGGCGGTGGTGGACGGCTTGAAAAACGCCGGGGTCAGCGACGACAACATCGTGGTCTGGGACAAGTTCGCCGACGACATGCAGGCCGCCGGCTACGGCCCCAACAACGGCAACAGCTTCCGCTGTGTCTCGGTCATTCCGGGCGCGGGGTTCGACAGTGACAAATTCTACTTCAGCGACGTCGCCGGGCAACTGATCTGGGGCGACCATGATTTCCGCGGCCGCACCAACGTGGACAACCTGCTGCCGATGGATTCCCTCGACGACCTGCAAACCAAGAGCTCCGGCAGCGTCGCCGTTAGCGGCACCAAGAACACCGAGCCGCCGCAGGTCAGCAACCGCTCCTACTACACCAACGTCATCACCAAGCGCACCACCAAGATCATCAACCTCCCCGTCATGAGCAACGACGAGCGCGTCGGCCTCGCCGGGTGCATCTCGTCATTGGCCCTCGCCAGCATCGACAACACCCGCCGCTTCCTCAACTCCTCCGACGCCGTCAACGAAGCCATCGCCGAAATCTACGCCCACGACGAAATCAACAAAAAGGTGGTGCTGAACATCATGGACGGCTCGATTGCCCAGTACGCGGGCGGCCCGTATTTCGTCCCGTATTACTGCGCGCAACCCGGCCTGATCTACATCAGCAAGGATCCCGTCGCCATCGACACCCTGGCCCTGGAACGCATCGAGCAATGGCGCAAGACCAAGGCCGTCGACCCCGTCGGCAACGACGCCGGACACCTGAAGCAAGCCGCCCTGCAAGGACTCGGCACCACCGACAAAAGCCAGATGGAAATCGTCAACCTGCGCTGATTTCACCATTAGCGGCCTTCGATCAACAAATACCCCGCTCTGCGGACACAAAACCGATCCCTGCTCAAATTCACCCGCGAAGGTTTTTCCCGTTCCAACAAACCGCGCACCGCTTCGATTTGCTCAAAATCAGCATTGGTCACGCCCTGCGACACCAACCACGAACGCAAGGCCCGGCGCTTCCATGCGACGGCTTTTCCGGCAAAAATTTTCAACGCCAACCGTGATCCCCAGACCCGCGGCAATTCCCTTTCCCAAAACGCGTTCTCATCCGCGATGATCTGCGCCGTGCGACGAATCACCGTTAGCGGATCGCGTCCGCTCAACTTCTGCAAATAGGGCAATAACTGCCGCCGCACCCGGTTGCGGAAATAATCATCCGACCGGTTGGAAGCATCCTCGCGCCACGCCAATCGCCAGTGTTTTGCCAAAGCTTGCAGCTCTTTTTTGCTGAACGCCAGCAGCGGCCTCAGCACCCCGATCCCATCCATCTCCCGGCTTTCTTGCAGACCCGCCAGACCGTCCGGCCCCGCGCCGCGCAACAATTGCAACAGGAACGTCTCCACCAAATCGTCGGCATGATGCGCCAACAGCAAAACCTTGATCCTGCGCTTTTTCAACGTCGCCACGAAAAATTGCCAGCGCGCCTCGCGCGCCGCCGCTTCGGTGCGCGGAACTTTCGCCGTTAGCGTCTTGCAGACAAAGGAAAACTGCTGCTTCCGGCACCAACTCTCAACAAATTGCGCATCGCCGCCGCTTTGTTTGCCGCGCCAGCCGTGGTTCACATGCAGGCACAACGGCTGCAATCCCGACCGCCGCAAGGCTTCCGCCAGCACCATTGAGTCCAGCCCGCCGCTAACGCCGAGCCCGATTCTTCCCCTTGCCGGGCACAACCGTCCAACCGCCGCCAACACGCGTCGTTCCAAGTCGGGGATTGTCTTCGGCTTCGTCATTAGCGTCCTCTTTCCGCCTAAAACTACCCTTGCAGAAGCCCCGTTTCAGTGCCAGCTTATTTCCTGATGAAAAAAATCGTTTTGGTCTTCCTCGGACTCTGCCTGTTCTGCGTCCTCGGCATCAGTCTGCTGGTTAATTTCTTCCTGATCTCCAGCAACAGTTCGCGCTCCCGCAACGAGGCCGGTTCGTTCAACGAGGTCCATTACTCCGGCAAACGCGGCGGCGACAAGGTGGCCATCATCGACTTGCAGGGCGTGATCAGCTACGGCGCTCCCGGATCCGGCAACCTGAACATGGTGGACGAATTCCTCGCCAAGCTTGAGCAGGCCGAGGACGACGACTCCGTCCGCGCCATCCTGTTGCGCATCAACAGCCCCGGCGGCGAAGTCACCGCCAGCGACGTCATTTACCACGCGTTGAAAAAAGTCGACAAGGAAAAGCCCGTCCTTTCCTACATCCAGACCGTGGGCGCTTCCGGCGCCTACTACTCGGCCGTCGGCACCCGTTACATCATGGCCAATGAACTCAGCCTCACCGCCAGCATCGGCGTCATCATGCAGACCATGAATTTCCAAGGTCTCGCCGACAAGGTCGGCGTGCAAAGCCTGACTTTCAAGTCCGGCAAGATGAAGGACATGCTCAACCCCTTCCGTCCCGCCACCGACGAGGAAAAGGCCTATGTGCAGGACTTGATCAACGAGACCTACGGCAAATTCGTCGGCATCGTCGCCAAGGAACGCAAGATCGACGAGGAAACACTGCGCAACGGCGTTGCCGACGGCCGCGTCGTTAGCGGCAGGAACGCGGTGAAGGAAAACCTGATTGACTCCACCGGGTACATTGAGGACGCCATCAGCAAGACCAAGAAAATCGCCGGCCTGCCTGACAACACCGAGGTGGTCGAATTGCAGACCCCGTTCAGCTTCTCCCAATTGTTCCGCATTTTCGGCAGCACACCGATTGACAAGGTCGAGCTCAACATCGGCCCCGCCAGCGCCAAGCTGGACGCCGGGAAACTGTATTACATCTCCGAGATGAGCCTGGCGCATTGAGGATTCGCCCGACCCACCGTCACCAACCGTGAACCCCATCTGGATCGCCGCCATCGTTGATGTCCTGCTGTTAGCGGCGTTCATCTTCTCATTGGTGTTCAACATCCGTTTTGTCGCCAATCGCA
Organism: Verrucomicrobiales bacterium; assembly: GCA_031256975.1. Lineage (GTDB taxonomy): Bacteria > Verrucomicrobiota > Verrucomicrobiia > Methylacidiphilales > JAAUTS01 > JAIRPN01. The sequence goes on along the minus strand of JAIRPN010000013.1, from coordinate 86,249 downwards.
AGACGGAATTCGCCCAACTGGGCAAGATCCCGGCCAACCCGCTCATGCTCAGCGACGTGCTGATGCTGGCCTGCGCGATTGTCCTGAGTTACTCGCTTGGACTGCCCCAAATCATGCCCTTGCTGGCGGTCGGCGGCGCATTGCTGCTGTACCACCTGCACGGCGTCAACGCCTTCTCCTACTGGCAATTTGACCACCGGGAATTCTGGTTTTATGGCAAGCAGGGACTGCGCGGTTATGTGACCATCCTGCTGCCGCTAACCGTCATCGCGTTGCTGGTCGCCGGATTGTGCAAACTGCTCGGCGTGCAATTCACCCAGCCGCAGGTTGAAGTGTTCCTCGGACTGAAAGGTGTCCGACAAATCCTGCTGTTCGTCTTCTTCGCGGTGATTGTCGCGCCCATCTGGGAGGAAGTCGCCTTCCGCGGCGTGCTGTATCCCTTCCTGAAGAAACACCTGCCGATGGGCTGGGCCATGGTGTTGTCCTCGGCGGTCTGGGCCGCCATCCACCTGCACTGGCCGGTGCTGCTGCCCTTCACCTTCCTCGGTTGCGCGCTGTGTTTTCTGTACGAAAAAACCGGCAAGCTCGGCTGCAATATCGTGCTGCACGCGATTTTCAATTTAACCAGCACCCTGCTTCTGCTATTCCTTAAGCATTATGGCAACTGGCAGGCTTACTGAAGACCAATGGATTCGCCGCTGGCTGGCGCGCTGGCCCAAGCCTCATAACTTGGTCCTTGGCGCCGGCGACGACTGCGCCATCCTCGCCCCGGCAAACGCTAACAGCCAAGTCGTGTTAAAAACCGACGCCATCGTGCAGGATGTCCATTTCGTCATTAGCGACACTCCGCACCTGATCGGCGCCAAGGCCGTCAACCGTGTCCTCAGCGATTTCGCCGCCATGGGCGCCGCACCGCAAACGCTCATGGTTAGCGTCGGCATTCCGAAAAAACTGCATCCCGCCTTTGTCGAAAAATGCTACCGCGGCATGGCCAAAGCCGCCGCTAAACACCAAGTCACCCTCGCGGGCGGCGAAACCACCCGCAGCAAGGAACTCTGGTTCAGCGTTAGCGGCATCGGCAAGGTCGCCAAGGGCCGCGCCGTCCTGCGCTCCACCGCCAAGGCAGGCGACCTGATCTTTGTCACCGGTACACTGGGCGGTTCGCTGACCAGCAAAAAACACCTCAACTTCACCCCGCGACTCCCCGAAGGCCAATGGCTCGCCAACAACAAACTCGCCACCGCCATGATGGACCTCAGCGACGGCCTGGGCAAAGACCTGCCCCGCCTCGCCACCGCTTCCAAACTGCATTTCGCCATTAGCGCCGCCCAGATTCCCGCCACGCCGGGTTGTGACAAATCCCAAGCCGTCAACGACGGCGAGGATTTTGAATTATTGTTTACCGTAAGTCCGAAAAATCTAAAGACGCTAACCGCCAAATGGCCGTTCAAAACCAAACTGACCCCTATCGGCATCATGGTTAGCGGCAAACAATCCGACACCGACAATATCGAATTTCTGGGCTTTGATCATTTGCAAAGATAACATTGAATTTATCCCTAACAAAGTTACGATAAGCTATCTGCCTAATAAAAATTGCTTATGCTAACATGACTAGTCAGGGAATATTTAATATCATCGCCTTTGTGCTATTGCTAGTCGGCACGATTTGCTGGCTATTTTCTCGCAGAAAAAGTTGGGCGCTAGCGTTATGGTTTCCATTACTCACCATTAGCGGTATTTTATTATACGAATTACAGGCGCCATTATCGTGGCGGGATATTTTTCCAGTTGGCTACCAAAGACCAGACTACGGTTTTGTTACCATGGGCATTGGATTTTACCTGATGTTTGCCATTCCAGTCGCCATTGTGATTAGTATTTGCCTGATCATCACGTTAGCGATTTTTCCCAAAGGTAACGCTTGGCGTTATAAAGGCGTTTGGGCAGGAATCAGCTCATCAGCCCTAATACTGGCAGCAGCTTGGAGCTTTTTAAGCGATCCCAAAATCACCGTGCAAATACTGGACACTAATGACCAACCCTTGCCCAATGTACGTGTCAAATTCACCACATACCAATCACTTGGCGACCATATCATACGACTCGGAATTAAAGTCACCGATCAAAACGGCAAAGTCTCCATGCGTGTTCCCTATGATTCATGGACAGCTACCGTTTGGCTTCCCGATAATTCATGGCAAGCAGATCCTTCTCCAAACAAACCCTTCAGAGGCCGTAAGGCGTGGATTGGCATGGGAACTGACCGTGATCACAATCGGTTACTTCGCCTGTCTGAAGGATGGTATCAAGCAGATTGGGGTAGACTTGCGCCACGCTATGTGAGAACTGGAGATTTTGAAAAAAAGCGAGATTTCAAAATCAAAATCCGCACCAAAAATGAACTCGTATCCTCCGACATTCAACAAATTCTGCATCAACGACTCTTGAACGTGCTGCATGAACCCGACAAATATTCGCACGTATTGGATGACGAGTATGGTGAGTTGGACATCTTCAATGAATTCCCTCTGTTTATGCAAATTTTTCAAGAGCACCCGAAATTTCAATCTGACAAACTTGATTTCATCCGCACCACTTCAGACTGGATTAATGGCTGTTGGACATCCACTCTTGAAAAGACGAAGAACAATAGTGACAGCGGAGGTTTTTGTGATTATCGAGCACTCTGCCAATGGCTAAATCTTGACAGCAGCAGCCAAGCCGTCCCTCAAAGCGTCCCCCGGATCCAAGCCCAATTAAAACAGATGGCGGAACCTCTGCTTGATTTGGAAAAGTCGAACTGGAAAAACGCAAATTGCCAAGCCTTTGGAAAGCTGGCGCACCTCGTCAAAAACCGTATTCCAGAATTTCTCACCATCATGGTTAGTGTCTCAAAAGAGCAAAATTTCAACCAAGGCCAGGTATTCAGTCTCGCTTTGGAACAGGCGCAACCCGACGTGGAACAAGTCCGCGCTTACTTTGACAATGCCAATCCCACCATCGCGTTATCGGCAATTCAAGCAGTCAGTCGCAAGCTTAAAGGATCAGACGCGGTCGCTGCTTTGGAGAGAATCAGCTCGCTGGCAGGCTATCTTGATTACAGATCCAAAGAACGGGTCAATATCGATGCCACTCTGGATGGATTGGTTTACAAAATCCTTGATTCAGCACTGGACAGCTTCACCGCTGAAGAACTCACCACCTCGCTTGCCTGCGTGCAGAAAATGCCCTGCGCTAATAACCCGAGCATCAAAACTCAAATCCAAAGAATGACCAAAAAGCTTGCCACTGCCACGCCTGTACGAGAGTAACGATGCATCCAAAGGTTTGGTTATTTCATTAGCCCATGGACAATGGAAAATTACTTCATTTTTCCGCAACTTCGCGTTCCACACCTAACCGCAAAACCCCGCCAGATAACGCTCGGCTTCAATGCCCGCCATGCAACCCATGCCCGCGGCGGTGATCGCCTGGCGATAGATGGAATCGGCACAGTCGCCGGCGACAAATACGCCATCCACGTTGGTGCGCGCACCCTTGACCGGCACGATGAAGCCTGCTTCATCCATGTCGATCACACCCTTGAATAACCGGGTGTTCGGCACATGGCCGATGGCGACAAAGACACCTGCGCAGTCCAGGGTCGAAAGTTCGTTGCTTTGCACATTGCGCAATTTCACGCCGGTCACCTGGTCGTGGCTGACGTCCAGGACGCCTTCCACCACGGTGTTCCAGATCGGCTTGATCTTCGGATTGGCCAGGGTGCGTTCAGCCATGATGCGGGAGGCACGCAATTCCTCGCGGCGGTGGATCAAATACACGGTCGAACCGAAACGCGTCAGGTACGCCGCTTCCTCGCAGGCGGAATCGCCGCCGCCAACCACCACCAGCGGCTGGTCACGGAACATCGGCAGCGCGCCGTCACAGGTCGCGCAATAGGTCACGCCCTTGTTTTCCAGCTCATGCTCACCGGGCACGCCCAGATGACGGTGACTGGCGCCGGTGGCGATGATCACCGACTTGGCCTGGATTTCCTTGCCGTCCACGGTCAGTGAAAACGGGCGCTTGGAAAAATCCACCTGGTCGATCACGCTCATGTACTGCACCTGCGTGCCGAAACGGGTCGCCTGCTCCTGCATTTCCATCATCAGCACGTTGCCGTCGATGCCCTTGCTGAAGCCGGGGAAATTTTCCACGATGGTGGTGGTCGTCAGCAGGCCGCCCGGTTGCGTCCCGGTAACCAGCAACGGTTTCAGATTGGCGCGAGCCGTGTAAATGGCTGCGGTCCACCCGGCGCAGCCGGAACCAATGATGACGACGTTTTCCATGCGCTCCTTTATAGGGTCAAAGATAGTTTGCGCCAGCGATTTTCGCCAGCGGCGGCAAGAAAATTTCTTTTCGCGCCGGAAAGGGCCGCTAATGTCCATCCCATGAGCCAACCTGACAAATTCGAAGAAATTTTCCGTCTCCAAGCCGTCCTCAACAAACGCATCGGCGTCGATCTCGACAATCTTCCCGAGGCAGAAAAAGCCAAATGGGTGCTGAATTACACCCGTGCCATGTCGCAGGAAATGGCCGAGCTGATCGACAGCGTGCCGTGGAAATGGTGGGCCAAGTACCAGAAATTCGACGAACAGAACGCCCGCGTGGAAGTCATCGACTTGTTCCATTTTCTGGTTTCCATCGCCCAGACCCTCGGCATGACCGCCGACGACGTGTTCCAAGCCTACCTGAAAAAGAACGAGGTTAATCACCAGCGCCAGGAAAGCGGCTACGCCAAAAAAGACGAAAACGATTCCAAGCACATTTGAGATTTTAAGCCCTTTGAAAGAGCCGCTAATGGTGACCTCACCGTTAGCGGTTTTTTTATTTGTGCTATATTGACCCTCATGACTGCTGCTTCTTTTCCCCGACGCCAGCTTGGCAAAAACGGTCCCACAATCTCCGCTATCGGCCTTGGTTGCATGGGCATGAGTGAATTCTACGGTGAACGCAACGACGCCGAATCTTCCGCAACGCTGCTGCGGGCGTTGGACTTGGGCATCAACTTCCTCGATACCGCCGACACCTACGGCATCGGTGACAATGAGGAGTTGATTGGCAAAACCATCCGCGGCCGCCGCGACGAGGTGTTCCTCGCCACCAAATTCGCCAATGTGCGCACCAAGGAAAATCCGACCAACTGGAGCATCAGCGGCAAGCCTGAATACGTGAAAAAAGCCTGCGATGCGTCCCTGAAACGGCTCGGCATTGATCATATTGACCTGTATTACCAGCACCGCGTCGATCCCGAAACGTCGATCGAGGACACCGTCGGCGCCATGGCGGAATTGGTCAAAGCCGGGAAAGTCCGTTACCTCGGCCTGTCTGAGGCTTCGCCCGCAACAATTCGCCGTGCGCATAAAATTCACCCGATCACTGCGCTGCAAACCGAATACTCTTTGTGGGAGCGCCATGTGGAAAAGGAAATTTTGCCGACCGTGCGTGAACTGGGCATCGGTTTCGTGCCTTATAGCCCGCTGGGACGCGGTTTCCTTACCGGAACCATCACCAAACCCACTGACCTTGGCGCCAACGATTCTCGCTCGCAACGCTACCCGCGCTTCGCCGGGGAATCGTTTGATAAAAACCTGATACTGGTTGAACGCGTCCGTGCCATTGCCAACCGCAAGGGAGTGAAACCGGGACAATTGGCCTTGGCCTGGGTCTTGGCAAAAGGCCCTGATCTGCTGCCGATTCCCGGCACCAAGCGCCGGGTTTATCTGGAAGAAAATGCCGCCGCCGCAAGAATCACGCTAACCACGGCGGAAATCGCCGAACTGGAAACCGCCATTCCGGAACATGAAATTTCCGGCGACCGTTATGCCGCCGCCAACATGAAGGCGATCGACCGCTAACGACGAAATTTATTCGTCGATCAAATGCGGCCACCTGGCGCGCCAGTCCTTGCGCAGGGAGCGCGGACGTCCGCTGCCGAGTTGCACCGTCACCATGGTCTGGCGGCAACGGCAAAAGACTTCGCCATTGGCGGCGTTGGAAATCACCGTCTCGATGTAAAAACGGATCTTTTCCATGCCCGCCAACCGGGAGTGAACCTTCAAATCATCGCCAAGCCGGGCGGGTTTGAGGTAATCGATCTCGGTGCGCGCCACCACCGGGCACTCATCGGCGGACATCGCCTTTAGCGTCCAGCCAAGTTTTTCCGCCAGGTCGGAGCGGGCGATTTCCACCATGCGCAGATAGGCAACGTTATGCACCACGCCACCGGCGTCCGTGTCGAAGAAATACACCTTTACCGGCACGCTGATCTCGGGATGTTCGGGCAGTTCGCTGTTAGCGTGGGCGTTCATGCCTTGCCGATTTCCTTCTCCAGCTGCTTCACCACTGCCCTGAGCACCTTGAGGCGCGCGTACCATTTGAAATTGCCCTCGACCAGTGTCCACGGTGCGTGCGCGGGGCTGCATTTGGCGAACATGTCCTCGGCCGCCTCGTTGTGCTGGTTCCATTTCTCGCGGTTGCGCCAGTCTTCCTCGTTGATCTTCCAGCGTTTGTAGGGATCGGCGGCGCGTTTCTTGAAACGGGCCAACTGCTCCTCCTTGGTAATATGCACGAAAAACTTCATCAGGATCGAGCCGTCATCGACCAGGTTTTTCTCAAACTGGTTGATCTCGTCGTAGGCGCGTTTCCATTCGGGTTTGGAGGCAAAACCCTCCACCCGTTCAACCAGCACGCGGCCATACCAGCTGCGGTCGAAAACCGCGATCTCGCCGTAGCTCGGCAACTTGATCCAAAAACGGCGCATGTAGTGATTGGCATATTCCTGCGCGGTCGGCTTGACGATGGAATAAACGCGGACCGTGCGCGGGTCGAGGCGTTCCAGGGTACGCTTGATAATGCCCCCCTTGCCCGCCGCGTCAGGGCCCTCGAACACCAGGATCAAATTGCGCTTGGTTTGGCGCAGACGGGGCTGCAGATGCAGCAGCTCGAGCTGCAATTCCTCCAGCTTCTTCTTGTATTTTGACTTCTCTTCGATTTGTTTGGTCAGGTCAAGCTTGTCGAGCAGTCCCATAGCGTGAAATTCATTAAAGCAAAGCGCCTGATTTGAAAAGAGTTTTCCTTGTTAAATTTGGTTTTCCGCAAAAACCCGTTGGCACTGAAAAGCGAAAACGCTAAACTCAACCCTTCATATGACTCATCTCCGCTTTGAAAACGAACAGGACTGGATCGCCGCATTAATCGCCAACTGGCAGGAAATCGGCAGCGAGGCGCTGCAAAAGCGCGGGGTGTTCAATGTCGCCCTGAGCGGCGGTTCCAGCCCGGAAAGCCTGTACAAAGCACTGAGCAAAATCGACTGGGCCTGGTCGGCCACGCACCTGTTCATCGGCGACGAGCGCTGGGTGCCGATGGATCACCAGGACAGCAATTATCGCATGATTTACCAGGCCTTTTACCCGCTAACGGTGAAATTGGAACGCTGGAAAACCGAACTGCCCAAGGCCGAGGAAGCCGCCGCCGATTACGAACGCCGCCTGATCCGCGATCTCGGCCAGCCGCCGCGTTTTGATTTGATCCTGCTCGGCATCGGCAACGACGGCCACACCGCCTCGCTGTTCCCCGGCACCAGGGCCTTGCAGGAAAACGTCAAATACGCCACCGCCAACTGGGTGTCGCAGATGGACTCCCAGCGCCTGACCCTGACCTATCCGGCCCTGCGCCAGGCCAAGGAAATCTGGTTTGTCTCCAAGGGCGCGGGCAAACAGCCGTGGATCGAACGCATGGTCGAGGGCAAAAGCCCGGACTTCCCCGCCGCCAACGTCCAAAGCGAACGCGGCGCGATCAAAATTTTTAATTGCGTGAATTAAAGAGTGCGCTCGAGAGGAGTCGAACCTCCACGGATGTTATCCACTAGTACCTGAAACTAGCGCGTCTGCCATTTCGCCACGAGCGCGTGTGAGGGGAAATCTTACGCAAAGCCAAGCCCCGAACGCAAGGAGAAAACCGCCGCTAATGACAAACTTCTTTGTCCCGCCGCATTTTTAACAGCAAGGGCAGCATCAGGGCCGGCGCCAATGCGGAAATCGCCAAGCCCCACGACAAATTCGCCAAGTCCGCGATCCAGCCCACCACCCAAGGCATGAAAATCCCGCCCATGTTGCCGAAGGCCGCCAAAAAACCAAACATGCTGGCACCGCCGGACGGATAGCGGTCGGCCGTCACCGCCAGCACCGTCGGCCACAAACAACTGCCGGTAAACCCGACCAATACACAGGCGGACAGCGCCGCCCACGGCAATGGCAGGAACGAACCCAGCAGGAACAGCAGCACCGACAGGCCGCAACCCCACATCATGATGACAAAGGGATTCACGTGCTTGTCCAAGGAACCGATGATCATCCTCCCCAACGCCATCATCACCGAGAACGCCAACAGCGAGATGCCACCGGTCATGCGTGAGAACCCCAGATTGGTTTCCGCATAAGCGGGCAGCCATTGCGCCATCCCGGCCTCGGTCGCACCGCCAAGAAAGATGGTGATTAGCGCCAGGATAAACCATTTGTGCCACACCAGCGTGCGCAGTTTGGTGCGTGTTTCATGCGTGCCCAGCGACGGGAATCGCAACGGCGCGAACAGGAAAAACAGCAAGGCCGGCAACGGCACCAGCAGCAAACAGGAAATCTTCCAACTGAGTCCCGCCTTGATGAACAGGGTGCCTGCCAGGATCGTCACCACCGCCCCGACACAATAAAACGAATGCAGCCAGTTCAGTGCCGAGGTGCGCCGCTGCGGATTCAACACCGACACGATCGGGCTGAGCACCATGTCCATCACACCGGAACCCGCGCCGAGGAAAAACATCGCGACACACAACAAGGTGTAATCCGGTGCGAGGCCGCAGGCCGCCAGCGACAGGGCGATCATCGCGCTCGCCGTTAGCGTGAATAATTTGGCACCCCATCGGTCCACCAGCGGCCCGGTCAGCAAAATCCCGATGACCAGGCCGCCAAACGCGCAGGCGCCGAGACGCCCGAGCTCTTCCTGCGTCAATCCGTCCGATCCGCCATAGGTTACGCTTAGCGTGGTCAGGTACACCGGCAGCAGATTGATGCCGATGGACAACGCCATCATCGACGCATAACACAATGCGGTCAGAAAAGCCGGATGCACCGGCCGTTTGCCTGCGGGGATAAACATGTCGGTAGGTCGCTAATGGTCAGCCGTTCAACTGACTAGCTTGCGCGCGTCTTCCGCCAGGGCGGTGCTGAGATAGCGCTCACCGGTGCTGCAGGCAATGGTGACGATCAGCTTGCCCGCATTGTCGGGCCGCTGGGCAATTTGCAACGCGGCAAACACGTTTGCCCCGGTGGAAATACCCACCAATAAACCCTCTTCCTTGGCGATGCGACGTGCCATGGCCAAGGCATCCTCGTTGCTGACCGTGATGACTTCGTCGACAATTTTCAAGTGCAGGTTGTCGGGAATGAACCCGGCGCCGATACCCTGGATTTTGTGCGGGCCGGGCTTGATCGGGTCGCCGTTCAAGGTCTGCGAAATCACCGGCGAATCCTTCGGTTCCACGGCAACTGCCTGGAAGCCCGGCTTGAGCGCCTTGATGGTTTCACTAATGCCGGTTAGCGTGCCGCCGGTACCGACGCCGCTAACGAGGACGTCGACTTTGCCGTCGGTGTCCTGCCAGATTTCCTGCGCGGTGGTCTTGTGATGAATCTCGGGATTGGCGGGATTGCGAAACTGCTGCGGAATCCAGGAATTGGAATTCTCGCGGTGCAATTCCTCCGCACGCGCGATGGCACCCTTCATGCCTTCGGCGGCGGGAGTCAGCACCACTCTCGCACCAAGCATCGCCAGCAGCGTGCGGCGCTCCAGGCTCATGCTCTCGGGCATGGTCAAAACCAATTTGTAACCCTTCGCCGCGGCGACAAAGGCCAGCGCGATGCCGGTGTTGCCGGAAGTCGGCTCGATGATCAGGGTGTCCTTCTTCAGGATGCCCTTCTTTTCCGCGTCCTCGATCATCGCCGCGCCGATACGATCCTTGACGCTGCCCAGCGGGTTGAAAAATTCGCACTTCAGCGCGATGGTCGCGGCACAACCTTCGGTCACACGGTTCAATCTTACCAAGGGGGTTCTGCCGATGGTTTCAACGACGTTGTTGTAAATAGCCATAACTAAGGAAGCTTTCCAGTTGAGGGTTAATCTGATTTGCAGCGTCTAGTTTTAACCGTCACGGGCGATGAGACAACTCTAAAAACTCAACGCGGCAGGCTGAACCACACCGTGGTGCCCTTGCCCAGCGCGCTTTCCGCCCAGACGCGGCCGCCGTGGATTTGCACGATGTGTTTGACAATCGCCAGGCCGAGCCCCGTGCCGCCAAGGTCACGCGAGCGCGCCTTGTCGACGCGGAAAAACCGCTGAAAAATCTGGTCCACCTTGTCACTCGGAATGCCCATGCCGTTGTCACGGACATAAAACTCAAGCGCATTCTGGCCCTCATTGAGCATCGCGCCGACCTTGACCTCGCCATTGGCGTCGGAATATTTCAAGGCGTTGTCCAGCAGGTTGTAAAACACCTGTTCCATGCGGAACTTGTCGGCGGTCACGGTTAGCGCCTCGTCCGGCAAATCAAATTTCAACGCGCAGTTCTTGGCGAGGAATTTCGATGACCAGTCCTCGCGCAGTTGTTCGAATAGCAGGCGCGCCGCCAGCTTGCTGGGGTTCAATTGGATGTGTCCCGACTCCAGGCGCGATAGGGTCAGCAGGTCCTCCACCAGCGAATTCAAGCGGTCGGAATGCCGTTTCATCACCTGGAAAATCCGTTTCGCCTCATCGCCGGAAATATCCGGCTGGCTGAGCAGGGTTTCCAGGTAGCCGTGGAAAATCGACAACGGCGTGCGCAGCTCGTGCGAGACATTGGCGACAAACTCCTTGCGCAATTCCTCTAATTGAACAATGCGCGAAATGTCGTGGAACACCGCCACTGCGCCATGAATCACCCCGTTGCCGAGCGTCGAGACGCTAACCCTGAAAAATTTGCGCCGCCCGCCGGTGTCCAGCAGATCCTCATACACCAGTTCCCCGGAGGACTGCTTGCGCTCGCGCAGGGAATGTTCGATCAGCGACTTGATTTCCGGCTGACGCAAGACTTCCCACACGCGGCGGCCCACGGGGTTCTCCTTGAGCGAGAACATGCCCTGGAACGCCTTGTTGTCCGCCTGAATCACGCCCGCCACGTCAACGATCACCACGCCCTCGGCCATGCTGGCAAGGATGGTTTGCAGGCTGAATTTTTCCGCATCGGCACGGCTGTCCAGGCTCTTGAGGCGCTGGTCTGCGACCCTTAAATCCTGCAGAATCGAATTAAAACTGGCATGACCGGCATCCCGTTGTTCCCCGTGCGCCAGTTCGCGGCTGTACTCGGCGATCTCTTGCACGGAACGGCGGGCATGGAGATAGAAAAACAGGCCGCCAATGACCAGCAGGCACAGGATGATGGTTAGCGTCGTGATCATGTTGGTGGATTAAGCTGTCGGAAGCGATTCAAACCGCATCCAGCATTCTATACCCGACCCCGCGCACAGTCTCAACATAATCCGCCAGTTTGCCCATTTTTTCGCGCAGGCGGCGCACGTGGGTGTCCACGGTACGGGTATCAATCACACTCTCATAACCCCAGACATCGTTCAACAGGCGGTCGCGGCTTTGCACGCGGCCTTTGCGTTCCAGCAGGATGGCCAGCAATTTGAATTCGGTGGCGGTCAGGTCAATCTTCTCGCCGCCGATGAACACCTCGTAACGCGAATGATCAAGGGTCAGATCACCATGCTTGATCCGTTCCTGCTTGGTCTGTTCCGGCTGGCTGCGGCGCAGGATCGACTGGACCCGCAAGTTCAATTCACGCGGGCTGAAAGGCTTGGTGACATAATCATCCGCGCCGAGTTCCAAACCGATGATACGGTCGACTTCCTCGCTCTTGGCGGTGACCATAATGATCGGGATCGCCGAGGTGACGGAGTCACGCTTCAAAATCTTGCACACCTCGGTACCGGAGATTTTCGGCAGCATCAGGTCGAGAATGATCAGGTCGGGCGATTCCGCCTTGGCCTTGGCGATACCGGCCTCGCCGTTGTCCGCGGAGATGATTTTGAAACCGGAAGATTTCAGGTTCAGTGCGATCAAATCCACCACATCCGGCTCGTCGTCGATGACTAAGATTTTTGCATTCATGTTACAGATACTCCCTTATCCAAGCGGCAGATTGTGACAATTGTGCGTCAAAAGACCGACAATTTGATGGCTGACGTTATTTTTCAGCCGCCAGCAATTCGCTAACCGTGACAAAGCGGAAACCTTTTGCCTTGAGTTGGTCAATGATCTCCGGCACCGCCGCCACGCTGTCGGCATGGATATCATGCAGCAAGATAATCGAGCCGCTTCGGGTGCCGCTGACAATACGGGAAATCACCACATTCACGCCCGGCTTTTGCCAGTCGTTCGGGTCCACATCCCAGAAGATAAAATCATAACCAAATTTCTGGTGCACCCACTGGCGCTGGTCATTGGTAAAATCGCCGTAGGGCGGACGCAAATAGTGCGGCTTGTTGCCGGTGACTTTCTCAATGGCGTCCTGGGTCTTTTGCAGTTCCGCAGTCACCGCATCCACCGAAAGCCGTGACAAATGCGGATGGGACCAGGTATGACTGCCGATTTCATGTCCGGCAGCGGCCACCTGTTTTACAATATCAGGATGGGCGGCAACGTTCTGTCCGATCATGAAAAAGGTCGCCCGCACATCCTTGTCCTTCAAAATTTGCAGCAATTTCGGCGTATTCGAAATGCTTGGGCCGTCGTCAAAAGTCAGCGCAACAAGGGGTTCATTGGTCCGGACGCGCGTATAGGAATAAGTGGGATGCGGCACAGTGCCGCCAATTTGCCCCCCGGTCGTTGGCTCGGGAGCCTTGGTCCCGCCGCAAGAAATAATAAGCAGGGAGGCGCCGCCGATTGTCAGCGCTAATAACAGACTTTTGAAATTCAGCATAGGATGATAAGAAAAAAAACTATCGTATTTCCCCGGGAAGACAATCCCAACTGCTTAAATTTTTAGCTGCCTTAGGGAAATCGCCATTTCAAGGCAAAGAAGAGCGGGAGTGCGACAAGGAGGTGGTGGGATGATGGGAACCCCAGTATGAAACGCACTCCCGCTTTCTAGGATAGGCTACTCAATAAATTAGACAGGCCTGCCGGGATAATGTTCAAATTTTTTCAAAAAATCTACTTAAGCCTTCTAAAATTCTAATGCCCAAACAACTAATACCTTCAGTTTTGGGCTTTCTTCAGGTAAAATACCGTACCAAAGCCTGTAACCTTTCGCCAAAACACGTGTTATTCTTGAGTAAATAATTATGACCACTCAACTAAAATGGCTGCTAGGCGTGTTGGGAATCCTGTTCGTCGCAAATATTATTTACTATTTTGTCAATGACTGGGGCAAAATCACTGTCAATTTCAAGGACGCCCCCGCCTCGAAAGTTTTCGCCGAAATCGGCCGCCAGGCCGGTGTTCCCTTCATCACCAATCTGGATCCCGACACCAAAGTGACCATCCGCCTCACCAAGGCCACCCTCGACGAAGCGGTGGATACCTTGGCCGTCTCCACGGAAACCCGGGGCAGCCTGTTCTACATCCTCGCCCCGAATAAGCAGGAACTCGCCAACGGCACCGCCGCACTGATGGAAGGCCGCCGCCGCGGCGAGGACGGCAACAGCGATTGGCAATGGCACTCCCACCCGCTGCCCGGCATGTTGCAAATGGCCGCCGATGACGTGATGCGCGATTACTCGAAGGAAATCTGGCAACCCACCGAGGCCCCCGCCAGCAATGAGCTCAACAATGTTCTCGAGTCCTTCAGCCTATATACCAACTGCTCCTTCATCAATCCAACCAACTGGAACCCCGCTCTCAACAAAATACCCGCCAACGGCAGGATCCAATCCGCCGTCAAGCAGGCAGCTTCGCTCGCCGGCGGCAAAATGGAAAAAGTATTCTATTTCCGTGGCCGTCCGCGCAACTTCGCGCAAAACCAGGACGGTCCGCCCCGTGACGGAGGTGGCGGCGAACGACAGGGCAATTGGCAGCGTGGCGACAATCAATTCAATCTCGACGCTTCCTGGATCCAGGCCCGCGTCAAACAATTACCGCCTGATGCCCGGCAAGCCTTCACCCTGATGCAGGAAATACAAAAGCTCACTCCGGAACAACGCCGCGCCCGCTTCGAGCAAATGATGAACGACCCTGTGTTCCTTGATCGCATGGAAGAACGGCAACTTGACCGTGACTCCAAGACTCCGGCCGACAAACGCGCAGCCCGTTACGGCCGCTACCTCTCCAATAAAGCCTCAGCTTCTCCCCACTAAAGATAAATCAAAAATCCATCCCATGAAACGCCACTCTGAAAAAGCCGCTTTCACCGTGATCGAGCTAATCGTAACAGTATTCATCATCGCGCTGCTTTTTTCATTAAGCATGCCTTCAATACGAGTGATCCTTGGCAAAGCCGATTCAATCGCCTGTGTCAGCAACTTGCAACAAATCGGCTTGGCAGTCCAAGGATATGCACAGGATAATGATGGAAATATGCCCATGATCGAAACCGATCCCAGCAACCCGGTTTATCCGAGCGGCAGCCTGACTCCGGACAATACGACGCCAGTGGGTTTATACGATACCCTCAAAGACTACGGCATCACCCAAAAGAATGTGCAATGCCCTTCTGATCTAAAAGCTAATAATTATTATCTGCTCAAGGGCTCCAGCTACGAATGGCGTCCCTATGCCGACGATGAACCAATCAACAATCCGCAAGTTTATTTCCGCAATAATCCGCGCAATGTAAGTTCCTCACGCATCCGCATCTGCCAGGATTTTTCAGGCGTCCACAACGGCCGTATGAATGCCGTCTACTGTGACGGCCATGTCACCAAACCGAAATAACCCGTTGACAGCATTTTTACCGTTAGCTCCGAAATTCAGCATTGCACATTCCGTGCCCATGCTTAAAAACAATCCATGCCCAGTCGCGACCTTGAAATTTTCCTGCGCCAACTCGCCACTTTGTCCCAGGCGGGCGTCCCAATGGAGCAAGGGCTCCGTTCCTTGTCCCCGCAATTAGCGTCGCCCTTCAACCGCATCGCACTGGCCATGGCGAACGAACTCGCCAAAGGCGACACCTTGCACAATGCCGCCAGCCGTCATCCCCGCCAATTCGATTCAACCACGCTCGCGCTGATCAACGTTGGCGAACTCAGCGGCCGGCTTTCCTCCCTGCTGGAACACGCCGCCAATCTGGTCGAGAAACGCCGGTTGATCATCAATAAGCTGATCGCCAAACTGGCCTATCCAACCCTGCTCTACCACGCCGCGGTGGTGATTCCGGCCTTCAAAACCCTGTTCCTTGAGGGAGGAGGCTTGGCGCTAACCACCATCTTCCTCGGACTGTTACCGTTTTATCTGTTGGTAATCGGCGTACTGGTATTAAACCGCGCCCGCCGTCGGTCAGTGGCCCTGGATCAATTGGTTATGCGGATTCCATTGCTGGGAACCCTTTTCAAGGCCTACGCCTCGATCAATTTTTCCCGTTGCCTGCAGGCCTATATTCTGTCCGGCACCAATTTGCGCGAAGCCATTCTCGACTGTGCACCTGCCACCAACAGCCCTTGCGCAATTGAAGACCTCGCCTTGGCAAAACAAAAAATCACCGACGGTGAAAATCTCAGTAATTCCCTTACCCATTGCCGCTTCCTCACCTCTACCTCACGCAGCCTGATCGCCACCGGCGAACAAAGCGGCGCGTTGGTCGACATGCTGGAAAAGAACGCGCAACTGCTTGACGAGGAATTAATGCGCAAGATCACCCTGCTCACCACCATCCTCAGCGCCGCCGCGTTTAGCGTCGCCGTATTGATCATCGCCTGGCAGGTGATCGGCGGCTTCAGCTCGTACTACCAGCAAGTCAACCAACTGGAAGACGGATTGTGATCCGGCTGCTCATCACCGGTGCCGCCGGGAACTTGGGCTCGTTGTTGGCGACTCACTTATTACCTTGCAAGGATATCCGGTTGCGGCTGATGATCCATCATCGCGATATTCCGGAACACCTCAAGGCCGGAGGAAAATGTGCTGTCGTCCGCGCGGACTTGTCCCAACCGGAGACGCTAACGGCGGCAGTCGAGGACATCGATGTGATTGTCCACTTTGCCGGAATCTTATTCAAAGCCCATCCGGAGAAATTCCTGCCAACCACCAATACGCAGTATTTTAAAAATCTGGTCGACACTGCCAACCGCAAAGGGGTTCGCCGCATCATTCTTATCAGTTTTCCGCACGTCGAAGGCCCGACCACGCCGCAACATCCGTCCACCGACCGCCTGGACCGTCAACCGCTTTCCTGGCACGCGAAAACCCGGCTGGAAGAAGAAAAATACCTGTTCGCCAATGCCAGGGAACCCATTTCGTTACGCGTTGGCATGGTCTACGGCGATGGCATTTTGATGCCGGATATGGCCCGGAAACTGGCTTCGCTTCACCTGTTGGGCGTCTGGCGTGAACGCACCCAAATTCACCTGATTTCCAAGGATGACTTTTGCGCCGCAGTCCAAGCCACCGTCAGCAACGGCGAAGCGAACGGCATCTATAACATCGGGGACGACGGCAATGATTCCTTGCAGGAATATTTGTCCTTGGCCTGCCGCCAATGGGGAACCGCCCGGCCTTGGCGCATGCCATTGTGGATGATCTACACCGCCGCGTGGTTTTGCGAATTGTATTCGTCGCTAACCGGCAACCAAGCCCTGTTGACCAAGGATTTCATCGACATCGGCCGCGTCGGTTACTACGGCGACACTTCACGAATGAAGCGGGACCTGCTGCCCAAATTAAAATACCCGACCACGCGCGACGGCCTGGAAACTTTTTAAGGCAACGCTAACCGCGATTTCCCCAGGTCTTGCGGCGCTGCATATCCGGCAATTCCTTGGCGCGGATCCTGACTTCGTCCCGGCCGAAACGGCCACGCAAATCCTTGAACAACGGCAGGCTCGGCGTTAGCGAGAAATCCGTCGAGGTCTCCAGCATCGCCAGGCCACCCTCGGGCCCGGGAATCACCAGGCACAGCGGTTTTTCACCGTGGTTGGCGGTGGCGACCTCCTTCAGGTCACGCCACAATTCCGCGCCGCATTTTTCACGCGGGCAGCGGACATAAACTTCCTTGACCATCGTCTGGCAGGCCTGTTCCAGGGTATGCGCCTCGCGGGCGATCACCTTGACCTGCTGCTCCTCCTCGCGCGCGTCAATCACGCCGCTAATGACGATCGGTTCGCCCACCATGAGTTCATTGCCGTATTTTTCGTACGACTCGGCGAAGAACATCACCTCCATGCCGCCAACGCGGTCCTCGATTTGCACCCGGGAAAACGGCTTGCCGGTTTTTTTGGACACCATCACTTCCTTGGCGGTAATAATACCGGCAATACGCACACCCTGCTCATGCTTCATCTCGGGAATGTTCGCCAATTCAACCGTGCGGAATCCGCGCAAGTCGGCCTCGTATTCATCAATCGGATGCCCGGTGATGTAAAAACCCAGCAGTTCCTTTTCCGCATCGAGCCGTTCGCGCATCGGCCAGTCCTCGATCTTCAACTCGCGCCGCACGACCGGCGACGCGACGGTTTCCTCGATGCCGAACAACGAGGACTGCCCGCTCTCCCGCTCCTTCGCCAATGACGAAGCCTGCGCCAGGGAATCCTCAATCTGGGCAAACACCTGCGCGCGGTTCGGATTGATTTCATCAAAAGCCCCGCAACGGATCAGGCTTTCCACCGTCTTGCGGTTGATGCTGCGGTAATCAACCTTGCGGCAAAAATCCTCCAGCGAAGTGAATTCCCCTTTTTCCCTGCGGGCATCAATGATCGCCTGCGCCGCGCCGGCACCCACATTCTTGATTGCCGCCAGGCCGTAACGAATGGTGTTCGGCGCGACGCTAAAGGTGAGAACACTGTGGTTCACCGACGGACCCAGCACGCTGATGCCCATCTGCTTGGCTTCCTCGACAAACACCGCGATCTTGTCGGTGTTGTCGAGCTCGTTCGACAGCAAGGCCGCCATGAATTCCACCGGGTAATTCGCCTTGAGGTAAGCCGTGTGGTACGACACCAGGCCGTAAGCCGCGCTGTGCGATTTATTAAAACCGTAACCGGCAAATTTTTCCAGCAAGTCAAAGATTTCGCCCGCAAGCTTGGGCTGGATTTGGTTGGTCTTTTCGCAACCTTCGATGAACTTGGCGCGCTCCTTGGCCATTTCCTCGATCTTCTTCTTACCCATCGCGCGGCGCAACAGGTCGGCGCCGCCGAGCGTGTAACCTGCCAGCACGCGCGCCGCCGCCATGACCTGCTCCTGGTAAATCATGATGCCGTAAGTATCGCCGGAAACCTGTTCCAGCAGCGGGTGCAGGTATTCGGGAATTTCCTCGCCCTTCTTGCGTTTGATATACTGCGGGATCAGGTCCATCGGACCCGGACGATACAACGCGATCAACGCGATGATATCGTCGATGCTGTTGATATCAAATTGGCGGCACATGTCGCGCATGCCGCTCGATTCAACCTGGAACACGCCGATATTCTGCGCCTTATTGAGCAAATCGAAAGTCTTGCGGTCCTCAATCGGGATCTCACCGGGGGTGATTTTCTTGCCGGTGGATTGCTCGACCAGATTCAAACAATCCTGGATCACCGTTAGCGTCTTCAGGCCGAGGAAGTCCATCTTCAACAGGCCGAGGCTGCCGACGGCATTCATGTCATACTGCGTGACAATGCTGCCGTGATCGTCCCGCGTGAGCGGGAGAAACTCGGTCAAGTTTCGGTCGCTAATGACGACGCCCGCCGCATGCGTGCCGGTTTGCCGCGAGACACCTTCCAAGGCCAGAGCGTTATCGATCAACTCCTTGGTACGCTCGTCCTCGTCATACATTTTTTTCAAATCCGCCGAGAAGAATTTTTTATCCTCCTCTTTCTTCGGATTCGGGTTCAATGACTTGGCAATCGTGACTTTCGGATCCCGCTGGATCATGTCAGCAATCTTCGACGCTTCGCCAAACGACATGCCCATCACACGACCCACATCACGAATCGCCATCTTCGCGCCGAGCGTGCCGAAAGTGATGATCTGCGCCACCGCCAGCTCGCCGTACTTTTTCTTAACGTAGTCAATGACCTCTTCTCGGCGGTTTTGGCAAAAGTCCACGTCAACGTCCGGCGGCGAGATACGTTCGGGATTGAGGAATCGCTCGAACAACAGCTTGTAACGCACCGGATCGAGATCGGTGATCCCCATCAAATAAGCCACGATGCTGCCCGCAGCACTGCCACGGCCCGGCCCCACCGGAATGCCCTGCGATTTGGCGTAATGAATGAAATCCCAGACGATCAAGAAGTAATCGATGAAACCCATCTTGATGATGGTTTCGATCTCGTACTCCATGCGATTGCGCAATTCCTCTTCATGGGCACGTTCACCGTAACGCTTGACCATGCCTTCTTCGCATAAGTCGCGGAAATAAGACTGGGTGGTCTTGCCTTCGGGTACCGTGTAAGCGGGAAACTTATCCTTACCGAACTCCAGCTTAAGCTCGCAACGGTTCGCTATTAGCGCCGTATTTTCCAACGCCTCCGGCAAATCGGCAAACAGCAGCGCCATCTCATCCTGACTTTTCAGGTAAAACTCGTTCGACGGATAACGCATGCGTTTTTCGTCGGACAACTTTGCTCCGGTCTGGATGCACAGCAAAATTTCATGCGCCGGCGCATGGTTCTTGGCCACGTAATGCACGTCGTTGGCGGCGATCAGCGGGGTGTTGGTCTTTTTCGACAGCTCCTTGTACGCTTCGCGCACCTGTTGTTCAAGGTCGAGACCGTGATTATGCACCTCGAGGTAAAAGTTATCAGCGCCCAGGATTTGCTTGAAATCGTCGATGGATTTTTCCGCATCCTTCAGGCGTCCCGCCATCACCGCTTGCGCAATTTCACCCTTCAGACAGGCGCTGCTGCCGATCAAGCCCTCCGCATATTTGGCCAGATCGTCCTTGTCGATACGCGGTTTGTAATAAACCCCCTCCAAGTGCGCCAGTGACACCAGTTTGACCAGGTTTTGGTAACCGGTTTCATTGCGCGCTAATAGCAAGAAATGATAATTCGGGTCCTTGCCGTCGCGGGAAGTCTTGTCCTCGCGTTTGCCCGGCGACATGTACACCTCGCAACCGATGATCGGTTTGATCCCGGCCTTGTTCGCCTCCTGGTAAAACTCAATCGCACCGAACAGGTTGCCGTGGTCGCTAATGGCCAGCGCCGGCATGCCGAATTCCCGCGCGCGCGACACCAGTTCCGGGATGCGGCAAGCCCCGTCGAGCAGGGAATACTCGGTGTGTACGTGCAAATGGACAAAATTTTTCGACATGATACGGGGAATATATTGCCTGCCGGAAGTCCGGAACGCCACACCTAAATCAAAACGGCAGCAACCACGGCACCAGCAGCACGCTAACCGCCAGCGCCAGCAAGGCCAGCGGAACGCCAACCCGCACAAAGTCGCCGAAACGGTAATTGCCGGGGCCCACCACCAGCGTGTTGACCGGCGAGGAAACCGGGGTCATGAACGCAGCGGAAGCCGCCAGGGCCACGGTCATGGCGAACGGCTGCGGCGAGAGTTGCAGCTTGGCCGCCAACGCCAGCGCCACCGGGGCCATCAGCACCGCCGTCGCCGTGTTGGAAATGAACAAACCCAGCAACGCGGTGATGATAAACAAGCCCGCCAGAATGAAGCGGGGCTGCGCGTTGCCGAGCAAATCGATAAAGGAATAGGCAAACCAGTCAATCCCGCCGGTTTTTTGCAGGGCCAGCGAGAATGGCAGCATGCCAACGATCAAAATCAAACTCTGCCAATGGATCGATCGGTACGAGCTGTTCATGTCGATACAGCCGAACAATCCCATCAACAGACAGGCAATCAGCGCCGCCAACACATTCGGCACAATCCCGGACACCATCAGCAGCACCATCACCGCCAATGACAAAATCGCCAGCGGGGCGCGACTTGCCGCCAGCACCACGTCCTCGGCCTCGGCGGGCAGGGTCAGCACAATCAGGTCGGTCATATCCGCCTGCAATTTGCGGATATTTTCCCAAGGACCGAACACCAGCAGGGTGTCGCCGATCCGCAGCGGCTCGCGCAAAATCTCCCGCGACTGCGCCACCCGGCCGTGCTTCAAGCCAAGCACTGTCAATTCATACTTGGTGCGGAATTTCGATTTCCTGATGGTGGAACCCGCTAACCGCGAAGTGGCCGGCAGCATCACCTCCGCCATGCCGAATTCCTGCAACACATCGGTGAAATTTCCCGACGCTAACGGTAATTCCACCAAGCCGAGTCGCTTCGTGACTTCCACCGCGTCGACCGAGGAATCAAACCAGTCGATTAGCAAAACATCGCCAGCCTGCAAAACCGTTTGTGGTTCCGGGCGCACCAAGCGACTGGCAAAACGACCCGCATTGGCGCGTTCGATCACCACCACATTGGCGGAACGGGTCAATTGCCCGCCGAGTTCTCCCAAATTCCTGCCCGCTAACGGTGAGTCCGCCGCGATCTGCAGCCGATGGCTGGACAACGCGTATTCGCGCAACCACTCCGTCATCCGCGGCTTGCTTGCGGCTTCCTGCATCACCTGGTCTTTCTTCACCAGCCAATTCCGCGCGACCAGCATGTAACCCGCCGCCAACACCAGCATCGGCACGCCATACGGCGTGAAACTGAAAAATTTGAACCCGGCAAAACCGTTGCGCACCAGTTCGCCATGCACCACCAGATTGGGCGTGGTTGCCACCAGGGTCATCATCCCGCTGATCAACGCCGCCACGCTGAGCGGCATCATCAGGCGCCCCGGCACCAGCCTCGCATTGCGGCAAATCCTCAGCACCACCGGGATAAAAATCGCCACCACCCCGGTCGAACTCATCACCGAACCCACCACCGCCACGATAAACATCAGCAACAGCATCAGCCGAGTTTCGTTCCTCCCGGCATGCGTCACCAGTAAATCGCCCAATTTCTGCGCCACACCGGTGCGCACCAGCCCCTCGCCAACCACAAACAAGGCCGCGATCAGGATCACATTCGGGTCGGCAAACCCGGCCAGCGTTTCCTTCACGTCGAGCACCCCGGTAAACGGCAAAACCACCAGCATGACCAAGGCCACCGCGTCCATTCTCGGCTTGCCCAGCGCAAACAAGGTGATGGTGACCGCCAGCAAACCCAGTATGATATAAAAATCAGCCGTCATTTTCGTTTCTCCAGCGCACTTTTTCACCCGTCTCCCGCCAACGGGAAACAACGTCCAAACGCCCTGATTCGACCCACTTTAACAGGCATAAATTGTTGATTACAAGCATATTAAGTAAATATTTGACATAAATTATGTACATAGTTTATGCTTTCACTCCCTTCCAAAGGAATTTTTAACGGGAGAGAGGTGATTTGTAATGACAGAAGTAAAATTGAAAAAAGGTGAATCGGTGGACAAGGCGCTGCGCCGTCTGAAAAAGAAACTGGACCGCGAAGGCACCCTGCGTGAAGTCCGCGCCCGTCGCAGCTACGAAAAGCCCAGCGAACGCGCCAAGCGCAAGGCCAAGGAACCGAAGATCAATTACTGGGGTAATTTCTCCCTGTAATCGTTTTTAAAGCATCAAGACCCGACGCTGACCGCGCCGGGTTTTTTTGTGTCTTTTTTTCCGCTATTACGGTTAAAGTAACCGCTCACATGAGTTTGCCCGAACTTGCCATTTCCACTTCCTGGAACTCGTCCCGCCACAACGACGGTTTCGCCATGCTGGAGGAACTGGTCACGCTCGGCTTCAAATCCGCCGAACTCAGCCACGGCATCCGCTACAGCCTGTGGCCCGGCATCCTCAAGGCCCTCGACCAGAAAATCATCCGCATTAGCTCGCTGCACAACTTCTGCCCGCTGCCGCTGGGTTTTCTCAAAGCCTCGCCAAACTGCTACGAATTCACCGACCCGCGCCAATCCCGCCGCACAATGGCAGTGAAATTAACCAAGGAAACCATCGACCACGCCGCCAAGTTCGGCGCCAAGGCCGTGGTCCTGCATCTCGGTTCCCTGCGCCAACGCCACCGCAATCACGAACTGGCCGCGCTAATGGCCAAGGGCAAGCTCGGCTCCCGCGCCTATGTGCGGAAAAAAATCGGCGCCGTCAGCGAACATGAGGAACTGTTTCCCGCCGCCTGGCCGCGCTTGAAAGAGTGCCTTGCTGAAATCTGCCAACACGCTAACGACAAAAAGGTCAAACTCGGCTTCGAATCGCGCGAAGCAGTCGAGGAAATCCCGCTGGAAAACCAATGGGACTTGCTGTTCGGCGAATTCCCCCAGGCCGGTTATTGGCATGACTTCGGCCACAGTGCGCAAAAGGACGCCCTTGGCTTCCTCGACCACGAAACCGAATTCCGCAAACGCCAGCCGCGCCTGCTGGGCTGTCATTTGCAAGACTTCAAAGCCCCCGACCGCGACCATCTCGCCTTGGGCGACGGTGAAATCCCCTTCAAAAATTTCCTGCCGCTCATGGCCAAGAACACCCTTTGCGTGCTGGAACTCTCCCCGCGCGTGAAGAAGGAAAAAGTCCTCTCGTCATTGGCGTGGTGGAAATCCCACAACCAAGCCTGAACCCATCCCGCATGAAAGACTGGAAGAATTACGTCAAACTAGCCGTCACCCTCACCATCCTCGCGATCATTTTCCGCCGCCTCGACTGGCATGCCTTCGCCAATGAACTGCGCAACATGCAAGTCCACTGGCTGGTGGCCGGGTTTTTCTGCATCGGCATCAGCACCGTCACCCAGGCGCTGCGCTGGCGCAATTTGCTGCGCGTGCAGCACGTCAACCCGACTTTGTCGCAAACCTGGCTGATCACCATGATCGGCCTGTTCTTCAACCAGTTCCTGCCGGGCAGTGTCGGCGGCGACGTGATCAAGGCTTACTACATCGTCCGCCAAACCCCCAACCTGAAGGAACGCGCGGTGCTGGCGGTACTGCTCGACCGCGTGCTCGGCTTGGCCACCATTTTGTTCATGACTTTCCTGCTGATACCTTGGCAGTTTGAAAAAATCGCCGCTAACCGCGAAGCCTTCGTTATCGTCTCGCTATTAGCGGCTTTGCTGGCCTGCGTGTTCATCGGTCTCGCCTTCCTGTGGCTGTTTCCCTTGCACAAATTGCCGCCGGTATTCCATCGCCTTTGGCAAAAAATGCCCAAACGGGAAATTTTCGAATCGCTGTATGCCGGCTTCCACGCCCACGGCAAAGCCCTGCGTCCCACGCTAATGGCCGTCTTTTACGCGCTGATCTCGGTCTGTTTCATCCTGAGCACCGGCTACCTGATTGGCCGCGCCTTCGAACTCGACATCAGCTACGCGCAAATGACCATCATCTTCTCCATTGTGCTTTGCGCCATCGCCCTTCCCATTAGCGTCAGCGGTCACGGCCTGCGCGAATGGGCCTTTGTCACGTTGTTCCCGATCTTCGCGGTCACCCGCCATGGCGAACCCGTCACCGAGGCCACCGCGCTGGCCTGCTCCACCATGTTTCTCGGGCTGACGCTGACCTGGAGCGCCATTGGCGGCATCATTTACCTCGGTTACTCCCACAAATTGAAGGCCCACACCAGCAATCCTTAAAACCAATCTTCTTCGTGTAAATTCGCGCCGGATTCGTGTAAATTCACGTTCAATCAGACGCCAACCACCGCATGCCACCCGACACTTATTACTTAGACGCACCCGACACACCGCTAACGGCCAGCGCCCGCGAGATCATCCGCACGCTGACTGGCGCCGGACACAGCGCCTATTACGCCGGCGGCTGGGTGCGTGACGCCCTGCTCGGCCGCAAGGAAAAGGACATCGACATCGCCACCAGCGCGACGCCCGACCAGGTGCAGGATTTGTTCCCGCGCGTCACCGATTTGCAGGGCAAGAGCTTCGGCGTGGTCCGCGTCATGCAGGGCCAGCATGTTTTCGAAATCGCCACCTTCCGCAAGGACGGCGCTTACCAGGACGGACGACGTCCCGAGAGCGTGACCTTCACCACCGCCGCCGAGGACGCGCAACGCCGCGATTTCACCGTCAACGGGCTGTTCTTCGATCCGCTCAAGAACCAAGTCATCGATTACGTCAACGGCCGCAGCGATCTTGAAACCAAGACCCTGCGCTGCATCGGCAAACCGTCGGCACGCTTCACCGAGGACCATCTGCGCATATTCCGCGCCGTGCGCTTTGCCTCCGAACTGGACTTCGCCATCGAGGATGAAACCTGGCGGACGCTAACCGCCATGTCGCACAAAACCAAGGACCTCGCTCCCGAGCGCGTGCGCGACGAACTGATCAAATCCTTGTGCAGCGCCAATCCGCTCAAGGCCTTCGACCTGCTCGACAAATCCGGCCTGTTCTTCATCTGGCTGCCGGAAATCGAGCTGCTCAAGGGCGTACAACAGCCCCCGCAGTTCCATCCCGAGGGCGACGTGTTCGTGCACACCCGCATGATGATCGAAGGTCTTGCGCCGCATCCCGACCTGATCCTCGCCTTTAGCGTCCTGCTGCATGACATCGCCAAGCCCGACACCTATTCGGTCGATGAGACCGGCCGCATCCGCTTCAACGGCCACGAGGCCGTCGGCGCCAGCAAGGCCGAAAAAATTCTGCGCCGCCTGCGCTTTTCCAACGACCAGATCGAGGCGGTCAAAATGTGCGTCGCCGGGCACATGATGTTCAAGGACGCGCCGAACATGCGGCTCAGCACGCTGAAGCGTTTCCTCGCCCGTCCCTGGTTCGAACAGGAACTCGAACTGCACCGCCTCGATTGCAGCAGCAGCCACGGCCTGCTTGACATCTACGAATTCCTCAAGGAAAAACGCGCCACCTACTCCGCCGAGGAAGTCAAACCCAAGCCGCTAATCACCGGCCACGACCTGATAAAACTCGGTGCCAAACCCGGCAAAGAATTGGGCAAACTCCTGACGCTGCTCATGGACGAACAGCTTGAAGGCAAGTTTGCCAACCGTGAGGAAGCTTTGTTACGCGCCAAAGAATTGGCAAAAAAAAATTAACCGCGGAGGCGCGGGGACACGGAGATTTTAAAACTCAGCGTCTCCGCGCCTCTGCGATAAAAGCTTACCGTTAGCGCCCCGGACTTGGCGGATTTTGAATCGGGAAAGTCAATGTCCCCGCCAGATAATTTCCTTCCAATAGCAAATCGATGCAATACTTGGTGCCAATCGGCGTATCGGGCGTGGAAACCACATCGACTTCCAGCCCGTCCTTGACGTGACGGAACGGCAATTCGCCTTCCTTGTTGCGGTAACGCGGCGGAGTGTCGGCTTTGCGGATGCGAACCGAGACTACCTGGTCAAGATTCAGCCCCTTGAAGGTTAGCGTCTGCACCTGCCCGTTCGGCACCACATACAGGGGTTTCGGGACCGTAGCGGTAACAATCGGCGCCTTGTTCGATTCGATCACCTTGCGCTGGCCGCTTTTTTCCACGTTCTGCTCAAGCTTGGCGGCGGTGTCGGGCTGGGTGGCATCGGGATCGCCGTTGGCGACAATTCGTAACGGCAGCGGCACGTTCAGAATACTGCCGTCTTCCAGCAGGAAACGCAGCTGGTGCAGCGAACCGATTGGCGAATCGGGCCTGGCGATTAGCGTCACCGAAACCCGGTTGGCGCTCGGCGTTCCCAGCTGGGCGAAGATATAACTGTCCGGCTGGCCCTCATACCAGGCCTCCGCCTTTTTGACTTTATTCAGATTGTTGCCGCGCACCACCACCGGGATTTGCAGGCCGTTGGTCTGCAAATTCACCTTGGGCGGAATCAACTCCACGATGGTGGTCTGCGCCTGGACGCTAATGGCGAACAGGGAAACCATCACCGCTAATAGCCAGCTTTTCATACCCCCTACATTGCCACAAAAGTTTTCGGTTTCCAGTTTTCAGTTTTCCGCATATTTTCGGCACCTGCTGTGTTCACTGGCAACCGGACACCGCAAACCGAAAGCATTCATATGACTCAAATCGACCTGATCGGCATCGGCGCTCCCATAGTGGACAGCGTGGCACAAGTTCCCGAAACCTTCCTCGCGCAAATCTCCGGCGCCAAGGGCGGCATGGAATTGATCAACGACGAGATCATGTTCTCCATCCTCGGCAAACTGCCCGCGCCACCGGTCGAGGCCAGCGGCGGTTCCGCCGGCAACACCATCCAGTGCGCCACGCGGCTCGGCTTGAAAACCTCTTTTATCGGCAAGCTCGGCAATGATGCCGCCGCCGATTTCTACCGTGAAAATTTCCGCAAGGTCGGGGTCGATGTGACCCGCTTCAAACGCGCCGAACTGCCCAACGCCCGCTGCCTGGCGCTGGTCACCCCCGATTCACAGCGCACCATGCGCACCAACCTCGGCGCCTCGCTGACTCTGTCGCCCGCCGATGTCACCGTTGACGACTTCGCCAACTGCCGTCACGCGCATTTCGAGGGCTACTTGTTGTTCAACCGGGAACTTGCCCTGCACCTGCTGAAATGCGCCAAGCAAACCGGATGCAGCATCAGCCTCGACCTCGGCTCGCATGAGGTCGTGACCGCCAACCGCGAACTGTTGCCGCAAATCCTCGCCGAATACGTCAGCCTGCTGGTCGCCAACGAGGACGAGGCCGCCGTGCTCACCGGCCTCGACAAGAACCACTCCGAACAAACCGCGCTGGCGCTCGGCAACTACTGCAACACCACCGTGCTGAATCTTGGCAAAAACGGCTCGTTGATCGCCGCTAACGGCGAACTCCACCGCATTCCCGTCAACCTCGTTGAAAATCCGGTCGACACCACCGGCGCAGGCGACTCGTGGCTGGCGGGTTTTTTGTACGGCTGGCTGAACAACAACCCGCTCGCCGTTAGCGGCCGCTACGGCGCCATTCTCGGCGCCGAGGTCGTGCAACAAGTCGGCGCCAGCATTCCCGAGGCGCGCTGGGTTGAGATCAAAAGGCAAATCGCCGCGATTTAACAATTGAATAATCACCACCGGCTGGCACAGTGGTTTCATGAGCATGAAACTACTCCCCCTGTGTCTCCTGCTGGTGATCGGCACCTCGTGCCAGTCGGAACAAACCGCAAAAAACTTCAAGCTAAACGCCATTCCGCAGGAATTAAACTGGTATAACACGCCATTGGACTGGAAAAGCACCGGCGACACGCTAACCATCACCGGCGGCAAGGGTTCCCGCCTGTTCGTCGACCCGCAGGGCCAGAGCCAGGCCGACTCCGCACCAATCGCCTTATTCAAGCCCGATGAAACCTTCCTGTTCAGCTGTAAAATCAAAGTGGATTTCAATGCGGTATTCGACGCCGGCGTCCTGATGATCTACGCCGACGCCAAACAATGGGCCAAACTCTGTTTTGAATACACCCCGCAACTCAAACCGATGTTGGTTTCCGTGGTAAACAACGAGTTCTCCGACGACAACAACCACGAACTCATCCAGGGCAACGAAATTTATGCCCGCATCGCCGGACTCGGCAACGGCGCTTATGCCTTCCACTATTCGCTCGACGGCAAGCACTGGAACATGCTGCGCTACTTCCGTCTCGATCCCAAACACAATTTCCGGATCGGCTTCCTGTCCCAATCTCCCCGCGGCGAATTGTGCAAGACCACGTTTTCCGAAATTCGTTACAGCACCCAAAAGCTGGCGGATATCCGCAACGGCGATTGAACTGCTGTGATTTTTTCCGTGTTTTCCTCCTGTTGTGGTTTAAACTGAATCCATGCTGCCATTGGAAGACGGTTACGGAGACATCATCGGCAAGGCCATGCGCGGGCTTGGCGTGATGGACTTGGATTTGTCGCAGGCGACCAAATTATCCATTGCCGAGGTACGCGCCGCTCGCGGCGGCGAATTTGACGAACACGCCGCGTCAAAGATCGCCAAGGCGCTAAACCTGAACCCGGCCGCCCTGCTTGAAAGCGGCAGCAAAAACTGGTATCCGCATGCCGCCAATATCCTCGGCGTGTACCAATTGACTTCACCATTCGGTGGCGACATGACAGTAAACTGTTACATCATCTGGGACCCCGCTAATGGCGAGGCTGCGTTGTTCGACACCGGCACTCATCCGTCAACCATCCTGAATTTCCTCGATGAGAAAAAGCTCTCCCTCAAATACATCTTCATCACCCACACCCACGGCGACCACATCGACTGCCTGCCGCAAGTCCAGATCGCCAGCGGCGCCCCGACTTTCGTGCACAAGAACGGCGACATCGGCGGCGTGAAGTTGTTCGACTGGGGTGACAAATTCCAATTCGGTACGCTGACGGTGGAAACCCGCCAAACCACCGGCCACGCCGCCGACGGCACCACTTTCGTCATTAGCGGACTGGAAAAAACGGTCGCCGTGGTCGGTGACGCCGTGTTCGCCGGTTCCATGGGCGGCGGCGCCGTCTCGTATCGCGAGGCGCTAACCACCAACCTGCAAAATATTTACAGCCTGCCGGACGACACCCTGTTGTGCCCCGGCCACGGCCCGCTCACTACAATCGCGCTGGAAAAAATCCATAATCCCTTTTATTATCCGGGTTCCAAGTGAACATGAAAAAATTTTGCCTGCTCCTGTTGTGCTGCCTGACTTTCGCCGTTGGCCTCCGCGCTGAATCATCCGTCACCGAACGCGTCAACGCCGCGATTGGCGTCCTGCGCATCAAGCAAAGTTCACAATCCCCGATTCCCCAGAAGATCATCGATAGCGCCAGGGGCGTCGCCATCATCAACGTCGGCCAGGGCGGCTTCATCTTCGGCGGGCGCCATGGCGAGGGCATCGTCATCACCCGCACCCGCGGCGCACTCGGCCCCTCCTGGTCGGTGCCGATCGCCTTCAGCATGAGCGGCGGCTCCTTCGGCGCGCAAATCGGCTACCAGACCGTCAGCTATGTTTTCGTGCTTAATAACGACGACGCCATCAAGACCTTCCTCAGCGGCGGCGAAGTCAAATGGGACGCCGCGGCACAGGGCACTGCCGGCCCCGACCACGCCAGCGAAAGCAACGATCCCGCCACCAAGTCCGCGGTGTACATCTACACCCAGTCTGACGGCGTCTACGGCGGTGCCACAGTCGGCGGCACCACCCTGCGCACCGACAATGACATCAACAAAATCACTTATGGCGACATCCCCCTGGCCGATCTGGTCAGCGGCAAAGGCAGCCGTCCGAAGGAAGCAGCCAAGTTGTACGAACTGTTGAACGGCCAGGTCGAATAAACCATAAACGCCGGCTCTTCTTTTCTAACCATCAACTAGAGCAATAAATGCTAGTTGAATCTCATTATCATTAGCGTTTTTGCATTGTTTTCAGTCGCAATCTTTTGCCCCCGGGTTATCTTTAATTTGCATGAATTCCGATCAGAATTGTCTCCTCGAACAAGTCAGTGACACCCTGCTAGCCGACCAAGGCTTGCGTGCCATTTGGCTGGATTCGAAGGGTAAAAAAGTTTCCTTCGCCTACCAAGCGGGCATGAACGCCCAGGCCGCCGACCGGAACTTGCGCAATTTGTTCAGCCGTCATGCCCCGCTGGAGCCCCGCACTTGCACCTCCAACGGCAACAATTCGGAATGCGTGACTTGCAACAGCCACCACAGCACTTCGCTGCCCGCAGGGTTGCGACTGGTTGCCATGCCCGACGGCGGCCTGATGTTGGAAAAGGAATCCTGCTCGACCGCCCCGCGTTTTTGGAAATGGCACCAGTTCGCCTGGGTGCAGGAAGTCGAACAGGGCTTGCTGAAGAACGCCCACGAGGAAGACCTCGACGAATGGAAGCATGACATGGGCTTCGCCGCGATCTGCGGTGTATTCGTATTGGCCGGTTTTTTGCTGGAAAAAATCCTTGTTGAACATTCACCCTGGGCAATTGCCTGCTACGTCATCGGCTTCATCGCCGGCGCCTGGCATCCTCTCGAAGAGGCAATTGAAAAAATCCACGAACGTGTGCTCGATGTTCACTTCCTGATGCTGTGCGTGGCGGTCGGCGCGGCAGTGATCGGCCACTGGTGGGAAGGCGGCGTCTTGCTGTTCCTGTTCTCCTCCAGCGGCGCGTTGGAAGAACTGGCCATGGCGCGCACCAAGCGCGAAATCGACAGCCTGTTCAAGGATGCGCCGAAGGAAGCAACGGCCGTCATCAGCGGCAAGGAGCAGCGCATTCCCGTTGAACAAATCACCCGCGGCATGACCCTGCGCGTGCGGCCCGGCGAACAGTTCGCGGTCGACGCCGAGATTCTCAATGGCACCACGGCGGTCAACGAATCCAGCCTGACCGGCGAATCCATCCCGGTCGACAAGTCCGCTAATGACCAAGTGTTTTCTGGCACCATGAACCTCTGGGGCTCGGTCGATTGCGTCGCCACCAAGGCCGTCAGTGAAAGTTCGCTGGCAAAAATCATCAAACTGATCCAGGAAGCCCAGGAAAGCAAAGCACCCTCGCAACGCTTCACCGACAAGTTCAGCAGCGGTTACACTTACCTGATCCTCAGCCTCTGTACGCTCATGTTCTTTGTTTGGTGGCTGGCTTTCGGTCATGCCCCCTTCTTCGATGCGGACGGTGACAAATCCGCATTCTATCGCGCGATGACACTACTGGTTGTCGCCTCGCCTTGCGCCTTGGTGTTGTCAATTCCCTCAGCCATCCTCGCCGGTATCGCGGCAGGAGCGCGGCGCGGTGTGCTATTCCGCGGCGGGGCGGCGATTGAAAAACTGGCCGAGATCAAGCGCGTCGCGCTGGATAAAACCGGCACGCTAACCACCGGCGAACTGGATGTCATCGCCATTGAAACCATTCCCGCCAGCCGCGAGAACGATTTGCTGCAAATCGCCGCCGCGCTCGGCCACAATTCCACGCATCCGGTGTCACGCGCCATCGCCCGCCACTTTCGAAACGGTGGAGGCCAATTGCCGGACGTGCGCGACTTCCGTTCCATCACCGGTTTCGGCGTTAGCGGCCGGATAAACGATCATGTGGCGCAACTCGGGCGCCGCAGCCTGTTCAAAGACGATGACTGGCTGAAACAATTCCCAGAGCCGGAAATCGGCGTGACCGAAACTCTGATCGAGGCAGGCGAACTTAAGGGCCGCATCCTGTTGCGCGACAGTATCCGCGAAGCCAGCGCTCCCTTATTGGCGGAATTACAGGCTGACAAACTCCATGTCACCATGCTGACCGGCGACCGCCCGGAAGCGGCGGAAAAAGTGGCGGAACATCTGGGCCTGAAAGAATTCCGCGCCGGATTGAAACCGGAGGACAAGGTTGCCGCCATCCAGCAATGGGAAAAATCCGGCGAACATGTCGCCATGGTTGGCGACGGCGTAAACGACGCCCCGTCATTGGCGGCGGCGCACGTGGCCGTCGGCATGGGCTTGCGCGGCAGCGACGCCGTGTTGGAACAGGCCGACATCATCCTGACCCAGGACAAACTGGAGAATTTCAAATACGCTTACGATCTCAGCACCAAGGCCAGCAGGATCATCAAACAAAATTTGGTGATTTCGCTCGGCGTGCTCGGAGTCCTGAGCATCAGCGCCCTCGGCAGCTGGATTCCGCTGACACTGGGTGTGATTGGCCATGAAGGCAGCACCGTGGTGGTGGTCTTGAACAGCCTGCGGCTGTTATTCTTTTCTGACAAAAAGAAATAACAGCAGACTATTGCTTTGGCTTGATCGTCACCGTGCCGTACTTGAACTTCAAGCGCGCCAGCAATGGCGCGCGCGTACCGTCGATCGGAATCCACAGGCGCAAATAATATTGGTCGATTAACTTGCCATCCTTGCCGATCTCCTTGGCTTCAATCAGATAACAAGGATGCGGTTTGCCGCTCGCATCAGTCAATTGATCCAGCTTGATCAACTGGGCGCGACCTTGATAAATTTTCCAGCGGTCGCTAACCACAAAGTCACAGGATTTCTGTTTCTCCCAGTCCTGCCAGCGCAGGCGGTACAACATCGAAACAAAGTCCTCCACCGCCGGGCCCGGCAACTCAATGGGCTTGGTTTCCGGCTTCAATTGATTGGTGTACAAACCACTTTTCTTCCCCGCACCAAGCTCGCAGGTGTACTTGTATTGCTTCGCCCCTTCCCGGCGGTCGGCAACAAACTGCCGGGCACTCCATGGCTCCAAGCCAACCGTGGAAGTCACTTTGCTGCGGATCTGGGCGATCCCCTCCACCAATCCAAGCGAACGTAAATCCAGGGAAAATTGCCAACCGTCGGACTGTTGCTTGGCGCTAAACGTCCCCTCGGCGGCGAGAATCACACCCCAATAAACTTCATAGGAGAGTTGCTCGCCGTCCGGCCATGGCAACGAAGTCGTGGCCGGACGAGCCACCGTACTGGCGGCAAACAAGAGCAACAAGGACAGCAGTTTTGTTTTCAGACAAATAAATCCTCAGGCAAAACCCGCTGTTAGCGACATTATTTCAACTTTTCCAACTCAGCGACAAAAGGCTGCGGGCCACCCGGCTGATAGCCAAGCTCGCCGATCTTCTTGCCTGCGCTGTCCAACACAACCACCGTGGGAAAACCTTGGATGCCATATTTCTGCGCGAGCGCTTCGTTGGTCTTCTTTTCCGCATCGGTCTGCTGCTTTTTGCGCGGGAAATCAATGATCAACAGCACCAGGTTCTTGTCGGCGTAATCATTGAACGCCTGCTTGGAAAATACTTCGTCATGCAGCTTGATGCACCACGGACACCAATCGGAACCGGTAAAATCAATCAGGACCTTCTTGTTTTCCTGCTTCGCCTGTGCCAGCGCCTTGTCATAATCGGTCAGCCATTTTCCCTCGGCCGCCTTGCCGCTAATCGCGAATGCCAGAATCCCCACCGCCACCAAGCACAACATGGACATGAATTTGAGTTTCATCCCGACAACATAGCACATCCCGCGCGAAAATCCCCAAAAAAGACGGTTCCATTTTTCCACGGAACAACCTATCGTTAGCGGCTGTGAGTTATCAAGTTCTAGCCCGCAAATACCGCCCGCGCACCTTTGCCGAAGTTGTCGGCCAGGACCACGTCATGAAGACCCTGGCCAATGCCATCGCCACCGGGCGCATCGCCCACGCCTTCCTGTTCGTTGGCCCGCGCGGCATCGGCAAAACCTCCACCGCCCGTATTCTCGCCAAGGCCTTGAATTGCACCGGCGGACCGAAGGCCGATTTCGACCCTAATGACGAAGTCTGCATCGAAATCGCCGAGGGCCGCAGCATGGACGTGCTGGAAATCGACGGCGCCTCCAACAATAGCGTCGAGCAAATCCGCGAACTGCGCGACAACGTGCAATACGCCCCCACCCGCGGCAATTTCAAGATCTACATCATCGATGAAGTGCACATGCTCACCCAGGCCGCCTTCAACGCCCTGTTGAAAACGCTCGAAGAACCGCCCGCACACGTCAAATTCATCTTCGCCACCACGGAACCGCACAAAGTGCTGCCGACCATCCTGTCGCGTTGCCAGCGTTTCGACCTGAAACGCATCTCCGACAAGGACATCGTCAAGCAGCTGCGTTACATCTCCGAACAGGAAAAAATCACCATTAGCGACTCCGCCCTGCACATTCTGGCCCGCAATGCCGAGGGCGGCATGCGCGATGCAGAATCCGCTTTCGACCAGCTGATCAGCTTCTGTGGCACCACCATCGAGGAAAAAGACGTGCTGCAAATTTTCGGCCTCACCGGCCCCCAGGAAGTCTGGTCTTTGGCCGAAGCCATCCAGTCCGGCGAAGCCGAGGACGCCCTGCAACAACTGCGCGAATTGATCTCGCGCGGCAAGGACCTCACCCGCCTCAGCCAGTACCTGCTGCGCTATTTCCGCAACATGCTGATCTACACCATCAGCCCGGAACTCGCTAATGATGAGATGGACCCCGACGAAGCCCATCATCTATCCAATTTAAAACCGTTGCCATCACGCGACCTGGTGCTGGCCTTCATCGATGAACTGGTGCGGCTGGAAGAAAAAATCCGTTTCGCCCTGGTCAAGGAAGTGCTGTTTGAAATTGCCATCATCCGCATGACCCAGCAACGCCAGCGTGTTTCGCTGGAAGAAATCCTGAACTGCCTCGCCAAGGGCGAAGCCCCCGCGGTACAAGCCGTGGCAACGCCAACAGCGAAACCGGCACCCGTCACGCCGGCGCCGCCACCGGTTGTTACTGAAGCACCAAAACCTGCAGCCATTTCCACGCTATCCGCCTCCGTCAATGGCGAGGAACTTTGGAAACGGGCATCCGAACCGCTGAAAAAAGGCGGTGGACTGATGATTCGCAATGCTCTCAACCATTGTCAATTTATCAGTGCCAGCGACAAGGCGATCAACGTTCGTCTGAACGGCACCCAATCGCAATTTGACGCCTTGCAAAACTCAACCGCATTACAGGACGCTCTCGCCAAGGCTTTCGGCGACGCCAAATTGCAGGTCGAATTTATCGAACACAAAGAAGAAGCCCCTGCCGAAAGCGTAGCGGAACCTGCCGTCTTCGACAAAAAACCGGCCACCGCCGCTAACAGCGAGACTAAACCCGCTGCTCCAAGCAAACCGGTAAGCAAAGCTGAATTTGAAAATGACCCACTGATTCAGGAGGCACTGAAAGAATTCGGTGCCCGCATCATTAGCGTCAAAGGAGATTAATTTATGAACATCGCCAAAATGATGAAACAGGCCCAGAAGATGCAGGCTGACATGGCCCGCATCCAGGAAGAACTTGCCAAGAAAACCTACGAAGCCACCGCCGGTGGCGGCGCGGTAAAAGCCGTCGCTAATGGCGAAGGTGAATTGCAGTCACTCACCATCGACCCCGCCATCCTCAAGGACGGCGATGTGGAAATGCTGCAGGACCTGATTATCACCGCCGTGCAGGAAGCCAGCCAGAGCGCCAAGAAGGAAGCGCAAAAGGAAATGGGCAAACTGACCGCCGGAATGAACATTCCGGGCTTCTAAAATGGATTATCCGCCCAGCGTCCAACGCCTGATCGCTGCCCTGCGCCAATTGCCGTCCGTCGGCCCGCGCAGTGCAGAGCGGCTGGCCTTGCACATTTTGAAGTCCGACAAGACGCTGGCGGACAATCTGGCTATTAGCGTCAACGAGGCGCGTGAAAAAGTGCGCCCCTGCTCCCGTTGCGGCTTCTACGCGGAAAGCGATGTTTGCGAGATCTGCAGTGACGCTAACCGTGAACCGGGCGTCATCTGCATTGTCGAGCAGCCCACCGATGTCATTACCTTCGAAAAAAGCGGGGCTTTCAAGGGCTCTTATCATGTACTCGGCGGCAGCCTGTCGCCATTGGATGACATCGGGCCGGAGGAATTGAACATTCCCAAACTGCTGGCCCGCATCCGCGAGCAAGGCATCCGTGAAGTCATTATCGCCCTGAACACCGACGTCAAAGGCGAAACCACCATGCTCTATCTGGCGCGTGAACTGCACCAGCTCGGCATCAAAGTCACACGATTGGCGACCGGCATCTCCATCGGCTCATCGCTGGAATATGCCGACAGCGTGACCCTCAGCCACGCCATCGGTGACCGTAAAGAAGTCTAATTCTGCGACGGCACCCGCACATATAATCCGGCATCAATATGCTGGCCGCCAAGCTTGTTGGCACAATGGATGGCGATCACATTCTTGCCGTTAGCGTTGATCGCATCCCGTGCAGCCTGCTTCAGTCCGCGATATTCATAGGCGGTCAAAGTCTTACCGTTAGCGTAAGCCTGCACGCCGTTGATAAACACCTCGGCGCCGTCATCGTGATAAATCCGGATCATCAGGTTGGCGATTTGCTCCGTCGTCAATTCCTTGCCATCAAAGGTACGGCGCAACCAAATGTCCGGCGTTTTCCACGGCGTGTTGCTGATGGTCTTGTAAGCCTGACCGAAACCTGCCTTGCCCTCACTCCACTTTGAATCATCAAAATCAATTTTTTGCCAGGCCGGGCCGCCGGGTTTTTCAGTGGTGTATTTCCACGTTTGATCGCCCTGCTCCGCGGTTGATAAAATCGGTTGATAAGTCGGCGGCACAAACTTGAATTCATTGATTTTCTTGATCAACGCAAAATCACATTTCGGCACACGGTCATAGGTCAGGAACCCATTGACCTCAGTCATCACATCGGTCAACTCGGTGTACACCGATCCGCTCATGCCCTGCTCATCGCGAAACTTTCTAATCTTTTCGAAAAAATCAGCATACATGAATACCAAGTCATTGCCGCTCTCGACATTGGCGTAGCCGCTGCCCCGATCCACCCACGAATGCTCCTTGATGAAATAGCCAATCCCGCCGTATTCGCCGCAAAACAAGGCCTGGTTGGGATATTTGTTCTCCGGACAATTCGGCGGCGGATAACTGTGCCGGTCGTTCATGTCGGCGAGCCCAAAATTCTCATCACCGCTGGCTTCATTGATCAGGCGGGTTTTGTCCAATTCTCTTACCATGTTCACCAAGCGTCCGGTGTCACTGCGGCCTTGTGCGACATCCTTTTCCGTACGTTCCTTGCGGTCACGCACATCGAACTGTCCCTGACTTTCATTGAAAATCACCCAAGTGATGATCGACGGCACATTGTACAAATGCTGCACCATCTGGCGCAATTCACTCTGATACTCTTCCTTGTCCAAGGGCGGCGGCGTAGCCTTGCCGATATAGGAATTTTCCGACGGCATGTCCTGCCAGACCAGCAGGCCAAGCTTGTCCGTCCAATAATACCAGCGTGCCGGCTCCACCTTGATGTGCTTGCGCACCATGTTGAAACCCAAGGCCTTCATCTGTTCGATATCAAACTTCAAGGCCTCTTCCGTCGGCTGGGTGTAAATGCCGTCCGGCCAGAAACCTTGGTCAAGCACGCCAACCTGATAAACAAATTCACCATTCAGGAACACTTTTTTAACCCCATTGACCTCCCGCAGTTCCACCTTGCGCAGACCGAAGTAACTGCCGACTTGATCGCTAACCTTGCCGTCTTTCGACACGCTAATGGCCAAGTTATAGAGAAAGGGATGCTCCGGCGACCATAACTTGGGATTCGAGATCGGAATCTGGATTTCACGGTTAGCGTCACCTTCCACGGCTTTGACCACCTTGCCGCCGTCCTTGACGCTAATGGCCAACTTCACCCCTTCGGCGTTTTTCACCTTCACCGTTAGCGTCAGCTTATCCAAATCCGGCACCAGCTTGATATTTTCAACACTAACCGCGGAAATCGGCTCCAGCCAGACCGTTTGCCAAATGCCCGTGGTCGGCGTGTACATAATGCCGCCCGGCGCGGTGGTCTGCTTGCCCCTCGGTTGCCCGCCCGCTTCGGTCGGATCATAAACCCGCACGATCAGTTCCTGTTCACCCTCCTTCAAATAAGGCGTGATGTCATAACTAAACGGATCGTAGCCGCCCTTGTGAATACCAAGGCTCTTGCCGTTAAGATAAACTTCGGACTCATAATCCACCGCACCGAAGTGCAGGATGATTTGCTTATCCTTCCACGCAGCGGGCACGCTAAAGGTACGGCGATACCACAAACGGTCGTAGTGTTGCATCACGCCGCTAATGGCGGACTCAACTGGAAACGGCACCAGAATATCCCCGGACAAAACCTTGCCGAAGGGAACTTGGTCATTAGCGTCGCCTTTCTGAAACTGCCAGATACCGTTCAGGCTCAACCAATCCGGACGGGTCAATTGGGGACGCGGATATTCCGGCAGCGGGTTCTTCGGATCAACTTCGGCCGCCCATTTGGTCATGATCGGCGCCTTTTGCAAAGTCCAGGCTCCCGCCGTGGCACAAAACAGCGTGATGCAAAACAACCCGCTAACAATGACTTTCCCCCGATGTTTGATCATGCAAAACGAATACCGCAAAGCGGTGTTGGCGGCAAATATCATAAACTCCTATTGAATATCCAAAACTCCTGCCCGGGCCGCAAAGTGCGACACCGGGCAGGATGGGGAGTCTGGGGAGAATAAAAATTACTGGCAGGATTCGCAGACCGTGCCGTTGCGCATCGCCTCAATCGAGCAGGCGGACGGCGGCTTCGGCTCCGGATTATCCGACGCTAATGGCGCAGATTTCTTGCGTTCACGGTTAGCGGAATCAATCGCCGATTTATTGATCGTGCGTAGGTAGTAAGTGGTTTTCAAACCACGTTCCCATGCTTCACGATAAACAAAGGACGCTAACCGCGCGTCGTTCTCAGCGATAAACAGGTTCACCGACTGCGACTGGTCGATCCACTTCTGGCGAACCGCGGCACATTGCAGCAACCAGGTCGGCTCGATTTCGAAGGCGGTCTTGTACAAACGCTTCACCTCGTCCGGCACGCGTTCGATGGCTTGCACGGAGCCGTCAAAATACTTGAGATCGGAAAGCATTTCCTCGTCCCACAGACCGCGCTTGAGCAACTCCTTCACCAGATAATCGTTGGTGCGGACGAATTCGCCCGACAGATTCGACTTGGTGTGGATGTGCTTGTAACTCGGTTCAATACACGGCGTGCAACCCATGATATTGGAGATGGTAGCCGTCGGCGCGATCGCCAGACAGTTGGAATTGCGCATGCCCTGTTTGCGGATTTTTTCACGCAGACCGTTCCAGTCGAGACGGCTCTTGCGATCCACCAGCAACGGCACGTTGCGTTCTTTTTCCAGCAATTCCAAGGTGTCGAGCGGCAGCAAACCGCGATCCCATTTGGAGCCGCTAAAGCTCGGGTATTTTCCGCGTTCCGCCGCCAGATCGCTGGAAGCGTTGTAGGCATAGAACGAAATGGCTTCGAGAATTTCGTCGTTGAAATCCACCGCTTCCACGCTGTCGAATGGAATACCTTTCTGATACAACGCATCCTGCAAACCCATCACGCCAAGACCAATCGGACGATGGCGGGAGTTGGACAACTGCGCGGCAGGCGTCGGGTAATAATTGACGTCAATGACGTTGTCCAGCATGCGCATCACGGTTTTGACGGTGATTTGCAATTTCTCGTGATCGATGGTTCCGTCTTCCTTGAGATGGTTGGGAATATTGATCGACGCAAGGTTACACACGGCGACTTCTTCCATGCTGGTGTTTAGCGTGATTTCAGTGCAGAGGTTCGAATTATGAATCACCCCGGCATGATCCTGCGGCGAACGGACGTTACAAGGATCCTTGAAAGTCATCCACGGATGTCCGGTTTCAAATAACACTTCGATCATCTTTTTCCACAGCGCCAGCACGCGGATCTTCTTGCTGTAAACCTTGCCTTCCTCGGCCAAGGCTTCGTATTGCAGGTAGCGTTGCTCGAATTTGCTGCCGTACAATTCAGCCAGATCGGGCGTTTCATTGCTGAGGAACAAGCTCCAAGTCGCGTCCTTCGGCAGTTTGCCTTCGGAGATGTCGCGCAGGCGCTTCATGAACAAGTCCGGAATCCAGTGCGCGGTGTTCATGTTGTGCGTGCGGCGGCGTTCGTCGCCGGTTTCCTTGCGCAGTTCGAGGAAATCCTCAATGTCCGCGTGCCAGAGTTCCAGGTAGCTGCACAGCGCGCCGGGGCGCTTGCCGCCTTGGTTCACCGCCAAGGCGATGTCGTTGGAAACTTTGAGGAACGGAATCACACCGCTGGATTCGCCATTGGTGCCGTGGATATGGGCACCGCTGCCGCGAACCGCAGTCCACGAACAACCGAGACCGCCCGCCCATTTCGACAGCATCGAAAAACGCGTCCAGGTTTCGGTGATATCCTCGATCGAATCGCCGCAATACAGCAGGTAACAGCTGGACAACTGCGGACGATGTGTGCCGGAATTGAATAAAGTCGGCGTTGAGGAACAGGCACGCTTATGCTGGTAGATGGAATAAAATTCCTTGGCGCTCTTTTCCTTGTGCGGCTCAAGAACCGCCAGACCCATGGCCACGCGCATCCAGAACATTTGCGGGGCTTCAAGACGACGGCGGCCGTCCGAACGGGTTTCATCTTTTTCGTGGATCAGGTAGCGGTCATACAGATTTTGGATGCCGATAAAATCAAAGTGCAGATCGGCATAGGGATCAATCGCATCGGCGATTTCCGCGAGGTTGAAGTCCGCCAAGCGCGGATCCAAGCGGCGGATGGCAATGCCGTGCGGGATGTATTTCAGGAAGGCCTGACGATGCGCTTCCTTGAGCTTGCCGATGCCGTCCTTGATTTTCCACGGCAGGGTTTCCTCGTAGATATAGGTCAGCAAGATGCGACCCGCCAGAAAACGGCAATCCGCATCCACATCGAGCAGGTTCTTGGCGTTAAGCACGATGGTTTCGCGCTGTTCCTGCGGCGTTAGCGACATCGAGACGCTGCGCAATAAGCGGGTGATCAAGTCATTCTCGCTAAGGGTCAGGTGCAGGTTGATTTTGGCGAAGGACAAACGTGCCTTCAAATCCTCATGCAATTCTGAGGGGGCCAGTTCAAGCTGTTCGTTGCTGGCGCTAATGACGCCACCTTCCACCTCACGCAAGGCGGCGCGGCGGGCGCGGTATTTGCCATAGGCCAACGCCACATGACCGTAACCAAGTTCAATCAACAGGGTTTCAACCATGTCCTGCAACTGTTCGATGTGCACGAACAGCGGACGGTCTTTTTTCATGCGAAATTCAAGTTCCGCCTGAATCTGTTTGCCGACCGGTTCGTGGTTCACGGCGACGCAGGCCATGTCCACGGCTTTCTCGATCTTGTGGCCGATCCACGGCACCACTCGCGGCTTGCCGGGGGTGGCTTGCGCCTGCGGCAGGTCGCGGCGGATCACCTTCGGAAATTCAGTCACGCCCAAGGCTTCGATTTCTTGTTCCAAACTCGATGTTGTCATATGTTTTATTCCTTGCGGTTAGCGATTCAGATCAAGTCATCCTCGTTGGTATTTTTCACACTGCCGCTGGTCTGGTATTCCGTAACGCGGGTTTCGAAGAAATTCTTTTCCTTTTTCAGGAAGATCACCTCGTCGAGCCAGAGGAAGGGATTATTCTTCACGTCCGACTGGGCAGGCAGGCCGAGGCTGGTCAAGCGACGGTCGGCGTTGTAATCGACGTACTCGAGGAAATCCTTCTGTGACATGCCGACGATGTCTTCCGGCAGACAGTCGAGCACGAATTCTTTTTCCAAGGTCACGCCCTCGCGCATGAAGTCGAACAATTCCTGTTTGAACTCCGCAGTCCACAGGTCGGGATTTTCGTTGATGAGTTCCTGCAGGATGTAACGACCCAAGGCGATGTGATTGGATTCGTCACGCAGGGTGTACTGGAACATCTGGCCGATGCCGGTCATTTTGTTCTGGCGATGCAGCGAGAGCAGCATGGCGAACAAGGCGTAGAACTGGGTGCCTTCCATCACTTGCGTGATACCGAAAATCGCCTTGGCGAATTTTTGCTTGTTAGCGGTGACGGTCAGGTCGATGCCCATTTTCAATTCCGGCATCTGACGGGTAATGAACTCGTTCTTGCGTTTGATCGAAGGAATGTCCTGAAACTTGGCGGTCACTTCGTCGAGATCGATGTTCAGGCTGCCGATGATGTGCAACAGGGAATCCATGTGGATCGACTCCTCGGCAATCTGGCGCAGGGAGGCGTGTTTCAATTCCGCCGCGGTGAGATTGTCCTCGATGACGTGCAGCACGCTGTCACCCACGATGCCTTCCGCCGCGGAGAAGTAACCGACGCCCATTTCGATGATCCAGCGTTCCTTCGGGCTGAGCTTGTTGGAATTCCACAAGGTGCAATCCTTGGTCATGTCGATCACGTCCGGTTCCCAGTGATTGGCCTTCATCTGTTTGTAGATGCGGTAGGCTTCATGGTACTTCAAGGGCAGCACGTTCAATTCGGCGCTGCGCAGGCCGTTGATCACTTTTTTGCCTTCCAGACGTTCGCGCGCCTTGCGCTTGTCCAGACGAAAGGTCTTGTTTTGAAAAGTATAGACAACGTGATTTCCTTCTTCCCGTTCCGACATGGCTGGTTCCACCGGATTAGCCACTGCTGCTTCAGTCATAAATTCTTCTTTCCCGTCACACGCTTGCCGTTGCGTTGTTACAAAGCGGGACAAATGAAGACAAAAAGCCCCCATTCATCCCTTTATCAGGGATGCAAAGGTATAGTTTAAACCCCGCAAGATTCCCCACCCTGCCGTTGGCGCGGCAGTTTGCCCTGATCTCCCGATCAAGGACTTGATGGGCTGGTAAAAATCCCCTTTTCTGGATTGCATAGGGATTTTTACCAACCACCACAATACATAGTGGTATTTAAAAAGAACTACACTCCTTATAAGGCAGCGATGTACAGGCGGTCAATGAGAAAAATTAGTTTCTTTGCAGATTATACCAATTTTTTTAATAACCTGATTTTACTTCTGGAAAAGTCACTCTGGAGACCCTTATTTGCAGGTCAAAGAAAAAACCTTGCATAATCGTAAACTCATTTTAGTCTATTTAATCTATAGACATTATATGAATGTGATTTGCAGTTCGGGTTTCGGCCTTTCAGGCAACCGGCTGGCGTGTTCATGTGGTCTGTAACGCAAACGCCGCGAATGGCGTAATTAGAAAGGCCTCTATGAACAAAACTTACCG
Organism: Verrucomicrobiales bacterium; assembly: GCA_031256975.1. Lineage (GTDB taxonomy): Bacteria > Verrucomicrobiota > Verrucomicrobiia > Methylacidiphilales > JAAUTS01 > JAIRPN01. Next base: position 42,508 of record JAIRPN010000013.1, on the reverse strand, counting down.
ATACTTTGCCGCCGGCTTGCTGCTGTTGCTCGGCACCAGCCAATTGCGCGCGGAAACCCAGCTGCTGAACGTCTCCTACGATGTGGCGCGCGAATTGTACGGACAGATTGACCCGGCTTTTGCCGCTTACTGGAAAAACAAAACCGGCGAAAGCCTCACCGTGAAGGAATCCTTCGGCGGCTCCTCCAAGCAGGCACGCGCGGTGGTGGAAGGACTGGAAGCCGACGTGGTAACCCTGAACCAGGTCAGCGACGTGGAACTGCTGCACAAGCAGGGCGGCTTGATCGGGGCCGATTGGCAAAAACAATTCCCTTACAACAGTTCCCCATATTATTCGGTAATCGGTTTCGTGGTGCGCAAGGGCAATCCCAAGGGCATCAAGAACTGGGACGATCTGGTGAAACCCGGCGTACAGGTCATCTTTCCGAATCCAAAAACCTCCGGCAATGGCCGTTACACCTATCTCGCCGCCTGGGCTTATGCCGGAAAAAAATTCAACGGCGATCAGGCCAAAGTACAAGACTTCATCAACAAGCTGGTGGCCAATGTCCCGGTGTTTGACACCGGCGGACGCGGCGCGACCACGACCTTTGTTGAACGCCAGATCGGCGATGTGTTGATCACCTTCGAAGCCGAAACGCTCGGCATCCAGAAACAATACGGCAAGGACAAGTTCGACGTGTTCGTGCCCGGCCTGACCATCGCCGCGGAATTCCCGGTCGCCGTGGTGGACAAATACGCCGCCGCTCACAAAACCGCCCGGCAAGCCAAGGCTTTCATCGAATACTTGTACTCGCCGGAAGCCCAGGACATCCTGGCCCGTAATTTCTATCGGGTGCGCGACAACAATGTGGCCGCCAAGTACGCGTCACAATTCCCGAATGCCGAAACTGTGACTGCGGAACAACTCGGCGGCTGGGAAAAGATCGGCAAGACCCATTTCTCCGACGGCGGCACTTTCGACCAAGCAGTCAGTCTGAAACGCTAACCATCAAACCTTGCGGTGCGCAGGAAACTCCTGCGCGCCGCCGCTAGCGAAGTATTATCGGTTGGTTATATTGTCCTCCTTTATTCATGATCCGAAACCGCAAACCAACCCTGCCCGGCTTCAAGCTGACACTCGGCCTCACCATTTTGTTCGTCTCATTGGTGATCCTGTTCCCGCTAAGCGCGCTAACAGTGAAGGCCTCGTCCCTCGGTTTCAAGGATTTCCTCTCACTCGCCTTCAATGCGCGCACGCTGTCCAGCTATTACGTGACTTTCGGTTGCGCGTTCGGCGCGATGCTGATTGACCTGGTGTTCGGCCTGCTGCTCGCGTGGATCCTGACGCGCTACTCATTTCCCGGAAAGAACCTGCTGGATATCGCCATGGACCTGCCGTTCACCCTGCCAACAGCAGTCGCAGGCATCAGCCTGGCAGCGGTATTTGGCGCACATGGCTGGCTCGGACAATGGCTGGAGCCGCTCGGCATCAAGGTCGCCTACACGCCGCTGGGCGTGACCTTGGCGATGGCCTTCGTCAGCCTGCCCTTCGTGGTGCGCACGGTGCAACCTGTCCTGCAGGAACTCGACCGGGAAGTCGAGGAAGCCGCCACCACGCTGGGCGGTTCGCCAATAGTGAATTTTTGGAAAATCATCTTTCCCGAAATCCGCTCGCCCGCGTTGGTCGGCGCGTCGTTAGCGTATATTCGCGGGTTGGGCGAATTCGGCGCGGTGATTTACATCGCCGGCAATCTGCCCTTTCACACCGAGATCACCTCGCTGTTGATTTACATTCGCCTCGACGAACATGATTATCCCTCGGCGGCGGCCATTGCAATGGTCATGCTGGCGGTTTCACTGGTTTTGCTATTAGCGTTGCAAGCAGCACACGCCTACAGCCAGCGCTACCTGGAAAAATCGGCATGAAACGGCACGACACCACACCAACGCTCGGCATTAGCGCCCGTCTGCTGATCGGCGCAGGCATTGCCGCCAGTTTGTTTTTGATCGGCATCCCGCTCATCACCATCTTTAGCGCCGCGTTCAAGGAAGGCTGGCAGGTGTATTGGAAAAATATCAGCCAGCCCGACACGCTGGCCGCCATCCGGCTGACCGTGTTCGCCGCACTGGTTAGCGTGCTGGTCAATACCGTGTTCGGCGTGATCGCCGCCTGGCTGTTGGCGCACTTCCGCTTTCCCGGCCGCAAATTGTTGCTGAGCCTGATCGAATTACCCTTGTCGATGCCGTCGATTGTCGCCGGCACCGCCTACTTGTTCATTTACGGTGCCCAAGGCTGGCTGGGTCCCTGGCTGATGGAACATCATCTGAAAATCATGTTCGCGGTACCGGGGATTATCCTGATCACCGTGTTCGTGACCTGCCCGTTCGTGATTCGTGAAATCCTGCCGGTGATGGAATCGCAGGGACAGGATGAGGAGGACGCCGCCCACACCCTTGGCGCCAACGGCTGGCAAATCCTGCTCCGTATCACCCTGCCAAAAATTCGCTGGGGTTTGTTTTACGGCATCATGCTCTGCAACGCCCGCGCCTTCGGTGAATTCGGCGCGGTGTCGGTGGTGTCCGGCGCAATCCGCGGTGAAACCAGCACGCTAACCTTGCAAGTTGACCAGCTCTATCATGATTACAACAGCACCGGTGCTTTTGCTTCCGCCACGCTGCTAGCGCTCATCACAATCGTAACTTTAATGATAAAGTTATCCATTGAACACAGTTCTACAGCAAAATCATCTGATTCAATCACCAGTTCTTCCATGGCTGCCGAGTCATAATCAACCGGCATGAACTATCCTCTTGTTCTCGGCCGAGTTTTATGTATTCTACTTAACCCTTGCTTTACAGTTTCGTGTGAACGGAACGGCATAGGAAAAAGTCAACCCTCTGCCGCCGAGGTTTTGGCGGATGGTTAAAAAATAAAAAACATGTCTGAGGCTCGACTCAAAACCTCTATTACGAGCCGCTAAAGACCAGACATTCTCATTCAATGAAAGATATCGCATCATTGCTCGATTCTTCCCTGCAAAATTTCAAGGAAGGCAGCATTATCAAAGGAACCATTCTGGAAATCCGTTCCAAGGAAATCGTCGTCGACATCGGCTATAAATCCGAAGGCGTCATCGGTCTCGAGGAATTCGAAGAACCGGAAACCCTCAAAGTAGGCGACGAAGTGGAAGTCCTGCTCGAACGCCTCGAAAACGACGAGGGCATGGTGGTCCTCTCCCGCCAAAAAGCGGCCCAGAAACAGAACTGGGAAAAGATTGTTAAGATTTACAACGAAGGCGGCACCATCACCGGTCGCGTTCGCAAGATTGTCAAGGGCGGCCTGATGATCAACGTCGGCGTCGAGGCCTTCATGCCTGCGTCACAGATTGACATCATTCCTCCGAAGAACCTCAAGGAATTCGAAGACCAAATGATCACTTGTAAGATCGTCAAACTCATCGAAGACCGCAAGAATCTGGTTCTTTCCCGTCGTGAGATCATCGAAGCCGAGCGCGCCGAGAAGCGTGCCAAGCTCATGTCCTCGATTGAAAAAGGCTCGATCGTCACCGGCGTCATCAAGAACATCACCGACTTCGGCGCCTTCATCGATCTGGACGGCCTGGACGGTTTGCTGCATATCACCGATATCAGCTGGAGCCGCCTGAACCATCCTTCCGAAGTGCTCAAACTCGGCCAGGAAATCAGCGTCGTCGTCCTCGACATCGACCGCGAAAAAGAACGCGTCAGCCTCGGTCTCAAGCAACAGTCCGAAAATCCGTGGGAAAAGATCGCCGAGAAATTCCCGATCGGCACCCGCATCAAGGGCAAAATCACCACCTTGGTTCCTTATGGCGCCTTTGTGGAATTGGAACAGGGCATCGAAGGCCTTATCCACGTGTCCGAAATCTCCTGGACCAAGCGCATCGCCAAGCCCTCGGAAGTGCTCGAAGTCGGCCAACAGGTCGAAGTCGCCGTCACCGAGGTCAATCCGGAAGAGCAGAAACTCTCCCTCAGCTTGCGCGCGCTCGAAGAGAATCCTTGGGACACCATTCAGGAGAAGTATCCGATCGGCACCAAGGTCAAGGGCATCGTCCGCAACCTCACCGCTTATGGTGCGTTTGTGGAGCTAGAGGAAGGCATCGATGGCATGATCCACGTGTCTGACCTGTCCTGGACCCGCAAGATCAACCATCCTTCCGAACTCCTCAAGAAGAACGAGGAAGTCGAAGCGCAAGTGCTCGGCATCGACAAGCAGAACCAGCGCATCAGCCTGGGTATCAAACAACTCGCCGACGATCCGTGGAACAACATCGACAGCCGTTACAAGGTTGGCGATCTGGTCTCCGGTACCGTCTCCAAGGTTGCCAGCTTCGGCGCCTTCATCCAACTGGCCGAGGAAATCGACGGCTTGGTCCACATCTCGCAAATCAGCGAGGAACGTGTCGCCAAGGTCAAGGACGTCCTCAAGGTCGGTCAGGAAGTCAAGGCCCGCGTGGTCAAGGTGGACAAAGTGGAACGCCGCATCGGTCTTTCCATCAAGGCTGCCGACTACACCCCGGAACAATTGGCGCAGGAAACCGCGTCCCTCGAAAGCCTGCGTGGCAACGACATGCTCGGCTCGATGGGCGACGCCTTCAGCCGTGCGGAAGAAGAATTCCGCCCGGGCGAAAGCAAATAAGTTTTACGCTAACAGCGAACTTCACAAAAACGGCGGGACCAAAATCCCGCCGTTTTTTTGTTTTATTTAATATTGATTAAATCAATATTTATCTTGTTTATATCAATTTTCCATAATCAACTATTAATGCCAAAATTGTTTCATGAAAAAGAAGCTACCAATCATCAATATATTGATTTCTGTATTTGGCATGGTACCACCAATCGTATTATGGTTAATTGCAACACGGCACGACAGCTATGCCTTTACTGTGGCAATGATTTTAACCTTTGTTTGGGCGTGTTTACCTAGTTACATCCTGATAACAGCTTCTTGGATAGTTAGAAAATCAGTATTATCATCACAAATCATTCTAATTAGCTCCATTTTATCCACATTGTTTAATTGTATCAGCTACCCAGTTGTTTTATTTTCATCTCACTCCTCATCGAACTGCGGAGAGGCACTTATTGGATTCCCCTTCTTTCAAGTAATCGCCGTATTTACTATGTCAATCGTCAGCTTACTTTACATTAAACCTATTTATCCCGATATGATTTAAGATCATCTTCGTCGTCGCTATCAATTCTTTGTGTTCGGCTCTGTCAGGTTGAAAACCTGCATTTACTTTGGTTGCTTTTACAGCTAGTTTCTTACTTTTCGTATGAGCAAACTTTCGATCCAGGAACAGGTGGAATTACTGGCCGTTAATGTCAATCAACTGCACTCCCGCGCGGAGTTGGAGGAGAAATTGAAATCAGGCCGCCAGTTGCGGGTAAAGCTCGGTTTTGACCCGACTTCACCTGATTTGCACCTTGGTCACGTGGTCGTGCTCGACAAAATTCGCCAGTTTCAGGATCTCGGGCATCTCGCTGTTATCGTCGTCGGCGATTACACGGCGCGCATCGGCGATCCGACCGGTCGCTCGAAAACCCGCCCGCCATTAGCGCCGGAACAAATCGCCGAAAACGCCAAGACTTACACCGACCAGGTTTTCAAAGTTCTGATCAAGGAACAGGCCGAAATTCGCTACAACGGCGAATGGTTCAGCAAACTCAGCTACGCCGACGTGTTAAAAATTAATTCACTCATTAGCGTCGCCCAATTGCTGGAGCGCGAGGATTTCAAAAAACGCTACACCGAAGGCACCTCGATCTCGTTGACCGAATTCCAATACCCGCTAATGCAGGGCTACGATTCCGTCATGCTCAAGTCCGACGTCGAGCTCGGCGGCAACGACCAGTTGTTCAACAACCTCGTTGGCCGTGACTTGCAAAAAGCCCACGGACAGGAACCGCAGATCGTCATCGTGATGCCGATCCTGACGGGTACCGACGGTGTGCACAAGATGAGCAAATCGCTCGGCAATTCCATCGGCATCACCGAAGCTCCGTCAGAAATGTTCGGCAAGGCCATGTCGATTTCCGATGAAACCATGGTCAATTGGCGCTGGCTGCTCGGCCCGGCTTACGGCTTGCCTGAGCAAGCACCCAACCATCCGATGGAAGCCAAGAAACAACTGGCCGCTTCAATCGTCCGTCGCTTCCACGGCGAAGAAGCCGCCGTTAGCGCCCGTGCGGATTTCGAATTAAAGTTCTCGAAGAAAGACCTGAACGCCGCCGACATTCCCGAGTTCACCGTTAGCGAGAATCCGATCTGGATCGTCAAGCTGTTGCAAGACCTGAAAGCCGTCAATAGCGGCGGTGATGCGCGACGCCTGATTCAACAGGGCGGAGTGAAACTCAACGGAGAAAAGCTGGACGACCCGAAAGCCAATCTCACCATTAGCGGCGGTGAAGTTTTGCAGGCTGGCAAAAAATTCTTCGCCCGGCTGAAAATTTGACGAGGCACGCCGCACAAAGCGGTGATTCGATTTTCATGAAACCCCACCGCCCCATGCTTGGCTTTTTGCTGGCGCTCAACACGGCGGTATTCTGGGGCATATTGCCAATTATCATGAAGCAGACGCTAACGGTGATGACTCCGGTCACTGTGGTCTGGTACCGCTATGTTTTCGCCATTGCCGGGCTGGGTCTATTTCTCGGCTGGCGGCGTGAACTGCCCAATCCGTGGTCCTTTGCCAGGCCACAGTTTCTGCTGTTCGCCGTGGCGGCAATCGGCCTGTCCGGCAACTTCATCATGTTCAGCAGCGCGTTGCAATATATCGGCCCGACCGGCGTTCAGGTGCTCGGGCAACTCGGCCCGATGCTGCTGTTGATCCTCAGTGTCCCGGTATTGAAAGAACGCATGCACCGTTCACAGGCCATCGGCGCGGTGGTGTTGGTCTGCGGCATCCTGCTGTTTTTCAACAGCGAACTGCGTCGCATCTTCGCGCATTTCGACCGCAACGCGCTCGGCATTCTGCTGGCCACCGGTGCGGCAATCATCTGGTCGGGTTACGGCGTGGCGCAAAAAATACTTTCCCGCAGCCTGACCTCGCAGCAAATCCTCTGGCTGGTGTATTGCCTTTGCGCGTTGTGCTTGCTGCCCTTCGCCAAACCAGCCAGCATCTTGCAAATGAACGCGTGGCAACTGGGTTGTCTGTTGTTTTGCGGTGTGAATACGCTGATCGCCTACGGCTCTTTCGCCGAGGCCCTGGCAATCTGGCAGGCCGCCAAGACCGGCGCCGTGATTGCACTGACGCCTTTGTTTACCTTGTTGTTTTCCGACGTTATGCACGTGTGCTGGCCGGATTTATTTGAAGCCACCACCCTGAATTGGATCGGCTACGCCGGCGCGCTGGTGGTCGTTAGCGGCACCATATTGTCGGTGCTCGGTCATGTCTGGAGTCCTTTCCGCAAACCGAAACAAGCCCATCTCAATCAGCCGCCACCGGCCCTCTGACATGGCGACGCAACCTCATCTCATCATCGTGGGCGGCGGCGCGGCAGGATTTTTCGCGGCGCTAACGGCAAAGTCCGCCAACAATGAACTCCAAGTCACCATTCTGGAAGCCACCAGTCAAGTGTTGCGCAAGGTCGCCATTAGCGGCGGCGGTCGTTGCAACGTCACCCACGCCTGCTTTGAGCCGAAGGAGCTGGTCAAATTCTACCCGCGCGGCAACAGGGAATTGCTCGGCGCCTTTCACAAGTTCCAGCCGCGCGATACCGTGGAATGGTTCGAATCACGCGGCGTAAAACTCAAGACCGAGGCCGACGGCCGAATGTTCCCGGTTAGCGACTCCTCGCAAAGCATCATCGACTGCCTGACCCGCGAAGCAGAGAAGCTCGGCGTTAGCGTACTGCTCAACGCCAATTTGAAAGCGGTAGAAAAACAACAGGACGGACGTTTTGCCTTGGAACTCGCTAACGGTGAGTTCATGACCACTGACCGCTTGTTGCTGGCCTGCGGCGGCACACGCAGTCTCAAAGGCGCACAACTCGCGGAATCACTCGGACATTCATCATTAGCGCCCGTACCCTCGCTGTTCAGTTTCCGCATCAAGGACGAGCGCCTGAAAAAGCTCTCCGGCGTGGCCAAACAACAAGCCGCTGTCAGCAGCGGGGATTTAAAACAACAAGGTGCTTTACTAATCACCCACGAAGGCTTGAGCGGACCGGCAATTTTAAAATTATCCGCCTGGGGCGCACGGATTTTCGCGGAACAAAATTACGACTTCACCATTAGCGTCGACTGGACCGCCGGGGCCAGGGTGCGTGAGCAATTCACCACTAGTCGCCAGAATTTCGGCAAACGCCAATTGCGCAACGACCCGCAATTCGAGATTCCACAACGACTTTGGGAACGTCTGCTGGAAAACGCGGAAATCCCGGAAGGCCGCCGCTGGCTGGAATTGCGCAAGAGCGAGGAAGAAACGCTGGTGCGGACGCTAACTGCCAGCTGCTTCCAAGTAAGCGGGAAGAGCCTGAACAAGGACGAATTCGTCACCTGCGGCGGCATCCCAACCAGGGAAGTCGATTTCCGCAGCATGGAAAGCAAACTTTGCCCGGGACTCTACTTTGCCGGTGAAATTCTCGACATTGACGGCGTCACGGGCGGTTTCAATTTCCAGAACGCCTGGACCACGGCATATCTGGCTGGCACGGCCATGGCGAATTGCTAAGCTGGGGGAATGATTTCTTTCCCCGAGATTCGCCGTCAGGACCGGTTGTTGGCGCCCGGACAAATTGAATTTTTGCTCAACACCGGGGAATACGGTGTTTTGTCGATGTGTGCCGCCAACGGTTACGGCTATGGCGTGCCGCTCAGTTTCGCCCGCGACGGGGAGAAACTTTATTTCCACTGCGCTCCGGAAGGCTTCAAGTTGCAAAACCTGGCCGCTAACAACCAAGCCAGCTTCTGCATCGTCGGCAGAACCCAGGTCCTGCCGGAGAAATTTTCCACCGGCTATGAAAGCGTCGTCGTGTTCGGCAAAGTGACACAACAATTGCCTGACGACGAGCGTCGCGCCGCCTTGCGCTTGTTGATTCGGAAATATTGTCACGATCAGGTTACGTCCGGCGAAAAATATATCGAAGCGGCCTTTCACCGCACACAAGTGCTGCGACTGGACATTGAGCATTGCTCGGGGAAATCCAGAAAATTCGAACCTTGAACGCCAATGGCCGAAAGGGGTGCAAAAAACCTTGAGCTTGGACAACAATCCATGCCATTGTTAGCGGCCTATGATCCGCTCGTTCGTTTTTAGCGAGGGCAAACTTGCCGCCGAAAACCTTGACCTCGACGCACTCAAACTGGTGCGTTTCGACAAGGGCCTGATCATTTGGGTCGACCTTGACCAGCCGACCGAAGAAGAAACCAAGGCGGTATTGGAAAACCTGTTCCAGTTCCATCCCTTGTCGATAGAAGACTGCGTAACGGTCAGCAGCATCCCGAAGCTGGAGGACTACGACGATTACAGCTTCCTGGTCATGCATGCGGTGGATTTCAACAAGAGCGAGAAATTCCACACCCACGAGCTCAACCTGTTCATCGGCAAGGAATTTTTGGTCACCTACCACCAGCAGGACCTGCGCCCGATCCGCGCCGCCATGGAACGCTGTTCCGGCAAAGGCAGCGTGCAAATCGCCCGCGGCCCCGACCGCCTCGCGCATTTGCTGCTCGACTCGCTGACCGATTATTACAAGCCGGTGATCTCCGAACTCGGCCGCGAGCTCGACGACCTGGAAGACCTGCTGCTGGACGACGACGTGGCCGCCGCACGCAAGCTCAACACCAAGGAAGTCATGGCCGAGATGCTCAGCTTCCGCAAGGACCTGAGCGCATTGCGCCAGATTGTCCGGCCGCAGCGCGAAGTGGTGTACCGGCTGTCACGCGGTGAAAATAAATTCATCCGCCCTATTTTGATTCCGTATTACCGCGACTTGCACGACGATCTCAACCAGATCGAGCAAATGGCCTCGTCCTACAACGAACGCCTGCTCAGTTCCTTCGACGTGTACATCAACAAGACCGCCTACCAGACCAACGAAGGCATCAAGGTGCTGACAGCGCTAACCGCCATCACCATCCCGCCGATCGTGCTGGGCGGCTGGTTTGGCATGAATTTCCACAACATGCCGGAATTGAATTTCCCCTACGCTTACTGGGCCGTGATGGCCGTTACCATCATCAGCATGGTCGGCATGTGGATCTGGCTGAAGAAAAAGAATTGGTTCTAGCAAAGTAGCACAGACATTTAGTATCCCTTCGCTTCGCTCACTGTCTGTTATTGTTCTGCTTAGGCCGTCTCGCGCGGTTCGTCCTCGTAGCGGGTGTACTCGCCGATAAAACGCAGGTTCAGCTTGTCAGTCGGGCCGTTACGTTGCTTGGCAATATTCAGGGTGGCGCGGATACCGCGATTGGAATCACCCTCGTCCTTTTCAAACCCACGGCTCAGCAGCAACACCACGTCGGCGTCCTGCTCGATGGAACCGGATTCGCGCAAATGGTGCAAGGCCGGGTCCTGATTGCCTTCCTCGGGTTTACGGTTGAGCTGGGCCAGCACGATGATCGGCACCTTTAACTCCTTGGCCAAGGCCTTGATGCCGCGGGAAATTTCCGCCACTTCCACCTGGCGGTTGTCACGCGCCTTTTCGCTGGTGGAGGTCAGCAACTGCAAGTAGTCGATGATGATGACCTGGATATCGTACATCTTTTTCATGCGCCGCGCCTTGGCACGAAGCTGGTTGATCGACAGCAAACTGGATTCGTCAATGTACAACGGCATTTCCGCCGTGTCCTCAGCAATCATCGCCAGTTTATCCAGATCATAGGGCGTCAGTTTGCCATCACGAATGTTCTGCAACTTGATGTCGGCCAGCGACGCAAGCAAACGCAGCATCAACTGCTCGGCCGTCATTTCCAGGCTGAAGAAGGCCACCGGATAACCGGGTTTGACGAAACGCTCCTGTTTTTCATCATAACGCTCCTTGATGAAGTTCTTCGCCATCGACAGGGCCAGCGCGGTCTTACCAACACCGGGCCGGGCGGCAATGACAATCATTTCGCCAGCCTTGAACCCGGTGGTCATTTTGTCGAGATCGTTAAATCCGGTGGCAAGGCCGTCGTAACGGCCCTTCATCTTCATCGTGCGCTCAATGATCTCGATAGTCTTGAATACCACGTCCTTCGAACTCACCGTCGAATTGGCCACACCGCGGTCGGTGATCTCGAATACCATCTTTTCCGCCTCGTCCAGCACCGATTCCAATTCGTGCTGACGTTCCTGTGAATCGTACACGATCTTGGCGCAGGCCTGTTGCAGGTGGCGCAAAATGCTCTTCTGCCGCACCGCCTGGATGTGGCTCGGCGCGGTCAGCACGCTAACCACGGCGGCGGAAAGCTCGCCCAGCAATTGCGCACCGCCAACCGAATCGCTCAGCTTGCGATCTTCCAGATACAGTAACAAGGTAGAGGGATCAATCGCCACGCCACGGGCACGCATATCGCTCAATGCGCGGAACAAAGTCTGGTGCGCAGGCTGGAAAAAATCCTCGGCGATTAGTGATTCTTCGGCCATGTCAATGACCTGATCCGGATCCGACAACATCGCTCCCAGCACCGCCCGTTCCGCTTCGGGACTGTGAATGGCGGGCAAGGCGGCGAGGTCGAGGGTAATTTCCTTCTTTCCTCGCGGGGGGAATGTACGGGTCGGGTCGGCAATCATGAGGGGTTAGTTCTAAAGCACTGCAGCGCGCTGAAAAGACTGCTCCTTGATGCCTTGTTGATAAGTGGCCAATAACTCCACCGATAGTTTGTGAACAATTGGTGAAGTTTTGGCTCCACCCGCTGGCAGTCCGATTAATTAAAGGAGGATTTGTGACGGAAGAACGACAAAGGCTTTGTGAATAACTTGCCAGCTTTTTTTCATTATCGGCCACCCCTCGGTCCGAACATCTATATAATCAATAATCGATTATGATTTATCGATTATGTTTATTTTCCGCGGGCTGTTAAAAGTATTCTTAAACGAAGGACAAACCGGTTTTATCCTTCGTAGAAAACAACACATCGGAATCATGAATTGTATTGGCGAGCAACAATGTTATCGGCAATCTGGCAAACTACTAAGGAAATAATATGGAATGCCCCAACTGTTCCCACCCCATATCAAAACAAAGCATCGTCTGCCTCTACTGCGGCAAACCGGTCAAGAATGAGCCCCCTGACCCGCTGCGGGACGCGCTGAAGGGACTGCGCCTGCAAATCGATTCGGTGCAGGGCTCGCTGCACGATTCCCTCGGCAAACTGAGCAACGCCATCGGCGACGTGGAAAAACACCTGGACCGGCCGCTAATCACCAAACCCGCGGAGCAACCGGAGATTCCCGTTCCCGCCATCCCGAAAAAAATCGAGCCGGTACTGCCGCCGCTCACCATTAGCGTACCGGAACCCAAACCGGAGCCGGTCGTCGAAACTCCGGTTGCCAAGCCACAGCCTCCGCCTTTGCCGCCTTGGATTTCGGAAATCGAGGAAAAACCGCCAACCGTGGATTTGCCATGGGAAAACGAAGCGGAACCGAGCCAGGAAATTCCCGCCGCCAACAGCGAACCACAACCGGCGAAAAAAACCTACGCCTTCGGCGAATGGGAGGAAGAAACCGCCAAGCCGCAGTCACAAAACATCCAGCCCCCTCCAATTACCGCACCCCACGCTCCCGCCTCAGGGTCATCGGAATTGCACATCGGTCAGAAATGGCTGTTGTTCGCCGGCATCATCATTACCGTGCTGGGCGTCGGCTATTTCCTCAAGCTGGCCTTCGACAACAACTGGATCACCCCCATCTGGCGTGTCATCATGACCTACCTGCTGGGCGGCGCCTTCCTCGGCGCCGGCGAATGGTTCCGACGCAAGGGCGAAGAATTGTTGAAATTCGGTTTGCCGTTGATCGGTTGCGGCATTGTCATCCTGTACTTCGCGACATTCGCGGCCTATCAGATTTTTGAACCGCCCATCATCAACCAAGTTACCGCTTTCGGCCTGATGGTGCTCATCACGGCCTTCACCGGAGTTTTATCGCTCAAGTACGACTCCAAGGCCATCGCCGTGGTCGGCTTGATCGGCGGTTTCACCACGCCCATTCTGCTCAGCACCGGCAACAACCCCTACATCGCGTTGTTCACTTATCTCACCATTCTCAACCTCGGCGTGATCTGGCTCTCGTTTTATAAACGCTGGGGACTGCTTAACATTCTCGGCTTCATTTTCACCTGGCTGATCTTTAGCGGCTGGCATTTCACCAAGTACGACGACAGTATGTTCTGGCCGGCGATTGTTTACCTGAATATCTTCTTCGTGATCTACGCCATCGTGCCCTATGCCTATTTCTTCCGCAACAAGGTCACCGAACAGGTCGGCGGCTTCGGCATTAGCGTCATCAACAGCTTCATCGCCTTTGGTTTCGCCTACGGCATGATCAAAAACCACACTGATTATCCGGCGGCGAGCCTGATCAGCCTGTTTTATGCCGGCGTATTTTTCTGGATGGCGCATAATTTGTACAAACGCCAGCCCGAGAACAAGCGCAGCCTGATCATGGCCCTGGCCATGGGCATGCTGTTTCTCACCATCACCGTGCCCATTCTGTTCAGCGGCCATTGGATCACCATCTTCTGGATGGTGGAAGGCGCGATCATCCTCTGGACAGCACTCAAACTGGAAAGCTCCAAACTGCACTGGACGGCGATCATCATGCTCAGCGTGGTGTTCGCCAAGTTCATCTTCCTCGATTATCCCGACCGCTTCGGTTTTGCCGTCGATCAATTCCGCTACCTGCCGAGCTACAGCTTCATCTGGCTGAGCCGTCATTTCACCACCATCGTCGCGCTTGGCGCCCTGTATGTGGCGGCGCGCTTGCTGCGCAAAAACTTCGCCGATGAGAGCAAGACATTCATCATCGTCTTTGGCATCGCGCTGTTTGGCCTGCTAACCGCCGAAGTTAGCGGCTTCTTCGCCGACTACCAACCGGAAGGCCGCGCCGCCGCAGTGTCGGCCTTGTGGAGCATTTTTTCCATCGCCCTCATCATCATCGGTTTCATCAAACGCAATGCCGCCTGCCGTTACACCGCCATCAGCCTGTTCGCCGTCACCGCGCTCAAGGTCATCATTGGCGACATGGCGCATGTGAGCACGCCGTTCCGCGTCCTCGCCTGCGTGGTGCTCGGCCTGCTGCTGATCGGCGCGTCCTACATGTACTACCGCTACAGCGAGGTCTTGATGCCCAAGGAAAAAGACGACAACCAACTTCCCGAAACTCCTGCAGACAAAGAATCATGAAACACTTCGCTGTTAGCGCCTTATGGATCACCGTCGCCGTCTCGTCATTAGCGGCGGCGGAACCCAAGCAGTTCCGTTATCAAGCCAGCCTCGGCGGCGATGTTACCGATGACAATCCCGCCGTGGTGACGTTAAGCGCCGGCGTGATCAGCCACACCCACAACGACTTCACCGACCTGCGTGTGTTTGACGACGCCAACCGCGAAGTTCCCTATGTGATTTACGGCAAGACCCTGCCCGGCCAAAACCGCCAGCAGGCCGGTCTTGAACCGATCAAGTACGAAGCCCTGACCAATGGTGGCGAACGCATCACCTACCAGCGCCCCGCAGCCTTGTCGGGCATCGACGGCATGCAGGTCACCATCAACGGCAACGACTTCGAAAAAAACATCCAAATTGAAACCAGCGAGGACAACAGCACTTGGAAACCCTTGGCCACCTGCTCCGTATTCGATTACAGCTCCCGCATCAATCTCCGCAACACCAAGCTCGATATCCCGCCCACCACCGCACGCTACCTCCGCCTCATCATCAGCGGCGACAAACCCGCCACCGGCAACACCTCCAACGCCAACGACGAAAACGTGGTCCTCAAATACAAGGACTTGGAATTCCGCAGCAGCCTGCCAACCAATCCAACCACCACCGCCAAACCCCCGCGACTGGTCACCGGCGTCAATGCCTGGTACGGCAAGACCATCAAAGAACGCCAGGTCACCGACAGCGCCCCGCTCGCCATTAGCGGCAGTTCCACCAGTGAAAAAGGCGATACCATCCTCGACCTCGGTGAAAGCAATCTGCCGCTAACCGCCATCACCCTCGACATCGGCACCAAATACTTCATGCGCCAGGTCCGCGTGGAATCCTCCACCGGAAAAAAGGACGCGCCCTGGTATGAAATCGCCAACGACTCCATCTACCGTTTCCCCGCCGCCAATCGCGAAACCAGCGGTCGTCCGAATGCCGACACCACCATCCAGCTCGACGGCCGACAATACACCCGCCTGCGCCTGATTATCGTCAACCGCGACAATATCCCGCTAACGGTCAACTCCATCAGCGGCACCTACCTACAGCGCAATCTGTACCTGTTGCCGGAAAAATCGCGTCATTACGCCATCTTCTGCGACTCCAACAACGTCACTTTTCCGCGCTACGACCTGCCCTCGGTGTTGCCGGAAAACTCCCCCGAACTCGCCAAGGCCGTCGTCTGGAACTTGTCCGAACCACAGCCCAATTCCGCCTTCGACAACAAAAACGAAAAAATCGTCGTTAGCGACAACAACGGCATCACGCCCACACAGCTCTGGCTGTTCCGCGGGCTGATCCTGCTATTAGCGGTTGGCTTGGCCTTCTGGGCCTGGTCGACCCTGCGCAAGCTGAAATAAACCCGGCCTTCCGGGAAAATATTTTTCCGTGTGTTCCAAGTGTTCCATGGTTAATATTTTCGTTTCATGCCCACGTTAACCGCCACGCTCAAGCAAACCTTCGGCTACGACCAGTTTCGTCCGCTACAGCGCGAAATCATCGAGGCCTCGCTGGCAGGCAAGGACGTCTTTGCGTTGCTGCCGACCGGCGGCGGCAAATCACTCTGCTTTCAGCTCCCGGCGCTGCTGCACGGCGGGCTCACCCTGGTGGTTTCCCCGCTGATCGCGCTGATGAAGGACCAGGTCGACACCCTGCAGGCCGCGGGCGTAAAGGCCACGTTTCTCAATTCGACGCTAAGCGCGGAACAAACCCGCTCGCGGCTGGCGTCCCTGCACCGGGGCGAATACAAATTACTCTACGTCGCCCCCGAACGACTGATGATGGACCACTGGGAAAACAATCTCCGTTCCTGGAACATCTCGCTGATCGCCATCGACGAGGCGCATTGCATCAGCGAATGGGGCCACGATTTTCGCCCCGAATACCGCCAGCTTGCCCGGCTCCGCGATTTCGCTCCCCGCGTTCCCCTGATGGCGCTAACCGCCACGGCTACCGAGCGCGTGCGCGAAGACATCGTGCGGCTGCTGGAATTGCGCGATCCGGAAAAATTCGTCGCCTCCTTCAACCGTCCCAACCTTACCTATCGCGTCAAGGCCAAGGAAAAACCGCTGCAGCAAATCCTCGATTTCCTCAAGCAACGCCCAGACGAAAGCGGCATCATCTATTGCGCCAGCCGCAGCGCCACCGAGTCGCTGGCCGACTCGCTAATGGCGAGAGGCCACGCCGCCAAGCCTTACCACGCCGGGCTCGACAACGAAACGCGCAACCGCAACCAGGAAGAATTCCTGCGCGACGAAACCAAGATCATCTGCGCCACCATCGCCTTCGGCATGGGCATCAACAAACCGAATGTCCGCTTCGTCATCCACCACGACCTGCCGAAGAACGTCGAGGGTTATTACCAGGAGACCGGGCGCGCGGGCCGCGACGGATTACCTTCCGAATGTGTGCTGTTGTACAGCCCCGGCGATGTCGCCAAACAACTGCATTTCATCGACGAAAAAACCGACCTGCAGGAACGCGAAATCGCTCACCGCCAGCTCACCCGCATGGTGCATTATGCCGAATGCTCGGTCTGCCGCCGCATTGACCTGCTGGAATACTTTTCCGAGAAATGGACCGAGGAAAACTGCGCCGCCTGCGACAACTGCCTGGAACCGCGCGAAACCTACGACGGCACCGTGCAGGCGCAAAAGTTCCTCTCCTGCGTGTTCCGCGCCTGCCGCGCCAGCGGCTACAGCGTCGGCATGAACCACACCGCCGATATCCTCACCGGCAGCCAGAACGAAAAAATCAAGGAGCGCAAGCACGACCAGCTCAGCACCTACGGCATCGGCAGGGATTTGCACCGCAGCGAATGGCTGGCCATCGGCCGCGAACTGATCCGCTTGAAATTGCTGAACCAGTCGCAGGACAAATTCGCCACGCTGACCGTGAGCGCCAGCGGCATAGAGGCCTTGAAAAACCGCAGTCCGATCCGCCTGACCCGGCCAATCGTCCTGTCCGCCGGAGCCGCCAAGCGCCATGCCGTCAAGACCGGCGAAATCGAGTGCGACGAGGAATTGTTCGGCCGCCTGCGCGCCCTGCGCAAGAAGATCGCTGACGAGCAGCAGGTGCCCGCTTACATTATCTTTGGCGACGTGACCCTCAGGCAAATGGCGCGCTTCTACCCGCTAAACGCGAACGAATTCGGCCGCCTCAGCGGCGTGGGCGAAAGGAAGCTCGGGGAATTCTGCGACCCCTTCACCGCGGAAATCAAAAAATACCTGGAGAATCACCCCAAAGTGAATTTCAAATAGTGAAGGGTGAAGCTTGAATCAAGCAGAGCGCAGCTGGTTGCGGCGCCTGATTTCACCCTTCACTTTTCATCATTCACCATTCAATGGCAGCCGCAACCGCCATCACCGTCACAATCCCCGTCGCCACAGCATAGATCATCTTTTTCCGGCACACGGGCCAGCTCGAAACTTTTGCTGAGAACGCGGTTCACCAGGTCCTGCACCTTGTTCAAGTCCCCCTGCGCCTCGATGAACGCCCGGGCCACCGGATTTTCCAGCAGTTCGTAGCGGGACTTTTCAAAACTGCCGATCTCCTCTTCGCTAAGAGCGCCGCCGTTCATCTGGCGGTCGTGCAATTCACGGCCACGCGCGCTGACGCTGCGATATTGTTCCTGCGAGTTCTTGTCCTCCATGAACGCCTGCATATCCTGCGGCCAGCTCTTCAGCTTCGGTTGCGCGAGAATCAGTGCGCAAAGTTCCCTGGTCTTCTCAAAAATCGCGTCTTCGTCAATGGCTGCTTGAATCATGCTTCCTGTCTAGGGAACTTCGCCGCCAATGACAAAGAATATTTCAATTTACTCGACAAGTCGCCGCCGCTACGTTGTAAAACCGATGCGATTCACACGACTCATCCCGATGCTTGCCGCCGTTGTCCTGACGGCCGGATGCACTGCGCCGAATGCCGCCAGGAACGACCCGGCTCCCGCGCAAAACGGACGTCCCGATGCCGTTTATGTGTACGATTTCACCCTCGATTTGTCGAAGGTCAACGTCAACGCGCCGGGTGCCGACCTGGTGTCGTTCAAGCAAAAGATGCGCGAGAGCGCGATGCGACAATTGCTCGAAGCGCTGAATCGCGCAGGCATCGCAACCTATCCCTTCGGCCGCGATTTGCCGCCACCGACCGGCAATTACTGGCTGGTTGATCCAACCTTTTACAACATCGACGACAAGCAAAACGCCCTCAGCATTTATCTGTACAACCAGCGTGGCGCACACACCTCGGAAGTTTACGTGCAAATCGCCAACCTGAAAACCTCGCCGCCCGAACGCATCGCCCTGTTTGAGACCGGCGCCAACCCGAGCAACGAGGCCAGCATCCGCCTGCCGCTGCAGCAGGCGGTCAACGAGGATTGCGGCCGGGTGGCCGGCATGATCGCCAATTACATCGTGAATTATTACCAGAAAAAAGGCTGGCTGGTCGAACTGCCTCCCGGCGCCAGCGGCCCGGCCCAGCCTTCGGCAGGCAATCAGCTCCTGAGGTAACCTTATGGCTTCGTCATTAGCGTCCATCGCCACTTATTCGGACAAACTGCTCGACCACAAAAATATCGGCGACTATTCCGGCGCGTTGAACGGATTGCAGCTCGCCAACAATGGCAAGGTCAGCAGGCTGGCCGCATCGGTCGACGTGAATTTGCCGGTGGTCAAACAGGCCGTCGCCAGCAGCATTGACTTGCTGGTCGTGCATCACGGCATCGGCTGGTCGCCGCTGGTGCCGCTAACCGGGAAACGTTACGAACTCATCAGGCTTTGCATCGAAAACAACCTCGCCATCTACAGTTCGCATTTGCCGCTCGATCTGCACCCGCAGCTCGGCAACAACATCCTGCTCGCCAAGGCGCTCGGCTTTAACCGGAGCGAACCGTTCTTCTTCGAGAAAGGCCAGAATCTCGGCCGCAAGGTAAAAACCAATATTTCCCGTGCCGAACTGCACAAACGACTGAACAAAGCCCTGGGCAACGTTAACAGCCAACTAATCGCTGCCGGTCCGGCGACTTGCAAAAATATCGGCATTGTCACCGGCGGCGCGGGAAACGAACTGGCCAAGGCCGCTAATGACGGTGTCGATACTTTCATTACCGGCGAAGGCGCGCACTGGACTTTCTCACTGGCGCATGAACTCGGCGTGAATGTTTTCTATGGCGGCCACTACCTGACGGAAACCTTCGGCGTGAAGGCGCTAACCGCGAATCTGGCGAAAAAATTCCGCCTGCCGTGGCAGTTTATCGACATTCCATCGGGATTATAATTCATATTCACCGCAGAGGCGCGGAGAACGCCGAGGCTTGCATTAATTTAACAAAGTCTCTGCGGTGAACTTTATTTTATTTTTTCCCGTAGATGTGTCAGGTGATAAACCGGATTGGTTTTCTCGCCGGTGGCATTGGTCATTAGCGTTGACGGCTGGTGGATGCTGCCGTGGCAATGGATATTGGTTCGCAACCACGAAAGGATTTCCGCGTATTCGCCGGACGCCAGTTGCGAAGTCATGCCGGGAATCGCCTGCCGCATTTTGTGGGCAAGCTGGGCGGCATTGAGATTACCCAGCGTGTAGGTCGGGAAGTAACCGATCATGCCGCCGCTCCAATGCACGTCCTGCAGGCAGCCCAGCGCGTCGTTCGGCACGCGAACGGCGAACAGTTTTTCAAACTCGGCATTCCAGAAATCCGGCAGTTCCTTCACCGTTAGCGTCCGGTTGATGAGACGATTTTCGATGTTGAAACGCAGGATGATATGCAGGTCGTAACTCAGTTCATCCGCATCCACGCGGATAAAGCCACGGCGCACGCGGTTGACGTGACGGCTCATGGTTAGCGGGGTAATTTTCCGCAATTGTGGAAACAGTTCCGCGGCAACCGGTAGCCAGTATTCCCAGAATGTCGCGTGCCGGGCGATGTGGTTTTCCCAGAATCGCGACTGCGATTCATGGATGCCGAGCGAAACCGCCTCGCCAGCCGGGGTGCCGTAATGTTCCTTCAAAGTCCCCTGGTCGTACAAGCCGTGCCCGGTTTCGTGCAACACGCTGTACAACGAGTTGGTGAAATCGTCCTCGGTGTAGCGGGTGGTCAGCCTGCAATCATCCGGCCCGAGGCCGGTACAGAACGGATGCGCGGTCGCGTCGATGCGGCCGGCATCAAAGTCAAAACCAAACTTGGTGGCGACTTTTTGGTTGAAGATTTTTTGTTGTTCAACCGGATAGGGCCCGGCGGGAAAATCATCCGGTTGCGATTCGTAAAACGCCACGCCCTTCGCGAGCAACCCGGCGAGTCGCGGCGCTAACGACGAAAACAAGGCCTGCAATTCCTCGCTGTTGGCGCCCGGTTCGTATTCATCGAGCAGGGTGTCGTAGGGATTGTTGCCCACTCCCCACAATTCAACCATGCGCAGCCGCAGCTCGAGGATTTTCTCCAGATGCGGGCGAAAGCGGTTGAAATCAGCGGCGGCGCGCGCCTCGCTCCAGGCCCCGTGCGCGGCGGTGGCGCTGCGTTCGAATTCCTCCACCAAGGAAGCGGGAATCTTGGTGGCGCGGTCGTAACGGCGGCGCCATTCGCGAACGTTGGCCTGCTGGATCGCGGTTAGCGCCCCGGCTTGATTCTCACAGGCCGCCAGCCAGCGGCCAACCTCGTCCGCCGTGAACAGCCGGTGCGCTAATGATGAAAAATACGCCGTTTGTTCGCCACGGTAGGTCGCAGCCTTCGGCGGCAAATAAGTCTGGTGGTCCCAATGCAGCACCGAGCAGGCGGTATTGATCAGGGCACATTCGCGGGAACGGTTTTCAAGGTGTTGGTAGGTTTGCATAAATGAACGGTTACTTCGCGGTTGGCGCCGATGATTTCTTGCCGTTGACCGACAGCACCACCGCCGACAACAAAATCACCCAGCAGGAAAAATACGCCCACAACAGCGTGGCGATGAAACCACCGAGCGTGCCGTAGAGAGGGTTGTGCTGCCAGATCTTCACCAAAAACATACTGTACAACCAACCAAACACGATCCAGCCGATGGTAGCGTACATGGCCGCGCGCGCCACCGCCCTGTCGCGGTAGCCAACACCAACCGAGGCGGAAAGCATGCGGAAGGTGAACCAAAACGCGCCGAACATGGCCATGAGCGACAGGCCCTGGCGGGTCACCTTCAATCCCCAACTGTGCAGCCAGCCGAACGGCAGCGGGTTGAAATGCTGCTCGACCAATGGCGCGATCAGGAACAACAAGCTGACAATGCACAGAATCACCGCCCAGCCCAGCAGCAGGGCAAAGGCATACACCCGGTTCAGCCAGTCCATGCGCGGCGGCTTGATGCCGGGCGCAAAAATATGCCGCAAGGCCGCCGACAGATGGCTCATGAACGTGCTCGCCGTCCACAGGGCCGCCAGCGACGCCGCCACCAGCCAGCCCGACGAGCGCGAACCAATCTCGACGGTTTTCAACAATTCATGGGTTTTGAGTTCGGTCCCGGTGGGAATCACGTTGTTGACGATAAATTCCATCGCCTCGCGGGTACCCGTGGCGTTGAAGCGGGTGGCGATCATCATCACCAGGATCAGCATCGGCACGATGGTCAGCAGCAGGTAAAACGCCAGCGAAGTGGCATGTACATCCAGCCAGCTGCTTTTGTAAGCCCATTCCTTGCCGATCCAACGATCAAAAAACATTGGCCGGATTCTCAATTGATTTCGGCCGATTGTCTATTTGAAAAAACAGGCCGTCCGGCTGCCGCCGCTAACGGTCAGGCGGATTATTCCGGCCAGGTCACCGACACCAATTCGCCGAAGTTTTCCAGCGACTCGACCGTTAGCGTGTCGGGTTCGGCGCTGACAAACAGGCTGGCACCGCGCGGGTATTCCTTGCCGTTGATCTTGAATTTGCCCTGCGAGACAAACAGGAAATGGAAACTGCGACCGTCGGTCTGCCATTCGTCGCTCTGGTTCGGCTCGTCAAAGAACACTTTGTTCACCGCGAAATACTGGCAGGCCACGACACGGTTGGCGTGCGGCTGGGCGAAGGTCGGCTCGAAATCGTTGAAGTTGATACATTCCAACGATTCACTGATGTGCAAATCACGCGGCTTGCCCTTGGCGTCGACGCGGTCCCAGTCGTAAACGCGGAAGGTGGTGTCGGAGTTCTGCTGGATTTCCAGGATCACATTGCCCGCGCCGATGGCGTGCACCCGTCCGCTCGGCAGGAACATCGCCTCGCCGGGCGAGGTTTTCAGCACGTGGAAACAATCGGCCACGCTTTTGTCGGCGATGGCCTGTTCGAATTTTTTGCGGTCGACGCCTTTTTTCAACCCGACATAAATCTCCGCCGTCGGAGTGGTTTCGAGGAAATACCACATCTCGGTCTTGGGCTCGCCCTTGAACTTGGGCGCCAATGCCGCGGGCGGATGCACCTGCAGGGAAAGTTTGTCCTGCGCGTCGAGCAGCTTGATCAAAATCGGGAAACGTTCGCTGTCGGGCGCGGCGGAACCAAAAATTTTCTTGCGGTTGGCGGCATCGGCCCACAGATCATGTAACGTCTTGCCATTCTCCACCAAAACCGTCTGCGCCTCGGGACGGTCGGAAAGTTCCCATGATTCACCGATCGGCTTGTCGGCCGGGATTTCACGACCGAACAGGGATTTCAAATTTTGTCCGCCCCAGATGCGTTCCTGGAAGATTGGTTTTAAATTGTAGACTGGCATAAGTGAAAAATTCTGCCATTAGCGGCGGTTTCAGGGAAGAATAAATTTCCAAATTGCAGTTAGCGGGCTATCGGACAGCATCTTCCTTTGCCCTTATCTCTCCCGTTGGCAACATGACAAAAGATTTGGACGGCTTGCTTTTGCCAACAAAATATTGTTGAAACGTCAATTCACAAGAACCCTGTTGCGGTATTATTTCATAAGCATCCACGAATTTAACTTTTAATTTGCCACTCTCCAATTTATGGAAACCTTGCGTAAAGAATTGCATTATGAGAATAAATTTGGTCTTGGAACTTGGTTCAAATCTGGCAATCGGAACCGCTTGATTTTGCACCTCAAACTCCTGAGTTACAATCAATTGCTTTCCCTTGGCGACCAAATCAAATGACACCAGCTTGGGTGGTTCCGTTTTTTTATTTGAATGACAGCCAATCAGAAAAACAAACGTCAACAGGCACGCAATTATTCCAAATACGCTGACACGATAAGGACAGGGGGTAGTCATACGGTCGTTTAACGACAAAAAGCTTGCCATTAGCGGCGGCGGGAATCAAAGGATTATTTTACAATCCATTTTGGCTCCGGCGGCGCGCTGTAATCTTCCATGCGCCGCAGCAGGCGGTCGATGTCGTCATCAACCAGCAGCATGTCGCGGTTAGCGGGCTTGAGGAATTGCTGGTCGACCATGCTTTGGATGAACGCCAACAATGGGTCGTAGAAACCATTGACGTTGAGCAGGGCAACCGGCTTGCGATGTTGGCCCAACTGGCCCCAGGTCAGGATTTCAAATAATTCCTCCAGCGTGCCATAACCACCGGGCAGGGCGATCACGCCGTCGCATAATTCGTGCATGCGGGCTTTGCGCTGGTGCATGGTATCGACCAGGATCAATTCGCTGACATCATAATGGGCGATTTCCCTGCTGCTCATGAACCGCGGGATGACCCCGATGACCTTGCCGCCATTGGCGAGCGCCGCGTCGGCCACCGCGCCCATCAACCCGACCCGGCCGCCGCCGTAGATCAAATCAATACGCCGTTGCGCCAAAATCCCGCCCAGCCGTACGGCTTCTTGATGATAAATCTCATCCTCACCCGAACTGGAACCGCAAAATACCAGTATGCTTTTCATTCGCGCCAACAGTCTGCCGCTAATGATAAAGCCGGTGAAGAGAAAAATGACCATTAGCGGGTTATTCCGCTCCCAGTGATTTGGGGCTTGGAATTTGGCATTTGGAATTTATTTTGCATTTGCCATTATAGATGGCGCACATGGCAGTAAAACGCGAAACCAACAAAGAAACCAAGCTGATTGTCGAAATCATCGCCATAATCCTGGCGGGATTCGGGCTGCTGACGCTGTTGGCGCTGTTCTCGTTCGACAAGAATGACTTGGGTCTGTTTTATTCACCGGTCAATGAACCGTCGAAGAACCTGATCGGTACGGTCGGCGCTTACTGGGCGGGCGGATTGATTTTCGTGTTCGGCCTGGCGGCTTATCTGGTGCCGGTGATCATGGTGTGTTCCTCGGTGGCGTTGATTTACACCTTCAAGCGCGACAATGTTTACAAATTGATCTGGTTCGCCCTGGTGATGTTCAGCGGCGCGGCGCTGCTGCAATTGATGAAGTCGATCTTCACCGTGTTCAACGGTTATTTGACCGTCGAGGGCCATCCCGGCGGCGAAATCGGTTACTGGCTCAACGACCGCCTGTTCGCCAATTACATGGGCACCGCGGGTTCGGCGATCGTGATGCTGACCGTGTACATCGTCAGCTTCATCCTGTTGTTTGAAATCCGCCCCATCGCCCTGACCCGTCGCATCGTCGTCTGGCTCAAGGAATGGAAGGAAGCGCGCGAGCAGGCCCGCATCGAGTCGGCCAACCCAATGGAGCGTTTGGAAATCGAGGAAAAACGCCTGCAACGCAAGGCGCGCCAGTTGGAAAAGGAAATGTCGCGCAAGGGCGGCAGCGGCGACCCCGACGCGATGCCCGCCGGCCTGGGACGCAATGAACCCGCCCCGGTGCGGCCCAAACCGAAGATTCTCGACACCACCGTGCAGCCGAAGGAAAGCGCCCCCGCCGTGGAACCGGTGGTGGAGAAGGAAATTTCCAAGCCGCTAACGGCGAGCCCGGCGACTTCGCCATTAGCGTCCGCCCCGGCCAGATCCTCCAAGCCGAAGGAAAAGATCGAGCCCGCGCCGCTGGCGTCCTACGAGAATTACGAGTTGCCGAAATTTTCGCTGTTGGCGACCAATGACAGCATCGGCAAGACCAGCATCGACACCGACGATCTGGAACAAAAACGCCAGTTGCTGGTCGACACCTTGCTGCAATTCGGCATCGAGGTTTCGCCCGGCGACATCACCAAGGGCGCGACCATCACCCGCTTCGAGGTTTATCCCGCCGTTGGCGTCCGCGTGGAACGCATCGCCGCGATGGAACGCAACATCGCCCGCGCGATGAAAGCCGAGCGCGTCAACATCCTCGCACCGATTCCCGGCAAAGACACCGTTGGCATCGAGGTGCCGAATAGCCAAAAGGTGAAGATCGTCCTTAGCGACTTGTTTGAATCCAACGCCTGGCGCAACACCAGCGGCAAATTGCCCATCGCCCTTGGCAAGGACGTGTATGGCTCGGTATTGGTGGCCGACCTCGCCGCCATGCCGCACCTGCTGATCGCGGGAACCACGGGCTCAGGCAAATCGGTCTGCGTCAACTCCATCCTGCTCAGCCTGCTCTACCGTTTCAGCCCGGATGATTTGCGTATCATCCTGGTCGACCCGAAGGTGGTCGAATTGCAAGTTTACAACGACCTGCCGCATCTCGTCGTTCCCGTCGTCACCGATCCGAAAAAAGTGCTGGTCGCCCTGCGCTGGGTCATTAATGAAATGGAAAAACGCTACCGCCTGATGGCCAAGTCCGGCGTGCGCAACATCATCGCCTACAACCAGCACGCCAAGGACCGCAAGCAACAGCAGGAAAAACTCGATTTGGAAAAGGAACTGGCCGCAGCGTCCGCTAATGACGAAATCGATCCCGCCGACCAGGACGACGCCAATGACGAGCCCGAGATCGGCCTGCCCGGTCTCGACGCTAATGACGACGAGGAACCGATGCCGGACCACCTGCCCTACATCGTGGTTATCATCGACGAATTGGCCGACCTGATGCAAACCTCGCCCGCCGACGTGGAAATGGCCATCGCGCGTTTGTCCGCCAAGGCCCGCGCCGCCGGCATCCACCTGATCATCGCCACGCAAACTCCGCGCGCCCAAGTCATCACCGGCGTCATCAAGACCAACGTCCCCTGCCGCATCGCCTTCCAAGTGCCGAGCGCGCTCGACTCCCGCGTCATCCTCGACGAGAACGGCGCGGAAAACCTGCTCGGCAAGGGCGACCTGCTGTACCTCCCGCCCGGCTCCGCCAAGCTGATCCGCGCCCAGGGCGCCTTCGTCTCCGACGAGGAAGTCGCCGCCGTGGTCGAGTTCATCAGCAAGCAATGCAAGCCTTCCTACGAAAACGAGATCCATACCAAGCTGTCGCGCGGCGGCAATACCGAGGAGGAGGAAATCTCCGACGAGGACATGGAATTGATCCGCAAATGCGTCGAGGTCATCCGCCAGGAAAAGCGCGCCTCCACTTCGCTCTTGCAACGCAGGCTGCGCATCGGCTATGGTCGCGCCTCCTGGGTGGTGGATTGGCTGGAGCAAAAAGGCATTGTTGGCCCGCGCGACGGCGCCAAGGACCGCGACCTGCTCGTCGATCTCGACCAACTTGACCCGGAAACTTTATTTGACGAATGAACGCTAACGCCAAGAAAACCATCGGCCAGCAGATTGCCGAAGCGCGCAAGGCCAAGGGCTGGACGCTCGAGGAAGCGGCGCGCCGCACCAACCTCAAGCCCTCGCTGTTAGCGTCCATCGAGGCCGATGAATTTGACAGGCTGCCCAGCGTTTCCAACGCCCGCGGCTTCATCCGCCTCTACGCCCGCGAACTCGAACTCGACGGCTGGGCGCTGCTGAAACAGTTCAACGGCACCGCCGACGTCCCCGTCGACATGCTCGAACTGGAACCCGAGGATTTGGAATCCATCCCCACCCGCTCGCACGAACCCGTCGCTACCTCGCAGGGCATCGGCTTGGCGTTGATCATCGGCGTTATTCTGGTCGCACTGGGCGTTGGCGCCTACAAATTGTACACCGTCAAGTCCTTCATCAAGCAGCCGGAACATCATGCGGCCGTGCAGGAAGTTCCGCCGCCTGCGCCGGAAAAACCCGCGCCGGCCAAACCTGCCAAGCCGGTAACCGACAATATCCCGACCGCCAAAGCAATGGATAATAACAATCCGCCCAAAGCAACGGCCGTCACCTCTTCTCAACCCACCAGTCCTGAAAAATCGGCGCAACAAACCGAACCGCTAAAAGCCACTCCTGTTGAACAAACCCCAACAGCGCAAACACAATCCGCCCCACCCCCGGCCACCAAGGGACTGCGCCTGCAATTGATCGCCGACGCCAATGCTGATGAAAAATCTCGCTGGGTACGAATTATCGCCATTCGCAACGGTAAGGAAGAAAGCATCTACGCCGATGCCCTGCCTCCCGGCAAGGTATTCCCGATCGACGACCCATGGGTCGCAGACGGTTATATCATCATTATGAGCGAAGCTTCCGTGATCGGTATCATCCAGAATGGCGGCAGCCCGCAAAAATATGAGCTTCCGGGCGTTCAGCGTGTACGACTACCAGTGAATTGATTGACTACAAGCCGTCGTTAGCGTGCACATGACAATTGCACTGTTCCGGCTTTGGGATTATAGTTGGTAAACCGCCATGAATCTGCCCAATCGACTCAGCGTTTTGCGCCTCTTTCTCAGCCTCGTGTTTGTCATTGTCCTGAGCTTCAAACACTCCAGCTGGTCCGGCTCGGTGGCGTTTTTCATTTTTGTCATCGCCGGGATCACCGACTTTCTCGACGGCTACATCGCCCGCAAGTACAACCTGATCACCGATCTCGGCAAACTGCTCGACCCGATCGCCGACAAGATCCTGGTCAGCGCCGCGTTCATCGAGTTGGTGGCCTTCAACGACCTCATGCCGGTGGAAACCCCGGCGTGGATTGTCATTAGCGTGCTGGCGCGCGAGTTCTCCATCACCGGCCTGCGCTCATTGGCGGCGGCCAAGGGCGTGATCCTCGCCGCCGAGCGCATCGGCAAGCACAAGACCATCTCGCAGATTGTCACCGTGCTGGTCGGCCTTGCCCTGCTCAGCTTCCAGCAGTTGGACTTCACGTTTAGCGGCATCAATTACGCTTTCTGCCTGTACCAAATCCTGTTGTACATCACGCTGGTCATCACCGTCTGGTCGGGTATCGCCTATTTTGTCAAAAATTACAAGCTGGTGCTGGCCACCCATTGACATGAGTGCCGCGTTTTCCATTCTGGTGCCGCTGGGCGAAGGTTTCGAGGAAATCGAAGCCATCGTGCCGGTCGACGTCTGGCGCCGCGCCGGATTCCAGGTCACCACGGCGACGCTATCAACAAACCCGCTAACCGCCACACGACAAACCCGGCACCTGGCGGACACCACGCTGGATGAAGTCATCAACCGGGATTTTGACCTGATCTATCTGCCCGGCGGCCGTCCCGGCGCCGATAATCTGGCCGCCAACGGCAAGTTGTTGAAAAAATTGCAACAGCAGGCCGCCGCACAAAAATGGATTGCCGCGATTTGCGCGGCTCCGTTGGCGCTTAACGCGGCCGGATTGCTCGCCGGCAAAAAATTCACCTGCCACCCGACCGCCATTGACGATCTCAAGGACGTCACCCCGCTGAACCAACGCATCGTCATCGACGGCAAGCTGGTCACCGGCATCGCCGCCGGTGCAGCCTTCGAACTGGCGCTAACGATGGTCCGCCTGATAGGGGGCGAGGAGGCCGTCGCCAAAGTCAACCAAGGCTTACTTTGCCCTCCTTCGCTTTCGGGGCTATAATTACAGGGCCATGAATTCCTGGATGCTCAATCTCGGCATTTGCCTGGCCCTGTTGCTGGGGGCTTATACCTTCCTGCAAAGCGAACGCCCGTGGCTGCGCCGCATCGGCGTCTGGCTGATTTTTGCCAGCATTGGCGCGGCGGCCTGGTTCATCACCGACAGCTGGGTGGTGGTCGCCGTCAGCTTGCTGTGCTGGTTCATCATCCCGGTGGTTCAGGCGGCGTACCTGAGCCGTACACTGCGTTTTTCCAGGGAATCGGCGCTAACGCCAGGCACCCTGCAGGAACAGGACCTTGAGGAACTGCGGATTATCACCGGGGAATTGCGCGAACTCGACTTCGTGCTGGATCGCGATTACTGGCTGGAACCCTCGCCGGTACGGCACGGATTCCGTTTGTTCCAGCATCGCGAAAAACCGGTTTACGCCGCCATTAGCGTCATCCGCCAGGGGCAATTTTCCCTGCTGTTCCTGCAATTCGTCACCATCGACGAGCAGGGCAATTACTGGATCACCTGGGACTTCCCGTTGTCCTACAACATGAAAATGCCGCCGGAATTGCAGGTTTACCGCTGCCTGGAGGCGCACGACTCGGCGGAACTGTTCTCCCAGCACGAGGAATACCTGCGCCTCAACGAAGTGCATCCGCACAATGGCGAGCAACTGCCGGAAGCGCCGCAATTCTTCAATCGCATCAACGAGGCGATGATCCGTTACAACCTGCACATCGGCATGCTGCGCCATTACCCGCAGGCCAGCGGCCAGATCGGTTACAGCTGGCGCGGCACCTGGTACCTTTCCCGCAAAGTCCTGTGGGAAATGGTGGCGGGGTAATCAAATGTGCATGGTGAAAAGTGAAGAGTGAAATGAACCCAATAAGCACAGCTTCCGCGTGAGCTGCATTCATTTCACTTTTCACCATTCACTCTTCACCTCTCCTTTTCCGGGCACAAAAAAACGCCAACCTCGTCTGGGGCAAGGTTGGCGTTTTTGTTGCTGGCCTTACTTTTGTTCTGGGTTACGTTTCGGGCCAAATTTTGCCGCCATGTCGTCGAATTTCTTCTGCTGGTCGGGTTTCAACACGACGCGAATCTTCGCCTTGCCGTCTTCCAGGATCTTTTTCACGGCGTCAGGAGTACGCTGGTCGCCCAGTTTTTCGATCTGCGCCTTCTGGTCGTCAAAGATCTGCTTGATCTTGGCTTGTTGTCCGGCGTCGAGGCTGAGTTCCGTCGTCAGGCGGTCGAGCATGCGCTGGCCGCGGTTTTCACCGCCGGGGCCGCCCCATTCGCGGCGTTCGCCGGGACCGCCGTCCTTGCCAAAGCCGGGACGTTCAAAGCCCGGGCCGCCAAATTTTTTGAAGCCACCGGGACCGCCGGGGCCGCCCATCATCGGGCACTGCATGCCGGGGCCGCCGCCAAAGCCGTGACGGAAACCTTCGTGATGGCGTTTCTTGTGGCAGCTGATGCCGACAATCAACGCGGTGATCAGGATGACATTCAATGCCAAGCTAATGATAGACATGGCAAACGCCCAGTTGGTCTTGGTTTTCAAACAATTTGCTGAATTTTCTGGTTCG
This sequence comes from Verrucomicrobiales bacterium, assembly GCA_031256975.1. Classification (GTDB taxonomy): domain Bacteria; phylum Verrucomicrobiota; class Verrucomicrobiia; order Methylacidiphilales; family JAAUTS01; genus JAIRPN01. The sequence goes on along the minus strand of JAIRPN010000013.1, from coordinate 11,852 downwards.
CTCATAATTTTTTCAGATTCATCCGATAATTCATTCATCGGATTATTTGAACGGATAAACACGCCTGCCGGACTTTGGTTACAAAATTTTTATCGCCGGGAAAAAGCCCAAAACCGGCATTGTCCATGCTGTTAACTATTTTGCGTGATATATTTAAGTTGTGTGAAGTAAAAAATTTTTACAGTCCGTTGCGGTAAAAAAATGCTTGTAAAGAGAAGAGTATTAATTAAATTTATGTATTGACCGGTCGGTCAATAAACATTAGGAATAACTTCTGTCGACCGGTTGATTTTAATAGGTTTGTTGATAGGATAGACGAGTAATGAGTACGACATCATACACCCCCACGGCGTCGGTGGAAAGTTACCTCAAGGAAATTGGGAAATACGCCCTGCTGACCCGCGAACAAGAAATCAAACTGGCCAACCGGATCAAGAAAAAGGATCACGCCGCCCTGCAGGAATTGGTACAAGCAAACCTGCGTCTGGTGGTTAAAATCGCCCTCGAATACGTCGGCTTGGGCCTGCCCCTCCCCGACCTGATTTCCGAAGGCAACCTCGGTCTGGTACGCGCTGGTGAACTTTTCAACCCCAAGGTAGGCGCCAAGTTCAGTACTTACGCCGCCTTGTGGATCAAGCAGCGCATCCGCCGCGCGATCACCAACCAGGGCAAGACCGTCCGGGTGCCGATCTGGAAGGCGCAATTGCTGCGCAAGACCCAGATCGCCACCGATGAACTGGTCTCGCAACTGGGCCGTCAACCTTCCGAGGAAGAAATCGCCGACATCGCCGGTCTGGACGTTGAAGACATCAGCCGTGCCCGCTCCGCCTCGGTGCAAGTGGTCTCGCTGGACAGCACACCCGGCAACCAGGACGATTCCAAGGAAACCACCTTGTCCAACACCATCCCGGACGAAAGCGCCGCCGACCCGGCGACCGAGATGGCGCAGAAGGAACTGCTGGAAAACGCCATGGCGTCCCTGAATGTCCTGAACGACAAGGAACTGAAGATTTTGGCAATGAGATTCGGCCTGCACGGTCGCGAGGAAGAAACCCTCGAGACCATCGGCAAGGATTTCCGCGTCAGCCGCGAGCGTATCCGGCAGTTGCAGGAAATCGCGCTGACCAAGCTGCGCCGCCAGTTGTCCGAGGACAATTTGAAGGGCTCCGACACGGATCGCCTGCGGAATTCGCAGCAACTGAACGAACGCTTGAAAGTGTTGTTCGGCGACAGGAAATCCGCTAAAACAGTTTCGATCTAACAGGGAGCAATCCCTGACCTAAAACGGGGGTTATAGGTTTCGTGGCGGGTCGCTTCACGCGCCCGCCACGAAGATCGTTTAAGTTTCAACCGCCAGCCGCGTCATGGCTGGCGGCTTTTTGTTGGCTCGATCCGCCCTTGCGCTATAGTGCGGTGTTATGTTCGCCGCCGCCGAGTTGATTGAACCGAACCCCTGGATGATCATTCCCTTCGCCGTGATGCTGCTATCCATCGCGGTCATGCCGTTCATCAGCAAACACTGGTGGGAAAAACATTACCCGAAGGTCGCCATCGCCCTCGGCAGCATCACTTTGGTCTATTACCTGTTTTCGCTGAAGGCGCATACCACCGTACTGCACACCGCGCATGAGTATGTCAGCTTCATCGCGTTGATCGGCTCGCTGTTCGTGATTAGCGGCGGCATCCATATCTCGCTGAAGGGCGAATCCACCCCGGCGCAGAATGTGGTGTTCCTGTTCATCGGCTCGCTATTGGCGAACATCATCGGCACCACCGGCGCGTCGATGCTGTTGATCCGTCCGTGGATTCGCATGAACAAATACCGCATCACCGCATTCCACATCGTGTTTTTCATCTTCATCGTCAGCAACGTCGCCGGCTGCCTGACGCCGATTGGCGATCCCCCGCTGTTCCTCGGTTACCTGAAAGGCATTCCGTTTTTCTGGACAATCGAGCATCTGTGGATTCCCTGGGCCTTTGCGCTCGGTTTGCTGTTGGCGATGTTTTATTGTTTCGACCTGAAAAATTTCCGGCTCGCCCCCGCCAGGGTGCGCGAGGCGCAGCATGTTGGCGAGGAAACCTGGAAGTTCGACGGCATGCACAATGTGTTTTTTCTCGCGCTGGTGCTGGCCGGGGTGTTCCTTGATTCGCCGTGGCGCGAGGCGCTAATGGTGATCGCCGCCGTCGCCTCATACTTCTCCACCAAGAAAACCGTGCATGCGGCCAACGAATTCAATTTTCACCCGATCAAGGAGGTGGCCTTCCTGTTCATCGGCATCTTCGCCACCATGATGCCCGCCTTGGATTATCTGAAACTGCACGCGGCGGAACTCGGCATCGCCTCGCCGTTGGCGTTCTATTTTTCCAGCGGCCTGCTTTCCGGCGCCCTCGACAACGCGCCGACTTACCTCACCTTCCTCAGCGCCTCGATCGGCCTGTTTGTGCCAAACGAACTGCTGGCCAACCTGCAACAGGGCGTGGCCCTCAACGGCACGGAACTGCTCAACTGGCTGAACAGCCAGCCGGCCGATACGCAAAACACCTTCGCCACGTTGTACAAATACCATGGCGACCTGCTCGCTAACCACCAAGTCCCGGAAAGCGACCTGGAAATCTCCTACCTGATCGGCAACCACAATTTGTACATCATCGCCGTCTCGCTCGGTTCGGTGTTTTTCGGCGCGCTGACCTACATCGGCAACGGTCCGAACTTCATGGTCAAGGCCATCGCCGACCACGCCAAGGTGCGTGTGCCCGGTTTCGTGCAATACATCGTGAAATATGCGCTGCCGATCCTGCTGCCCATTTTGATTCTAACCGGCCTGTTGTTCCTGAAATTTTTCCCGGTCGGCCAGCTTTGAACCAATAAAAAAGCCGCTAACCGTGAGGTCATGGTTAGCGGCAGAAAAAATACCGTCGCTAGTTACGGCGATTACCGAGAATCAGCGGCAACAGGTAATAGAGCGTGTACAACAGCGAGGTGACAAAGGCCGCCACATAGGTCCAAGCCGCGGCATTCAACACCTTGCGGACACCAATCTGGGCTTCCTCCGTGCGCAGGAAGCTCATCTTGTCCAAAATAATCACCGCGCGGCGCGAGGCGTCAAACTCCACCGGCAGAGTGATCAGGTTGAACAACATCACCACGCCCCAGGCGCAACCCATGATCAGGAACGCGGTCTTCGGCGCCAGCATGCCGGTAAACAAAAAGATCAGCGGCATCCAAGTGATGACCTGGTTGGCGTAAGTGGTGGCGCCGACCGACGCCATGCGCCATTTCAACGGGGCGTAAGCCATCTTGTGCTGGATCGCATGGCCGCATTCGTGCGCGGCAATGCCCAGCGCGGCGGCGGAATTGCCCTGGAAGTTATCCGGCGACAATACCAGGCGCTTGTGAATCGGGTCATAGTGGTCGCCGAGGAACGAATCGCCCGGCACAATCTCCACGTCGTCGATACCCGCCGCATCCAGGATGCGTTGCGCGCAGCTGGCCCCCGTTTCACCGGAACCGGCGGGAACCTGGCTCCATTTGTGAAAGGCCGATTTCACCCGCGCCGCGGCGATCAGCGAAAACGCCATGGTAAAGACGAAGATCAAGATAAACCACAAATCAAAATGTATCATGCTTGTTTAGTTGTATTGTTCTGTTGTTTTAACGGCGCCAATGACAAAAACCCTCTTTTCACCACTCGCGACCATCCTTTAACCGATACATTCTAGCCCAGACCCAGCGCGCCGCAAGGGAAACCGGACGCTGCAAAACTTTCGCGATTAGCGGCAATTTGTCATTTGCAGACCCGCTAATAGTCGTTATTTTAGCCTGCGAACTAGGAGCTGCTCTTGCCAACGATGGATTACGTAAAGGAAGGATTCGCCAAAATCGACCGGGATCTGGATTTCCTGATTGTTTGTTTCCGCGAAGTCCTGGAGGAACTCGGCGAAAAGAAAATCGCCGAGCAATTGCCGTTCAGCCATGAGTTGAAAAAACTTCCGCTGCCGCGCCGTTTCTCGCCGCATCTGGCGCAGGCTTATTCCATCGCTTTCCAGCTGCTGAACATGGTCGAGGAAAATGCCGCCGCGCAGATGCGCCGCGCCCGCGCCTCGATCGAGGACCCGGATCCCGAGCACGGCCTGTGGCGCGACTACCTGACCAAGCTGCTCGAGCTCGGCTGCAAGGAAAAGGAAATTGCCGAGACCCTGTCCCATATCCACGTCGAGCCGGTGCTCACCGCGCACCCGACCGAGGCCAAGCGCGCCACCGTGCTGGAGAAGCACCGCGAACTTTACCTGCTACTGGTGCAGCGCGAGAACCAGATGTGGACGCCGAACGAATTGAGTGCCAACCGCGAGCAGATCAAGACCGTGCTCGAACGCTTGTGGCGCACCGGCGAAGTATTGCTGGAAAAACCGAGCGTCAACAAGGAACGCCAGACCATCCTGCATTACCTGCGCGAGGTGTTCCCCGCGGTGCTGCCGCGACTCGACCTGCGCTTCCAGCAGGCTTGGGAAAAAATGGGCTTTGATCCCGACAGCATTTTCGATCCCGCCAACCGCCCGCGCCTGACCTTCGGCACTTGGGTGGGAGGCGACCGTGACGGTCATCCGCTGGTCACCGCGGAAACCACTTGCGAGACCCTGAACGAATTGCGGGTGGAAGCCCTGCTGGTCCTGCACCGCATGCTGGCCAATCTGCCGCGCATCATGAGTTTGTCCGACTCGTTGCAGACTCCGCCGAAGGAGCTGCTGCAGCGCAACAAGGAAATCATCGAATTGCTCGGCGACCGCGCCAACCAGGCGGTTGAGTTGAACCAGTCCGAACCCTGGCGCATGTTGTCGGCGCTGATCGTCACCCGGCTGCCCATCCAGCTGAACGAGGCGTTAAGCGTGAAACCGTCGCAGTTCCCCGGCTGTTACCGCTATTCCTCGGAACTCGAGGACGATCTGCTGGTGCTGCGCGACTCACTGCTGAAGGTCAACGCCAAGCGACTGGCCGAGCATGACGTCAACCCGATTCTGCGCGCCGTCCAGGTGTTCGGCTTCCATTTGGCCTCGCTTGACGTCCGCCAGAATTCCGCCTTCCACGACAAGGCGATGGAACAGTTGCTACTGGCATCCGGCCTCAACGGCATGGACTTCGCCAACTGGCCGGAAAAGGCGCGGCTCGAACTGCTGCTGCGCGAATTGCGTTCACCGCGCCCGTTCCTGCACGTCAATGCCCCGGTCGGCCCGCAAGCCGACGCCGTGCTGAGTTGTTACCGCGTGCTGGCACGCCACATCGAGAATTACGGCACCGGCGGCATCGGTTCACTCATCATCAGCATGACCAAGCGTTACTCCGACCTGCTGGTGGTGTACCTGCTGGCGCGCGAAGCGGGATTGACCCGCTATGGCAAGGACGGCTTGTACTGCCTGCTGCCGGTAGTGCCCTTGTTCGAAACACTGGAAGACCTCGAGGGCAGCCCGAAAATCATGCAGGCTTTCCTGGCCCACCCGGTCACACAACTGAGCCTGCGCAACTACCGCAAGACCTGCCAGAACACCGGCTGCAAGTCGCGCCGTCCGGTCCAGCAAATCATGATCGGCTACAGCGACAGCAACAAGGATGCCGGCATCCTCGCCAGCCAGTGGGGCCTGCACAAGACACAGAAGATTCTAGTCAGGATCGGTGACCATGCGGACGTCGACATCCGTTTCTTCCATGGTCGCGGCGGCACCATCAGCCGTGGCGCGGGCCCGACCCACCGCTTCCTTGAAGCCCTGCCGCACGGTTCCCTGACCGGTGACCTGCGGGTCACCGAACAGGGCGAAACCATCGCGCAAAAATACGCCAACCTGATCACCGCCACTTACAATTTGGAATTGCTGCTGGCGGGCACCACCGGCATCACGCTGAAACAGCGCCACAGCGGGGATACTTTTCTGCCCTTGGCGCCGGTGGCCGAGCGTCTCACCGAACTCAGCTCCAATTGTTACCGCCAGTTCCTGCAAACCGAGGGCTTCATGAAGTTTTACGAGCAGGCCACCCCGATTGACTTGCTGGAAAACAGCCGCATCGGCTCACGACCCTCGCGCCGCACCGGCGTGCGCTCCCTGGAGGACTTGCGGGCCATCCCCTGGGTGTTCAGCTGGACCCAGGCCCGTTTCTACCTGCCGGGCTGGTATGGCGTCGGCACTGCATTGGAAACCCTGAAGGAAGAATATCCGCAGGATTTCAAAGCCTTGCGCGAAGCAATCAGCTGCTGGCCGTTCATGCGCTACGTGATGACCAACATCGAGACCAACATGGCCAGCGCCGACTTGAAGTTGATGCAAAGTTACAGCTCGCTGGTCGGCGACAGCGAGCTGCGCAACCGGTTCTTCGGCCTGATCTCCGGCGAATTCAAGCGCACCCAGCGCATGCTCGACCTGCTGTTCGGCGGCAAGGAAATGAAAGTCCGCCGCCCGCGCATGATGTCCACCTTGAAACTGCGCGAGGAAGCCCTGCGCAGCCTGCATATGCAGCAAATCGACCTGCTGAAACGCTGGCGTCGCCTGAAGGACAAGGGCAGCCACTGCAAGGCTGATGTGTTGTTGCAGGACCTGCTGCTGTCGGTGAACGCCATCGCCAGCGCCCTGCGCACCACCGGTTAAGCCTTAAAAACTCCGCCTGATTTCCTTAATCGGCTTAAACAATTGTCGTATAGTTTGTTATTCACAAGGTTACCATATTATTCTTATGGTGTCCCTTGCAATTGGTAGTACTACGGTTATTTTGTGCAACAGACATGGTGGAACCGATCAAACACCCTGGCAATGCCTCGGCCATAAACCTGCAACGCGCGGTTTATGTCAACATGGCCATTGATGAACCGCTGACCGCCAGGCTGACTCCCGAAATCCTGCGACTGCGCGCCGAGTCGTCCGAGCCGATCACCTTGTTCATCGACAGCCTCGGCGGCAGCACCGACAGCCTTTCCTACCTGCTCGACATCCTGCGCGCCACCATTGCCGGGCAACAGCGCTGTCCCATCATCACCCAGGTGATCGGTCACGCCAGCAGCGCCGCCGCGGTGTTGCTGGTCAACGGCGACTACGCGATCGCCTACCCGCATGCCACCATCCATTTCCACGGCGTCCGCGTGTCCGAGGCGCAAAACCTCACCGTCGAGGAGGCCAACCGCTTCGCCGCGCAACTGGAGCGCATCAACAAGGAAAACGCCTACGACCTGTCACAGCGCTTTGTGCGCCGCATCCTGCGGCTGTATGCGGAATTTTTGCACGGCCATGAACGGCCCGAGGACGACTTCCCGTCGGCGGTGGCGGAAATCGATTTCTTTTTCTCCACTTACCTGGCCGACAAAGTCTCGCCCATGGCGCGGCAAATCCTGACCGACGCCGCCCTGCAGGCCCGCGACAGCACCAAGCTGCTGCAAAAAATACGCGGGCGGCTGGCCGACATCCCGCTCACCGAGGAAAGCGCCATCGAAACCCACGCCGCCATCCTGCATGAGGTGATCCTGCACGAAATCCGCCGGCTGAATGTCAAGCAGGGCCAGTTGACCGAGGACATGCTGGCACAGATCAGCGGCAACTATCTGGCGATTTGCAATTATTTCCTCGGCGACTTCGACGCTTATGTCGAGTCCCTGACTTATTCCTCCTGCAACACCCTGCTCAACCGGCAGGAACGGGAGGAATTTTCCAGCGCTTTCCCGGGACAATCCCTCAACCCCGACAACTTCAGCCCCGAACAAAAGGAGTGGCTGCTTTCCCACTCCCTGCGCGTCAAGCTCGGCCCCCTCTTCGGCTACACCCTCTACCTTTGCCAGCGCCTGCAAAAGGATGAAAACGCCCTCTCCGCCCAGGACGCCTACTGGCTGGGCGTAGTCGACAAGGTGCTGGCCTATGATTTACCCACCGATAGGAAAACCTCCAACGAGGAGAAAAATCAACCTTGAAATAATTTATACTCAGTATAATGTTTCGGAGAAGGATAGTGTGAAAGGCACTTTGTTAGAACTATGAAATCAACCAAACCCATCCCGGTTCGTTTCGATGAGCCGGAAGAAAAACATATTCAAACCGTTGCCGAGCAGTCGGGCATCTCGAAGTCCGAGATCATCCGTCGCTCGGTCCGCCTGCTGCGACTTGAAGTCGCCAGGCGCGGAAATATCGGCTTTATCGTGGAAGAACTCGGCCCCAAGGCCACGGTGAAACCCGCCAAGTCCGATAAGATCTCCAAGATCAGTTTGTAATATCAAATCTCCCGACACGGCGTCCATGCAGAATGGACGCCGTGTTTTCTTTTGCCTGCTCCCGGATTGTATAATATTGACATAGCGTAGTTACCTCGTAGTTTTGCATATACTATGACCTTATTACCCTTACGCCGCAGGAAGGGCTCCCCCGTTCCCATCACTTTTGACCCGGAAGAAGACCTGTTCATCCGGGAAATCTGCGAAAACACCGGACTGAGCAAAGCCGACTTGATCCGCCGGGCCTGCCGCTACTCCCTTTCCCGTTTCCTGTCCCAGGAAGTCTCCCCCATCGACCCGTCCCTGCGACGCAAAAAATAACGGCCGGGCCGCCAATTTCCCATTAGCAACTTCACGGTTAGCGTGTACAATCTTCTTATGGAAGAAGCCGCCAAACCGACACCCGAAGCCGTCCCGGAAGGGTTGGAAATCCGCACCTATTTCGTCCGCCACCGCAACGCCCTGCTGGCGCGGGCGGAATTCTCGGAATTGTACGTCGACTACTACCTGCACCTCGCCGCCAACGACATCCAGTACCCCGGCGCCCAGGACCGCCTGTTCAAGGAAACCCTGTCGGCCCTGACCCTGCACTGCGCCTCGCGGCCGCACAATGAAACCATCGCCTGGACCGTGAATTTCCAGAACCCGCTGGTCAACATCTTCGTCACCGGCGACAACGAAACCGGCGGCGTCGCCGGGCAGGTGTTCAACCAGAACGTCAAGCAAACCGACCATAATTTCCTGTTCTCCGACGTGGTGCGCGGCACCGAGCCCGCCCGCCGCAGCGTGATTGAATTCGAGGGCCGCGACGTGTTCCGTGCAGTGGAAAAATACTACCTGCAAAGCGAACAGCGCCCGGCGCGCTTCTTCCAGTTCGCCGAGGAGGACTACGTCATGATTAGCGCCCAGCCCGACTGCGACACCGACTGGCTCAACTCGCTGACCGTCGAAGACATCCGCGTGCTCGACCAAAAGGAACAGCTCAGCCTGCTGGAACAACGCCGCTACCGCTGGCACTGCGGCTGCGATGAACAGCGCATGCTCTCGCTATTGGCACCCGTCATGCAGCGCGACCCCGATGAACTGTTCGGCGACGACCCCTCCATCCGCATCAGTTGCCCGCGCTGCGGCGCCCGATACACCATCACCAAGGAAACCATGGAAGCCTATCTGGCGGAAAAAAAGTGAATGGTGAAAAGTGAAGAGTGAAATTTGGGCTGCTATTACTCGCAGCCACAAATGACCTCAGTGAAACGAATCAAATAGCGCAGCTTGCGCCAAGGCCATAGTTTAGACAGCACTTTTTAATCTGCTTTTTTTAACGATGGTGGTCAGGATAGCCACCAACTGATTAGCCTCATCAATCATGCCGGCCAGTTGATCTTGCGGCAGTAATTCAGTAGCCGTTAGCAAACGTAACCAATAATGAGTCTCACGGGCTTCCTTAGTGGCAATGTACATTTTGGCAGTAAAATCAGCTTTGCTTTGACTGCCATGTGCTTCTTCAACATTGGCACCAATTGAAGTGCCTGATTTCAATAACTGCCTTGTCAACACATTCGAGAGACCTTTTGATTTTTCCAATGTTCGGCATAATTTCACAATCCGTAATGCAAACTGGAATGTTCGTATTTTGATATCCGGGGTCATCTTGCAAGTAAAGAGAACCACCGAATCACGGAAAGAGAAATAATGTCATACAAAGCGCAAGCTGCGCTATCTCACTCTTCACTTTTCACCATTCACTCTTCCCTACGGTGACAATCGCTCAATTTGCCACTTACCGTTAGCGTCCTTGGAATACTGAAACCGGTCATGCAAGCGGCTTGCCGCGCCCTGCCAGAACTCGATCGTTTCCGGCACCACCCGGTAACCGCCCCAGAAACTGGGCAACGGCACTTCGCCATTGGCGAACTTTTTCCGCATCTCCTCAAACTTCATCTCCAGCAGCTTGCGCGACGGAATCACCTGGCTTTGCTGCGAAATCCACGCGCCCAGCCGCGAACCGAACGGGCGGCTGGCAAAATACGCCAGCGATTCCGCCGTGGAAATCTTCTCCACCGACCCGCTAATGGTCACCTGCCGTTCCAATGCCAGCCACGGAAACAACAGCGCCGCCTGCGGATTCTCCGCCATCTGCCTGGCCTTGGCGCTTTCGTAATTGGTGAAAAACACAAAGCCTCGCTCGTCGAAGGCTTTCAGCAATACCGTCCGTGCGGTTACCTTGCCTTTAGCGTCAGCCGTCGCGAGCGACATCGCGTTCGGCTCCAGCAACTCGGCCTCCTGCGCCTCCTTGAACCACTTGCGGAACTGGTCAAACGGACTCGGCAGCAAATCCTCCTTGCGCAACCCGCGGGTGGTATACTCGCGGCGCAAATCGGCAACATTCCCCGGCAACGGAATCGGATCAGGCATGGGGATAGAATAAGAGTGAATGGTGAATTGTGAAGAGTGAAATCAACCGCCGAACATTCGGAAGAAAAAATCAGGGCGTCCGTCAAATGCCGAGTTCCGGCGTTTTCATGAATTTTGCCTCGGCCTCCACGCACAATTGCCTCCCTTGGTAAATCGAGGCTTCCAGCAAATAAAGGCCGTGATGCGTCGCCAGATGCCTGGCCTCCACTTCGATCACCAGATCGTTGCGCACCGGCTGATGGTAACGCAGGTTCAGGGAGGCGGTCACCGCCGCCACTTCCATGGAAAACAACGCGCGGGTCATCGCACCGTCGAGCATCGCCGCGCTGACACCGCCATGAACGAAGGAAGGATAACCGTTCCACAGCGCATCCAGCCGGGTTTTGGCGCGAACATGGCCGGGTTGCAAAACTTCAAATTCGAGTTTCAGCCCGAACGGATGAGTCGGGCCACACACCACGCAATCCCGGTGCAAGGCAGCGGGTTGCGCATCAACTGACTGCGGGGGCATGAAATCCACACTAGACCCGCGAGTCCGCCTTGCCCAGTTATTTCACCCCACCATTTCAGTCTTAACCGAAAGTCACCCACTGCACCAAATCGGCGAGACGCGGGCGGAGCCGGTTTCCAATTGCCGGGCGCCGCTAATGACCAGGTATTCGCCATCGACACTGGCGAGGACTTTTTTGCCACGGGCGGCGGCGCTTTGGCGGAAATGCTGGCGCAGGGCGGCTTGGTCTTATCGAAGAAAATGAGTTTATAAGTCTGTTTCACTTCTTCTCCTTAAGGGTCAGGATATCCACCTCATCATCGCTGAATTTCCGCAGCGCATAGCTGATGCAGCGGCGGATGATGAAGGACTTGCCGAGGCCGGTCTTGGACTGGAACTCCTCGAGCAGTTCGGTTTGTTCGACTTCCATCCGCACCGGGATGGGGTTGCCTGGGTATTGAATGATGTTCTTTTTCATAAAAAAGGTTCACCGCAGAGGCGCAGAGGCACGGAGTTTAGATGCAGTTTTTAAAGTTAGCCACGGTTCTTGAGTGAGCTGTGCTTAAACTAAAATAAATTGTCTCTTTCTCCGCGTCTCCGCGCCTCTGCGGTGAATGTGTTGCTTCAAAACTGGTGCCTGTAGCCGAAGTTTAGCCCCCAGGGTTTGTCGTACTTGTCGCCAAAGCTGGCCTCGTAATCGAGGTGCAGTTGGT
>JAIRPN010000012.1 GCA_031256975.1 Verrucomicrobiales bacterium | reverse complement strand
TTGGAGAAAGTCATCAAGGACGGCAATCACTTCACCCGCGACGGCATCAGCAGCGCCGGGGCCGTGCTCAACAGCAGCAACGCCGTGCAGCAAGCCATGTGGTTCGCCCAGCAGAACAGTTTGCTCAAACGCATGGGGGAACTGCGCTTCGCGCAGAATAGTGAAGAGCGAAAAGTGAAGAGTGGAGATGGGCTGGTTGAAAACGTCTGGATTCGCAGTTACGGGCAACAACTCAATGTCGGCGGCAAAGTCTCCGGTCACAGCTACGAGCAAATGGTCTACGGTGTGGACCTCGGCACCGATCACAAGTGGACGCTGGATGACCACAACGTGGTTTACACCGGCGTCTATGCCGGTTACGGACGCAGTGACATCGACTATCGTGTCGCCGGAACCGAGGGCACTCTCAACAGTTACTACGGCGGACTCTATGCTACCTGGCTGCATGACTCGGGATTGTATGTTGACCTGACCTTCAAGGCGGCGAGCGTGGACAATGAGTTGAAAGCCCCCTACGGAGCCAACCAACTGACTGCCGAGTACAACGATCTGAACTTGGGTGGCAGCATCGAGATAGGGAAGAAATTCACTTTCAAGGGTGACTGGTTCATCGAACCGCAAGCACAGGTGAACTACCTGCATATCCTCGCCGAGGACTACCGTGCCGCCGGAATGTCAATCGAAGCGCAAGACCTAGACGCCCTGCAATTCAGAATCGGTTCCCTGTTCGGCAGAACCATTAAACTCGCCAACGGCGGAGCCATTCAGCCCTACCTGAAAGTCAGCGGGGTGGAAATGGTGAGCAGCGGCGGCGCCATCAGGAACGGTTACCAGAGCATCCGTTCCAACATCGACGGGGCGCGTGCCGAACTCGGCGGCGGCATCATCTGGCAGATGGATGACCAAAACCAACTGCATTTCGACTACGAGGCGTCATTCGGTGACAAGTATGACAAACCATGGGGCCTGACCGCAGGATTCAGACACCAATTCTAAAACAAAACACATTCAACGCGGAGGCGCAGAGACGCGGAGAAAGAGACAATTTATTTTAGTTTAAGCACAGCTCACTCAAGAACCGTGGCTAACTTTAAAAACTGCATCTAAACTCCGTGCCTCCGCGCCTCTGCGGTGAACTTTTTTATGAAAAAGAACATCATTCAATACCCAGGCAATCCCATCCCGGTACGGATGGAAACCGAACAGAACGAATTGCTCGAGGAGTTCCAGACCAAGACCGGTCTCGGCAAGTCCTTCATCATCCGCCGCTGCATCAGTTACGCGCTGCGAAAGTTTGCCGATGACGAGGTGGACATCCTGACCTTGCGGGAGAAAGAGTAGCAAATTCTCGCGCGAAGACGCAAAGCCACAAAGGAGATGTGCTTGTTAAATTCCCCTCTCGTAGAGGGGTGGCGGCGTAGCCGACGGGGTGTTAACGCCCAACTACCCCGTCCGCTCTGCGGACACCCCTTCGCGGAAGGGGAATGGAGCTTCTTCCCAAGGCCGTACCTGTACTTGACACAAGCGTATCATTTGTAGTAAAGGTGATTTGTCAAACTTATCCTGGCACACTTCAGAATAAGTCTGGCTAAACAACAAGGGGGTATGTGTGGCTCGTTATTACGTCAATAACAATGCTCAGCCGTCCGGTGAGCATGAGGTCCATCAGGAGAATTGCGTTTACCTGCCGGAAATCCGCTCCAAGACCTACTTGGGGGAATTCGCGCATTGCAGTCATGCGATGAGGGAGGCGCGAATTGTCTTTGGGAATGTGGACGGCTGTGCTTATTGCTGTCCCGATTGTAATACGCGCTAGTGGTGCGGCAGCACGGCTGCGGTACTACGCCCGCGGCCGTGCCTGCTTCATCGTCGTTCCCCGCGCTTGATCTTTGAAAGGTGTCTGAACAGTCCAAGCAACATGAACGCAAAGGAGTGCTATGTATCCGATAGTGGGATGGAGAAACAGGAAAAGCGCAGACACGCGCAACTGTGCCTGCGGGACCTGGAAGCAACACTGGCTCAACTATTCCGGTCGCGGCTGGCCGACCAGCTGCTCGGTGATGCGCTGCAACAACCCGCCGACCGTCGGCGCGCCTGTCATCAACTCCAACGTGGCCGGTGAAAGCATCGTGCCGATGTGCGCCGCCTGCAACAAGCTGGCCGAGGAGTTCATCCTCAAGATCAACGCCATCGCCGTCAGCGCCAACCCCGCCGAAACCTGCGCGGCGAAGAAGAGGGTAATGTATGGGAGCGGGTGGGAGTAGATTTTAAGCCATGGCCAGGTGAAAAGAGCCGAAAAACAAGGCGAATATTTCTATAGGTGTATTACCAAGCTTTTTTGAACAAAAGCTCCACCGGCCCTCAGCGGTGTCCCATATACTTTACACAATAAGAGGGTGTTGTTTTATCCGATAACAGATCCACGTATAAAACAATTGACAATAACGGAACCGATATTTTATGGTAACAGGCGTGTATTTTACCCCCAGCACATGCAAGTTTATTCGTCGAGTGTTCTTTGTGATAATTTTAGGAGGGTTAGCGCTGACCAGTACCCGTGCCGAAGTTGTATTTGTCAGTGGTGTTAACGCTGGCTCTGGCTGGTACGACACAAACAAAGTCTGGGACGGTACGGACTACAATCTTTGCTGGGCTGCGGCTTCCAGCAACGTGCTTCAATGGTGGCAGGATCGTCAAACATATGTCCCATCCAACATACCTAATGGGGTCTCCGTGGGTTACACCTATGAATCCGATATTTTTAGGACTATTTACGGCAATTTTCCAAATATTTATGGCAACTGCCAAGTTATTAACTGGTGGTTGGTGGGCAACAGAACTTTTTACAATCCCAGTCCTTCTTCATCCACTGGCTGGAGTGGTGGCTATTGGACAAATTATTTGAACGATAGCCAAACCAGTCTCGCCCAATGGTATGAAATATCAAATTCAACCACTTTTAGTAACAGGGTAGTATCGGCATTGCAGCACGATTTCGCAATTACACTCTGGCTTCAATACAGTCCGAATACGAATGTTGCCCATTACGTGACTTTGTGGGGATATGAGATGACCAGCAATTATATCGATTCAATTTGGATTAGTGATTCTGACGACATGTATTCCGGATTGGTTAAATACAATATCGATCCTTTCACGTTAAGCCTAAACTTAGACCCGAGCATGTATGGCACGGAATCTCTGAATGCCATACAAAATTTCAAAATAGGGGGGCTTTATACTGTAGAAGGTCTTTTGGTAGCTATTCCTGAGCCAGAGACGGGTATGTTAATATTATGTGGGATTGCGATTTTGTTCATAATAGGGAGATTACGGGGTAAATTGGCGAGCGACAAAGTGTCTCATTTGTGACAATAAGAGTCTCTAGGTTAATCAAGAAATTTTTATAACCTATTGATTATCAACACCTGAACATTTCCACCATCTGGCACTCCGATTGCATATATAATTTCCAGCATTTAACGCCGTCTCTTACGGCGTAAGGAGATTACTATATGAGCAAAGTTTTAGGTATTGATTTGGGAACGACCAACTCGTGTATGGCCGTCATGGAAGGCGGCAAGGCCGTCGTATTGGAAAACGCGGAAGGGGCACGCACGACCCCGTCGGTGGTGGCCTTCACCAAGACCGGCGAACGGTTGGTCGGCCAGGCCGCCAAGCGCCAGGCGGTGACGAATTCGAAGAATACGGTTTTCTCGGTCAAACGTCTGATTGGCCGCAAGTTTTCGGAAATTGGCGAAGAAATCAAGCGGCTCCCCTACAAGGTCGTCGAAGGCAAGAACGGTGCCGCGGCGGTGCAGGTGGAAGTCGGCGGTGAGACAAAAGTTTACACTCCGGAGGAAGTTTCCTCCTTTATCCTGTCCAAATTGAAAGCGGACGCGGAAGCCAAGCTGGGCGAGAAGATCACCCAGGCGGTGATTACGGTTCCGGCTTATTTCAATGACAGCCAGCGCCATGCGACCAAGGACGCGGGCAAGATCGCCGGTTTGGAAGTATTGCGCATCATCAACGAGCCGACGGCGGCTTCGCTGGCCTATGGTTTGGAAAAGACCAAGGACGAGAAGATCGCGGTGTATGACCTCGGCGGCGGTACCTTTGATATTTCGGCGCTGTCCATCGCGGACGGTGTGTTCGAGGTGCTGGCCACCAACGGCGACACCCATCTGGGTGGTGACGACTGGGACAACGCGCTGATCGACTTCGTGGTTGCCGAGTTCAAGAAGGATTCCGGCATCGACCTGCACAGCCAGTCGGACGCGATGCAGCGTATCAAGGAGGAATGTGAAAAGGCCAAGATCGCCCTTTCGTCCTCGCAGGAATATGAAATCAATTTGCCGTTCATCACGGCGGACCAGACCGGGCCGAAGCACATCCAGGTCAAGCTGACCCGCGCCAAGCTGGAACAGCTGACCGATCATTTGGCGGAAAAGACCATCAAGCCGGTGGAAGCCTGCTTGCGCGACGCGAAATTGTCGGCGAACGAGATCAACGAGCTGGTGCTGGTCGGCGGCATGACCCGCATGCCGAAGATCGTGGAGATTGCCCGCCGCATCGTGGGCAAGGAACCGCACAAGGGCGTGAACCCGGACGAAGTGGTGGCGGTTGGCGCCGCGGTGCAGGGCGGTGTGTTGCGTGGTGAAGTGGATGATGTGTTGCTGCTCGACGTGACGCCGTTGACCCTGAGCATCGAGACGCTCGGCGGCCAGTCGACCCCGATGATTCCGCGCAATACGACGATCCCGACCAAGAAGACCAACGTGTTCAGCACGGCTTCGGACAACCAGCCGGGCGTGGAGATTCACATTTTGCAGGGCGAACGCCCGCTGTCGCGCGACAACAAGTCGCTCGGACGTTTCCACCTGGACGGCATTCCGCCGGCCCCGCGCGGCGTACCGCAGGTCGAGGTGACTTTTGACATCGACGCCAACGGCATCCTGAACGTCAGCGCCAAGGATCTGGGCACCAACAAGGAACAGAAGATTTCCATCACCGGTTCCAGCGGCCTCGACAAGAACGAGATCGAACGCATGGTCAAGGAAGCCGAGGCGCATGCCGAGGACGACAAGAAGGCCAAGGAAAAGGTCGAGATCCGCAACCAGGGCGACAACCTGGCGTTCCAGGCCGAGAAACTGGTTAAGGACAACGGCGACAAAATTGGCGACGACGGCAAGAAAGCCATCGAGGAAGCCGTGGCCAAGTTGCGCGAGGCCCTGAAGGGCGAGGACACCGATGCCATCAAATCGGCGACCGAGGCTCTCAACGCCAAGATCCAGGAGATTTCCACCGAGATGTACAAGAAGGCCTCGGCGGACGTCAACGCCCAGCACGGCGGCAGCGCCGCGGGCGCGGGTGACGAGCCGAAGCAGGCGAAGTCCGGTGACGACGACGTGATCGACGCGGAGATCGTCGATGAGGACAAGAAGAAGAAATAAATTTCGTAACGGTTGGCGGCGGTGGGTTTCGCGACTTTCCGCCGCCAATGATTAACAAACGAATACTCAACTAAAACAAAAGTAAAGCTGCCGTTACAAGCAGCTTCACTGAGTTAAAACAAAAGGAAAAACCAAAAACTTATGGCAAACATTAAGTTCAAACCCGTTGGCGACCGCGTGTTGGTCCAGCCCATCGAGGAACAAGAAGTGAAAAAGGGCGGTATCATCATTCCTGACACCGCGAAAGAAAAACCCCAGGAAGGCAAGATTGTCGCGCTCGGTTCCGGCAAGAAGGACGACGCCGGCAAGCTGATTCCTTTTGAAGTGAGCAAGGGCGACCGCGTGTTGTACAGCAAGTACGGCGGCACCGAAGTCAGCCTCGACGGCGACAAGTACCTGATCCTGCGTGAGGACGACATCCTCGGCGTGATCGAATAAATTTTAACCAAAGGAAAAGAATAACATTATGGCAGCTAAACAACTCCTATTTGAAGAAGCCGCACGCCAGGGTCTCCTGCGCGGTGTGGAAAAACTCGCCCGCGCGGTGAAGGCCACCATGGGCCCCGGCGGTCGCAACGTCGTGCTCGACAAGAAATTCGGTTCCCCGACCATCACCAAGGACGGTGTCACCGTCGCCAAGGAAATCGAACTGGAAGACCGTTATGAAAACATCGGCGCCCAGCTCGTGCGCGAAGTCGCCAGCAAGACCAGCGACATCGCCGGTGACGGCACCACCACCGCGACCGTGCTCGCCGAAGCCATCTACAAGGCCGGCTTGAAGCATGTCACCGCGGGTGCCAACCCGACCGACCTGAAGCGCGGCATCGACAAGGCCGTCGAAGCCGTCGTTGAAGAACTCGCCAAGATCTCCAAGAAGGTCAAGGACAAGGAAGAAATCAAGCAAGTCGCCACCGTCTCCGCCAACTGGGACCACACCATCGGTGAAATCATCGCCGACGCGCTGGACAAAGTGGGCAAGGACGGCACCGTGACTGTTGAAGAAGCCAAGTCGATCGAAACCACCCTCGAAGTGGTCGAAGGCATGCAGTTCGACAAGGGTTACCTGTCGCCGTATTTCGTGACCGACGCGGAAGCGCAGGAAGCCGTTTTGGAAAACGCCCACATCCTCATCAGCGAGAAGAAGATCTCCAGCATGAAGGACCTGCTCCCGGTGTTGGAAAAAGTGGCCAAGAGCGGCAAGCCGCTGTTGATCATTGCCGAAGACATCGAAGGCGAAGCGCTCGCGACCCTGGTCGTGAACAAGCTGCGCGGCACCCTGCAAGTCGCGGCCGTCAAGGCCCCGGGCTTCGGTGACCGTCGCAAGGCCATGTTGGAAGACATCGCGGTTCTCACCGGCGGCAAGCTGTTGAGCGAAGACCTCGGCATCAAGCTGGAAAACACCGGCGTGGAAGACCTCGGCAAGGCCAAGCGCATCGTCATCGACAAGGAAAACACCACCATCATCGAGGGTGTCGGCAAGAACTCCGACATCCAGGGCCGCGTGGGTCAAATCCGCCGCCAGATCGAGGAGACCACCAGCGATTACGATCGTGAAAAATTGCAGGAACGTCTCGCCAAATTGGCTGGTGGCGTTGCCGTCATCAATGTCGGCGCCGCGACCGAGACCGAAATGAAGGAAAAGAAAGCCCGTGTGGAAGACGCGTTGCACGCGACCCGCGCCGCGGTTGAAGAAGGTATCGTCCCCGGCGGCGGCACCGCTTTGATCCGCGCCCAGAAGGCGATCGACGCCCTCAAGCTCAGCGACGAAGACCAAGTCATCGGCGCCCAGATCATCTCCCGCGCGATCGAGCAGCCGCTCCGCACGCTGGCCGACAACGCCGGTGTGGACGGCAGCATCGTGGTGCAGGAAGTCAAGAAGCGCAAGGGCGCTGAAGGCTTCAACGTTGCCACCGAGCAGTACGAAGACCTCGTCAAGGCCGGTGTCGTTGACCCGACCAAGGTGACCCGCAGCGCGTTGCAGAACGCCGCCTCGATCAGCGGTCTGTTGCTCACCACCGAAGCCATCGTGACCGACGCTCCCGAGAAGGAGAAAGCGGCTCCGGCGATGCCTCCGGGCGGCATGGGCGGCATGGATTATTAATCCACCGACGCTAATAGCGAAATTCAAAAGGCGCTCCGCAAGGGGCGCCTTTTTTATTGCAGGGAAAAACATTTACCGCAGAGACGCGAAGGCGCAGAGGTTGTTTGAATTAAGCGACCGCTTTTATAAAAGTAAAACCTGTGAATAAAAACTTTCTTCTCCGTGCCTTTGCGTCTCTGCGGTGAATTGTAGCTGGTTTTTTATTGTTAGCGTGGGGCTTTTCTGCTCGAATCGGCGCATGAAATCCCTTTGTCTGATTGCCATTAGCGTCCTGCTGTCGTTGGCCGTCCATGCGGCGGAAAACGTGTTTGCCATTTGCAAGGTGTCGGAGACGGAGCAGCCGAGCATGGTCAGGATGACGGTGGAATCGATCGCCGAGAATCCGGACAACGGCAAGGCCTTTTTTGTTTTCACCGATAAGGTGCTGGATGAGGGCGACATCGCCTACGCCACCACGGCGCAGGGGAATTATTATTACCGCGTGGTGCTGCAATTGACCGATGCGGGCAAGGCGAAGTTCGCAAAATTCACCCGCGAGTCGTTGGGCCAGCGCATGGGAGTGTTGTTGAATGGCAAGTTGTTCTCGGTGCCGGTGGTGCGGTTGGAAGTCACCGACGGGATCATCAAGTCGGCTCCCTATTTGTCCAAGCAGGATGCGGAAGGCATCGTGGCCGGACTGCGCAAGGGACAGGTCAAATAAGGTTGCTTTTCCGCGGAAAATCAAAAGGCGCCCCTTGCGGAGCGCCTTTTTTCGCAGCCAGAGGGTGACTGGCTGCTGGTCGGTGGTAACCGCACGTCCCTCCTGGTAAGGGTGTAACCAAGGTGTCGTTATTGCGAGAATATCGGCACGCGGAACGTGAAGCTATGAGGGTAGTTAACCGCATCATTCTGAACGAAAACTGAACCCTTTTTTTATTTTGCCGGCTCGCCAAAAGCCGGGCTTTCTTCCATAGTCGGGAATGGAAAGCGAGGGAACCGGCCAAGGATTCCCAACCAAGCATGAAAATTCTGATTGTTGAGGACGACAAAAAAGTCGGCCAGTTTTTACAACGCAATTTAAGCCAGGCGGCTTATTCCTGCACCTGGGTTGAGACCAGCGCCAAGGCTTTCGACCAGCTTACCGAGCAGCCCTACGACGTGGTGATTCTCGATTTGACCCTGCCGGACCAGGACGGGCTGGAATTTCTGCGGCAGTGCCGCGAAGCGGGATTTCGCGAGCCGGTGCTGATCCTTAGCGCGCGTGATGCGGTGCAGGATCGCATCAAGGGCCTGAACCTGGGGGCCGACGACTATCTGCCCAAGCCGTTCAGTTTCGAGGAATTGCTTGCCAGGATCCGTGCCCTGCTGCGCCGTGAGGCTAGCCAGAAGGGCACGGTTTACGAGCATCTCGGCATCAGGCTGGATTTGGTGGCGCGCACGGTGACGCATCACGGCAAGCCGGTCGATCTGACCGCGCGGGAATTCGCGTTGCTGGAGCTGTTCATGCTGAATCACGGGAGGGTGCTGACCCGCAACCTGATCATGGAAAAAATCTGGGAATCGACCTATGACCTCGATCCCAACCTGCTGGACGTGTACATGCGCCGCATGCGCCTGAAGTTCGAGCAGCCGGACGGTAGCCCGGTATTCAAGACCCTGCGCGGGATCGGTTATCAAATGCCATGAGCAGCATGGTTGCCAAGCTTACGGTTGCCTACACGTTGATCGTGATCCTGACCATGCTGGTGATGCTGGCGTTGGGAAGATTTATTCTGGAAGCGGAAATGGTTCGCGGGGTGGATCTGTTGAACAAGGCGGAATTTCGTGAAATACGCAACCGCATGGTCAAGGGAAGCCTGGTGTTGCCGGAACAAAGTTTTATCGGTGACGTGCAGCGCGACGCCGTGGTCGACGCTTCCCTGTATTACCTGCAAATCCGCCGGCCTGACGGCAGCATCCTGTACAAGTCGCAGGATGCCGGTGATTTCGAATTGCCGCCGCCGGCGCCGGACCAGGACAACTGGTTTTATAATTCGACCACGCTCGGGGAATTGCGGGTTGGCAAATACAGTGTCGGCCCCTATGAAATCCAGGTTGCCAGTTCGGTGGAAAATATCCGGGTATTGTCCAAGCGCTATTACGGCATCTGCGGGATCCTGCTGGCGGTGATCCTGGTGATCAGCGTGCCCACCGGTTATCTGTTGAGCCGCTACGCCTTTTCACCGATTCGCCGCATCCAGCGGACCGCGGCGCGCATCAGCGCGGAGAATTTGCGCGAGCGCATCCCGGAGCGCAGTGCCCGCGACGAGGTTGCCGACCTGATCCGCCTGCTCAATGCCATGTTCGACCGCCTGGAAATCTCGTTTACCAAGCTGTGGCAGTTTTCCGGTTATGCCTCGCATGAGTTGAAGACCCCGCTGGCGCTGATCAAGTTGTACGCGGAGAGGCTGCTGCTCGGCGGCGGCCTGGATACAAAACAAAAGGAAGCGGTGCAACAGCAGATGGAATGCGTCGACCACCTACATTCGGTGATCCAGAAATTGCTGTTCATTGCCCGACCCGAGGCCGGGGAGGAGGGGCTGAATCTCAAACCGCAACAAACCTCCGACTTGGTGCGCACTTTTGCCGAGGACGCCGAGGTGTTGTGCGAGGAGGCTAAGTTGAATTTCGAGGTGGCGGCCAATGACAAGTTGACGATGTCGATCGACGCGCCGTTGATCACCCAGGTCTGGTTTAATCTGCTGAGCAATGCGATCAAGGCGTCGAAGCCGGGGGCGACCATTCGTTTTTCCTCGGTTGGCAACGACCGCCGTTGGCAGGTGGTGATTAGCGACCAGGGACGCGGCCTGCCGGGCGCCGAACTCAAGAACATTTTCCAGCCGTTTTACAAGCTGCAGGGCGATCCCGGTGACGAGAGCCAGGGTTCCGGCTTGGGCCTGGCGATTTGCGAGAAAATCATCAAGATGCACCACGGCGAAATTCGGGCGGTCAACAATGCCGGGGGGCCCGGCCTGACCATTACGATCCTTATACCGCTGCGTCATTAGCGGATATGGCGGCTTGAACCGGAGGGTGAAATCGGGTATCATTTCATTTCCAACCCCCGCAGTCTATGAATCTTTTCGCAACACTTTGGCAGTCGCTGGTTACCGGCGATTGGAACATCGAATTGCGCAGCCCGGTGGAGTGGCTGGCAACCATCCTGTCGATCTACGCATTTTACTGGTGTATTAAGAAGCGGCCGGGTTGCTTTATTATTTTCCTGGTCGCCGATGTCATGTGGTTCATTACCGCGCTGGCCTTTCATCACTGGTCGCTGGTCGCGCAGCAGGTGGTGTACCTGGTGATGGACGGCACCGGTTATGCGGTCTGGCTGTCGCAGCAGCGGGTGGAGGACAGGGGCAGGGATTACCTCCGTTCGCTGGAGGATGAGGTGATGATTCTTTCCGCCAAGCTCGAGGTGCTGAACGACCAGCAGGAGCGTCGCGATGAGCCGGGACAGGAGCCGCCGGGCCATTAGGACACTGTTGACATAAATTTTGGCTTTTCAGGAAAAACCCAGGCCCTACTTATGTGGGATGGCTGCGAGAATCCGTGTTTCCCTTGTTTTGGTATTAATCGGGATGATAGGCAATTTGCAGGCTGCTGGGTTGCCGGCGCCGCTAACGCCGAAACCCGGTCCCGAGCCGAGAATCAACGGGCCGACCGTCTTTGGGGTGAGGCCGGGCTCGCCGTTTCTTTACAACATTCCGGCCACGGGACTGAGGCCGATGACCTTTTCGGTCGAAGGTTTGCCACAGGGATTGGAACTGGATGCCGTGACCGGGCAAATCACCGGGCAACTGCCCGCCGCCGGTACTTATCAAGTGACATTGGGCGCGAAGAATGAAAAAGGTTCCGCACAGAAGAAATTCCGCATCGTGGTTGGTGACGAAATCGCTCTGACCCCGCCGATGGGCTGGAACAGTTACAACTGCTGGGAGGACAACCTTGACCAGGAAAAAACCCTTCGCGCGGCCAAGGCGATGGTAGCTTCCGGGTTGAGCCAGCATGGCTGGACTTATATCAACATTGACGATGTCTGGCAGGGGGATCGTAGCGGCCCCGGCCGCGCCCTGATGGCCAATGAGCAAAGATTTCCCGACATGAAGGGGTTGGTTGACCAGATCCACGCCATGGGACTGAAGGCGGGAATTTATTCGACTCCCTGGGTCACTGCTTATTCCGGGTTGCGCGGCGGCACGGCCGATGACGAACTGGGAACCTGGAAGGCAGGACCGGTTCGCGTGGCGGTGCGCCGGATCGGCAAGGTTTCATTTGCCAAGGCTGATGCCAGACAATTCGCCGCGTGGGGCTTTGATTATCTCAAGTATGACTGGCGGCCGAATCGCGGCCCGGAAACCAAGGAAATGTCCGACGCGCTGCGTGCCACCGGCCGTGACTTGGTTTTTAGCCTGTCCAACAGCGCGCCGATCGAGTATGCCGATGAGTATACGCCTTCGTCCAACGCTTGGCGGATCACCGGTGACATCGCGGAGAATTGGAAAAGCATGTCGAACAACGGCTTCAACCAGACCCGCTGGGAGAAGTACGCGCGACCCGGGCATTGGAACGATCCCGACATGCTGATTGTCGGCTGGGTGGGCTGGGGCAAGCCACTGCATCCGACCCGCCTGACGCCGGATGAACAGTACACGCACGTCAGCCTGTGGTGCCTGCTGTCGGCTCCCTTGCTGTTGGGTTGTGATTTGGAAAAACTGGATGATTTCACACTTGGTTTGTTGACCAACGACGAAGTGCTGGAGGTAAATCAGGACGCCCTCGGCAAGCAGGCTTCGCGCGTGGCCGGGGATGACAAATCGACGGTCAATGTTTACGCCAAGCCCTTGGAAGACGGCACTTGGGCGGTGGGCTTGTTCAACCGGGGTGAAACGCCGGTTGAGGCAAAAGTGGCATGGTCTGACTTGCAGCTGAACGGCTCGCAAGCGGTGCGTGATCTCTGGCGGCAGAAGGATCTGGGCGACTTTGCCGACGCTTACGCCGCCAATCTGCCGCCGCATGGCGTAATGTTGATAAAGGTCGGCAAGCCGGTTGCTCCTTGAGCGGAGTCAGGATTACGAGGCGGCTTCGGTTGCCGGTTCGTCGTTAGCGGGTATTTCCACCGCAGGCTGTCGTTTGGGCAACAGGAAGATCGAGGTCACGCTAATCACGAAGCCCATGATCAACAGGCTTTGGCTGAGCTCCGGTTTCACCGCGCTGGACATGAGGGTTTTCACGGCAACCGCCACGATGGTCAGGTTGGGGCAGACGATGAGGAAGGTCTTGTCGTTGCCCGGCAGCCAGCGGTGCCACCACGCTTTGTACAACACATAACGCAGGCCAAGCATGAGCCATGCGGCAATCAAGCCGATCAGGCCGATCCATGAAAACACCACGCCGGGAGGGATCAGGATACCGAGACTGACGAAGAAAATCGGGATCAGCAATTGCTGGGCAATCGGGCGCAGGTGTTGCTCCATGGCCACGCCCTCGTGGGTGGCGCCGCTGATGAACAGGCCAAAGAAGAACGCAGTCTTGGGCGCGGACAGTCCGAGCCGTTCGCCAATAGCGGCAACGGCGAACACCAACAACGCGATGAAATGCACCCGCCAATTGGTGGTGAACTCGAGCAGGCGGTTGATCAGCTTGGCAAGAAATTGCGCGCAGTAGGCGATCAGCGCCACGGCAATCATAATGCCGATCAGGTGCAGGGGAATCTGCCAGTAATGGGCGCTCTTGATCTTGGCGTCGGCGGTGGCAATCAGCAGCACCGCCAACACTTCCAGGGCCACCATCCACAACAGGGTGTTGCGCTTGGTCTCTTCGTCGCGATGGGGGTAATTCTGCCAGGCGTGATAAGTCATGCCGACGGAGCAGGCGCACAGTGCCGTGGCGGCCAGCAGGCTGGCGACCAGGTCGAAGCCGAGCATCACGCCGACGGTGGTCAGCCCCGGGATCTGCACCAGCATCCAGAACGAGGCGTTGCGCAGCGCGGTCAGCGACTCTTTTTTGTTGGGCAAATCGATTTCCAGGCCGATGGTGAACAGCAGGATGATGAAGCCGAATTCGCCAACCTCGGTCAGCAGGGAGAAGGCGTGGCTGTCGGCCAGCGCGCCGAAAAGGATTCCGGCGACAATGTAAACGGGGTAGATGAGCGAAGCGTGCCCGAGTTTCCGGCAGATGCCGGGGACGATCATCAATAACAAAATGACAAACAGCGTGACTTCAATGGGGGTCATGCAAGCGCCAATTCGACCTGGCTCGGTTTCCGGTTTAGCGTCTCGACGAAATCGCTGGCGCTAAAGCCCAAATCCTGTTCGGCGGCCGAACTGTCGCCATGATGATTTTCCTCCAGCATCAGCGCCTGGTCGTAACTGAGCGGGGTGACCGGCAGCATGATGCCCGCGAAGTAGGCCAGCGTCTTGACGATTTCACCGGGCACCGGGATCAGGCGGGGTTTCAATTCATTGGCGCGGCAGATTTCCGAGACGATTTCGTTCAGCGTTAGCGGCTCGCCGCACAGGTCGTAAGCCTTGCCCAGCGCCTGTTCGTTGGCCAGCGCATTGGCAAAGGCGCGGGCAACGTCGCCAACGGCGACCGGTTGCAGGATGGTTTCACCGTTGAAGGGCACGGGCATGATGCCGCGGCCCAGTTTTGCCGCCTGCTCGATGCTGTGGGTGAACAGGTCGTCCTTGCCGTAGATCAGCGAGGGATGGAAGATGGTCCATTGCAACCGGCTTTCGCGCACCAGTTGTTCCGCCGCCCATTTGGTCTGGTGGTAGCGTGCGACCGCGTGCGGACGGGTGCCGATGGCGCTCATGTGCAGGTAACGCTTGATCCCGGCGGCCTCGGCGGCGGCGATCACGTTGCGGGTGCCCTCGACATGGGTCTGTTCAAAGGTCTCGCGGAATCCCTCGCGGATGATGCCGACCAGATGCACCACCGCCTTGACGCCGCGCATGGCGTGGGCCAGTGATTTCTTGTCGAGAATGTCGCCCTCGGCGATTTCGCAATCGTAGGCGTGGAACGCGGTATAGGCGCGCTTGGGCGTGCGGGCCAGCACGCGGACGCTGTGTCCGTCCTGCAGCAATTGCTTCACAACCTCACGACCCACAAAACCTGCTCCGCCGGTAACCAAAATCATAATGTGTGGACAGGCTATCGTATCTGTCCGGCTCTGCAACAAGTTTTAGCCCGGCCTACGCCTAAGCGGCAAAAATCTCGTCGTTTTTTCCGCCTGCTGTGATAACCTGCAAGCGATGATTTCAAAAGGTTACGTGGGACTGTTCCGCACTGAATTGCATGAGCCGCAGATTGGCGCCTTTGTGCGGAGCTGGCTGGAGAATTTCGACAAGGTGGAGCAGGTGATTCCGGGGCATGACTCGGGTAACGCCACCTTCGCCATTAGCGGCCACGAGCAGATCATCTGGTCGCCGCATTTGCAGTTTCGCGTGATGGCGGGCGAGGATTTCGCCTGGATTTACATCAGCAAGGGCAAGCAGGTGGTGGAAACCAGCGGCCTGCCCTATGGCGACAACCTGGTGCCGTTGAACGTGCTGGTCGAACTGGAGGACTTGGAGGAAGTGATTGACCAGGAGAACGAGCGCCGCCTGGACGAGCTGGAGCGTGAGGGATTGATGTGAGCGGATTCCGTGATTGGCGTCATGGAATTGTAACAATCACCCGTTAAGTTTTTCGGCTTTGAAAACCATACTGATATTCACTGCCGGGTTTGGCGAGGGCCACAACACCGCCGCCCGGAATTTGCGCGACGCCTTGTTGTATGAAAGCGACGGGGACGTTGAGGTCGAGGTGCTCGATTTGTACGATATCGCCTACGGCAGGACCAACGATTTTGCCCGCCGCCTGTATCTCACCGTGATCAACAAGGCCCCGCGCCTGTGGAACCTGCTGTATAAGTTGCTCGACCGCCCCGGCTTGTTCGAGGCCACGTTGTTTCTGCAAAACAAGCTCAAGCAGGTGCTGGAGCAGACGCTAACGGCGAAAAATCCGTCGGCGATATGCTGCACCTATCCCGGCTACAATTACCTGATCGAGCAATTGGTTGCCGAGGGGATGGAAAAAAACTTTTTCCACGCCACCATGGTGACCGATTCCATCTCGATCAATTCCATCTGGCACCGGGCCGCCAGTGACGCGTTCATCGTGCCGAACGAGGCGACCGCCGAGGTCATGGCGCAGAAAGGCGTGCCGCGCGCCAAATTGCATTCATTCGGGTTTCCGGTGCAACTGGATTTCGCCCTTCCTGAACGGCGGTTGCAACTGGAGGATCCCGCTAATGGCGAAGCCAAAGTGTTGTATATCATCAATTCCGGCAAGGATATCGCACCCGCGCTGGTCAAACAATTGCTGGCTGTTAGCGGCATCAAACTGACTGTTACCATTGGCCGCGATGACAAACTGCGCGAGCGCATCGGACAGTTGATCGCGGGTGACGAATCGCGGGTGGAAATCATTGGCTGGACCAACCAGATTCCGCAATTGCTGATGACCCATCACCTGGTGATCACCAAGGCCGGCGGAGCCACCACGCAGGAAGCGGTCGCCGCCGAGTGCCCGGTGATTTTCAGCCAGATGATTCCGGGTCAGGAAGAGGGCAACTGGGAATTGTTGCGCCGTGCCGACGCGGGTTACCTGGTCATGGACCATCGCAAGATTCCGGGAGTGGTGGCGGAAATTTTCCATGACAGAGCCAAGCGCTGGTGTGAATTGCGGGCGAATTTGCACAAGATCAGCCAGCCGCAATCAGCGCTGACCGCGGCACGTTTCTTATTGCAGCAAATGCCTGTCGAGCAGGCCGCCTAGGATTGCCTGCTTATTCCAGCGGCACGGCGGGTACGGCCGGAGCGGGGGCCACCTTGCTTGGCGCGGGTGTGACCGGGACCTGAGTCTTGGGCTTGTCGGCCGGTTTGGTTTGGTCTTCCTCATCGTCGCCAAACAGGCTGTCGAACCACGATTTTTTCTTCGGTTGCTGTTGCTGCGGGCTGTCGGTACCGCTGGGGGCGAGCCCGCCGCCGTGGATGCTCATGTCGCTGTCCAGCCGCTGCAGGAAACCGTTGGTGATTTGGTCGTCACGCAGGTACTCGCTGCGATCACTGACGCTGGTCGACTTGAAAAAGAAAAACACCTTTTGCTCGGTCTTCGACTGCGTGTAAGTCAGTCCGGGCGGCGGGGCCATTTTTTTCGACGGGAAATGCGGCGAGGCGATTTTCATGATGCTGCCCCAGATCGGCACGGCCAAGCGCGCCGAATAGCCGCCGGGCATGATGGTTTGCGGTTTGTCCAGGCCGACCCAGATCCCCGCGGTCACTTCACTGGTATAGCCGACAAACCACGCGTCCTTGTAATCGTTGGTGGTGCCGGTTTTGCCACCCATGTCATCCTTCATGTCGAAGGTGCCGCGCAGGGCCGCGGCGGTGCCGCCATCCACCACGCCGCGCAACATGTCGCTGACCTGGAATGCGATTTGCGGCGAGAGCACCATCTTCTGGCTGCTCTGGTTTTTGTACAAGACCTCGCCCTTGGTATTCTCGATCCGGTCAATGAACCACGGTTTGGTCAGGATGCCGTAGTTCGGGAAAATGGTGAAGGCCGAGGTGAGTTGCAACGGGGTGACGTCGCAGGCGCCGAGCAGGCTGGAAGGATAGGGAGGCGCGTCGGCGCCGGTGGCCTGCTTGAACAGGTAGCAGAAATTCTCCACGCCGGAGGCGATGCCGGTGCGCATGGCGGCATAGTTGTCGCTGCGGCGCAGGGCTTCGCGCGCGCTGATGAAATCGGGATTGGGGCCGACCGGCACCACCGAGGCGTCGGGATTCTTCAGGTCGAACACGCTGTGATCCACCAGGGTGAACGCGCTGTAGTCGAGGATGTTGAAGGCGTTGGAATAAACAAAGGGTTTCACCGTAGAGCCGATCTGGCGGTGCGCCAGCAAGGCACGGTTGAACGAACTCTCGTCGAAGTTGCGGCCGCCGACGATGGCCAGCACGCCGCCGTCACGGTTGTTGATCGCCACGAAGGCCGACTGCAAATAGGGCGGCGCGGCAAGGTCCTCGGTTTCATTCTTGCTGTGCGCCAGGTACTGCGCGTGGGTCGTGTGCTTGTAATCGGAATCGTTCTCGATTTTGGTGAGTCCTTCCTCGATTTTTTGCTCGGCAGTCTTTTGGAAATCGAGGTCGATGCTGGTGTAAATCTTCAACCCGCCACGGTACAGGGTTTCCTGGTTAATTTCCGCGGGCAGGTTGTTGAGCACGGCGAAGGTGACGTAGGAGCCGGGGATACTGGTCAGGGGACGGAGGGTCAACGGCTCGGCATTGCAGGCATCGGCTTCCTGTTGCGTGATGAATCTGGCGCTGACCATGCGTTGCAGCACCTTGGCGCGGGCGTCCCTGGCCTTGGCGGGATTGCGCCAGGGTGAAAAGCTGTTAGGCCCGGCAATGATGCCTGCCAACAAGGCGCTTTCCGAAAGATTCAGGTCCTTTGGCGATTTGCCAAAGTAAGCGTCGGACGCGGCGCCGATGCCGTAGATGTTGCCGCCGAAGAAAATGCGGTTCAGGTAGTAGGTCAGGATTTCATCCTTGGAAAAATGCGACTCGATGCGCATGGCCAGGAAGATTTCCTTGATCTTGCGGTCGTAGGTGCGGTCGAACATTTCCGCCGAATTGCGCGCGAGCTGCTGGGTGATGGTGCTGGCACCGGAGGAGATTTTCTTGCCGACCAGGTTGAGCAGGAACGCGCGGGTGATGGCGATGGGATCAAAGCCGCCATGGTAGAAAAAGCGCTCGTCCTCCTTGGCTACCACCGCCTTGCGCAACACGTCGGGAATCTGCGAGCCGTCGACCAGGATGCGGTTCTGTTCGTAAAGACGCTGGATGACCTGGCCTTTGCGGTCGTAGATCACCGAGATCGAGGGCATCTGCGACACCTTGTTCATGTCGAACTTCATCGCCCATGACCAGTAATACAGGTATGCGGCGACCGCCGCCGAGGCTCCCAGGCCGAATAAAATCAACAATGGCCAGGTGAACAGCGGATGATTGCGCAGCCAGCCAACGCCCTTTCCGAGCGCGTGCGCCGAGCTTCTGAGCCAGCGGTGAAGGTTGATTTTCATGGGATGACCGCAGGATTAACCCAGCAACTTTTTGGCTGCCGCCAAGGCCTCGTCAATTTTTCCAGCCTGTGTGCCGCCGCCCTGCGCAAGGTCCGGCTTGCCGCCGCCCTTGCCGCCGACCAACGGGGCGATTTGCTGGATGATCTTGCCTGCCTGGATTTGCTTGGTGAATTCTGGCGAGATGCTGGCGATGATGCCGACTTTGCCGTTGGCGTGGCAGGCCAGCACGGCGACGCCCTGCCAGTGTTTCTTCAATTCGCCGACCGCTAACGGCAAAATGGCGCTTTCCACTTCACCGAGATTGCGGGTGATGAACGGAATGTTGTTAACGCTTTGCGCCCCGGTGATCCAGACCGGAACATTTGCGGTTAGCGTGCGCTGCAACTCGACCTGTTTCTGCTTAGCTTGTTCCTTTTCCCACTCGCGCAGCTCGGTCTCGATCTTTTCCAGCAACTCCTTGCGTGTGACGTAACTTTGCCACAGGGCTTCCGCATCAAAAACATCACCAGTGTATGCGGGAAGTTTTGGAATGTCGGGTTTGCGATTGCTTAAATCAAGGAAGAGTGCCTGTTGTTTTTCTATTTGAGGGGCCAACCAAGAACAAAGGGCTTTACCACTAAGAGCTTCGATTCGGCGTATTCCTGCGGCAATTGCTCCTTCATGAATTATTCGGAACGATCCAATTTGACCTGTTTGATTGACATGAGTTCCAGCGCAAAGCTCTTTGGAATAACCGCCGATGTCAACCACACGGACGGTTTCACCATACTTATCGCCGAAGAATTGCATGATACTGGCATCACCTTTGACTTCGCTGTAAGGGCGTTCCTGCCAACTAACCTTGTCATTGGCGATAATCTTTTCGTTGACCATTGCTTCAACTGTGCGAATTTCTTGCGGTTTCATCGCTTCGATGTGGGCGAAATCGAAGCGTAAACGGTCAGGGCCGACATAGGAGCCTTTTTGCCGAACCATTGTCCCTAATACCTCTCTTAGCGCCCAATGTAAAATGTGGGTTGCGCTATGATGTGCTTCAATTTGGGCGCGGTGGTTTAAATCAATGCTGGCAGTGAGCGGAAAGTCGATATGATCAAGCAATCCGACGTCTTCGGTTATATGGGCAATACCATGAGTTCCTGAACGTACGGTATCAATAATTCGAATAGAAAAGTCATTACTAAAAGTGATTGTGCCAATGTCCCCGACTTGACCTCCCATTTCCGCATAAAATGGAGTAGGTGTAAAATATAAGCGTGCACGTACGGTATCGTCTTCGTCACCTGCCTCCGGCATGTCCAACACGTAGTTGCAAACCTGCACGGGCACGTTTTGCTTGGTGTCGTAACCGACGAATTCCGCCTTGATGACGTTCTCGTCCTCGCCGCTAACGGTGATCTTTTCCTTTTTCTGCGATGCCTTGGAGCGGGCGCGCTGTTCTTCCATCAGCTTCTCGAAACCGACGGTGTCGACGCTAATGCCGAAACCGCGGGCGAGCATTTCCGTCATGTCCAGCGGGAAGCCGTAGGTGTCGTAGAGCTTGAACGTGTCGGCGCCGCTGAGAATCGGGGCGGACTTGAAATACCTGGCGAAAATTTCCACCGCGTTTTTGCCGAAGATGATGTCGAGCAATTCTTTGCCATTCACGCCGCTGGCTGCATGCAGGATTTTGCCGTCGAGCACGCGCGAGATTTGCAAGTCGTACTTGGCGGTCAGCCCCTCGATCTTGGCCTGGTTCAGGATGGAGTCGGTGATGTCCTTGGAGAACAGCTCCAGGCCGATGTCCAGCGTGCGGTTGAAGCTTTCTTCCTCACCATGGATGACTTTGGTGATTAGCGCCTCGTTCTTGCGCAGCTCGGGGAAGATATCGCCCAAAGTTTGCGCCACCACCGGCACCAGCTTGTGGAAAAACGGTTCGTTCAGGTTTAGCGCGCGGCCCCAGAGCACGGCACGGCGCAGGATACGGCGCAACACGTAGTTGCGGCCATCATTGCCGGGCAGGATGCCGTCGGCGATGGAGCAGCTCAGCGTGCGGATGTGATCGGCGAGCACGCGGAAGGCGACATCGATGCGTTCTTGCCCCCGCAGGCCAACGAGGCCGCCGGCGGGCAGGGTCCTGGTGTATTTCAATCCGCAGAGCTTTTCGATCTCGGTGAAAATCGGCGAGAACACGTCGGTGTTGTAATTGGAAATCTGCGCGTTCTTGAAATCGGTGAAATTCTTGGTGTCCTGGATGATGGAACAGGCGCGTTCAAAGCCCATGCCGGTGTCGACGTGTTTCGACGGCAACGGAACGTAGGTGCCGTCGCCGTTGGCGTTGTACTGGATGAACACCAAATTCCAAATCTCGATGCAACGGGCGTCGCCCTGGTTGACCAGCGAGCCCTTGGTGTCGCCTTCCGGGGTCAAATCGACGTGCAATTCCGAGCAGGGACCGCAGGGGCCGGTGTCGCCCATCATCCAGAAATTGTCCTTCTTGTTGCCGTTGACAATATGGACTTTCGGGTCGAGTCCGGCGCTAATGAAGAGCTTGGCCCATACATCATAAGCTTCCTGATCGAAATCAGCAGGATCGTTTTTGGACTTGTCCGGCGAGTAAACCGTGGCGTACAGGCGGTTGGTCGGGAATTTCCAGCGGTCGACGACTAGTTCCCAAGCCCACTCGATCGCTTCCTTTTTGAAATAATTGCCGAAGGACCAGTTGCCGAGCATTTCGAAAAAGGTGTGGTGGTAGGTGTCGAGGCCGACGTCCTCCAGATCGTTATGCTTGCCACCGGCGCGGATGCACTTTTGCGTATCGGCTGCGCGGGCGGGTTTGTAAGGGCAGGCCATCTCGCCCAAAAAGATCGGCACGAACTGGTTCATGCCGGCGTTGGTGAACAACAAGTTCGGCGCGTCCGGCATCAGGCTGGACGAAGGCACGATGGTGTGTTGTTTTTCCGCGAAAAAATCCAAAAAGCTTTGCCGAATCTGGGCCGAGGTCATCATAAATGGAGCCGACTATTAAAGCGCAAAGCCACTAACCATGAAAGCGGAAAAAAGAGGCAGTTTTGTTCAATGCAGAGGCGCCGAGGACGCGGAGAAAAATCCAAGAATCGGTTTAAATACAGCTTTCGTAGTAACTGCATTTAAATTTAAAAATTGTCTCTTCTCTGCGTCCTTTGCGCCTCCGCGGTGAAAATTACTCCAATTTCCCGACCATGTTTTTCGGGTTTACCCATTCGTCGAATTGTTCCGGGGTGACGTAGCCGAGTTTGACGGCCATCTCCTTTAGCGTTGTGCCTTCCTTGTGGGCTTTTTGGGCGATCTCGGCGGCCTTGTAATAGCCGATCTTGGTGTTGAGCGCGGTGACCAGCATGAGCGAATTATCGACGTGTTTCTTGATATTGGCCTCGATAGGTTCGAGTCCTATTGCGCATTTGTCGTTGAAGCTGACGCAGCCTTCGCCGATGAGGCGGGCGCTGTGCAGGAAGTTATAGATCATCACCGGCTTGAAAACGTTCAGTTCGAAATGGCCGTTGGCGCCGCCAATGTTGATGGCGACGTCGTTGCCGAGTACCTGTGCGGCGATCATGGTTAGCGCCTCGCACTGGGTCGGGTTGACCTTGCCGGGCATGATCGAGGAGCCGGGTTCGTTGTCGGGAATGTGCAGTTCGCCGATGCCGCTGCGCGGGCCGGAGGAAAGCATGCGGATGTCGTTGGCGATTTTCATCAGGCTGACGGCGACTGTCTTTAGCGCGCCGTGCGCCTCGACGATGGCGTCATGCGCGGCGAGCGATTCGAATTTGTTTTCGGCGGTGACGAAGGGCAGGCCGGTGAGTCCGGCGATTTTCTTCGCGACGTTGGCGGCGTAATTTGGCGGGGTGTTGATGCCGGTGCCGACGGCGGTGCCGCCCAGCGCCAGCTCCGAAAGATGGGTCAGGGAATTTTTGATCGCGCGAAGCCCGTGGTTGAGTTGCGCGGCGTAACCGCTGAGTTCCTGTCCCACGGTTAGCGGCGTGGCGTCCATGAAATGGGTACGGCCGATCTTGACCGTGTGCATGTATTGTTTGGACTTCGCCGTTAGCGTGTCGCGTAACTTCTCGATGCCGGGGATGGTGGTTTCAATCAGCATCTGATAGGCGGCGATGTGCATCGCGGTGGGGAAGGTGTCGTTCGACGACTGCGATTTGTTGACGTCGTCGTTGGGGTGCAGGAACTTTTCCTTGTCGGTGAGCTTGCCGCCCTGCAGCACATGACCACGGTAGGCGACGACTTCGTTGACGTTCATGTTGCTTTGGGTGCCTGAACCGGTCTGCCAGACCACCAGCGGGAAGGCGTCGCTGAGTTTACCGTTGAGGATTTCGTCGCAGACTTTGGCGATTAGCGTGGCTTTTTCCTGCGGCAACACCCCGGCGTCGAGATTGGTCAGCGCGGCGGCTTTTTTCAAATAGGCGAAGGCGCGGATGATTTCCTTCGGCATCCTGTTGATGTCCTGCGCGATCTTGAAGTTGTCGATGCTGCGCTGGGTTTGCGCGCCGTAGTAGGCGTCGGCGGGAACCTGTACTTCCCCCATGGTGTCTTTTTCAATGCGGTAGTTCATATGGTTTTCCGGGTTGAGGGATAAACTAAGCCTGATTTGCCAAAAAGACAAACCGCTAACGACAAAGGCGTTGGGAGATCGCATCGACAGGGAGGGCGGCTTGTGCTAATTTATTAACCTTTTATGAATTACTGGCTGGTGCTGTTGTTGGCGGGAATATTTGAGATCGGGTTCACGACCTGTTTAAAATTGTCGGACGGATTCACCAAGCTGTGGCCGACCGTGGCCTTTGCCATTTGCGCGCTGGCCAGTTTCGGCCTGCTGACCCTGTCACTCAAGGGGATTCCGATGGGTACGGCCTATGCGGTCTGGACCGGCATTGGCGCATTCGGCACCGCGATTGTCGGCATGATGTTTTTCAAGGACCCGTCCACAACGATGCGCATGGTGTTTTTGTTTGGTATCATTGGCTGTATCATCGGCCTGAAATTCGTCGCGCCGGAGGGATAAGTCTCGCGCCACTAGTGCTCGTCTTAGTAAATGGCGGGAATTATGAATGGACTTTTGTTGCTGCGGGATTAGGCTCACGGCATGCGAAAATGCCCCCGCATTCTGCTTGGTTCGCTGCTGATTTTCTGTTGGTTTTCCGCCGGATTGGGTGCCGCCAAGATTGAGTCTGTCGATGATATTTTGGCATTGCAAGGTGATGAGTTTTATCGAGTTGTCGGGGACTTGTGTGAGGGGAATAGTGGGGTTGACAAAAATTTTTCGGCAGATGATGAACTGAAAATTTTCTCCCGTCTCATGAAGGAAAAGGCTTATGTGCGAGACGGAGATTTGTTGACGCGTTTTTTTGGGTTGTTGTGCAGAAAAGTGGACCGGCTGGAAACTTTACCGTTACTGGCGAGGGAGATTGCGAATTTGCCTGGTGATAGTTACGGGAAGGCGTTCATGTTTCAGTCATTGTTTGATGCGAAACTTCGTTTGACATTGCGTGAATGGGAGAAACAGCCGCCACAAAGAGCCGGGGTGCCGCCATTTTCCGTGTCTGCCGATGTACAACTGAAGAAATATCCGGCTGAGTTACAATTGGCGTGGACGGAGTTTTTCCTGGCGGTCAATCCATACCGGAAGTTAATGAAACAATACATGGAGCAGGCGCGTGATGATGGCAAAATAATTTCATTTGAGTTGAATGAGAACAAGTTTTGGACGCTAATGGTGGATTTGGTATCCGGTGAAAGATCAGCCAAAGCGGAAGAAGTGTTGCCTTATTGGCGGACTGGCATGGTTGGAACGGGGTTTGATTCTTTCTCTCCATTGAAAGCTAAGGCGACATTCATTGCGTTGGTGGACGAAGGAAGGCTGCAGGAAGCGGCCGGGGTAGTTTTGACCGATTGGCAAAACCGAGGTGTGTTTTATGAGGTTGAGGAAAATCGGGGGTTGCGGGCGCGATTTTTGCAACATGCCGGAACTTGGAATTGGGGTTCGGTGGCGGTTGGCGGGTTGGTGGATGCGGAGTTGAATGATGGTAACTATGAAGCCGATAAAATACGGCACATTTGTTTGGAAATGTTGGTGGAAAGTGGTGGAGAACATGAGGTGAAATTGCTGTTAGCGCTGGCAGAACAGGCAACGGACAGACAGGTGACGGAGTATATCAAGGTGTTGGCAAAATTTGTGACACCGGAGAAAAAGGATGATTGGATTGATCCATTGCGGCAGCGGGTCATGGCATGCGAAGATCGGCCCGCAAATGCCGAGCCGATCAGCACCGGAATGCAGACGGCGATTGTAAAATTCATTTGTACCAAGGCGGACGCCAATAGTGATGTGAATGTGTGTCAGGCGGCAATTTGGGCGATGCAGCGTTGGAGGCGCGACGACACCAGGGAGACTTTACGCGAGTTGGTGATGCAACATCCGTCACAAAGTATTGCCAAGGAGGCGGCGCAAACATTAAAGACGTGGTGGGATGAGAACGTTGAGGTACCACCCAAATCCGGGCCGGTACGATACCGGATTTTGGTAAACGGAAAGCTTTACGCTAATCGCGAAATTACTTTATTGGTGTGTGAGAATGATAAATCGTACAGTCAAAGCAATGAACAAACTGACGATAATGGAGAAGTTAAGGTTTCCCGTGATTATTTTTTAAACCGCAAGGAGCCGGTTTGGGGAGTAATTTTCAGAGCGAAAAATGAAGGTCCGTTCTTTGACATACCGTTTGCCGTGCAAGCGCCGTTGCCCAGAGATGACGGGGATGAGCTGTTGTCGGTTGATATTTCGACCAAGCCGCTGGAATTGTCCTTGGGTTTGCCGCGTGAGTTAAAGGAATATGCGGGAAGAAAGATAACAGTATGTGCTAATGGACCAGATCAAGGAAAGGTCCGTCGCGACGAATTGCAGGCTTGGCGTAGATTTTCGGCGGATATTGCGGAACAGGTCGCAACGCCAGCGCTTATGACGGAGAAATATCATGTTTATATCCGCTTGCCGGGAGCGCAATCTTGGAATGGTGAAGTGGACGTCAGCAAAAATAACAGATTGAAGATTGATTTTAAAAAAGGCACGGATGTGCTGTGCAGGATAAAAACCACGCCGGATGATCCTTGGTTTTTCCCCCTTCCGGAGTTGTTTAAAGATGGAATGAAGGTTGAAGATTTTGATGCTGATTACAATTCACATACGAAAATACTTTGCGGATTATCGCCGGGAAAATACACGTTGCGATTTCCGTCCAGTGAAGAATGGGTAAAGACCGGGCGCATCACCAAAGAGGTTTGGCCCGCCAAGGATGTGTCATTTGAAATTTCCGAAGCATTGCCGATGGAAATTGATTTGGGTGAGATTGATTTGAGTGTGAAATAAAAAACCCGCCAACGGTGAAGTTGGCAGGCTTTTGAAATTTTACAGTTAACGACGGATTATTCCTCGGCTTCAGCCTTGGCTTTTTCTTTCTTGGCGGGCGCGGCCGGTTCACCGTTGGCGCCGTCCAGTTTGGCCAGCAGGGCTTTTTCCACCTTGGCGTAAAGCTCGGCGTTGTTTTTCAGCTCGTCCTTGGCGGCGTCGCGGCCCTGGGCGAGTTGGTTGCCTTCGAAGGAGAGCCAAGCGCCGCGTTTTTCGATGACGTTTTGCTCGATCGCCAAATCCAGCAGCGAGCCGGTCTTGGAAATGCCCTCGTTGTACATGATGTCGAACTCGGCCTCGGTGAAGGGCGGGGCGACCTTGTTTTTCACCAATTTGATGCGGGTGCGATTGCCGGTCACGGTGCCGTCGGGCTGCTTGATGGCGCCGATGCGGCGGATGTCCACGCGGACGCTGGCATAGAATTTCAGCGCCTTGCCGCCGGGGGTGGTCTCGGGATTGCCGAACATGACACCGATCTTTTCGCGGATCTGGTTGGTGAAAATGCAGATGGTCTTCGACTTGCTGATGATGGCGGTGAGCTTGCGCATCGCCTGGCTCATCAGGCGGGCCTGCGAGCCGACCACGGCGTCGCCCATCTGGCCTTCGAGTTCGTTCTTGGTGACCAGCGCGGCGACGGAGTCAATGACCAGCACGTCGATGGCGTTGGAACGGATCAGCGTCTCGGCGATGGTGAGCGCTTCTTCGCCGGAATCCGGCTGGGAGACCAGTAGCTCGTTCATGTTCACACCAAGCTTGCGCGCGTAACCGGGGTCGAGCGCGTGCTCGACATCGATGAATGCCGCCGTGCCGCCGCGCTTTTGCGCTTCGGCAACGACGGTTAGCGTCAGCGTGGTTTTACCGGAGGATTCCGGGCCGAAAATCTCGATGATGCGTCCGCGCGGGAAGCCGCCGACGCCAAGGGCGCGGTCAATGACGATGGAACCGGTCGGGATGACGTCGATTTTCAGTTTGGCGGCTTCGTCGCCGAGGCGGAGAATGGAATTGTCGCCGTACTGCTTGACGATCGACTGGATGGCCAGGTCGAGGTTCTTGCGTTCCTTGCTGTCGTTGGCGGGTGTTGCGGGAGTTTTGCTTTCAGTTTTTGGAGGCATATGATTTGGTCCTGTGTTGATGTTATGTGATGGTTAAATTAAGTCTGAAAATTGTCCACGCTGACGACGGGAAGTCGAGCGGGAAATTGTAAACCTTTTGCGAAGTCTTGGCGCGAAACGGATTATGATAGTTTTAGCCGTAATAAGTTCAGGGCGAACTGCGAGGCGGTCAGTTTGAAATCGTCACGCTTGGGCACCAGCAACTTATGATGGCTTTCGACTTGGACTTCGTCCTTAGCGTCTTTCCAAGCGAGGCCGGCGTACAAAGTGCCGACGGGTTTTTCCGCAGTGCCGCCATCAGGTCCGGCGATTCCGGTGAGGGCGACGGCTAGGTCGCAACCGCTAACAGCGAGGGCGCCGCGAGCCATTTCGCGGGCACATTCGGCGCTAACGGCGCCGTGCAGGCGCAGGGTTTCCTCGCTGACACCGATTTCATCCACTTTTGACTGGTTGCTGTAGGTGACCCAGCCGCGTTGCAGCACGGCGGATGAGCCGGGAATATTGGTGAGGCGGTGGGCGACGAGACCACCGGTACAGGATTCGGCGGTGGCGATGGTTTTGTGCTTGGCGCGGGCGGCGCTAATGACGGTTTGCTCCATGTTGCCTTCATCCTCAGCGTAAATGGCCTCGCCGAGAAGTTCACGGGCCTTGGCGCTGGCTTGTTTCACAAGCTCGCCGTTGGCGGCGATGAAACGCAGGTCCACCTCGCCGAGCCGGGCGCAGTAACCGATTTCAATTTGATCGCTAATGGCGAGAATGTGATGTTCCACCCGCTCTTGTAACAGGGACTCACCGACGCCGTAGACGCGCAGCACTTTTCTCGCCAGGGGAGGAATTCCGGCGAACAGTTCGCGCAGGATCGGCAGGGCGTAATCCTCGAACATGGGTTTCAGTTCGCGCGGCGGCCCGGGCAGGCAGAACAGGTGTTTGCCGTCGCGCTGCAAATACAGGCCGGGGGCGCTGCCGTGATTGTTGGGCAATACCGTTGCGCCTTGCGGGACGAAGGCCTGCACGCGGGTCAACGGGCCGGGGACGACTTTGCGTTGCGCGAAGTAAGTGTAGATTTTGTCCAGGATTTCCGGATGAAATTCCAGCGGCGCGTTGAACATTCTGGAAATAATGTCGCGGGTCAGGTCGTCGGAGGTCGGGCCGAGTCCGCCGGTCACCAGCACCACGTCGGCGCGGCTCATCGATTCGCGGATGGACTGCTCGATCAAGGGTCCGTCGGGCACCGTGTCTGCACGCGTTACGCGGACGCCCAGCGGCAGCAGTTGTTCGGAGAAATAACCCAGATGGGTGTTGAGCACCTGGCCGAGCAAAAGTTCGCTGCCAGTGTTGATGACTTCGATGATCATGAAAAATTAAATTAAGCACGGGAGTGATTAAAGTAAAACGACAATTGTCTGTTAAATATTAAGGCATGAGTCGTCGGTAAAATTTCAATTTCTGGTTGCTAACAAAGTTTGGCTTAATTACGCTGAACAGCGTCCATGCTTAATATTTTGCAGAGAGTTTTTTCCATCAGAAATGAAGGGCGGTGTAAAGTGGTTAGAATCCTCGGTGCAAAGTTAAAATTACAAAAAACACCCAGCCAAAGGCAAAAAGTCAACCTGTTGATTGAGGATCTGTTTAACAGTACGATCGCCGGTGTTTTACAGGAAGACCGTGGGACATCATCCGTGCCGGCGGAAAAACACGGCTTGGAGATTGAACTGCCGGACGATTTTTATTTTTTACCCAACCACGGCAACTTGGGGGACATGGTCATCGCGGAGGCGGAGTATCAGCTGTTGGATCGTTACCGCCCGTTTGATTCTTCCGTCGTCCCGGGCGGACAAAGATTCAACCTCGTCTATGGCGGAGGCGGATTATTTGTTAAGTACTGGAATTATGAAAAAATCCTGGACGTGTTCAAAGCCGAAAACCTGGCGAAGTGCGTAATTTTGCCCTCAAGTTTTTACGAGTGCGATGACCTGCTCCGGCTGTTGGATGAAAGGTTCACCGTTTATTGCCGCGAACGGCGGAGTTACGAATACTGCATCGCCAGCAACAATCGGGCGAAATTCATATTGGCTGACGATATGGCGTTTAATTTGGATTTTCAGCGTTTGAACGACTTTGACGGGGAGAAATTCAGGGCCAATGCGGCAGCTTTGACCGCCCAACAACGGTCATTCATTTATTTTGAAATATACCTGACTTATAAAAAAGTTCATGCCGACATTGCCGCCGTCTTGAAAAACAAAACCTGGCTGTCAGGCGGCGGCTTGCGGCTTGGTTACATCCTGCGTACGGACAAGGAAAGACAGGGGGAGGCGGGTGTTGATGCCGATGAGGCATTTGATTTGTCGCGGCATGTGTGGTGCTCCTGCGCGGATCCTGCGGTGGTGAATTTGTATGCCAGGCTTTTTGTCCGCGCCATTGATGCGCTGGACATCGTGGTCACCGACCGGTTGCACGTCGGCATCGTCGCCGCGCGGCTGGGCAAACAGGTTTATCTGCTGGATAATTCCTACGGAAAGCTTTCCGGCGTTTATGAGCAATCCATGAAAACGATGAAAAATGTCTCGATGATAAAACCCGTTGATTTCCGGGCCGTGAAAGATGCGTTGGCTTGGGAGGAAACGCCGAGTTTCACGGACTTTCTCAAGGTTTATTTAAGCCGGGCCGATCTTGAAAGCAAGGTTGGGGATACCATTTTGAGGATCAGCTGATCAAGCATATGCGCAACATTACCGTCAACGATGTATCAAGCAGGGGCAATGAAATTCTCGTAAATTTCACCACGGATATTCCCGGTGTTTTTCGGGATAAAACTTTTTACATGGCCTATCGGCAGGATGTTTCCAGTGTCCCGGCGGGGATAGCGGTCATTCCATTCTTGGCCAATGTGCTGCCGATCGTGTGGCTGACGGACGCGGAACTGGTCCTGGATGAATTGGACCATGACTTTTATCATTCGATTGAAAAATTAAAACGCAGCTATGCGGAGATGTATCCCATGCTGCATTTTGGCGGCAAGGTAACGGTTGGCCGGGTGCTTGAACACCGGACCGACGGACGGCAGGCGGGTTTGTTTTTTAGCGGCGGCGTGGATGCGACATCCTCATTGATCGAGGGCAGGGAACAAAAGCCGCATTTGATTATTTCGTGGGGCGGCGACGTGCCAATGACCAGTGTGCAGGCTTGGGAAAAGGTGGAAAACCACGTCAAGAACATTGCCGCCGATTTCGGAGTGCCGTACACGGTGATGAAAACCAACAACAAGATATTTGTTGATGAAGGGTTCCTTGGCGAAATGGTTTCCACCTCGGGTAACAAATGGTGGTTTGGCTTTCAGCATGGCATTGGCACAATCGGGCAGGCGGCTCCGTACGCTTATTTGGAAGGGATCAACCGGCTTTACATGGCGTCCTCCTACACCGCGGAAATGCGCCAGTCCTGCGCATCGCATCCCACCATTGATAGCAATATAAAATTTTGCGGCGTCTCGACCGTGCACCATCAATACGAATTGAACAGGCAAATGAAGGTGCAAAACATCTGCCGTTACGGAAAAGTGAAGCTGCGGGTGTGCTGGCTGTCGTCAAAAGGCGACAACTGCTGCCGCTGCGAAAAATGTTACAGGACCATCGCCGGCCTGTGGGCGGAAAATGCCAATCCGGCTGATTACGGTTTGGCTGTCCCGGCGGGCTTCCACCGCAAAATCATCCGCGATTTGACCACAAAAATTGTCGTGGCGGAAATTGCCAAATGTTTCTGGAACGAAGTCCGGCAACGTTTTATCCAAAATCAAGAACAGGTAACGGAAAAAGAGTTTCTTCGGTGGATTGTGCAGACAAATATCGATGACATCAATAACAGCGCCTACAAACGCTTCAAGAGGAGCGCGTTCTACCACTACCAGAAACGATTCTTCAAAAAAGCGACCGGTATTTTAAGCCGCGCGCTCGGCGCGAACGGGGCCGCCATGCGACCTAGGTAGATCGCGTGAAGGTGATGGTTCAAAAGTATTATTGATCGCACAGGGTGGGACGGGATATGGGTTTAGGGCTTGATTTCTTTTCTTTAAGTGCATAAATGTGCAAATGAATATTCGAATCCTGGCCTGGCTGGTATGCGGGGCGCTAACGGTGGGAGTTTTGTCAGCGCAGGCTTGGCAGGACTTGCGGGCGGTGGGGGGTAATACGACTTCAGGCTCAACTGCTGTTGGCGGAACCGCTGCCGGCACGACTGTTTCGGCGGGACAAACGGCTGATCATTCCGCAACATCACCGGTGATGACCCCGCCCGCTTCCGAACCGGTTCCTGCCGCCAATCCACCGTCAACTATGTCGCAGAATGATGATGGGGCGTACAAACCTGATCCCGCCAAATGGCAGCTGGTCTGGTCGGACGAATTTGACAAGGATGGCCCGCCTGATTCTTCCAAATGGACCATTGAGCAGAACAATAAGGGTGGTGGCAATCGTGAATTGCAGGCCTACACGGACAGCCCGAACAACATCCGTGTCGAGAACGGAAATCTGGTGATCGAGGCGCGCAAGGAAAAAAGCGGCGGCATGCAGTACACTTCCGGTCGCATGAATTCGCGTGGCAAGGCCGAGTTTACCTACGGCCGCATCGAGGCGCGCATCAAGCTGCCGCACGGACGCGGCATTTGGCCGGCATTCTGGATGCTGGGCACCGGTGGTGGCGGCTGGCCGCGCTGCGGCGAGATCGACATCATGGAATATGTCGGTTACCAGCCCGGTGAAGTTCATGGCACCGTTCATACCGGAGCCTTTAACCACATGAAAGGCACCCAGCAAGGCAATCACACCACCATTGGCGACTGCGAGGACCAGTATCATGTGTATGCCGTTGAGTGGTATTCCAAGGGCATGCGTTTTTTCGTCGACGGCCAGCACTATTTTACTTTTGCCAGGCAGGGTGATGACAATGACAAATGGCCGTTCGACAAGCCGGCCTTCATAATTTTCAATTTCGCCGTTGGCGGCGACTGGGGCGGCATCAAGGGCGTCGACGCCTCGGTTTATCCGCAAAAAATGCTGGTGGATTACGTCCGCGCGTACAAGCAGATCAGCGGCGACCCGACAGGCGCCGGCGGCGGGGGTGACGCGACCAAGTCAGACGTGCATCAGTTCGGCAAGTAAGGATAAATCAACGGACACTAAAGCCGGAATCCGTCAGGCGATACTGATTTTTGCCGCCGAGTTTTTCCAGTGCATTGAAGGTGACAATGTCGCCGCGCTTCAGGGTTTCGAGTTGTCTGGCCTGCGGTTTGTCGAGATGACGTTTCAGAATGTCGTATTCGGCATGCTCGCCGTTGGCGTTGCAGCCGCTTAGCAATAGCTTCCCATGGCCGCTAACGACGGGAGTGAGCAGTCGCACGTGGCGGGGATCGCCATTAATGTCGGTTGCGTTTGGCGGGGGAGTTTTCCCGAGGGCCAGGAAACTGAACTTCAGGTCCCAGACACTGCGGCGGAGCCTGTCGTTGATGCGGTTGATGGTGGGCGGGATTTGCCAGTTGCGGACTTCGTGGCACCAGTGTTTCTTGCCTGCCAGCAACGGGCAGTTTTTTTCATGCAGGCAGGGTCCCCAGATGTGCCAGTTGCGCGGCGACTCGCTAACGACGAAGTCGCGCAGCCGTTCGAGCCGTTCGCTGGTTTCCTTGAGTGCGGGTTCGAGGATGACTAACAGGCCGTTGGGGGTAAGTTTGTCGAGCAATTGTCCCAACCAGGCTTGCACGACCGAATCCTCTTGTTGATAGAAGGCTTCGCCAAGCGAGAAGCTAACCAGGATCAGGTCTTGTGGCTCGCGGATGTTCCAGT
Organism: Verrucomicrobiales bacterium; assembly: GCA_031256975.1. Classification (GTDB taxonomy): domain Bacteria; phylum Verrucomicrobiota; class Verrucomicrobiia; order Methylacidiphilales; family JAAUTS01; genus JAIRPN01. The sequence goes on along the minus strand of JAIRPN010000012.1, from coordinate 16,395 downwards.
GCGCGGATTCGGTCAGGCTGGCGCGCACGGCGCTGGATTTGAACAAGTGGCGTTTGCGCTGGTCGCGGGTGAGATGGCGGTAAAGTTTCAGCGCGGTTTCCGATTGATCGACCAGGGTAGTATGGAATTGGCAATGGGGGAATTTTTCGGAAAGCAGGTCGACGCCGGCGATTAGCGCCGCGCCGGTACCGCCGCCGAGGTCGAGGATGCGCAATGGACGATCCTGTGGCGGGGTCCAGTGGCGAAAGTTGAGCAACTCGCTAATGACGAAATTGGTGCGCGCGTAGGTTTGCGGGAAGAAATAATTGCCATAGGCCGCCACGGTTAGCGGATCGGCATAACAGTCGGTAAAGCGTTCTTCCCGGTCGATGGTGAAGGCGTCGCTCAATTTTCCGGCGCGCTCCGCCAGGCGTTGCGCGATGGTCTTGGGATCGCGCAACTGCAGGTGGCGTCCAGCCTCGGTCAGCCACCAGTTTTCGAGCTCTTGCGGGTAATTCATCGCTGCAATTTACCCCACGGAGGGGACTAAATACACGGAAATTAATATTTAGGCCGATGAAATTTCCGGCGTTTCCGGAGTTGAAAGAAACGGCTTTCCGTTTAGTCTGTTAAACATTGTCATGGAAGCGTTGCAAAGAAAGACCGCCGTTGCCGAGGCGACCGATTTAAAGCTGAAGCTGGAGACCAAGACCATTACCCAGGCGATTACCAATGCCCTGTTGTGGGTGGCCCAGCGCCAGGCAGCCGATGGGCACTGGGTTGGCATGATGGAAACCAACTGTTGCATGGAAGCACAGTGGATCCTGATGGCCCATGTGCTGGGCATCAAGGATGATCCGAAATACCCGAAAGTCATCAAGGCGATCCTGCACGAACAGCGCGAGGATGGCTCCTGGGACGTGTACAACCACGCGCCGCAGGGCGACATTAACACCACGGTGGAATGCTACGCCGCGTTGCGCAGTGCCGGGTTTGACGCTAACGACGAACCAGTGCGCAAGGCGCGCGAGTGGATTTTGCAGCACGGCGGGCTGAAGAAAATCCGCGTGTTCACCAAATTCTGGCTGGCGTTGATCGGCGAATGGCCTTGGGAACATACGCCGGTGGTGCCGCCGGAGATGATTCGCATCCCGACCTGGATGCCGTTCAATATTTATTGGTTCGCCTGCTGGGCGCGGGCGACCTTTGTGCCGCTGTCGATCGTCTCCGCGTGCCGCTTGGTGGTGCCGTTGGCGCCGGAATCGCGGATGGACGAATTATTCCCCGAGGGCCGCAATTATTTCGATTACAGCATGCCGCGCCGTTTGGAAGGGTTTTGGCCGGAAATTTTCCGCACCATCGACCGTTTTCTGCATTTTTATCATCACCTGCCTTACAAGCCCGGTCGTGAAGGTTCGATCAAGCAGGCCTTGGAATGGATCATCCGGCACCAGGATTCCGACGGCGGCTGGGGCGGCATCCAGCCGCCGCATGTTTACGGGTTGCTGGCCTTGTTTGCCGAGGGTTATTTGTTGAAACATCCGGTGATGGCGACCGGCCTGGATGCATGGAACAAGCATTGGTCCTACGAAAAGAATGACGGCTGTTGCTATATCCAGGCCTGTGAATCGCCGGTGTGGGACACCATGCTGGTAATGACCGGGGCGCTGGACTGCGGTGAAACCTTCGAGACATTTCCGAATTTCCGCCCGGCTTTGGAATACCTGCTGGACAAGCAAATTTTCACCAAGGGTGACTGGGCCGAGGTGGTCAAGGGAGTCGAATGCGGCGGTTGGGCCTTCGAGCGCGCCAACACGTTTTATCCCGATCTTGACGACACGGCAGTGGCGCTAACCGTGCTGTTGCGCATCCGTAAAATCGCGCCGCCGGAATACCATGCCCGCATTGATTTCGCCGTGAAACGTGCCGAGGCCTGGGTGCGGGCGATGCAGTCCACCAACGGCGGCTGGGGCGCCTTTGACAAGGACAACAACCGCGCCGTGCTGACCAAGATTCCGTTCTGCGATTTCGGCGAGGTGCTCGATCCGCCGAGCGCCGACCTGACCGGCCACAAGCTGGAAGCGCTCGGCCTGATGGGATTTGGCATGGAAGATCCGGCGGTGAAACGCGCCGTCGATTATATCATGAGCGAACAGGAACCCGACGGCCCGTGGTTCGGCCGCTGGGGGGTGAATTATTTGTATGGCACCGCATTGGTATTGCCGGGCCTGCGCTCGATCGGTTTCGACATGAACGATGAGCGCACGCACCGCGCTTGCCGCTGGGTGGTTGCCAGGCAAAATCCCGATGGCGGCTGGGGTGAAACCTGCGGTTCCTACATGGACGACAATCTGCGCGGAGTGGGCAAGAGCACGGCCTCGCAAACGGCCTGGGGCTTGATCTCGCTAACGGCGATCGGTTCGCACGATTATGACGACGCCATTCGCCGCGGGGTGGAATATTTGATTCGCACGCAACAGGACGGCACTTGGGACGAGGATGTGCACACCGGTTGCGGTTTCCCCGGCTACGGCTTGGGCGAACGTATTTTTGCCAAGGATACCAAGACGCTGTCGCAGGGCCGCGAATTGGCGCGCGGGTTCATGTTGAACTACAACATGTACCGCCACCACTTCCCGTTGCAAGCCTTGGGCCGCGCCCGTGCGCACCTGGCCGAGGTGGAGCATAACAGTTGATCACATTTTACTGGAATTTTCCCGCGGGGAGAGTATCTAAGGTCGTTATGAAAAAACTCTCGGTTATTTTGCTGATAGTCGCGACTTTGTCAGGGCCGGTTTTCGCCCAGGATACCATGGGTATCGTGACAAACCCCGCAATGGAGGGAAACCTGTTCAAGAATGGGGACATGAATAACGGCACGATCGGATGGCAGGGGGACCGTCGATTTGTTGATGATGGCGATAATCGGGTAATGGAGGTCAAGGCGAAGAAAAGCGGTCCCCGGGTGTTTAGCCAGGAGATTAGCACGGAAAAGGCCACCGGCTTGACGGTAAAATTCAAATACAAGACTGCCGATTACAAGGGCAAGGGATTAAGAATCGAAGTAAAGTGGACCTCCGGCAACACCCAATATACCCGCTATGGTGACGTTGAGTTGAAGGCGGACGGTGCCTGGCAGGAGGCTGGCAACAAGATTACGGATATCAATGCGTCGAAAGTGAGCGTGGTATTTACCCTGAGCGAGGGTGAGGGAACGGTTTACTTTGATGATATCATGGCATTGAAGCAATAACCTGTCAGGAAGAGGACTCACATTCCTTGCGAAGTTTCTCCAATTCTTCCCAGCGTGCATAGGCGGTCTTGATTTCCGTATCGAGGATCGTTAGCCGTGACTCGGCTTTTTTCACCGCCTCGGGATTGCTTTTGTACAATTCCGGATCCCACATTTTTTTGGATAATTCTTCCTGCTCGGCTTCCAGCTGTTCGATCTTGCCGGGCAGGGCGTCGAGTTCCCATTGTTCGCGGTTGAGGAACTTGCGCGGCTTGCGGGATTTACCTGCGGTTTCCTTGAGCTTGTCGTTGGCGTCCGGTTTGGAAACTTCGCTGTTAGCGTTCTTTTTCGAGTTGGCGGCGTACTTGAGCCAATCGCTGTAGCCGCCATTGTACTCGGCGACTTCGCCATTAGCGCCGAAGATCAGGGTGTTGGTGCAGACTTCGTCGAGGAAAGTCCGGTCGTGCGACACCAACAGCAGGGTGCCGTTGTATTCCACCAGCAGGCTTTCCAGCAATTCCAAGGTCTCGGCATCAAGATCGTTGGTCGGTTCGTCGAGCACCAGCACGTTGGCGGGTTGCAAAAACAGTTTCGCCAATAACAAACGGTTGCGTTCACCGCCGGACAAGATTTTGGCGGGGGCGCGCACGCGGTCGGGCGAGAACAAGAAATCGGACAAATAGCTGTGGATGTGCCGCGCGCGACCCTGGAAAGTAACGCTCTCCACATTACCGGCGACGTTCTGCGCCACGGTTTTCTCGTCGTCGATGCTGCGCAATTGGTCGAGATACACCACTTGCAGATTGGTGCCGTGCTTCACGCTGCCACTCTGCGGAGTGAGCTGGCCTAATAATAATTTGAGCAGGGTGGTTTTGCCCGCACCGTTCGGACCGATGATGCCGATCTTGTCACCGCGCCAGATTTCCGTGTTGAAGCCGCTAATGACCGGCTTGTCGCCGTAGGCGAAACTGATGTTTTCGGCACTGATCACCTTGCGTCCGGACACATCGCCCTCGCTGATGCCGAGCCGGGCGGAGCCGGTGCGTTCACGGCGCTGGTTGCGCTCGCGTCGCATCTGTTCCAATGCGCGGACGCGGCCTTCATTGCGGGTACGTCGCGCCTTCACGCCCTGCCGCAGCCAGGCCTCCTCCTGTGCCAGTTTCTTGTCGAATGCCGCCCAGTTCTTCTCTTCGGCCGCCAGCCAGGCTTCCTTCCGCACCAGGTAGGTTTCGTAATCACAGTCCCACGAGGAAAGCTTGCCGCGGTCCAACTCCACGATGCGGGTGGCCAGGCGCTTCAAAAAGGCGCGATCATGGGTGACAAAAAACAACGTGGTCTTTTCCTCCAGCAGGTAATTCTCCAGCCACAGGATTGATTCCACGTCGAGGTGGTTGGTCGGTTCATCCAGCAGCAATATATCCGGATGTCCCGCCAATGCCCGTGCCAGCAGCACGCGACGCTTCAAGCCGCCGGACAAACCGGAGAACTCGTCATTGGCGGGCAATTTCATTCCCGTCATTAGCGTGTCGAGGCGATGCTCGATTTCCCATTCCTCCTCGTGCCGTTCCCCGGGCAAGCCGCTGCGGATCACGCTAACCACCGTGCCGGAAATATGGTCGGGAATCTCCTGCGGCAGGCGGGTGAAAATCTTGCCGTTGACACTGATCACTTCGCCGCTGTTCGGTTTTTCCTCCCCGGCGATCACCCGCATCAGGCTGGTCTTGCCCGCGCCGTTGCGACCCAGCAAACACACGCGTTCCCCTTCGGCGATCTGAAAATCGACGCCATCGAGCAAGGGGGCCGCGCCATATTGCAGCGTGACATTCTTGAGTTGCAGCAGAGCCATGGAATTTGGAATGGTAGACGGCAAATGGAAGATTGGAAAGCAGCTAACGCTAATGACGAACTAAAAATCTTCCATCTACAACCTGCTGTCTTCCATCAGAACGTTTCCCCGTTCCAGCCCCACAGGTTGGCCGGATGATCGGACATCCTGATATAGACCCGTCGCGGGTCGATGTTCAGCGATTCCTTCAACAACCCGCAGATCATTTCCGACAAACGCGGCGCCTTGTCCTCCGGCAGGCCGAGACTGAATAATTCAACGAACGCGCAAGGATCGTCATTAGCGCCGAATAACATCGCCACCGACGACTCGACGCTAACCATGACATAACCTTCCGGCTTGCCAAGCTCCTTGGCCGCTAACCGCGAGACGGCTTTCAGAATGTCTTTCTTGTCCTTGTCGCTAACGGCGACGTTAGTCTGGATTTTGAGAACGGGCATACATCAACTATAACCGCGAAGATGCCAAAAAACGAAGATTTTTTCAACGCAGAGACGGGGAGAACGCAGAGGATGATTTGACTTAAAACAAAAAATCTTCGTTTGTCTTCAATGCGCTGAATTCTGTGCTCTCGGCGCCTCTGCAGTGAATATTAATTTTTCTTCGCCTTGGCGAAGGCTTGGTCGAAGGCGCTGCCGAGGCCGCCTAGCCCTCCACCTGAGCCGCCTGATGATTGAGGTGGACGCATGGGAGCGCGGTCACGGTTAGCGCTGGGTGCGGGACGTGGGCCGCCGCTGGCGGGTTTGCTGCCACCGCTGAGGTCGGGCTTGCTCTTCATCGACAGGGCGATGCGCTTGCGAGCGGCATCGACTTCGGTGACGGTGACCATTACCTTGTCCTGCACTTTGACCACTTCCGCCGGATTCTTGACGAAATTGTCGGAAAGCTGGCTGATATGGACGAGACCGTCCTGGTGGACTCCAATGTCCACAAACGCGCCGAAAGCGGTCACATTGGTCACGATGCCCGGCAGTTTCATGCCGATCTTCAAATGGGAAATCTCCGAGACGCCGTCGGCGAACTTGAACACGGCAAATTCTTTGCGCGGGTCGCGGCCCGGTTTGCTCAATTCATTGAGAATGTCCTTCAGCGTGGGCAAGCCGACCTTGTCATTGGCGTACTGTTCCAATTTGATTTTGGCGCGCAGTTCGGCATTGCGGATCAAATCGCCGGGCTGGCAATGCAGATCTTTTGCCATCGCCTCGACCACGCCGTAACTTTCCGGGTGCACCGCGCTGGCATCGAGCGGATTGGCGCCGTCGCGGATGCGCAGAAAGCCCGCCGCCTGTTCGTAAGCCTTGGGGCCGAGGCGCGGCACCTTGGCAAGCTCGGCGCGGGATTTGAACGGGCCGTTTTCGTTGCGGAACTTGACGATGTTCTCCGCCAGCGAGGAGCCCAGACCGGAGACGTAAGCCAGTAACTGCTTGCTGGCGGTGTTGACTTCCACGCCGACGGCGTTGACCGAGCTGATCACCACGTCATCCAGCTTGTGCTTGAGGGCGCCCTGATCGACATCGTGCTGGTACTGGCCGACGCCGATGGATTTCGGGTCGAGCTTCACCAACTCCGCTAGCGGGTCCATCAAACGGCGGCCGATGGAAACCGAGCCGCGCACGGTGATGTCGTGATCGGGGAATTCCTCGCGGGCGACTTCTGAGGCGGAGTAGATTGACGCGCCGCTTTCATTGACCATCACGATGACAATGCTCGGCGGCAGGCCGAGGCTGCGGACAAAGGTTTCGGTCTCGCGTCCGGCGGTGCCATTGCCGATGGCGATGGCCTGGATTTTGAAATGGGCGCAGAGTTTCTTAATCGCTTCCCCGGCGTCGCGTCGCTCGAAGTCGGATTTGTCCGGATAAATGACACAGTTGGTGAGCAGCTTGCCCTGCGCGTCGAGCACGGTGACTTTGCAGCCGGTGCGGAAGCCGGGATCAATGGCGAGAGTGGCCTTCTGACCCAGCGCGGGTGCCAGCAGCAATTCCTTCAAATTCTCAGCAAATACCTTGATGGCTTCATCGTCGGCCTTCTTTTTGGATTCGAGGCGCATTTCCACCTCGATGGCCGGGCCGAGCAGACGCTTGTAACAATCTTCCACCGTGAGACGGATTTGTTTGCCGGCTGGGGAGCTGTTCCTGACGAACAGGGAGGCCAATAGTGCGATAGCCGGTTCTTCCTCCGGTTGGATGCGCACCATCAGGAACGATTCGGCTTCGCCGCGTCGCATGGCGAGCACGCGGTGCGACGGTGCGGTGGCCAACGGTTCCTTCCAGTCGAAGTAATCCTTGAACTTGGCGGCCTCGGTGTCCTTGCCGGTCATCACCTTGCTGCGGATCACCGCGTTGGCCCGGTAGAACTGGCGCATCTGCTCACGCGCCCTGGCGTCGTCGCTGAAACGTTCGGCAAGGATGTCACGCGCCCCGGCCAGAGCCTTCTCGGCATCGGGGACTTCCTTCTCGGCGTTGATGTATTTGACAGCCTCGGCCTCGACATTAGCGGCAGGATTTTGTTCCCACAGGAAATCAGCCAGCGGTTCCAGTCCGGCTTCCTTGGCGATGGTGGCGCGGGTGCGGCGTTTCGGACGGTAGGGTTGGTAAATGTCCTCCAGCCGGGTCATGGTCAGCGCCTCGCCGATGGCTTTCTTCAATTCGTCGGTGAGCAGTTTGCGTTCGTCCAGGGACTTGAGGATGCTGTCCTTGCGCGTGTCGAGTTCGGCCAGTTGCACCATGCGGTCGCGGATCTTGGTGATGGCGACTTCATCCAGCGAGCCGGTGACCTCTTTGCGGTAACGGGCGATGAACGGCACCGTGCCGCCCTCGCCGATCAGGGTGGCGGTGGCGAGGACCTGGCGGGGTTGCAAGTTCAGTTCTTCGGCGACTTTGCGGATATGGACTTCGTTCATAATCAATCAGGCCGGTTATTTTCGTGATTAGCGGCAGTTGTACAAGTGGAAAATGCAGAACTTCTGTGACAACTGCCGTATGACAAAGTAAACTTTTATTTCGTTGAGGCGGAATGGTGTTTCGGTGAAGATTTGGGACTGGAATTATGAAAAAAACTGTCGCTAAGGTGGAGCAATACGGAAGTTTGCTGAATGAACTGGGTTCGCTGTTAGCGGAGGCGCGCGGCACTGCTGTGCGGGCGGTGAATTCGCTGATGACCGCGACCTATTGGGAGATCGGGCGAAGGATTGTGGAGTTTGAGCAGGGTGGGGAGCAGCGGGCGGGGTATGGGGAGGAGTTGATAGCGAGATTGTCTGAAGATTTGACGGAGCGATTTGGGAAAGGGTTTTCCGAGAAAAATTTGGAGAATATGCGTCGTTTTTATCAGGCTTTTATTCCAGAAAAGATTTCGCAGACACTGTCTGCGAAATCTAAAGAACTCATTTGCCCGACACCGTCGGGCAAATTAACCCTCTCCGACCTTGCCCGGGCCTTCCCGTTGCCGTGGTCGCATTATGTATTATTGGTCAGCCGGGCGAAATCGCCGGAGGCCTTGGAGTTTTATCATGCCGAGGCTTTGCGCGGAGGCTGGTCGGTGCGCCAGCTGGACCGCCAGATTTCCTCGTTGTTTTACGAACGGGCGGCGTTGTCGAAGAACAAGGCGGCCATGCTGAAAAAGGGAGAGAAAGCCTTGCCGTCGGAAAAAGTCACCCCGGAAGAAGCTTTGCGCGACCCGCTGGTGCTGGAATTTCTCAACCTCCGCGACGAATATTCGGAGAGCGAACTGGAAGACGCGCTGGTGCGGCATCTGGAGGCTTTCCTGCTCGAACTCGGTAGCGATTTCAGTTTTGTCGGCCGCCAGCGGCGCCTGCGCATCGGTGACGAATGGTATCGTGTCGATTTGTTGTTCTTCCACCGCCGTCTGCGCTGCCTGGTGGTGATTGACTTGAAGCTGGGCAAGTTCACCCACGCCGATGCGGGTCAAATGCACATGTATTTGAATTACGCCACGGAACATTGGACCAATGAAGATGAGAATCCGCCCATCGGCCTGATCCTGTGCACCCACACCAATGACGCGCTGGCCAAATACAGCCTGGAAAACCTGCCGAACAAGGTGGCGGCACGGGAATACAAATTAATCCTGCCCGATGAAAAACGGTTGGCAGCGGAGTTGCAGAAGGTGCGTTTGGAATTTGAGAGTAAGAAACCGATTAAATAAAGTTTTTTCACCGCAGAGCCGCTGAGGCGCAGAGATTTTTAGGTTGGAATAAAGCTGACAACGAAATCTTAAATTAAAAAAACTCCGTGGCTCTGCGTCCTCTGCGATGAAAATCAAATTCCCAAATCATCGTAGATCGCGGTGAGGGTCTCGCGCATGCGGACCTGGTGTTTCACTTCGCCGCACATGCCGTTGAAGATGACGCTAACCACCAGACCATTGTCCGGATCGGCGAAGGCGGCGGAACTTTGCGAACCGTTGTGGCCGAAGCTGTTTTCCCCCGCGTGACGGCCGTAGCCGTAAGGGACGGTTTCAATTCCATAACGGTTGGAATTGAGAATCACCCCGAGCCCGATATCCAGCACGTGACGGAAAGTGTGATCCATCATCCCTTCGCGGTGGCGCCTGGTCATCAATGCTACGGTCTCCGGCTTGAGCACACCGCGGCCGCCGTTCAACAAGGCTTCGTAGAACCTGCCCAGCTCATGGGCCGGGCCGAGGCAATTGCTGCCGGGACGCGGCTGGCGGATGATCTCCAGATTGCCCCACAAGGGATGGGGTGAGGACGGTGGAGTTTCGGTCTGGTAAAACAAGGCGATATGTTCGCGGTTGGCGTCGATGGTTGATTGTGTCAGGCCAAGCTGGGAATGGTTCATGCCCAGCGGCAGGAAAATCTTTTCGCGCAGGTAATCGCTGATAGCGAGTCCGCTGACACGGCGCACGATCTCGGCAAGGATGAACCACGAGCCGCCAGTGTGATAACCGGCCTTTTGCCCCGGCTCCCAGCGTGGTTCCTTGCGGATTTGGCACAAAGCGCTAATGGTCGCATCCCAATCGGCTTGCGGTTTGACCAGGTCGCCTTGCCGCAACGGTGCGGTGTGGGTGAGGATTTGGCGGATGGTGATGGCTTCCTTGTCATGCACGGCGAATTCGGGAATGAATTTCACCACCGGGTCGTCGAGTTGCAGCTTGCCTTGTTCCCACAATTGCATGATTGCAGTGGCAGTCAGCGGCTTGCCCGCCGACATCCACAACTGCCAGGTATCCGCGGTCATGGGTGAACTGTTGCCCGCCGCACCGAAAGCACGGTTGGCCAGAACCTCGCCATGGCGTGACACATACAGTTGTGCGCCGATTTGCAACCCGGCGGACAGGCCCTGCTTGATGAGTGAAATGGTTTTGGGAAACGCGGACATTTTTAGCAGATTACCGCAGAGGCGCGGAGGCGCAAAGAGAAAGAAAGGCGTTTCGCGCAAAGTTCGCAAAGAGGACGCCAAGAGCGCTAAGTTATTTTACTCGGTTGTGCTTTTGCGTTCTTAGCGTCTGCTTGGCGGCCTTCGCGCGAGAATGAGGTTAAACAGCGCCGAGAAAACTCAGGGTTTGGTAGGGCATGGTGACGTTGTCGCCTTGGCGATGCTGTTCGAACAAATCTCGCAAGCCCTGCACATAGGCCGGGTAGCGCGGGTCGTCAGCCTTGGGCGAATAGGAGGATGACAGGTAACGCCCGACGAACTGTTCGCGGTCAAAGCTTAACGGATTATCAAAGGCCTTGCGCACAAATTCACCGCTGGCGAAGAACTCCTTGAACAGGGCGTCGTCTTTCAGCAAACTGGAATTAAAGCCGATATACTCGATCCCCAAATCCGCGCACAATCGCCGGATACCGCCGAGAATCGCGCCGTTCCAGTCCAGTTGGTTCCATACCAGCGCCACCCGGCCCTGCGGGTGCAAAATGCGGCGGCATTCGTTGCGGAACTTGGCCGCGTCGAACCAATGAAACGCCTGCGCCACGGTCACGGAGTCCACCGACTGTTCCGGCAGTTGGCTGTGCTCGGCGGTGCCGTCGCTGACACGGATGTTGGCGAATGTCCTGCATTCCTGCTGGCAGATGCTGCGCATGTCGGCATTGGGTTCCACGGCGTACACGGTCTTGGCAAAGGAGGCCAGTAAGCGGCTGAAAATCCCGGTGCCGCAGCCGATGTCGGCGATGTCCTTGCCCGCAAAGCCCGCCTCATGGGCCAGATAATTTAAACAAGCCTCCGCATAGGAAGGACGGTACTTGGCATAATTCCCGGCCTTGGCGGTAAAGTTTTCAAACGCTTCCATAATTAAGAGTAGTGTAGCACAGACATTCTTGTCTGTGCATTCTGCAGTAAGACACAGACAGGAATGTCTGTGCTACCTTGCTTACTTTCCAACATAAGTTAAACGGTAGATATAGCCCGGCGCACGGTAATCGTCACTGATGAGCAGGGAACCGTCAGGGGCGACGGCGACATCGGTGGGACGACCTAATACATTTCCTTGATCATCCAGAAATTTCACCATCGGCAACTGTCCGTAGGGATGTCCGTCCTCGAACAACACCCGCGCCACTTGGTAACCGGCTTTTACTTTGCGGTTCCAGGAACCGTGAAAGGCCACAAAGGCGTCGCCGTACAGGCTGGGGAATTGCTTGGCGTCATAGAAACACATGGCATTCGGCGCCCAGTGCGCAGGAGTGCCCCACTCCGGCGGCACAGTCTTGTCTGCCAGCTCGATGATGTCGGGGCGATTCATGAATTCATAACGGGGGATTTTGTTGCCGACAATAAAGGGATGGCCGTAGAAATTGTCCTGCACATAATGGTTCATCTCGTCCGGCGGGTTCAGATCGGTGATGGGTTGCATGCCCACCTTGTCGCCAACGGGTTTGCCGAACCAGTCGCTGCCGTGGTCCATGCCCCAGATTTCATCCGTGCCGGGACGAACCACCAGCTTCTCCGTATTGCGGATACCGCTGATAAACAGTTTCTTGTCACCGCCCTTCAGGTCGTAAGACCAGATCTTCTCGCGATCAGTGGCGGTCTGGTCGGACAAGTTCTCCGGGTCGCCGATGCTGGTGTACAAGCGGCCTTTATAAATCAACAATGAACGCCACCAATGCCCGCCGTCTTTGGGCAATTGTCCTTCCGGGATGATGGTCTGGATGTCGGCGGCCTTGCCGTCTGCGCCGAGCTTGGCCTTATAGATCGACCCGCTACGGGCGAACCATAATTCCCCGTCCACCCATTGCATCGCCTGCACCTTGTCCATGTCACTGACAAATTCACTGACCTGCTGGTAAAACCCATTGCTGTCCAGTCCGCGCAAAATGGAAATGCTGCCCACTCCCGGATGACTGACAAACAATGTGCCGTCCGGCCCGAAACACAGGAAACGCGGCTTGTCCTCCAGCACCGCCGCCACGGTCAGCTTATAACCGGGCCGCACCCACACTCCCGCCGGCACTGACTTGTCCGGTGGCGTGTCTTGTGCGAACAAACTGGCAGGCAATAAGGATAGAACTCCGGCAACAGAAAGGATCAGGAGGCGTGGCATACGGCTAATCTAACGCCGGATGAATGAAACGCAATGAGCGCCCGGATATGACTGCGGTCTGTCAAATTCCCCTTCCTGCGGAGAGGAGAGTGAGCGCACGTGTATTGATGTGCTGTTAATTCCCCTTCCGAGAAGGGGTGGACGCGTAGCGGACGGGGTAGTCTCGCGTTCCAAAAAACAGCCTCAACGCTAAAACACCCCGTCGGCTGCGCCGCCACCCCTCTACGAGAGGGGAATCAGAAGCGTTCGAGTACACGCATGCTCTGAATTTTTCCGCAGGAGGAGAATTGTTTTGCTGGCATAGGAATTCAAACCAGTGTTCAATTTTTCGAATGCCCCCAGCAAGACAATACCGGCGGCTTCCCTATAATCCCGGTTTAAAGGCCAGGGCCCGGGAACTGCGCCGGGCCGGTGTTTTGCATGAAGTATTCCTCTGGCAACGCATCAAGGGCAGGCAATTGAACGGACTGGATTTTGACCGACAAAAAATCATCGGCAATTACATCGTGGACTTTTATTGCGCCGCGAGTCAAACCATTATCGAGTTGGATGGTAGCAGCCATGAGAACAAGGCCGAGTATGATCGGTTGAGGGAGCAATACCTGACTTCACTGGATTTGCAGGTGATTCATATCGCGGCGGCGGATGTGCTGCGCAATTTGGAAGGGGTTATGGAATTCTTGCACCGGCACCCGCGATTACAATCCGTTGGGTGATGATTCTTCAAACGCGTTACTACCCCGGCCACTGCGTGTCCACCCCTTCTCGGAAGGGGAATATTCAAGCGGCAATTACGCGCCGCTTCCAACAACCTTCTCGGAAGGGGAATTTTATTTTCCTGCCGCATTTGTTGTGGCTTATTCCCCTTCAGTCATGAAGGGGTGACGGCGCAGCCGACGGGGTAGTCAGGTATTAAACTCAATCCAGTGACCGGTTCCGCGCCTTGTGCAAGCGCAGCAGGCAGAGCAAACCGATGCCAATGCCGAACAGGAAATAGGTGGAAGGCTCGGGAACCGAGGAGACACCCTGGAACACCAGCGTGTTGCCGTTTAGTTTGAATTGTCCCTCCGCGCCGCTGGCAATGAACTTGCTGACATCCACTGAGCCGACCGAGCTATTGCCATTCCAGTCCATGACCACGTATTCCAGCATTTCATCCAGCAGCACCGCGCTGAAATCCACGATAATCTCGCCGCCGAGGATCAAGCTCCCGGCGCTCAAGGCCAGCCGTGCGCCATCGCCGATGTAATCCAGGTAGGAACCCGCGTCCAGCGTCAGGCCGTTGCTTAAAGTCAGGCTGGTGGCCAGATGCGCACCCGAGGCCACCGCCACGCGTCCGCCCTTGATCACACCCGTGCCGCCGAGCAGTCCATGGCTCACATTCACCGTGGTGCCGGTGGTCACGGTGTTGTTGACCAGCAGCGAGCCATTGTTCACCGTGATGCCGCCCTTGATGTTGCTGGTGCCGCTCAAAATGGTGGTGCCGGTGCCGTTGTGTTCGATGGAAGTCTTGCTGGCTCCCATGCTGAGAATGCTGTTGGCGAAATTGGCAGTGCCGTTGTGGTCGAACACCACCTTGCTGGCTCCGGCCCAACCCTTGATGGCCACGGCATTGCCGCTGTTGTCGATGATCTTGCCCGAGCCGTCGCCGCCGATGATCAAAGTGCCGTTGCCCGCTGCGGAATAACCCAGATGCAGGTTGTTGGTCTGCACCGTGCCGCTGTTGACGACCAGCGTGCCCTTGCCGGAATCGCCGATCCAGAGATTGTCTTTCACCCGGAACAGGCTGTCACCGTTCACGGTCACAGAGCCTTCCGAATTCGAGTAATAACCAAGATAGGCGTACCCGTTGTTGTTGACCGTCGAATTATCAATGGTCAGGGTGTACTTGCTGTAATGGTAGGACCCCACGAACAGGGCATTGTTGATGGTCCAGTAGGCATTGTCGCTCACCGTCATCTGTCCCGCCGTGGTACTGGTGTAACCGAGCGTGACATCGGTGGCATAGGCGTTGCTGCCGGACATCGTGATGGTACTGCTGGCGACCAGTACCGCGTCACCGGAAACCGGCACGCGGTTGGCGTCCCAGTTGCCGCCGGTGTACCAATCGGTACCGTTGCTGCCGGTCCAAATGATTGCCGAGGCGGACGACAAACTTAATAACAAGGCACACAGGCCGCAGCTTGCAGTTTTGATAATTTTCATATGTTTTTACCCCTTTCCTCCCTGACGGAGACTTGTTCAACACTTCAAACGCGATTTAACGTAAACTAATATAGAGAAAAACAGACTACAAGCAGTGCTTATTATACAAACGGCATGAGACGGTAGACAGACAACAGCCAATGCCCGTTTTCCGGGCTTTAAATGCCGGGTTTCGAGAAAAAACAAGCACGGCTTGATCCGCCGGATAATCAACAGATACGTAATGCGTCCCAAGGGGCGGCCGCGCGCAAAATCCGTGTACTTTAAGGTTTTTCCTTCAACGTGAGGATATCCACCTCGTCCTCGTTAAATTTCCGCAAGGCATAATTGATGCAGCGGCGGATGACGAAGGACTTGCCGAGGCCGGTCTTGGTCTGGAACTGTTCCAGCAGTTCGGTTTGTTCGGCTTCCAGCCGTACCGGGATGGGATTGCCTGGGTATTGAATGATGTTCTTTTTCATAAAAAAGGTTCACCGCAGAGGCGCAGAGGCGCAGAGGACGCTGAGTTAAGATGCATTTTAGTTGGATGCGGTTTTTGTGTAAGCTGTGTTTAAACCAAAATAAACGGCTTCTTTCTCTGCGAACTCCGCGTCTCTGCGGTGAATAATTTGTTTTAGAATTGGTGTCGGAATCCTGCGGTCAGGCCCCAGGGTTTGTCATATTTATCGCCGAAGCTGGCCTCGTAATCGAAATGCAGTTGGTTTTGGTCATCCATCTGCCAGATGATGCCGCCGCCAAGTTCGGCCCTTGCCCCGTCGATATTGGAGCGGATGGATTGGTAGCCGTTCCTGATGGCCCCGCCGCTGCTGACCATCTCCACCCCGCTGACTTTCAGGTAGGGTTGGATGGCTCCGCCGTTGGACAGTTTGATGGTGCGTCCGAACAAGCTGCCGACCCGAAACTGGATGGCGTCCAAGTCCTGCGCTTCGATTGACATTCCGGCGGCATGGTAGTCCTCGGCCAGAATATGCAGGTAGTTCACCTGTGCTTGCGGTTCGATGAACCAGTCGTCCTTGAAGGTGAATTTCCTGCCGATTTCGATGGAACCGCCCAAGTTCAGGTCGTTGTAGTCGGCAGTCAGTTGATTGGCTCCGTAAGGGGCTTTTAGTTCATTGTCCACGCTGGCTGCCTTGAAGGTCAGGTCAATGTACAATCCCGAATCATGCAGCCAGGTGGCGTAGAGTCCGCCATAATAGCTGTTCAACTCACCGTCGGTGTTGGCGACACGGTAATCAATGTCGCTGCGTCCGTAACCGGCATAAACACCGGTGTAAATCACATTATGGTCATCCAGCGTCCACCTGTGATCGGTGCCGAGGTCCACACCGTAGACCATTTGTTCATAGCTGTGACCGGAGACTTTGCCGCCCACGTTCAATTGTTGCCCGTAACTGCGAATCCAGACATTTTCAATCAGCCCTTCGACAAGCTCAGGATGAGCGGAAGAAGAATGTGGCGCGTTGAAGCGCAGTTCCCCCATTCTTTTGAGCAAGCTGTTCTGCTGGGCGAACCACATGGCTTGCTGCACGGCGTTGCTGCTGTTGAGCACGGCCCCGGCGCTGCTGATGCCGTCGCGGGTGAAGTGATTGCCGTCCTTGATGACTTTCTCCAA
>JAIRPN010000002.1 GCA_031256975.1 Verrucomicrobiales bacterium | reverse complement strand
CCCCACTTCCCTTTATGGGAACACCCGCTTCCCGTCGCGGGAAGTTGTCCTTTTTTCCAACCCCCAACCCCAAGGATAAAATAAACAATGAGCACCAATCACGGTCACTACCTCCCCGCCTGCCTGCCGCGCAAGGAAGCCTTGTTGCTGATCCGTACCGGGCAGTTTTCTCCAAAAACCGCCGCATATATGACCGGGAAACAAAAATCCATGACGCTCGTATAAATATATTTTTATAAAAAGATAGCCATCGTATGATAACCGCAATCATGATGATTCCATTGGCGGCGGGGCGAATCTCCCGGCGCTGAAGAAAATACCCCCCGTGAAAACCAAGTGTTTCATTTCCATCCTCCGCCCCCTGATGAAATTCAATCCGCCCCGATCCTTGTTCGTCGCGCTTCTCGCCCTGACCCTTTCATTCCTCCTCCCGCTTGCCGCCCATGCGACGGACCGCAACTGGACGGCCTCCGGCACCGGCGACTGGTTCGCTCCCGGCAACTGGAACGCCGCGCTTCCCGGCACCGGTGACGATGCCTACATTGATAACAGCGGCACCGCCGTCATCCCCTCCGGCAGTTTCGGCACCCCCATGAATATTTACGTGGGCTACAGGGGCACTGGCGGCCTCATCATCAGCGGCTCGGCCAGCAACAGTTACGCCTACCTCGGCTTTGTCAAAGGCAGCCAGGGCAGCGTGACCGTTAACGGCAGCGGGTACTGGAACAACAGCAACTTCCTCTCTGTCGGCAACTTCGGCAGTGGCAGCCTGACCATCACCGACAGCGGCTCGGTTCGCAGCGGTGTTGGCTACATCGGCAATTACAAAGGCGGCCAGGGCGCTGTGACCGTGAGCGGCAGCGGCTGGTGGAATAATGGGAGCTATCTGTACGTCGGCTATGAGGGCAGCGGCAGTCTGACCATCACTGACAGCGGCTCGGTCGGCAGCGCTTCCAGTGCCATCGGCGCTGCCAAGGGCATCCAGGGCGCTGTCACGGTCAGCGGCAGCGGTTACTGGAATAACACGGGCGACCTGCACGTCGGTTTCAGCGGCAGTGGCAGTCTGACCATCACCGACAGCGGCTCGGTTCGCAGCAATTACGGTTACATCGGCTATAACGCCAACGGTCAGGGCAGCGTCACCGTTAACGGCAACGGCTACTGGAATAACACTACCAGCCTGTACGTCGGCTATGAAGGCAGCGGTAGCCTGCTCATCACCGATAGCGGTTCGGTTCGCAGCAATTACGGCTGCTACATCGGCTACGGCACCAACAGCCGGGGCAGCGCGACCATTAGCGGCAGCGGCTATTGGAATAACACTACCAACCTGTATGTTGGCAACCAGGGTGGTGGCAGCCTGACGATCATGGATAGCGGCTCGGTCGGCAGCAATTACGGCTACATCGGTTACGGCACCAACAGCCAGGGCAGCGTGACCGTTAGCGGCAGCGGTTACTGGCATAACTCTGGCAACCTGTATGTTGGCAATCAGGGCGGTGGCAGCCTGATGATCATGGACAGCGGTTTGGTCGGCAGTGCTAACAGTCTCGTCGGCTTTGACAGCGGCAGCCGGGGCAGTGTGACCGTCAGCGGCAGCGGTTACTGGAATAACGGGTTCGACCTGATCGTCGGCTATGGAGGCAGTGGCAGCCTGCTCATCACCGATAGCGGCTCGGTCAGTAGCAAATCCGGCTACATTGGCTATGGTGCCAACAGTTACGGCAGCGTCACGGTCGGCGGCAGTGGCTGCTGGAACACGGCCAACCTGAACGTCGGTCACTCGGGCAGCGGCAACCTGCATATTGCCGACCAAGGTTCGGTCAGCAGCACCAACAGTTACATTTACATCGGCAAGGAAGCTGGCAGCCAGGGTAGCGTGACCGTTAGCGGCAGCGGTTACTGGAACAACACGGGCAATCTGTATGTCGGCAACAGTGGCAGCGGCGCCCTAATCGTTCGCGACTGGGGCCGGGTCAACGTCGGTGGCGCCTATTCGCAAAACGCCTCCAGTACCCTCGACGTGATGCTCACGGCAGGGCGCACGGATGCCTACGTCAGTTCCGGTACCGCCATTCTCGGCGGCACCCTGAACATCACCGGCGTCAGCGGCACCGTGCCGCCGACCGCCAGCGAGCTGGACGATAATCGCATCCTCATCCTGCAAACCACCAGCGGCATCAGTGGGGACTTTGCCAATATCATCATCGGCGGTGACACCAGCACGGCGGATTACGCCACCCTCAGCGTCGCCAAGAGCGCGGACGGCAGGAACTACGAGGCCGGGCTTTATCTCACCTGGTACACCGGCACCGCCACCGCCCACGGCAACTTCACCGTGGCCGATACGTTCACCGTTGATGTGCCGCTGGTTGACCGCAGCGCTGAGACCTTCAACTCCGCATGGGACGGCAACAGCCTGACCAAGCTCGGCGACGGCACACTGGTGCTCAGCGCCACCAATACCTACAGCGGCAGCACCGCGATTCAGGCGGGAACCTTGCGCCTTGCCGCCGCCGACGCCATCCAGAACAGCAGCGTCAGCGTGGACAACGGCGCGGTCTTCAACCTCGGCGGCTTTGACCAGACCATTACTTCATTGACCAACAACGGCCTGGTGGACTTTCATCTGCTCGGCCACCAACTCACCATCAGCGGCAATCTTGACGGCAACGGTGTTTTCCGCATCGACACCGACATCGCCGCCGGAACCGCCGACACCATTGAAGTGCAGGGAACCAGCAGCGGCAGCCACAATCTGCTCATCACCAACAGCGGTGGTGCCCCGACCGGCAGTGAGGCTCCCTTGCTGTTGGTGCAGACCAGCGACGGCCTCGCCGCCTTCAGCGGTAGCGTAGGTGTGGATAGCGGCATGTACCGCTACAATTATACCGTCCTGAACGGCGACTCCCTGGGACTCAGCGCGAATGACTGGTATCTGGCCCTGACCGGCAGCGGCGGCCCCGTGCCGCCCGTCATCAGCCCGGAAGGTGACGCCGTGCTGAACAGCGCCGCCGCCCTGAGCGGCTTCTGGTTCACGCAACTGGATAACTTGAACAAGCGCCTGGGCGAACTGCGCTACAACACGCCGCATTCCTCCTCCACTCACCCTGAGCTTGTCGAAGGGTTGGTGGAAAATATCTGGGTCAGAAGCTACGGACAACAGGCCAATATCCATACCGGCATCAACGGTGTGAAAGGGTTCCGTGAAACCCAATACGGCGTCGATCTCGGCACCGACAAGGCGTGGTTACTGGATGACAACAACACCCTCTACACCGGAGTCTTCGCCGGATACGGCGGAGCCGACCGGGATTTCCATACCGGTTACAACGGCAATACCGACAGCGGTTACGGCGGACTCTATGGCACCTGGATTCATAAGGATGGCTGGTACGCCGACACGGTGGCGAAGGGCCAATACTTCAACAGCAGTTTCGACGGAACAGACCATGGAGCCTACGACAGTGTCGGAGTTGGTCTGAGCCTCGAACTCGGCCGGCAATTCCAGTTCAAAGACGGCTGGTTTGCCGAGCCGAGCCTGCAAGTCGGTTACGTGCATCTGACCAACGACAATTACACGACCATCCAAGGCATGCAGGTGGATCTGAGTGACACCGACGTTATCCAATTCTACGGCGGTGCAAGATTGGGAAGAAACATCAAGCTGAACGACAAGGGTTGGTTGCAACCCTACGTCAAAGTGGGTGGTCTGGAACAAATCAGCAGTGGCGGACAAGTTCGTGCCGAAGGCGGCGAATGGCGGCCCAATGTCGACGGCGCAAGGGGAGTCATCGGCGCGGGTGTGGCGTGGCAACTGGATGACAGCAACCAGCTACATCTGGATTACGAGGCCAGCTTTGGCGACAAGTACGACAAACCCTGGGGATTAAACTTTGGCTACAGACACCAGTTTTGAAGCAACACATTCACCGCAGAGACGCGGAGAACGCAGAGAAAGAGGCCGTTTATTTTGGTTTAAACACAGCTTACGCAAGGGCTGCATCCAACTAAAAGGTATCTTAACTCGGCGTCCTCCGCGCCTCTGCGGTGAACCTTCTTTTTCCATGAAAACAAAAGCACACGTAGAAAATTCCAATAATCCCATCCCGGTACGGATGGAAACCGAACAAACCGAACTGCTCGAGGAGTTCCAGACCAAGACCGGCCTTGGCAAATCGTTCATCATCCGCCGCTGCATCAGCTATGCCCTGCGGAAGTTCAACGATGACGAGGTGGATATCCTGACTCTGCGGGAAAAGTGAAAGGCAGGTTGCGGTTATTGCGCAGCCACGAACGATCCGAGTAAACAGGCCGGGCGGGGGTGTACTCTTGTAAAACGGTCATTGCCGCCTGTCTGCCGTGTTTCCCGGACCCGGTTATGGGGAATTTCCTCTAATGGGGGTTTTATGTTTCTTCTTGTCCCCGTGGGGGAAAATCCCTTTCATATTTCCAATCATGTTAAGAGCTGGAATTGTCGGGTTGCCGAATGTCGGCAAGAGCACCTTGTTTAACGCCGTGACCAAGACGCGCAAGGCGCAGGCGGCGAATTATCCGTTTTGTACCATTGATCCGAACGTGGGCATCGTGGTGGTGCCGGACAAGCGGCTGGAGGTGTTGGCGGGGATTTCCAAGACCCAGAAAATCATCCCGGCCTCGATCGAGATCGTGGATATCGCCGGATTGGTGAAAGGGGCCAGCCAGGGCGAGGGCTTGGGCAACCAGTTTTTGTCCCATATTCGCGAGGTGGACGCCATCGTGCAGGTGGTGCGCTGTTTCGAGGACGCGGATATCCACCATGTCAGCGGCTCGGTTGATCCGTTGCGCGACATTGAGGTGATTTTGACCGAGTTGGTGCTGGCTGATTTGGGGTCGATTACCAAGCAGAAGGATCGTTTGTCAAAGACCGCCCGTTCCGGCGACAAGAAGGCCAAGGCGGAAATCGCGGTGATCGAGAAGCTCGAGCCGCACTTGAACGCGGGCAAACCGGCGCTGACCTGCGAATTGAGCGACGATGAAAAGGAGATCGCCAAGGGTTTCTTCATGCTATCGAACAAGCCGACCATCTTCGCCTGCAATGTGAAGGAAGGCGATTTGGCGGCGCTGGCCAAGGGCGAGCGCGGCGGTCCCGTCGGCGAACGAGTGAAACAGGTGGAGGATTACTGCGCCAGCCATTTCGGCGCGGAGGCGGTGGTGATCAGCGCGCAGATTGAATCGGAATTGATCGACCTGGAGCCCGCCGACCAGCAGGAATTCTTGCAGGACCTGGGTGTCGAGGAATCCGGCGTGGGCAAGTTGATCCGCGCGGTTTACCACCTGCTCGGCCTGCGTACCTACTTTACCACGGGTGAAAAGGAAACCCGCGCCTGGACCATCCACGCGGGTGACAAGGCCCCGGCTGCGGCAGGGGTGATCCACTCGGATTTCGAGCGCGGCTTCATTGCCGCCGAATGCATGGCCTACCAGGATCTGGCGTCGCTTGGCAGCGAGGCCAAGTGTCGCGAGGCGGGCAAGCTGCGGGTGGAAGGCAAGGAGTACACCGTGCAGGATGGCGACGTGATGGAGTTTCGCTTCAACGTGTAACTTGGGAGAACGCCAACTATGAAATCATTCAAGGATCTAACCGCCCGCGAGGTCTTGGCCTTGGCGATTTCATTGGAAGAGACCGACGGCCGGATTTACGCCGAGTTTGCCGAGCGTCTGCGGGAGAATTACCCGGCCACCGCCGACGCGATCCTGCGCATGCGCGAGGAGGAGGCGGGGCATCTGCACCGTTTGCTGGAGTTGTACAAGAGCAAGTTCGGCGAGTATATCCCGTTGATCCGCCGCGAGGACGTGAAGGGCTTCGTCAAACGCAAGCCGCTGTGGTTGTCCAAGGCGCTAACCGTGAACCAGGTCCGTCGCGAGATGGAAATCATGGAACTGGAGACGACGCATTATTACGAGAAGGCCGCCGCCAATTGCAAGGACGCCTCGATCCGCCAGTTGTTGAATGAACTGGCAAAGGAAGAGCAGGAGCACAGCGAACTGGCCGAGCAACTCGACCGTGCGTTGGAGCAATCCGGCGCCAAGGCCGAGGAGGAGAAGACGCGCCACCGTCTGTTTGTGTTGCAAGTGGTGCAGCCGGGATTGGCGGGATTGATGGACGGTTCGGTCTCGACGCTGGCGCCGATTTTTGCCGCGGCATTCGCCACGCACAATTCGCACGACGCGTTTCTGGTTGGCCTGGCGGCCTCGGTCGGCGCGGGCATCAGCATGGGTTTCACCGAGGCGGTTTCCGACGATGGTGAATTGACCGGCCGCGGCAAACCGTTGATCCGCGGCATCGTCTGCGGATTGATGACCGCGGTGGGCGGCCTCGGCCACACGTTGCCTTACATGATCAGTGATTTCCGGGTGGCGACGGGTTTGGCAGTGGGTATCGTGCTGGTTGAACTGGTGGTGATCGCCTGGATTCGCAAGCGCTTCATGGACACCCCGTTCCTGTCTGCCGCATTCCAGGTCATTGTCGGCGGGCTGCTGGTATTTCTCGCCGGCATCCTGATCGGCAACGCCTGACGCCAACGGTGAAACTTATTTGGGCTGGGAGTCGGCCGGGGGGGCGAAGCGATCGGCAAGCAGCTTGTTCATCACTTTCACGACCATGAACACGGTGAAGGCGATGATGAGGAACTGGATGACGATCGAGATGCATTGCCCGTAGAGAATGGCAACCTCGGGTTTGGCCGGAGTCGTCGCGGTTTTTTCCACCAGCGGGCTGATGATGACCTTCAGGTCCTTGAAATCGACTCCGCCGATCATCCAGCCAATCGGTGGCATCAGGATGTCCTGCACAATCGAGTTCACCACGTTGTTGAACGCGGCGCCGAGGATGATACCGACCGCCATGTCGATGGCGTTTCCCTTGAGGGCAAATTGCTTAAATTCATGTAACAAGGACATGGCAATAAGTTGGCGGGTTTTTAGTCCCAGTCAAGTGCTTGTCACAGGCGGGGTTCCACCGGATACGGCCCATTGTCAATAATCTGATTTTTAGCGCATTAAATTGACAGGCACGGAATCTGCTGTTTATTTCCTGTGATGGACACAGTAGAACAACTTAACACGGTTCCGATGCCCCGGCAGCAGATCCAACTCGTTGACACCAACAACGAGGTGAAGGCCGTTACCTTTGTCGCCGAGCTGGTCTCATACTGCATGAACGGTTGTTACAAGGTTCGCGACAAGAACGGCGTGGTACGCCTGGTGACCCGGGTGCGTGGCAACAAGCCCACGACCTGGAAGTCGGTAACCTTGCACGGCTGAACGCGAGCCGGGACGGTGATTTTGAGCAACCGCCCCGACGCCAATCTTTTCCCTTTAAGCCTTGGCGATCAACTGACGCAACACATAAGGCAGAATGCCGCCATGACGGTAGTATTCCACCTCGATCGGGGTGTCGATGCGCAGAATGACCGGCACGTTTTGAACTTCGCCATTGGCGCGCTTGATTTCCAAGGTCAGCTTTTGGCGGGGCTTCACGTTCTCGGTGATGCCGAGGATCGAGAAGGTTTCGCTGCCGTCGAGCTTGAGACTCTTGGCGTTGGTGCCTTCCTCGAAGCAGCAGGGCAGCACGCCCATGCCGACCAGGTTGCTGCGATGGATGCGTTCGAAGCTTTCGCTAATGACCGCTTTCACGCCGAGCAGGTTGGTGCCTTTGGCGGCCCAGTCACGCGAACTGCCGGTGCCGTATTCCTGTCCGGCGATGACCACCAGCGGGGTATTGCGTTTCTTGTACTCGACCGCCGCGTCGTAGATCGACAGCCTGGTGCCTTCCGGTTGCAACAGGGTGTTGCCGCCTTCTTCGCCGCCGAGCATCAGGTTCTTGATGCGCACGTTGGCGAAGGTGCCGCGGGTCATGATGCGGTCGTTGCCACGGCGTGAACCGTAGCTGTTGAAGTCCTCATAGGTGACACCATTGTCCAGCAAGTATTTGCCAGCCGGGGCGGTCTTCTTGATCGAACCCGCCGGGGAGATGTGGTCGGTGGTTACCGAATCGCCGAAGATACCGAGCGGGCGGGCGTTCTTGATCTCGCCAATGGTGCCGGCTTGCATGGTGAAGCCTTCGAAGAACGGCGGTTCCTGAATGTAGGTCGAGTTGCGATCCCATTCATAGACATTGCCGGTCGAGGAGGGGACTTCGTTCCATTTCGGATTCTGCGAGGCGAAGTCGGTGTACAACTTGCGGAATACTTCCGGTTTGAGGGCGGTCTGCATTTGCTCGCGGATTTCGCCGAGCGTGGGCCAGATGTCCTTCAGATAAACCGGCTTGCCGTCCGAGCCGGTGCCGATGGCATCCTGGCTCAAATCAATATCCACGCGCCCGGCGAGGGCGAAGGCGACTACCAGTGGCGGTGACATCAGGAAGTTGGCCTTGATGTTCTGGTGCACGCGGGCTTCGAAGTTGCGGTTGCCTGACAGTACACTGGCAGCCACGATGTCATTCTTTACCACGGCGTCTTCGATCGGCGCCGCTAACGGTCCGGAGTTGCCGATACAGGTGGTGCACCCGTAACCGACCAGGTTGAAATTCAACTGGTCGAGATAGGTTTGCAAACCGGCCTTGGCAAGGTAGTCGCTCACGACGCGCGAGCCGGGGGCCAGCGAGGCTTTTACCAGCGGATTCGGGCGCAGGCCTTTTTCCACGGCCTTCTTTGCCAGCAAGCCCGCCGCCAGCATCACGCTGGGGTTCGAGGTATTGGTGCAACTGGTGATCGCGGCGATCAGCACGCTGCCATGGCCGATCTGGCCGTTGACCGAGGCGCTAACGGTGGTCACCGGGTCCGGGGTTGGACGGTTGTTGGCCATTTCAAGATCGGTCTTCGGGTTGATGCCCTGGACCGAGGTTTCGGGATTCTGGCTGCCGCCACCGGGATGGGCGGCGCCGTTGCCGTTGACGGCGACAGTCCTGCCGAGATCGGCGGCCTGTTTGCCGAAGCCGTTTTCCGTGACCGGTTTGGTGAGGGAACCGACGAATTCATTTTTCAACTTGGGCAGTTCGATGCGATCTTGCGGACGCTTTGGTCCGGCGACGCTCGGCACCACGGTGGCGAGGTCGAGTTCGAGGTTGACCGAGTAATCGATGTCGCCCTTGGCCGGAATGCCCCAGAGGTTCTGTGCCTTATAATAAGCTTCGTAACGGGCGATGTCCGCCTCGTCACGACCGGTGGCACGCAGGTAATTGGTGCATTCGCCGTCGATCGGGAAGAAGCCCATGGTGGCGCCATATTCGGGGGCCATATTGGCGATGGTGGCGCGGTCGACGACCGGCAATGCGGTGGCGCCGGGGCCGTAGAATTCAACGAACTTGCCGACCACCTTGGCTTTGCGCAGCATCTGGGTGATGGTGAGCGCCAGGTCGGTGGCGGTTACGCCTTCACGCAACGCGCCGGTGAGATACACGCCGACCACGTCGGGCGTCAGGAAATACACGGGCTGTCCGAGCATGCCCGCTTCCGCCTCGATGCCGCCGACGCCCCAGCCGACGATGCCGATGCCGTTGATCATGGTGGTATGCGAGTCGGTGCCGACCAGCGTGTCAGGATAATAGATGTCGCTGTTAGCGTCCTTCAAAAGGCCCTTGGCGAGATATTCCAGGTTGACCTGGTGCACGATGCCGATGCCGGGAGGCACCACTTTGAAAGTATCAAAGGCCTGCATGCCCCATTTCAGGAACTGGTAGCGTTCGCGGTTGCGCTGGAATTCAATCTCGAGGTTCTTGGCGAAGGAATCGGCGCTGCCGCTAACGTCGACTTGGACCGAGTGGTCGACCACCAGGTCCACCGGCACCAACGGTTCGATGATTTTCGGGTTCTTGCCGAGCTTGTGCACCGCGCTGCGCATGGCGGCGAGGTCGACCAGCAGCGGCACGCCGGTGAAATCTTGCAACACGATACGGGCCACCACGAAGGGGATTTCCTCGCTACGGGTGGTGGTTGGGGCCCAGTTGGCGAGTTCCTTGACCGCCTGTTCGCTGACGCGGATGCCGTCGCAATTGCGCAACACGGATTCCAGCACGATGCGGATGCTGACCGGCAGACGTTCGACGCTAACGCCAAGCTGTTTGCCTAACGCCGGAATGGAGAAATAGGAATAATCTTTACCGTTGGACTGGAAGCTGAGCTTCGCACTTTCAAAAGGATGTTTGGTGGCCATAATTAATCATTCAAAATAATCATGCTCTTGTGGAATTGCCATGATAAAGTGAGCTGTCCAAGCATCAGCGGCGCTAATGGTCGTGGAAGCGGCGGAGAAATTTGCAAGACCGGCAAAAATGGCTAAATTAGGGGCAAGCCCAATTAACACTATGAAAACGATCATTTTGTCTTTAGTGGCGGTGGTTAGCGTGTGGTTGGCGGATCCCGCGCAGGCGGTAAAGGTCGGGCAAAAAGCGCCTGACTTCTCCCTCACGGACATCAACGGCAAAGTCCACAAGCTCTCCGATTACGCCGGAAAATACGTGGTGCTCGAATGGACCAACTACGGTTGCCCGTTTGTGCAGAAATTCTACAACAGCGGCACGATGCAGAAACTTCAGAAGGAGTGGACGGCCAAGGGAGTGGTCTGGCTGTCGATTTGCTCCTCGGGTCCCGGACAGCAGGGCAACATGTCCCCGGCCGAGTGGCAAACGGCAGTTGCGGCAAGGAAAGTCGCAGCCACCGCGGTGTTGCCGGACCCGGACGGCACGGTAGGGCATTTGTTCGACGCCAAGACCACGCCTGACATGTTTGTGATCCGCACGGACGGCGTGTTGATCTACAGTGGGGCGATTGATTCCATCCGCTCCACCGATCTGGCCGACATCGCCAAGGCGCAAAATTATGTCTCAGCCGCGTTGACCGAATCAATGGCAGGCAAATCGGTGTCGCTCCAGTACAGCAAGTCGTACGGTTGCGACGTGCATTACAAGGATTGACGCTAACCGTGAAATAAAAAACCCCGCACCATGCGGATGCGGGGTTTGATGTTTTTTGGGAAATTAATCCGCCATTTCGCTGACGCCCTTTTTGCGGGCCTTGATGGCGAGGACCTTGGCCTTTTCATCACCATACTTCTTGATGGAGAAAGCCTTCTTGGCGACTTCGCCCGGCACCGGGCTCCAGGTCGCCTGCCAGAACTTGTAGACCTTGCCTTTGACGTCCTTGGTGATCTTGCTCACGCCGAGGATGCCGGTTTTGTTGGCGCGACGCGCGATTTGCGCAAACGCCTTGCGGGCCATGCGGGGATACTTCTTGTCCAGCTCGGCATAATATTTGGATGCCGCTGTCAGGGCTTTTTCCTTGCCGCCATGGGCGCGGTCGGAAAAGAACTTGGCGAAACGTTTGCCATTGCGGGTCAGGCGCACATAAAAACCGTGGTTATGTTTTTCGGGTTGATCGATCCGGCTCACGCCCGGAGTCCGTCTTTTACGAGTTTTGGATTTAGCCATAATTATTTATAATGTTTGTTTAAGTTACTCCCTTATTATAGGAAACAATCTAACACCTGTTTGGGATTTGTCTAGGAAACGGCCGGTTTTTTACGGAAAAATTTGCCTAATCAGTTAATTGGAGCCAAGTATAATCTTGTAGACATGGACTGGAAACGGGATTAATAACCAAAATCTTTCGGATGTGGAATTAAATGAATAGTAGCTAACTTCGGCATCAATAAGAGGTTAGATTTTTATTCACACGGTAGGAGTAAATACAATTAACGGCCGATAATAGGATGCAAAAAAACTGCCGGAGAAGAACCGGCAGTTTTTTTATCGGCTGTAAAAAGAGTTTACCTGAAAACAAACTGAATCAGGACAATTTAGGCACATCCAGCCAGCGTTTTTCTGCCCAGGACTTCAATCCGAGTTCCGCCATTTGCACGCCTTTGGCGCCTTCGAGGAGACTCCAGCGGAACGGCTCGTCCTTGACGACATGCTTGAGGAACAATTCCCATTGGACCTTGAAGGCGTTGTCGAAAACCTGATTGGTGGGGACTTCAGTCCAGCCAGCCTTGTAATCAATCGGGCTGTCGATGTCCGGGTTCCACACGCAACGCGGGGTTGCTGCGTGGTGTTGTGCCGTACAATTACGCAGGCCCGCGACGGCGGAACCGTTGGTGCCGTCCACTTGCAAGGTCAACAGGTCATCACGTTTGACACGCACGGCCCAGGAGGAGTTGAAGTGGCAGATGATATTCTGGTCAGTAACCATCGTAGCATAAGCCGAGTCATCGGCAGTGCAGGTGTAAGGCTTGCCATTCTCATCCCAACGGGTTGGGATGTGTGTGGCGCCGAGGCAGGTCAGGGAATTGACGTTGCCGAACAAATTGTCGATGACATAGCGCCAGTGGCAGAGCATGTCGACAATGATGCCGCCGTCGTCTTCCTTGCGGTAATTCCATGAAGGACGTTGCAGCGCTTCATGTTCACCGGTGAAAACCCAGTAACCGAATTCGCCGCGTACCGAAAGAATCTTGCCGAAGAAACCGGTGTCGATGAGATATTTTAATTTCATCAAACCGGGCAGCCAGAGCTTGTCCTGCACCACGCCGTTTTTCAATCCGGCAGCGGTGGCTTCCTTATATAAAGCCAATGCTTCCTCCGCACTAACGGCGGTCGGTTTTTCGCAATAGATGGCTTTCTTCGCGGCAATCGCTTTGCGTACGCCATCGGCGCGCAGGGTGGTGGTTTGTGAATCGAAATAAATCTGGTTGTAATCGTCCTTCAGGCACTTGTCCAAGTCAGTCGAGTAACGCTCGACGCCATAGGTTTCCGCCAACTTGCGAATCTTGTCCTCGTTGCGGCCGACCAGGATGGGGTCGGGCATGATGACTTCGCCGCTGCCGACCTTGACCCCGCCTTGTTTGCGGATTGCCAGGATCGAGCGGACCAGATGCTGGTTAGTGCCCATGCGTCCAGTGACGCCGTTCATGATGATGCCGATTTTATGTTCTTTCATAATTTTTTTCAGTTGAGGTTAGGAATGTTGCAAATAAGCCTGGGTGATTTCCTGGAGGAACGAGTCCTGACATTTGGCCCAGTGAAGATTGGAGAAAATTTCAACTTCATTGAAACCCTTGAAGCCGGCGGACTCCACCCAGGAACGGATCTGCGGGATATTGATGCAGCCTTCGCCCATCAGCCCGCGGTCATTGAGGAAATCGGTGGTCGGGGTTTTCCAGTCGCAGATGTGGAAGGCGAACAGGTAGCCGGATTTGCCGCAACGCTTGATTTCCTGTTCCAAGCTGTCGTCCCACCACAAGTGATAGACATCCACCGCCACGCCCACCAGCGGTGAAGCCAGTTGGTCGCACAGGTCATTGGCTTGTTTCAGCGTGTTGACCGCGGAACGGTCATTCGCGTACATCGGGTGCAGGGGCTCGATAGCTAGCTTGACTCCGGCCTGTTTGGCGTGCGGCAGCACGGCGGCGATGCCGTCGGCAATTTGCTTGCGGGATTCGAACAAGGATTGTTGCGGAACCGCGCCACAAACCAATACCACGTGCGGGGCGCCGACGGCAGCAGCTTCATCGATAGCGCGCTTATTGTCGTCAATGGCAGTTTGACGGCCTTTGGTATCGAGAGCAGGGAAGAATCCGCCACGGCAAAGCGAAACCACTTCCAATCCGTGATTGGCGATATGGGATTTGACCTTGGTCAAATCGCGTCCCTCAATGGCGTTGCGCCAAATGGTGATGCCTTTTACACCGGCCTTGGAATAGTTGACCACGGCATCCTCAATCGCCCAGGGTTTGGTGGTGATGGTGTGGACGCAAAGCTTAGACAGGTCGCTAATCATAAAAAGAATTTGTAATAGGGTTCGTTGTTCGCGAGACGTTTCACGACAAGCGCTAATTCGCGCGCATGGTAATCGCCCCACATCGAGGATTCGTTGCAGGGAACCTTTTTGCCCTGCGGAATCACGTCCCAACCGTTCGGGCGGTGATAGACGGAATGCAAAATCAAGCCTTCGTGGTTAGAGTCCAGTGACAGATAAGTTTCGGAGAATAAGGTCTTGGCCACTGTCAACCCGGCCTGGAAATAATTCTGACCTTTGGCCCCGAGGTATTTGCCCAGACGCAGCAAGCCTTGTGCGGTGATCGCTGCGGCGGAACTGTCCACAGGCTCGTGATCGTTGAAGGGCTCGGCAGGACGATTGAGATAATCCCCAAGCTTGTGTAATTCCGGCGCGCCGGTGTCCCAGTAAGGAACGCCGCAGGTCGGGGTGTATTCGAGATAGAAATCCGCAGTGGCACGGGCGGTTTCCTCGAAACGGGCCAGAATAGCTTTTTTATCGGTGCCAATGGCGGAGAATTCTTTTTCCGGCAATTGTGCGAGGAATTCCAGTTCTTCGGCAAAACCGAGCACGATCCAAGCCAGTCCGCGCGTCCAGGTACTGAATGGCGCGTAACCTTGCTGTGAACTCGGGCAGCGATAGGAACCGTCGGTGAGGTTGAAGATGGATTCGTGCGCTGCGCGGCCGCGGACATCGTAGAAATCACGACCGGTGCCAAAGTAAACATTATAGCGGGCGGTGGTTTCCGCGTGTTGCAGCAGACGCTTCAATAGCGAGATTTTCTCATCCTTTTCCCCCATCAGCACGTGACCGAGCTGGTAGGCCACCGCCAGGGAGCGCATGGAACGGATGGTGTCGGCGAACAAGGAGTGCGGGCCGTTGAAGGAACGGACGTAGCCGAGTTCGACGTTCAATTGGGTCCAACGGGAAGCCTGTACCGCGCCGGAGCATTTCAACGCGAGTTCGTAAAAATTCTTTTCCCATTCGTTGTTGGCGATGCGGCCTTCGTTCAGTAGACGTAACAAATTGCCATAGGTGCTGACATTGTTGAAACCGTGATCGTGCACACCAATGTGGCTAAGATGAGGGGCCATCACGGTTAGCGTTTTGTCGCGACCGATCTTGAGGAATTGCTCATCGCCGGTGACGTCGAATTGCAGGATGGCGGAGCCGAACTGGAAGCCCTGGGTCCATTCGGTCCAGCCGCGGCTGGTGTACTTGCCGTGGGCGGTGAACACCGGAGTGCCATCGGCGGGATTCCAGCGTTTTTCGATGGCGAGGATTTTTTCACCGGAAAGTTTGAACAGTTGGTCAACGCCGGACTTGAGGTCGGCGGGTTTTAAGTTGTGGTCGATTTTGATCATGATGGGAATTCCGGTCAGAGTCGTTGCAGGTGGAAACCGCCGTCGACGTTGAAGACGTCGCCGGTGGAGAAGGGGAAAGCGCCGCTAATAATGGCACAGGCGGCTTGGCCGACGTCGCTCGGTTGCCCCCAGCGTTTTTGCGGGACGAGGGTATCGAGCAAGGCGTCGTACTTGCCTTTGACGCCGCTGGTCATGTCGGTTTCCATGATGCCGGGGCGGATTTCAAACACCTGTACCCCCTCGGTCGCCAGGCGCGAAGCCCAGAGTTTGTTGACCATGCCGAGTCCGGCCTTGGAGATGCAGTAGTCGCCGCGATTGACCGAGGCGGTGTAAACCGACATTGAAGTGACAAAAATTACTTTGAAACCGCCCGCCAATAGCGAAGTCGGTTTTTGTTTGAGCCAGTAATTCACCACAGCCTGGGTTAGGAAGTAGGGACCTTTCAGATTGGTGCCGATCACTTCATCGAAGGATTCCTCGGTGGCTTCGGTGATGTCGGCGCGGACGCGGGGCGCGATGCCGGCGTTATTGACCAAAGCATCGATGCGGCCAAGCTTTTCAATGGATTCAGAGACCAGACGTTTGCGATCTTCAGACTTGCCGATATCGGCCTGCACGGTGGTGAATTGTTGCGAGGCGCTAATGGCGGCCTTTTGGCAAAGTGCCACGGTTTCATCGGCGGCTTTGGCATTGCCTGCATAGTTGATGACAACCGAATAGCCCTTGGCGGCGAGTTCGGTGGCGATGCCGCGGCCCAATCCGCGACTGGCGCCGGTTACGAGAACGACTGGATTTTCCTGAGCCATGGGTAAACAGTAACCAAAAAGTCGATGAAAGCGTTAGAACAAGGCGAGTATAATTAGCATAAAATCGACTTTATTTTTGTAATAATTACAGTTAGCGTCGGGTGGTGAAAAACTTCAACCCGCTCTACTTGCAGAATCTGGATATCAATATGCCGGGGTTGAAGGTTTTTCATCTGCAACTCAACCGCCACCTGCGGGAATTGGATGCCATCGCCCTGCATCAGCACGAATTCGACCAGTTGCTGGTGTATTTCGCCGGGCGAGGCATCCAGATTTTTCAGGATCGTCAGATCTTTGTCCGCACCGGCACGGTGGTGTTTTTGAAACGGGGATGCGCGCATGCATTTCGCGAGACAGTGGGGCGGCGGCCTTTGTGCCTGGCGATCGACTTTAATTTTGATGCCAAGGACGAACGAACGAACAGTTCCGGCCAATTGACCCAGACCCAGATGGCCTTGATTCGCCAGCAACTTTCCGAGCTGATGATTAGCGCCAAATCCGACCCGGCGGCAAACCAATTGAATGTGGCCGGATTGA
Source organism: Verrucomicrobiales bacterium (assembly GCA_031256975.1). Classification (GTDB taxonomy): domain Bacteria; phylum Verrucomicrobiota; class Verrucomicrobiia; order Methylacidiphilales; family JAAUTS01; genus JAIRPN01. The sequence goes on along the minus strand of JAIRPN010000002.1, from coordinate 53,586 downwards.
TTTTGCAGATTCTGGATGTGGCCCTGAAAGGCGCGGGATTGCTCTCGGTAGCAAAGACCAATTTGGAATCCCCGTTGCTAAAACGGGTGAGACTGGCCGTTACCGATCCCGCTAACAGCGAACTTCGCTTGGAGCAGATTGCGGCGAAGGTGGGCTACCAGCTGGATTATCTCAACCGCCTGCTGCGCCAACAATGTGGTTTGACGCTTGGGCAATTACGCAACCAAGAATTGATTTCCCGCGCCAAGCGTTTGTTGCGGCAGGACAGCAGCATTGGTGAGGTGGCGGAACGGCTTGGTTTTGCCGACCAGAATTATTTTGCCCGTTGGTTCCGTGCGCATGCCGGGATGACGCCAAGCCGTTGGCGCAAACAGGCTCGCTAATAGCTAAGCTTGATGCCGGGTGTTGCGGATGAACAGGCAGGCCAACGCTAACAGGGACATGACAATGCCGGTACCACAGACTCCGGTCCAACGCCACCATTCCCAAGCGTGGGCGCCAATGATCGAACCGCTTGCGCCGCCGAGGAAATACATGACCATGTAAACCGAAGTGATGCGGCTGCGCAAGGCCGGTGCCAAGGAATAGATACGGGTTTGGTTGGAAATCTGGTTGGCTTGGGCTCCTGCATCCATCAGGAAAATACCGATGCCCAAAAAGATCAACGAATAATCCGCCAGTCCCATTGCCGCAAAGCCGAGCATCATGGTGGTTAGCGCCAAGCCATTGACCACCTTGGCATTGATCTTGTCGGAAAAATGTCCGGCGATCGGGGCGGCAACAGCACCCGCCACGGCAATCAGGGCGAACAGGCCAACAACTTGGCTGCCGTAATGTTCCGGACGGTTGGCGAGATAAAAAGATAACGAAGTCCAGAAGGCGCTAAAGGCGCCGAAACTCAGGAATCCGAGCAGGGAATGACGACGTAAAACCGGTTCCTCCCACAGCAAAGGCAGCAGCGAGAACAACAGGCGGTGATAGGATAATTTGCCTTCCGGTTTCGGCGGGGGAGGCAGGAAAAAATACAAGGCCAGCGCATTCAGCAGGGTGACAGTAGCGCCGACGACAAAAACTTCCCGCCAGCCGATCCACTCCCCCAGAAAACCGGAGGCGCTTCTGGAGGCCAAAATCCCGACCAGCAATCCGGCCATGACCATGCCGACAATTTTGCCGCGGCGTTCCGGTTCGGCCAGGCTAACGGCGTAGGGTACGATGATTTGCGGAGTGATGCAAATGGTGCCCATGATATAACTGGCGATCACCATTAGCGTCAGGTTGGGAGCCCAGGCGATTACCAGCATACTCAGTCCGGCGCCGACCGCCGTGCCGACGATCAGGCGTTTGCGGTTCAGGATGTCGCCAAGTGGCACCAGCAGCAGCAATCCCGTGGCATAACCCAACTGCGTGGTGAAGGCCATGGTGCTGACCGCTGATTCGCTAACGCCGAAGTGTTGCGAGATCAGGTGCAGCAACGACTGGTTGTAATAAATGTTGGCAACAGTCAATCCGGCGCTTATGGCAAGCAAACGGATGAGTCCCGCGGTTAGCGGATGGGAAACAGCAGTCCGGTCATTCACAGGAAGGCAATATAGACGAAAAGGCGGAAGACGCTAACGGTGAGGGTTAGCGCCATTCTTTTACAATAGTCACGCCGGCGGAGCTGCCGATACGGTTTGCTCCGGCGTCGATCATCGCCTTGGCATCAGCGGCGGCGCGGACTCCGCCGGAGGCCTTGACGCCAATGTTGGGGCCGACAGTTTCGCGCATCAACTTGACTGCTTCAACAGTGGCTCCGGCCTTGCTGAAACCAGTGGAGGTTTTGACAAAGGCCGCCCCGGCGCGAACGCTGGTTTTGCAGGCCTCACGAATCTGGTCATCGTTCAGCAGGCAGGTTTCCAGGATCACCTTGACCGGACGACCGTTGGCAATGGAGACGACTTCATGAATCTCGTGTTCGACAAAGTTCCAGTGTCCGTCCAAGGCGGCGCCGATATTCATGACCATATCGATTTCATGTGCTCCGGCGGCGATGGCCTTGGCGACGGCAAAGGCATTGTTTTGCGGCAGGCTGGCGCCGAGCGGGAAATCGCAAACGGTGCAGATTTTGACTTCGCTGCCCTTCAGCAGTGATTTTGCGGTGTTGATCCAGTAAGGATTGATGCAAACAGAATAAAAATTGTGTTCGGTGGCCTCGCGGCAAAGTTGCTTGATATCTTCGAGGCGGGCGTCGGGTTTGAGCAGGGTGTGGTCGATCAATTGGGCGATGTTCATAATTACAGCTTAAGGTTAGCCTGCAATTGGTAGTCGCCAACAAATTTCGGTCGTTTTTCGACGGTTTCGAGGTATTTGAAAAATTCGTCAGCAGTTTCGAACAGATGGCCTTTTTCGATGTAACTGTCGGTGGTGAAAGGTGAGAACCCTTTCGGGAAAATCATGTAACGCGCCTTCATATAGTCACGGGCATGACCGAGTTCGTCCATCATGCCGGCGGAAAGCGGCGGACGCTCGGGATAGGGATGGATGGCAACCACGGCGTGTACCTTGCCGACGTACCAGTGCAAGTCGCGATGCACGGTGTAGGCGTAAATCGCTTCCTTATTGGCGGTGCTTTCCTTGGCGTAAGTGGCACCGATTTCGACCGTTTGCGGGTCGATGACGATGGCGTAATCACGCAGACGATGGATCACCCGGTTTACTTCCTTGCGCATTTCCGGCGTGGCGTAGGTCATCGAGTAACTGGCGTACACCACCCAGGGGTTTGGTGTGGTGACGAATTTGTACAAACATTCCGGCGGTTCGCCAACGGCGATGACGTAATGCGGGATGTTCATGTACTTGGCCCAATCTTCCGACAGACTGACTTCCTCATTCATCCACGAGAGAATTTCGTACAGGGTGTGATTACGGTCCTTGAGTGCCTTTAAAAAAGGATCGGCCGTGATCGGGGCATCAATCTTTTGCTGGATCAGCCATTCGGCATCGATCAGCGTGACGATCATGTCCGGCTTGATGAAATCGCGGATGTAACGCTGGTCCTTGAATTTGCGGTTGATGCGGTTCCACTCGACGGTGGCCGGGGCGCGGATGATGACATCCTGGTAGCCGTTTTTCTGGATTTCGTAACCGATGCGTTCATATTCGCGTTCGCGGGTGAGTTCGAACACATAATCGGTGGTACCGAGCAGGCGTTCGAGAGATTTTTTGCCGTGCTTGGTGAATTCGTTGATGGCGTTGAATACTTTGATATCACGCTGGTTTTTGGCGCCGAGCTGGACGACTTTGTCGATATACCCGGCGTCATCCATTCCTGCGATCATGCCGGTAACGAGAACACGCATGGCGGAGATTTAACAGCCAAATGAGTAAAAATTAAAGCGCAAAAGACAGGTAAATTGTTACGTTTTAACGAAAAATCAAGCCAAGGCCTGAAGCAGAATCTCGGCCGAGTGCACGGCGTTGCGATTGGTGCCATCCTTGATCTGATGCCGGCAAGAAGTGCCGGAAGCGGCAATAATCGTCTGTATCGAACTGCTTTTGACCGTGGGAAACAGCACCATATTACCGATCTGCATGGAAACATCGTAATGTTCCTTTTCATAGCCGAAGGCCCCGGCCATGCCGCAACAAGAGGTGGGTATATTGGTGACGATGTAATTTTTCGGCAGGGACAGGGCGCGAATGACCAGCGCCGGATTGGATACCGATTTTTGGTGGCAGTGGACGTGTACTTTGACTTCCCTTTTTGACGCGGTGAACTGTTCCGCTTTGATGTTGCCAGCATCGATTTCGCGGCAGATGAATTCTTCAAACATGAAGGAATGAACCGCCAGTTTTTTTGCCTCATCCAGTTGTTCCTGCGGAACCAGACTGAGGTAATCATCCTTGAAGCAGGAGATGGCGGAGGGTTCTATGCCAATCAAGGGGACTTCCTTGCTGATCAGCGGGGCGAATTGACGGACATTTTTGATGGCCAGTTGTTTGGCGTTTTTGACAAAGCCCTTGGACAGGTGGGTTCTGCCGCTTTCGGCGCTTTTCACCATTTTCACATCGTAGCCCAGACGGAACAACAGCTGGATGGTTGCAATGCCGATTTCGCCGTCGTTATAATTGGAAAATTCATCGCAGAACAAGTACACGCTGCGACTGGTCTGGTGCTGCTGTTTCAATTGCGGGTAATGACGACGATACCATTTGAACAAGGGGGTGTGATACAGCAAAGGGATGGAGCGATCCTGGGCGAACCCGGATATTTTCTTAATCACTGAGGCGGTGAGAAAATTGCTGGCAAAGAAGTTGTAGGCCCAGGGCGCCAGTGAGGACAGGCGCATGTTGCGGGAGAAATTGGCAATCAGCTTCGAGCGGAACGGTGTTCCGTGCAGGTCGTAATAATTCTGCAGGAATTCGGCCTTGAGCTTGGCGACATCCACGCTGGACGGACACTCACTTTTACAGGCCTTGCAACTCAGGCAAAGATCCATGACACGCTTGATTTCATCATGGTCGAAGCGATTTTGTTTGGTCGAGTTGGTGAGGAATTCGCGCATGATGTTGGCGCGGCCCCGGGTGGAATGGCGTTCATCCAGCGTGGCCATGTAGCTGGGGCACATGATGCCGCCGGTGAGTCCGGATTTTTTACATTCACCCGTGCCGTTGCATAATTCGGTGGCGCGGACGATGTCGCTCTGGTTTTGCCAGTTAAAATAGGTTTTGATCTTGGGAATTTTCTGTCCGGGCGAATAGCGCAGGCTGACGTCCATGGGCGGGGCATCGACGATTTTATTGGGGTTAAAGATATTTTGCTCGTCCCAAGTGTATTTGATCTGCTGGCATAACTCGTAATTTTTCTCGCCGATCATTTTGCGGGTGAATTCAGCGCGCAGGCGCCCGTCGCCGTGTTCACCGGACAGCGAGCCACCATATTTTTTGACCAAGGTGACGGTTTCTTCCAGGATTTCGCGGATGATGTGCACGCCCTCCTTGCTCTTCAGGTTGACGAAGGGCAGGGTATGCAATTCCCCGGTTCCGGCGTGGGCCGAGGTGGTGACTTCCACGCCTTTAACTTGGATCAACTTGGAATGTTGGGCGAAGAATTCAGGCAGATCGGTGACTTCAACGGCGCAGTCTTCCACCAGGTTGATGGGTTTGGTGTCAGAAGGCTTGGAATACATCAAGCCGAGCACGGCATTACGCAAGGCCCAGATGGGTTGGGTTTGTTCATTGTGGTAAACAGGATAAGCGTAGCCATAGCCTGCCTGCCTGATTTCGGCGATGAGACGGTTGGCCAGATCATCAATTTCCTCCCGGGTGTCACGGGAAAATTCCACCACGATGATGGCCTTGGGTTCACCGATGATCCATTGGCTGTTTTGCGTGGCCGTGGTGTTCATCCTGCCCAAGGTAACGGTGTAATTGTCGATCAACTCGGAAGCGTTCGGCTTATAGTTGACGGCAATGACGTTGGCCTTGAGGGCTTCAACCGTGTCGTTGAAGTGCATGGCGACGCAACCGACAAATTGACCCGGCAGGGGAACCAAATTCAGTTTGGCCTCGGTAATCAGGCAAAGGGTTCCCTCCGAACCGGCGATCAACTGGCACATGTTGAAATTGGGACCGCCGAGAGTGAAGATATTGGAACGGAGCAGCAGGTCAATGGCATAGCCGTTGTTGCGCCGGGAAATGTTGGGGCGGGGGAATTGGGTTCGAATTTCAACTGTAACTTCCTGCCTGGACAATTCCTGATGGATTTTCTGATAAATCCGGCCTTCCAAGGTCTTGAGTGTCAGTTTTTGTTTAAATTCTTCCGGAGTGAGTTCTTTGAATTCAACTTCATTGCCATCGGCCAGAATGGCTTTGCAGGAGATCAAATGATCGCGGACACAGCCCCAGACAATGGAGTGAAGGCCGCAGGAATTGTTGCCGATCATGCCGCCGATCAGGGCACGATTGGCCGTGGAGGTTTCCGGGCCGAACAGTAACCCGTGGGGTTTTAACTGCAGATTGAGATCGTTGCGAATGATACCGGGTTCCACCCGTACCCAGTGTTCCTGTTCATTGATTTCCAGGACTTTGTTAAAGTACTTGGAAATTTCCACCACGATGCCTTTGCCAACCACTTGTCCGGCCAGCGAGGTGCCGGCAGCGCGCGGAATGATGGACAATTTATTTTGCCGGGCAAAGTTGACCGCCTTGATCAGATCGTCCTTGTGATGGGCAATGATGACACCCTCGGGAATTTCGCGATACATCGAGGCATCGGTGGCGTACAGGATTTTGTGGAAATCATCGTCATGAAATTCTCCCTTCAACGAGGATTGGAGAGGGGAATAGATATCCGTATTCATAGTAAGGACTCAAGTCGGCATGAAGAATCTGTATTGGTTCACGGTGACCAACATCTTCAATAGCGCATTTCCGCTGCGCGAACAATTTCCAAAGCAAGGAAAAGCCCGCGCAGCTCAAAATACTGCAAGCCTGCCGGTATCAAAGCGGCCTTGCGATGGTTTGCGGGCGTAAATAATCCGCAAAGGTCTCCGGACTATTCACGCCGCCGCCAAACCCGCTCAGATTGATGCCGCCGTAAGGCAGCCCGTAGGCGAATACGTTGTGGGCGTTGATCCAGCTGTTACCGGCGATTACTTTTTCAGCGACGCGGGCGGCGCGCTTCAAATCGGTGCTCCACACGCTGTTGGCCAGACCGTAATCGAGGCGATTGACCAGATTGATGGCTTCGTTTTCATCCTTAAATTTCAGCAAAAATGCGCTGGGCCCGAAAATTTCCTCGCGGTAGCAGACGTTTTCCGGCGAACCTGCCAGCAGGCTGGGCTGGACATAAAACCCCTTTTCATTGCCACGCGGAGTGGCGGTACCACCGGGCAGGATAACCTCGGCGCCCTGCTTGGCGCCTTCCTCCACATAACGCAGCACCCGCTTGCGTTGTACTTCACTCACGAGGGGCCCCATTTGGGTTTCCCGGTCCGGGCCAGCGCCAATTTTGGTTTCCTTAAGAGCGGTGGCGGCCTTGTCCACGAATTGATCGTAAATTTTTTCATGCACCAGCCAGCGTGTGGCGGTGCAGCAGACCTGGCCGGTATTCAAGGTGATGGCGCCGGCGAGTTTTTTCGCGGCATCTTCCACGTTCAGGTCGTCGAAAACAATCGCCGCTCCTTTGCCGCCGAGCTCCAGCTTGCAGGGAACCAGATTACGTCCGCATACCTCGCCGATTTTCTTGCCAACCTCCGGCGATCCGGTGAAGGACATGCGCTTGATTTTAGGATGACCCGCCAACGCTGCGCCCACCGATTGCCCGTCGCCAAGGACGAGGTTGATCACCCCGTCAGGGATACCAGCCTCTGCTGCCAGTTTAGCGACAAATATGGAACTCAACGGGGTCACTTCGGACGGTTTGACGACGATGGTATTGCCTGCGGCCAGTGCGGGGGCAACGCCCCAGAAGAGCAGGGTGAACGGGAAATTCCACGGGAAGATAAATCCACACACGCCATAAGGCGCGCGGTGTGTGCGGGCTTCGATATTTTTGACTGCCAGCGGTACATCGTAATGCCAGTGTGTGGAAAGGTCAGCAAAGTAGCGCAGGCCCTCGATGCCGAACGGAATATCAAAAGCTTCCGCAGCAGTAATGGCTTTGCCCACGTCCAGAGATTCGAGCAAGGCGAGATCGGCAGCGTGCTTTTCCAACTGCTCGGCGAAACGGTGTAATTTGGCGGCGCGTTCATTGGGGGACAATCCTGACCAGGCGGGGAAGGCTTTCCAGGCCGCAGTCACGGCTTCGTCAACTTCCGTTGCGGCGCCCATGGCGATGGTGGCTAATCTTGAACCATTGGACGGATTCAAAACCTCTGCAGTTTTCTCGCTGGCGCTTTTCTTAAATCGCCCGCCGATGAAATGCTGGACAGGTGAGTGTAAGAATTCCGATACGTTGGGAGTGAGTTGGATATTCATATATTGATTAACCTTTTCTAATCTGCTTATTAGCAGAATTTCATTAGATTAATCAATAATAAAAGAATGACGAAAATACTGCCTTGATTCATTTACAAAGGGAATTATTCCTAATGAGGTATGACGAATTGTGTCATCGATATGCTCAGTGAATTATCTGCTTACTAGCAGAATATATTCGTATTAAGTAATAAATAGTAAAAGCTACTTGGTAATGAGGATGTTGTGTGAATTTTTCCGGAACTGAATTCAGGAAAGTATAAGGCATGAATTTACTGCAATGCCGTTGAAGCTTTGAGAATAAGGAAAGTGTGGCTGGAGCCGGAATCGAACCGGCGACACGAGGATTTTCAGTCCTCTGCTCTACCAACTGAGCTATCCAGCCTTAAATTGGTGAGGGGATATTAAGCCGATTTCTTCACACTTTGTAAAGCAGAGAAACGTAAAATTTTTGGTGTTAGCGTGCCGCTTTCTTTGGCAGATTGTCTGGGATAATGAGTGAATCGGCAAGCTTTGATCCCTGGATCGCCAATGACGATCTGTTGAGGGTGTTTAACTGGCAGGAAGTGTTTGGCAATGCCAATCCGGTGGAAATCGAACTTGGCGCAGGCGATGGAGGCTTCATTCTGGAATATGCCAAACGTAATCCACAGAAGAATTTTATCGCCATTGAACGTTTGAAGGGGCGCGTGAGCAAAATTGCCAAGCGGGCGGTACAACGGGATTTGTCCAATCTGCGTGCGCTGCGCTTGCAGTCGGAGTATGTCATCGGTTATATGTGTTCGCCCGGCTCTATTAGCGTCATCCATATCATGTTTCCCGATCCGTGGCCGAAGCGCCGCCATTTCAAATTCAGGCTGATTCAGTTGGAGTTTTTGGCCAAGGCGCACAAGGCGCTCGCTAATGGCGGGGTGGTTCGCTTTACCACCGACCATGAGGAATATTTCCAGTGGGCGAACCGCGTGTGGGCTTCAGCGCCGGGTTGGAAGAATATCGGGGTATGGGATGCCAGCGATGACCCCAAGAGTGACTTTCAACAGCAGTTTGAAGCCGAAGGTAAACAATCACATCGTTGCCAGTGGATGAAGATTTAAAATTTCACGCAGAGGCGCTGAGTATGCTGAAAAACAATTTTAATAAAACTCTGCGTACTCCGCGTCTTGTCTCTTGCCATGCAAGGGAATTTAGAAACGGCGTGCAGTTGCCGCTTTAGGGGTTGCGTGAAATAAAAAAGGGCAGACCTTGTGAGTCTGCCCTTAAATATTTTGCTATTAGCGTCTGGCTTTTACAAACCCTTGAGCACGGTCTGGATTGCCGAGAAATTCGGCAGGTCCTTCGGGGTTGGGGTTTGTTCGCTGTAACGAACCACGCCTTCCTTGTCGATGACGAAGGCGGCGCGGGCGCTGACAGCGCCAAGGCCGAGCAGATCGTGCAACAAGGTGCCGTAGGCTTCGGCGGTTTTCTTGTTCAAATCGCTGAGCAAGGGGATGCTGATCTTTTCCTTGTTCGCCCAGGCTTCCTGTGCGAAGGGGCTGTCGACGCTAATGCCGAAAACTTGCGCGTTCAGGTTGTCGTAGGCGGAAAGCCCCTGGGTGATGTCGCACATTTCCTGGGTGCAGACGCCGGTGAAAGCCAACGGGAAGAACAGGATGACGGTGTTCTTTTTGCCGAAATTATCACTTAATTTGATGTCAACAATGCCGTCCGCGGTCTTACGTTTGAGGGTAAAATCAGGGGCCTTGGTTCCAACTGCTATTGCCATTTGTTTTGTTCCTTGGTTATCGGCCTGCCGTATGTGGCGACAGGCCGGTGGATAGTAAATATTGTCCAGTGCATGGCGTTGTCAATTATTCGCCGGCTTTGGTGGCCGGGGCGGACTCGCCGCGCTCGCGCATGGCAGCCTTGCGGGAGAGCTTGACACGACCCTTGTCGTCCACGCCGATGCACTTGACCCAGACTTCCTCGCCCATGCGGACGACGTCCTCGGTCTTGTTCACGCGGGTTTCTGACAATTCGGAGATGTGCACCAAGCCGTCCTGGCCGGGGAACACCTGTACGAAGGCGCCAAAATCCTTGATGCTGACAACCTTGCCACGGTAGGTTTTGCCCACGGTGATCTCGGCGGTCATGCCGTCGATGATTTCCAATGCGCGGGCCATGCCGTCGCCGTTGTTGCAGTAAATCTTCACAGTGCCGTCGTCCTCGATATTGATTTCAGCGCCGGTTTCCGCAGTGATGCCCTTGATGGTCTTGCCACCAGGTCCGATCAGTAAGCCGATCTTGTCGGGGTTGATCTTGATCACTTCGATACGCGGGGCGTACTGCGAGAGTTTTTCACGCGGCTGGGAGATGACGCCGGACATGAAGTTGATAATGTCCTGGCGAACCTTCGCGGCTTGAACGACCGCGCGTTGCAACATTTCCACCGGGATGCCGGGGAGTTTGAGGTCCAACTGGAAGCCGGTGACGCCGCTCTTGGTGCCGCAGAGTTTGAAGTCCATGTCGCCGAAGTGGTCTTCGCTGCCGATGATGTCGGTGAGAAGCAGGTGGCGTTTCATGGTGTTGTTTTCGTCAAATTCGGTGACGAGACCGACGCTAATGCCGGCGACGATATCAGTAATCGGCACGCCCGCGTCCATCAAGGACAAGCAGCCGCCGCAGACCGAGGCCATCGAGGTGGAACCGTTGGATTCCATGACTTCGGAGCTGATGCGGATGGCGTAGGGGAACTTCTTTTCGTCGGGAATAACTGCCAACAGGGAACGCTCAGCGAGCGCACCGTGACCGATTTCACGACGGTTTAAACCGCCGGTACGGCCGGTTTCGCCAACGCTGAAGGGAGGGAAGTTGTAGTGGAGGATGAAACGCTTGGTGTCTTCGCCGCCGGTGTAGGCGTCGATGATCTGTGCTTCGTCAGCCGGAGCCAAGGTCGCGTAGCAGAGCGCCTGGGTTTCGCCACGGGCAAACAGGGCCGAACCGTGCGAGCGCGGGATCAAGCCGACTTCGCCGCTGAGCGGACGGAGTTGGTCAATACCACGGCCGTCACAACGTTGCTGGCGGTCGAGGATGCTCAGGCGGAAGGCCTTCTTTTGCAGGTAATCAAAAGCCTGGGTGATTTCGAACGGGGTGGCTTCCGGGAATTTCGCGAGGATCGCGGCCTTCACTTCATCCTTCAGCGCGCCGACCGCTTTTTGACGGGCGACTTTGCTCGGGGTGTAAATGGCGCCTTCGATGCGGCTGCCGGCGACTTCGTAAGCGACTTCCAGCAGTTCGTCCTTCACCAGTAACAGGGCGGCTTCACGCTTCTGCTTGCCGGCTTGGGCGGCGAGTTCTTTTTGCGCCGCGACGATGATGTTTACTTGTTCCTGCGCGAAGGCGAGGGCCTTGTTGAATTCTTCTTCCGGCAATTGCAATGCGGAACCTTCGATCATGATCGGTTCGTTTTCAATACCGGCGTAAACGAGATCGAGATCGCTGACTTCGATCTGCGCCTGGACGGGATTGGCGATGAACTGTCCGTCAACGCGGGCGACGCGCACGGCGCCCACCGGCCCGGCGAAGGGGATATCGCTAACCATTAATGCGGCGGAAGCGCCGTTGATGGTGAGGATGTCGGGTTCATTGACACCGTCAGCCGAGAGCAACAGGGCGATGATCTGGGTGTCGTAGAAATAACCTTTCGGGAACAAGGGGCGCAACGGACGGTCGGTCATGCGCGCGGTGAGGATTTCCTTTTCGCTCGGACGGCCCTCGCGCTTGAAGTAACCGCCGGGGAAACGGCCGGCTGCCGCGGCTTTTTCGCGGTAATCGACGGTGAGCGGGAAGAAGTCCTGGCCTTCCTTGACGGAAGTGGCGCTGACGGCGGAAACGAAAACGATCGTTTCATCGATGCTGACGGTGACAGCACCGTCGGCGAGCTTGCCCATTTTGCCGGTTTCGAATTTGATGGTGGAGGCGCCAACTTGCGCCGTGACTGAGTGGATTGACATATTCTGTACTTTCTATTGGTGTTTAACCCGGCCCTTGCGGCCCGATTAAACTTTTAAGGCGAGGCAGCCTGCGGAAAGTTCAGAGTACAAAACAAAATTCTCAGGAGAATGCTGTTTTGTTCTCTGTGACTTTCTCGTGCTGAACCTCGCCTTAACGGTTTATTTTCTGATTTTGAGCTTCTTGATCAGGGATTCGTAACGATCTTTGTTCGTACGATTCAGGTAATCAAGAAGACGACGGCGCTTGCTGACCATGGTGATCAACCCGCGGCGGGAGGAATGGTCCTTCGACGCGACCTTCAAATGTTCGGTTAAATAGTTGATACGCTGGGTCAACAACGCGATCTGGACGTCGGCCGAACCGGTGTCCTTATCGTGCAGGCGATTGCCGGCGATAATGGTGTTTTTCTCTGCTAATGCCATAAATGTGAACCAAAGAGACTGCCCATAGGGGCGCTAACCGTCAACCTTTTTCTTCAAGGCTTTTCAGGGTTTATTTGGCGCCAACCGTGTCACGGCGTGAACAGGTGCCGGTCTTGGCGAGCTGTTCGCAGGTGGCTTCGATGCGCAATTTGACGGTACCCGGGTTAAAGCCGAGGTTTTTGGCGATCACGCTCTCACGCACATCCAGACAATAATCCTCGAATTCGACGATTTTGTCGCAATCGGTGCAGATAATGTGGTTGTGGTTGGGGTGATTGGCGTAATTCGGATCGTAATACATCTGGTCTTTGCCCAGATCGAGTTCGCGAAGCAGGCCGGTTTGCACCAAAACCGGCAGGGTACGGTAAACGGTGGCGCGGGAAACCGAGGGATCGACCTTGCGGGAGCGTTCGAGCAGTTCCTCGGCGGTATAGTGCTCGTCGGTACTGAAGGCGGCTTCGATGATCGCCTGGCGTTGCGCGGTGATGCGCAGGCCGTTGCTCTCCATGAAGCCGATGATCTTTTCCTTGATACCTTGTTCGGTCATAACATCCTTTTTAGCACGCGAATACTGAAGTGCCAAATAAAAAGCCGCTAATGGTGAATCACCCACTAGCGGCTTGAATCATGCAAATTGCTTATTTATTCCAGCGGATCGCGCAGGGTCTTCAGGAAGCGTTTCATCGCGGGCGACAGGACGCGGCCCTGTTTGTAGATGATGCCGAGCGGACGATGGTAGGGCTGGCCCTTGAATTCGATGGTCGCCAGGCTCTTGGACTTGGCTTCCTGCTCGATGGTGGCATGTGGCACGATTGAGATACCGGCGTCGATTTCCACGGCGCGCTTGACGGTTTCAATGTTGTCGAATTCCATCACCGGCTTGGGTTCATAACCGGCTTCGCGGAACATCTTGTCCACTGCGCGACGGGTCGGGATATCGGGTTCGAAGCCGATCAGTTTGTAAGGAGCCAGTTCGGTGATGTCGATTTCGGTTTTGCCGGCCAGCGGATGGGTCGGTGCGGCGATGACCACCAAACGGTCTTTCTTGAAGGCCTCGGTCTTGAGATTTTTCTTCTGCGCCGGGAAAGCCACCAGGCCCAGATCGGAGGTGCCGGTCTGCACATCTTCGTAAACCTGGTTGGAGCGGCGGTATTCGACGTGCACGTTGACATTGGGGAATTCCTTGAGGAATTTTTTGATGTAGGGCGGCAGTTCGTGCAAGCCAATGCTGTACACCGTGGCGATGCGGATATTGCCGGAGACGATGTTGCGCATTTCATTGAACTGGTGCTGCAGGGAATCAAACTGCGCGACGATTTCCTTGCTGGCCTGATACATGATGCCGCCTTCGCGGGTCAGGGCGAAACGTTTGCTGCTGCGCTCGATCAGCGGCACACGGAAGCGTTCCTCGATGGAGCGAATCTGCTGGCTGACCGCCGACTGGGTGATATCGTTGAGTTGTGCGGCTTTGCTGAAACTTTGTGATTCCACTAAGTCACGAAAAACTCTAAAAGATTCTATTTGCATGGTGGAAACAAAATAAGCAACGCTAATCATTAGTCAAGCTTTTTGGATTATAGAAAACCTTTTTTATTAATTATGAATGCAGATGAGTTCGGAATGAACCTGGAGCGGGTGAGGTCGGTAATCGGGTCAGCGGCGGTCAAGGCGGGTCGCGACCCGCTAACAGTGAAACTGGTTCCGGCCAGCAAGAAGGTCAGCCCGGAAGTGTTAAGGATTGCTTATGATTCCGGGTTGCGGGTGTTCGGGGAAAACCGGGTGCAGGAGGCGCGGGACAAACAGCCCTTGCTGCCCGCTAATATCGAATGGCAGTTCATCGGCGGTTTGCAAAAGAACAAAGCCAAGGAAGCGGTGCGCTTGTTCTCGCTGATCCACTCGGTGGATTCGGTCGAACTGGCGCAGGAAATCGACCGGCGTGCCCGTGAGGCGGGGAAAGTGCAACAGGTATTGATTGAGGTCAACGTCGGTGGCGAGAGCTCGAAACATGGCGCTGCGCCGGAACAAGTCTCGCCGTTAGCGGGTGCGATTTTTGCCTGTAATAATCTGGAATTGAAAGGTTTCATGACTGTCGCGCCGTTCTTTGAGGAATTGGAAAAGGTTCGACCCTTCTTCCGCAAGTTGCGGGAAATTCGCGATGAACTGGAACAACGCAGCGGCGCGAAGTTCCCGGAACTTTCCATGGGCATGAGTCACGATTACCAAATCGCCATCGAAGAGGGCGCGACCATTGTACGCGTCGGCACCGCCTTGTTTGGCGCAAGGCAATATCCTGAAAAAACGACATGAAAAACAGGGTTTTGCCGCGTGATTTTTATTTGCGCGACGACGTGACGTTAATCGCGAAGGAATTGCTGGGAAAAGTGTTGGTCACGCAATTCAACGGAACACCAACGGCGGGGAAGATTGTCGAGACCGAGGCTTATTGCGGACGCGACGACCGCGCCTGCCACGCCAACAACGGCCGCCGTACCAAGCGCAATGAAGTGATGTACGGTGAGGGCGGGCATGCCTACGTTTATCTTTGTTACGGCCTGCATCATTTGTTCAACGTGGTCACCAACCGCAAGGAAATAGCTGACGCGGTGTTGATCCGTGCCTTGGAGCCGCTGGACGGGATTGAAACCATGTTGCGTCGTCGCAAGATGCCGCAATTAGCGTCGCGACTGAGCGCCGGACCTGCAACCTTGACCGAAGCCCTGGCCATTAGCGTCAAGCACAACGCTTTTGATCTGCTGGATTCCGCCATTCGGATCGAAGACCGGGGCGTCAAAGTCGCCAATGACGAAATTCTGGCCAGTCCGCGAATCGGTGTGCATTACGCGGGCGAGGACGCCTTGCGCCCCTGGCGTTTCCGCATTAGCGGCAATCCGTGGACCAGCTCGGCCAAGTGAGGGAATAACTGCAAATAATCACTCGCAGAGCGGAATAAGAGGGTTAAATTTAAACAATGAAAAAAATCCTGGCTTTGTTTGGTGCCGTGACTGCCTTGACTCTGAATTCCTTCGCCGCTGAAAAACCGTTGAATGTCGGGGATGCCGCTCCCGCGGTTAGCGGGGTGTCGGACACCGGGGAGGTGGTTAATCTCGGTGATGTGTACAAACAGCACGCTTACACGCTGGTGTATTTTTACCCGAAGGCCAAGACGGCGGGATGCACGGCCCAGGGCTGTTCCTTGCGTGACGCTTACGAGGATTTGACCAAGAAGGGTGTGGCGGTTATCGGCGTGAGCACGGACGATGTGAAGACCCAGGCCGAGTTCAAGAAAGAGCAGAATTTTCCGTTCACCTTGATTGCCGATACGGACCGCAAGATTATCAACGCCTTTCAGGTTGGCACGGTTGACGTGCCGGTAGTGGGGTCCTTCGCGCATCGGCAGGCTTATCTGATCCACGACGGCAAGATTGTGTACGCCGACCACAAAGGCACCACCAAGGAGCAGGCCAAGAACATTTTGGATTTCCTCGCGACGCAAAAGAGCTGAGTTTGGCGGTCGGCGTTTTCCATCGACGCGGGGGAAAAGTTCCCTAAATTCTCTGCAATGCCCGCGCTCAAACTCAAACCCGGCAACCGTCCGCGTGTCCTGAAGGGACATCCGTGGGTGTTTGCCAATGAAATCCAGCAGCCGCTCGGCACCGATTATAACGGCCGCGCGGTGGAGTGCCGTGATTCGCAGGGGCGTTTGCTTGGCAGCGGAATCTATAACGAGCAATCGCAGATCATCTGGCGCAAGTTTTCCGCAGGTCGTGCGCCGTTCAACCGGGATTATTTCCATGCTGCCATTAGCGCCGCGTTGCAACGCCGCAGTAATGACAAGTTACAACGACTCGTCTGGTCGGAGTCCGATTTCATTCCCGGCCTGATTGCCGACCGTTATAACGATATCATCGTATTGCAGGCGCTCACGCTGGCAGTGGACAAACACATCGCCGAGATCGCGGAAATTTTTGACGAATTGCTCAAGCCGGAGTCGATCCTGTTGAAAAACGACGCGCCGATCCGCAGCAAGGAAGGACTGGAGCTTACGGTTAGCGTGGCAGGAGAGGACGTGCAGCCGCATTGGTGCCAGATTGGCGAAGTGGAATTCTGGCTCGATCTGGCGGGTGGACAAAAGACTGGCTTCTATCTCGACCAGCGCGAGGAATATCGCAAGATCGCCGAGTTATGTGCGGGAAAGCGGGTGCTGGATGCTTTTTGCAATCAAGGCGGCTTCGCGCTGCATGCCGCTAAGCACCAAGCCAGCGAAGTGTTTGGTGTGGATATTTCCAAGGACGCGGTTGAATTGGCACAGCGAAACGCCGATCACAACAAGCTGGAGGCGACCTTTAATGCCGAGAATGTGTTCGACTATTTCTCGCGCGAACGCAAGAAGCAATGGGATGTGATCATCCTTGACCCTCCATCGTTCACCAAGAGCAAGGATCGTCTCAGCGAGGCGATGCGCGGCTACAAGGAGCTTAATCTGCGGGCCTTGCAGCGTTTGGCCCCCGGCGGGGTGCTGGCGACTTATTCCTGCTCCCATCACGTGACGCATGATGTATATTGGGACATGCTGACGGATGCGGCAGGTGACGCGGGGCGCACGGTGCGGTTGAAGGAGATCTGTCGCCAACCGGCGGATCATCCGATCCTGCTGAACGTGCCGGAAAGCGAATATTTGCGCGGCTTTATTTTGGAGGTTTTGGAATGAGAATGTTTTGCACGCTAATGTTGATCTTGTGCCTGGTTCCGCTGATGTTGAACGCCGCGGAACCGATCAAGATCACCGACGTGGACGGTCGCGAGCGGGTGTTGAACGGGGCGGGCAAGGTGCACGTGGTCATTTACAGCAACGAAGACGTGCAGGATGACACCCGCGCGGCGAGTAAGTCGCTGGACAAATTCCAGGGACTGGCGGAATTTCGCACCGTGGTAGTGGTGGATTTGCGCGGCTCGCTGGCAAATCTGGCGCAGGGTTACACGCAGCGCCGGATGATCCGCGACCTCGATACGGAGGCGGAGCGCATCACGCCGTTTTACCGCAGCAATGGCAATGAGGGAAATCCCCGGCCGGACATCAGCGCGGTGCCGGATTTCAAGGGTGACATCTCGGTACGGCTCGGTTGGAAGGAAACGGCGGAGACCTTGCGGGTGATCGTGTTTGACCAGAACGGCAAGGAAGCGGCCCGCTGGGAGGATTTGAAGGATTACGACCCGTTGCAAAAACTGGTCGGCAAATTATTAGGAAAGTAAGGCAGTGAGCGGCAAACTCAAGATTGGTTCGCGTGGCAGCAAGCTGGCGCTGGCGCAGGTGGAGATTTTCAAACAGGCGCTAACGGCGGCGGGTTGCAACCTGGAGGCGGAGACCGTGGTGATCACCACCACCGGCGACCGCATGCAGCAGAACGGCGCCAAGCCGGAGGAACTGACCAAGGCGGTGTTTACCAAGGAACTGGAGGAAGCCCTGTTGGCTGGGCACATTGACGTGGCAGTGCACAGCGCCAAGGACATGTCGGTGGAGATGCCGCGGGAGCTGGTCATCGGCGGCGTGCTGAGCCGCGCGCCGGTGAACGATGTGCTGATTTCCCGCGAACCGTTTGAGCAGGTTGCCGCAAAAAACAAGCCGTTGATCGCCAGCAGCAGCATCCGCCGCCGTTTGCAATGGCAGGAAAAATATCCCGACAGCGAGTTTGTGCCGATTCGCGGCAACATCGACACCCGCATCCGCAAATTGCGCGAGAATCCCGAATGGGACGGCATCATCCTGGCGCAGGCGGGAATGGATCGCCTGCGTCCGGAAACGGAGGGCCTGATTGTCACCCCATTGCCGACCGCTTTTATCAAACCGGCCCCCTGCCAGGGAGCCATTGCTGTCCAGTGTGGCAGGCAGGACGAGGCGTTGCACCACTGGTTGCGGATGGTAACCCACCGCCCGAGTTTTGCGCGAGTACAGACCGAGCGCGCCTTTCTGGCGGGAATCGGGGGCGGTTGTCATGCCCCGGTCGGGGCCTTGGCAAGGATTTATGACGGTGTGTGCCTGCATCTTTCGGCGGTTTATTACGCCGACGGCAAGGCCGAGGGAATCCGCGAGCGCATCAGCGGCAGCGCGTTGCGTGCCGATGAACTGGGACACCAACTGGCACGGCAGATTTTACAAAAGGCCGCGCAACGGGGTTGACGCCGGCAGTCGATTATGAACCAGCAGCAGGGTATTTGTTATCTCACCGGTTGCGGGCCCGGGAATCCGGGACTGCTGACCCTGCGCGCGGTCGAGGTGCTGCGACAGGCGGAGGCGGTGGTTTATGATAACCTGATCAACGAATCGGTGCTGGCTTATGCCTCGCCGTTGGCGGAACGGATTTACGTGGGCAAGCGTTCGGGGTTGCATGAGTTGAAGCAGGAGGACATCAACCGCCTGCTGGTGGAATTGGTATCGGCGGGCAAGGCGGTGGTGCGGTTGAAGGGTGGCGATCCGTTTATCTTTGGCCGTGGCGGCGAGGAAGCTGAGGCTTTGCAGGCGGCGGGGTTGAAATTTGAGGTTATTCCGGGGGTGACTTCCGGCATCGCGGCCCCGGCCTTTGCGGGGATTCCGCTGACGCATCGTAAACGCGCGGGGGCGGTGGTGTTTGTCACCGGTCACGATTGCTCGAAGGAAAGCGGCACCGTGGACTGGGCGGCGCTGGCGAAATTGCAGGAAACCACGCTGGTGATTTACATGGGGGTGAAGAATCTGCCGCATATCGCGCAATCACTGATTGCTGCGGGCAAGTCACCGGATACTCCGGCAGCCTTGGTGCAGTGGGGCACCTTGCCGGGGCAGCGCAGGGTGGTTGCGGGCCTTGGGCATCTGGCAGAAGCGGCCAATGCAGAGAAGTTGTCGTCCCCGGCGATCATTGTGATCGGGGAAGTGGCGGCGTTGGCGGAGCCGTTGTCGTGGTTCGACAAGGGGCCGATGAGCGGCAAGCGTTGTCTGATTACCCGGACGCGGGAACAGAACAGCAAGCTGCGGCAATTGCTGGCGGCGCAGGGGGCGGATGTGGTGGAACTGCCGATGATCCAGATCAAGGCGGTGCCGGGGCTGAAAATTCCTGCGTCATTGGCGAAGAATTATCAATGGTTGATCTTTACCAGTCCGAATGGTGCGGATTATTTTTTCAGGAACTGGCTGGCGGAGCGTGACATCCGTGAACTGGCCGGGTTGAAGATCGCGGCAGTGGGACCGACCACGCGGGCGCAATTGAAGGCGCTCGGATTGAAGGTGGATTTTGTGCCGAAGGTGTACACGGCGGAAACCTTGTGCGAGGAATGGCCGGACCGCAGCACGAACGGCAAGGCATTGCATGTGTGCGGCAACCTTGCCGAGGAATCGGTGATGACCCGGTTGTCGCAGCTGGGCTGGCAGGTGGATCGTTTGGAAGTTTATGAAACAAGCGAAGCCGCTGGGGTGGAGGAGCGTTACCGCGAGGTATTTTCCGCCGCGCCGCCGGACTGGGTGATCTTTTGCAGTTCCTCCTCGGTGCGGCACTTTCAAAAGGTCGCCAACGGCAAGCTGCCGCCGGGCTTGAAAATTGCCAGCATCGGGCGGATTACCAGTGCGAGCGTGCGGGAAGCGGGCTGGCAGGTGAATCTGGAAGCCTCGGAAAGCCGCTTGGAGAAATTGGTTGAAGAGTTGGCCGGGACTTAGGCTCGGTTTGCAGGGAAAACCGAGCCTGCAGTGACCCGCTTCAGGTTTGAAGTGATTCACTGCTGGTTTGAAGTAAGTTACTGTTGGACTGAAGTAACTCACTGTTAAGCTTGAAATGACTCATTGTTGAGCCGGAAGCAACCCGCTGTTGGGTTGAAGCAACTCGTGGATGGCCTGGAAGTGATTCGTTGTTGGCGTGAACCAGGACACTGATGAGCCGACTGTGGCTTAATTCCAGTTCGCCGGAAAGTGTTCCGACCAGTCCCTTAAGGTTTCCACCCAGCGCGGATGTTCATTCAGGCAGGTAATCAGTCGGAACGATTCGCCGCCGTTGGCGAGAAAGCTTTCCTTGCCGACCATGCCGATTTCTTCAAGGGTTTCCAGACAGTCGGAGACAAAGGCCGGACAGGCCACCGAGATGCGTTTCACCCCGCTCTTGGCCAGGCGGATTAGTTCTTCATCGGTGTAAGGCTGGCACCAGGGTTCCCTGCCGAAGCGCGACTGGAAGGAAGTGGAGTGTTGACCCGGCGCCAGGGACAATCGTTTGGCGACCTGTTCGGTGGTGAAATAGCATTGGTGGCGGTAGCAACTGGCGTGCGCGGTCGAGGGAGTCTGGCAACAGTTTGGCGAAGCGAGGCAGTGGCAGCCGGTCGGGTCTTCCTGTTTTAAATGGCGCAAGGGCACGCCGTGATAGCTGAACAGCAGGTAGTCGGTGGCGTGGTGCTGTTCGCGGATGCTGGTCGTTAGCGCCTCGAGGTAGGAGTTCTGGTTGTAGAACGGAGGCAGCACGGTGAGACGGATGTTCCAGCCGAGCGAGGCGAGGTCTTCCTTGGTCTTGATGACCACGGTTTCCCAGGTGGCCATGGCATAGTGCGGGTACAAGGGGATCAGCAGAATTTCCTCGAGGTGCGGGTTTTGCGCGCGCAGGTTTTCCAATCCCGAGCGGATGGAAGGGTTGCCGTAACGCATGCCGAGGGCGACCGGCAGGGAGGTTTGCTGTTGCAACAGTTGCTGCAGATTCCTCGAGGTGGCAATCAGCGGCGAGCCCCGGTCGGTCCAGATACGTTGGTAGGCGTGCGCGGTATTATGCGGGCGGCGCGGCAGCACGAAGCAGTTGATGACGATCCAGCGCAACACCGGGTTGGTATCGATCACCCGTTCGTCCATCAGGAATTCCCGCAGGTAACGGCGGACGTCCGCCACGGAAGTGGAGTCTGGCGAGCCGAGATTGACGAGAAAGATGCCGCGGTTTGGTTTCATGATCAGGGTTTATAAAATAGGGCCGGAGCAGCATAAGGCAAGGGGTTTGCTTTTTGGGGATTGTTTGTATTTGAGTTTTTATTGGGAAAGGAGTAAATACACGCAGGCTATGAAAACATTCGGAGTGGTGGTGGCTTTGTTGATTTCCTCGTTAACGCTACGTGCGGTGGAAGTGAATAATGGAATTCAAACCACGGCACCGACGGGTTCGGATATCAACAATTGGGGGAGCGGTTGGGGTTCTGTTAGCATTAGCGGCTGGGATTACGTTGGTAATTTGAACGGGGCGAGCTGTGTGTATTTGGGTAACGGTTGGGTAATTACTGCGGGGCATGTGGGCGCGGGAAATGTTACTATTAATGGAGTGGATTGTACGGCGGTGGCAGGATCCACTCATACTCTGTTGAATCCGAATTCTTCCAATGCAGATTTGATCATTTTTCAAATAACGGGGGATACTCAATTGCCTGCATTGACCTTGGCTAACGGTGTTAGTATTGGAGCTACGGTGGCCATGATCGGCTATGGGGATGATGCGTTGCATACCGAAAAAAGTTGGGGAGAAAATACGGTTACTCTGAACAATACACTCGCGACAGACTCGGATAATGGCATATCCACCGTGGTATTTGGCACGGACTATGGCACATCGATGGCTTGGGGTGTTCCGGGGGATTCGGGTGGGGCGGGATTCATTTATAATTCGTTTACTCACCAATGGCAATTGGCTGGAATTATGATTGCTGATGATCCTGACACCAAGGAGACTTACCTTGCCCAACTCAGTTTCTACCAAAACCAGATCAACAGCATCATGGCGAGTTCCATACCAGAACCTTCGGTGTGGACGCTAATGGCGGCGGGATTCGGCATTTTGCTGATCGCGGGCAGCCTGCGCCGCAAATAGAGCATTGCACTTTGCGGCAGGATTGGGAAAATGTCACCTTGTGACTTCCCGCGAGAGATTTCAAAAAGCAATCCATTGTCAGTCTCTGGAGCGTCCGCCGGTTTGGCTGATGCGGCAGGCGGGGCGTTATTTGCCGGAGTACCGAGCGCTGAAGGCGAAACATTCTTTCCTGGAAATGGCGCACACGCCGGAATTGGCGGCGGAGGTTACGCTGCAACCGCTGCGACGTTATGCGTTGGACGCGGCGATTATTTTTTCCGACATTTTGGTGATTCCCGAGGCGATGGGGTTGCCGTATTCGTTCCGCGAGGAGGGCGGCATCCAGATGGCGTTTAGCGTGCGGTCACGTGACGATCTGGGCAAGCTGGCTGTTGGCGGTGCGGTGGAGAGCTTGGATTATGTCATGCAGGCGCTGCGTTTGGTGCGCAGTGAGTTGAAGGACGACAAGGCCTTACTCGGCTTTTGCGGTTCGCCGTGGACCTTGGCGGCTTATATGGTGGACGGTGGCGTTTCGGGCGGTTTGCCGACGCTAATGGCGATGTTTCGCGAGGACGCGCAACTGTTCCGGGAAATATTGCAAAGTATTACCACGGTTTGCTGTGATTATGTCCGCGCTCTGGCGGAATCGGGTGTGGACGCGATCCAGATTTTTGACAGCTGGGCTGGTTTGTGCCCGGATGAGTTTTATCAACAGGCTTCGCTGCAATGGATCGAGCAGATTGTGCGGGCCGTCGATGGGAAAGTGCCGGTCATTCTGTTCGCCAAGGGCAGGGGGGAGAATTGGCAGGAGTTGGCGGCGACTGGTGCTTCGGCAATCAGTGTTGATTGGACGATCAATTTGCCATCATTAAGGGAACAATTGCCTGCCAAGATTGCGGTGCAGGGAAATCTTGATCCGGCTTTATTGTTGGGGGATGAAATATTGGTGCGCCGGGCGACCCAATCGCTATTAGCGTCGATGGATGGGAAACGCGGATTCATCTTTAATCTGGGCCACGGACTACTGCCACAGATACCGCCGGAGAATGTCGGGGCGCTGGTGGAGACCGTGACCTCGTGGAGGAATTCGTGAAACGGGTGGCGGTCATTGGCGCCGGAATCACCGGTTTGTGCGCGGCCTACGAATTGAAACGGCGGGGATTCGCCGTTAGCGTGTTTGAGCAAAATGACCGGGCTGGCGGATTGATTGCCAGCAAAAAGGCGGATGGCTACACCCTGGAATTTGGCCCCAACACAGTGTTGGCCGGCGGGCCGGTCTGGGAAGAGTTGATTGATTCATTGGGATTGCGGGAGCGTTTGCAAACGGCCAATCCCCAAGCGAGGAAACGCTTCATTGTGCGCAATGGCGGCTTGGTGACTTTGCCGGGCAATCCATTCACGACGCCGATACTGAGTTTGAGGGCGAAGTTGCGTTTATTATGCGAGCCGTTCATCAAAAAGCGCGACGCCAACCGCGAGGATGAATCGCTGGCGGACTTTGTACGCCGTCGCTGTGGAAGGGAATTTTTGGATTACATCGTCAATCCCGTGGTTAGCGGCATTTACGCGGGCACCCCGGAAGGGTTGTCGGCGCGTTATGCGTTCCCTACCTTGTGGAACGCGGAGGGTGAGGCAGGCTCGTTGATCCGTGGCATGATCAAAAAAATCCGCGCCAACGACAGGAAATTGAGGGTGCGAAAAAAAATGGTCTCGTTTCCCAATGGCTTGCAGGAGTTGACCGACAAGCTGGCATCCGAACTGGGTGATGCGTTGAGATTGAGCACGACCGTGGAGCAATTGCGCAAGTCCGGTGCGAAGTGGCTGCTCGCCGTTAGCGGGTCGGCGGATTGGCTGGAGTTCGACGAGGTGATTGAAACCGTGCCGTTGCGTGCCTTGGGACGGGTCGCTAACAGCGAGGTGCGCCAGGAGGAGCTGGATATATTTTCACAGGTGCGGCATGCGCCGTTGCGAGTGCTGTATCTGGGATTCGACAAAAAAGATGTGCCGCATCCCCTGGACGGTTTTGGTTTTTTAGTTCCCGAAAAGGAGAACAGGAACCTGCTCGGCGTGCTGTTTTCTTCTTCGTTGTTTCCCGGTCGTGCGCCGGAGGGGAAGGTATTGCTGACTGTCATGATGGGTGGGGCGAGGAATCCGGAAGTATTGCGCTGGTTTCCTGAGCAAGCCCGGGAAGAGGCGTTGCAGGCTTTGCGGCAATACCTTGCCATTAGCGTGCAACCGGAATTCCTTTGCGACATGTCGCATAGCATGGCCATTCCGCAATTGTCGGTTGGTTATGGCAGGGTCTTGGAAAAATTGGAGCAAATCGAAGGCAGGGCCGAAGGGTTGCATTTTGCCGGAAACTTTCGCGGCGGGATTTCGGTGTTAAATTGTCTGGAGAACGGTGTGCGCTTGGCGCGCCGGGTGGCCGGGGAATGCTAAAAGCGGGATGGAATTTCACCGGCGACCACCTATATTATTACGCTAACGATGAACTTGTTTTGTGTCGGTGCGGACTATAAGACGCACAGCGTCGAGGAACGCGAAAAACTGAGTCTGGGACGCCAAGACCAGGAGTTGGTGCTGCACTTTTTCTCCCATCACCGTTCGTTCAAGGAGTTCCTGGTGTTGTCCACCTGCAACCGCACCGAGTTTTATTTTGTCACCACCATGTCGGAGGAAAAGGCATTGAGTGAACTGGTGGCTAGCCTGGGTGAATTGAAAAAGCTGCCGCCGGACTGGATCGAGACGGCGTATTATTTTCGCGACCGCGAAGTGATCTGGCATTTGTTTGAGCTGGTCAGCGGTTTGAAGTCGATGGTGGTGGGCGAAACGGAAATTTTCGGCCAGGTGAAGGATTCCTACGAGGTGGCGCAGAGACTCAAGACCAGCGGGCGCGTGTTCAATCGTTTATTTCAGTCGGCCTTTGCCGCTGCCAAGCAGGTGCGTTCTTCCAGTTCCATCGGCCGGGGCAATGTCTCGGTGTCGTCAATCGCCCGCGATTCGGTATTGGCGCAGTTGCCGGACATTGGCGAGCGCTCGTTGCTGGTGCTGGGAACCGGGGACACCGGGCGCAGCGTGGCGAGGGCTTTCCTGGAAAGCGGCATTGGCAAAATCACCTGCAGCAACCGCAGTGCAGCGGGCGGCAGGGGTTTCGCGGAGGAAATCAAGGCGGATTTTCTGCCCTGGCAGCAATGGCGCAAGGCTTTGCCGGAGTTCGACCTGGTGGTCACCTGCACTTCGGCCGAGGAATATATTCTGCGGCGCGAGGATTTGCCCGCCAATGGCGGGACGAAATTCTTGATCGACCTCGGTGTGCCGCGCAATATTGACCCCGCAGTGCAACAGGTCGGGGGAGTGCATTTATTGAACATCGACCACCTGCAAACCATGGCGTTGCAAAATCTGCGCCTGCGTTCGCAGCAGGTGGAAAAATGCCGCGTGTTGCTGGCGCCGCTGGTGAAACGCTTCGAGGAGCATCATCAACGGGGAAGCAAGGCGGCGCAAAAACATAATTTGGAACCGGTACATGAACGCTGAGGAATATTTTGACGACGCCAATGGCAATCTGGCGATTGGTGAATTGGAGCAAGCCGCCGAGGGTTATCGCAAGGCGGTGGAATTGTCGCCGGATTTTTTCGACGCCTGGCATGCATTGTGCATGACGATGGTGAAGCTGGAAAAATTCCCTGAGGCGATTGAAGCCGGCAAGAAAGCGCTGGAGCTCCAACCTAACGACCAAATCGCCTATACCAGCCTGTCGATCGCCTATGCCCGCAACGGCCAGATCAAGGAGGCTGAGGCAATGGCCGCCAACGCCCGGGTCATATCCTGGGGCGGCAAGGCGGTAAATTAGGGACGTTTACTTCAACGCTTTCCACGGAACCATGTCGGTGGAGAAGGGCGGATATTCCCCCTCGGCTTTCACCGGAGTGGTGTCGAGCTGGAACAAGGGAAGCTTCAAAGTGCCGTCCTTCAATTTTTCATAGGACTTGCCTTCCTTTTTGATCATCAGGAAATAGGCGCACCATCCTCCCTGGTCGCCGATCAGGATTTCAATTTTCAAGGGCTCTCCAGCCTTGGCGGCGAAGGTTTTGCCGAGGCGAAGTTCTCCCCGTTCCTTGTAAACCTTGGACCACAGATTGGGATAGGTTTTCAAGGAAATGTCGGATATTTGCAGCCAGCCCCCGTCGAGTACCAGGCGTCCGTTGATACGGACCGCCAGCAGATCGTCGCCAAAACCGGCAAAACTGTAGGTGCCGTCCTCGGGAGGAATGATGGAACCCTTGTAGAGAACGGACCAAAGCGCGGGCTGGTTGGGAACCTTGAACGCCTTTGGAGCCTCAATTGATCCGCGGGTGGTGATGAAGAATTTTTGGATGTACAGGGGGCTCGGGCTTTTATAATAGTCGTTGAAATCCGCTGGGTTCCAGTTGGAGGAATTGATGAATTTTTTCATGATCCCCTGCCATTGGGCGATCGACATGCCGGTGGATTTGCCGTCCTTGCCGGTCTTGAAATCATAGAAATAACCCTCCAGGCTTCCGCCTTGCACGATATCGGAGCTGCCGAAGGGGCTGAAACTCGGGGTGCGCTGTTCGGATGACTTGTTGCCGGAGGTGCCGGGCGCGGGGTTTTGCGGTGCGCCACCAGTGGCAATGGGGCCGGAAGGCAGGACATTGAAAGTCGGGGCGGAGATTGAGTTGTTGCTGGAAATGGTTTCCATGCTGGGCATCAATTGGCTAGACGAGGAGTGATTGTCGTCCGGCGAGGTATTGACGTCGGGTGTGGCAGGTGCCTCGTCAGGAGGGAGTTCCGGCGGCGGGATGTCACCGGCCTGCTGGGTGGTGTCCGGCGTGGCAGTGAACGGGGCTTTCGGACTGGTTGCCTGAATGATGATGATGCCGCTGATTCCCAGAAAAATTGCCAGGTGAAGCAGCAGGGAAACCCCAAAGGCGCCAAAGGGCAAATATTTCCTGAGTTTGTCAAAGCTTTTGATGCTCATAGGTTGAGTGGTTAAACGGGAAGGTTAAAGGTGCGTTGCTTATAAGCGCGACTTTATTTCAAATCAGGGCCGTTGACAAGACATTGCAATCAGGAGGTTGCTTCCAAGGGGAAAAATGGTTAAATTAAGGATGTGAAAACACTCGAATCTAATCACGCGGATTTGATGTCACGGTGCCGGTCTTATATTTCCAGCGCGCACCACACACCAAAAAACGAACAAAAAATCTACCCTTCCATTACGTTGTCCCGGCAGTCCGGTGCCGGGGGCTTTGCCATCGGGCAGGAACTGGCGGCCCGTCTGAACAAACTGCGCAAGCCGGAAGAGCCGGTTTGGACGTTGTTTGACAAGAACTTGGTCCAGCAAATCATCGCCGACCATCATTTGCCGAAATCCCTTGAGCATTTTTATTCCGAGGGCGTCAAGTCCCGCCTGGAAGATATGGTGGAGGAAATCCTCGATCTGCACCCGGAAACCGAACAGATGATCGAGCAATCCTGCCGTACGGTCATCCGGCTGTTGCGCAAAGGCCATGTCATCATCATTGGCCGGGGCGGCAACATCATCGGCCAGGATTTTGACACGGTAACGCACGTCCGTTTGGTGGCCTCGCATAATTTCCGGTTGCAACATACCGTGCAAACCTGCGGATTGAGTCCCGGCGAGGCCGAGGCATTCATCGGCCGGGCGGATGCCGGACGGGCCAAATATCTCAAGCGTTATTTCGGCAAGGACATCGAGGATCCGTTGTTGTACGACATGGTGTTGAATACCGAATCGCTGGGTTTTGAGGAATCCATCCGGGTGATTGCCGATGCCATGATGCACCAGCAACGTCGTCCGCAACACGCGTTAACCGCCAATGTTTTCCAGGCCTGAGAAATAAGGCAGGTAGTTTTGCGCAATGCGCGGATAACGTGCGGCGTATTTCACGGCGAGTGTGCCGCAACGCGGGTATTTGATGAAAAAATTCGCGATGCGGTTGCGCTGTGACAGATAGCCATACAATTCGTTGTGCTGGTAAATGTATCGGTCGTCCAGGTAGTTCCAGCCGCCTTTGAGCTGGGTCTCGATCACGAGATTGGCGGCAATTTCCGCGCTTTTCAGGGCCAGATAGATGCCGTGACCTGTCAGGGGTTCCACGGTTTTGGCGGCATCGCCGATCAGCAGGATATTATTTTTGGCCGGGGTTGCCGCGTAAGTGATGGCTGGCGGCAGGCTGTGCCAGCTTAAATGGTCGTTGCCGGGGAAAAAGTCGTTCATGAACTTCTGCGGCGCGTGGGTGCAGTCCTTTTTCAGCATCATGAACAGGTCCGTGTGGCTGCCGGATGTCGGCATAAAGCCGAAATAACCTTCCTTGAAGAATTTGAAATGCGCGGAATCGCTGCCGGGAAGCTGGGAGCTGGAAAGCCAGGCGGTTTTGGGATGGCGGATTTTTCTGAGCGGGAAATTAGCCATGCGTGCCACCCAGGAATTCCTGCCGTCGGCGCCAACCAGCACCTTGCTGTGGAATTCCCCGGCGTCGGTGTTTAACCGGCGGGCGAAATCGACTTCCTGGCAGCGAATCCCGGGAAGGTATTCCGCACCGGCCGCAATGGCTCTTTCACGCAGCCAGCCGTTCAGGACTTCCTTGTCGATACTGTAAATTTCCTTCCCGTCGGGACTGGGCGGAAAATCGATCGGCGGATTGCTGCCGAAGGAAAAGCTAATATTCTTGAGCCGGGTATGGGGCAGGGCGGTAAATTCAGCAAAAAGTTTTTGCCTTTCCCAGAGATGGAGGCAATCAGGGCTGAGGCACAGGCGCTGGGAATAGGGTTTGGCTGCCGAGTCCTTCTCGATCACCAAAACGCTCAGGCGAGCAGCGGCGGTCAGGCTGGCAAACAAATTCCCGGCGGGGCCGGAACCGATAACGATGACGTCATACTTCTTCATATGTCCGTTGCCATTGGTGACCATGAAGCCGTTTTGCTGTCAGGGGCACGGATTGACAAAAGTAAGATTCTACCGATGACAGTATAATGCACAATGCTTTTTCGCAATTTTTGCCTTTTTGACACGGGGTATTGAGAATGAGTTTATTTTAGTGCTTGGGCGGGATGAAATACTTGCTAAAAAGGGGAATGGCCACACGTCGCACCACACGCATCTCAGCCCTGATCCAGGCGGAACTGGGACGGCTCACTTCACGCGAGCAGTCGCTGGAAGGGACATTGCTGACTTTTACTTCGGTGGAAGTCAGCCCGGATTTGCGCAATGCCTACGTTTATGTCAGCACGCTGAACGAACAACTTGAACCGGAGAGGATTCTGTCCTTGTTGTCGAGAGTTGCGCGGGAGTGGCAGCACGAGATTGGCGCACGTTTGAAGATCAAATACACTCCGCGTCTGAATTTCCGTTTTGACGCCAATGTCAAACGCGGTGACCGGGTGATGGAAATCATGCATGAGTTGGAGGACTTGAATCCGGACGGTCACGCCAACGACGAATAAGAGTGCGCCTTTCGGCGGCTTGAATTTTCCGACGGATGGGATAATTTTGTTTCATGGGCATGAAACGTGTCAGAATCTTGATCGTCGGTTTGTGCATCATGGCGGTTTTACCGCTGGTCATTAGCGGGTGTTCCACCATCGAAAGCCGCAAGGAGGAACGCGCCCAGGCTTTCAACCTGCTCACCAAGGACCAGCAACGCATTGTCATGCAGGGACGGATCACCGAGGGATTGAACAAGGATGGGGTTTATATCGCTTTGGGCAAACCATTGAGGGTGCGTCGCGAAAGCATGAATGGCGTACAGACGGAAAGCTGGGTTTATGGCCGGATGGAAACCTACTCCAGCCCGGGCGTGGTGATTGGTTCCGCCTACGGTTACGGACGTTATGGCTACGGCCCGTATTTTTATCCCGGTTATTACGACACCACGGTTAGCGTGATGAAGGATACCTTTGTGGTTTATTTTAACCAAGCCGGCAAAGTCAAAGGCTGGAAGGAACTGTAATTTTCTCTCCGCCCGCGCG
Organism: Verrucomicrobiales bacterium; assembly: GCA_031256975.1. GTDB lineage: Bacteria > Verrucomicrobiota > Verrucomicrobiia > Methylacidiphilales > JAAUTS01 > JAIRPN01. Next base: position 23,372 of record JAIRPN010000002.1, on the reverse strand, counting down.
CGGATTTCTCTCCATCAAACGTTGGTAGTCTTGTGTCCAATTAATTCGCTAACAGCGAAAAAAGAGACGTTTTCAGCCAAAAATCAGACACATATGCGTTTGATCAAACGCCGTCCCATTGATAAAAATCCGATAAAAGCGATAGGAACGAATCATTCTCGGTCGCAAATGACAAAAGGGAAATATGAAATACATACGACGGATTGGTGGAATGTTATTACTGGCTTTGGCAGGTTATCAATCGGCCTTTGCCGATGTGACCAAGGCGGATAACAGTGACAGCTTGGATTTGAATTCGGCCTGGGTTGGTGGTGTGGTGCCAAGTGGAACGGACTCGGTATTTTTTGATAATACGTTGTCCAGTACCAGTTATGCCTTCGGTTATGAAGGTAATTTGAGCATGGCCCGGATTTACAACCCGGCGGGAACCACTGCGAAAAATATCACCATTAGCGGGCCCGGATTGTTGAGTTTTTATGGACAAGGGTACAATGGTACGACCCAGGCCAATAATCCCTATTTTTTGGATATTAGCCAGGCGGCGGCAGGCAGCAGCCTGACAATCAATTCCAATGTCCAATTGATGAACGTTGGCAGTGGCAATGTAGCTTACTATATGGGAGTGAACGCCGGCAGTTCCATCACGTTAAGCGGCACGATTACCAAGAATGGGGCCGGGACTATCAGCCTGAACAAGTCGGGAGCGGGAACGGTGAATTTCACCGGTTTCAGCAATCAAGCCTATGGCCTTGACGTGCAAAGCGGAACGTTGAATGTCAGCGGTACGTTTTATTACAATGCATCCTGGAATGTCATGGGAAGCTCCAACCAGACCGGGGTGATTAACGTAAAGAATGGCGGCTTTTTAGGAACGGATACGACCGGGGATGTGACGTTGGCAGGCAATACCAATGCAACTTCAATCTTGAATATCGAGAATGGAGGAACATTCAAGGCGGCCAATTTGTATTTATTGCGCAACAGTAACGCCAATGCGGGACGAAATGCCATCGTTAATCAAAACGGCGGTACGGTTAATCTTTATGGTGGAACGCTGGGAATTGTCGTGGGAACGGCTAATGCGGGCAACAGCACGGCAACTTACAATTTGAACGGTGGCACGCTAAACCTGAGCACAGTTACCTTGGGAGGAGGCGGGGTGTTGAACCTGAATGGCGGAACCATCAAGCTGTTGCCTACTGCCAGTGGCAATCTTTTCCAGGCGGATACCGGCACGGGTGGTGCCGGAAAAGTGGTAATTCAGACCAATGGCGCGGTGATCGACACCAACGGACGTACCTCCACTTCGGCCTTAGCCATGCAGCACGATACCTTGGGGCCGGTCAAGGATGGTGGATTGACCGTACAGGGAGGCGGTACCTTGATTTTATCCAGTTTGAACAGTTACACGGGCGATACCGTGATTAGCGCCGGAACCACGTTGAATGTTGGGGGGGCAGCGAGCTTGGGTTTGGGGAATGTCATTGTTGATGGAATCTTGGTTCTCAATAATGGAACCGCCATTAGCGCGGCGTCTGTTCTCAATTTCAACACCGGCTCCAGTATACAGTTGAACTATACTGGAGCCGGGATGCAGATTGCCGGGTTGATTATGAACGGCGTTGGCCTGAATGCCGGAACTTATGATGTCAGTGCGTTGGAGGGACTAGGCATCACTAATTTTAGCGGCAGCGGTTCGCTGATCGTGTTGAATACTATTCCGGAGCCTTCCGCCGCCATATTATTCTTGGCAGGGATTGGGCTGCTGATTAGTTTGAAAAGGTTAAGCCGTCGTAATGCTGCGCTCGTCATGAAATTGTAAATTCAACTATGTTTTTATCGCCGCGAAAGTTCAGTTGTTTTCTGGTTCTGTTCCTTTCGGTTTTTTGTAAAAATGACTTTGCGGCAACGGAAAACCTAGTTCTTTGGTACGACCGGCCTGCGAAGCAGGTGATGAACGAGGGGTTGCCGATTGGCAATGGCCGGATGGGCGCCTTGGTCATGGGGGAGCCGGAACGAGAACGTTTGGTGTTGAATGAGGATAGTTTGTGGACCGGGGGTACCAATCCATCGGGCAAATACGAATCGATGGGGGCTTACCAGACGCTTGGCAATTTGTTTGTCAATTTTCCCGGACATAAAAACATAAGCGATTACCGCAGGGAATTGGATTTATCCGACGCAATCACCTCGGTGAATTACAAGAATGATGGGGTTCAATATAAACGGGAATTCTTGTGCAGTGCAGTGGCGCAATGTTTGGTTGGTCGACTGACCGCCGACAAACCCGGGACCTTGAGCGGTAGTATTGAGGCGGAAGACGGCCATCAAGCCAAAGGGGAATTATCCGGTGCGAATATCGTGGTTAGCGGCACTTTGGCCAATGGAATGCAGTATTCCTGGCAAGTGTTGGTGATGAACGAGGGAGGAAAACTCACGGTTAGCGACAATAAGTTGTTTTTTCAAAATTGTGATGCTTTGACTATCTTGGTGACGGCAGGGACTGATTATGTGGCTGATTCGACCAAGGGTTTTCACGACCGCCTACCGCAGGCGCGTGTTACTGAACAATTGGATGACGCATCCAGTCTTGGCTATGCGGCATTGAGGGAAGCTCATATCAAGGATTATCAGGCCTTGTTTGAACGGGTGAAGTTGGACTTGGGGCAATCGAACGACCGGCAAAAATCATTGCCGATGGACAAGCGTAAGCTGCTGGTTGCCCAGCAAGCAGATCCGGAGCTGGAGGTGCTGTTATTCCAGTATGGCCGTTATTTGATGATTTCCTGCTCCCGGCCGGGGAGTTTGCCCGCCAACCTGCAGGGATTATGGAATGATCGCAACGATCCTGCGTGGCACAGTGATTATCATACCAATATCAATATCCAGATGAACTACTGGCCGGTGGAAGTGGCCAATTTGCCGGAATGCCATTTGCCGTTGTTTGAGTTGGTGGTCAGCCAGTTGCCTGACTGGCGGGAAGCAACCCACTCAGCCGATGACCTGAAGAACGCTAATGGCGAACTGCCCAGACGTGGCTGGGCGGTGAGGACTTCGCATAACATTAGTGGGGGAATGGGCTGGAAATGGGATAAGACGGCCAACGCCTGGTATTGCCAGCATTTCTGGGAACATTATTTGTTTACCCAGGATCGCGATTTCCTGCAAAAGGTGGCTTATCCGGTGATGAAGGAGGTTTGTGAATTTTGGGAGGACCAGTTGAAGGCTTTGCCGGACGGTCGCTTGGTGGTGCCGAATGGATGGTCCCCCGAACATGGGCCGACCGAGGATGGGGTGGCTTACAACCAGCAGATTGTCTGGGATTTGTTTGATAATTATGTATCGGCCTGCGATGTGCTGGGAGCCGACCGGGAATATCGCGACAAGATCGCCGCGATGCGTGATAAATTGGTGGTTACCCGCGCAGGCAGCTGGGGGCAATTGTTGGAATGGATGGAGGAGAAGAAAAATCAAAAGGAACTGGATACTCCCGAGGATCATCACCGCCATACTTCGCATTTGTTTGCGGTGTTCCCCGGACATCAATTCAGTCCGGAACAAACTCCTGATTTGGCCAGGGCCGCCAAGGTTTCATTGGATGCGCGCGGCATTGCCGCTAACAGCGATGTGCGTGAATGGTCATTGGCGTGGCGGGCGGCGTTATACGCGCGTTTGCGCGACGCGGAGAATGCCTATGTGATGTTGAAAGATATGTTCACGTCGCGGAATACCTGTCCGAATTTATTCGGCTTGCATCCGCCCATGCAAATTGACGGTAACTTCGGTATCACTGCGGCGATGGCGGAGATGTTGTTGCAGAGCAACAAACCCGGGGCGGACGGAACTTGGCAGATTGACTTACTGCCTGCCTTGCCGACCGAATGGAAGGATGGCGCGGTTAGCGGCCTGCGCGCACGCGGCGGATTCGAATTGGCGCTAACGTGGAAGGACAGGCAGCTTGTCGAAGTTGAGGTCAAGAACCTTGCCGGAAATAAATGCCGGGTGCGTTATGGCGAACGGGTTGCTGAATTGCGATTTGCAGCCGGACAAACAAAAAAGTTGAATCAAAATCTGCAATGATACGCCGCCAAGGATGATGCTATCCTGTGGATTTAAGGGCGACCTTGCGGAAATCTTTTGGACTCATTCCCGCGTACCGGCGAAAGGCGCGGATAAAATAAGTACGACTGGAAAAACCGCAGTCACGGGCGATGCTGTCGATTTTGTGTTTCGGGTTCCCGAGTAATTTTTTGGCATGTTCGATGCGCAACCGGGTTAATTCCTGTACCATGGTCCTGCCGGCGTATTGGCGGAAAACCTTTTGAATGACACGAATGGGGGTTGTGGCGTCCTTGGTCGCCTGGCTGATGTTGATCGGGTGCAGGAAATTGTTGCGCAGAAATTGCAGTGCCTTGGTGGCATCGGTATTGGGGATGTAAAGTGTGTCGCTGGAGCGCCGCAGGGCGATGCCCAATGGCGGGATGACCACGGGTTCTTTCGGAACTTTTTTCTTTTGCATCAACTGGTCCAGCAATGCGGCAGCCTGGTAGCCGTTTTGCCAGAAATCGGGGTCGACACTGGTGACGGGAACCGAGGTCAGGTCACAGAGAATCGGTGTGTTGTCGATACCCACCACGGCGAACTCCTCCGGTACCGAATAACCGTTGTCGGTGCAAATGCGGATGGTTTCGATTGAATAGCGGTCGTTAGTGGTAAGCAGTCCCATCGGTTTCGGCAGACCGGGAAGCAGGGATGCCAGTTTTTTTAACGGGAGAAGTTTGAAATGATCGCCATTAGCGGTGACGATTTTTTTGTAATATTCGTAACGCAGCATGTCGATGGGGTGATGTGAGGCCAGCACGCAGCCGAACTGGCTGAAGCCAAGTTTTTTCAGGTGGTCGACGGCCAGCCGGGTGATTTGCTCGTTGGAGATGACAGCCTTGTGTGCCTTGAAATAATCGTTGAAGGTGGCGAGATCAACCACCGGAACCCGGTGGCGGTTGACATAGCGTACGATGTTGGCATTGGTATCGGCGTAAACGATGATGCCGTCGCCCCGCCAGTGACTTGGCAGATGATGGGTCCAGCCCATTTCACAGTCCAGGATCCAGTTGTTTTCCAACGCATATTGGGCGACTCCCTCGAGGATTCTTTTGCTCCACCAGGCTTGAATGAGCAGGACACGGCGGCGTCGGCTAGTCATGTGGAAATTGTAGGCGCAACAGCCTTTCCTACAATTTAAAAAGAGACATTTGCCTTAAAAAAAGAGACATATTAAGGTTTGTCTCAATGGGAGTCGGGAATAACATTTTATGATGAGCAAGACATCTGTGGCAGTGTTCGGGTTGTTGTTGGCTGGCTGCCTGGGTCTATCGGTTGCCGGCGCCTTGGCGCAACAGAATTTCGACAAGGCTGAGTGGCAGGATCAAACCATCCTCGGAATCAACAAATTGCCGCCGCGCAATGTTTCCTGGCCCTGTCCCGATGCGGATTCGGGATGGCAAAGCGACTATGACCATTCGCCATGGGTGCGGTCGCTGAATGGAAAATGGAGTTTCCATTGGTCGCCGGATCCGAGTTCACGACCGGAGAATTTTTACCGTACGGATTTTGATGCTGGAAATTGGAAGGAAATCCAAGTGCCGTCCTGTATTGAACTGGAGGGACAAAAATTAGGATTAAACAGCTATGGAGTGCCGATGTATGTGAACTCCAGATACCCGTTTCAGGCCTATGCTCCGCCGCATCAACCGACCGTGATGGATGCGCCACGAAAAGAGTATTCTGCGTTTGCGCAACGGAATCCGGTAGGATCTTACCGCACCACGTTTCAAGTCCCGGCAAACTGGGGAGAAGGGCGCACGATCCTGCATTTTGCCGGGGTGAGTTCGGCGATGTATGTTTGGGTTAACGGACAGAAAGTTGGCTTTAGCAAGGATTCACGGTTGCCTGCCGAGTTTGATGTTACGCCTTATCTGCAGCGCGGCAGTAATTTACTGGCAATGGAGGTGTATCGCTGGTCGGACGGGTCTTATTTGGAAGACCAGGACATGTGGCGGTTGAGCGGGATTTTTCGCGATGTGTTTCTTTATCACACGCCCGCGGTTAGCGTGTGGGATTTTTATGTCGACAGTGATTTGGACGAAAGCTACCGGAATGCCACGGTATCCCTGCATTATTCTTTGAGAAACACGCTGCCAGCCGCCAGCGGTGATTGGCAAATCCGGCTGAGCTTGCGTGACATCAAGGGTAATTTGGCGGGCGGCGCACCATTGCTCACGGAGAAGATTGCCATTAGCGGTACCGATTTTGCTCCGGAACAAAAGACTGCCACGGTCAAGATTGCCAATCCGTTGCTGTGGACCAATGAAACACCGAATTTGTACAGCGCCCTGGTGGAATTGCTGCAAAACGGCAGGGTGGTTGAAGCCCGTCGCGTGGATGTGGGATTCAACAAAGTCGAGTTGCGCGACAAGCAGTATTTTATCAATGGCAAATCGATCAAGATCAAAGGGGTCAACCGCCATGAATTCGATCCCGATACCGGTTATTATGTTACCAGGGAAAGCATGGAACAGGATATCCGCCTGATCAAACAGGCGAACATGAACTTTGTCCGCACGTCCCATTACCCAAACGATCCGCGTTTTTATGAACTTTGCAACCGGATGGGATTGTTCGTGCTGGACGAGGCCAATGTGGAAACCCATGGCTTGAGTTACCAACGGAAGGTATTGCCTGCCGATAACCCAACTTGGGAACCGGCGGTTGTCGACCGCATGCGTCGCATGGTGGTGCGTGACCGTAATAATCCGGCGATAGTGATGTGGTCGCTGGGCAACGAGGCAGGTTACGGCAAGGACTTTATGAGCATGCGGGAAGCGGCATTGGCAGCGGATCCCCGGCATCGTCCGATCCAATATGCCGATATGAATCTGGCCGCTGACCTGGACAGCCAGACCTACCCGACCACGCAATGGCTGTTGCAACACGTGGCGGGGAAAGCGGTACGCAAGGGAGAACAGGGGCAGATTGGCGTGGTGGAACAACACGGTCCCTATCCGTCAGGCAGGGGGTTCATGACCAATGAATATGCTCATGCCCATGGCAACAGTCTGGGTAATTTGCAGGACTATTGGGATGTGTTTGAAAAATATCCGATGCTCTGGGGCGGTTTTATCTGGGAATGGTGCGACCAGACTTTGTACAAAACCGTGGACGGTAAAAAAGTCTTTGTCTACGGCGGTGATTTTGACGACCAGCCGAACGACAGTCGTTTCTGCGTCAAGGGCATGGTTTCCGCCGATCGCATCCCGCGCCCGCATTATTACGAGGCGCAGAAGGTGTTTCAATATATCAGGGTGACGGCGGACGACATTGCTGCCGGACGGGTCAAGGTATTGAATAAATATGATTTCATCACGCTGGATTCCTTTGCGGGCGACTGGATGTTGACCGCCAACGGCAAGGTGATTGAGTCGGGCAAATTGCCGCCGCTAACTACGAAACCCGGGGAAGAGGCGGCGCTGACCATTCCTTGGCAGAATAAAAACTGGCAGGCGGGAGTGGAATATTTCCTGACGCTGCGCTTCCAATTGAAAGCCGACACCAACTGGGCCAAGGCGGGCGATATTGTGGCCTGGGATCAACTGGCGATCCCGTCCCCGGACGCCCCAGCGGAAAAAATCGGCGGCAAGGTTAATTTGAGCAGGAGCGGCAAGGACTGGGTTGCCGAGGCCAAGGGCGTCACCATTAGCGTGGACGGGGAGCATGGCTGGCTGAAGTCGTTCGCGATTGGCGGCAAGGAAGCGCTGGCTTCGCAGTTAGCGCCCAATTTCTGGCGGGTGCCGACGGATAATGACATTGGCTGGGAAGTGCCGAAGAAAATGGCGGCTTGGAAGGACGCGGGACCGAAAGCCGAATTACAGTCGCTGGATGCGGTATCGACCGATGAAGGTGCGAAAATCACCGCCAAGTTGAAATTGCCGTTGGAGGAAACCACTGCGGATTTGGTCTACACCCTGCGTGGTGACGGCAGCCTGCGGGTGGAAATGCAATTGGATGTGGGGAAAAACACACCGGAATTACCACGCGTTGGCATGCAGTTTGCCATTCCGGGGCAATGGGAGAATATCTGCTGGTTTGGCCGCGGGCCGCAGGAAAATTATCGTGACCGCAAGACCGGAGCCGCCGTGGGAATTTACCGGAGCAAAGTCGATGACTGGATCACGCCGTATGTGCGCCCACAGGATAATTCCAACCGCACCGATATCCGCTGGATTCAGTTTTCCGACGGGAACGGCAGGGGCTTGCTGGTCAGGGCGGTGAAGCCGTTGTTTGGGGTGACGGCCTGGCCGTACACGCAGGAGGATTTGCAGACCATCACACACAATTACCAATTGCCGCATCGCGATACGATCACGGTTAGCGTCGATGGTTTCCAGATCGGCGTCGGTGGCGATACCAGTTGGGGATTGCCGGTGCACGACGAGTACCGTTTGAAAGCCAAAGGGCTCTACGAATTTGCTTTTGATCTCTTGCCAGCGGACGTCGCTAACGACAAACTACAACCATAACATGCAGGCACGAAAATTAGGACAGGTCGCCGCACTGGCGCTAATGGTGAAGTTACAGGTTTTGGCTCTCTCCGCCGGAACGATCAATGTGTTTTTGGTCGGCGGACAATCCAATGCCGACGGCCGCGATTTCAAACCGGACACGGTGGTGCCGGAGGAATTGAAAAAGCAGGAAAACGTGCCGTTTTATTACAACCGAAAACTCGACTTGTCCAACACGACCAGCACATCGGGAACCTTGATTCCGTTGCAACCGACCATCGAGGCGGAGAATACCATTCATTTCGGGCCGGAACTCAGTTTCGGCAAGGCAATGGCGGATTATTACCAACAGAAGAATGAGTCGGTGGCCATCCTCAAGTATTCCTACGGTGGCACCAACCTGATTGACCATTGGAAAGCAGGCGGTACGGCAGGCACCGAGGGTGACGGCGGCATGTACAAGGGTTTTCAAACCATCGTCGGCAGGGGTTTGACCACGTTGAAAGAGGCTCACCCCGGCGACACGATTGTCATCAAAGGCATGATCTGGATGCAGGGGGAAGCGGATGCCGACAAGGAAAATTCCGCCAACCAATACGAGGAAAATCTGAAGCGGTTCATTGTCGATATCCGCCTGACCTACGGAAAGGATTTGCCTTTTGTGATCGGTCAGGTTTCGCAGACGGCATTGAAGCAGCTCGAAACCTTGAGAACCGCGCAGGCCAATGTGGCCAGGGATGTGCCGCTGACCGGCATGGTCGATACCAAGGGGCTAACCATGAAAGATGCCCTGCATTTCGACGGCGCGGGGCAGATTATCCTTGGCCGGAAATATGCCGAGGAGATGCAACGGCTGTTGAAGTGACTCAGGGAGAGGGCCACAATTTGGCGCTGCCTTGCAGGAAGTCCTGCAAAATCCGGTCGTTGACCTGCAGCGAGCTGTTGATGCAGGTGAAGCGGATTTTGAGGAACTGATGGTTCAGGCTGGTCAGGTAGACATGGGTGATTTTGCCTTCATCGTTCAATTGATAACTCAGGGCCGTGTGCAGGAAAGCAAGTTGGCCAATCCGGATTTCTTCCCTGGGTTGCAGGATTTTTAACTGGTTTTCCGGTTGGCCCAGCAATTTTGGAATGGCGTCGACCACCGCTTGGAAGTGCTGGCTGATTGGCGGCGAATCCAAGTTGGATGGAATATTCTTCAGGCCGCCGTTATAAATATAGAAATCAGCCTTGGCATTTGGAGCACGATAGGAGATGCCGGTTCCGCCGCCGGGATTTTGCGCTTCGTAATCAGTAATCTTGGTCAGGAGCATTCCTGATAATTCATCGGGGAAATTAATGCCGGTAAGGGATTCCGTGTAGGGTGTCGCTGTTAGCGGCGCTAATAGCCCGAGGAGCAACAAAAGGCCGGACGGCAGCAAGGCTTTCATGTGAGTAGCCTTAACAGGTTTCCGGAAAAAATAAAGTTATTACAAAATATCCTGTTAGGGGTTGCTGATGGGTGGAAACAGTTCATAGTTGCGGCATGAACTACCGCAGGGTCAGCGACGCTAACGGTGAGTCCTTCCGGCAGGCGCTGACCATTTACCGGCAATCATTCCCCGATAATGAACGGCATCGTGACATGGTGATTGCGGAACGGGTGGACGCCGGTTTTTACCAATTGTGGATAGGCGAGGACACTGCCGGGGTGGCAATGTTCGCCTTGCTGCACGAGTTGACCGAGACCGGTTTTTTCCTGCTGGATTACATCGCGTTGCGCCGGGACGCGCGCGGCGGCGGGGCGGGATCATTGTTTTGTTCGCATCTCATCGAGCGAATTTTCGCCGGTGGCAAACGATTGTTGCTGGAAGTCGAGGATCCTGAGTTTGGCGATAATCACGGGGAGCGGGTGCGCCGCTTGAATTTTTACCGCAAGCTTGGCGCGCGTGAATTGCTTGGCGTGCCTTACAAAATGCCGCCGCTGGCGAGTGGCGCGCCGACAGAGATGCTGTTGTTGCTGGCGCCGGTGGGCGGAACTTCGTCGTTAGCGGGAGCCTTGGTCCGGGGGTTGATCGTCCAAATTTATGAGGAGCTTTATCAACGTGATGCCCGGGATGAGTTATTGCTCTCGATTTTGCACAAAGTTCCCGAAACAATTTTGGTTGCTGCCTGAATACGGGCGATAAATTGCCTGCTGTATTGGGTTTGCAGGGAAGAGGTTACCGAATTCCAATAGTAGCGTGACTTACGCTTTGATAAGCAAGGGTGAATTGCGAAGGCGGCTGAATCGACAAAATGGCCGTTTTATGCTGTAATTTGCGCCTCTCTTTATGAAGAAGCATAGCTTCGATTCTTGCAAAATTTCCGGTCTTCCGGTTGTTTCTACCGGTTTGTTTCTACCGAACGGCATTTGATTCCCGCCGGCTGCTGATTCTTCCCAATCGAAAATTCCGATCCGCGGATTTACCCATGAATTACGAACTCGTTACCGACGCTAATAGTGAGGGATTTCGCCAGACCCTGGAAATTTACCGCGCGTCGTTTCCCGATAATGAACGGCATACCGATGATCTGGTTGCCCGTCGCATTGCCGAAGGTCCTTACCGCCTATTTGTTGCCAAAGACGGCGACAACGTGGCGATTTTCGCAATCCTGTATGATTTTCCGGAGACTGAATTCGTGTTGCTGGATTACTTTGCCTCGCATCCGAAAATGCGCGGTGGCGGACGCGGGACGGAATTTTTCCGTCATCTGGTGCAATCGGTCTCCGCCAATGGCAAGAGTCTGGTGATCGAGGTGGAAGATCCGGCGTATGGGAATGATGAGGAACGCCATCGGCGGTTGAAGTTTTATCACCGGCACGGCGCACGCGAGATTTTGTCGGTTCCCTATAAAATGCCTTCATTGATTGGCGGTGAGCCGATCGAGATGAAATTGCTGCTGGCGCCCGCGGCCAGCAAACGGCCCCTGACGGGTGAAAAAATCCGCACGCTGGTGCGCCGCCTTTACGAGGAAGTGTACAATCTGAATGCCAACGATGAATTGATGCATTCAGTCTTGACCAAAATTCCCGAGACTGTTTTGGTAGCTGCCTGAAACATGAGTAATTTGCTGAGTTGGGAATACGAACAGGCGGCCGCTAATGACGGGGCGAAGGTGATTGTCGGCATCGATGAGGCCGGGCGTGGTTGCCTGGCCGGCCCGGTGGTGGCCGGGGCTTGTGTGTTTCTTGAACGACAAAGCTGGCCGGAAGGATTGAATGATTCCAAGAAATTGAGCCGCGCGCAGCGTCGCCGTTTGTTCGATGAGATCACCGTTAGCGGCGCCTTGAAATGGGCGGTGGGCGTGGCAACGGTGGAGGAAATCGACCGGGTGAATATTTTGCAGGCGACTTTTTTGGCGATGCAGCGCGCACTGGCGGGAATTGACCGGCAGGCGGATATCGCGTTGATTGATGGCTCGCAGATGCCCTCGCTAACGGTGAAGATTCAACCCATCGTCAAGGGCGATGGCAAATCGCCGTCGATTGCCGCCGCTTCCATCCTTGCCAAGGAAACGCGCGACCGCATGATGGAGGAGGCGGAACATAAGTTCCCCGGTTATGAATTTGCCACACACAAGGGATACGGCACGGCAAAACACCTCGCGGCGCTTGAACGCTTGGGGCCGTGTGAAATCCATCGTCGCAGCTTTGCTCCCGTCACGCAGTGCAGTTTCAAGTTCTGACGCTAACGGCGAGCGTCGCCGCCGCGGCAGGCTGGGCGAACGTGCCGCTAACCGTCATCTGCGCAAGCTAGGGTATCGCTTACTGGTCAGGAATTACCGAAGCAAGTGGGGAGAAATTGATCTGGTTTGCCGTCATCAAGGTGTCTTGGTATTCGTCGAGGTGAAGGCGCGCGGGCTGAATTCATGGGGCACTCCGGCGGAGGCGGTGACGGCATCAAAACAACGCAAAATCATTCGCACGGCTTATGAATATCTTAGTGAATTGAAGACGCAAGACATGCCAGTGCGTTTCGACGTGGTGGAAGTTTTTCTGGACGCCAATGCGCAAGCGGCAAAGTTCCAGGTCATTCCGGCAGCTTTTGAGCTTTCGAGCAAAAATAAATTCGCCCACTAGAAGAATATTTGGCTCTCCATCAATGAGTTAGCCGTGGCCTGTTTGCATTTATCACTAAATTGTAGTATAGCTTTCCATAGCAGCCTAAGTTGCGCCCTCTTCCTGGGGCGTGACGCGGGGGAACCAAGTTCCGCAACGCCAATAGCGAAGCGGATGGGGCGAACGGCTTCGAGTAATCGAAGCCAAGGCCACTTTCAAGGCCGAGCCCGACAGCTAACCTCGTCGGCATTTGGAAGGGCGATCCTCTAGAGCTCGCGGGCGCGAGGCATCCACGGTCACCCAAGACTAACACTCCGGACGAGGTGTGCCCGTAAAACCGCGCCGTCTTTCCGGTAATTGGAGCTGTGTCATGTTGATGCAAGTTTTCTACCTGCTCGTGGTCATTGCAGTCTTCGTGCTGGCGGGAATTTTTCTCAAGCTGCCACGGTAAAATTCAATGGACATTATCACGGGACTGGCCGCCCTGTGCCTGCTTGGGTACTTGTTTGCGGCGGTGCTTTATCCTGAAAAGTTCTGACGCGTTGTTATGAGAGGTCACGATTGGTTGCAGCTGATGCTGTTTGTCGGGACCTTGTTGCTGGTTACCAAGCCCTTGGGCTTGTATTTGCAACAGGTCATCACCCCTAATGGAAAAACATTCCTCGACCGGATCATCGGTCCGCTGGAGCGGTTGACATACCGCTGCTGCGGCATTGATCCGTTGCGAGAGCAAGGCAGGCGGGAATACGGTATTTCGCTGTTAGCGTTCAGTCTGATTGGCTTGGCGTTTACGTTTGCCTGTCTCCGCTGGCAGAGTCATTTGCCGCTGAATCCGCAGGGCCTGCCGGACTTGACGACCGACCTGGCGTTCAACACGGCCGTGAGCTTTCTGACCAACACGAACTGGCAGAGTTACGGCGGGGAATCCACCATGTCGTATTTCTCGCAGATGGTGGCGCTGGCCAGCCATAATTTTACCTCCGCCGCGGCGGGCATTGCCGTTGCGGCGACTTTGATTCGCGGCTTATCCCGTGCCTCGTCGCAGACACTGGGTAATTTTTGGACCGATCTGGTGCGTGTGACGTACTATGTGTTGCTTCCCATTTGCGTGGTATACGCCCTGTTTTTGGTCGGGCAGGGGATTCCGCAGAATTTCAAGCCCTACGATACCGCACAGCTGGTGCAGGCACAAATGGTGACGGGCACCGATAACAAATCGCAGGAGCTCAAGGAGCAAAGTATTGTGCAGGGACCGATCGCCTCGCAGATCGCCATTAAAATGCTCGGCACTAATGGCGGTGGCTATGCGAACGCTAATGCGGCGCATCCTTACGAGAACCCGACTCCCTTGTCGAATTTCTTCCAGATGTTGTCGATTTTCGCGATCCCAGCGGCCTTGACTTACACTTTTGGACGAATGGTCAGGAATCAAAAACACGGCTGGACGGTGTGGGCGGCGATGTTCACTCTGTTCATTGCCGGGGTGTTGGTTTGTTGGCGGGCTGAATCGGCGGGCAATCCGATTCACCAGCATCTGGGTGTCGCCATTAGCGATGGCAACATGGAAGGCAAGGAAACGCGTTTCGGTATTTTCAATTCCGCCTTGTTCGCCACGGTTACCACCGATGCTTCCTGCGGTGCGGTGAATGCGATGCACGATTCCTTTACGCCGCTTGGCGGGCTGATTCCCTTATTTAACATGCAAACCGGCGAGGTCATCTTTGGTGGGGTGGGAGCGGGACTGTATGGCATGCTGATCTATGTGATCCTGGCGGTGTTCATCGCCGGATTGATGGTGGGGCGTACTCCGGAATATCTCGGCAAGAAAATTGAATCCTTCGATGTGAAGATGTGCGTGATGATTCTGACGGTTCTGGCGATATGCATCCTGGGGTTGACGGCATGGGCCGGTGTATCCAAATGGGGTTTGGCCGGATTAAACAATCAGGGGCCGCATGGTTTTAGTGAAATCCTGTATGCTTACAGTTCCTGTGTTGGCAACAACGGCAGTGCCTTCGCCGGGCTAACGGCGAACACGCCTTGGTATAACTACACTTTGTCGTTAGCGATGCTGGTCGGTCGTTTCTTCATGATCGCCCTGATTCTGGCCATGGCCGGCAATTTGGGGGCCAAGAAGATTCTGCCCTCCAGTGCCGGCACCCTGCAAGTGCATGGCATAACCTTTACGATTTTGATTGTCGGCTCGGTTGTATTGATCGGAGCCCTGACCTTTGTCCCGGTGCTGGTGCTGGGACCGGTGGTGGAGCACTTCCTGATGACCGCCGGAAAACTATTCTAATTTCAACGGAGAAAGAAACATGAAGAAAACGGTTACTTTGCTCGATCCCGCCATTTTGAAGACGGCGGTATTGGAGTCGCTTATTAAACTGGACCCGCGCAGGCAATTCAAGAATCCCGTGATGTTTGTCACGTTGATCGGCACAATCCTTTGCGCGGTGGAATTATTCCGCCCGCAGCATGATTTGGGTTACATCCTGCAAGTCACGCTATGGCTGTTGTTCACGGTGTTGTTCGCCAACTTTGCCGAGTCGATGGCAGAGGGGCGGGGCAAGGCGCAGGCCGATTCCCTGCGCCATTCGCGGCAGAAGATCAGCGCCCGGAAAAAGGTCGCCAATGGCGATCTGACAACGGTGGATGCGGCGCAATTGCGCAAAAACGATGTGATCGTGGTTGGTGCAGGGGAATTGATTGCCGGCGACGGCGAAGTTGTCAACGGTGCGGCGACGGTTGATGAGTCGGCGATTACCGGCGAATCCGCCCCGGTGATCCGCGAGGCCGGGGGAGACCGCAGTGCGGTGACCGGGGGCACGCGAGTGTTGTCGGATGAGATTACCGTGCGCATTACCGCGGATCCGGGTGAGGGCTTCCTGGATCGCATGATCAGCCTGGTGGAAGGCGCCAGGCGACAGAAAACACCGAATGAAATTGCCCTAACCATCCTGTTGTCGGCGCTAACGCTGATCTTTTTGGTGGTGATCATCACGTTGAAGTTTTTTGGAGTGTATGGCAGCGTGGCTTTTTCCACGGTGACCCTGGTGGCCTTGCTGGTCTGCCTGATTCCGACGACCATTGGGGGTTTGCTGAGTGCCATCGGCATTGCGGGCATGGACCGTTTGTTGCAGCGCAATGTGCTGGCGATGAGCGGTCGCGCGGTGGAAGCGGCGGGGGATGTGGATGTGATCCTGCTGGATAAGACCGGAACGATCACGCTGGGGAACCGCCAGGCGGCGGAGTTTATCCCTGCCAGGGGCGTCGATATGCAGGAACTGGCGGCGGCCTCGCAATTGGCGTCACTCGCGGACGAAACACCCGAAGGCCGCAGCATTGTGGTGCTGGCGAAACAGTTCGGCTTGCGCGGCATGGACATGGGGGATTTGCAGGGTGCGGTATTTATCCCGTTCAGCGCGCAGACACGCATGAGCGGTGCGGATATCAGCGGCAGGCAGTACCGCAAGGGCTCGGCCCCCGCCATCAGCGATTTTATTGGCGGCAGGATTCCGAATGATGTCCAGGCGGCAGTTGACCGGATTTCGCGTTCGGGTGGCACGCCGCTGGTGGTGGCCGCCAACAGCAAGGCAATGGGGGTGATTTACCTAAAGGACGTGATCAAACAGGGCTTGGTCGAACGCTTTGCCCGATTGCGGGCGATGGGAATCCGTTCGGTAATGATTACCGGCGATAACCCGCTAACGGCGGCGGCGATTGCCAAGGAAGCCGGTCTTGATGACTTCCTGGCGGAAGCCAAGCCGGAAGACAAGCTGGCCTTGATCCGCAAGGAACAACAGGGAGGACGGCTGGTGGCGATGATTGGTGACGGCACCAACGATGCACCGGCCTTGGCCCAGGCGGATGTGGGTGTGGCGATGAATACCGGCACGCAGGCCGCCAAGGAGGCCGGCAATATGGTGGATTTGGATTCCAATCCTACCAAGTTGCTTGAAATCATTGAAATTGGCAAACAGTTGCTGATTACGCGCGGTTCATTGACCACCTTCAGCATTGCCAATGACGTGGCGAAATATTTCGCCATTATTCCGGCGATGCTGGTCGGGGTGTTCCCGGCAATTGCGCCTCTTAATATCATGCAATTGCACAGCCCGCAAAGCGCGATCCTGAGCGCGGTGATTTTTAATGCGATCATCATCATCCTGCTGATTCCGCTGGCCTTGCGCGGGGTGAAGTTCGTGCCAATGGGAGCGTCGTTGATTTTGCGCCGCAATCTGTTGATTTACGGTTTTGGGGGCATTATTGCACCGTTTCTTGGCATCAAATTAATCGACCTGGTGGTTACCGCACTGGGTTTGGCGTAACGGAGGAATTATGAAAAAGATATTAAAAGAGTTGGCAATTTCATTAAAGGTGACCCTTGGGTTGCTGTTGGTGTGCAGCGGGCTTTACCCGTTGCTGGTCTGGGCGGGGGGACAATTATTGTTTCCCAAGCAGGCCAATGGCAGTCTGGTTTATGACGCCAACGGCGGCGTGGTGGGATCGGAATTGATCGGACAAGCCTTTGTTGGCGATCGTTATTTCCATCCGCGCCCGTCGGCGGCGGGCAAGGGTTACGATGCCGCTTCGTCGTCAGGCAGTAATCTGGGACCGACCTCACAAAGCCTACACGACAACATTGCGGCGAACGTCAAAAGCTATCGTGAGGAGAACGGTCTGGACGCTAACAGCGAAGTTCCCGCTGACGCGGTGACCGCTTCGGGGAGCGGCCTCGATCCGCATATTTCACCTGAAAACGCCACTATTCAGGCGCGTCGGGTGGCCAAAGCCCGCAATATCCCGATGGAGGAATTGCGGGTCTTGATCGACAAGGCCACCGATGGCCCTGACTTGGGAATGTTTGGTGAAGCGCGGGTGAATGTGCTAGTGTTGAACTTGGAATTGGATCGACGCTAACCATGAACCCGGAACGCCCGTCACCGGAAAATTTTCTGGAACTGATTCACCGCCAGCGGCGGGGGCGCTTGAAATTGTATCTCGGTTCCTCGGCCGGCGTGGGCAAGACCTATGCCATGCTGGTCGAGGGAAACCGGTTGCGCGAACAGGGTGTGGATGTGGTGATCGGTTATGTCGAACCACATGACCGACCGGAAACCATCGCCCAGATCGGCAAGCTGGAAATTGTTCCGCCGCTAACGGTGACACATTCCGGCATTACGCTGAAAGAGCTGGATTTGGATGCGGTGTTGCGCCGCAAGCCGTTCATTGTGCTGGTGGATGAACTGGCGCATACCAATGCCCCGGGATTGCGGCATGCCAAGCGTTATGAGGATGTGGAGGCATTGCGTGAAGCGGGGATTCATGTCATCAGCACCTTGAATATCCAGCATTTGGAATCGTTGTACGGCGTTGTCGAGGAATCGACCGGTGTCAGGGTGCAGGAACGGATTCCCGATAATATCGTCGCCACCGCCGACCAGATCATGAACATCGACCTTGAGGCCGAGGATTTAATCGCGCGTTTGCAGGACGGGAAGATTTATCCCCGGCAGGTGGTGGATTCGGCCTTGCAAAATTTTTTTACCACCAGAAACCTGACCCAATTGCGCGAGATCACCCTGAATGAAATTGCCCAATTTTTGGACCGTCGCCAACGCCAGGGGGACGCTAATGGTGAAAAGGTGAAGGTACTCGGCAAGGTCATGGTTGCCCTGAGCAGCCGGGGGCCCGATCCCGCGATATTGCTACGCACCACTTCGCGGTTGGCGGCCAATCTGAACGCGCCGTGGTATGCCGTTTATGTGCGTACCAAGCGGGAATCCGGCAGTCGTTTGGATTCGGAAACCCACCGGATTTTGTCGCAGACACTCGACTTGGCGCAGAAAATGGGCGGCAGCATTGTTTTGCTGGAAAACAGGAATGTGCTGCAGGCTCTTGGGGCCTTTGCCAGAAATAACGCCGTGACCCATTTGGTGTTGGGCCGGCCGAACTGGCATCCGGGCTTGCAATGGTTGAGGCCAAGCCTGGTTGAGGCTTTGATTCGCGATTTGCCGGATGTTTCAATTGTCGTGAGCCGGCGCTGACAGCGCTGTCCGGTTTTGTCATACAAAGTATGACAGACCCGGAGTTTTCTTTTGATGGTTAGCGACTAAACTTTCGCCTCTATGCTGGCACAAATCAAAGCGGCTTCAGTGGTTGGCGTTCAGGCGTTTCCGGTCGAGGTGGAAGTGAATGTCGGCGAGATCGTGTCGATGGGCATGCCGGAGTTTGTGGTGGTGGGATTACCCGACGCGGCGGTGAAGGAATCGCGCGACCGGGTCAGGACAGCCCTGCAGAATAGCGGTTATAATCATCCGGCGGGAAAAGTGACGGTGAACCTGGCACCGGCGGATTTGCGCAAGGAGGGACCGAGTTTTGACTTGCCGATGGCCTTGGGGATTCTGGCAGCGTCGGGGCAGTGCAAACCATTGCCCGTGAGGGAGGGACGTTTTCTGGCGGTCGGGGAATTGGCGCTGACAGGAGTGGTGCGTCGGGTGAAAGGAGTATTGCCGATCGCGCTAATGGCGAAAAAGGCGGGTTACGCGGCCTTGCTGGTACCCGGGGAAAATGCGGCGGAAGCAGCGGTGGTGGATGGTATCAAGGTATTTCCGGTAAAAAGCCTGCGGTTGGCGGCTGAGTTTTTGGAAGGCCACGCGCCACTGGCGCCACAAGAACATCGTGTGGATTTCATCGACGCTAACCGTGAGGGTGAATTGGATTTTTCCGATGTGAAGGGGCAGGAAAGTGTCAAGCGGGCGTTGGAAATCGCCGCGGCCGGCGGACATAATGTCCTGCTGATCGGCAGTCCGGGAACAGGAAAGAGCATGCTGGCGAAACGGTTGCCGGGGATCCTGCCGAAGATGTCGCTGCCGGAGGCGTTGGAAACGACCCGAATTCACAGTGTTGCGGGACTGTTGCCCGGAGGCAGGGCACTGGTGGAATCGAGACCTTTCAGGGCACCGCATCATACGATTTCGGACATTGGTCTAATTGGCGGTTCGGCGCAACCGATGCCGGGTGAGGTGAGTCTGGCGCACAACGGTGTGCTGTTCTTGGACGAATTGCCGGAATTCAAGCGCTCGGTGTTGGAGGTTTTGCGGCAACCGCTGGAGGACGGGCAGGTGACCATTTCGCGGGCGGCGGGTACGGTGACCTTTCCGTCGCGTTTCATGTTCGTGGCGGCGATGAATCCCACCCCGACCGGCAGCGCGGCGGATGTGCAGAAAGGACGGGTTTCCGCAGCGGCAGTACAGCGTTATCTGAACCGTGTTTCAGGGCCGTTGCTGGACCGTATTGACATTCATGTCGAGATGTCGGCGTTGAAGCACGAACAATTGTTGGCCGCGCCCACGGGAGAAAGTTCGGAGCAAATCCGTGCGAGGGTGGAAACCTGTCGTCAATTGCAACACCGGCGTTTTTCCGGGAAATCCATTTGGTGCAATGTGCAGATGAATTCAAAACAAATCCAGTCTTATGTGCCGCTGGATGAGGAAAGCCGTGATTTGTTGAAGTACGCCATGGATGACCTCAAGCTGAGCGCCCGCGCTTATGACCGGATCCTGAAGGTTGCCAGAACCATTGCCGATCTGGCCGGACAGGAACGGGTGAATGTGGAACACATCAGTGAGGCGGTGCAGTACCGTACGCTGGACCGCCAAGTCTGGGGCTGAGCTCAGGACTTTTTTTCGGCCACCAGCATTTTGCGAATCATGATGATATGATTGCGCAAGGTGTAGAGTTCCCAGGCGAAGGTGTAGGGCACGTAGGTTTTTTTGACCCGTAATTCGATTTCATCCAGGCGTTTGAGCAATTCCTCGTTGCCGGCCTTGCCTTCCGCATAATCACGCTCGATGTTGCGGATGCTCTTGTACCATTTCCAGATGTTGCGGCGCATCGACCAGCGGTAGGTCGGCATGACCATCTTGAATAATGGAATCAGCAACGTGAGCAGGGGAAGCAGCATGATTTTGGTGCGGTCGATGAAGGCGGCGATGTGATAGGGGAGATAACGCTGCAGGAAAGGCGGGCCGCTTTGCAGATAACGGGCGGAATCCTTGAGCATGGGCAGTTCGGCGTGACGGGTTGAAGGGAAGTCGATGCTGTTGCTTAGCACGCTGTGGCGGTGATGAAGCGTGGTGGCGGCGTTCATGACCAAGCCGACAATGGCGGGGTGAATATCCTCGCGTGCGATCAAGGTTGCCACCGGGGCCAGCAGGGTGATGTCGCGGGCGGGAATTTTCTTTTCCATGTTGATGACTCCGGCGGGCAGGGTTACGGCGTCGAGGCAATCGTAGCGACGGACATAAGCGGCGGCGTCATCGAAGCTGTGGGTGACAACCTGTGGATTGGTGGCCAGACGTTTGATGACCGGCACGCCGGTGGCGCCGACCATGAACACGGCATCAATGCTTTTGTCGGTCAGCTCCTTCTCGGCGTTTTCCGAGGAAATGGCCATTAGCGTTGAGTTTTGTGAAGTGACCCCGTTCCATTTGAGCAGTTCGGCGGCAAGTTGGTTGCTGCCGCTGCCTTCGAGGCCGATGGCAATGCGCTTGCCTTTCAGGTCGCGCAGGGCGCTAACAGTGAGATTGGGCTGGTGGAACAGCCAGAGTGGTTCGTAGTAAATCGCCGCGAGCGAACGCAAGGGGCTGTTTTCCGGATCGAGATTGGCGGCGGTGACGCTGCCTCCCTGAATGAAGGCGATGTCGGCCTGGCTGTCGGGGTCCTGCATCAGCTTGAGATTATCGACCGAACCGTTGGTCTCGATGATTTTGGTCTTGATGCCCTGCCTGGCAAGTTGTTCGGCATATTTTTGCGCCCACCAATAATAACCGCTGTTGGGCTTCCCGGCGGCGATGGTGATTTCCTTGGGCGGGGCGGGGTCCACAAAGCGCCAGCAGAATGCGAAACCGGCGGCAACCACCAGAACGCCGGCGATTAGCGGCCATTGGGAGCGAAGATAAGAAAAAAAACGGGTCATAGGATTTACGATGGATGATTTGCAATTTTATTTGTCATTGGCGGCTGTGGGGACGCCAATGACTGCAAACATCTCAAATCGTAAATCGTAAATCGTCAATCGCAAATTTTTACTGGTACGACGACTCCACCCGTTCTGCCACGTCACGGTACTGGGAATCGACTTCATAAATCAGCTTGAACTGATTCAAGGCCTCCTCGGTCTTGCCGGATTCGTTCAACACGCAGCCGAGGTTATAGATGATTTCCTTTTTCAATTCGTCCATGCCGGGAATTTCCGAGGCTGCGGTCTGGAATTGCTTGATGGCAAAGTCGAGCATCTTGCGTTTCCAGAAAGCGACGCCGAGCAGGTTGAACGCCTGGTAACGGACGGCGGGTTGCTTGACCGCTTCCTGCAATTCCGGCACGGCCTCCTTGTACAATCCGGCGTCGATCAACGCCTTGCCAAGATCGTAACGGAACATCTTGTCGTTGGGATAACGGGCGACACGCTCGCGAGCGGTCTTGAGGCGGAATTCGGCCTGCTGTTGCTGCAAATCGGCATATTCCTGTTCCAACTGGGCGCGGTTTTCGTCGGTTGCGGCGGCAAGTTCGGCTTTCTTGGCGACCAAGCCCTGTTCAACCAGCAGGGTGCGCAGCTTGTAGACCCGTTTGTCGAGTTCGGGGTCGCTGTTGTTGGTCAGGCCGTAGGCATATTCAAACCATTGCAACGCGGTAGGCAGGTCGTCCTTGCGTTCGTACAGATCGGCAATCTTGATGACAACGTTGATGCTGGGATTGTTTTGGTCGAATTGCGCGTAGAGTGCGGCGATTTGCTCGTCGATGGCCTCGGCTGATTTGACAATCTTGCTGGCCTGTTCGTAGGAGACCGATTCCTTCTCGTCCTTCAGCGAGGCGCGGAAATCCTTGCCGCTTTCCCAGGAGCCTTTTTGTGAAGCCTGCATGGCGCTGGAATCCTTGAGCATTTTCAAGGTTTCACCATCATTCGGGCTTAGTGCCAGGGCGGTCTGAAATACATTTTGCGCCTGGTCGAGGCGGTTGATCTTCAGATAAATCTGGCCCAGGGTTTTCAGGTTTTCGAGATCCTTGGGATTGGCATCGCGGAGGGTTTCGTGCGCGAGAATCGCCACATCGTGCAGTTCTAGCGCCTCAGCAGCCTCGGCCAGCAATTCATTGCCGGCATTGCTGGTTGGGTCGATAGCCAGAATGTCCTCGGCGATTTCCATCGCTTCCTGCGGCGATTTTTTCACCACGCTTTTACCCTTGAGCTGCAAGGGGGCAACTTTCAATCCGGCGGATTTTCTGGAGAAAATGGAGGAAGCCTTGAACTTTAACAATTCATTGGCGCGCAACATGCGGCGCGAGTCGAGATGTCCCGGTGTCTGACTGACGATGCTTCTGAGCAGGGTGATGGCATAGTCGAAATTCTGTCTGTCGCCCGCTTCCTTGGCCTTGCGGTAAATCTCAAGTTGTTGCGACGTTAATTGAACCGGTTGTGTTTCAGGCATGGCGAAAAACAATAATCGCAATCAGGAAATGAGCCAATACTTTTTTAATGTCAATTGGGATGAATCGGATGATCTTTTAGTTACAAAAAACGCCGGAACCTTGGAGATTCCGGCGCTTGGCAATGGTTAGAACTTATGCCTGAAGCCTGCGTTGACACCCCAGGGTTTGTCGTAGTTGTCGCCGAAGGCGGCCTCGTAGTCGAGGTGGAGCTGGTTATTGTCATCCAGCTGCCAGACAATGCC
>JAIRPN010000001.1 GCA_031256975.1 Verrucomicrobiales bacterium | reverse complement strand
GCAAGGACATCGAGAAGCGCAAGGTGGGCTTCAAGGACCTGGAGAAACTGGTGCTCAGCAAGCTCGGCGAACCCAAACCCAGGAGCGGCAAGCAGGAATACCTCGAAAATCTCCTCAATACTTATTTGCATTAAAATTATGTCCATCGAATTGAACGCTAATGCCAAAGGGATCGGAAAGCCGTTGACTCATTTTTGGAATTTTTGCGTGGGGGCCGGCCGCGCCAACGAAGGCTTGCGAGCCAACTGGCTGGAACATATGGGAAAAGTTCGAAACGACTGTGGTTTCCGCTATGTCCGTTTTCACGGCCTGTTCCATGACGACATGTTTGTGTATTGGGTGAAAGACGGCCAGGAGTCGTTCAACTTTCAATACATCGATGACTTGTTTGATCGTTTGCTGGAAATGGGCGTTCGTCCATTCGTGGAGCTGGGCTTCTGCCCCAAGGATCTGGCAACACAGACCAACACGGAATTTTGGTGGCAAGCCAATGCGTCCCCGCCAAAAGACTATGGCAAATGGGCGGAACTGGTTACCAGGACACTGACGCATTGGATTGAACGCTACGGCGCGGACGAGGTGCGCCAATGGTATTTTGAAATCTGGAACGAGCCCAATCTTTGGCCGTTTTTTACGGGTACCAGAAAGCAATATTTCGAATTATATAAAGTCACGGCAATCGCGATCAAATCACTGGACCGGCAATTACGGGTTGGAGGCCCGGCAACAAGCAGTTTCGTAGCCGACGGGCGCTTTGACGGTGAAACCGAGGACCGATTACAACATGAGGTCATCAACAAGGCCGAGGATCTGGATGCGCTGGATTGGAAACCCCCGTGGTTGGAAGAATTTTTGACTTTCTGCCATGAGGAACAGTTGCCTGTGGACTTTGTATCCTGCCATCCATACCCAACCGATTGGGCCCTGGATGGACACGGGGTGGTCAAACAAAGAATGCGCAGCGTCAACTCTACACGGCAGGACTTGGCCTTGGTAAAAAAAATCGTGGAAGCAGGACCGTATCCCAAGGCAGAAATTCACCTGACTGAATGGAGTTCAAGCCCCTCGTCACGTGATTTCATGCACGATTATACGCCGGCGGCAACTTTTGTAGTCAAAGCCAACCTTGAATCCATCGGATTAGTGGATTCTCTCGCCTACTGGACCTTTACTGATGTATTCGAGGAACACGGCGCGGGTAATAGCATTTTCCACGGCGGTTTCGGCATGATTAATTTCCAGGGAATCGTCAAACCCACCTTCCACGCCTACCGCATGCTGGGATCATTGGGTGATGAATTGCTGGCCTCGACGACCGGAGGCGTGGTGACCCGCCATAAACAAACCGGGAAAATCACCGCTCTGTTATATCACTACCCAGAGGAAGTCAAAACGGCTGCCCCCTCGTCCTTCAAAACCCGAAACATCGCCGAAGCAACATTGAAGATCGGCTCTTCCGATCAATGTCAATTGATTATCAGCGGACTGCAAGCCGATACTACCTGGGAAATCCAGACTTTGGGAATCGGTTCCGGAGATGCCATAACCGCTTGGCGTGACATGGGAATGCCGGAACCTCCCAGCCGCGAGCAAACCAGGGAACTCAAAACCCTGGCAGAATCCCTGCGGCAGGAAATCGCACATGCCAACGCTAACGGTGAATTACAACTAAACCTCTCCCTCAACCCTTGGGACGTGGTGCTTGTCCAGCAACTTTAACCGCAGCGCGAATTCCGGCGGTGCCGTCCAAACCTAACATTCATATGGCAAAGGAAACAACCATTCAAAATCAGCGTCCGCGGATGGACATTAACGGCGATATCATGGATGCCCATGACGGTTGTCTGGAATACTTCAACGGATATTACTGGCTGTATGGCACGCGATACGGCGACACCAGCGGTTATGGACAAACCAATACGTATGTTTGTTATTCCTCGCCGGACTTGGAACAATGGACTCCGCACGGAATCATCATCCCCAACGCCAAGCCCGCCGTGTATTTTCGTCCTTATGTCAAACATTGCCCCCATACGGGCAAATGGGTGTTGTGGTACTGCTGGGCGCCCCGCTGGCGGGGTTCAACATTATGGAATTCCGGCCACGGAGTGTATGAAAAAAAAGTCGATGCGCAACCCAATGCCCGCCCTGACGGCTGGTTTCGTTTCGGCGTGGCGGTTGGCGACAAACCGGAGGGCCCCTTTCACGTCATCAACGAAGATGCAAGGCTGACCCGAAAAACCAAGGGGGATTTAAACTTGTTTGTCGATGACGACGGCGCAGGTTACATCGTTTACGCTTCCATGCGCGATGACTACAAAATCATGGTGGAAAAATTAACGCCTGATTTTCTGATGGGAAGCGGTGAAGTATCGGAAGTCATTTACTCGGGAGCCGAAGCCCCCTGCATGTTTAAACTTAATAATTATTATTATGTTCTTTGCGGCGAACTTTGTTGTTTTTGTCCGCAGGGATCAGGGGCACAAGTCTTTAGATCCTCGCACCCCCTTGGGCCTTATGAACCCCGCAACAACATCAATCGTCTTCCGTCACAGCACCCGGTTATCACCGAGAAGAGGCATCCCATCATCATTCACGGGCAGGAAACCCATGTCGCCCAAATCCACACGACGGATGGCCCGCAGCATATTTGGATCGCGGACCTGTGGCAAACCACGCCCGATGAAATGAAGGGACATGACTTGCAGTTTTGGAGTTCCCCGCTGAAAGTAAACGATCGGGGAGATCTCCTGCCACTGAAGTATGAACCCGAATGGAACACTACACTTAAACCTCCCGGATAATTCCCCAAACACATAAACTCGTACGCTGTCTATCGACCGCATCATGGGAGGCCGGTCGCATCGTTTAAATTCAGGCGTTGAAAACCCACTGCGCGATTGAACCTTGTTGCAATTCGGGAAAAAACAAAAAAATTGGGAGTTGCGTGCTCGGATATTTACGCCCTGGTGCAACCCAAAGACGAATCAGGCTTACTTTATTACTCAGTCCCTTGCTCGTCTACCATGAACCGGAGCCCTCTCCGATCCGCAAACACAAGTGCCTGACCAAGACGTTCATGAATTCCGCTTCCTATCCCAAATCGCCTCGCAGTTGCGTGCAGAAACTCTGGAATATGAAGCCCCCCAACAATATGCATCTCCCTTATATTCTGACTTCACCAAGCGAATTCCAATTCGCTGTTGGCCTTCAAACCAAACGCAATGAAATGCATCTTCGATTTTTGCCTGATTCATTCCAAGGCAAAATAACCCTGCGGAGGGACTCAGGTTATTAGACATATTTAAAAGCGTGAATTTAGAGTAGAGACAGGATAATCGTCCGTACGAAATGGCTCGGCAGGAAAACCGGCTTGGTTGTACAAATTGCAGGTCGGATTGTCAGCCCAGGCATAACGCACATATTTCGGGACAGAGACTGACGGAGAACGAACCACCACGGTTTCGCCTTCGATCTTGGCATTGGCCCATTTCCATACACCATCGTCGCCGCTAACCATGAAACCTTGCAGTTCGCTGCCGGGACTATTGGGCGTTAGCGGCTTGGTTGCCGGATAGCTTGATTTCGGCTGATAGGTCGCGGGCAGTTGCCTGGCAACCAGTCCTCCGTCCGCATGGGAAAAATAAATCCGGATTGAATCCCCCTGGACTTCAGCCTTTTGACAAATCGGCCCGGAATAAGCGATACCCCTGCCATATGTTTTTGCCAGCGCCAATGCCGCTAACCGCAAACCTGCGTCACGTTTGTTTCGGGGATGAATGTCCGCTTCTTCACCCAGATCGATAAGCACGGCCATCCCGGTATTTGGCAATGAGAGCGCCTTTGCTTGTGCCTCGCGCAATTCCGCCCACCCGGATTCCGCCGGATCGGTTTTTTTAGGAGAAAAATTGGCAAGCTGGCAAAAATAAAAGGGCAGGTTTTCATCATGCAATTGCCGCCGCCAGTCCTGAATCAACAACGGAAAAGTCATGCGGTATTGCCAGGCACGGCCGACATTCGCCTCGCCCTGGTACCAGATCACCCCCTTAAGCGACAGGTTCGCCAACGGCGCAACCATGCCGTTGGATAGGTAAGTTGCCATGTAATGCAAGGGCGGCGGCCAATCCGGGCGGCGCGGGTAAGCAGCCTTCGCCTCGTCGCCAAGCGGTGGCAAGGCATATTCGGGCTTTGCCTGCCAAGTCCCATTCAACGGGATGTCCCAGCCGGCGCTAAAACGCCCGGCGTCCAGACCCGCGTTGCCGCCTGGGCTGAACAACCGGATTGCCAAAATATTTTTCCCCGCCTTGACCCGATTGCCGGGCACGTCATAACGGCGGTTGGCTGTGAAAACCAGATCCGGATTGAACGAACTGGACCGCTCGGCGGTGGTAAGACCGATCTGCTCGCCATTCCAGTACACGGTTTCGAAGTCGCGCAGCGATCCCAGCAGCAACGGCAAATACGCGCCCGCACGACTTGGCGGGATTTCCACTGTGCGCCTCAGCCAAACAACCCCGCTGTCGGGCAGCTTTGCCGCCGCCAGGCTCCCTGGCAATGAAACATCCGTCCAGTCCGCCGCGACAATTTCCGGCCCGGCAAAGTCGGACGGATCGCCGGCGGGCCGGTCCGCGCGCTGGTAACGGGCGGTCCACTGCGCGAATTGCGCCTGGAATTTCTCCAGCTGGTCATCATACGCGCCGCGCGCCGCCAGCAACTCATCCTTGCGTTTTTTTAGGCCGGACTGGCTGTCAAGTCCTTGAGCACTAATCCACGCTTCCGCCGGCGTGCCCCCCCAGCTCGTATCAATCAGGCCGACCGGCCCCGGAACGGAGGCCTGTACGGCCTTGGCGAAATAATAAGCCACCGCGGAAAAGGCCCCGGAGGTTTCCGGGCCGGCCACCACCCATTTCCCGCCTAATTCCCGCGCGGGGGTTCGCACCGCCTTGCGCTGCGGAATAAAACAACGCAGCGACCGGTTGCCGGAAACGGCGATCTCGGCGGACCCGTCCATGCTTTGCGATAATTTGAATTCCATGTTGGACTGGCCGGAGCACAGCCACACGTCGCCAACCATCACGTCGCTAACCGTGATCCTGTTGTCCCCGCCTTGAACAACCAACTCCATCGGCGACACCGGACTGTTGGACAAATTCAGGCGTACACACCAGTTACCCTGGTCGTCTGCAACGACGGTCCCGGCATTGTCCGCCCCGAGGCTGACGGCGACTTTTTCGCCCGGCGCCGCCGTTCCCCAAATCGCCGTTTGCGCCGATTTTTGCAGCACCGCATGATCGGAAAAAATCGCAGGCAAAGACACCTTCGCCTGGACGCTAACCACGAAAAGCACCAACCACAAACCGACAGTCAATTTCTTCATCAGGTACATGTTAGGCAGGTCTCCAAAGCTTATCGCAAGCCAAATGGGATTGATACTGGTAAATTTACCTGGTCCATTTTACCAGAGTCAAACAGGTCGTGGTTGTTTCCAGCCGGTCATCGGGATACAACCATCCCATCATGCGCCATTCATCCGCTTCAACTCGCAGGGGAATTGCATCATCTGTCGTCGTGCTGATCACCATCCTGTCGGCATGGTTCACGGTAATGGGAGGTAGCAGTGTATGCGGCACGGAATACCAGTGGCAGGAAGTCTGGGGAGATGAATTCGATTACAACGGCGCTCCCGATCCGACCAAATGGGGCTATGAAATCGGGCAGTTGCGCAATGGCGAGGCACAATACTACACCAGCCGTCCGGATAACGTGCGCGTGGCCAACGGGACGCTCATCATCGAGGCCCAAAAGGAATCCTACAACGGTGCCCAATACACTTCCGCCAGCATCCAAACCCTGTCTACCGACCGGCAGACGGTGAATTTTTCCACCATCGGAGGACGCTTGGAAGTCCGGGCAAAACTTCCCTCCGTCGGAGGCACTTGGCCGGCATTCTGGACCATGGGAACCGATTCGTGGACACCGCAGGGAGGCTGGCCTAAATCGGGTGAAATCGACGTGTTCGAGTACATAGCGAACACTCCCTACGTGGTGTTTGGCAACCTGCATTATGCCGGCAGCGACGGCCTTCCCAAGGATAACGTCGGATCGTACGACCCGCGCAGCACCAACCTGTCAGCCGACCCGCTTTATGCCGATTGGCACACCTTCCGTGTGGATTGGTACCCGGACCGCATTGAGTGGTATATGGATGATATCCTGTACCATATGGTGACCATCGATCCATCCCAGATGACCGACAATCCGTTCAACAAGCCCCAATACCTGATCCTGAATCTCGCGGTTGGCGGCAGCTGGGGCAGTCCGATTGATGCCGACTTCAACTCGGCGGAACTGCTGGTGGATTATGTCCGGGTTTCCCAATTAATGGCAATCCCGGAACCGCCTGTCACCGCCCTGTTCTGGCTCGGACTGGCTTCAACCGCTTTGCTGGTCGGATTATCCGCCAAATCACGAGCACATTCCAGACTCCACGGTTAGCGGCGAGTCATGCAAAAAATTACGCCATGGTGGCGGCGATTTCCCGCGTCACGGCATGTTCGAGCGGCAGTCCTTTTTGCCACGCCTTGAATTCCCTGACGCAGGTCTGGCTCAATCTGTGAACCTCGTTATTGATCGCCCCGGCTATATGGCTGGTCAGGCACACGTTGGGCAGGCTGAACAACGGCGAATTTGGCACTGGCGGCTCGGGATGCGTCACATCCAGCAAGGCCTGCAAATCGGGACGATCCCTGAGCACGTCGATCATGCCCGCCTCGTCCACGATAATGCCGCGCGCCGTGTTGATAAATGTGGCGTTCGGCCGCATCGAGGCAAACAATTCCCGGGTCAGCAAACGCTCGGTCTCCGGCAGGTGCGGAATGTGGTTGGATACCACAAAGGCGCGGGCAAAGGCCTCTTCCAAGCTGACGCGTTCCACATTCAGGTCGGCGGCGCGCTCGATGGAAAGATACGGATCATACGCCAGCACCGTAACATGCAGCATCCCGAGAAACTTTGCCACCCTTGTGCCGATCGCGCCAAGCCCGAGCAGGGCGACCGATTCATCGTAATTGCCCGGCCCGCGAAAAGCCAGATGCATTGCCTCAGGACCGTGGTATTCGCGCTGATTGCGAAACCCGCCTTTCATCGAAAGCAAAATCTGCGCAAAGGCAAACTCGGCGGTGGGAATGGAATTTGCGCGCCAAGCGCTAATGACAAGGATATCGCGGTCCAGCAACGGCTTGGCAAAATATCTGACGCTGCCGGCGGCAAAAAATACCGCGCGCAGGGAAGGCATCCGGTCAAGGTGCCCGTCCCCGAGGCACGGCATGCCCCAAGTGCTGAAAACAACCTCAACATCCTTCAACTGGCGGGCATGTTGGTCGAAGTTGGCGAGGTTGATCACCGGTTCGACAAAACGGCACGCTGCAAAAAGGGCGGCCTTTTCCCCCGGGCCGTAAACCCGGTCAATCCAGGCGGGGTCGCCAAAAAAGGCGGCAATTTGTGGTCTCATATATCAAGTCTGTTGCTGCCGGCGGCCGGTTTCACCGCCGGCTCAGGGGCGACGTAACCGCGCGGCCCGCCCAAGCGCATAAATTTATAATAAACAACCGTTAGTGAAACCAGACCGACCAAGGCCAGCACCCCGCCAATCACAAACGTGTAACGGTACGCATGGCCGGTGAAATCAAGCAGCGCGCCCACCAATGGCGGCATGACCAGGAACGCCAGCGCGCCGATGATCCCGTTGGCCGAGGCGAACTGGGCAAACTTAGCGCGCGGGAACAAGCGCTGGCCCAGCGACGCGGTGCAGGTGAAAAACATTCCCGACAGCACACCGTGCAGCACCAGGGCGACGGCAAAGGACCCGACCGAGCGCGCGAAGCACCATCCCGCGATCATGGCCACGGAATAAAGCCCCGTGGCCAGCATGCCCATGCGCAACGGATGGAAACGGTCGGCCAGCATGCCCATCGGATAGGACAACACCAGCGAGATCACATAGGTGAGCGCAATGTATTTGCCATAGGCGTCCAAATCCATGCCGATGCTCTTGACATAAAACAGGCAGAACGAATTGAACGGCCCGCTGGCCAACGTAGCGAAGGTCATGCCGACAAACACCCACACATAATACGGGTTGGAAAAACACTCCCTGAGATAGGTTTGAATTTCCAGCAACGGGTGCACGCCCCGTTCCGCCGCGACTTCCGGCGGCGGGTAAGAGCCCTCCTTCACCTTGCAGCACATCAGCGCGAATCCGACGCCATACAACAGGCCGATGCCAAGGAAAATGGCCACAAAATGCTCCTCGGCATGTCCCATCAGGCAATAATTGAACAAGATGCCGGCCAGCAGGCTGACGGCGCGGAACATGCCGAAGAAACGTCCAATGACTTCCTGCGGCACCACGTCATTGATCAAGCCGCCAAAGATGGTGTTGGCGATGATCGTGGCAATCTCAAAAGTCGTCCAAAAAAAACTGAAAATTGCCAGGTTCAATACGAAACGATTCGGCGCATACGTTCCCAACGCCTCATGCAACCAGGCGCCCAGCACCGGCGTCAGCGCGAGACCCATCATCGACAGCACCGCGATGGGCGTGGGAATCAACAGGAAGGGAATGCGCCGGCCCCAGCGTCCGCGATGACGGTCGGATTTGACGCTGATGACCGGCCCCAAAACCATCCCCAATGCCGCAGGCAGCGACCCCACCAGCAGGCCGACCAAAAAATCAGAAGCCGCGAACCGCTTGAGCATTAATTGCGCCACCGGCACCACGGCCCGTTCTTTCAAACTCCACGCAAAATCCCCCCAGAGCAACCAGCAAAACAAGATCGCCAGGCCAAGCCCCGTGTACACGAGGGTGCCGACGCGCCAAAGCCCGGGCGGCTTGGCCGTACAATCAGTCTTCGCTAATGACGAAACGGGCGACGGTAAATCCATAAAATCAGCCTACGGTGCAAATTGTTTCACGTTGATCACCCGCCAACGATAAAAGTCATCCAAAGTGACATCGTGCGCAGTGGCAAAATTCGTGTTTAAAAGGGTCTGGTTGTTCAGGTCAACAAAACGCTGGATCGTGGTGGAACCCCGGTACTCGCCGGCGATGATTCCCTTGCTTTCATCCCAGGTCCCCACCGGCACCGTGTTCGGGGATTTCAAAATCTGCACGCGGTAATGCACCGTGAAGGTGTTGGATTTGGTGGTTAGCCTGGGAATGATGGTAGTGTAGGGCCGCTCCCGCATGTTGTCGCCGGTGAGATTGTGGCTGGCCCAATAGGAATCCATCGAACTTAGTGATTCGCCCTGGGGCACCAACCAGAGGTCGCAAAGTTCGGTGGGCGACAGGAAAATGCGCCCGCTGGAATTGGCGAAACGGTCAGTGAACTGCTGGAGGGTCGCCGGGATATCAATGTCAAATCGCAGCGTGGACAAAGACGCCGCGCCGATCTGCGGATGCGCGGGGTCTGCGCTGAACTTGTAAGAGCCGGCTAAAGAATTGGCAACTGACGTGATCTTTTCGCGCTGCAACACCGCATAAAGCCCGGTAGCCCGCGTGATATAGGGAAAAGGTTGCAGTTGGTAATTCATGTTCACCTTGCCCGCGGTGGAAAACGAGTCGCTAATGGCGAAAGGTTCCACCACCGGCATCCAAAACAAATCCATCAACAGATGATCCGGCGCCGCGGCGGGGATTCCTGCGGCGCTAACCGCGACGGCGTCCGGATGGTTGGGTTGCTTGCGAAACAGCAGGGTTCTCCACGCGTAAGAACCCGGACTGGCGCTATTGGCGGCATAGCGTTTGACATGCGTCGGCAGGGAACCGAACATACCGGGACCGGGCATAATACGGTTCGGGCTGAAAAAGCCGTTGGAAACGATGCTCTCCTGTTCGGAACTGTCAAAATACGGCACACTGCCGCCTGAACTGTACACATTGCCCTCGTCCGGCTTGTTGATGTAGGAGCCGTCCGGCCAGAAAACCGTGCCATTGTCAAAATCACCGGAAGCGGCAACTGCGTTGCGCACTGCCACGGGGGTATCACGGCGAAAGTCCGGGCAGCAAAAGCCCCCCAACCCGGTATTGGCGCCCGCCGGCCCCAGGGCGTCACGCGTGACATAATGCTGCCGCATCTGACTGCCACCGGGGATGGTGTTGGCCCCCTGCGTGCCGTTTGCCAAGGTGTGCATGATCGCATTGGCCGCACCGGTGCTCGTCCAATCGCCGATGGTGGTGAACACATTATCCGGCACATTTTTCAAAGCGGCGATCAGTCGCAGATCACCGTGCCCGGGCGACATCGAACGCACCACATCGGTGTAATAGTTGGCGTCCTCCGCCTCACGGATCAACGTGCCAGCCGCCGGAGAATTCCAATAAGCCTGCACGGCCACTCCGTTGCTGACATTAAAGTAACCAGGATCGGTCTCAAGGGCGGCAAGGCGTCCGCCACTGCCCTGCAGTCCGGTTCGGCTGAAACTCCACCAATATTTCGCCGTAGTCGCCGACCCACCGTTGGGACTGGCGGCAGTACCTTGGCGCACAAGGTTGGGAATAGGAATGTAACCGGCGGGCGGGGTTACCAAAATGGTTTGCTCGGTCGTCCAAACCGATTTTGTTTCATCGTAAATTTCCAGAATCACCGTCAATTGTCCTGAGGCAAAACTCATGGTACCGGGACTGGCCATGCCGGGGTTTGGAACGCTAACGGTGATATAGCGGCTGATAAAGGGATAATTCGGCGTGGTACTGTCCAATTGCCCGGCCGGGGCGCTGATCCCGCGCAACAAGGACCGATAGTCGAACAAGCCACCCAAAAAGCGCCGGTGGTAGCCGGTGTTGAAAACGCCATTGTTAGGTTGAAAAGTGGAGGAATTGCCCGGAAACAATGCCGCGCCGCCGAGAGTCATCCCGCCGAGGCCGCTAATGGTGATGCGGAAATTTCTCGGGCGGATGGAGATGTCGCCCAGCGAGGGCGAAAACAGCGACGGCAGGATCATCATCTGCACCCGGCGTTGATTCTGTGTCAGTATACTGCCAGCCAAGGTCGGGTTGGTCGATGGATCATTGCTGTCCAGCATGCCCTTTGGATGCTGCGGCGTGTTTTGCGTATCGACAGGGTCGGCGGTGCAGATAAAGATAAAAGCCAGTTCGGACAGGGTCATTGACCGTCCAAAGCCGCGGCTGGTTCCATTTTCCAAAGGCACCGCATAGCCGTAACCGCTGCCGGGCGTGTTGGTATCACCCGTGAATTGCTTGCCAGCCGGCAACCGCGAATCGTAAAGGTTGGTGCAGCGGATATAATCCCAGATTTCAGTCAATATTTGATCGTTATCGGCGCCAAACTTATCCGACAAACGGACACCAAAACCGGGAACGGTCTGGCCGGTCAAGTATTGAAGATAGCCAAAAATCTCATTATTTCGTTGAATGGAAGCGTCTGCCGTCGGACTGAATGCGCTTTGGCGTTGAAAATAATACGGGTAATCACCCACCGTACTGGCAAAGGCAATGAGCCT
This sequence comes from Verrucomicrobiales bacterium, assembly GCA_031256975.1. Taxonomy (GTDB): domain Bacteria; phylum Verrucomicrobiota; class Verrucomicrobiia; order Methylacidiphilales; family JAAUTS01; genus JAIRPN01. Next base: position 45,527 of record JAIRPN010000001.1, on the reverse strand, counting down.
GTCAAACGCGGTTCGCCCGTTGGTATCAGTCGCAATCGGCCAGCAAGCAATTCTCGGCAGATTGAACAAGTTTACCTCCGGCGCCCTGCTGTCCGTGGTCAGGAAAAAATTCGCCCTCGCCACCTCAGCGGCCGTAAGGTTCGGATTTTTCTCACGCTGCATACTTCCTGACAAAAAAATCATTTCGTCAACGGAGGCATACAACGGGTTGCCGGCAACCGTGCCGCTGTTCAACGCCTGCGTCATACTGTAAGTGTCTGTCACTCCTTGTTGCGAACCGCCCCACTGGTAACGCGGCGTCATGGTGGACAAAATCTTTTGATCGTCCAACCGAGGGAACACCGCGCTTAAACTGGTCATTGCCGGATGTCCGGGATAACGTTGAAATTCTCCGTTCAAAGGCTGGCTGGTGGCAAATTTCCGGTCCTCCGTGGTATAAAAATGCGGTGTGTCCCAATAACCGCCGACCGCGGCGGTGTTCAAGTTGACTTTGCAGCTCTCGTCATCAGTCCAAAAGGCTATGCGCCCGGTAATCGGATTGGTGCCGCTAACATTGGGAATTGTCGTTGTGCTGCCGCTATTGAGCGGCGCCACAATATTGCCGTTCTGCAACACATACAGCCAGCGCACCGGCATGGGGGCGCGCTGATTACTGGTGACCCCCGGGGCGTTCTGAATATCAAATCCCTGTGGCCTTTCCGAATCCGGCAAGTCCAGGAATCCGGGATCAAGGATCGGATACACATTGCTGCCACTGGCGCTAACCGGGGCATTTAAATCCACCCAAACCGAAGGCTTGGAAGCCCAGTCGTTCGGCACCGCATCATCATTCAGCTTGGCGGCATCAACCTCCGTCAACGTCTCGGCGGAATACAGTTTGTAGGCCATGCTGAGGTTACCGTTTGTGTCGTAAGTGCGAATCATTCCCGGCTGTGACGCCCATGCCATTGAACTTCCACGCGTGGTCGCCTGGTTGATTTGCGCTTGCACAACCCCCACGGCATTGTCTGCCAATTGCTGAACCTTGGCGGAGGTCAGAAATGCCGTTGAAGCCTTGCGTTCCGTCTTGGCCATGTTCAACAACGCCACCACCAGCGCGGAGACCAACACCAGAATGATCATCACCAATACCAGCACCACACCGGCCTTGGATGCGCCACACCGGACCCGGCAAGTATGAAGTCGTCCTTTCATGGCCGGTAAACGCTAACCCCTCCAGTCGCCGGATTGATGAAAACAGAGAAAAAATCGTTGGGCGACACAGCAGCAACATCCTTCTCCCGCACCAAAGTCAGGAAACTCTCCGCGTTGGAAACGGCTCCGTCCAGTATGCCGTTGGCGCCAATGACAAAGGAAACATAATTGCATTGTTCGCCAAGTACAGTCATGGTCCCGATCTGTGCGGAGGTGGAACTTAATATCGGCGTTAGCGCCGTTGCCTCCGAAATGACAATGCCGTTTGGCAGCCAATCCACCTTGGACAAGGCAGACACCTCGCCGCCGTCATCCTTGGCAATCCAAACCTGCATGGCACGATAACGTGCGGCACCACCGGTCACGCCAGCTGATTTGATCAGCCGAATATTCACCTTTCGATTCCTGGCCATTGCCTCGTCACGTCCCAGATTCAGCGTGTCGGCCAAATCCCGTCCCGCATTGCCCAATGAATTGCTTTGCGAAATGCCACGAAACGAAGGAATGGCCACGGCGATAAATATCACCAGAACAGCCGTCACTACCAGCAACTCAACGAGCGTAAAGGCGGACCGCCCCAGAAAATTTTCTTCCTTGCGCCGGTATTTTTTTATCCCTCTTCCCGCGCTCATTGCTTGCTCCATTTGGTCTCACGCAGGGAAACCATGCTATTAAAAGTTTGATAACTGATTTTCGCAGCCGTCAATCGTCGCTCCAGCTCCGCAAAATCCTGTTTGAAGCCCTCTTCCGTCGAGCGAGTGAAAAGTCCTTGCAAGGCATCGGCAACCTGCGATGGCGGAGTTTCCGTGTCAGGCAGGCGGTTAGCGGCTGTTTCATCGATAGCCACCATGGTCACTTGCACCAAGGGGGGTTGTTGGTTATTAGTGACCGGCTGCGGAATCTGGCCTTCACCGGTATGTGAATCATAGCGGTAATTGCCGGTCAAACTGCTACCAACCGGATCCTCTTCCTTTGCCAGCCTCGGCCAGAACAACACCAAGATCACGTTGTCGGCAATGACATTGGAATAGTCAGACAGCATCGCCTGAAACCACGACTTTGGCTGGACGCTGCCGGAGGAATAAACATTCATCTCCTCAGCCGGAGTGAGAAACTGCATCAATCGGAAGCGATGCCGGTCAAACGGGCGCAAGAACAACGGCAGATTCGGGTTTTTTCCATAAGTCACATAGTAACCGACGGAATTCAGCAACGCTGGCAGATTGCCATAATCGCCATTATTTTGTGTGCGTCCCAAGGCAGCCTGAAAAAAAATCGCGTTTCCTTGTTTGAAATCAACCCCTTGCGGATCATCAATGACAAAATGCAGGTTCGATTTGCGCAAATAGCGGCCGGGCTGGGAAGGATTGTCGTAATCCTCGTAAACATTCATCCGTGACTGTCCAAGCGTGCGCGTAATCATGTTGAACGCCAATCGTGCCGACTGATAGGAACCGACCGTGTTTTTCGTGCGCTGCAATACCCCCGCGGATTGACCGATCGTTGAAAGCAGGATTTGCATGAGGACGATGAATATCGCCATCGCCACCAACAATTCCGTCAGCGAAAAGCCCCGGCGGACTTTCCCTGAAAACCACGGCCAGAAAACCGCAGTACCCGCACTGTTTAAATGTGCTCTCATCACCTGGCTCAATACTTCGGTACAAGTAAAATGGTACTGAACAGGGGGCCGGAATTCACAGTGGAAACCGTAATCTGCACGCTTTTGGCTGACGAGGACAACTCCGGTTGTGCGCCGGGGTAAGCGGACTCTCCCCCCGGAGTTACTTCCAATGCAGCGCGGTAAACCGCGCCGCTGGAATTGTCGAGCTGCTTGCCTGCCTGGTCAAAATACAGGGTATCACCCGCGTTTGTGGACTGGATTTGGTCAAACGGGGTTTGCAATACCATGGACGAGACTTGGGAAACAATCTGCGCGTAAGCCACGTCATTTTTAGCGTCATGAATCGTGGTTAATCCCACGGAAAAAGTTCCCAACGTTCCCAGTATCGCAAAGGAGACGATGCCTATAGCCAACGTGACTTCCACCAGGCTGAACGCCCGTTTCGAAGTTTTTCGGTTGCGGCATCCGTTTTTCATGGTCTCGCATTCCTCCGGTCAATCAAGCCAATTTCCGGTTCCGGCAATAGCTCAACAACAAGATCAAGCCTCCGCACGCCAACAGCGCAACAGTCCCCGGTTCGGGAATCGCCTCAAATGTTAACATGCCATCTGTTCCTAATTTGGCAAAATAAGAACTTGTGTCGTATCCAATGATGTTTAATCCGCTGACCAGCCCGGAATCAAAGCCGCTGAACAACGCATAACTACTGCTATAATCAAAATTCTGGATGTCCTGTAAATCCAAGGTAATGGTACCGCCGCTGATCGAGAAAACGGAGCCGGCGGAGCCAACAATCTGGTCAAAGGTTATATTGTCTTCCATCGTAAAGAAAATGCCGCCGCTGCTCATGATAAAAGCTTGCCCTGCCCCCACGTTTAGCGTTCCGACATGCGGATTGCTTGGATCATCATTGATCAACATCGTGCCGCCATTGATATTCACTCCCCCACTGGTAGAAATTCCCTGCACGTTTAAATAACCGCTCTTGACTTCCAGTCCGCCGATCGTGCGATTGGAAATCAGCTTGGCGGCGGTATTTGCCGATGTTGCCGTGCCCGCATAACGGAACACCGAAGTGGCGGCAATGGAACCGCTGCCACCCAGATCGTTGAGGGTTCCGTTGCCACCGCGGGCCTCCAAAACCAACCCCTCGCCAATGTTCGTCACCACGCCGCTGGAACTCATAATGAAGCCATTGGCGGCAATGACACCCGTGCCTGCGGCGCCGGAATTTGACAACTGCCATGTGGTCGTGGTCACGCCTCCCTGAGTTGATTTCGCCACGGTCCAGACACCGTAGTTGGCGCCTGGCGTCAGGTTTAGCGTATAACCATTGGCATCGATGCCGACTTGCAATCCACCGGAACCATCCACTTGGTTGCTATAATTCGCCACGCTGGGCATCACAGCACTGGTCGCCAGGCTCAGATTTGACCCCAGTTGCAGGACCACGCCACCACTGTTGTTTCTTTCATCGATAAATTGTATTTGATTGATAATGCCACTGCCCGTGTTGGCAATGGTTTTGACATAATCCGTGGTCGGCGATCCGCCCCCGCGCAAGACCAACCCGCCGGCCAATGTTTGATTGGTCGACAATTGCTGCGAACCGGCCGACATCACTATTCCAATCCCGCAATACGTTGTTGAAGAACCGGAATAAAATGATGTCGGATTAAACACGTTATTTGTGCCATTCAGGAAAATCTGCCCGCTGGCGCCGTTGTAAAGACTGGCAACCACGCCCCCGGTAATATTGACATTCGCATTAAAGGAAAGACGGCGGTCCCGCTGCGTGCCCGTGTCATTTTCAATCAAAATGGTACCGGAGGTCATGGCAAAATCTCCTCTGATGGTATTGCTTGCACTGCTGGCGGATTGCGAAGCGGCCACCCTTAATAATCCGCCCGCCACAGTCAGCACATAGCCGGAATTGGTGGTCACGGACCCTTCAGAGCTTCCCGGGTTGTAAAGCGATAAGACGCCGTTCGTGCCGATTGTCCCTCCTTGTCCAAAGGTAAGTGTAGCACCTGACTCCACGGCAACTTGGGCACTGCCAGCAGTCGCCCCTATCACAAATGGATTGGATACCGTCAGATTTTTTTGAATATCCAATAAATTAACAGCCCCGGCAGTTGTTTGATTAAACTGAATCGTACTTACATACCCGCCGTTAATATCGTAGATAATTGTGCGCGTTCCGGTTGTTACATCGCCTAATACGCCAACATCACCACCTGCCGCGGGAGATTTCGTACCGCTCGGCCCCCAGCTCACTGTACTGGACCAAACACCCCCGACATCGGAATCACCAGTCGGGCCCACCCAATTATAGGTCGCCGCATGCGCCGCCGCCATCGCCGCCAAGAATACCGCCAAAACAGAATTGATTTTTTTCATAGGCATTATTTTGAGTTGCCATTATTGAAGCACAAGGTGCAATCAGAACAACGCCAATTAATTTGACACTGGTAAATTATATGCCTATCTCTACATTGATTGCATGAGTATCGCCAATGCTACTCCCAGAGTGACCATTCGTGAACTGGCCAAACACCTTGGTTTGTCGCACGCCACTGTTTCCATGGCGTTGCGCGATCATCCGCTAATTGCCATGAAGACCAAACGCCTGGTACGCGAAGAAGCCTGCCGCCGAGGGTACCGTCCGGAGCCCATGTTGAGCGCCCTCGCCGCGTATCGGCAAATGAAAAAACCACCCACGTATCACGGCACCTTGGCCTGGTTGTTCAACAACGTATCCCAGACGCAATTGTTCTCAACCCCATTGTTCAAGCTATACTTCGACGGGGCCTGTACCAAAGCCAATTCACTCGGGTTCAAGGTGGAACCCTTTCATTTAAATGACTCTGACATGACCCCAGGCCGCGCCTCGGATATTTTACTCTCACGCGGCATTCAAGGCGTCCTGTTGGCTCCCCAATTGAAACCAAATTCCCAATTGAATATGCGCTGGGAGTGGTTTTCCGCAGTGACTTTCGGCTACACATTGACCCGCCCGCAATTGCACTTGGTGTGCAGCACTCAATACCGCATCGGTATGTCCATCACACAAAAATTGCAGGAACTGGGTTACCAGCGGATCGGTTTTTTCGGCAGTGAAAATTTTGACCAGCGAACCGACCGGAATTTCACGGCCGGTTATTACACAGCTTCCATGAACGTGCCTCAGTCCCGCCGCATTCCACCATTACTGACAGATATTGGTGACTCTGACGAAATTATCCACACCAAGATCAGGGAATGGGTCACACATTGGAAAGTGGACGCCGTCGTCTGCGTATCGGGCATGCATTTTGTCCTGCAGGAGGCCGGTTTCCAAATTCCCCGGGATTTCGCCGTGGCATTGCTCTGCCAGCAACCCGAATACCCGGATTTTGCAGGCATGGACGAACAGGGTTTCCTGATCGGCGGAGCCGCAGTGGACATGTTGGTTGGCATGATTCATCGCGGAGAACGCGGAGTGCCGCCAACGCCCTATCGCTTGTTGATCGAGGGCAAATGGCGGGACGGAAATTCCGCGCCAGCCGCTAATGCCAAAAAACAGCAATTGGCACGCGCCGGGAAAACCGCCTTAGCACGCACCTAGAAGCCCATTACGGTTTGGCCTGCACTGTCACCGGTTCCAGCAATACATGCATTGTCACCTGTGTGACAGGACGATCCAGATTCAACCCCAAACGGGTCGGGTTGAAATTGGGAGGCAATTGAAACCCTGTAATTGGTTCGACTTGATTTTTGATCTGCGCATCACCCTTGCTGACCGTTACTGTCGCCTTTAGCGCCGAATCGCCTTCATAAATCAAGAATGAACCGGAGCCGTTTTCTTTCCAACCCGACAAGGTCACCAACGCGGAACCGTAATCCGTCGGGGCGCTAAATTCAACTTCATCAATCACTTCCAACGCGGGATTTACCCGATTGAAAACATAAGTCCGCACCAGTTTTTTTAATGCCGGCACATCATAACTGCCGGTCAAGTCCATCTTTAGCGTGTCCCGCTCGTCGGTGAATTCGGTCTCAATGATCCTTGCCGTGGCCTCCTTGCCGCTTTTTTGCAGGGTTCTGCCAACATACGGCACATCATGTCCGTAGGAATTATTCATCATGCTTTCAAAACGATGAGGGCCGAATGATTTGGTCGTGTATATTTCCATGCCGGGATCCAACACCAACGGCACCTTGCCCACCGCCACCACATAACTTCCATTGTCATTATGCCCGTGAGCCATGCCGTTATTCCCTCCCTTGAGCGCAATACCGAACGGCTGCCGCCCCGCCGTTAGCGAACGGCAGATCAACATGTTTTCATCCCGGTAAAAGGTGCGTTTATTGCGGTCCTTTTCCAGCGAGTCATCCGCTTCCGGCGGCGAGCCCGCCATCAGACTGTCCCCGAACTTGGGCAACGGGAATCCGAATATCCCAAAACCGGGCAAACGGTCACCTAACGGATGTTTGGCATACATATCCGACTTGTTCATGTCAATGTCCCAATTCATCCCCCAGCGCTGGTCAATCAACCACATCAACGATTCGGGGCCGCCGCGCCATCTCGCCCACGCATCGCCGAACGCCGGATAAACTTGCGGGACAATTTCAAAACGCGACATAAACAGCGCCACCTGCCGGGGTTTATGACCTTGGTACAAATTGACTTTTCCCTGCGTCTGTTGATACAAAGTCTCCGCTAACACCAAATAACAGCCGAAGCCATAGGCCCAATAACCCACTCCCTCCTCGCAATAACCGTCCTCTCCCAGACTGTTCAAATAATAGGGCATCGAGTTTAGCGCCCCCTGCACAAACAACGCGCGCTCCTGTGGCGATTCGATCAGCGTTAGCGCCGTGCCGAGCACCCCGGAATTGCAAACAGCATTCCAATTTGACCTTCCCTTCATCCACCACCACAACGGTTGCCCCGTTTTCACCGCCTTTTCATAATTGTCAAAAATCCGCCGCTTAACTTCGCCGCGAATCTTCGCCCGCGTCTGTGGCTGCAATTTGTCTCCCAACCAATAATCCACCGTCGCCAAATTCCACGCCCGTATTGATGAGGCTAGGTCAATGGTCCCATCCAATCCGCCATAAAGGGATTCCTCTTTTTGGAACGAATTGCTCCATGTCTTCTCCGAGAGAATTGCCTGCACTTCCTTTTCAATCAGCGGCAAATAAGTGCCGTCATTACGCACACATTCGGCAATCGTAAAGGCCACCAGCCTCGTGGTTCTGCGCCGGAACGGTTTTTCATATATTTCCCGCTTTCCCGTGGCGACAACCTGCGCGAACAATTCATCTGTGTCCAGCTTCGGAATCGGATCGGTGGAGTACTCCTCCGCATCCTTCAATTGTTGTTGAAACGCGGGAAGTTTGGCCGCCGCCGCCCATGCCTGCCGATCGTTGATCGGACGACCCACCCCCATCGGCTTGGCAGGCAGACAGGCGGCTATCTTGGCCAATTGTTCATCCGTCGGAACCGGCAATTGCGGCGCATCCTCACCCCGCGCACCGGGCATGATACTTCCCGCAACCATCAATGCCGTCAACAGCGAACGCAGAATCAATCCAAACCGACAGAAAGAGCAAAAACCGGAATTTATCATAGCTTGGTGTAAATTTTCCGCCTGCATTTGGCAAATATACTTTGTTTGATACTGGTAAATCAACCATACCATCGACACCTTTCACCCTGGTTGTTGGCGCTGGAAAATTAACCGGCTTTTACCAGTGTCAACCTAATATCGTTTGCCGTACCGGTGAAAAAAGGTTTACTGGCAACATGAAAACACCTCGTTTGACTCCCGCATGTTTGGTCATCTGCCTAACCGTTATCTTGTGCAACTTGGGATATTTATCACCAGCGGTCGCCCAGGAAAATCTGATTATCAATTCCGATTTTGAAAAAGACGACGGTACTTGGGGTATGTTCGTCCCCGGAGAATCAAAGGAAAAAGGCTGTGAATTCATCTATAGCAAGGAATCCCCGCACGAAGGCCTGTCATGCCTCGAAATGAAATCCAGCGACCTGGCACGTTTTTCAGTCGGCCCCAAACAATTGGCCAAAAAATTAAAAATCGGCGAACGCTATCGCCTGACCTTTTGGATTCGCGCCGGTGAAAACACGAAATCCCGAAGCAATGAGGCTTTCATCGTCCGCCTGTTCATACGCGACGTGGACAACCAGAATATCGCCGGCAATCAGGCTCTGTTCATAGGCTTAAACGGACACACCACCATCCAGTCCCCTGAAGCGGGATTAAACCTCTCCCAGCTCTCCACCGGGTTGCCGTCGAAAGAGTGGACCAAGGTCGAATCCGTGTTCGAGGTTCCCGGCAATGAAAGCACCGGCGCCGCGCGTTTGAATATTCCGGAGTTTTTTGCCCAATACATATCGGGCTCCATTTTTCTGGATGACATCTCGCTTGTGCAAGTGGACAAGAGCACCCCGCTCAGCCCTTCGCACGAAAAGGCACAATGACATCCCGGTTGGCGGCAGGAATAAAGAATATATAAAACCGCGAAAAAATTTCCGCCGTTGGCGACTTCCGTATTCCAACCTAAATACAGCTTAAGTATGACCCGACACCGGCCTCCCGCATGGTTGAAAACTGCTGTCTTCTACCAAATATACCCGCAGAGCTTTTATGACGCTAATGGCGACGGCATTGGCGACATCACGGGCATCATCGAAAAACTTGATTACCTGCAATCACTCGGCGTGACGGCATTGTGGTTAAACCCGGTATTTGCATCCCCTTTCCGCGACGCTGGTTACGATATCAGCAATTTTTATCAAGTGGCACCACGCTATGGTACTAACGGTGATCTCGCACGGCTTTTCAAGCTCGCTCATCAACGGCACATGAAGGTATGTTTGGATTTGGTGGCGGGACACACCTCGGACCAGCATCCCTGGTTCAAGGCCTCCGCACAGCCCGAACCGAACCGTTACACTAATTGGTATATCTGGACCGATTCCGCCTGGGATTCCACTGAGCCCAATGTTGTGCGTGGTTTCTCCGAACGTGATGGCGGTTATCTGCCCAACTACTTTTACTTTCAGCCTTCATTGAACTACGGTTACGCCAACCCCGACCCCGGCAAAAAATGGCAACTGCCCGTCACCCATCCGGCCGTCCGCGCGGTGCGACAGGAATTGAAAAATATCATGCGTTTCTGGCTCGACATGGGGGCTGACGGATTCCGTGTGGACATGGCCAATTCACTGGTACGCGGCGACGCCAATGGCAGGGGACTGCGGGCATTGTGGCTCGATTACCGCTCCTGGTTGGACAGGCATTATCCTGAAGCGGTTTTGATTTCCGAATGGGGAGATCCCAGACACTCCATAGCATCGGGATTTGACATTGATTTCTTCCTGCACTTCGGCGAGCCCGCTTACCAGCACTTGCTTGGCCCCGCTAATGGCGATTCCAAATCCAGGGACAAAAAAAGAATTTTTTTCAACCGCCGGGGTACCGGCAACATCCGCCTGTTCTTGGACAATTACCTGCCCCATTACCATGCAACAAAGCGCCGCGGCTACATTGCCCTGCCAACGGGAAACCACGATTTCTCACGCCACAGCCGCTGGCAGGAACCCGAGGACTTGCGGATAATTTATGCGATGCTCTTCACCATGCCGGGAGTGCCGTTCATCCTGTATGGAGACGAAATCGGCCAAAAATTCCTGGAAGGATTGGGATCCAAGGAAGGCAGTTACTCCCGCGCCGGCACCCGTGCACCGATGCAATGGGAAAAAGCGCGCAACTTCGGCTTCTCAACTGCCGCAAAGAACAAGCTGTATCTGCCGGTCAATCCCATAACTGACGCGCACAATGTCGCCGCGCAAGAAAGAAACCCGGAATCCCTGCTGAATCTCACCAAACGGCTCCTGATCCTGCGGCGGCAACATCCCGCCCTGGGGAATTGCGGCAATCTCACCCCCGTCTGCGCCAAGGCTGGAAAATACCCGTTTGTCTATGAACGCTCATACCGGCAGACACGTTTCTGGGTTGCGATTAACCCAACCGAATTCACGCTAAGGCTGAAATTGCCGCCACTAAAATCAGTCATGAATCTTGCATCCGAAAAGGCTGATTTGGCCAGGCAAAAAACAAATTCAACACTAACAATGGATCCCTTGTCATTCGGCATCTTTAAAATCGGGTAATCGATCACCCGATCATCATATTTCATGTCGATTCCGGCCAATGAAAAAGTCTGGGACAAACAAAATATCCGATTGATCCCACCAAGAGCGGGCTTTCGGATAAAATAACCCGGCCAAGGTAACATAGGCATCATCCAGTCGGGTCGGTTCCACTGTAACCTTGCATTTTCATCGTTTCATACCTCCAAGGTATCATAATCCAAGAAACAAGGTATTAGCCAAAAACCGTGATCGCGGTTAGCGTGTGATTCGTAAACCAACAACCGGAGAAAATTTATGTCAAAAATATTGATTCTGTATTATTCCACCTATGGCCATGTCGAAACCCTGGCCAATGCAGTCGCTGAAGGCGCACGCAGTATCGCCGACGTCGAAGTCACCATCAAGCGCGTTCCCGAACTGATGCCCCCGGATGTGGCGCAAAAGTACGGCGCCAAGCTCGACCAAGCCGCACCGGTCGCCTCACCCGCCGAATTGGCCGACTACGACGCGATCATCTTCGGCACCCCGACCCGGTTCGGCAACATGGCGGCGCAAATGCGCAATTTCCTCGACCAGACCGGCGGTCTGTGGGTCAAGGGAGCCTTGGTCGGCAAGGTCGCCAGCGTGTTTGCCAGCACCGGAACCGGGGGCGGCAATGAATCCACCATCCTGACCTTCATCCCGACCCTGCTGCACCACGGCATGGTTTACGTGGGCCTGCCCTACAGTTGCCCGGAATTGACCGACATTAGCGAAGTGAAGGGCGGCAGTCCCTATGGTGCGGCGACCATTGCCGGAGCCGACGGATCACGACAGCCCAGTGCGAAGGAATTGGCCCAGGCCCGTTTCCAAGGCCGGCACGTCGCAGGCATCGCCGGCAAATTGCATTAAGTAACGCTAACGACGGGATTTGACGGCAGGCTTGGTTTCAACACCAAGCTTGGCCGCTTCAATGAAGCGATTTTGCACAGTCGTTAATTTTCCCGCACGATAGGCAATCCCCACCACCAGCTTGGATGGAGCAGGACTCAGCGGAACAATCCTTAACCGTGGTCCCGCCAAACAGGCGAAACTTTGCGGCGCTAACGCCAAACCGCGACCGGCTTCGACCGAAGTGATCAGACTAGCCACTCCGTCATGCTCTTCGGCAATAGGCGGTGTCGGTCCATACGGCGCGAACAATTGATCGAGCATCTGGTGATATTCGGGATAATCCTGGCGGGTATAACCAATCAGCCGCTCGCGCAACAGCTGCCGTATTTCGATTTTTTTCGCCATTGCCTGCGGATGGGTCAGGGGTAACGCGGCACATAAGGCATAACGCTGCAATTCCTCGAAGACCAATCCCTTTCGCGACTTGGCTCCGAAACGAATCATCAACGCCACATCCAGCTTCCCGTTCCCCAATCCCTTGAGCATTTCCTCGCTGGACAAATCATGCAGCCTGACCTGCACCTGCGGCGCCTGCTCCTGGAACAACCGCAAAATTTTCGGCAGCAACTCCACGGTTAGCGACGGTGCATAACCGACGTGAATTTCCCCGCCACCGCCCTTTGCCACTACACGCGCAGCCTTGATTGCCTCGGCGGCTCGGTTCAACACCGCCTGTGCCTCAGTGAAAAAAATCTTCCCCGCCTCGGTCAGGCGCACCGGCTTGGCTCCGTGTTCAATCAAATCAACCCCAAGCTCGCATTCCAAATCGCGGATCTGCCGGCTCAGCGGCGGTTGGGAAACATGCAGGCGCGCGGCCGCCCGGGTGATGTTCAATTCCTCCGCAACCGCGACAAAGTAACGCAGATGACGCAATTCCATGGCCAGTCATCATACTTTTCCGGCATGATCGCGCAATGGTTTAAAACAGCCTATTACGGCAAAACCCCGGCCTTGCCGCCGCTAACCTTGATCCGGCACAGACGGCCGTTGAGTGGAATATTGTCAAGTTCCATGTCCTGATTCATCCCGGGATTCGGCAGCACCCTGCCACTGTCGGTCAGGTCCACGGCGGATTCCAAGCCGATGAAACACAACAACGCGCCCCAAGTGTAATGCGCATCCGAACGTCCGGTCTCGCCCTTTTGCCTGCCGGTGGTGCTGCGGTAATTCTCGCCGCACACGCCGTCGGCAAGCCAGTTATTCATGAACAATCTGACGCTTTTTTCCGCATATTCGGCTTGGAATTGCGGCGGGGCGTAACGCTTGACGCCTTGGAACACCAGATAATTCACCGGCGCCCAAATTGTGCCGCGCCAGTAAATCTGCGTCTCATAGAGCGGGTCGGTTTTCGGCACGGTCGGCAAAATCCATTCGCCCCAGAATTTTTCCGGGTCGCTCATCACCGTTAGCGTCTTCTTCGCCTGCTCCTCGCTGGCGGCACCGCAGATCAGCGGGTAAAAATTCATCGGCGTGACACGCGTCAAAAACGCTCCCGGCATGCCGTCATCGTTGTCCCAAAAACGGCTGCAATACAAGCCAAGCTGCGGATTCCACAACTTGTCGTTGATGCGTTGGATCATCTCTTTTTCCTCGCGACGATATTTTCCGGCATCAGCGGACAAACCCAGCGCATTCGCCATTAGCGCCAAATAATGCGCGTCCATCGCCCACATCGAATTCAAATCGACAGCGTAAACATTCATCGTGTTGCCAACCATTTTCGCGCCCTCGAAATGCGGCGTATCGTCCCAGCCGGTCTCATATTTGGCACCCTGCATATTGCGCGCGTTGCTGCCCCATTCGAGCAAACCGTCCTTCTTGCCATTGCGCGCCACCATCCACCACGCGTGCCACTTCGCCAGCTTGGGATAAACCTCGCGCAGAAAATCCAGATCCGGCCTCATCATGTGCATCTTCCACACACAGAGCGCACCCACCGGCGGCTGGGAACGATCATCACTGATGGTCTGCGGGCCTGATTTCCAATGCGCGAAATTCGGCACCAATCCGTCCTCGCCTTGATATGACAAAATCGCGCGCACGGTCTGTTTCGCCGCCACCGGGTCTTCCAGATTCGCCATTAGCGCGCTGAAAAAACTGTCCCAGCAAAAATACGGGTTCATGTTCTCGCCGCGCACCCAGTTGCGCGACACGCTAATGGCGATCATTTTGTTATCGTTGCTGTACATCCGCGAGTTGTTCAGGTTGTCGGCAATCGCGCCGAGAAAATCTCCCGCCGGACCGAAAGCCCTCGCACGCCAGGCACTGTAATTCTGCTCCGCCGTTCGCAGAAGGTCGTCGATTTTCCCGAAGGGAACCAATTCATCAAATCCCGCCGCCAGGTAAACCGGCTGTCTGGGCTTTACTTCCATCACGAACTGTCCGTCTCCCGGCGTTAGCGTCGCTCCGGAAACCCGTAATTTCCAATTCACCGGTCGGCCATTTACCGACGCCTCGCCGTTGGCGCCGTCAGCAACCAGCGTATATTGGCTGCTTAGTCCGGGCCAGTAATTGCGCAGTTTGAACGTGACCTTGCAGGGTTGTTTGGCGGTTAGCCGGCCAATCATGCCGTTGCCGACGCGACCCCAGTCGTATTGCACACCGCGGAAGAAAACCTGGTAAAAGGAATCGTCCGGCGCCGCCGTCCCGGGTTGCGTGCCAAGACCGGGATCCAGGATGAAGGCCGCAGCATCGCCGTACAAAAACGCCGCAGCCGACAGCGACAACGGATAATAATTGCCAATCCTGATTGACGGTTCTTTTTCCACGGCCTGAATCGCTAACGGCCAAACCAGCGCACATAAAACAATCGCCACCCAACCGGGAATTTTTCCGTGCCGATTCATGGTTCGCAATCCTACGGAGCCTTGACATTGACCGCAAGGCCGTCATAGGCGATTTGCGCATCGTGTTTGTCCGTCACTTGTTCGCCAACACCATGATTACTGCTGACAAACACCACATTAAACACACGTTTCTTCAACATGCCGGGGAACTCCCCCTTGCGCGCGCCGATGGTTAGCGTCCGGTTTGCTTCATTCCACTGGATCGGGATTTCAGCAAACGCGCCCTTTTCATGATTGTAATTGTCACTCTCGTCCTCATAGAGCGTGAATTCGCCATTAGCGCCACGATAAACACGTAATTCAATCGGATCGGCAGTCTTTTCATCCGCATATTGCAACTCCGGTCCAAACGGCACAATCGAACCTGCCCGCACATATAACGGTATCATCGTTAGCGGCGTTTTCACAGTTAGCGTCTTGCCGCCGGAAATTTTCTCGCCGGTCCAGAAGTCATACCAGTCGCCCCTGCCCGGCAGATAAACCTCGCGCGAATCGCCCCCCTTGGTCTCGCTAACCACGCGCAGGAACGGGTACTTCATTTTGCTTTCGTAACTGAATTTCACCGGTACGCCCGCCTTCGCCTCGAACGGAAAACGCGGGAACTCCCAGTCGCCGTTCAACGGTTCGGAATCAACCGCCTTGCCATCCATGGTCATTTTCACCGGATAACCCTCGGGATGCGCCTCGCTAACGACCAGGTACAGTTTGCCATTTCCCTTCGGCGTGAAACTGCCCGCCACAATAACATTGCTGGATTGCGACTGCTCGCGGGTCGGCCCCTCCTTGAATCCGAAACCATCACTCAATTGCTTGCTAACGGCGGCCTCGTCGCCCTTCTTGATATAACTCACGTCCAGCCAACCCTGCTTGCCATTAGCGTCGGCCCACTGATCCAGCGTCGCGGCGGATTCATAATTCCCCTTGTAAACCGGGCACACCAACAGCGAGGGACCAAACATGAATTCATCCCAGGTCGTTAGCGCCTTTTCATCATTGGCGAAATCCATCACCAGCGGCCGCATTAGCGTATCCTGAATTTTCTCAACCCGCGCTGCCTCGCTGTAGATATACGGCAGCAAACGGTAACGCAAATTGATAAAGTCCTTCAAAATCGGCTCGGCCGGTTTACCGTATTCCCACGGAAACGGACGCGCCACACCGTGCACGCGGAAAATCGGACAAAATGCCCCCCACTCAAACCAGCGCACAAATAATTCGCGATCCGCCTCCGGCGTCGGGCCGTAACCACCGACATCGGTGGTGATATAGGGCAATCCGGCGATGCTGTAATTCTGCAAACCCTCGATTTGCCAGGCCAGCGTCTTCCAATTTTGCAGAATATCCCCGGTCCAATTCACCGCCGCATTGCGCTGCATGCCCGCCCACGCACTGCGCGGCAACAGCACCACGCGTTTTTGGTTTTGGCTGTCGGCTTTCCGCTGCGCCTCAAAAACCGCCTGCGTATGCAACAACGGATACGCGCTCATCATGCGCGACACGGGCCCACTGGGGGAGTCGAAGGCCGCCATGGTTTGGTTGGGAATTTCCGGTTCCGCCGCATCCATCCACCAGGCATCCACGCCCAGCGGCCACAGGCTGTTCATCACCTGCCGACCATAAATCTCACGGCCTTTTTCGCCAAATGGATCGTAAAAACGCGTGCCGCGATCCCAATCACCGTCCCCCGGTTGCTTCGGCAGCATGGCATTGGCAGCCATCAATTCCTTGGCATGCTCAGTTGAAAGATCGAAACGCGGCCAGATCACCGTCATGAATTTCATGTGATATTCGTTGTGCAACTGGTCGATCATGCCTTTCGGATCGGGATAACGGTTGGCAACAAACTGGTGCGAACCCCAACCGTCAAAAGAATTCGGACTGCCGTCGGGTTTCCAGTAAAAATAATCCTGGATGATCAAATCCACCGGATAACCACGGTCACGAAAAGCCTTTGCCGCATCCAATACTTCCTTCTGGCTGTTGAATTTGTTTTTGCTGAACCAAAAACCATAGGCCCATTTCGGCATTAGCGGCGCGTTCCCTGTCAGCGTCCGGTAGGCAGCAACCGCTGCATCAGCGTTAGCGCCGGACAGTACATAAAAATCGGCCGCATCACCCGCCGAGAATTCCCAAGTCAGCGTGTCCGGCGATAATTTTATTTTGCCGCGCGACGGATTGTCCCAGAACAACCCATAACCCCGGCTCGAATACAATACCGGGATGTGGATATCGGTATTGTTATTAACCAAACGAACCTCCGCCTGCGGCGAACGCAACTGGTCGCCTACCACGCCGGCGCCATAATAACGTTCGTCATTAGCGCGGGAAAACGCCGCGCCCGGCGTGATGCCGTCACGTGCCGCATCCTTAGCCGCCGCCAAAGCCCAGCTCTTTTGCTCGAACAACAACGAGCCATCCGGCTTGTAACACGACAACAAACCGCTCTGCTTGTTCAATACCGCACGCAAGGATTTCGATTGCAACTGCACACTGTTCGCGTCCTCCGAAACTTGCCAGCCCTCGCCGTTGGCGGTGGCGATTACCGCCAAACTCTTGGACCCGGGAATGCTTTTCCCCGGCGCCGCCGTCACCCGCAGGGCTCCCGCCGCCCAAGGCTGCAAGCGGATTACCTTGTCATTCGTGGTTAGCGTTACCGTTTTGCCGGATTGGTCGATCGTCACATCAGCGGCAAACGCTAACGGCGACACAAGATGGCAGACAGTCAGCATCATGCCGGCTGGCAGGAAAAAACAGGATTTCATCAAGACAGGATAATTGAATTTTTAACCAAGGCGAGAACGGCGGCGCCATTGCAGGCCCGTGATTAGCGTCATGCCGGACACCAACAACAACCAGGCGGACGGTTCGGGAATCGCGCTAATCTGAATGTATGCATCCGCGAGGCCGCTGAAAATCGACACTCCGCCCAGCGCCAGATTAAGCGCGTCAACGTCATAAGTTCCCGCAGCCAGGTTCAGGTGAGTGCCGGTGGTCGCATCATAGATGTCGCTAATGACCATCGTGCCGTCATAGAGCAATGAAATGGCGGAGTCGCCACCGCTGCTAATTTGCAATATTGCCCCGGAATCCATCGCCGTCGCATTGTACAACAGCAAGGTCGCCCCCGATTGCGCCAACTGCACGTTGCCCAACCCCAGCGAGCCGATTTGGTTGGCCGACGTTCCCACGCTTACCACCCCGGCGCTAATGACGGTGTCGCCGGTGTAGGTATTCACCGCATTCAAGATCAGTGTGCCCGCCCCGGTTTTCGTCAGGCCGCCATCGCGGTTGGCACCCATCACGGCATCATGCTGCAATGCAGTGCTGGCCGTGACGACGAAGCCGTTGGTATTGATCTTCGCGCCGCCGTTACTCACGACAAAGCGTCCGTTGGTGAGGGTGGCAAACGTCGGGTTTCCGGTGTCCTGCGTGTTGTCATTCCGCAAAGCAGTGTTGGCGCTGGCACTCAGGGTACCGCCGTTGAATACGAACGAGGCATTATTGAGCACGTTCACGCCGCCGCGCAGGTTGCTGTAAACCTGTCCATCGCCCACCGTTAGCGTGCCGCCGTTGAGATTATAAACAGCGGTGCCGGTGGAGGTTGTCGTGCGCCGCTCGCCAATGGCGATGCCGGCGGTGGACTTTACCGCGCCGCCGGTCTGGTTGACGGTCAGGATGGTATTGGCCTCGCCGTCGATGACAAAACGCCCGCCATAAGTGCCGAGCATGTTGAGCTGCGCGTTGTCCTTAACGGTAAGATTGAATGTCGTGCCCGCCTTGCCGAACGCGAGCGTGTTGTTGTTGGTTTGCATGATGGCGTTACCTTCCAAGATCACCGCGCCGGACTCGAACTGGTTGTTGGCGGCGAAACCGTAAATATAACCGTTGTCCTTGATGACCAGTGTACCGCTCGTGCCGGCGACACTCCCCTGATTGTAGCGGGTTTTCATACTGTTAGTATTCGCCACGTTCCACGTGCCACTGACGTTGAGGATGCCACTGTCGAGGTAGGCGGCCTCGGACAGGCCGGCGCTATTGATGGAACCAGTCAAATTCCACGTACTGCCAGTGCCGCTAGTGACAATCGCCGTCCGCGTGATGTTGCCGCTAATGGTATTGGCGTTGGTGTTTGAACCTTCGAGCCGCAAGAACGGGCGGCTATTGGAACTATAAATGTCACCCTTGATGACCAAGGTGCCGTTGGCGGAGTTGTTCTGCAAATAAATGTTTTGACCGGAGCTGTAAATCGGCGCCGCGACCGTCATTGTACCGGAGCCGGCGTAATTATTGTCAATGCGAACGTAGCTATTGTTCTGCGTGAACATCAGTGTGCCGCTGGCGGTGGCGCCAATGACGTAATCACCGGCGGCGCCTGTGAACGTGAGATATTGCAGCGCGAGCGTGTTGGTAACCAGTACGGGCGCGGCGGGAGTGCCCCAGCCATTGGCGATGGCGGTGTTGAAAATCACCTCGTCAGCGGCACCAATCGTCGCGCCGCTTGTATTGTCGGCGTTATCAAGGTTACCATTAACAAGGGACGCGCCCGTCCAAGTAACCTGCGCCGCCTGCAGTTGCGATGCTAACAGTGAAATTATCGACAACATCAAAAGTTGGCCGAATAGCTTTTTCATAGAAATAACCTTCTAAACGACGCTAATGGCAAGGACAACTTGATTTCCATGTCAACAGTGACATAATCGGCCGCTAATGACGCGCGTCACCTTGAAAGATATCGCTGATAAACTGGGCTTTAGCGTCAGCTACACCGCGCGCGCCTTCAAAGGTCGTCCCGGCATCCCGCCATTAGCGTGCCAAAAAGTTCGCGAGATGGCCGGGCAACTGGGCTATCAGCCCGACCCGATGTTGACCGCTCTGTCCGCTTACCGGCAGGCGAGGAAGCCCGCCGCTTTTCAGGGTACACTGGCCTTTCTTACCACCGAATTCGATGAGAAACGCTGGCTGGCCACGCCGGAAACCGGCGACCTGCTCAACGGCGCGCGCGAACGGGCCGAATCCCTGGGTTATCGCATCGAGTATTTTAACATCGGCAAGGATCACAAAACCCATCTCAGGGTCTGGAAGATGCTGCGCTCACGCGGCATCCGCGGTGCCATCATCCGCGCCCTGCCCTTCGAACTGCACCGTTTCGATGTACCTTTCGGGCAGTTTCCGCACATTTACCTGTTTAGCGAACCGCATGTGCCCACGGCTCCGGCAATCTCCAGCTACCACGCACAGTCGATGGAACTGGTATTGCAGGAATTATTGAAACGTGGCTACCGTCATCCTGCGCTGGTGCTCAGCTCGGAGCTTAGCGAGTTCCTGCACCACAGCTGGCGCATGGCTTTTTACGCCCATGCCACGAAATTCGCACGCCACGCGGTCCATTCGCATGAAAAACTGGAAATCAATCCGGTCGCGCTGAGCCGCTGGCTGAAACAGGAAAGGGCCGACGTGCTGATTTATTGCACCAGTGAAAACTTCATTCCCAAATTGCCCGGCACTCGACAATCCGACTGCGTCTGCATGGACTTGTTGTATCCCGACTGCGGTGTCGCGGGAATCTACCAAAATCGCCGCCATGGCGGATCGGTAGCGGTGGACTGGATGCAAAGCATGCTGCTTACCGCCCAAGCGGGCAACAATCCAAACCCGCATGTGATCATGATCCCGGGAATTTGGAAAGAGGGAACCGGTTCGCTTAAAACCGGTTCCCATTAAAACTTCTAACAATTACTTCACGTCCAAGCTGGACAACTCAAACAGCACGCCCGAGCGACGGCGATGACGTTCGCCGCTATTGTCGGCCAAGGCGCTGTTCGGCGGGACCAGGTTGAACTGCTGGTTCAAGTCATTGCGGAAAGCGAAGAATTCGCCAATCGCAGGTTGTCCCAGGGAATCAATCGGCGACACAAACAACTGCGGCGGCAACCCGTTGTACAGGAATTTGTAAGTCACGTTGTAATCCTGGTACGGCAACAATGGCGCCGGGTAATAGCGGCCGTAGAAGGTCATGTCCGGAGTAAAGCCCAGGGTCGTTTGTGAAGGACGAACCGCAAAGACCTTCACCTTGCCGGGCGCCGACAATTCGGCGTCGTTATAGAAATAGGCGTCCGGGCTGTAGGCCACCGGCGAAGGATTGGCATTGTCGGCCACCAGCGTGATGTTGCCAATCACGCCATCGATCAGGATGTCGTCGTAGTTATAAAGGCTGCGACCAGCCAGGATGGTCACGTTGGCATTGGAGGTCTCGATCGAATCCCCATCGTGGATGAAATCACGACCGGTGGTGATGGAAACCGCACCGCCAAGACCGTAGACACCGCTGCTGCCGCTGTAGGAATAGGCATAGACACCGCCCAAATCCAAGTCGCGCCCAATATTGAGAGTTACATCGCCGCCAACCCCGGCAGCGCCATAGTACGCGTAGGAACCCGCGTCAATTTCGCCGATGTAGGCATTGCCAACCGAGTTGACCGTGACCGCGCCGCCATTGCCGGCATTGCCCGAGCCACCGCCATAAACGGCTTCGCTGTAACTGCCAAGGTAATTGGCGAACACACGGTTGCCGCTCAGGGTAATCGCGCCGCCGTTTCCGGAGCCGCCGATGAAGCTTTCCGATTCAGTATAAATGTCGCCTACCGACAGCAGTTTGCCCGCGGTTAACGTCACCGTTCCGCCGTTAGCGGTGCTTGAAGCAAAGGCATCGGCATAGGCGTTGATATCCTGGACAATCACGCGGCCCGACCCGCTAATGGTCACATTGCCCGCGTTGCCGGTCGAACCATTAAAGCCAACCACACTGGTATCGATGTCGCCATTAACCCTGACTCCGCTGCCGGAGGTAATCGCCACCGCGCCGCCCGCACCGGCCGTGCCGTCAAAGCTATGGCTGTAGGCTTGCAACTGGCCGTTGATCACGACCCTGCCGTTGGCGCTTAGCGTAATGTCACCACCGCTGGAACTGTTGCCGCTGCCGCCCATCTGGACTTCCGAGTAGGTGTAAATGCCGCCGCTGGAAATGCTGCCGGATGCCGTGATGGAAACCGAACCGCCGCTGCCGCTGTTGCCCATGTAAGCCGAGCTGTAGGAATTGATTCCGGTGCCAATCACAACATTGCTGCCGGACAAGGTGACCGAACCGCCGTTGCCGGAATCACCGTTGGCGCCATAAGCCACGGTGGAGACCGTTTCGATGAAATTGATGTTGATGTCGCCATTAGCGGTGACACTCACCGCGCCACCATTGCCGGAATCACCGGAACTGTAAACACTGGAAGCGGTGGCAATGCCGCCGATTTGCACCAGACCACCGGCCGTCACCGTCACGTCACCGCCGTTGCCGCTGGCATTGTAGTCCGTGTGGGTGTAGCTGTTGATCTGATTGATGGTCACCGCATCACCGGCCGTGATGTCAATCAACCCGCCGTTGCCGGAGGAGGTGTAACCTGTCGACGAGGCTTCGAGGTAACCCGCCACATTGATTTCGTAACCTCCCAGGGAAATAGCGCCGCCGTTGCCGGAGTTGCCGTTGTAAGAATATGAATACGCCTCGATGCCGCCCAACAACTTCAGGTTGTTGTTCGCGGTTAGCGCCACCGCGCCACCGTCGCCGCTGTTGCCGGAAGCCTCGCTGTAACTGTCGATGTTATAAATAATTTTGATGCCGTTGCCGCTAATCGTGACCGCACCGCCGTTGCCGGAATTCGCGCCGCTGGCGTCGGAATAACTGTCCACGTAACCGATACCGACATGGCCGCTGCCGCTGATCGACACCGCGCCACCATTAGCGGCGGAGCTGCCGCTGCTGTAGGAATCAACACCGTACAAATCCACCTTGCGACCCGCATTGATGGTTACTGCGCCACCGCTGCCGGCCTTCTTGGCTGCGGCACTGTAGCTTTCCAACTGATAAGCGCTGACATCGCGGCTCGCGGTTAGCGTGATCGCGCCGCCGGTACCGGAATTGCCGATGTCGCTGACGCTGATGGTGACGATTCCGCTGTCCAATTCAATGTTGCGGCCGCTCAGGTTCACCGCGCCGCCGTTGCCGGAGTTGTTATGCCAGGAATAGGAACGGGTGTCGATCAGGCCGCTAACGGTGATGTCACGGGTGGTGGTTATATTGACCGCACCGCCGTTGCCCGCCTTGCCGTAGGCCTGCGAACTTGCATCGATGTTGCCGATGCTGATGTTTTGCGTGGTGCTGTCGTCGCCAATGGTCACCGCGCCGCCATTACCGGAAATACCGCCGGACGAATAGGAATTGGTATAAATCGAACCAATCGAAATGGTGCCCGCCGGATCAATGGTCACGCTGCCGCCGTTACCCGACAAACCAATGCCGCCGGTGGTGTAGGAAGAGGCGTCAATGCTGTTCACGGCAATATTCTGCACCGCATTGACCTCGATGGATCCGCCGTTGCCACTCAGGGTCGAGCTTTGGCTGTGGCTATCCAATACGTTTGCCGAAACGCTACCGCCCGCATCCAGATAAATGCTGCCGCCCGCAGCACCAAGCAAGCCGCTAAGCGTGAAGCTGTAGACATTGGACAACGTGATGTCGCCGTTGGCGCTAATACTGATTGAACCACCCGCCGCGCCCGCGCCGCTGGATTGCGAAAACGTGTCGATCTCGTCCGACACATACACCGAACCGCCGTAGGCCACCAACGATACCGCGCCGCCGCCGGAACTGAGGGCCGCCTCGCTGCTCGAGGTGTTGATGCTGTTCAGGCCGTTGCTGCCGATGTAAATGTCATAACCGCTGATGCTCACCGTACCGCCCTTGCCGGACGACAGCGAATTGCTCCTGCTGGAAGCGTCGATG
Organism: Verrucomicrobiales bacterium; assembly: GCA_031256975.1. GTDB lineage: Bacteria > Verrucomicrobiota > Verrucomicrobiia > Methylacidiphilales > JAAUTS01 > JAIRPN01. Next base: position 21,930 of record JAIRPN010000001.1, on the reverse strand, counting down.
TTGCTGCTGACATAGACACTGCCAATGACGCCAATCGTTACCGCGCCGCCGTTGCCGGAAACCGCCAGAATCGAAGTGCCGTCGCTCTTGCTGTAACTGTTGATCCGGTCGTAGACGTCGAAATAACCGCCACCGTTGACCGTCACCGCGCCGCCCGCACCTGCCGCGCCCTGCTGGCTGTAAGAATACGCATCAATGCCGTAAGTCTGGATATTGCCGCCCGCGGTCAGCGAGACCGCGCCACCCTTGCCCGAACCGCCGCCGTTGTCAGCCTCGCTATAACTGCCAAAGTAATTAATGAAGATGTCATTCGTCGCGTTAATGCTGATGTCACCGCCCTTGCCGGAACCGCCGCCAAAGCCGCCGTTGTGATACGCGTAGGAATAAGTATCGATATTGGATGCCGAAACCGTGCCGCCGCTGACGATGTTCACCGCGCCGCCGTTGCCCGAGTTGCCAAGTTCCGTGTCGCTGTAGGCGTTCACCGAGCCCGCGATGCCCACGTTACCGGTCGCGTTGATCGTCAGCGCCCCGGCATTGCCGGAATTACCCCAATAAGCGTAGGAATAGGTATCGATGTCACCATCAACCGACACATTGCTGCTGGCTGTCAGGGTGACCACGCCGCCGGTCGAGGAAGAACCGCCATCGCCCTCGCTATACGCCAGCAATGAACCGTTTACCGTAACCTTCTTGCCCGACAAGGAAATGGCACCGCCCTTGCCGCCGTTGCCATTGTATGCCTTCGAGTAAGCGTCAATCTCGCCGACAATCACATTGCCGGTCGTCGACGTGACGCTAACCGTGCCGGCCGTGCCGGAATTGCCCGAAATATAAACCCGCGAGCTGCTGTCGATGCCGTCAACCGCCACCTTGCCACCGGCGCTGATGGTCACCGCGCCGCCGGTTTTCGCCGAACCGTAGTAGGTTTCGCTGTCGGTGTTGATTTGTCCCACGGTCACGGTGTTGTTGGCATTGATGGTCACCGCACCGCCTTTGGAGGCTCCCGTGTTGCCGCTGGAATAGGCGTCAATGCCGTCGTCCACGGTCACATTGTTGCCGGTCAGCAATACGGTGCCGCCGAGACCCGCCACGCCGTTGCCGGAACGCGACTGGTCGCTGATGGAGGCAACATAGAGATTGCCGTTGGCGGTTAGCGTGATGCTGCCCGCGTTGCCGCTGCCCAGATAGCCCTGGCTGTAGGCGTTCAATTGGTAGTTAATTGTAATCTTGTTGCCGCTCAGGTTGACCGTGCCACCCGCGGACGAATTGCCGTTCATGCTGTAGGAATAGGCCTGGATTTCCTCGAGCAGGATATTGCCGTTGGTGGTGACTTGCACGTTGCCCGCCGTGCCGCTGTTAACGCCATTGCCCGCATCCGAATAGCTGTCGAGCGAATCCACCTGCACCAGACCGTCGGCGTTGATGGTGATCGCGCCACCGGTCGCGCTGTTGCCGGAAAAGCTCTTGCTGTAGCTCTTGATCGAGGAACCGGCATTCACGCCGCCGTTTGTCGAGGTTAGCGTCACCGCGCCGCCATTGCCCGAGTTGCTGCCGGACTGTGAATAGGAATCGATGCTGCCGACGCTGATGTCGTTCTTCGACAAAATTTGCACCGCGCCGCCGTCGCCGCTGGTACCGCCCGCGTTGGAATAGGTGGCGATGTAATCGGTGGTCACGCTGCGACCTTTGATCGTGACTTTGCCGCCGTTGGCGCTGTTTCCGCTGGTGGCGTTGCTGGTGGTCGCGATGTTGCTGGTGACAATGTTTTTGCCCTGCAGGTTGACGTTGCCACCCTTGGCCGCGTTGTTGTCGGCACTCGAATAAGTCTGGATGTAACCGCCAATGTTCAGGTCGCCATTGGCGTTCACTTTCACGTCGCCGCCGGCCTTGCTGTTGTGGCCGCTGGTGCTGTAGGCGTTCAAGTTGGAACTGATGGTAATATTGCCGCTGCCGGTCAGCGTGATGTCACCGGCTTTACCATTATTGGCTCCGTTGGCCGTGTGAGTATCAACCGACGACAGGGAAATATCGCCAACCGCCGACGCTAACAACGAACCCGCATTGGCGTTGCTGCCGTTTACTGACAAATCAATCGTGGTGTTGGTGCCGCTAATAGCGCCGCCACTGTTCAACGTTAGCGAAATGCCGGAGCCGGTCACGTTGTCGCCGAAAATCAAATCGCCGCCGGTGGTAACGGTGACCAAGGAACCGCTGGTCGGACTCAGGGTCACGGCACCGTCAAACTCGGCCCAGCCGCTGCCTTGCGCGGTCAGGTTTCCATTCAGGGCGTAGGACGAACCCGCCCAGAAATTAACATCGGTATTGGTGGTCAGATTGCCCGAGCCATCCACGCTGAACAGGATCAACGAAGAATCGGCGACCGGCAGCGTACTGTAGGACAACGGATCAGCCACGGTGGTATTGTTCAAACCATCAGTCGCCACATAAACCGTGTTGCCATACACATTCCAGCCGCTGTTCACATCCGCCAGGACGCCGATAGTGTTGCCGGTGTTGGTGGCGTGGTCGATCACCAACGCCTGATTGCCCGTGTTACCCAGCGAGGCGTCCTGCAGGAAAATGTAATAACCGTTGGCGCCAGTGTAAGTGGATTGCGTGGAGTTGAGGAAAATGCCGTCAACCTGTACGCCGCCACCGACCGAGGTCACGCCCTTGTCCTGGTAGGCAATGCCGCTAACCACCACCGGGGCGGAGGAATACTGCCATTTGAAATACGGGTACGAGGCACCGGTCACAATTCCCCAGATCGAGGAATCAAAGCCGGTCAGCAGGGCCGCCTGCAAGTCCTCGGTGGTTTCACCCAAGCCGCCGCCCGCGCTGACTTCCTGTCCGGTGGTCAGCGTGTCCCAATAGCTGTTGTTCACCGCGGTCAGGATTTCCGAGGTGCCGATCAAACCGCCACTGGTGGTAATGCCGTTGACATAGCCCGCCGCAAAGCTGCTGTTGACGATACCTAACAAATTGTCGCCAACCAAGCCGCCCGCCACGTTACCGCTGACATAGACGATCGCGTAGGTGTCGGTCAGCGTGCCGCCGCCGTTCTGGCCGAGCAGGCCGCCCGCCGTGTTGCCGCTGACACTGCCCAGCGCGTAGCTGCGATTGATGCTGGTGAGCAAACCGGTGTGCCCGGCCAGGCCGCCGACAAAGCTCGCCGCGCCGGAGGAGGAGACCGAGCCGATCACGTAACTGTTGCTGATCGAACCGCCCAGGGTGTTGTTGCCAACCAGGCCGCCGACATACTGGCTGTCCACGCCGCCGCTAATGGTGACATTTTCCAGACGCACGCCGGTGATCACGCCAGAGCTTTGGCCGAACAAACCGACATTCGATTCATCCGAATGGATCACCAGGCCGCTGATCACCTTGTCGTTGCCGTTGAAAGTCCCGGAGAAAGTCTTCAACAGGGTCGTGCTGCCGAGCGGCACGAAACCGTCGCCGTCGTTCCAGCCGCTGGTAACCGATGCGTCGATATCGTTGACCACGATGTAATTTTTGGCCAACAACCCGCTGCTGGCCACGCCCTGCAGGCCGTATACGTCAAAGATCTGGTAGGGATTGGAACCGCCGTCGCCGCCTTGGGCGCGCAGGAAGGAACCGCCTTGCAGTTGGAAATCGGCGGCATAGAACGACGCCGCAGAGCCGACTTGCACCCAGTTGCCGTTTTGCAAAATGAATTTCTGCACATTGATGGTGGCGCCGGAGCCCGGGGTAATCGAACCGGCAGCGCCAAGCAGTGCACTGGAATTCAAGGTCAACGAATTCACCTCGATGGAACTGTTCAGGCTAATGGCACCGGTTTGCAATGCGTTGCCCGCGTTCAGGACCAGGCCGCCGTTCTCCGCCGTAATCGAGGCATTCAGGATGATGCTGCCGTTGGTGGTCAGCGTCAATATGCCCGAACCGGTCCAGTTCAGCGCGTCAGTCAGGGTGATGCTGCCCGCCAGCAACCCGGTCGTCGCCTGCGTCACATTGGTGGTGTTCAAGGAACTCGCCAGGGTGCTCACGCTGACATAGCTGGTGTTGGAGGCGCCGCCGGTGCCGCTGGCGTTGATCACGATGTAACGCGGATCGAGCGACCATTCGCCGCCCGCGCCGGTGGACACGGTGCCGCTGACATTGACCACGTCGCCGCTGGTCTCGATGAAGCCGCCGGTGCCATCCGACTTGGCCGCAGTCAGGGTGCCTTTGTTCTCCACCACGCCGTCATTGGCGATCAGGTATATCTTGCCGTCCTTCTGCGTCACCCCGGTGGCGCGCACCACGCCGGTGTTGTTGATGGCGAGGGCGTAGAGATTGCCGCTGGCCTTGAGTTCCGCGTTGGCGGCGGCGACCAGGCCGCTGTTGCTGATGCCGGTGCCGTCACGGTTCACGCTGGCGGCGGTGGGAATGACGGTGATCTTTTGGTCGCCGGTCTGCGAGTAAATGAATTCGGTGCCGGCGCCGAGCGCGGCGGTGCCCTTCGGGGCGGAGATCTCGCCGGTGTTTTCCACCGTGCGGGCCAGGATCACCACGTCGCCGTCCAGCGCCTTGATGCTGCCGGCGTTCTTGATCGCGGCCTGGGAGTTGCCGACAAAGTGCAGGTCGCCGCCGTTGAGGAATTCCTCGTTGCTGATGTCAAGCGTCGAGGCGGTGAAGGAGGCCGCGTTGATCACGCCGCCCGCGCCCACCACGATGCCGTTCGGGTTGATGAGAAACACTTTGCCGTTGGCGGAGAGCGTGCCGTAGATCGCCGAAAGGTTGCCGCCGGTCACGCGGTTGAGCACCGCGGCGCTGGCGTTCGGTTGCACAAACTTGGTCAACTCGCCCTGCGCGATGGAGAAGCTGTTCCAGTCGATGATCGCCGTGTGCGAACCCTGCGTCACCGTCAGCGTCGAGCCGTTGGCGCCGATCGCTGCGTTGCCCGCGACCACCTGGCCCCCGGAAGGATTGGCCATCACCAGCGGCGTGGAGAATTGAAAGCCTAACACTAAAACAAGCATCAATGCGCGCACTGCGCGATGAATTCCCATGTAACGAATCGTACGGCTCTTCATGGAGCACCCCTTCCCGGTCCTCCCCTGTGAGGACAGACCTTTGTATTTTAAATATGATTATCCCGCATGGCGTACGCCTCGCACCCATCCCCGGTGCCCCCACGCATGCAGCTAAAAAAAGGACTAGACCGTGTGAATAACCAAGTAAAGAGAAAAGGTATAAGAAAAAGTGATTTTTAAATAGGGGCACTAATCTTTCATTATTTAAACCTTTCATAATAACAATTGATCCTGCGCAGGTTATTCACCGGAACTCGACAGTTTGCGCTTTACCGGTTACGTTAAAGTTCATGACTCTTGAGCTTTCGACCCCCGCGCTGCTGTTTCCGGCGATCAGTTTATTGTTACTGGCCTATACCAACCGTTTTCTGCACCTGGCCGCCCTGATCCGCCAGTTGCACCGGGAACACACCAAGGGGTCCGACCCGCTGGCCAAACCGCAGATCGACAATCTGCGTGTTCGTTTGGAATTGATCCGCTGGATGCAGGCTCTCGGTATCGCCAGCCTGCTTTGTTGTACCGTGGCGATGGGTGCGCTGTTTTTCGGCTGGGCGCAAACCGGTTCGGTGGTGTTCTCCATCGGCATGGTACTGATGGCCGCCTCGCTGGCGGTGGCGCTGCGCGAGATCATGATCAGCGGCGGCGCGTTGAAAGTGTACCTCGGCGAACTCGGCGGGGAACAGAAACCTAAATAGACGCCAACAACGACTTTTCCACTTCGTCACCCCCGGCGTGCGCACGAATCACGTCTTTAATCACATAGAGCGGGCGTTGTTTGGACTCGATGAAAATGCGGCCGATATATTCACCGATGATGCCCAGAATAAACAGCTGGACCGCCGCTGCCAGCAGCACCACGGCAGCAACCCCCGCACAGGCCGCCAGCAAATGACTCTCCTGCCAGCCGAATAATGACAGCACCGCGCCAAGGCCCGCCAGCAGCAGGAATCCAAGGCCCACGAACAATGCCAATCGCAACGGACGAATGGAGAATCCGGTGATGGCGTCGGCGGCAAAGCGCAACATTTTCGCCACCGAATAACCACTCTTGCCCGCATAGCGCCTGTGCCGCTCGTAAAACACCGGCGCCTGCCTGAACCCCACCCAGCACACCATGCCGCGGATAAAACGGCTGCGCTCCGGCAGTTGCAAAAACGCATCCAGCGCCTGCCGGCTGATCAGGCGAAAATCCCCGGTGTCGGTGGGAATCTCGATGTCAGCGCAATAATTCATCAGGCGGTAAAACAGGTATGCGGTGATCTTCTTGAACCACGACTCCCCCGTACGGCGACGTCTTTTGCCATACACCACATCATAGCCCTCCCGCATGGTCAGCAGCATTTCACCCAGCAATTCCGGCGGATCCTGCAAGTCACCGTCGATGATCAAAATCACCCCGCCGGTCGCGCGTTCCAAGCCCGCGGTTAGCGCCACTTGGTGGCCAAAATTGCGACTCAGATTGAGCGCCTCCACATGCGGGTCGCCCTGCGCCAAAGAGCCCATCACCTCCCAGGTCGCGTCGCGGGAACCGTCATTGATGTAAATAATCTGGTATTCCTTGAAATAGGAACGACAAACCCGCGACAGGCGGCGGTGTAACTCCGGCAGACCGGATTCTTCATTATAACAGGGAACCACTACCGACAGGGTTTTCATAATTCATTAACCTTTCCCTTCTGCAACAGGTAAATCTGCACCCTGCGCACCGCAAAACCCCGTTCCTTTATCGTGAAATCCCCGGCCAATGAAACCTTGTCGAACTCGCGGTAAAACACCGGGTTTACATGGTCCGCATCATCCGTGACGTAAAACGCCCGCGTGCCGTAACCGATCTTCTCGGCATAACCGGGCCAAAAATAAAACTGGTTGTCCATGCTGGCGCTGGTGGCGGTGAAAATGCTTTTCACCGGCTGTTCCGGCAAATAAAAGGCCAGTTCGCTGGCAACGCCGTAATGATTGCAGATGATAAAATCCGGGTGCAGGATCAGCTCTTGCCGCAACACTTCCCGGGACATCTCCCGCCAGCCCTTCACCCGGCTTAGCGGGTCTTTTTTCAATACCGGCGACAGCCAGGAGGTGTTGTGCAGCACCACGGTTTCAGCCAGCGCCAGGGACAGTCCCAGCAGGGCCGCCGCGCGCAGCCAGCGACTCGTCGACGACCATTGCCGCCAGATCACCACCATCAGGATCAGCCCCGTCACCAGTCCCGGCGCGATCCAATTGCCCTTGCCCGCCACGCTCAGGCTGAAAAACAAAACCGTGACGATTAGCGGCAGGGTCATGCTCAGCAAAAAACGAATCGCATAACTCTGCCTGTTCAACCAGCATCCCCCCGCCAAGGCTCCTAGCAAGCCGATAAACAGCAGCGGCGACAAGGCCATGCCCTGGTCGACCAGATATTTCAGCAACTCTCCCGGCCTGAATTGAAAACCCTGGTCCAAACCGGAACGCGAATGCAGCGCCACGTAATGCGGCCAATGATGGACGTAATCCCAATACAACAAGGGCAGACAACACAGCAGAAACACCAGGCCGCTGTAAATCAATCCGGGATTCTTCCACGGCCTGGTTAACAGCGGGCGCGCCGGGCGATACCACAGCGCGAACAAGGCGATCGACACAAATTGCATGGCGTTGGTGAACTTCGACAAAAAACCAAGCCCGACCGCCAAACCCAGCAACAGCCAGTCACGGCGGCTGTTCTCCGCCAAACCATCGAGAAACAAATTACAACCCCAGGCCCAGAAAAACACACTGAAGGTGTCAATGGTGATCAGGATCGAGCCGATCGCGAACAACGGCGTGATAAGCGCCAGCACCACGCACCACAAGGCGGTTCGTTCATCGAACAGGCGCCGTGCCAGCAGGAAAATCTGCCAGCTGGTCCCCGCGCCGAACAACACCCCGATCCAGCGCACGCCCAGTTCACCGCTGCCGAACAGCCAGGTCCCGGCATAAATCATCCACGCCACCACCGGCCCCTTGTCGCGGTAACTCCAGTCCGGATGGACGCTCCACAGCCAGTAATAGGCCTCGTCCGGCACCAGTTGCAGGTGTGCCGCATACCACAGGCTCAACAGGGTGTTGAATACGATCAGGACCACGGCCCAACGCGCCGGCGACACCTCACGCAATTGCGCGATGAAGAGTCGCCAGGATTCACGTATTCTCCACGCCGGTTCCTGTTTCTTGTCGATGATTGGCTGCATGCTTTTGTCCTTGCGGACGACTGAGTTAAGCCCAACCGCATGAACCCAACATGAAGCCCGCATGAAAAGATCCTGAAACAAGGGGTCCGGACACTTCGCAGGCACGACAGGCAAGGCCGCGGCAATTTCCAGATTAATTGGCTCATCACCAACCAAATACAAATTTTCCCCGGATAAGGACCTGGCATGGACTTCAATTCCGAACAAACCGTGAATATCGGACTCCCTATCTAAAAATTTGCTTTCAGCGTCGGCATTCCTATAATCGGTGCCGACCATGAATATCACTTTCTTTCCCGGCGCCTCGGCTTTGTCCGACTTCCGCAAACAACGCCTGCTGCAATCGCTGACCGCCGTTAGCGATCAGGTCGCCGATATTCATGGCCGCTTCATTCATTTTGTCGACAGCACCACGCCGCTAACCGCGGAGGAACAGCAACAAGTCGCCGCGCTGCTCACCTACGGCGACCCCTCCACTGACGCTCCCAAAGGTGAACTGTTCCTGGTCATCCCGCGACTCGGCACCATCTCGCCCTGGGCCAGCAAAGCCACCGACATCGCCCACAACTGCGGCCTCAATCACATCCACCGCATTGAGCGTGGCATCGAGTACACGCTAACAACCAAGTCTCCCCTTTCCACTCACCCTGAGCTTGTCGAAGGGTTGAAGGCAGTCCTGCACGACCGCATGATCGAGGCCGTCATCACCAGCCGCGACGACGCCAGACACCTCTTCGACGAACTGCCGCCGAAACCCCTGCTCACCGTCGACATCCTCGGACAGGGTCGCGGCGCACTGGAAACCGCCAACCGCGAATTCGGCTTCGCCCTCGCCGAGGACGAAATCGATTACCTCGTCAACGCCTTCAACAACCTCGGCCGCAACCCCACCGACGTCGAACTCATGATGTTCGCCCAGGCCAACAGCGAACACTGCCGCCACAAGATCTTCAACGCCGACTGGACCATCGACGGCGAACAGCAGGACCGTTCCCTGTTCAAGATGATCCAGAACACCCACCAGCTGAATCCGCAGGGCACCATCGTCGCCTACAGCGACAATTCCGCCATCATGGAAGGCGCCAGCGCCGAGCGTTTCTATCCCGACGCCGCCCGACATCACTACGCCGCCAACTGCGAACTAACCCACACCCTGATGAAGGTGGAAACCCACAACCACCCGACCGCTATTTCCCCCTTCCCCGGCGCAGCCACCGGCGCGGGCGGCGAAATCCGCGACGAAGGCGCAACAGGTCGCGGCGCCAAGCCCAAGGCGGGTCTCACCGGCTTCACCGTCTCCAATCTCTACCTCCCCGACGCCATCGAATCTTGGGAAAATTCCCAAGACGTTGCCCTCCCTACCGCTCACTCTGAGCCTGTCGAAGGGCAAGCAAACAACCACATCTACGGCAAACCCGACCGCATCAGCTCCGCTTTGCAAATCATGATCGACGGCCCGCTTGGCGGCGCTGCCTTCAACAACGAATTCGGCCGTCCCTGCCTCGGCGGTTACTTCCGTGCCTACGAACAAAACGTCGGCGGCAAAGTGCGCGGCTACCACAAACCCATCATGATCGCCGGCGGCCTCGGCAGCATCCCCGCCACCCAGACCCACAAGGAAGAAACCCTGCCCGAGGGCACCCTGCTAATCCAGATCGGCGGCCCCGGCATGCGCATCGGCCTCGGCGGCGGTGCCGCCAGCTCCATGACCTCCGGCTCCAACACCGAAGCCCTCGATTTCGACTCCGTCCAGCGCGGCAACCCCGAAATTCAGCGCCGTGCCCAGGAAGTCATCGACGCCTGCTGGCGCCTGGGCAAGGACAACCCCATCCTCAGCATCCACGACGTCGGCGCCGGCGGCCTCTCCAACGCCTTCCCCGAAATCGTCCACGGCGCCAATCGCGGTGCCCGCTTCGACCTGCGTAAAATCCAGCTCGAAGAAAGCGGCCTCAGCCCCAAGGAAATCTGGAGCAACGAGGCGCAGGAACGCTACGTTCTCGCCATCGCGCCCTCGTCATTAGCATTGTTCAAATCCTTCTGCGACCGCGAACGCTGCCCGATGGCGGTAGTTGGCGTTGCAACAGAGAAACAACAGTTGCAACTCATCGACAGCGAAAGCGCCAAGTCTGAAGTTTTAAGTCTTAAGCAAAATACCGCTAACACTGCTGACGATGTGCTACTTAACACTTCAAACTTAACACTTCAAACTCCCCACCCCGTCGACATGCCCATGGACGTCCTGCTCGGCAAACCGCCGAAGATGCACCGCAACGTCACCCGCGTGCCGGAACAATTCCCCGCCGTTAGTACCGAGAACATCGACCTCGCCGACGTCGCCAAAAAAGTCCTGCGCCACCCCACCGTCGCCAGCAAGAGCTTCCTCATCACCATCGGCGACCGCAGCGTCGGCGGCCTCAACGTCCGCGACCAGATGGTCGGCCCCTGGCAGGTACCCGTCGCCGACTGCGCCATCACCGCGCTCGATTACAGCGGCTACCGGGGCGAAGCCATGTGCATGGCCGAGCGCAGCCCGCTCGCCGTCATCAACGCCCCCGCCTCCGGCCGCATGGCCATCGGCGAAGCCATCACCAATATCGCCGCCGCGCCGATTGAATCCCTCGGCAAACTCAAACTCTCCGCCAACTGGATGGCCGCCTGCGGCATCGCGGGCGAAGACGCACGACTGTTCGACACCGTCAAAGCCGTCGGCATGGAATTCTGCCCCGCCCTCGGCATCTCCATCCCCGTCGGCAAAGACTCCTGCTCCATGAACACCAAATGGCAGGACGCCAACGGCGACACCAAACAAGTCACCGCTCCCGTCTCCTTGATCATCAGCGCCTTCGCTCCGGTCACCGACATCCGCAAACATGTCACCCCGCAACTCCAGCGCGACCCCAACAGCGAACTCCTGTTCATCGACCTCGCACATGGCAAACAACGCCTCGGCGGCAGCATCTTCGCCCAAGTCACCCAGCAAATCGGCAACGAAACCCCCGACGCCGATAGCGCCGAAGACTTAAAGAACTTCTTCGCTGCCATCCAGACGCTAATTGCCGAGGGTAAAATCCTCGCCTACCACGACCGCTCCGACGGCGGACTGTTCACGACAGTCAGCGAAATGGCTTTCGCCGGACATGTTGGCGTTACCTTGACTGTGCCCGACACCGATCTATTGGCCTACCTCTTCAACGAAGAACTCGGCGCCGTCATCCAAGTCAGTGCTGCCAACTGCGAGTCGGTATTGAGCGTGCTCAAACAACACAACTTAGACAGTTGCACCCACTTCATCGGCAAACTCAACAACAGCGACACCATCGAAATCATCACTTCTTCCCAACCGCTCACCCTGAGTGCTGAGCTTGGCGAAGAATCGAAGGGCGCATCTGTTTACAGCGCCACCCGTGTCGACCTCCAACGCACCTGGTCCGAAGTCAGCTGGCGCATCTCCCGCCTGCGCGAGAACCCCGCCTGCGCCGACTCCGAATACAACAGTATCCTCGACGCCAAGGACCCCGGCATGCAACCCAAGCTGACCTTCGACTTGGAACAAGACATCGCCGCCCCCTACATCGCCAAGGGCGCACGTCCGAAAATGGCTATCCTGCGCGAACAGGGCGTCAACTCCCACATCGAAATGGCCTACGCCTTCACCAAGGCGGGCTTCGACAGCTACGACATCCACATGAGTGACCTCATCGCCGGACGCTTCGACCTCGCCGACTTCAAGGGCTTCGTCGCCTGCGGCGGTTTCTCCTACGGCGACGTCCTCGGCGCCGGTGAAGGCTGGGCCAAGACCATCCTGTTCAACGCCAAACTCAAGGACAGCTTTGAAAAATTCTTCCATCGCCCCGACACCTTCGCCCTCGGCGTCTGCAACGGCTGCCAGATGCTCAGCAGCATGGCCATGCTCATCCCCGGCGCAGAGTCCTGGCCCAAGTTCACCCGCAACAAATCCGAAAAATTCGAGGCGCGTTTGATCCAGGTCGCCATCACCGAGTCCCCCTCCATCTTCTTCAAAGGCATGACCGGCAGCATTGCCCCCATCGCCGTCGCCCACGGCGAAGGCTTCGCTGACTTCTCGCAACAGGGAAATAAGAATAAGGCGCTAACCGCCATGCGTTACTTGGATCACTACGGCCAGCCGACCGAACAATACCCCTTCAACCCCAACGGCTCCCCCGACGGCATTGCCAGTGTCACCACCGCCGATGGCCGCTTCACCGTCCTCATGCCCCATCCCGAACGTGTCTTCCGCACCACCCAGCTAAGCTGGCATCCGTCAGACTGGCGGGAATGTAGTCCGTGGTTGAGGATTTTCAGGAATGCTCGGGTGTGGTTGGGGTAATTTAGAAGTTATGTAATAATAACGTGGGGTTCTTCTAGTTTGAAGTTTATTGCAAAATAGGTTAGCGTTTCTCCCGTGCAAGAAATTGATTTCAAAACTCAAAGCTACATTCATGGAATTCTAGAGGACTGGCTTACCTTGCCATTAAAAAAAGAAGCTTACACACAAAGCGGCTACCATGAAATGGCCTTAGGTAGCACATTAGGATTTGGACGAGATAACAACGAAGATGTTGTTGTTTTTGCAAGTTTCTCCTCTTCTCTAAAGAGCTCTTTTAATTTAGCGATTATCGCCGATGGTATAGGAGGGCTAGAAGATGGCGAATCCTGCGCTAGGGCCACAGTAATAGAAATAATATCATATTTGATATCGCTTCCACATTTAACACAGAATTTTCTTATTGAAGCCGTAAATTATACTAACAAAAAGATTTTTGATAAATGGGGAGGTAAAGGTGGGAGTACTCTGTCGTTAGTAATCTTCACCAAAGAATGGAAAGCGGCAATCAATGTTGGGGATAGTCGAATTTACTCACTAAGTTTCCAAGGCATACAACAGTTATCCAGCGATGACAATTTGCTTGAAGGACTAGGAGGGTTAACAGACATCAAACCTCTCGGTATAAACGCCAATTCTCTTATACAATATATTGGCATGGGTTATCATGTAATCCCTCACTTGATCACCATACAAAATTCTGAAGATAAGGATTCTCCGGGAATATTAATTTCCACCGATGGCGTACATACAAAAGATGATTCTATATTTAAAGATATTGCAATTAAGAGTGAAAAAAATCCTTTATCATTAATTCAACGTCTAATGGCCTTGGCAAAATGGCGTAAGATATCTGATAATGGTTCTGTGTTTGTCTCTTTTGGCATGGATAGATTTTTACCACACCGTAACGCAAATTATGAAAAGATTCATATTTGGGTTCCAGGAGATAAAATCTTAATTACTTTACCTTCACCGTCACCTGTAAACACTCCGCCTAAGCCTCAAAAAAATCGTAAAAGAAAAAAAAATAAGGAATCCAAAAAGGATGACTCCCTATTTTCTTTAAACAAAGCCATTCCAAGCATTCGAATCGAACATATTGATGAGGACAAGCAATGACTCGTACGGATATGCTCGCAAATCGATACGCTCCTACAGGGAAAAGATTTAATGGAGGACAAGGCATAGTAATCGAGGCTGTAGATACTTTCTTAGATCGAATTGTAGCCATTAAATTTTATAAAACCAATGGCTCCTCAAAAGATCTGAAAGAAGAATTGTCCAAACTGAAAAGAATTCGCTCCAATCATGTCGTAAATCTTTTCGATATTATATCCATGCCCAAAGAAATGGCTTTGGTTCAAGAATATCTAAAAGGTAAAAATTTAAATGGTTATTTAAAGGGTGAAGCCAATCAAGAACAAATACTAAAAACATTATATCAAGTTGCCAGTGGCCTAAACGATATACATAAAGCAGGCTTAATCCATCGTGATATAAAACCCTCTAATATGAAATTTGATGAAATGGGGATCATCAAAATTTTTGACTTCGGTATTTCGTCAATTCAAGAAAACACTTATACGACCGGAGGATGGGGCACCTTAGGCTATTTGGGACCCGAATTTTATCAACAGCATCCTTCCATTCCCATATCTACTAAAACAGATGTTTATGCTTTCGGCGTATCTGTATGGAGCATTTTAATTGAGGAACAAAATTTACCAATCGAATTTAAGCAACGTCCCCCTTTTCATATTGATCCTGCGCCTTCAATAAAAAAAATAACTTCCTTTCTACCCAAACAACTTATTTCGTTAATAGATAGTTGTCTGGCCCCCTCTCCAGAAGCTCGTCCATCAATGGAGGAAATCCGTGACCAGCTACAAGCTGAATTATTAAAAGATAAACACATAGCTAGAGTTACCATAGAAAGAGAGCAACATATTATAAATAAAAGAACTCCTAAAGCCACAATAAGCGTGGCAGAACGGGTTATTGAAATTACATACAATGGATATGATTTTTCTGTTAGCGCAATCACAGGTGACGTAAAAGCCAATGGGGAGCCATTAAAATTGGGAAGTAAATTAGCGCATAGTTGCATTCTAGATTTTGGCTCTCTGAACTTCATTCCCTTTGATCAATCGCATCCTGAAATTTTATTATGAGAATTGGCGAGTTAATTGGAAATCGATACAAAATCCAATCCTTTATCGGCAAAGGAGGAATGCAAGAAGTCTACAAAGCTTACGATACTATTTTTGAAAGGTATGTTGTACTTAAAGAACCAATTGCACCCTCAGCAGAAAAAAGATTTTTTTCTACAGCTCAATTAAGCGCAAAAATAGTACATCCCAACATTGCATTGACCTTAGATTATATTCCAAACGATAAACATGATTATTTGGTCGAAGAGTTTATCGATGGAACTGATTTAGAAGCTCGGCTACATGAGGAATTCCATTATCTCGATCCTCATCTAACCGCTTGGGTATTTCATTCTCTCGCCAAAGGACTTGCCGCTTCGCATAAACTCAATATTAATCACCGGGATTTAAAACCCAAAAACATTATGGTTTCATCTGATCCGGGAATTAAAGAAATTAAGATTACAGATTTTGGAATTGCCAAGATGGCGGCGGCGGTAATTGATGATGCTGTAGAAGGCGGAGAAGATACGATGGTTGCCTCTAGCACTGTAATCGGTGCCCTAGCTTATATGGCTCCTGAGATTATTGATCAAAAATTAGCCGAACATAGGGGTCTTCCGTCGGATATTTGGTCTTTGGGTGCTGTTGTGTATCGCTTAATGTCTGGAGTTCCACCTTTTGGAGAAGGGTTAGCTGCTGTACATCAGATTTTAAGTCAAAAATTACCTTCAAAGGAATCTTTTGTAAGGGGAAATATTCAATTCAGGGCTCTTGAAGAAGAGTTATGGACGATCGTTTCCAAATGCTTAGCATTTGATGTACACCTAAGGCCTTCCGCAGAGGATTTAGCAAATGAACTTTCTATGCTTTGTTATACCAAACAACCCCGCTATAGAGGAAGAGTTTATAATTATCGAGCATTCACAGGTTCTTTTGGCTTTTTAAGCCGAGACAACGATGAAGATGTCTTCCTCCACGGCCAAAATTCATATGTCAGAAGTGTTAGCAATGGGCAATATCACAATTTTGCTTGTTATCCAGGAACGCCTAGAAATAGAGCATTCCCATCTGTCTGCATAAAAACCCCACTTGCTCAATCATAGAAGTTAAGATTTATAAATTCTTTTGCTCTTGCCAAACTGCAAAAGACAAACTCGGATCATTACATACTCTCATATGAATAAAGCTCAAAGAATTGAGAGTACTATTTGAAATCGGTTTCACTGCATAGGGATTATGAAAAATATGCAATAAAGGTTGCGTCATATCAAGAACACCGATGGCCGAAAGAGATCTATTATGTGTAGTAGTAGTTTTTTTGCCATGACCGTGCCAGCGCTTTAAAATTTTAGCCCCTCCTTCTGGTGCAACTTCCGATGAAATTAATATCGCTTCATATCCAAACATAGCTGATGTAATGGCATACTGGTCGGTTAGCTCAGGATATATAGTAAGATTTGCAATGACTATTATATAAGGAAATTCATTGCCTTGGTATGCCTTAAACTGTTTCATGGCATCATTGATCTTATTTCTAATCCTATCTCCTGGCGGTCCACCGTAATAAGTACATTCTTTCTCTCCCCATTCTTCTAGTGGTAGCCTTGCCAAACGCTTTTCCTCAGGGTTAGGACAAATTTCTTTTATTTCCACAAGTGCATTAAAATCCCACCCTTTGATGAAATAATCCGGAGATTTCCTCTCCCCTTCTGGAATACGTTGATATGTGATACCCGATGTCTTACATAAATTCTCAAATTGAATTTCTGAAGCATTCACAGATTTCTATTATTTTCTTCTTTTTGCACTGGCATTTCACTATAAATCTTTTTATTTAACAAACGTCCCGTTAAGTGTTTCCTGACTCCTCCCCATTGTTTAAAGAAAAACGCCGCCTTCACTCTACGGCATTCTCTGTAGATTGGTCTGATCCACTCCACTTTCATCTCTCTGGCACCCGGGCCACTTTCACCGCCTACAATCACCCAATCAATACCGTCTAATTTCATATCACCACAGGAATCAATCAACGGCTCACAGGACAAAAAACGCACGGCAGCCGGTACTTTTAACAGATCTTTTATCCTATAAAGAACCCTTTTATCTTCGATGCTTACACCCATCCATATATTTGGAGCCCAGTGTAGTTTGGGAGCTAATTCAGCCAATCGCTCACTGCGTTTGGTGAGAATTTGAAAAGTGTGTTGAGGGCACTCCTTCATGGTATCGAACACTTTTTTTATAAACCAAAAAGGCACCTTCTCATGAAACAAATCACTCATGGAATTAACAAAAATTAAACGCGGAGATTTCCATGATTTTGGAGCATCTATCAAATCTTCATGCAAGGTAACAGAAAAACCATTTGCATAACGAGGATTCCCCATGGATTGTAGCCGTTTCGCAAGTCTCTCTGCATAACAATTTAGGCAACCCGCACTGACCTTACTACAGCCTGTTACCGGATTCCATGTAGATTCAGTCCATTCGATGTGGGTTTTGTTGCGCATAATTCAAAAAAAATGACGTTTGCTTCAACTTAGAACATACAGTCACAAATCGAATTTTTAAAATTTTATCTTCTGGAAAAGATCCTTTTTTTATCTTTTCTCCCGGAATAGGTGTAATTTCAACCTTACCGTCGTCATCAAGTTTTCTTAATATCGCCTTGCTATTTAAAAAGGGAGTTTCATTCAAAGCATATTTTTTCATTTCGTCCATTGAAAGAGATTGATCACAAAATTTTTTGTATGCTGCCTCCGCATAAATTTCTCCATCGTCATTGCGAAACATATAACGTTGACCCATATGAGCATCAGAAAATGAATAATTACCCGTAATATCAACAGCCTTCATTGCTTCCTTCATCTTTTCAAGGCCGCGGTGATGTTTTGTCGCAAATACTAGATTATAATTCAAGGAGTCCTGCTTACCCCTCATAGTAAAATGCCAAATATAATCAACACCGGGGATTTTTCTGAGACATTCTTTATATAAGTCCAAAATTTGGATTTTTAATGTATTAGTATCAGTTCCTTCACTTAATTTGTCTCGCCAACATTCTTCACCGAACAAACTTGTTAATTGTTCTTCCCATTTATTATTACGCGCCTGAAATATTCTTGCGACCCCGTCAGTATCTAAGTTAATAAGCAACTCACAACTAGTTCCCTCCATACACCTTTTAAAGGTTGAAAACGATATCCCCGTACCCCCAAAGGGATCTGCAAAAACAAAAATCGGATCTTTTCCATTAAACGAATCTGGATATTCAGTTTCCAGTTGTTGCATGCCTTCATCAAAACTCGTATTAAAGGTCTTTATTTCCAACTTCTTTTCCTTGCGATATTCCTCAAGAACACTTTCCAGAACATTAAATCTATCTTTATCCTTTTCTATAAAGGCACACGTTATTTTAGGACTTATAATTTTGATGTTATCTCTCACCAATGTATTTTTAATTGACTGTAATGCCGCGAGAGGCGAACCCGTCAGATGATTTGTATAATATCCAGGGCCAGCAAACCCATCTACATATAGAATAGGTTTAGGAAAACTTGTTGCTAAAATAGGGAACCAAGCATCTACATAAGATTTTAAAATATCAATTTTGATGATTGTATGCGGCTCCGCCTCCCAAATGGTATCCAGCTTTTTGGACATACTTAGCAATTAAATACTATACCAATTATTTATCCAACTCAAGAATTGTTAAATAGCTAATACAAATCCGTTAGGATTAAATTTTCTTTAACTATTGGCTATCTTTCTCGGTTAAAACCAGACTCCCTTAAAAATCGTAATCTTTTTATACGCCATGCTTGACAGGGAGACGGGAGATGCGGTATGTTCCTCGCACTTGTTAGGCGAGTTGGCTCTTTGGATGACCCCGGAAGCGGGGCGATTAAGAAAAGCCAAAATCCCCGCAAGTCCCTGTAAATGAGAGACCTTGACAAACTGATTCACTGTTCGCGCTCGCGCGCGCGCGCGCTCCAAGCGTAGAGTTCTCTCCCCTCCTTCCCCAAACCCGCTTTCTCGCGTATACGTTTTTGCACAAAAGGAATGTGTCGGAGGCGTTGTTCTGCATTTCCTATCACTGGCTCCCCATCAGGAGTGTGATTTTTGCCTTTCACCCCATCTGCGGGGTGCTTTAACCCATCGGCAGCATTGCCCCACCCCTGTTGATGGGGTGACCTTGCCCGGTTATCGGGTTGCTCCCATCAGGCTGCAAGGTTGGGGCGACCCCGCTCATGGGTTGTCCCCTCCTTGTCGATAGGTTGACCCTGTCTTGTTCATGGGTTGGCCCCACCCCGTTGCCTGATTTTGTCCGTTTATCTGTTTACTGATTGAAAATTAACCAAAGGAATTATCATTATGAATCGCAATCTGCCAGACTACATGCCGGGAGACGAAGACGGCCTGGTCAAATGGTTTGACAATTACTTCGCCAACCTGCCCGCCTACCAGACAACCTTCCAGATCGAGGAGCAGGACGTCGAGGCACAGAAAGCCATCTTCAACAACATCCTGCAAATCCGCAGTTACCTCAACACTATCGTCGATTACCGCAAGGCGATGACCGAGTTGAAGAACCAGCTCTTTTACAACCGTAACGGCGCTACGGTTCCGGTGCCGAAGCCGGACAACCTCGGCTTCACCGGCCTCGCCAGCATGCTCGGTGGCTTGGTCTGGCTGGTGGACTTGCAAAACAAGGAGAAGATTTTTCCCAGTCCCGCTTACAATGAAACGATTGGCAAAGATTTGGGCTTGATCCCGATTCCCCGTCCGGTGCCCTTGCCGGGCGAACTGGTGGCTACCCCCACCATCACCTGCACCGGACACAACGTGGAAATCTTCTGCGTCATTCCTTCACCCGCCGACAGCTATGCCATCCACGTCGACAAACATGACGGCAAAGGCATGGCTTACGTGGATTCCAGCACCACCTCGCATTACCCGCATAACACCGAACTGCCGGAAATCGAAACCCTCTGGACCTACAAGATCGCCCTGCGGGTCAAACGACAGGAAAGCGGCACCGCCGCCTACGTCAACGTGCTGGTGAAACACACCTGAGGCCATTCGTAATAAAAAACTACCCCTATGATAAACAATAAACTCAAAATCATCCTCAGCGTCCTCTGCGCCTCCGCGTTGAATATTCCATCGAGCGCACAGGCGCAGAATAAATACATCACCAGCGGCACGGTGGCGGAGTCCGGCTCCAGTTACCAGAGCATCAGCAATCGCGCCGCACTGGAAGTCACCGGCAGCATGACTTCATACAGCGGCACCGGCATCACCCTGAGCGCCACGTTCAATTCCGGCAACGGCAGGTATGGTGCTTATGTCTACAATCAAGGCAGTCTGGCCCTGACCAGCGGCAGCATCATCACCAGTGGTTCAAGTAGTGGTTTTGGGGTTTACCTGAACGGCACGTCAACTGCTCGATTGAATGATGTCGGCATTACGACTGAAGGCGATAATGCCCAAGGCATAAGGGCTACCGGATCGTCAACCCTGACTGGTCAAAATATCAGCATCGCCACCACCGGGAGCGCCTCTCACGGGGTTCTGCTCCAGAACGGTTCCCATGCCGAAATTGACGGGCTGACCGTTGTCACCGGATCCGCCAGCGGCATCAGGCTGGAAACCAGCAGCAGTGCAAGTCTTTCCAACGTCAATGTTGCTGTCAGTGCGGACAACACGGACAACAGTTTTGGTGTGTATGTCAACGGTACTTCCCGTATCGAAATTGACGGATTAACCATTACCGCCACCGATGCCTATGGAATCTATCTTACAAATGGCAGCAGCGGGAGTTTTGCGGGGGTTAATATCACAACGGTCGGAGGGCAAACAGGAGTTTCCGCGTTCAACGCGTCCGTGGCCGACTTGGGCGATGGCGCGGTTATCCGGGTTTCGGGCACTTATGTCGGTCCCCATTTCATACGGGGAATCGATGTCAGCGGCACCGGCAGCATTATACGCGGTTCGGGGATGGACATTGAGACGAACGGCGTGTACCTCGTGACCAGTGACACAGTCTGGCAGGGAATGGCGGGCGTTAAGGTATCGAATGGCGGCTTCCTTGACCTGGGGGAAAACACGCGTATCACCGCGCTGGGCGTGACCGATGAGGGGCGCGGATCGCCGGGTATTTTTGTGCAAGGTGACACAGCAGTCGGCACGGTAACCGGTACCGGTGTGATGGTGAATGCCACGGGCGCAGCGGTGCAAGTGGTGAACGCGGGCTATGTCGAATTGACCGATGGCAATCTCAGCGGCGGACAGAACGGCATCAGCATCAGCGGCACACAGGCCAGCGAGATTGTCATCACCGGCGGCACGATCACCGCGCAAACGGGCGATATTGTTCATGGTTCATCCTACTTGGGGTCGTTGACGCTGGTCGAATCAACCAACAGCACGATCACCATCAGCGACGCGGTGCTCAACGCATCCGGTCTGGTCGGCACCGATCAGGACGGCTTGCTGGTGGTCAACTTCAACAACGTGGATGCATCCAACGCCGGTGGCATCACTATGGACAGCGAGACCAGCGGCACTACGACTGTCAACGTCAACGGTGGCAGCGGTGTTTATGGCGACGTCACCAACAGCGGTAGCGGTGAACTGAATGTTAACTTTGACCACAGCGGCCTGACTGGTGACGTGACCAACGACGGTGACGGCACGCTGACCATCACCCTCGACAACGGTTCCTCGGGAACGGGCGGCTTCAACGGCGGCAACCTGAATATCAATGACAGTGAAAGCTCGTGGACCTTTGACAAAGACTCGCACGTCAACGACGCCTTAAACAACGGCACCCTGAACATCGGTGACAAGGATGTCACTTTTGACAACCTGACCAACAACGGCAAAATCAACCTCGACGTCAACAGCGACAGCGGCGCGGGCGGTTCGGTGAACGTAACCGGCACGGCGGGTGGCAACGGCACCGTACATGTGGACACCACCGGCAACGGCAGCCTTGACCCTAACAGCGTGCTGCCCGGACTGGTGAGTGGCGACGGCACCGAGAACTGGACCTGGGACCCGGTGGACTGGGGCTTGGAGAAAGTCATCAAGGACGGCAATCACTTCACCCGCGACGGCATCAGCAGCGCCGGGGCCGTGCTCAACAGCAGCAACGCCGT
>JAIRPN010000004.1 GCA_031256975.1 Verrucomicrobiales bacterium | reverse complement strand
GAAGTATCCGCCCAACAAACTGAATGAAAATTTTTCATGGGAAGTCTCGGCGTTCAAGTCGCTCTTGAGGTGAGTGAGGACGTTGTTTTCCACATGAAAATAAAGTCCATAACCGACACTGATCAGCGTGGCAATGATTACGGCAGCCAATCCTAATCCGAGCAAGAGACCTTTTTTCATTACGATATCGAAAAACTTATAATAGATAAATATTTGTGTAAACGGAATTAATGCTTGAACCTGTGATTTCAACTTGCCAGCATGTGCCAATGCAGTCAGATCTACCCCCTGAACATGCAGAACCCAAGGTCGCTTCGCCATTTGCCCAGACGGAGGCGGCGGTTCCGCGCCAACGCAAGAATCAGAAAAGGCTGTTCCTGTGGGTCGGGGCGATCATCGTGGTTTTGGCGATTGGCGCGGCAGGCAGCTTTTTTGTCACCCGTTACTTGAACGATCCTTACCGTACCCTGGAGACTTTCCCGATGGCAAAGTTTTTGGAAAATCCGCGCTCCTTGAGCGGTTCCCGGTTTAAGGCGGTGTTGCGGGTCGAGGCCGATTTGAAGTGGAAGGAAAGTATCGGACGTCTGATGCTGTTTTCCACCGATGACGATTCACGTCCGATTGCGGTGATGGTGCCGACCATTGTTGCCAGGGACATTTATTTTACCAAAGGTCAAACATACGTGGCCGAATTGGAAGTCAAGGAAGGAGGGCTGATTTATGCAAATACTTGCCGCAAAAATTAAACTGATACTAATTGGTTGTGGTCTTTTTGTGACCACGGCCCTGCAAGCGCAAACTTCTCCGCAACCACCGCCAAGTTCATCCCCCCAGGCTCCGACAGAGGGGAATCCGGCACCGGCGAGCACCGTGAAAAACGGTGACAGTTCGGCCGGAGCCACGGATGCCGGGTTGAATTACATGTTCAACCGCAAGCCGCAGGACGGCACTTTTGCCAAGGATGCGATGGAAAACAACCAGCGGGCCAAGGTGAGGATGATCGCGCAGGACGCGATTGGCGGTTCCCGTATCGAGGATCCGAACATGCGCTTGCGCTTTGAAAAGTATTTGACCCTGCCGGAAGTTCCCGATGCGGACTTGAAAGCCTACGATGAGGATTTGGCCAAGGAAATGCAGTTGTTGCGCGAAAAGAGGGTGACCGAAGCTTGGAGCCAGCTATTCAAACTGGCCCAATACGACACGATTGATGCCGGGGTAAGTTGGGAACTGGCCAACCGGATTGAATCAATCTGGAACGCCGACAAAACCAACTTGGCCTTGAATAAGAGTAACACGCAATTGCGCAAGCAAATCGATACTGCCAATCGCAACGCAGATTTCATGTCCGATGACATACGTGACAAGGAACTGGCTTACCAGCGGCGATCCGCCATGAATAATAAGGGGGGCAATAACAGTAGGCCAAATCAGAACAATGGGGGTGTTCCCATGGCCAATCAAGGGACTGATAGTGGTGGCGGTGGCGGTTCTCCCTCGGTAGATACCGTGATGGGCAAACTCCAACTGACCGAGGAATACCTGACATCGTTGGAGCTCAAGGCCAAGATCAAGATGAACGAATTGAAGGCGGAAAAGCTCTTTGACAAGGCTAAGAATGATTTTGCCGATTATATTACCACTTTGTATCAAAGCGGACGCCAGCGCCATGTGATTATCGCGGCGGAATTCTGGCGCGATATTTTTGACCAGGGCGAATATCCGGTATCCATGGCCCAGCAAGTGAACGCCAGTCTGGAGACTTCACGCGAGGTGAAAACCAGCATAGAGGGATTTAATTATTGCCTGGGCAAGAAAGACATCGCGGCTGCCACCGACCGGTTGCAAGAAGCCTTTATGCTTAATGAATTGCATCCGGCAATTTTGGCGTTGCCCCGGGAAAAGAAGCAACAAATCGAGGCATTCACCCGCCGTTTGTCGCGGATGCAGAACATGATCGAGGCGCGTGATTTTGCCAACTTGGAATCGTTGCTGGCAGAAATGCAGAAAATTGCCCCGGACTTTGATACGACCAAGCCGATGGCGATTGTCAACGCGGTGAAACTGCAAAGCCAGCTCCGCCTGGGCAAGGCCAAGATAGCGGCCCAACAAGGCAACCTGGAACAGGCCATGGAGGATTTTCAGGCGGCGGCGGAAACCTGGCCGGGCAATCCCGATTTAAAGGACAAGGCCTTGTCCTTCTTCAACAGCCAGGATTTGCAGACCCAATCGCTGACAGAGTTTGACCGCTTGGTTACGGAGGGCAATTACCGTGGGATATTCGACAAACAACTTTATTTCGCCCCGGCGATGAAGGATGACAAGAAACGCCAGGAGCAACTCAAGGATGCCTTGGAAAAAGTCAAGACGGCGGAAATGGCGGCAGAGAAAGCCAACCTGCTGCGAGCCAACGGCGATGTTTGCGGGGCGTGGGAAACGGTGGAACTGGCGGTCAGGGATTTACCAAATGACATCAAACTGAATAAATTGCTTGGCGACTTGGCAGGCAAAGGGGCTGAGTTTGTGTCGGCCATCAACAAGGCCAGGGAAGCGGAAGCCCGCAAGGAACTGGGTTACAGCCTGACTTGGTACGCCATCGCCCAGCGTAGTTATCCGGCCAGTCAGATTGCCAACCAGGCGATGGAACGCCTGGCTGATGAGATTGTCGCTGACAAGAAACTGTGATTTGTGTGGTTTGATTTATGCCGTTTGAAAGCAATCTTGCCGTAGGTGTCTCCAATCTGGAAGTGCGGGTCAACAACCGTCGGCAACCGCTGATCACCGGCATTAATTTCACCGTCCCGCGCGGAAGTTTTACCGGCATTATCGGCGCGTCGGGTTGCGGCAAAAGCACCCTGATCAAGACCATGACGGGATTGCTGCATCCCAGTTCCGGCAAAGTGATCTTTGCCGGGCATCCGGTGGCGGAAATCAAGGAACAATTCCCGCTGGCAATCGGTTATCTGCCGCAATTCGGCGCTTTTCACACGGAGTTGACCGTGGAGGAAAACTTGCAGAATGCCATAGCACTGCGTTTGCCCAATAGCGTTGACGATGAAGTCAAACAACAGTGGATGGACCACATCGTCAAGCTGGCACGATTGGAACCGTTGTTGCAGCAAACCTACAAGACCCTTTCCGGCGGACAAATGCGGCGCATGGCCCTGGCTGAGGAATTGATTGGCGACCCCGAGTTTTTATTGCTGGACGAACTGACCAGCGGCCTGGACGAGTTTTCCGACCGTGAAATGATGCAGTGGTTGCGGGATTTGGCGCATGTGCATGGCAAGACCGTCATTTTGGTGACGCATGCCACCTATCACTTGGAATATTGCGACTCGATTTTGTTTTTGCACGATGGGCGGCAGGTGCAGTACGCGCCGTATCAGGAGATTCTTGGCACGCATGGTGTGTCCTCGATCAGCGACCTGTTTGAAATCTACCAGACTCAAAATATTCAATTTCCGCCGGTTCAATTGTTGCCAGAACCGGATGTTGCCACGCAGGGGCTGAAGACCGCCCGACCGCCTGGTGGCTTGTCACAACTCCCGACTTTAATTCAGCGGCAAACCCAACTCTTTTTCCGCGACAAGACGCAAATCTGGCTGCACTTGGCATTGATTCTGACCTTCCCGGCCTTGGTGGCGGTATTTGCCTACAAGGGCTTGCCGCAAGTGCGGCAACTGACCCTCTCGGTTGAAACCAACATTGTCAAGACCCTGGCTGAGCAGTTGATGTATCTGAAGGAATCCTTTCATGCTTCCTCATTGGTGTCGGGCCTGACCATGATCCAGGTCATTTTATTGACCTTGATGGGAGCCAACAATGGGGCAAGAGAGGTCGCCAAGGAACAGGATATTTTGGCGAAGGAATTGCGGGCCGGATTGTCGCCGATGGCCTACGTGTCCACCAAGTTGTTGCAATTGATGTTCCTGTGTTTGATTCAAGCGCTGTGGATGGCGTGGTTTGTGAAAAGCATTTGCGGGTTTCCCGGTTCATTGGTTTCACAGGTATTGATCTTGTTTGCCACCACGCTGGCGATGAGCGTGACCTGTTTGTCCATCTCGGCAGCCTCGTCCACGCCGGAACGTGCTTCGCTATTGGCAATTTACCTGGTCGGCTTCCAGTTGCCCTTGTCAGGGGCGGCCTTGCCGTTGCCGGATTGGTTATCGTGGATTTGCCGCCCGTTCATCGCCGCTTACTGGGGTTGGAGCGGTTATTTGAAAACCCTCGAATCGACCCGTCATTATGACATCGTGAAGCAGGTCACCACCACCCATATCGCCGCCTATGACTCGTGCATCATCATGCTGTCCCTGCATGTCCTGGTGATGTTTTTGGCGGCTTGGTATTTTGTCGGCAAAAGGAGCAAGGCATGAGGGGAATGTTTCTAGTGTACATTTGCGGATTGCTGGCCATGACCGGGCAAGCCGCCGATGACATAGAAAAAGTCTCGTTGCCATTGGCTCCCGACATGTATCGGGCTGATCTTTACGTTTGGCAGGGAATCAAGAATCCCCAAGCAGTGTTGGTGCTTTCCCCAGGTTATAACGGCAGCGGGGAAGGATTGATTCGCCAATCACAATGGCAGGAGTTTGCCAGGAATAACAATCTGGGACTGGTGGGATTGTCCTTTGCTTCCGATTCGAAACTTTTTCACGAGAACAGGGGTTACTATTACGCCTCCAAGGGGTCGGGGAAAGTGCTGTTAAGCGGTATTAGAAAAATTTACAAAAAGGATTTGCCCTTGTTGCTCTATGGTTTTTCGGGCGGGGCACATTTTACCAGTCGTTTTGTGGAGTGGAAACCGGAGCGGGTAATAACTTGGTGCGCTTATTCGGCGGCCTGGTGGGATGAACCGCAAAAGACGGAGGCCATGCCAATGGGTATTGTGGCCTGCGGGGATCGTGACAAACGATATGGTGCCTCCTTGATGTATTTCAAACAGGGGCGGGCGGCAGGCAAACCGTGGTTGTGGGTCAGTTTAGCGGGGATAGGGCATAATCACTCGGATCATTTGGATGAGTTTGTCAGGAAGTATTTTTCCGCCGTGCTGCACAACAAATCGGATGGTCTGTCGGTTGATATAGACCGGAAAATCGAGGTTACTGCAACACAAGCCGGCCAAATACCATCCATAACCGGCTGGATTCCGGATAAAAACTTATTGGCGGATTGGATGAGGATTCACAAATGATAAAGGAAGTCGCGCGCATTTTGCTTGTGGGTATTTTTCTGATCCTTTCCGCCGGGAAAGGGTTGGCGGACGACTTTTTTGTCATTCAGCAGATGGATTACATCAAAAACAATTCCAAGAGCCCGAGATCGTTTTATCGACCCAAGGAGGGATATGACAAGCAAGGAAAATGGATGTTTGAAAGAATTTATTTGCCGGTGATTTATGTGCGGGTATCGACCCAGGGGGATATGTTCGCCAAGGACTTGTATTACAAGGTTTATTTTTACGACGAGAACAACAAGCAACTGACCGTGGTGACCAATCCGATTGCCGCCAAGTCGGGGCAAAGCAATGTTCCGTTGCCGCCCAAGTTGTTTAAGAAAAAGGAAATTGTGGAGTTGGTTTTTGCGGCGCCGGAGAATGTCATCAAGCAAAACAAATGGAAGGCACTGGTTGTTTTCGGTGATCAAAAAAGTGCGGCAGCCAAAATGTATCCGGCCAACGAAACTCCGGGATTTGTGAGTTTTGACGAAAAGAAAATGGTGGAAAACAACGAGCCTTACATTGAACGGAAAGAAGCCATCGAACCGCTGATCGAATATCCCGTTAAAACGAAAAATGCCCAGCAACCGATCATCACTCTTTTTGTCAGGCCGCCGATTGGCATGACGGACGCCAAGGAAGCAAAGGGTGTCATGGCCATGTGTTTGCTCGCAAGTGATATTAGCGAAATGAGAAGGAAACTTCAGGGACTTGATTCGGCTACTGATTTGAAAGGCGTTTTTCAATATGCGGAACAAAACAAGTTGATTCTGATTTGCTGGGGATCAAAAAAATTGTGGAATTCCAAAAAAAATTGGGATGATTTGGACAAGGACGAGGCCAAGAGAATAGATGAAAGTTTTAGTTTATCCGCGGATGCCTGGGCACGTGGGATTGGAGAATTGAATCAGAAATACGGAATTCCCAAGCGTAATTTCCTTTTATGGGGCATGTCCGGTGCAGCACAGTATGCGTGCCGGTTGGCTTTGAAAAAACCGGAGTATTTTCTGGCGGTTAATATTCATATTCCCAGCAGTTTTGACCAGCCAACGGCGGAGGCAAATCGTGTGTTATGGTGCCTGACCACGGGCGAAAAAGAAAGTGGCCATGCCCGTTCATTGCAATTTTACAATCGGTGCCGTGTTCTGGGATATCCGATAACTTACAAGGCGGTAATGGGCCTTGGCCATGCGTGGTCACAAAAGTCGGAGTTGATCGGATTGCGTTTTTTTGATTACGCATTAGGCGTGCAGCAGCAACGTGACGAGTTGGAATTGCAACTGGCCGATCCGTTGAATGCCCTTAATCTTGAGACTTTGATTAATCCATGGCCTGAAGAATTTCGCAATCCGCCGTTTGTCGGAGACATGGTCAATCAGGAGATGTATCCGCAGGAACAGAAAGAAATGGTTCCAAAGGGCTTCAGGGTGCCATTGCCAACCAAGGAAATAGCGGAAACATGGAGGGAAAAAAGATGAGTGAGTTTTTTTATGATGGAATTTGGCGGATGGACTGGGGGCTGGGTAATCCTAACAAGACTGCGGCCTTGATCGCCATTTTGATGATAGCGGCGTGGGGATTGGTATTTATCAGGAAATGGGGATTTTGGCTGGCATTGACTTTGTTCACCTGCTTGGGAATTTGCCTGGTTCATACCTTTTCCAGGGGCGGGATTATCGCGCTCTTTGCCGGAATGTTTCCCTTGATAGCTTATGCAAAGCGACCCTGGCCCAGAAACAGGATGATTGCCGTTGGAGTTTCAGTCTGGGTTATTCTGGGCTCGACTGTATTTTTGAATGCCCACCAACGGTACGGGCAGGGTATTTCCCAGGAAGATCGTTCTATTTCCAACCGGGTGGTTTTATGGAAGGCCGCTCCCCGGATGATGGTGGATGCCCCTTCCGGCTGGGGGCTTGGCAATTCCGGCAAGGCATACATGGAGTGGTACCAGCCTTTGAACCGTACTGAAAGCTACCGGACATTGGTAAACAGTCATTTGACCTGGTTGGTGGAATTCGGCTGGGGATTGAGATGGCTGTATGTCGGGCTATGGGGATGTGCGTTGCTGTTATGCTGGCCCCAACGCCGGCTGAGATGGCCGGCAATTGTGTTGGGAATGTGGATTGCCTTTGCCACGTCGGCCTTTTTCAGTTCGGTGGCCGAATCGGGCTGGATTTGGGCTCCTCCTGTGATTGGTTTGGCATTGGTATTATTATATCGAGTTCGCCATAAGATTTGGCCCAACAAGAAATGCTGGTGGATTCCGATTGGAACGGCGACGGTGATCGTTGGAGTTTGCTTTTTATCAGGGCAAAGTGATTCGCCAATCAAAACGGGACAAGACAGGGTTGTCATCAATGACGGGGCGAAGGAGGTTATTTGGATTACAACGGATGCCAAGGTACTGGGGAGTTCCTGTGGAAGAAAGCTAAGAGCCTATTTAACCCAGAATAAAACACCGGTAACAATCGTATTGGCGCAGCCGACCGCAAAATTGGACGGCGCACCGATTGCTTCCTTGGTGATTACAGGAACGGCAACCTTGAATGAAGAATTGCTACAAAAGATTAACGAGGTCCGGTCGGTGATTTTGTTGAATGCGGCGGTATCTCCTGATGAATTACATTTAACGGGGGAGAACAAGCGGAAATTTCATGTAGTCATGGGCGAATTTACGCAAACGGCTTTACCCAGTATATGGGAGGATAAACTGTCAGTACAAAGAATCGAAGGAAAAGGAGATTATCTGCCGGACTGGCCGCAAATTATTTTGAACACAACATATGAAGCCGAATAAACCCGCGAAACAGTGGCAAGGAAACCTGATGTTTTTGTGGATAACAGCCACCAGTGCCTTGTGCATTGGATTATTAATCAATCAATTTCGGGACAAACCGGTCGCGCTTGTTTACCAAAGCAAAGAGCAACGGTTGATGCAAGCGGTCCAGAACATCAAAAATAACCAGCCGGTTGCTGAGGATGATGACGGCATTCAATTGCCTGAAATATTGACATTGGAGCAAATGCGGGTTGTCGTGAAAAAGGAGCAGGCATTGGTTCTTGATGCACGACCGGAGATTTTTTATCGGTCGGGACATATACCGACGGCGGTTTCATTGCCGCGTGAGGATTTTGAAATTTCCTATGCCAAACTCAAGGAGCAGTTGGAGCAGAACAAGAACCAGCCAATCGTGATTTATTGCAGCAGCGAATCATGCGAAGACAGTCAAATGGTAAAGAGTGCGCTGGGGCAATTGGGATATTCCAATGTGGCGCTGTTTAAAGGGGGATGGGCGGAGTGGAGCAAAGGCGAACTGAACGAAGATATCTTATGATCAAAAAAATACTGCTAAGTCCGTGGACGGTGGTGTTGCTTCGAGTTTTGATAGCCGGGGTGTTTATTTACGCCGGTGCGACTAAGATTGCCAATCCCCGTGCATTTGCCGATAGCATTGCCTCGTTTCGTATGCTGCCTTCGGAATTGATCAATGTGATTGCCCTGGGTTTGCCTGTATTCGAGGCGATGTTGGGGGTGTTTTTGTTGATGGGGAAATGGAAACGGCAGGCTGCTTTTGTGATATTGCTGATGAGTTTGGCTTTTTGCATTATTATCATCCAAGCATTGGTTAGGGGGCTTGAGGTGAATTGCGGTTGTTTTGGTGCAGGGGCGACATCCCAATGGGATGTTTGGCTAAGTTTGGGAAGGGATGTTTTGTTGGTGTTTTTGGTTTGGTGGCTTTATGTCAGGATGCTGTGGGCAGAGAACAAAAAATCTTTTCTATTAGCTCCAGAGGCTTGACAATAAGTAATTCTAAAAAGAACAATATCCTCTTTTTCTAGGTTGATTGGAGAATGCTTAGTGTGCAATTGTACACCAGCTAGTTATTCAAATCTGTAAAAATATGCGCAAGTTAATCATCTGTTTGTTTCTATTGATGCTAGGGTTCATGACGGTAAGTACCCGTGCTGCCACAGTCTTTAAATTGGAAAAACAACTGAAAATCACTCCATTAGCATCGAATGGCGATTGTGACGACGATGATGATAATGACGAATGAATCATCGCGTTTTTAAATAATATTTGTGTTACAGTTATCTAAACAAAGAATGCGTCTGCTATTGGGCGTAGGTCTGTTGGTATTGGCGAATTGTCCTGCATTTGCGTGTGGTATATCATGGCTCTTGCCTAAATCCCATTTTGAAGGAGTTGATGCGCAAGGTTATCTGATGCATTCCGAAAAAATCGGAGAAATTAAATTAGACGATGGATTGGTTCTGCCGGTCATAACTTTATTTGAAACCGATTTTAAATCTTCTTCCCAGTATTTGGGGATGAATTGGATGTTACCAATTTTAGAATCGAAAGTGGTGCAGACTGATGAAAATACATTCCAAATGTGGCAACCAGATGGTTTGTACCGCAAATTCAAACGTGATAAAAAAAATCCCAATATTTTGAATAATGGTTCCGGATGGAGGGGGCAAATTGACGGGGATAAGATTACTCTTTGGGCGGAGTGCGGTACAAGAATAGAGTTTGTTAAAGGTAAAATAACCGCGCTTCAAATTAAGAACCATAAACTTTCATACTCTTACTTAGGTAATCTTGTATCCGAGATCAAAGAGGGGCGTAATGTTTTGCTTAAGGTAAATACTGATGACAATGACGAGCATGTCACGGGATTGACTTTGGCCAATGGGAAAAAGATTTCTTGGGAATTAGGACAAAAGCCTCGAATTCAGGTAATAAAGGAACAAAAACTAATTGGTGGTATTGATAAAGCGTTGGTGAAATTACGAACCGAAGATGGATTAGAACGCCAATATGGATATGGAACTGATGATAAACTTAATCCCACATTTACTAGGAATCAAATTACTGCCACATGGAATCCGGTGAGTGGATTTATTGTCAAAGATGCAGACTGGAAATACGACATAACGGCAAATACTAAATCAGGTGCGAATGCGGCGATTGGTAGGGTTAATGAAAAAGGACAAAGAGAATATTGGTTTTATGATAAAAGTAGGGGTAGTGAAACGATTGTTGAAACAGATGGAACCAAAAGTGTTTCCACATGGTTTCCTTCCGGCAAGTTATTTGGAAAAATCCGAAGCGTTAAAAAAGAAAAAGCTGGCAAAATAATATACGAAAAAACTGTCTCCTATAATGAAAATGGCAATCTGATTCGTAAATTGGATCAAGGCGTTTTATGGGAATACCAGTATAGGAATCTCGAATTAATTGCCTACCGGAAAAATACTGAAGAATGGCGATACGTGAAAAAAATTATGGAAAATATTCAATAATGAAAGTGAGTTATATTGGTATAATTTTAATACACTTTTGGTTGGGGTGCCTGGTAATTCCATTCAATTGCATTGGAGAGGGGCTCACTTGGGATCAGAAAAATATCAAATTAGAAATCGACGAGAATGTTGCCAAAGCCGAATTTATATTTTCCGGCAAAAACCTTACAAAAGAACCGATTTTAATCAGCGATATTAAAACAGATTGTGGGTGTGTGAATGTAGTTTTATCAGAGAAAAAGATTATTCCTAACGGACAAGTACGAATAACGGGAGTGATACAAACTGAAAAAATAGGTGAAACGGTTCAAAAGAGAATAATTTTAAAAACGGATGGGGAAAATGAACCTAAAATACTATCTATAACTATTCACAAAAAGCAACATATTTCTATTAAACCTCGTGTGGTGTTGTGGGAGCAAGGGGAGGCGGCCGAGGCCAAACAGGTAACTATAACCTTAAATGGCGATTTAGCTCCCATCGCCCTTGATGCGATAAATTCTTTAAATAAAATATTCACGATAAAACAAAAAAAGCAAATCACTCCCAATATATATGAAATATGGGTGATTCCCCAGAACACAAGTAGTTCATGTTCTGCTCAATTCGAAATTTCCGCCAAAGATGATAGGGGACAATATTGGGTTAAAAATTTTTATTGTTTAATACAGAAAGGTAATCAATGAACATAAAAGAGCAAAATGTAACAGCAGCAAGTAACCGTCGTAATTATATTAAAGGTTGTGGTGTAATTTTTCCGATAACCTTATGTTTATTTTCTGTGTTTTACCATCCTTCTGATAGCGAGGCGTATTATGGTGGTGAAGTTATTTCATGTAATCCATGTGGAGCGCATTGTGCGACTGTAGATAGTAGTCCAACAACAAGCGGATCTCCCACCCCAACTGGAAGGGAAATGCTTAAAGAGGAGGGAGAAGATATTGAGATAGTAGATTGTTATATAATGACTTTCCCTGGCTACGGAGAGGGATCTGGCCCCATATTAGTTGGAAATGAGGAGGTTGGTAGTCCTACAGAATGGTTTGGATATCCTGGGGTTAGATATAGAAGAGTTGATACTTATGAAGTAGAATATAAACAGGATTACATTTTTGTAAGAATGTGTGAAACTTCAGATCCTAATTGTCCATGCTCTAATGAAGGTAGTTACCCATGCAATAAAACTATATGTACGGGAGCAACTACGCCTCGTTCGGTATGGCTTACAGAATGTCGTGTGGTGGAGTCTGTTTAAATAATTACCAACATTGTGATTTTGGAAAATCGAACTGAGGGGCAAAACTCCTCTCGGATTGTATTATGGTAATCAGGTTTTTAGTTATTTGGAGTGGAGTAGTATTATTATATTTGTGCCTTTCTGTGGGCGCGTTTTCACAAACAAATACCAGTGATGTTGTCCAAAATAAAAACGATAATACGATTGCATTACAGATAATCTATCAATTACTGGAGGAATCAAAGCTGGCCGGAATTATTGAACAAAAATATGTTGATAGTAGCTCCTTGAATATTGAAACAATTCCTTTCCAAATTGTTGAAAGGGATAGTTGGATTGTACCGGGGCAGAAATTAGTTGCACAAGAGTTTCGTTTTTATGACAAAAACCGTAAACTGTTAAAAAAAGAAAATTATTGCCTGGTTGATGCTCAATTTTTGCGCTGGGATGACGGAGGCCAGATTTGGGAAGAAATAAAACCAGACATATTCATTGTTTCCAATATATCATCTGCCGTAAATTTTTCTTCTTTTTACAATTACCTGAAATTTCAAAAAAAGGAATTACTTCGGACGTTGGATACGATAGACAAAAAAAAGCATCCGGAATTTGCTGCTCAAATACTAGATGATTTGGTGGCTTGTTCTGAAGATGCTCTTTTTAAAAAAAAGGAATTTGCGATACAAAATTATAAAGGAAATATTTCTGATGATGGACTAATTTCTAATTATCAATTTTTTAAAAACAATACACCAGTAATAGCAGGAGAAAATCGTTATATAGAGGCGTCGGAGCTTCCGGGTGCCATAAAAAAATTACAACAAGGCCCTTATAAGGTAATTCCGTTGGACAATAGTAAATTTTTTAGCAAACGCCCCGTCATTACTCCGCCTAGTGATTGGCAGGGGAAGGCCGGATATGGATTTACTTTCGTTAAGATAAAAGATCGAGTTTTGGTTTTAAACCTTATAGAAGGGTATCCGGCGCAGTTATCTTCGTTAAAGCCTGGGTATCAGATACGGAGAATAAATGAAATTTCAGTGAAAGAATTAGATGAGTCCGGTATAAAGGAAATGATCAACCAATGTGAAAGCATTGTGTTGGATTGTCTCAATTTTGATGGGAAAAATGAGACAATTAAATTAACACGTGCTCAATCGCGTCTGGCAAAATAGAATGGTATTGTTCAGAAAGGAGGCTGTTGCTCAAAAGGGGCGATTAAGCGAGGGTGAAAGATGGCAGGGGCGGATGGCGGAAACGGTTTGGTGTTAAAAATCGTCGCCAACTGATGGGTTGCCAAAAAAGTTCCAGGTACTGTTCAGAAAGTTTCGCACATTTAAGTTATCAGTGACAGGTTAGTTTATTGATTAGGTTTGTTTCCTTGCCTTGCTTGGCTGTACAGCCAAGCAAGGCAAACTCGTTTGGTCAAGCCGCGTCCGCCTCCGCAGGTTGGGTGTGGTGGTCCAGCCGGTTCATGTCCATGTAGCGTTTGCTGCCCCACTGCGTGCCGGCAATATGCCGTAGTCTGGCTCCCGCCAGCATCAATGCGCTGTTGCCATCAGGGAAGGCGCCCACTACCCGCGTCCGCCGCCGAATCTCCCGCATGATCCGCTCCAACGGATGATTAGGTAACGTTTAAAGCTCGGCAGTTTCGCGGATCGAATATAATATTATATTATCCAAACATTACGCCGTCTTGGAGTAGTGTTTCTTGATGGCATTGATTTTCTTCCAGTCGATGCCCTTGCCGCGAAGCTGACGGCGCAACTGTTCGCGCAAGGGCACCGGGGGCGGAGTCCCCTGGACAAAGTCCGGGTCACGCGGCCAGAACATGGTGCGATATTCAGCCCAATACTCATTGCTAAGCGCATTGCCGTGCAAAATCCGGCAGGGAATGCCCCAAAGGGTGCAGTTGATGAAGGTCATGTCGCAGGCGATCGGGGAAATATCAATGGCGGTGAACAAGGAACGGCTGCGATAAAATCCCAATACCTTCGCCGCCGACAAAATCATGGTGCCGGAGCCGCAGGCCGGTTCGCAAAAGGTGACATAAGCGCGGCCCTTGAACATTTCCTTCGGATTGCCGAGGGTCATTTGCGCCATCAGGTCGGAAATATCCTGCGGGGTGTAAAATTCCCCGGCCCGCCGTTTGCCGAACGCCTCGTCCATCCACGCGGGCCCGAGCAAATCGGCAAAGGGCTGGTTGTTCATTTCCATTACCAATTGGGCAAGGGCCTCGGCAAATATTTTCAACTCGTCTGGTTTCCAGCGCTTGGCCTCCTCCAGATATTGCGGCTCGCGGGTCATGACCGACAGGGAACAGGCCGCCAGCCGGCAAAAGGAGGCGAAAGTATCACTCCGGCCCCGGTGCATGGCGAGGTCGGACAGGGTTTTGACAAAGGACATAACGAAAAAAAGGAAAAACCCCGATACACGTTTACGGGGCGGGCCCGAAAGGCCGCCGATGCCAGGAGGCGGTTAACGTGAGCCCTCCGGCGGTTTAAGTGCCGGAAATTTGAATCCCATCCTTACGTAAGGATGGCACGGGTTGATTGATCAGGCGGCAGCCGCCTGCTTTTGGTCGGGAAAAGCCAGCGGCATGAGCAGGAACTGGGTGCCGGGACCAACCAGATGCAGCGGCTTGCCGTCCGGATAAACGGCCAGCGAGGAAAAGCCCAGCCGCAACGCCTCCACCAGCCTTTGACGGTTGAATTTGATGACAGCCTTGCCGGTGGCGAGGATGCCGGTGGAAATGCGGTCGATCACCGGCGACTTGGAATCGGCCTTGTTGCCGACCGTCAGCTTGCCGTCCAGTTCGAGGCAGACAGCCCCGCCCTCGTCCTTGGAATCCTTGACGGGCAGGGCGCCGATGGCGTTCAGCAGGCGGGCGGTGTCGCCGGGCCCGAGCTTGCAGGCGGCGGCTTGTTTGATCTTGGGGAACACGGAATCCCAGGGAGGCGGATTAAGCGGGCTGATCAAATCACGGTAAGTCCAGCGGCCGGAGTCGATTTTCAGGTGGACGTATTTTCTCCGGTGTTTTTCGGTGCATTTCTGGACACGGAAAATCCAGGAAGCGGCGGACATGGCCTTGGATTTCAAAAAAGGCTCCAAGGGCAGGGGCAGCGGCTTTTCGAGCGGCAGGGCCGGGCTGATGTCGGAAAGGTAAAGGCGGACGCCGTCACAGGCGACCAGATGGGAACTGGCACGGAATTTGTCTTGGGGATGCAGCCAGACACAATGCAGGCCCGGCCGGTTTTCACCGGCGGCAAAGGTGGCGGCGGTGCGGTATTTTTCAATGGTGGCGGTGTCAAAGGCGACGGCCTTGCCGGTGAAGGCCGGAACCGGGTCTTGCTCGTATTGCGGGAAAGCGTCAACCGCAACCTGGTGATCGCCGGTCTTGCCGGGGACGGACAACAGCAGGTGTTTTTCGGCGACGGCAACGCGGACAAGGTTTTTCCTGCCGATTTTGGCGAGGACGGCTTTCAACTCGCCGAGCGACACCCTGGCCTCGCAGTTTTCCACGGCACGGCGGCTGGCGGCCAGCACGGCACCGAGGGAAGTGGCGGGTTTTGCCGCCGGGACGGTGTAGCTGACGGCCTTGCTCATCACGGACTGCGAGAGGGAGGTTTCGCCATTGTGGCGGCGGATGGTCACAAAACATCGGGCATGATGGCAGAGTCTTGCCGAACTGATGCCGTTGGCGGCATCGTGCAGGTCGGCGGCAGGGATGGTAAAGTTTTGCATAATTAAAAAAAGGAAAGGTTGGGCGCGACGCGGGATGAAACCGCGCCGCGCGGAGTTTGGATTTAATCCATCCTTACCTAAGGATGGATCAGGGCCTGATGTAGGCGTTCAGGCCGATGGTGACGGGCTTGCCATCCACCAGCGCGGAGGTCTGGACATTGCCATTGGTGCTGGCCACCACCAGGCTTTTGCCTGACTTGGACGGGGCCGGCTCCTGCAAGGGCAGGCGGACGACCAGTTCTTTCTTGGTTTTGTCGATTTCAACTTTCATGGGTTTCTTTCATTTTTGGGGTTTGCTTGCAGCCATCCTTACGTAAGGATGGCCGAAAAATTATCGGTCGGAAAAATCAGCAATAACCCTGCTCACGGAGCGAACAGTAGTGCGGATGTTCCGGTCTTTCGTCACCGACGATGACGTGGTCTTGCAACGGAATCTGCACCACCCTGGCGGCTTCCCGCAGCCCGATGGTGAAGTTGATGTCCGCCACCGACGGCGCGGGGTCGCCGGTCGGGTGATTGTGCATCAGCACGAAGCTGGCCGCGTTGGCGATGAGGGCAAAGCGCAGGATTTCACGCGGATGCAGGGAACAGTCGTTGAGCGTGCCAACGGCGATCATGCGCCAGCCGGTCACCCGCAGGCGGGGATTCAAGGCGGCGGCGACCACGCATTCGCGGTCGGGCTCAAACCAGTCCGCCGCTTCCACGCATTGCTGCCAGAAGCGCAGGGCGTCGGCGGGAACTTCCATGCGCTGGTCGGTGACTGCGCAAAAACGCAGGATTTTGATTTCGGGGATCAGCATATGGTTAAAAAACCATCCTTACGTAAGGATGGAACAGCATTCATAACGCCAGCACGGCGCAGGCGAACAGCCAGAGGGCGAGGCCCAAAAGCAGCGCGACGGTCATAACTTCGAAAAACTGTTTCCAGTCAAAGTCAGTCATAGAGGTAATGGTGCCGCTCCCGGTAAGCCTTGGCGCGGACGGCGTTGTTTTCCAGCTTGGCGGCCATCTCCCTGACGCGACGGCGCCTTGCGGAACCGTGCTGGCCGAGAATGGCCATGGCTTCATTGTAAGTACGGGCCTGGCCGCTGGCAATCATGCGATTGGCGACGGAGGCGAGGGTGTCTTTGTTCATACCCATAGCCGGATGTAAACGACAACACCCGCACCGGGTGAAGGGTGCGGGTGTTTTGTGAATGGATGGGGGCCGATTGAATCAGGCGGCCATGGCAACGGTTTTCTTGGAGGGCTTTTTCGCCTTGCCGTTGTCGGCTGCCAGCTCGGCGGCGGTCTTGGTGATTTCGGACAGGCGTTGTGCCACCGACTTGAGTTCCTCCTTGTCCTCGATCTCGATAAGCATGACCTCAAGGGTCGAGATTAACTCAAGGGCGTCCTCGGCGGTTGCTTTCTTCATTTCGGAACCGGCCCGGCTGGCGGTCTTGACGGTCGCCGCGACGGGGCTTTGTCCCCGGTTGATGGGGATGACTTTGCCATCGGTGTTTTCCTCTTCTTCCGGTTCCCCGGACTCGGAATCCTGGCCGGCATTGGCGGCGATCCGTTTTTCGGCCTCGGCAATTCTGGCCTCGCGGGCCTTTTCCTCCTCCTTGCGTAATTTTTCCTGTTTCTTGGCGTAAGCCTCGGCCTCGGCGGCGGGCATCCCGGTCTTGAAGATGGATTCAAAGTCAAGGTGCGGGTCCTTCGATTCCTTGAGGATGCCGGAAATATCGCTTTCAATCAACTGGCAGGCGGAATCCTCCGACATGGCGCGAATCATGGTGTAACAGTCGGCAAAGCTGAGACTGTCAAATTGCTTTTCTGTCAGATATTTGTCCTCGACCATGGCCCAGACCTTCGAGGCATAGGACGCATTGGAAATGGCCGAGTCCTTCACGCCATTGGCACGCAGGATTTTGTAGATGGATTCCTTGGGCTTGAGCTTGGCGCTGATGGAAAAATGCAGCTTGCCCATTTCGGCAAAGGCCCGCTGGGAAACTCCGGAACGTTCCGCGAACAGGGCGCAAGCCTGGGACTGGTTGAGTTTGAAGATTTCCGCCATCGGCATGACCGTGGCGCCGGCTGTGTTGTTGGTGTTTTTTTTCATGATCGAATTTAGTGGCGGTTGGACACCGCCGTTTCCTGAACGCCCGTCAAAACGACGAGAAAGAACAGGAACAGCAGCAGCGTAACCGCGCTGTCGGTTGTTTTCATAATGGTTGAGGGTTTAACGCCATCCTTACACAAGGACGGCGCTTTTTCAGGCTGCAACGTTGTTGGTGTTGCCTGCCATATGCTATGCAGCGGCATGCGCCAAACTCGTTTTCATTCCATCCTTACGTAAGGATGGAATTTTCCCCGGCGCCAACGCTGTTTGCGTTGTATCAACCGCCATGCAATGGCCGGTGTTAAATTCGCGGACGCCATCCTTATGCAAGGATGACGGTTTTTCCGGGCACAAAAAAACCCCGGCAGATGCCGGGGTTTTACAGGATTGCCATATACTATGCAATGAGTTGCGCCAAACTCATGCCGCAACGTCTGGCGGTCGCGTTCCAGTCGCGCCAGTGGTGGCGGTTTCCCTTGGCGGCAAGGGTTGCCGAGGAATTGGCAACCAGCGACAACATGTAGCGGGTGGCTTCCATAATCCGGCGAAGATCGGTGCTGAGGTTGGCGTTGCGCTGCCGGTCCGTGCTGGTGGCGGCATACTGCCGGGCCGCCGCGATCAACTGGCGGGCGCGGGCCAGTATTTTTTGGCGGCGAAGAACGGCGGCGGCGTGGTCGAGCGCGGCGGTCAGTTCATCCTTGCCGGGGTGATCTTCATAGATCATCGACTCATGCCAGCCTGTCAATTGTTCGGTGTTGGTGTGCGCCATGCGGCGCAGGGCGTTTTGCGCCGTGCGGTATCCGGCGGCGTTGACCTCGGCGGGAATGCGTTGCCGCGCCGTCATGTCCAGCAATACGCCGGAGCCAAGGCCAAGCTCGGCGATCTTCAGGCCCATGCCGCCAGCGGCCTCCTCGGCAAGCTCGGGGCCGAGGTGTGAAATGTTCCAGCCGCGAGAGGCCGCCGCCTTGACAATGTCGGCGCTGATTGCCGCCGCCTTGGCCTTTAGCCCTGCCAGCAAGGCCGCGCTGCCGTGTCTGGCAAGGCGGTATTTTGCAAGCTCGCGGGGTGAGAGCGCGTCAGGCGACACCCTCGGCGGGTTGAGGATTTCGCGGGTTCGGTCACAGGTCTTTTTGTTTATTCTCCATTTAGATGTTAGCATATTCTTTTGTCTTTCATGTTGTTTATGGCTTGATTGCCACGATCTAAATATTATGCCATAGGCTAATAAAAACAACACGATAACCCTAACGGGAAAGGTTTTTAGTTTTTCTGGGAGGCTGGTTGAAAGCCTAATTTATGACGAAAATCCAACTATAATTTATTTGTTATGCGTAATTATGCATAACTAAATATATCTTCCGCCGTCCAGTTTGTTTGCCTTGGCCCAAGCTTTTATCCTGAAAAACATTTCCACCGTCATGTTGGTGTCCGTCCTTTTCAGTATCTTGTTGACGGTTACCCGCCGGGCGTCCACCAGTTTTTGTTCCCCGTTTGCCAGCCACCGGGCCAGTGAACTCTTCCGCCCGCGAGGTTCAAGCAGGGGTCTCAATTCGTCCACGACGGCATCGGTGTACGGGGTGGAATCTCTGCTTTTGCGTTTCATTGTTTTGGGGCCAAGCGTTGCAGCATGTCCTTCCATTGCTGCAAATCATAGGTGGTCATGTTCTTTGGGGCAAACCCGCGCATCCGTCGGCGAAATTCGGGGTCGCGGAGTTTTCTTTTGCGGGATTGCTCATGCTCGAACACCCAGATGCTTTTGCCGTCGTCGCCGCGTGAGGTGCCGAAATCGGGGGCCAGATCAAAGACCCGGTCCAGATAGTCGCAAATCACGTCCTGCTCGGAATCGGACATGGGCCGGTTGAGCCCGTCCAAGTAGTTTTGTATTTCGGGCGGCAGCGGATTCAGACGGAAATGGACTTCGTCC
This sequence comes from Verrucomicrobiales bacterium, assembly GCA_031256975.1. Classification (GTDB taxonomy): domain Bacteria; phylum Verrucomicrobiota; class Verrucomicrobiia; order Methylacidiphilales; family JAAUTS01; genus JAIRPN01. The sequence continues at coordinate 230,311 of JAIRPN010000004.1, read as the reverse complement.
ATATTGAGCAGTTCGGCCCGCAGTTGCGGATCGTTGAGATCGTAGCCCTCGCCGTTGACCGGGGGCCATTGTCCGTCCGCACGAAGCCTTGCCTCGGCTTGGATAATAATGTCGTGGAGTTTCATAGACATACTATGCAATGGCGTGCGCCAAACTCAAACCGCTTCTCCATCCTTAGGTCAGGGCGGAGGAACAGGAAATAAAATCCGGGGCGGGCAGGCCCATGAGGAAGAGGACTTGGCCGAGTCTTTTTTTGGAAATCCCCAGCAGATGAGTGTCCTCGGTGAGCAGGTAGGCGCAGCCGGACACGGCGGCCTCGCAAATGATGCAGGCATCGTGCCATTCCTCCGGGGGCAGGAGTTTTTCACGGCACAAACGCCGGGCCGCCCGTTCCGCCCGGTCAAGCTGCTCGTCGGTAAGGTTGAGATACCTGAAGTCGGGCAAAAGGCCGGAGCCAATTTCACCCAAAGCCTCGCTGGCAAGGCGCTGGCGCTCAGTGTTGTCGAAGTCGTTGGAAAGGTGGCCCAGTTCCTCCAACACGGTGGAGGGAACCACAAAGACGGCACCGGGAACACGCTGGCGAATCAGGCGCAAGACCCGCCATGCCGCGCGCTGGTGGTTGGCCAGCGCCATGAGGGCGCAGGAATCAACGCATACCAGCAGGGGTGAAGCTTGCGGAGGCATGACCGGACTTGGTGATTTGTTCGATGGCACGCTGGATGTTTTCCCGGCGCTGGGCCTTGCTCATGGAATTGCATTCCTTGCGCCCCTGCCGGGCAATCTTGGCATAATAGTCCATCGGTTTGTTGGAGATGGCTTTGGTGGTCATGATGTTACTGGTTACATAGATAGTGTCGCAAATTGAGGGTAAGGGTCAAATACAATCTGCCGGGCCCGCGTTGACACAAGGCAGGGGACATGGCGACGGCTGACTGGGTAGAGATTTACGAAAACTACGACACGGCGGAACTGCAAGCGGTGATCGAGCGGTTGAAGAAGCAGGCGGACACGCCCTACGACTCGCAGACCCAGGGGAGCGCTTCCTACCAGAAGAATCTAGCAGAACTGCGCAGCCGCTTACAGGCCGCTTTGCGCATCCTGCGCAAACGGAGCGGCAAGGCCCCGGCCTCGTCGGCGGTGGCGGATTTTTCCAAGGTGAAGGTATAACCATGAGCGAGGAAGGCATCAGGGTGAACTTGCTGGACCGGGCGATCAGCTTTGTCAACCCGGCGGCGGGACTGGCGCGGATGGCGGCCCGGGAACAATTGCACTTGCTGGGCTATGACGGGGCGACCCCGGGCCGATTGCGCGGCGGTTCCGGGGGACTGGCCCGCAACGCGGGCAGTTCCACGCCGAGGATGCAACGTGATCGGGTCAACCTGATGTGGGACGCCCGCGACCTTGACCGCAACTTTGGCCTGATCGGCGGGCTGATGGACAAGCTGGTGATGTACGCCTTCGGGCGCATCCGCTACAAGCACCGTTCCGGAGACCGGGCGATCAACAAACTGGTGGAAAACTATTTCCACGACTGGTGCGGCAAGGCGGATTACACGGGACGCAAGATGCGTTTGCGCGAACTGGTGTCGCTGGGCTTCCGCTCGATGATGGTGGATGGCGACTTCGGCTTTCACAAGGTCTGGGTCGATGACGGCCTGCGCTTGCAGGGGGTGGAAGCCGACCGGATCGGCAACCCGCTGATGGCGGGCAAGGGCGACGAGAAGGAAATCGGCGGGGTGATGATCGACAAACAGGGCCGTCCATTATCCTACAAGATCTACCAACGCAGCCGCAGCAACCGTTACACGTTCGAGAAGGAGATTCTGGCGCGGAATTTCCTGCATTTGGTCAGGAGAAAGCGCATGGACCAGTACCGGGGGGTGAGCTGGCTGGCCTCGGCGGTGCCGCATGCGCGGGATTTATATGAAACCATCGGCATGGAAAAGCAGCGGCACAAGTACGCCAGCAGCCATGCGGGGATCATCAAGTCGCGCGAGGGCGGGATTGAGTGGGACACGCCGGAGGCAGCGGCCAACGGTGACAAGAAACCCGCCACCATCACCATGCAGGCGGGCAAGATTGTGCATGTGCCGGAGGGCAAGGACATGGTGTTCGCCCCGGCGATAGCGACGCCGGGCCCGGCCTTCCTCAACCTGAGCGAAACCATTGTGCGGGAAATCGCCAACGGCATCCCGTTGCCCTTCGGCTTTGTGTGGGACATGGCGAGACTGGGCGGGGTGACGGCGCGGCTGGAAATCAAGATGGTGGTGAGGTTGATTGAACTTTTGGGCGGCATGGCGGTGGACCTGATGCTGAACGAGGTGAAGAACGACGTGGTTTCCTACGGCATTGTCACCGGGGATATTCCCGAGCATGAGAACTGGAGGAGCGGGGTGTGGAATTTCGGGGCAAAACTGACCGCCGACACGGGGCACGAGGTGATGGCCGGCGTGCAGTTGTTGCAGAACGGGCTGACCACGGCGACGCGCATCATGAGCGACATGGACGAGGACTTTGAGGAAGTCACCGAGGAGAGCGCGGGCGAGGTGCAGTTCATGCAGGAGACGGCGGGAGATACCGAAATACCAATCGAGTTAATCAACCCGCGTTTCCCCAACGCGACGCAGCTCTTGGCGGCGATCAACACGCCGCCGCAGGCACCGCCCCCGCCGGAACCAGGTCTCATTGGGCAGGTGGGGGAAAAGGGGGTCAAACCCTTGATGGAAATTTTCACCAAGTTCAACCAGGGGGAACTGGACCGCGACACGGCGATCAACAATGTGATGGCCCTGTACGGCCTGGGTTTTGCCGAGGCTGACGCGCTGGTGCCGGTGGTGACACAGTCACAGGTGACACCGTCACCCCCCATTATAACGGAGGAATAATCCATGAAGAAAACATCATCCATCCGGAAACAGGCCGTGCGGAAACAGGCTATGCCTGACCCGCTGACGCTGGGGCGACTGGCGGGGCGGCGTCTGCGCGAACTGGGTTACAGTTTCCAGCCGAGAGAAGCGCGGGAGGGAGGGCGTTACAAGGGCCGTTTCATCCATCCCCTGCGCGGTGTTACCTCCGGCCTTGCCAACAGCGACCAGATGCAAGTCATCAGGAGTGCCTACCATACCGGGGAAAAGATCAACAAGTACGGCGGGAGGGCGGCAGGGCTGGTGAAGGACGTGGCCGGTGTCGCGTCGGGCCGGGAGCGGGAACGCGACGCGCGCGGGGTGCCGAAGAAACGGACCTGGGAAAAGGCGTGGTTCAAAAACGCGGTGGCGGCGGGCTTGTCGGGCGCGGCGGTGCTGGCCGGGGCGCACGCGATGCGGAAAAATCCCGCCCTCAAGGCGCGGGTGGAGTCGGCGGGTGACGCGATATTCAACAAGACGCGGGGCGTGGTCAAGGCACCGAGCTGGATGCGCTCGCAGCAGTTCGGGGAAAAATTAAAGGCCCGCTTGCTGGATGTCAGCGCCCCGGACTGGGACGTGCGCGACCAGCGCGGGAGGAGCGCCCGGGTGTTCGCGCCGGGCAGCCGGCCGCGCGACCGCCGTGAAAAGAAATGGCACGAAAAAATCGGCAACCAGCGGAAGGTGGCGGCAGCGGCGGGACTGGCGGCGGCCTTGCTGGCGGGGGCCGGGGGTTATGTGGCCGGGAAAAGAAGCGGGAGCGTTGTCGTCCCGGCCAAGGCGGCGACTGGTAATCCAACGGAGAACAAGATCATCAAGGTGAACTTCCGGGCGGGGGCGAAAGGTTGACAATTTGACCATGCGATATGAGCGAGCATTTTTTACGGCAGTTGCGGGAGTTGAACGCGAAGATCGAGGCCAAATGCCTGGCCGCTGACGACGAGGATGAGGGCAGGAAGAAACTCAAGACCGCCATCGGCATCGGCGCATTGGCTGGAGCCGGGGCGCTGGCGCACAAAGGCATCATGGCCAGGTTCGGCACGGCCCGCAGCGGGTCGGTGGCGCCGGTTGGCGAGGCGTACAAAAACGCGGGCCGCTACGTGGCGGAAAAACTCGGCGTGGCGGGCAGGGCGGCGAAGGTGGCGGCGGGTCGCGGACTGGCCGGGGGACAGGGGGCGGGCGAAATTTTCAAGCGCAGCATTAGTGGCGCGTTGAAGGCGGCGAAGGGCAAGGTGGTGCCTGTCCTATCGGGGGGCAAGTGAAATGGACTGCCTGAAAAGATTGCGGGAACTTTCCGAAAAGATTGACTTGGGAAAGGCGTGGAAACCCGAGCCGCCGGTTTTTCCGGCCAACCCGAAGCCGAGGATTGATTATCCGAACATGTACATCTACGACCGGGAGGGCCTGGAAAATTTTCCGCGCGCGGGCAAGGCGGTGATTGATTACAAGATCGAGCGTTTTTCCACCACTGACCGGGACGGGAAAATCTTGAACGATTTGACCCTGCAAATCAAATCCATCGAACCGTTCAAGGATAAGGAGGACAAACTTGCACACAAGGTGACCAATGGTGACCGTGCCAAGCCGCTGGCGGTGAATTTTGCCTATGCCGTACAGGGGCAGGTTCCCGAATCGCCGCTGAGTATCCGGCTCAGGAAGAAAGCCAAACCCGCAGGCATCGCCGCCATTGGTGGCAAGAACGGCAAGGCACTGGAACGCCTGCATGTGATCAGCCGGTTGTTGGATGACCGCATTCGCAACCCGCAGGGGCAGTTTGTGGCGAACCAAGGCGGGGGAGCCGACCCCAACAGCATGAACGCCGCCTACAGGAAGAAGAAATCCCCGCTCCTTCGCGGCACTTCCATCTCGGGTGCTGCGGCGGGACTGGCGGCGGGGCAGTTGGTCGGCGGCGGCATCGCCAGGGTGCAGGGGACCGGGGAACGGCTGGCGCAACGGGCCGCCGAGATAGCCGCTTCCTGACTCCCGCCAATTGACATGCCCACGGGGGCATGGACATCAATTATTTCGACACGCATTTTTCCGCCGCCCGCGTGGATGCGGGAAAGGGCGTCATTTACGGGGTCAGCGTGATCACGGCCAACGTGAAGGCGCGGGGCCACGAGCTGTTCACCGACAGCACCACATTGGAGCAGATGCGGGACTGTGGCAACGAGCTGGAGCAGGTGCCGGTCAAGTGGAACCACCGCACCGGCGCCGACGCGGTCAACGGCTATCTGACCAATTTCCAGATCAAAAAAGTCGGCCGGAAAAACAAACTGCTGGCCGACTGGCATCTGCTCAAAACCCACGCGCAATACGAACAGGCGCTGGAACTGGCGGAGCGGATGCCGAGGAACGTGGGCCTGTCGGCGGCGTTCCGGGGCGAGGACGAGGTGATTGACGGGAAATCGTTCGCCCGCTGCGAGGAATTGCTGGCGGTGGACCTGGTGGCGCATCCGGCGGCCAACCCGACCGGGATGTTTGCCGATCCCTCGGTTGACAATTTGCCCACTGGCATGGACCCGAAGAAAACACCCGACCAGGAGCCGACCTTGCGGGGGTTGATGGCGCGGCTGGAGGAAATTTCCAGCGAGTTTCAGGCCGTGCAGGACGATACCGACAACCGGCTGAAAAATTTTGAAAATTTTACCGAAGCCTTTTTGAAGGCGTTGCAAGAGGGGATGACCGACCCCGGCCCCGACGACGATGAGGGGGAGGAAGATCCCGAAAAAGAACCCGAGACACCGGGCAAGGATGACAGCGAACTGTCTTCCCTGGCCAAGTCGGTCAGGTCGCTGGAGGCGCGGTTCCGGAAGAAGGAGCAGGCCGAGCAGGAGGCGGAGATCGAGGGCGAATTGGCGGCGCTGCTGGGCAAGTTCGAGGTGTTGCTGGAGGAGAACAAGAGCCTCAAATCGAAGGCGTCGGCGCGGGAACATTTGCTGGAGGCTCGCGGCATCAAGTTTGGCGGCAGCGAGGACAATCTCAGCGTCAGCGTCGAAGGCGCCGACCCCGGCAGTGAATCTGGCAACGGCAGGGGCGGCAAGGGGAAAAGTCCCACCGAGTTTGAGGCCAAGGTGAGGGAGTTTACCGACCACGCCGAGAACGGCAAAAAACTTTCCCGCGCCGAGGCGATCCGCAAGACGGTGAAGGAATTTCCCGAACTCTACCACAGGCACCTGGAGGCCAGGGGCGTGCGGCTCAAGGAACTCTAAATCATCCAAGGAAACCCATCTTATGAACGTCAATCCGGTTCAATCATTCGTGGCGGGCGCGGCGCTGGTCAATGCCCGGCAAACCAAACTCAATGCCCAGGGCCGTTTGGTCTACACCGGCGCGGGGGAAGCCCCCTTGGGCAGCACGGTGCAGGACTACGCGGAAAATTTTGCCGCCGACATTCACCTGCACAACGCGGGCGGCCAGCACTACGTCACGCAGGGCGACGCGGTCAACGTGGTGCCCGGCGACCGGCTTACCACTGGCGCGGACGGCAGGGTGGTCAAGGCGGCGGCGGGCGCGGAGTTTTTTTTCACGGCTACCGAGCCGTCGGGCGGGCAGGACTCGATTTTCCGCGCCGCGCCGACCCATGGCCAGACACAGCCCGCCCCGGCACCGGAGGCGTGACCGGCACCCCCCAAGGACAACCCTAACATCAGAAAGTGAGCAAATATGTACGAGAACACAGCAGCGGCGCCGCGCGGGGAGATCACCGAGCTTTTGGAAGCTGCGGCCGACACCGAGAAATTCCTCATTGCGGACAAAATTTTCCCGGTTCACGAGGTGGACAGGATGGCGGGCTGGTACCCGCGTTTGAAAATCAAGGAGGGCTCCTTGCTGCGCGCCGAGAGCACCAAGCGCGGCCCGACCGGCAGCTACAACGAGATCAGCCGCGCCGTGGTGCGGGACAATTACCGCTGTGAGGACCGGGGCCTGGTGGAGCGGGTCGATGACGTGCTGGCCGAGCAGTACGCGGACTTCTTTGACATGGAAGTGGTGACGGCCAGGCTGGTGAGCCGCCCGGTCAAGTTCGACCATGAGCGTGAAGTGGCGGGCCGGGCCTTTGACAGTGAAATCTTCACCACGCTGGACCCGGCCGCTCCGTACACCGAGGCGGGGCTGGCGGACATCGATTTTGCCAGGGACTTGCAGGACGCGCAGGAACGCCTGACCAAGCAGCAGGTGGAACCCAATACGCTGGTGCTGAGCCTGCAATTGTGGAACCGGGTGCGCCGCAGCGTCAAATTGCAGCGGTATTTGTTCGGCGACACCAATCTGGATGTGAAAAAACTGATCACCCCGCAGCACATTGCCGACGCCTTCATGATTCCCAATATCCTGGTGGCCAAGGCGACCTATGACGTCAGCGCCAAGGGCAAGGAACCGGATTTGCGGCCGATCTGGTCGTCGGACTTTTTCGGCATCTTCAACGTGCAGGCGGGCGACTTCCAACTGGGCGGCGTGGGCCGCACCCTGAGCTGGCGGGCCGACGTGCCCGGCGGCTTGTTTGCCACCGAGACCTACCGTGACGAGGGCCGGCGCGGCGACATGGTGCGAGTGCGCTGCAACGTCGATGAAAAGGTGATTGACGAAGCCTCGGGAGTATTGGTCGAGACCGGCTGGACCGTTTGAATTTTTTCCTGATCCCACAGAAAACCCGGCCAGGGGGCGTGACACCGCGAGGGTCACGCCCCTTGGTTTTTTCCTCTTTTTACCGAATTGACAAGGTATGCAAGGGCATGAGTGATTTTGCAGAGGGCATGGATGCGGCCTTTGACGCGGCAATCGGCGGGGACATGGATGCCAGGACCGTCACGGTAGGCGGTATGGAGATCCCGGCGATTTTGGACAATCTGATCCGGGGGGCTTCGCGGCAACCGGGCGGCACCTTGCAGGAATACGATGTGGAGATTTTTGTCAGGCGCGAGGATTGGAGGAAGGTCAACGGGCGGCGCGGGGTCGAGGTCGGGTTGCCCAACGGCGAGACGGTGCGGGTCAAAAAACTCGGCGACTACGGTGGCAGCAGAATTTCGCTGGTGTGCAGCTACACGGCGGCAACTTCGCCGCAAGGATCATGAATGCCGAATCCCAACTGGACATCAAGGACCGGGTTGAAAAATCCTTTGTGGAGGCGATCCGGCATAATTTGAAAAACTCGCCCGCCGCCGGTTTGGATGTGCGGCCGGGTCGCAGCGAGGGAACGTTAAGCGCCGGTTACGCGGTGTTTTTGGTGGACAGCCTGGAACCGATTGTGCCGAGGTCGCCGGTGTACCACCTGCGGGCCAAGGCGATTTTGGTGTCGCAGGCCGACAGCATTTCCACCGACCTGCACAGCCGCCGCCTGCGGGCCTTCAAGCTGGCCTTGCAGGCCATCTCTTTTCGCACCGAGGACATTTCCCGAAAACTGGCCATTCTCGGCTTCAACCTGGAGGAAACCTACCCGATGATCAACGAGGAGGAATTTTCGCACGGGGATGTGACGCCGGTTATCGGCGGCATCCGCGACCTGGCCGAATGATGATTCCGGTAGCGTCCTGATTTGAAATCAGGATTCTGAATCCTCCTTCAGGGTTATGGCCAGGACGTGACTGCGGTTTAGGGCGTCACAAATGATATCCATAAAGCGGGCCTTGCCCGTGTATGAGGGAATTTTGTCGAGATTTTTAAATGCGGTTTGAAGTCTTTGTTCAATATAGGCCGCATCCTTGGCCCTGCATTTTAGCAACTTTTTATCCATGGCCATTACCTTGCATGAATTGTAGGGAAAACTCAAATTAGGATTCCCGCCCGGTTGACATGCCGCGCCAAGGCATGAGCGAGAACGGTTATCGGCAGTACGGCGACCAGAGTTACGAATTTGGCCTGGACAGCGAGGACGCATTGGCGATAGCCAACGCCATCGGGCTCAAGCCGGAGAGCCTGGAAATTTCCGGCGAACCGGAATTCACCGCCGAGGGCAAGAACCAGAACGGCCTGACCGCCGCCTTTGCGGTGGGTGACCCCAAGTACAGTTTCACCATGGGCGGTTATTTGGTGGACAAGGCAAAATTCGCCGCCGCCGCCGATTTTACCTATGACGGCCGGTTTTTCATCATCACCAGCCCGAAGGAGAACCGCAGCAACACCGAGTTTGCCAAGTGCGAGATCGGCGGGGTCAGCTATCCCTTGATCGGCGCCCCGGCCGCCGGTGGTGGCGGGGAGTAATGTTTTCCCGCCTATGCCGGAAAAAAGCTTTGCGGAGGCGTTTGTCGCGGCCCCGTTCACGGTGATGGGCAGAAAACTCCGCCCCTTTTGCGCCTATTACCAGTTCTGGCTGGAAACTGTCAGGAGTCCCTTGTGGCAGGGCAAGCGTGCGGCAAACGCGGTGGACTTGGAGTTGGCCTCGCTGGTTTGCTCGGCAAAATACGGCACCGTTGAGGAACTTTTGCAAAATTTCGAGCGGCGCAACCGTTGGGAACGGTTTCGCTGGAAATTGTGGGGGCAATGGCGCTGGGCCCTGCGCGCCTTGTGCTGCAAGCCGCAGCGGCAGATTGATACCTTTAACAGTTATTTGCGCACCTATTACAGCCCGCCCGAGTTTCATCCCGTGGCGCAACCGAAAAAATTTTCCGCCGATTTTCCGCCAATCCTGGCGGCGGTCTGCGCGATGATCGAGCTAAGCGGCTGGGATGAGGAACGGGTGTGGATGCTGCCGCTGGGGCGACTGCACTGGTACGTGGCCGGATATTTCCGCAACAAGGGAATTGATCTGAAAATGGTCACGGCGAGGGACCGGCTGGAACGGGAACTGCGCGAAAAGATCATTGCCGGGGCCGAGCGCAAGGCCGGGCGCAAATTGACATTGCCGGAAAGGGAGGCGGCGTACATGGAGTGGGTGGCGGCAAGGCTCAGGGCGCGGAAGGCCGGGGAAACCAAGTCCGCTTCCTGAACAGAGGTGACCTATGGCAATACCCGGCGCAGATTCCGGCGGCAGCGGCCTTGAAAAGCTCAAGGCTGACGCGGTCAACATTTCGGCCAGATTGGCTTTGCCGCTATTGGCCATTTCGCAGGGGGCGAAGGTCTCGGCGGTGGCGTTGGGCCTGGTCAAGGGGGCGATTTTGACAAAAGTGCTGGGGCCGCTGGCCTTGGTCAGCGGTGCCGCGACCGGGTTGCTGGCCTCGTTGCGGTTGGTGGCCGGTGCCTTTGGCAGATTGGGAATTGAGGGGGCCAGGAACCTGGAACGGCTGGAAAAAAGTTTCCAGCCCCTGCTGCGCAGCGCGGCACTGGCCCGGCAGCGGGTGCGGGAATTGAATGCCTTTGCCAAGGTAACCCCGTTCAAGAGCGAGAGCGTGATTGCCGCCAACCGCTCGCTGGAACTGTTTACCAAGGGGGCTTATTCCAATATCCGCGCCATGAAACTGGTGGGGGACGCGGCGGCCTACACCGGCAACGACATCACGGATGTTGCCGGGGCGGTGGGCAAGCTTTATGGGGAAATCCAGAACGGGGCACCGCTGGGCCGGGCGATCCGGCAACTGGTGGGCATGGGGGTGATCAGCGCGGAGACCGCCGAGCGGGTGGAGAACTTGAAAAATGCCGGGGTCGGTGCCTCGCAGGTTTGGGCGGTGTTGGAGCAGGACATGCAGCGCTCGGGCGGCGCGATGCTGGCGATGCAAAAATCGCTGGCGGGCCTGGAGGAGCAGTACGACTCGGCAAAGAAGGCGCTCATTACCGGTTTTGGCGCGGGCTTCATGGCCGGCGAGAAGAAATCCCTGGAAGGCCAGATCGAGGTGTTGCAGCGGCTGGCGCCGGTGACGCAGTTTTACGGGGAAATATTGGGCAGGGTGCAGGAGGGTTTTGGCGGGCTGGAACGCTGGGTGTTGCGGGCCATCGGCGCGATTCCGGGTTTGGTGCCGGTGTTGAAGGGGGCCGGGGTGGCGGTTACCGGGCTCTTGGCCTCGATCAGCGCGCTGGCGGTGGTCAGGATCGGGGGTTTTATTGCCAATATCCTGGCCTTGGCGGCGGGATTCCGGCTGACCGCGCAGGCGCAGGCCAACAGTGCACGGGTGGCGACCTTGCTTGCCGAGGCGCGGGGCAGGCTGGCCCTGGCGGGCCGCTCGCTGATGGCCGGCAACGTGGCCCTGGCGGCTTCCCACGGCGTTGAAGCGGCGGCTTTGACCGCCTCCGCCGCCAAGGTCGATAAACAAATCACCGCGCTGCAAATTTTAACCCCGGCGGCCCGCAAGGCTGGTTCCGCCCTGCTGCTGGTGGGACGAGCCGCCTTGGGAATGGTCACGGCCTTGCTGACCACGCCGATTGGCTGGGTGGTGGCGGGACTGACCGCGCTGGTCACCGTCAGCGTCCTGGCCTGGAACGCGCACCAGAAGCACAAGGAAGTTCTTCGCGAACTGGCGCAGGCGACCCGCGACGCCAACAATGCTTTCAGGGAACAATTCGGCCTGATGAAAACCCTGGCGGATAAATCGGAGTTATACCGCCGGGCGACCGACCGCCTGATCGAGGCGGAACGGAAGCTGGCCGCCGCCCGCCGGGAGGGGGACAGGGACAAGATCAGGCTGGCGCAGCGGGAAATTACGGATGCGCAGCGCAATCGCGAACTGGTGGCCAGGGCCGACAACGGCAGGCTGGCGCTGACCCCGGAGGAAAACGAGCGTCGCCGGGAGATTCGCCGGGCCTTTCGTCGCCCTGACTATGTTGCTACGAAGGAACAGTTTGACGCCGAACTGGCCGCGCAGGAGCAGACCCGTGCCGAGCTGGCGGCGGAGGCTCAGGGCCGCGAGGATCAACGTTTGTCGCTGGAACGGCTGAAGGAACGGATTGACGAGAACGCCCGGCAACAGGTGGAGGCGGGCCGGATGATCGGCCGGATCAACGCGCCGGGCAGCACGATTTTGAACAAGGCGGAACTGACCGGAAAATGGCGGGAGGAACAGGCGCGTTTGGAACAGGAGGCGCTTTTTCTAGCAAAAGAATATTACCCCAAACAGGAGCAGTTTGCTGCGGAAAATATTTTGGCGGCGAGCGCGGCGATGGGGCGCAGCGGCAGCGAGTTGATGCGCGAGCAGGGGGTATTAGACACACTTTACCGCAACCGCGACGCCTACGGCAGGGCGGAGGCGGCGCGGCGGCTGGTGGAAAATATTGCTTCTACCGAGCAGAAGGAACTGGCCGGGCTGGCAACCGAGGGCATGGCGCCGGACCTGGCTTTTTTGCTGAAAAAGGGCGACCAACGCTCCGCCCTTGGCTTGGCAAAAACCGCGTGGCAGGCCGCCGACGAGGAAAACCGCCGCTTCAACCCCTCCGGGCAGGTGGATTTTGCCGCGATCCAGGAACAAGAAAACCGGGTTGCCGACCTGCGTGAAAAATTCGACGCCGCCGCCGTGAAGCAGGCCGACGAGGCCCGGCGGGCGGCGGGCTGGGATGAAAAGCGCGCCGCGCTGGAAAAGATGATCAACTCATTGCGCGATGACGGGTTGGCGAGCGAGTTGGAACGCTTCCGGCTCAAGGAGCAGGAGCTTGCCCTGGAGCGGGAGGCGTTGGCGGCCAACCGCACCATGTTGGCGGAGGAAAAGACGGCGGCGGGGGCGAGGCTGGACGCGCAGGAGGCGGCCAACCGCACGGCGCGGGCCAACCTGGAGCGGGAATTGATTCGGCGCAAGGCGGCGGCGGTGGACGAGTTTCGCTTAAATCAATCTTCACGGGAAATGCGCGAGGCGCGGCGGCGCGGGGACACGGCGGGTTATGGTCGTGCGCAGCGGGAGGGCGAGGAAACGGCGGCCCGGCAGCGTGAGCGGGAATTGCGCGAAGAAGCCAGGGGCTTGTTTGCCGGGGAACCGGAGCGGGAAGCCTATGTCAAACAACGCCTGGAAGAGTTTCGCAAACAACAGGCGTTGGAAAAGAGCGAGCGCGAGGAGGAGGAACGCAACCGCCGCGTTGACATCCGGCGCGGTGAGAACGCGCAGGTCTTGCAGCTTCGCGCCAATTTATTGCGCAAGCGCGGCAGGAGCGCGGAGGCCAAGGAACTGGAGGAGGAAGCCGCGCAGGTGATGGATGAATCCAGGCGGCGGGATTTGGTCAGGGAATACCGGGCTTCCGGTTTGTCAGCGGAGGAAGCCGGACTGCGGGCCGACAACCAGATCCGCCTGGACCGGGCCAATCGCGAACTGGCCCGGCAGGAAAATTTTGCCGGGAAAGTGATCGCCTCCAGCACCGCGGCCATTGGCGGCGGTGGCGGGGTCGGCGGGCTGGACCCGATGGTCAACGAGCAGAAACGCACCAACCAGTTATTGGAGGAAATCAGGCGGGCCACCGGCGGCAACATTGATTGGCGCAACGAGGAGCAATAAAATGAATGCGTGCGTGAAAACGCTCAGTCTTCCATCTGCCGCAAGCCTTGGCGGCGGGCCTTGATTGCCAGAGCCCTGGCCCTGTCATTGCCGTATTTGCGGATCGAGAAGGCTTTCTTGGCGACGACCCCGGGCCGGGGACTCCAGGAGGCCATCCAAAACAGGTAGTTTCGGCCCAGTAGGGTCTTGGTTATCTTGCAGACCCCGAGGATGCCGGAAACTCCCACCCGGCGCTGGATCATGGCGTTTTTTCTCCGGGATATCCGGGGATATTTTCGGTCAATCTCCGCATAATAGGCTTTGGCGGCCCTGAGGGCGGCCCGCTTGCCGCCGTTGGCACGGTCGGAAAAAAATTTGCGGACCTTGCGCCTGTCGCGGTTGATGCGGACATAGAAGCCGTGGTTGAATCTGTCAGGCTGGTCGATGCGGCAGATGCCGGGGTTTTTCCTGGTTCTTTTCATGCGGGTTGCCGGATTTTACTGGAAAACATCGTCAACCGTGCAGTCCAGGCGTTTCAAAATCCGCTCCAGCGAGCGCAGGGTGACGCTTTGCTGGCAGTTTTCGATCCTGAAGACACTCGACGCGGTGACATGAAGTTTATGGGCAAACTCCAGGTAGGTGAGCTTGCCCCTTTTGGCGCGCAGAAACGCGGCTAAACGCGTTTCCAGTGGTGAAACCATGCTTTTCATAGGGGTATCCAATAACAATTTATTGGTAATGCGCGGGAAAGCAATGATAATCAGCAATGCTTTTTGCCGCCGTGCCGGCGCAGCAGGACGAGGGTGCCCAGGCCGATGCCGAGCAGGAAGGCGGCGGAGGGCTCGGGGATGGCACTGATCTGCGAGACCACGATGTTGGTGATGCCGGTGCCGCCGGTAAGTCCCAGCGCGTCGTACTGGCGGAAACCCAGGCGGGTGATGTCGCTGGCCGAGAGCAGGCTGGAGATGTCGGTGACCGTGTAGCTGGCCAGCAAATTATCCTCCAGCCAGGCGTTGAAGAGGAGGGAATAGGTGGTTGCCGTGTCGTGCACCACGGAAAATTCATAATGGTAGAGTGTGTTGGTCCTGATGGCGTCGATGGCCTGGGTGCCGTAGGATTCCACGCCCGAAAGCCGGGCACCGCTGCCGGCATTGTAATTGGCCATGTTGGCGTCGGAACGTTTCAGAAATTCGAAAGAGCTGTTGTTGCTGTTCACCTTGACCCAGCCGTAGGCGACGGAAGCGCTGCTGCTGAGGAAACCGAAGGAAAGGCCGCTGTAGAGGGAATTGATGGTCTGGTTGTCCAGGGTGCTGAACCTGACATCGAAGGAAAGTTTCAGCGATTCACCGAGGCCGAGGTCGCCCAGCTTGATGGAACTGGGCAGGCTGACATAGGCCGGGTTGTTGGTATTGCCCGGCAGGTTGGTGCCGGCAACGCTGCTGTAGAGGACGGTATCGGCCCTGGCGGTCAAGAGACTCATGAAGAGGAGGAGGATGAAGGCGGGCAGGGTTTTGTTAACATTTGTCATAACGGGCTCCTGATTATACCTGGGCAGCAAATCCTTGCGGATATTGTAATGAAGGCAATCGCTACTTGTGTAGGTTTAAAACTGACCGAAATTGTGTCGATTGCCGACCGGCTTGGGGTGGCAGGGCGGGTTGACACCTTGCCGGGGACATGGCGGATGCCGAATTGTTCAACCCCAATTACGTCAGCGGCAGGGCAATCACGCTGCCCGAATACCACGGCAAGCGGAAGTTTCATAGTTGCACCCTGTATGGCTTTGACGGGCTGTTGTTGGCCGACGGCGTGGAAATCACCACCGACCGCTACGGGCTGGACACCAGCGAGTGCCTGTTTTCCTGCCCCACGGACAAGGTGCTCCAGTTCAGAAATTCCGGCCTGACCAACCATCCGATTTTCGCCTGGCTGGAGCGGGAAAAGCAAACCATCAAAATGTCGCCGGGCTTGTCGGCCATCACTTGTTACTATGCGGGGATTCTCGACATCAACACCGAGCCGGTTTACGAACTGTGCATCGGTGAGGCGCAGGAGCCGATTGAGACGCACCCGGAGTTTGTCAGCAAAATCGGCGGCAAGCCGAGCGTCCCGTTAAACGGGGCCATTTTCCTGGACAAATACGGCAACCCGACCGACAGCGACGCGGAGGGGATTTTTGAGAGGTTCAGAATCTGGACCGGGGAAGCCTATGCTTCCGGCAAGAACCGTTTTGCCGGTGTGTCCTCCTACATGGACGCCTCGCAGGTGCGCTGGAAAAAGAACTGGTGCAGCGTGATCCGGCCTTATGACATCACCTCGCTAAGCGACATCAATTACCCGGAAGGGCCCTATCCCTCGCTGGGGAAGGGCCGCAACTGGCGTTATGTCGGGCTCACCTACCAGCAGCGCGGTTTGTGTTACACCATCACCAAGGAATGGCAGGCCAGCGGTGCGGGTGGCTGGATTCCGCAAATTTACTCCTGAATTTATGAACGAGCTGAAACGAGCCCTGGATGCGCTGGAAACGGTGGACAACCGCTCTCCCGTTGGCGAGTTGATGACCGTCAAGCGCATCAACGCCTTGCAGGACGCGGTCAAGGCGCTGGCACGCGGGGACAACCTGGTGTTAGGGAAAAATTTCAGGTTTCACCGCAGCGGCTACCTGACCCAGGCCGATTACCTTTGGCGCAGAAGTCCTGCCAAAGGCGGGGCCTCGGAAACCTTTCATCCGTTCAAGATTTTGCTGCGAACAAAACCCGATAGTACGGGCATCGACCCCGAGTACCAGTGGGGGATTTACTGGGACTCGGCGATCTTGCGCGGCCTGGTTCTGACCGAGTATGAACAACCCATTGCCGGGTTATTGCCCAATCCCAACCAGGTCAGCGCGGAGGAATACCGGGAAAGCCCCTGTTGGTTTGACATGGTCAGCAACGATTTGATTTTCGTGGAGATGGACATTTCCAAGCCGGCCAATGAGCGGCAGGCGGGAATCAAGTCCTGGGGGCACGGTGACAACTGGGTGGGTTCGCTGCCGCCGGTGGAATTGAACGATGCGGGAACCGCCTTCAAGTGGATTCGGCTGATGATCGGCTATTCCATCATGGGCGGGGGGATCGATCCCGACGCTGAGGGCAACGGCGGCAGTCGCGGCGTGCCCATCATTTACCAGTCCCTGCATAACAACCTGATGCTCGGCTCATTGTGTTATGGCGGTGTTACCGGCACTTACTTTTACCCGTATGACGGGAGACTTTATTACTTTACCGAGAACCAAACCATCAACACCCCGTAAAAGTTATGAACATTGAAAACAGCCTCATTGACTTGCTGGTAACCGTCATCCTCTCCGGCATGGCGGGGGCGGCGATCCTGTTTGTCTGGTTTGACACCCATGCCTGGATTGAATACGCCAAGCTTTTCCGCCTGGCCAAATGGCTGAAAGTCGCGGAGTTTGAAAAGGAGCGGCAAACGGTCTTGGAGCTGAACGGCGCGCTGCCGGTGAAAAGTTGTTCTTCCTGCCAGAATAAAATGACCGAGCCGATGCTGGTGGCCGGCCGGGAAAATTACCGGGCCGCCATGGCCAGGCACAACGAGCAGCGCAAGCAACTCGGGATGCCGCCCTTGCCGGAAGGCATCGACCCGGCAAGAATCCAGCCGCCCTCCTATTTGCAGTATTTGAACCGCCGCCATGGTTGTTTTTTGGTCCGCCTGGTAAGCTGTCCCATCTGCCTGGGGTTCTGGCTGGCCGTCCCGCTGGCCCTGGTGTGGATGACCTTGGGCGGGTCGTGGCTGTCGTCCCTGGCCGGTTTTTTGCCGGTCTTTTTCTGCGAGCTGGCCTTTTATTTTTTCCTGAAAAAACTGCCCTGAGCGATGTATTACCCGGAAAACAGTTGCAAGAATTGTTGCGGCACGGATACACCGTGCGACTGCGAGGAGTCGTGTACCAGAACCTTCAACTACCCGCAGTCCCAAGGCTGGTGCAAAAGGGTAAAATGCGCCCAGAGTTTCGGCGGCTACCAGGAAGGTTATAACGGCTGCTCCGTTGCCTGCTACCGGGCATACGACACGGAACTTGACGCCATCGGGCTGGTGCTAAAATCCTGCAAGGCGGGCGTGGAAAAGGCCAAGGGCGACTGCTACGCCGCCTGCCAGGATTTTCCCTGTTATGCGGCCTGCCAGGGTACCTATGAATACGACATGCAGGTGCAGTGCATTTATCCTGATAACATGTCCCGCGCCAATGCGGCAGGCAGCGCCTCGGCCTGCGCGCGGGGCTGCTCCGGCCTGGTGACCTCGGCGCTGGGTGCGTGCGATGACGCGGTGACGGCCTGCGCGGCCCCGGCCAAACAGAGGACCGCCGAGGCCAACCAGGCGCAGCAGGATGCCTACACGGAGTTTAACAAGGTGTATCCCGCCTGCTCAGGCGCGGCCAATGATAAACGCAATCAATGCGCCGACCTCTGTGGCACCAACTACACCGATTGCCTGAATAATTGCCCGCCGGGGGATACGGCCTGTGCGGTGGCCTGCGGTGCCACCCGCACCGATTGCAACAACCAATGCACCGATGCCTATAACGCGGACATGCAGGCTTGCCGCCAGGCCCGGGCCGATGCCTACCCGGCCTACGGATCTGCCTATGTTGCCTACCAGATCGCCATGCGCCAGGAAAGCCTCAACCAGTACCAGTGTTCCTGCCAAAGCTACCCCTGCCGCAGCGCGGCCTATGGCCAGGATGATTGTCTGGGCAACTGCCAGGCAGCGGCCTGTTTGAATGCCGGGGAACAATCATCCTATTACGGCGGGTGTGGCCTGGACGTTGACCGGGCCTATTACCAAATGGTGCAGGATGCGGAGGCGGAGAGGTATCAATGCCTGGTGAGCGGCACTTCCCAGGATTGTTCCGCCTTGTACAATCAACTGTATATCCAGGCGGCCAGGTACCAGAACGTTGGCTACACCCATTGCCAATACGCCAACCAGAATGTCCAAGCTTATACCGATGCCGAAAAAGTTCTTTGCCAACAAAACTGCTGCCGGCAAAACGGCACCAAGCCTTTGGCCAGCATCAACGGCAGGGCTTTTGGCAATTATCAGAAAAATATCGCCGACACACTGGCCTCGCTGCCGACCTGCATGTCGGGCTGTGTCCAGTCCTGTTATGATGACAACAACAACCCGACCGGTGCCTGTGCGGATTGTTACAACCAGTGTTACGACCAGGTTTATCAGGACAGTTCCCGGGCAGATATTTACTCACAATGGATCGGGGACACGATTGCCGACACGGTTGAATTTTTAAAAAGCAACCAGTTTTTCAATGCCCCGCTGTTCGAATGCGACAGCAACGCGGCCAGGGAGTTTGTGGCCCATTTTGTGGACTGGGGCAGGTCGGTGTGGCCGTCCGGGGTGCCGGACATTGTCGGGGACAGTTGGGGTTATATGCCAAGCAACCCCGGCCATCCGGTGTATGGTTCCATAAAAACCGCCATTTGGCAGGCGGTGGAAACTTCGTGGAATTGCGGGAAAATTTACCATCCCGCACGAAACGAACTGGCGGAGTATTGTTATTTTTCCAACCGCAAGGTTTGGTTCGAGGCCACTTACGATGCCTGTGCCGCCTATCTGGCAAAGTGCAATTCGAGTTTTAACAACAACTGCGGCGAGGAGGAATATGTCCAATTCATCGGCGATTTGAATGAAATCAACGCGCAATTCAACGAATCTTTAAAGGAGTGCGCCGCAAGCACCGGTTACGATTATCCCTGTTATTATGCGTGGATACTGGCCTCAAGGTTCATCGGCTTGTCAGGCAACCCGTCCGCTTGGAACAGCATTTACATACTGGACAATTTGGCCGCCTTCACGCTTAACGGCCATTCCACGGCTTTTTTGCTCAATCCAAATCAATTAAATTTAAACGGCTATCGTCCCCCTTTTGGGGGTTATGGCGACTGGGAGGTCGATGTGGAAAAATGCTTCAACGGGCTTTGGCCGTTCAATTGGGAGCATGTTTTTCCAAAGGATGTGGCAGTTGACAATTAGCGCGCAGGTATGCGTCTTTTCGTCAACTATGACACCAAGGAACTGGTCCAGGGCCTTGGCCTGGCCCAGCGGGTCAATTCGATCACCTTCAAGCGCGGGGACAGCAGCCGGGTGGAGGTGGTGTTTTGCCGGGGCGCGCAGGTGCTGGAGTTGCCGGCAGGCAGTGCCGGGAAATTTGGCCTCAAGGCCAGGGGCCGTTACGAGTCCGGTTACATCGTGTCGGCATTGTCTTGGGAAAAGGAAAGCAACGACTCCCTGGTCGCCTACGTGTTCGCGCCGAATTTTCTGACCAACGAATTAAATACCATTTTGAAAATCAACGGCAATCCGGAGGACGATCTGGCCTCGATTGCGCTGATGGGTGAAATCCGCTGGACCGAACCCAACGCAGAAACCCCGGAAAACCCCTATGTCAGTTCCACCCGCGTGTTTGAGGCGATTGTCGCCAACAACGTCAACCAGGGCAACGAGGGCGTGCCGGTGGACGCCAACCCGCCCGTGGCCCAGCAGCTTGACGCGCTGGAGGGCGGCTTGGACGCTTTGCGGGAAGAGGTGGACGGCAAGGCCGACCGGGACGAATTGCCGGATTACAGTGTCACCAATGTCGCCTACGTCAGCATCAACGGCAATGACGCGACGGGTCAATTTGGCCGGGAGGACAAGCCCTTTGCCACCCTGAAGGCGGCGGCGGAGGCGGGTTTTGCCAGAACCTCGAATACCTGGTGCGATTTGCAGGGCAATGAACCCGTCGCCTACGCCGGCCTGATCAACAACCAATACGTGTTGCTGGGCTATAGCGGCAACATTGTCGGCAGCACCAATCCCGGCCATATGCGGCAGGCGGGTTTTTTCTGGAGCCCGGCGCGGGTGGACCGGGTGGGCAACTACCTGGCCTGCTACTGGTATGATATTACCACGGACACGAGAATTGTGGATTTTTCCAACCCGGATGCCCCGGTCGGCATCGACCTGCCGTCAGTTGCCTACTCTTTTATCCACAATGATAGATTATATTGCCTCACACCGGACGGCGGATTCGAATTTCGTGAATTGAGCAACCCGGCGGTGGTGGCCGGCACCGTGCCGAATCCCGCTCCCGCCGGCATTCAGTGGATGAACCAGGCAGGCGGCTACGCCTACGCTTACAATTGGGAAACCTACGAACTGGTCGTGTTAAGGTTGTCGGATTTTGCCGTCAGTTCCTACCCGTGCAATTATAGCAGCGGCTGGTACTGGGTGTATTGCCGCCCGTGGGGTGACAGGGTTTTTTTCATGGACTACGACAACGTCGCGATCTGCGCCTTCACCCCGGACGGTCCGGTGCAATATAATTACGACGCCTCCCAATTGAGCAGCCTGCTGCTTGACGGTGTGCTGGGAGACCTGTGGGCGGTCAAACATGGCGGCACCCGCGTCAAGTTGCAGGTCAACGGCGCCGACATCACCGAAACCGCAACTTCGTTTGCGCCGACCGCGGATAACTGCGTGCTGTTCTCGGTGATCAACGGTGTCTGGTTTCGTTACGGCCCCTATGGGGTATCGGCCGACGGGGTAAAATTCCAGCACCAGGAAACTTTCACCATCCAAATGGGCGAGGGCACCTTTGTCCTGGATGAAAACGAATGCCCGCTGTTTCCGCGCATCCAGTTGCGCGGGCTGGGTCCGGCCTTCACCAAGGTCAACCAGGTTTCGCAAAATTATTCGTTGAGCCCGGTGCGTTATGCCAACCAGACTTATTTATGGGTGGCGTTGCTTGCCCTTGACGGCGTTACGATTCATAACGGCTGTTTCCAGGGAAACACTTCGTTGAATCTGGTGGACAGCGTGCTTTTCAACGAGGTGCAGGCCAATGACATGATCCGCTGCCGGCCGGACATCAATTTTGCGGGAAACCCGGTCTCATTCAAGGCGTACCGCATTTATTCGTGTGATTTTCCCGATGGCATTATAGTCACGGGCGGCGCGTATCATTCGCGCCTGGTGAGCCTGAATGGTCCTGTGGGCGCAAAGGCGGCGTGGGAGGGCAATTACGGCAACACCGGCACCACCGCCAGCGTCACCACCTTTCGCTGCAAGGCAAGCACGGTCACGGACACGGCCCTGACCATTGGCCCCAACGCGGATTATTTGTTCGTCGGCTGCACCTTCACCAACCTGAACAAGATCAACAAATCCCAAAATCCGGACGGGGTCAAAATCAGGTTCGTCAACTGCGCGATGCCGCAGGCGATCTTTAACACCCTTTCCTCGGATGCGAATTGCAGTTTGTCCGGCTGTTACGGCTATTAGCGATAATCATGAATATGAACACCAGGGCAAGTATCAAGGATGACACGCTTATTGTCAGCCTGCCGATTTTAAAACTGCTCGGGCTTATTTCCGGGATCGTGGTGCCGGTCGCGCTGTTTTTCAACTGGCTCTTCTGGCTGTATCTCGAACACCGGCTTGACGACCGTTACGCCAGGAAGGACGAGGTAGTCAGCATGGGTGAGCTGACCACCTTCCGGGCCGAGCAGGCGCAGCACTTTGTCACGCTCAAGGTTTTTTCGGACACGCAGGCCGCCCAGAAGGACGCGCTTGGGGAAATCAAAAAGGAAATCGGCGAGACGCAGGACGACGTCAAGGAAATCCTCCGTCACCTGCGCGACGCCAATCTAAGGAGCAAATAACATGAAAAACGCGGTATTAAGCTTTATCCGGCACGCCTTCACGGCGGTCGGCACCTTCGGGGCGCTTTACGGCGGCACGGTGCGGCATGACAAGTTGGAAACTTTGTGCGGGGCGGTGCTGGCCCTGGTGGGGGCGGGCTGGGGCATTTTTGATGAGTGGAAGGCGGAACGTACACCGCCCAAACCGGAGCCGAAGGATGACAAGAACAATTACCCGCAGTCGCCCTTGATCGTGGCGGCCTTTGTCACGCTTGGCTTGTTGTTTTCCTCGTGTGCGCTGTTACAGCCAACTGTTGAGAGCGTGAACGGCCAGGTGCGGGGCGCGGTCAAGGCGCTGTCGTTATTGGTGTTGAAGCATGCCGTCTCGGAGCAGGATTTTCAGGACAAAAAGGATTTGATCGGCGGGCTCTCGGCCTTTGTCGGCACCCTGGCCACCGGCGAGGATCTTACCGACGGGCAAATCAAGACCGCCCTTGGCCGGTGGTTGCCTGACAAGACCCACTGGAAGGAACTCGCCGACGGCATCGCCCTGGCCGCCGATCTGGTCCGGCCGGTTATCGGCAAGGACGCCGGGGCGTGGATCAACTTTTGGGGGCAGGTGGCCTTGGGCTTGTCTGACGCTTTTTATGATTAGGGAGTTTTTCGCGGCGCTTCGGGAGATTTTTGTTTTCAAAACCAAGGTGGCCCGGACGCCGGAGCAGCGGGAAAAACAGCAGGCGCGGAAAGAACACGATGAAAATAAAAAACATATTGATGGCTGGATTGGCGGCAAGCCTGGCGCTGATGGCGGGTTGCGCCGCGACGACCAGGACCGCCCCGGTAACAGGCAGCAATAACCTGCAACGCCTCATGTCTTTGCCGGATGCGGAGAGGGCCCGTGTTGAGGCGCCGATTTTTACCCGTGACGCCCTGAACACGGTCAATGATCTGGAAACCGAGATAAAGGAACTCAAGGCAAAGTGATTATGAATCGTCCGCAGGAAAGCATTGTCGGGGTTGCCTTGACGCAGCTTGGCGTTCATGAAACCTCCAACAACCAAGGACCAGGGATCGAAAAATACTGGTCGGCCACGACTTATCCCGAGGGTTACGCCGACCGCGCGCCTTGGTGTGCGGCCTATGGGTGCTGGGTATTGCGCAAGGCCATGTTCAAGAATCCGTTGCTTGCCCTGACCGAGGATAACCGCCCCAAGTCGGCCAGCGTGCAGGAATGGCTGTCCTGGGCCAGGAAACCCGACACACCGGCACGGTTGATTTATTACCCTGACGGGGCCTATGGCGGGGATACCCCGTTGCCGGGGGATGTTCTGGTTTTGTTCCCCGTGGTTTCCCATCTGGCGATTGTCAGCGGGTTTACGGTGTCCGGTCAGATGCTTTCCACCATCGAGGGAAACACCAATGACGATGGCTCGCGCGAGGGCAGGGAGTGCATGAAGCGGCAGCGCAGGCTTGATCCCCGTTTTGGAATTATTCGAATCGCGGCTAGGGCGATTTGATTGCTTTTCAGGCTGTTAAGCAGTGTCCTGGCTCACTTCAAATATTCAACAACTAGCTTCATAGTGGTTTGATTGGTTTTAGTAAAGCAACATAATATTTTTCAGCCGTTTCGTTACGATCTCCGAGAAATTTTGCGGCAGATAATATGTTATCGCGAGTGGCCACTAAACTGCCAGCATGTTTCCGCAATTCATAAATTGCTTTTTGCCGATCAGGGAAATAGTGGCGGAATATCTTATTGAGTCGGATAGCTGCAAATTTCCCATCTGGTGCTATATGGGTAGCGAGTGGATGAGCCTTTTCTAGTAGATAATCAGCTATTTTCGAACTTATAGGAATATCTCGTATCCTGTTTTTACTTTTCGGTTTGAAATTATCACGGATCTTAATGCTCATGACGTAACTATTGCCACGCTTTTCAATCCAGCTTTCTTCAGCAAAATAAGCTTCACGGTTGGACATTCCAAGTTTGGACATCATGATAAACAATCGCCATGCCGATACATCTGAACTCTTCAACTTGTAGACAGTACGGCAGAATCCAAACCATTTTGCGAACGGGAAGGGAACAAATCCATGGATTTTGGTGTCTGTGACGCATGGACTTTGCATAAATCCAGACAAATCAGGTAGAGTAAAATCATTATACAGGTACATGACTTTTTTTGCGAAAATTGACTTGGCTTGTCTTAGGCTGGAATTGGCGCTTACTTCGGCAGAAGCTTTTTTTGTCTCCGTTTTTGCTGATTCGATTTTTTTAGTTTGATAATTGCGTACTAAATCGGCTGTTAAAACGTCAGTTTTTAAGTCAGATAATTCTTTTCCGAGTACTAAAAAACAGACATTTCGCAATGCATTAATATTGTTGGTTTTGGTGCGGGATCGGGCCGGGGCTTTATCCTTATATATTTTAGTGATTTGCCCAAGGGTGGGGTAGGGGCTTTTAATTTTTGTTTTATTCAAAGCCTCTGCTCTGCCGCTAATGACTGCACGGTAGATGGTCTTGGCTGTTGTAAGAGCAAGGGATTGGGTGGTACATTTGGTAGAGCGCCAAATATCTTTACCTTGCCATTGAAAACGGACATAATAAAATCCGTTTTTTCCACGTTTTTGTAAGTTCATAAATTCTTTTTTGCTACGGTTTTTGCTACAATCTTGCTACGTTTTTTGTTACATATTAAAATAAGTCGGTCAAGT
Organism: Verrucomicrobiales bacterium; assembly: GCA_031256975.1. Lineage (GTDB taxonomy): Bacteria > Verrucomicrobiota > Verrucomicrobiia > Methylacidiphilales > JAAUTS01 > JAIRPN01. Next base: position 205,681 of record JAIRPN010000004.1, on the reverse strand, counting down.
TGTTTTAAAATTTTTTAAGGCTCTAGGGAAATATGTCAATTGCCTTTAAAGCTTGATAAATACAGGGATAGAACAGGCTTGCCAAGTGGCAAATGCTCTGTAGTATTGAATCGTAAGCAATTACAGGACAGGTGGCTGAGTGGTTTAAAGTACCTGACTCGAAATCAGGCGTAGGGGTAACCCTACCGTGGGTTCAAATCCCACCCTGTCCGCGCTTTTTTACATGGATATTTTATGAGTCATCTCTTTGATCTTGCCGGTCGTGTCATCGTGGTTAGCGGCGCCACGGGAGCTTTGGCGGGTTCCGCCGCCGATTATCTCGCCTCGCAAGGTGCCCGGGTGGTTTACCTGGGCCGCAGCCAGGACAAACTGGATGCCGCCCTGGCCAAGTGCAAACAACAAACCCCGGCCGCGGAGTGCCTTGGCCTGGTTGCCGACGTCTTGGATCGTCCCGCGCTGGAACAGGTGCGTGACACGGTGCTGAAAAAATGGAGCCGCATCGACGGCCTGTTGAACGGTGCGGGCGGTAACATGCCGGGCGCGACAATATCCCCCGACAAGAGTTTTTTTGACCTCGATATCAATGCCTTCAAACAGGTGGTGGATTTGAACCTGCTGGGTACGGTGCTGCCGTCACTGGTGTTTGTTCCCGCAATGGTGCAGGGCGGGCAGGGGACGGTGGTCAATTACTCCTCCGTATCGGCCCCGCAGGCGTTGACCCGGGTGGTCGGTTATTCCGCGGCGAAAGCCGGGGTGGAGAATTTCACCCGCTGGCTGGCGGTCGACATGGCCCACAAGACTTCGGGAAAGGTCCGTGTCAATGCGCTGATGCCGGGCTTTTTTCTGGGGGAACAAAACCGCCGCTTGCTGACCAACGAGGACGGTTCGCTCACGGAACGTGGAAAATTGATCGTGCAAAACACTCCGTTCGGACGTTTTGGCGAGGCTGGGGAATTATTCGGCGCGGTGCATTACCTGCTTGCCGATGCCTCCAGGTTTGTCACCGGCACAGTCTTGGCCGTGGATGGCGGTTTCTGCGCGTTTTCCGGAGTCTGATTATGGCCATTGGCGACTATCAATTGATGGAAGAATCCTTCCGCTGGTACGGCCCGGATGACATGGTGCCGTTATCGTACATCCGCCAGGCGGGCGCCACGGCGGTATTCACCTCGTTGCACCAGATACCCTATGGCGAGTTGTGGCCGCGCGAGGCGATTCGCGAGCGGATCAGCATCGTGGAACGGGCGGGCCTGCGCTGGACGGCGGTTGAATCGGTACCGGTGCATGAGGATATTCGCACGGGCAAGGGCGACCTGAAAAAGTTGTTTGACAACTACGCCCAGACCTTGCGCAATCTCGGTGCGGAGGGTGTGAAGACGGTGATTTATAATTTCATGCCGGTATTGGATTGGATTCGTACCGACTTGAGGCACAAATTGCCGGACGGGTCCGAATGTTTGCTGTACAACCCGGCACACTTCGCCGCGTTTGAAATTTACGCGTTGCAGCGCAAGGGCGCCGAGGCTGATTACACGGTGAAGCAATTGCAGGATGCCAAGACTTGGTGGGAATCACTGGACAACGCCAATCGCGAGCAATTCATCCGCAATATCATCGACGTGTTCCCCGGTTGCAAGTTCGGCCTCACCGTTGGCGACATCCGCACGATGTTGGCAAAATACGACGGTATGGGTAAGGACGGATTACGGAAGAATTTTATCCGTTTTCTCGAAGCCGTATGTCCCGCAGCGGAGGAAGCCGATGTAAAACTGGCGGTGCATCCTGATGATCCACCATTCCCGGTTTTGGGATTGCCCCGCATCGTATCGAAAGCCGCGGATGTGGAAGCCTTGTTCAAGGCGGTGGACAGTCCGGCGAACGGCCTGTGTTTCTGCACCGGTTCCTTCAGTGCCGGGCCGCAGAATGATTTGCCTGCCATGGCGAAGCAATTTGCCTCCCGCATCCATGCGGTGCACTTGCGCAGCACCCAGCGCCTGCCCGACGGTTCGTTCTTCGAGGCCGACCATCTGGCCGGTTCGGTGGACATGCCGAAGGTGGTTCGGTTACTGCTGGATGAGCAGGACCGGCGCAAGAAGGAAGGCCGCGCAGACTGGCTGTTAGCGTTCCGCCCCGACCATGGCCATACGATGATGGATGACCTGCAGAAGGACCTCAGCAACGCCAACCCGGGTTACACCTGCATTGGCCGCATGCGTGGTCTGTCGGAATTGCGCGGCCTGATGCTCGGGTTGCGCGCTTCGGAATAAAACCGTTTCGCCATTAGCGTTGTAACGGGCGCTAATGACAGGCCTGCCGGATATGAAAAAATCCGCGTGACTTCAAGGTTGGTTTCCCCATTATTGTACGCGTTATGCGTATTTTCGTGACTGGAGGAGCTGGTTATATTGGCAGTGTCTGTGTAGAAGAATTGCTTAAGTGCGGCCATGAAGTGTTGGTTTTCGACAACATGGAAGAGGGGCACCAACGGGCAGTGGTCAGTCCGGCGACGCTAACGGTGGGTGATATCAACAATTTCGAACAGGTCAATGCCGCTGTCAGCGGTTTCAAACCGGAAGCCGTGATTCATTTCGCGGGAAAAGCATTGGTCGGCGAGTCGATGACCAATCCCTATGTTTACTACCAGACCAACGTGATGGGCGGCACCAATTTGCTGGAAGCCGCGGTCCGCGTGGGTTGCAAAAAATTCGTGTTTTCCTCGAGCTGCGCGACTTATGGCCTGCCGGAAAAAATGCCGATGGACGAACGTATTCCGCAGCGTCCGATCAATCCTTACGGCCATTCCAAGCTGATTTTTGAACAGGTGCTGAAGTGGTATGAGCAGGTGCACGGCGTGACCTTTACCGCGCTGCGTTACTTCAATGCCGCCGGTGCCTCGAAGGTCAACGGAGAGGACCGCAAGATCGAAACCCATTTGATTCCCAACGTGCTGGACGTCGCGCTGGGCAAGAAGGATCACATGTCGATCTTCGGCAACGAATACAATACTCCCGACGGCACCTGCATCCGCGACTATGTGCATGTCATCGACCTGGCCGACGCCCACATCAAGGCGTTGGACCGTGCCAGCAGCGGATTTTACAACTTGGGTTCCGGCGACGGTTACTCGGTGTTGCAGGTGATTGAAACGGCGCGCAAAATTACCGGACATGCGATTCCGGCCAAAATGATGCCGCCCCGCCCGGGCGATCCGCCGCGCTTGGTGGCATCCGCCAACAAGGTCAAAATGGACATGGGCTGGAAACCGCGCTTTAACAAGCTTTCGACCATTATTGAAACCGCCTGGGAGTGGCGCAAGGCGCACCCCAACGGCTATAATTCCTGATCCAGACGCTAATGGCCAACAACAAAAAACAGGTTCAGCCGGAAATCACGGTCGGGCAATTTTATGCCAAGCATGCCGCATCCCTGCAGCTCAAGCTGGTGGGTGGCGCACAGGGCATGAACCGCCGTATTACCGAGGGATCGGTCAACCGCGTTGGCCTGGCCCTGACCGGGTTTTTCAAATATTTCGCCTATCGCCGGGTACAATTGATCGGCAGCAGTGAAAGCGCCTATCTGGGCAGCTTGCCCATGGCTGAACGCCGTAAACGCATCCGGCAGATTTTTGAGCACAAAATGCCGTGCCTAGTCTATACCCGAAATATCAAGCCGCCAACCTATGTCTTGGAAGAGGCCGAGCATTTTGGGGTGCCGATCTTTTCCTCTCCTTTTAAAACCACGGTGCTAGTAAATCGTATCACCATCGTGCTGGAAGAGGAATTTGCCCCAACCATCAACCTGCATAGCAGCATGGTGGACATTCAGGGGGTCGGCGTTTTGATCATGGGTGAAAGCGGTATTGGCAAGAGCGAGTGCGTGCTGGGCCTGATTGAGCGGGGCTATTCACTGGTTTCCGACGATGTAACCAAGATCCGGGCCCTGGAAGGCCGTGAATTGACCGGAACTTCCAATGACCTGACCCGGCACTACATCGAAGTGCGCGGCATTGGCATCCTGAATGTGGCCAGCATCTTTGGCGCCAGCAGTATCCGTTATCAAAAACGCATTGATTTGGTGGTGACCCTGAAGGAAGGGAGCAAAATGGCGGGTGAGGAGATCGACCGGATCGGCCTTGATCAACATTTTTATGAAATATTGCAAATTAAGGTTCCTCATGTCACAATTCCCGTGCGGATGGGCCGTGATTTGTCCGGTTTGGTAGAAGTTGCCGCCTTGGACCAGAAGCTGAAAAGCATCGGTCACCATTCGGCATTTGAATTTAACGAACGTTTACTGAGTAAAATGCAGCAACAAAAAGAGAGATAAACATGGGTGTCGCAAATACTAAGACGGGTTCTGATGAGAATACTGTGAGCAAGGAATTGGTCGTTTTGAACAAGCTGGGCCTGCATGCGCGGCCGGCGGCCATGTTTGTCCGGATCGCCAACCGGTTCCCGTGCGAAATCACCGTTGAAAAAGACGGCGAGGAAGTGAACGGCAAAAGCATCATGGGATTGATGATGCTGGCGGCCGGCTGCGGTTCCCACTTGAAAGTCACGGCTGCAGGCGATGACGCCGAACAGGCGGTCAAGGAAATCGAGGATTTGATCAAGCGCAAATTCGACGAAGAATAATTCAGATTTCGTTCAGGGGATATAATGGCGCCATACGGTCATTTAATATCCCTTAATCAAGATTCATTTTTTAGCCACCGGGGAGGCGCTTTTTTTAACAAGGAAAGCGCGACACCCGCTTGCCAACCAGCCGCAAAGCTCTAACATGTTTGCAGCATGGCAGATTCCAACACGACCACGGAAGAATTTAGGTTATCCGGTATCCCGGTGTCACCGGGTGTCGTGCATGGGCCGCTGGAGGTACTGACCAGCGAGGAATTGCTGGTTCCCAAAAATAAAATAGCACCGGGTTCATGGCCCGAGGAAATTGCGCGCCTTGAGGCGGCGCTGGTCAAGACCCGCCGCGAGGTGATTGCCATCAAGGAGCATCTCTCCGCTTCCATCGGTGAAAAGGATGCCAGTATTTTTGACGCGCATCTGCTGGTATTGGAGGACAGTTCGCTGATCGACGCGGTGCGCAAGCAAATCGAGCAGCGCAATTTGTGCGTGGAAATTGTCTTTCATCATCTGATCCAGAACTATGCCCAGAGCATGCGGCAGATGGATGACGCTTATTTGCGCGAACGGGCCTCCGATATCCTGGATGTCGGACGCCGCGTGCTCAGCAATCTGCTGGGAGCGAATCCAAGTGACAAATACAATTTGGAAAAGCCCAGCATCATTCTGGCCCACGATCTTTCGCCATCCGACACGGCGATGCTGGATCGTTCCAAGGTGCTTGGCTTTGTCACCGATATCGGCAGCCGGACTTCGCACACCGCGATCATGGCCCGTTCGCTGAATATTCCGGCGGTGGTGGGGTTGAAAGATGCCTCGCACAAGCTGGGAAGGGGCCTGGAGGTTATTCTGGATGGCCATGAGGGCTTGTTGATCGTCAACCCCAGCGCGCAAACCAAGTTTGAGTACGGGCAATTGGAGCACAAGCGTCATCAGGTCGATGCCCAATTGGAATCCCTGCGCGGTACCGAAGCGATTACCAAGGATGGCCGGAAGGTGATTTTGTCGGCGAATGTCGAACTTCCCGAGGATTTTCCGCTCATCAGGCAAAGCGGCGCGGAAGGGGTTGGCCTGTACCGCACCGAGTTTTTGTTCCTGAACCGCCTGGAATTGCCCACCGAACAGGAACAAATCGAGATTTACCGCCGGGTGATCGAATCCTCGTCGCCGCATCCGGTGATTTTCCGCACACTCGATATCGGCGGCGACAAGATGCTCGACCACCTCGGTTCAATCGAGGAAATGAACCCGTTCCTGGGATGGCGGGCGATCCGTTACACCCTGGAACGCCAGGATATTTTCCGCACCCAATTGCGTGCGATTTGCCGGGCTGGCGAAGGAGTCAAGGTGCGCATCATGTTCCCGATGATCTGCACTTTTGAGGAATTGCAGCAATCGAAGCAGGTGCTGGCCGAGGTGCTGGAGGAATTGCAGCGCGAGGGGGTTGGCTTTACCCGCGATATTGAAATCGGCACGATGATTGAAACGCCGGCAGCGGTGCTGATTACCAATCGGCTGGCCAGGGAAGTGCAATTTTTCAGCATCGGCACCAATGACCTGATCCAATACACCATCGCGGTCGACCGCTTGAACGAGAAGGTGGCGTATTTGTATCAGCCCACCCATCCGTCCATTATTTCATTGATTAGCCATACGGTGAAAAGCGCCCATGATGCCAATATTTGGGTCGGGGTGTGCGGGGAGATGTCGAGTGAGCTGCTGTTGGTGCCTTTGTTGCTGGGACTTGGCGTTGACGAACTGAGTATGGGGCCGAATTTCCTGTCGCGTGCCAAAGCGGCAATTCAAAGCCTGCATTATCAGGATATGCAGAAATTGGTAGCCGAACTGCAAACGCTAAACACGGCGGATGAAATCATGTCGCGCTTGGAACAGGTCGCCGAGGCTCATTTCGCCCACTTGCTTGATTAAGACCTTTGCCAGCGGCGGTCGGTGATTCCTTACAAATAGGGTGCCAGTATGGGACGCAATTCCTCAATCCGTTCCTTTGGCCAGTATTCCCGGGGAGTCTGGATCGCATTCGCCAATGACGAGTGGCAGGGCGTCTTTTCATGCAGGGGGATGTGCGTGACCAAGTGATTGAGCGTGCGATTGGCCAATTCGGAATTATGCGCGAGCGTTTTCTGGACTTGGGTGACGGAAACTTCCTGTTCCTCCTTGTGCCAGCAGTCATAGTCGGTCACCATCGACAGCGAAGCGTAGCTGACCTCGGCTTCCCGTGCGAGCCTCGCCTCGGCCAGGTTGGTCATGCCGATCACATCAAAGCCAAGGGAACGGTGAAATTCCGATTCCGCACGGGTGGAGAAGGCGGGGCCCTCCATGTTCACATAAGTGCCGCCCCAGTGCACGGTGGCGCCGACGGTCTGAGCGGACTGGTACAAAATGGCGGCCAATCGCGGGCAGACCGGATCGCCGAAACTGACATGCGCGACGATGCCATTGCCGAAAAAACTGTGTTCCAGGCGGGCCTTGGTACGGTCGAAGAACTGCAGCGGCACGACAAAATGGCCAGGCTTCAAATGTTCCTTCAGTGAACCGACGGCGCTCAGACTGACCAGCCAGCGCACGCCGAGTTTCTTGAGGGCATAAATATTGGCACGATGCGGAATTTCCGACGGGGCGAGGGTATGATGACGTCCGTGCCGGGCGAGAAAGGCCACGTCACGGCCGTGCATTTTGCCAATCCGGATGCTGTCGGAAGGATTGCCGAAAGGCGTGTTGACTCGCACTTCACGCACGTCGGTAAGCGAAGGGATGTGATAAATGCCGCTGCCGCCGAGGATGCCGATGAAAGGTTGTGATTGCATGGTGATAAAACTAGTGATTGTTCAGAACCGGGCAAGCGTTAACCCGGCTTAATCCCTCTTCAGATAATATCAAGTGATGACCGTGATGGTGATATGCTACGTTCCGGCGGTCCGTTTTTTTAATCGTTGCAGCAGTTCCTTGCGATACTGGCGGCCGATATGCAAGGTTTCCCTGTTGGCCAGGGTGATGTGCCAGTGGCCCGCGTTGCGGTCCAGACGGACAATCTTTTTGATGTTGACGATATAAGAACGGTGGACGCGCATGAAGGTATGCTTGGGCAGGATTTGCTGCCATTGGTCCATCGAGCGGTACTGGGTGACCGAGCGGCCATTGGCCAGCGTTACCTGCGAATAATTCAGCGCGGCCCGGACCAGCAGGATATGGACCGCCGGTACCGCGGCGGAAGTCTCGCCCTGCTTGATGTAGATGGAGGTCTGCGGTTCCGTCCCTTTTTGAAAGGCCGTGCTTTCCCCGCGCCGGCTGATTTTTTGCGCGACCAGCAATGTGCCGATGACAAACGCGGCCTGGTGCATTTCCTCGCGTTCGGAACGCGTCCAGCAATGCGGCTGGCGCAGTTTGTGATGGCCGATGGTGGCGACCAGTTCACCACCGGAGAAGATCGGCACGCAATACAGCGAGCAGGTGCCCTGCAACATGAACTGGTTGCGCAGGTCGCAGAAACGTTGCGGAATCTTGTCAGGAGAGGCGATGTAGAGTTCGTGATGACGCCGGATTTGGCGCATCACCCATTGGTAGGTTGCAGCGGACAACTTGCGTCTTTCGTGCAGGGCGGGGGAGATCCCCTTGGCATACCATTGGTGGGTGATCACCCGTACGTTGCCGTTGTTGGCAGGCAGCAGCCAGGTGCGGTCGGCATGGTGCCGGGTGCCGAGCCTCTGCAACAGGCGGTGGATGGCAGAGTCGGGAGGCAGTCCGGCAAACCATAACGCGGCGTCGCGCCACAGGCTGTTTTTCCGGCTTAGCTGGCGGGGCTTTTTCAAAATGTGCACCTCTTGCTCATGTTCAGGATTCAGGGCACCTTTCTTTTTGCCTGCTGTGCTTTAAGCATTACCCGGTTCCTGAGGCGATGCAGCAGTTCCCGGCGGTACTGACGTCCGACGTGGATGGTATCCTGGTCGGAAAGGGTCAGCAGCCAGTGCCCGCCGTTGCGGTCCAGCGAGGTGATTTTTTTGAGGTTGATGATGCAGGAGCGGTGGACCCGCATGAAGTGCCTGGCTGGCAGAATCTCCTGCCAGCGATCCAGCGAACGGCATTTGGTCAGGGTCCGGCCGTTGGACAGTTCCACCGTCGAGTAACCGTGCGTTACCCTGAGCCTGACGATTTGCGAAACAGGATAGGCGGTTGAGACGCTGCCCTGCTTGATCAGCACGGCCGGTTCCGGCTCCTTTGGTAAATCGGGAAACGGCGCGTCCTTCTTGTTCAGCCTGGTGCGCATCCAAGCCCCGATGATGGCGGCGGCCTGGCGCATCTCCTTGCGGTCGCCGCGCGGCCAGTAATACTCGTGATGCAGTTTGTGGTGTCCCAGGGCCGCGATCAACTTGCCGTCACTGTCCAGGATCGGCACGCAATAAAAGGAGCAGGTGCCCTGTAGCTGGAAGCGCACGCGCAAATCACGATAACGGCGCGGAATCTTGTCCGGCGTGGGAATATAGATTTCCTTGTGCCGGTGCAGGCTGCGCTGCACCCAGCGATAGGTTTCGGTGGACAGCGTGCGGCCCTGCGCCAGGGACGAGGGCACGCCTCTGGCGCACCATTCGTGGGTGATCCGCACCTTCGTCTGGCTGCGGTTGTTGGGGGCCAGCCAGGTGCGGTCGGCATGATGCCGGGTGCCGAGTCGTTGCAACAGGCGGTGAACAGCCTCGTCGGCCTTGAGCCCGGCAAACCATAGCGTGATGTCATACCACAGGCTGTCCTGGCCATTCAGCAAATGCGGTTTCTTCAATTTCAAATTCCTCTATGACGAATATACAAGTTTATATGACGCTTGTATAATTGATTTTGTTAACAATCTCTTGCTCGGGCATATTGATCGGTGATGCGCAGGATCACAAAGACAGTTGGCGCGCGAAACAAGCCGGCGGTTCGATCCGAAATTCCCTGTCATGGCGCGGCCCTTGGCCGCAGGCCAAGCCGAAAACCGTCGCACCACCCCCCGAAATCCACCATGCGAGTTTTGATCGTGTCAGATATTCATGGCAATTGGCCGGCATTGCAGGCCGTGTTAAGGGCCGAGCCAAAGGCGAAGAAAATTATTTGCCTGGGCGACCTGGTCAATTATGGTCCGCTGCCTGCCGAATGCGTCAATTGGGCCATGCAGACCACTTGTCCCGACAACCTGTTTTTGCAAGGCAACCATGACCACGCGGTCGGCCTGGATACCGATCCGCGCTGCTCCAGACCTTACCGGCAGTTGGCGAAGCTCATGCGGACCGTCACCAAACGGAAGCTGAATCGGGAGCAAAAGGGTTTTCTGGCCGGATTGAAACCAGCGGCGGAATTCATGCTGAACGAATTTTGTTGTTACGCCTGCCATGCCACTCCGCTGCAGCCCTTGTACACCTATTTGTCGCGGGAGGCTCCGGACGAGGAATGGGAAAGGCAGGTGAACGCGGCGGATTTCCCGCATTTCCTGTTTGTCGGACACACCCACGTCCCGATGCTGGCCAGGATAGGCCGGACCACGGTCGTCAATCCGGGCAGCGTGGGGCAGCCGAAGGATGGCGATCCGCGGGCAGCCTATGCGCTGTGGAGGGGTGGGATGGTTAGTTTACGCCGGGTCGCTTACGACGTGCAGGAAACGGTCGGCGCATACCGGGCCTGCCGGTTGCCGGACTACGCCAAGTCCCAATTGACTGCCGTGCTGCGTAGCGGCAAGGGAGAATTGGCACGCTGACAGCAAGCACCCGGCGATTTGCGCCAGGGTGCTTATTCTCTTCAGGTTGGCCTGCTTGAAGCGGCGCATTTTCTTTGAAAATAATCACGTACATGACGAATGGATAAAAATCCATGACATTCACATAAATAAATTTTTATAATAAACCCAATATTATACAATAACCATGCTTAATGCCGAAGCCTATTGAAACGGAACATGGCGATAACATATCGGACAAAGCATAAGGTTGTATCGGTGCCTGGGAAGTTATGAAACCGATCGAGTGTGAAGCCCTGCGCCAGGCGCAGGCAAAACCGGATTTTGGAAAAATGTCATAACAAAAACGAGAGGAAACATATGAAGAATATCAAGCGGCTCATTCAATGCGCCATCCTGCTGGCTCTGGCAACCGCAACGCCTGTTCACGCGACACAATATACCTGGATTAATACTTCCGGTACCAGCGACTGGTTTGACGCCGGCAACTGGAGTCCATCCTCAGTGCCTCCCACCGGCAGCGACGATGTGTTTATCGGCAACCTCGGTTACAGCGGAACCGCGGTGATCGCCTCCGGCACCGCTTACAGCGGATCGGCGGTCATTGGCGGCAATAACGACGGCGCTGTGATTATCGATCATGCCCGCTGGGATGTTTCCGGGACCGGTGGCATCAATATCGGCGCTTACGATGCCAATGTCCAGAGCAGCCTGATTATCAATGACGGCATGGTGCAGGCTTCAAGGTTGGTATTGGCGGCGGGCGTTTCGGCAAGCGGATTACTGGAAATCGGCGGGCAGGGGCAGGGACAGATTGTTGACGGCAACGGCAATGCCCTGGCCGTCCAGAGCGGGCAGGGGCGTGGCACGATTTTATTTACCCACAGTGGCACCGCCAATTTTGCCAATCAGGTCGTCGGCAGCGGCAGCGGTGCCGCCAGCAGCAGTAACATCGACCTGCAACAATCCGGTCCCGGCACCACCATCCTGTCCGGCAGCGCCGGTATTGTGGTTGATAACATCACGGTTTCGGCGGGGAACTTGCTGGTGGAAAACCACGCCGGAGCGGTGGGCAGCGTGGAAGTGCGGCAGGGGCTGCTTGGCGGCCACGGAGTGATTGCTTCGCTCGGCACTATCCATATTTATTCCGGTGCGCATTTGTCGACCACGCTGAAAGTGGTCGGGACCTTGGTACTGGAAGATGGTGCCTGGCTGGATTACGCCGAGAACAGTCCATTGTCCTTCCTGTACTCAGACTCCGTGACAGTAGGAGTGAGCCTGACTGGCTTGGTGACGGTGGATTTTAGCAAGAGCCAACTGGTCGCCGGCAATGACTATGTGATCATCGATTTTCTTAACGCCACGACACCCTCCGCTGATCTGGGCGGACAGTTCATCGCCAATGGCGTGGAAGGGGCCTTCAGCATTGAAAACAACCAGCTGGTGTTCCACGCCACCGCCGTACCCGAACCTTCCGGCTGGCTGTTGCTGGGCATCGGCCTGACTGTCATTGGCCTCACCCGCCTGCACAGGGGGGCGCGGACCTGAAAACGATTGGGCGCAGCCGCTGCAACAACTCCATAGTTACCCCACTATTCCCTCCCAGTTGCGGCGGCTGTCGCTCTTGCCTTTTGAAATCAACCCATATGAAAGCAGAAACAAACAAATCCCTGTCCAAGACCTCAATCCCGTTGATGCTCGAACAGTCGCAGCATGAACGCCTGGAGGAATTTGCCGGTCGGACCGGACTTTCCAGGAGTTTCATCATTCGCCGCTGCGTCAAGTACTGCCTTGGCCGCTTCGTTGACGGCGAGGTAGATATTCTGACGCTTAAGAAAAAGCAGAAAATAAAGGAAAGAAATAATCGTGGCTCAACTGCAGCCAAATGACATTTCACAAAAATTATCCACCTGTCAAAAAACGCCAACAGGAATTCATTTTCAGGGTTTGCTATCTCTGCATGCTTGATATTCCGCGAGACGATTATCGGAAATTCCGCCGTTTTTTCGGGGTGCTTTTGGCGGAGGATTCGGCGACGGGGCGGGAGCCGGCGATGAGGATGTCAACCAGCTTCTTGGCGCTTTGCGGCCAGTTCGGCGCGCTGGCGACATTCGAGACGCCGACCAAAGCGCGGAGCAGGTCCATGGGGTCGAGGTCTTCCCGCATGTCCCCGTTGTCGATGGCCCGTTGCACCAGGGCGTTGATGGCGCCCTTGATCTGGTCACCGGAGGTGGCGTAGAGCTTGCCGGTGTCAGTAATCAACGAATTCAGGGCGGCGGCGATCAATTGCTTGGTGGCGATATATTCCACAAACAGCAGCATCCAGGCGCGCAGCGCCTCCACCGGCGGCCTGGTTCGCGCGTACTGCTGGTGTGCCACCGCCAGCTTCTCCACTTCGGTCCGGTACACTGCCTCCAGCAGCGCGCCGCGGGTGGGGAAATGCCGGTACAGGGTGCCCGGCCCCACGCCCGCGCTTTTGGCGATGTCGTCGAGACTGACCTCTCCGCCCGATTGGGCGAAGGCGTCCTTTGCCACCTCCAGGATACGCTGGCGGTTGCGTTGAGCGTCGGCCCGCTGCTTGCGCGGCGGCGTGGTCGGACGTGGTCTGCTCATTTTATTTTCTTTTTTCATTTGCAAACGGAGAAATTCTCCGTTTATTTATAACCGGAGACAATCTCCACTTTATTTTTATAAAACCATTAAACCAACCGTCAAGGTTGCGTTCTCGCAAGGTTCGCAGCATTGACCACCCAAAGGAAGACAAAATGAAAAAGAACCAATTTGGCGCCTCCACCACTACGGACGAGGTGCTGGCCGGAGTGAACCTGCAAGGCAAACGCATCCTGGTCACCGGAGTTTCCGCCGGACTCGGTATTGAGACCGCCCGCGCGTTGGCCGCGCACGGCGCCACGGTGATCGGCGCCGCGCGGGATTTGAAAAAGGCGGAGAGCGCCACCGCCGGAGTTCGCCAGGCGGCCTCGGCGGGTGGCGGTGCCTTTGAACTCGTCTCCCTCGACCTCGCCAACCTCAAGGACGTGCGCCGTAGCGCCGACGCCCTGCTGACCAAGGGCGAGCCCTTGGACGTGATCATCGCCAATGCCGGGGTGATGGCCACCCCGTTCGGTCATACCGCTGACGGTTTCGAGACCCAGTTCGGCACCAACCACCTCGGTCACTTCGTCTTCGTCAACAAGATCGCGCCCCTGCTGCGCAACGGCGGGCGGCTGGTCAACCTGGCCTCCTCCGGACATCGTTTCGCCAACGTGTCCCTCGACGACCCCGGCTTCGAAAAAACACCCTATGACCCGTTTGTCGCCTACGGCCGGTCGAAGACCGCCAACATCCTGTTCGCCGTGGCCTTTGACGCGCGGCACCGCAGTCGCGGCATCCGCGCCGCGGCGGTGCATCCCGGCGGTATCCAGACCGAACTGGGCCGCCACATGGACCAGTCGCAGTTCCAGACCTTGATTGACACCATCAACAAACAACTCGCTGCCGAGGGGCAGGGGCCGTTTGAATTCAAGACCGTTCCCCAGGGCGCGGCCACCTCGGTATGGGCGGCAGTCGTCGCATCTGCTGATGAAGTTGGCGCCAAGTACTGCGAAAACTGCCACGTCAGCGAGATCGTCCCCGACGACCGCATCATCACTCCCATCAGCGAGGGCGTCCGTGCTTACGCGCTGGACCCCAGGGCTGCCGAAGCACTGTGGAAAAAAAGCGAAGAACTGGTTGGAGAGAAATTTTGAAGGATTTTGGTGAATGACTTCACTGCTGAAGGCGCAAGATCATAGTGCCAGATATGCGCGCACTCCAGTGACTCTAACGAAGCAAAGTAAAGGGCACGAAGATTTTGTTTAATTTATTCGGTAAGCAGGTGGCTTGTTCATCCTTGTATACAGGATGGGCAAGCCGTCATTACACTATTGTGACTGGTGACTGACAGGGTATCCGTTCCAACATTGATGACGCGGGTACCAAATTCGGCGGCATCATCTGGCAACTGGCGATACCAACCAACTCCACCCCCGAGAACGAAGCTGGTTTAGGCGACAAGTCGTGGGATCTGGATTTTGGCTTCCGGCATCGGATCTACTGGAATAAAACAATCTGGTGCAACAACGGTTTAGCAGGGAAAGGGTGGTACCCGAGGCCGGACTCGAACCGGCACGAGGCTTTCGCCTCTCAGGATTTTAAGTCCTGTGTGTCTACCATTCCACCACTCGGGCCTGCCATTAGAGAATGGAATGGAGATTAAACAAGGTTGCGGGACAATAGAAAAGCCAAAATTCTAGATTTCATCCGGATCAAGCGGGATGATTTCAATCTCGGGCTTGTTAATGGTGACAGGGGCGAGCTGTTTTTCCTTTTCCGCCGCCTGCATGAAAACGCTTTGGGCGCGGACTTTGGGGTTGTCGCTTAGATCACGAAGATCGGTCAGGCCGTCGGCCTGCAGATAGCGGGCCTTGGCATTGTCCTGCCAGTAGGTGCTGATGACGGTCTCAATCACGTGCTGCTTGAGTTTCGGGTCCTCGACCGGGAATACCACCTCGACGCGGCGGTGCAGGTTGCGCGGCATCCAGTCGGCGCTGCCGAGGTAAAGTTCGTCATTGGCGTCGTTCTTGAAATAAAAGATACGGCTGTGCTCAAGGAACTGGTCGACGATGCTGCGCACCTCGATGTTGTCGCTGATGCCGGGAACCCGCGGCTTCAGGCAGCAGATGCCGCGCACCAGCAGGTCAACTTTCACCCCGGCGCGCGAGGCGTCGTAGAGGGCGGCAATGATTTCGGGGTCAACCAGCGCGTTCATCTTGGCGAAGATGTAGGTGGCTTTGCCGTTGTTGGCGTGCCCGGTTTCACGGCGAATCTTTTCCAGGAAACGGTCCGACATGTCAAAGGGGGCCACCAGCAGTTTTTTGCCACCGGCATATTCGGACATGCCGGTTAGCGCGTTGAACAACGTGGCGACTTCCCCGGTGATTTCCGGTTTGGTGGTCAGCAGGCCGAGATCGGTGTACAAGCGGGCGGTGCGGGGATGGTAATTGCCGGTGCCGAGATGCACATAATGGCGGATGCCGTCGGTGTCGCGACGCACGATGAACAGGACCTTGCAGTGGGTCTTGAGTCCGACCAATCCGTACACCACGTGAATACCGGCGTCTTCCATGCGGCGGGCCCAGGCGATGTTGTTGGCTTCGTCAAAACGGGCTTTCAGTTCAACCATCACGGTGACCTGCTTGCCGTTGTTGGCGGCGCGAATCAACGCCTTGATCAAGGGGGAGTCGCCGCTGGTGCGGTACAGGGTCATCTTGATGGCCAGTACCGCCGGGTCAAGCGCGGCCTTCTCCACGAAGTCGACGATGCTGGAAAAATTGTGATAGGGATGGTGCAGCAGCACGTCCTGATGGCGCATGACCTCGAAGATATCGACCTCGCCTTGCAGGGGCGCGGCGATTGCCGGGGCGAAGGTCTTGAATTTCAGGTGCGGCTTGTCCAGCTCGGTGATCGGCATCAGGCGCAGGAAGTTGATCGGATCGTCGACCTGATACAAGTCATCGTGATCCAGTTTGAATTTTTCCAGCAGGAACTGCTGCACGAATTCCGGGCAGCGTTTGCTGATTTCCAACCGGACGGCGTTGCCGCGATTGCGCTTGCGCAATTCCTCCTCGATGGTGCGGAGCAGGTTTTGCGCTTCTTCGTCGTCGATATACAGGTCGCTGTTGCGCGTGATGCGGAAGGCGTAGGAACCGAGCACTTTCAGGCCGGGAAACAGCTTGTCGGTATGCGCGCTGATCAGGGAACTCAGATAAACGAAATTCTGGGTCTTGTCCTCGCTTGCCGGCAGCGAAACCACGCGATTCAATACCCGCGGCACCTGCACGATCCCGTAACGCAATTCCTGCTCGCCCTCGTGATGGTCGGCCGCGCCGGTTTTCTCCAGCAGCACAATCAGGTTGAGGCTCTTGTTCAACAATTGCGGGAAGGGATGACTGGGATCAATGGCCAGCGGGGTCAGCACCGGGTAGCATTCCTTCACAAAGTATTCCTCCAGCCAGTTTTTGCTTTCCTGCGGCAGATTAGCGATGTCATGGAAACGAATGCCATTCTGTTCCAAGGCGGGTAACAGGTCGTGTTTCCACAGGTGGTACTGGGCCTCGACCAGCTTGGCAACCCGGTCATGCACTGCGTTGAAAGTCTCGGAGGAACTCAGGCCGTCCGAGCCCGGATCGTTGCTTTTGCTTTGGATGATCTGCTTGAGGCCGGCCACGCGGATTTCAAAAAACTCGTCGAGGTTGGAACTGGTAATGCACAGGAATTTGAGGCGTTCCAGCAGGGGCAGGGTCCGGTCCTGCGCTTCTTCCATGACGCGGGCATTGAATTGCAACCAACTCAATTCACGGTTGGTGAAATGTTCAGGCAAATAAGTGGTTTCAGGTGACACAATAACAGCAGTATAACAGATATTTGGGAAAGGGAATCAATTAAGCCGCCGGCTTTGTTACAAACTGGTGACGTTCCGGGACAGTGGCGAGAAATAACCGCCGCTAAAGGTGACAAAGGACTGGTCGCTTTCCTCGTACCAGAGCTCGTGGGTTTCGCGCCGGGCGCTAACCGTGAAGTTGCGCAGCAACAGGGTCAACACCCCGACCCCGTCGAAATAAAAGGCGTTTTCCACCCGGTGCAGGTGGAGGATGAAGTCGTCCAGTTTGTCGCTGCAACAAAACTCCCACAGCTCTTTCTCCCATTGCCGGACCATTTTTTGCGCCGTGGCATTGGCTGGAAAATCATGATCGAAACGGGGGCCGACATGGCAACCGTCGATGCTGGCGATGATGGCGGCTTCGCCTTTGGCGTGTTGGCGGAAACTGTCGGCAACGGCTTTGCCGAAACGGGTGATTTCATGGTTGGGGCCGGGAAGTCTGCCGCTCAGCACGGTTTCAAACAAACCGCCCATCAGGATCGGCACGATCTTGAACCGGGCCTGCGGGAAATACAGGTCGCGCAAGGCCTGCAACCAAATCACCACGAATTCCAGCGAATGCTCGTGTTTGTAAGTGGTGGGAGACAGGGCGATGTCGAACCCGCAGTGCTGCTCGATGGTCTCCATCAGCGGCTGGTCCGAGTTGAGCCTGCCCAAGGGGGTTTCGTAATTGCAGGATACCGCGCTGAACTCATGCGGGCATTGGTGGCCGACGCCGAGAATGTAGAAGATCTCCGGGAAGCTCTTGCCGTGCAGAAGATGCGCGTAAGCCTTGGCATACAATTCCATGTTCACCAGAAAGTCGATGTGCGGCACCAGCAGCATGTCGGGAACGCGACGCCTGGCCGGAGTGCCGGTGGCATGGGGTTCGATGTACTGTTGGAACCGGGAAAGCAGCTCCTTGCGGTCGGCAGGATAGGACTTACCGGCAAATGCGGATCGGATCGGCAGTGATTTCATTGCTGTGAATAAAGTCGCTGTCATCAGGATTGCAACTTGCAATTCCGTGGCAAGTGGGAAATATTTGCCCAGTGGGGAGTAGCCAATGAAGTTGGAACGTATCTTGGTCGTTGATGATGAAAGTTCAGTGCGGGGGTTGATGACGGAATTTCTGCGCGAGATGGATTATGCCGCGCTGGGGGTGGAATCCATAGCCCAGGCGAAGACCGCGCTGAAGGAGGAAAGTTTCGATCTGGTCATTTGCGACCTCAAATTGCGCGACGGCAGCGGGTTGGAATTCCTGCGCTCCATCCGCAGTTCCAATCCGCAATTGCACACCATGCTGATCACCGGGTTTGGCAGCATGGATTCGGCAGTGGAAGCGTTGCGCATCGGGGTGTTCGATTATCTGGTCAAACCGATCGACATTTCACGGTTGGAAGTGGCGCTCAGCCGCTTGCGCCAAGTCATGGCGCTGCAGGCGGAGAACCACTATTTGCGCGGTGAAGTGGCGGAGCGTCAGGCCCGCTTGGTCAGTTGGGGAACCTGCCCGGCCATGTTGCGCGTCAAGCAATGGGTGGAACGGCTGGGCAGCACGGATGCCACGGTATTGATCCAGGGCGAGAGCGGCACCGGCAAGGAAGTGGTGGCGCAGGCCCTGCACGAACAAAGCTTGCGCAACGGCAAGCCGTTCATCCGTGTCAATTGCGCCGCGATTCCCGCCAACCTGCTGGAAAGCGAATTCTTCGGCCATGAGAAGGGCGCGTTTACCGGGGCGATCCAGCGTCGCGAGGGGCGTTTCGAACTCGCCAATGGGGGCACCTTGCTGCTGGATGAAATCTCGGAAATCCCGCCCGATCTGCAAGTGAAGCTGTTGCGTGTCCTGCAGGAGCGTGAATTCGAGCGGGTCGGCGGCAACAAGACCATTAAGGTTGACGTGCGGGTGATCGCCACCACCAACCGTGACTTGCAACGCGAGGTCAAACAGGGGCGTTTCCGCGAGGACTTGTTTTACCGCCTGAATGTGGTGCCGATCCAGCTGCCGCCCCTGCGTGAGCGCGGAGATGACGTGGTCAGGCTGGCCGAGACTTTCATGCTGGAATTTTCCCGCAAACACGGCAAGAAGATCCGCCGCCTGGGCAAGGAAGCGGTGTTGCGGATCAAGGCGTACAACTGGCCGGGCAACGTGCGCGAATTGCAAAACGCGCTGGAACGGGCGGTGATCCTGGCTGCCGACGGGGAGAATCTCAGTGACGAGGATTTGCCGGTCTTGCAGGATGAATTGGGGGCGACCGAATCAAGCGGGCAATTGCTCAATCTGGAAGACATTGAGCGTGACGCGATCATCCGCGCCTTGGAACGCTGCGGTGGCAATCGCACCCATGCCAGCAAGTTGCTGGGCATCAGCCTGCGCACCCTGCGCAATAAGCTGGCCCTCTACCGCAAGAACCAGAACTTCCGCGAGGTGATGAAATACAGCTGGGAAGTCGAGGAACCGGTCGAGGTTTGAGTTCGCGCCAAGACCGCCAAGCAGACGCCAAGACCGCAAAGAAACAAAGGTATTTTAATTTTAAAAAACTTGGCGTTCTTGGCGTCCTTTTAGCGTACTTTGCGCGAACTCTTGGCACGAAACCCACGCGAGAAGATTGCTTATTTGGCTGTATTAAGTAGATTATTTAATCCATATGGCCACCGCTTTTTCCGTTCCTGAACTGGATTTCGAGCTGCTGTCACGCTATGGCGTGGCGGGGCCGCGCTATACGAGTTATCCGACCGCCCCGCAGTTCACCGAGGCTTTCACCGGGGCGGATTTGTTGCAGGAAATCCACCGTTCCGACCGGTTGGACAATCCGCCGCCCTTGTCCCTGTATTTCCATCTGCCGTTTTGCGAATCGGTATGCTTTTACTGCGGTTGCAATGTGACCTTCACCGCCGACCGCTCGCGCCCGGCTGCCTATCTCAAGACCTTGTACCGCGAGATGGACTTGCTGCGCCCGCAACTGTCCGCCAACCGCGAAGTGGTGCAGTTGCACTGGGGCGGCGGCACGCCGACCTTTTTCGCCCCGCAGGAGCTGGGGGAATTGATTGCGGCGATCAAGGAGCGTTTCCTGTTTTCCGCTGACAGTGAACTTGGCATCGAGGTCGACCCGCGCGAAACCAACGCGGAACATTTGAAAGTGCTGGGCAAAGCCGGGTTCAACCGGCTGTCGGTGGGCATCCAGGATTTTGACGACGATGTGCAACGCGCGGTGAACCGCATCCAGTCGGAGGAACAAACCCGCGCGGTGATCGAGGAAGGCCGGGCCAACGGCATGCGCAGTGTGTCGGTGGACCTGATGTACGGCCTGCCGAAACAATCGCGCGCTTCCTTTGTGCGCACGCTGGACAGGGTGCTGGCACTGGCTCCGGATCGCCTGGCCTTGTTCAACTTCGCTTATCTCCCGGAGATGATCCGCCATCAAAAGGCCATCAAGCCGGAGGAACTGCCCTCTCCGCAGGAAAAGCTGGCCATCTTCCGCTACGCGGTGGAGCGGTTGCTGGGCGAGGGCTATGTGTACATCGGCATGGACCATTTCGCCAAGGCGGACGACGACCTGTGCCGTGCGCAGCGGGAGGGCAATTTGTACCGGAATTTCCAAGGCTATTCCACCCATGCCGGCTGCGATTTGCTGGCCTTCGGTGTCTCATCGATCAGTTCGCTAGGCCGGGTGTACGCGCAGAATCACAAGAATATCCACCAATACACCGACGCGATCAACGCCGCGAAGCCTGCCACCGCGCGGGGCTTGTTATTAAATGATGATGATTTGCTGCGGCGGGAAATCATCATGCGGCTGATGTGCGATTTCGAATTGGATATCGGCAAGGTGGAAACGCAATTCGGCATTAAATTTGCTGAATACTTCGCTTCCTCATTAACCTCACTTGAGGATATGCAACGAGATGGGCTTTTGACTGTTGGCAGTGACAAGATTGTGGTGCTGCCGACCGGACGTTTCCTGATTCGTAACATCGCCATGTGCTTCGATGCTTATCTCAAGGCGGGGCAGAACCGCTTCTCCAAGACTGTTTAGCACAGTTCGCGCAAAGCCCGCCAAGGGGACGCAAAGAACGCTAAGTTGTTTTAATAATACTGTTTGTTCTGTTAACAATTCCCCTTCCGTGAAGGGGTGGACGCGAAGCGGACGGGGTAGTTCCGCGTTCAAGAGAAAGCAAAACGCTTAAACACCCCGCCCTTCGGGCACCCCTCTACGAGAGGGGAATTTTTCATAAAACGATTTAACGTTCTTTGCGTCCCCTTGGCGGACTTTGCGCGAACGGTTATTTCTTCGGTCGCTTGGCCCAGGCTTGGGTTTGGAATTGAGCCACTTTCTTCAAGGCGCCGGTGGCGCATTTGAGCATGGCCTGCAATTCCTTCGGGCTGTAGGTGGCTTCCTCGCCGCTGGCCTGCACCTCGACGAATTTGCCTTTGCCGGTCATCACCACGTTCATGTCGACGCTGGCGTCCTTGTCTTCCAGATAACAAAGGTCGGCAATGACTTGCCCTTGGTAAATGCCGACGCTGATGGCGCCGATGCTGGTGGTGAGCGGATTCTGTTTGAGCAGGCCCTTGCTGGTCAGGCGTTCAACGGCCAGCTTCAGGGCGAGATAGGCGCCGGTGATGGAAGTGGTGCGGGTGCCACCGTCAGCCTGCAACACGTCGCAGTCGATCCACAGGGTGCGTTCGCCGAGTTTTTCCAGGTCAATCACCGCGCGCAGGGAGCGGCCGATCAGTCGCTGGATTTCCTGGCTGCGCCCGTCGATCTTGCCCTTGGCGATGTCGCGGGTCTTGCGGTCGGGAGTGGAATAAGGAAGCATGGAATATTCCGCCGTGGTCCAGCCGCCGGTGACGTTCTGTGCCTTCATCCAGCGCGGCACGGATTCCTCGACACTGACGGCACAGATGACCTGGGTGTTACCGCAGGAGAGCAGGATGGAAGCGAGGGCGTTGGGCGCGATGTCCCATTGGAATTTGAGCGGGCGGATTTGGCTGGCTTTGCGTTTGTCAGGTCGTTGCATCTGTTAGTTTTTATCGGAATGGTTAGGAGAGACAATGAAATTCATTTTACCCCGGCAGACTTGACCGCGATTTCCTTGATTGGACTGTAGAAACCGATTTGGCGATCACGTTTGAGGTAACAGACTTGGTAACGCCAGATGGCAGGGGTGGTCGGCAATGGCGCGGGGTCGGTGAATTTGGCACGGGTGGCGACACCGGCCAGCCGCAGTTCGCCGTCACCATGGTCAGCGAGGATGCGCAGCGCTTCGGCAGGACCTTTTTTCCAGTGAAGGATGACGCGGAAGTCGTCGACCAGGAGTTTGAATGAGGGGGTGAGTTCGCTTTTGCGGCGGGAGGGATGATCGAGGCTTTCGATGCCCATGGCGAGACCGATGACAGTGGAGTAATCGGGATGCGCTTTGATGCGGGCGATCTCGGTCTTGATGGTTTTGACGAAACCGGTGCGGGATTGGTCGTCGGGTAATGGAAAGGCGGGGAGAACAGGGCCGGTGATGGGACGATTGCCGAGGGCGTAGAGGACGCGGTTTTTGTAGGCGCTGAAGGAAGCGAGATCGCGGGTCATCAGGCCGATGATGTGGAGGGATTTTTTCAGGTTGGCGTGCGTGGCGTTCAGTTGTTGGAGCAGGACAGGGTTGACATCCAGCAGGTCGCGGTTGGTTTCGAGGTTCAGGAGAAAGTTAGCCGACCATGAAAGGAATTCGTCTTCCGTGCGCGGCATGTAGGAAGGGAAACGGATATGGCCTTGGGTGCATTTTTCAAAGGATGCCTTGCTCATAGGGGTAGGATCAGGTTTCAGGAGTAGGTAAACACAATCCATAAATGATTACAAATGAAATAAATATTCATTGAATATTAGATAAATATGTTATGAATATTTAAAAGTTATTCGATGGATATTAATTAAATATATTCAGAATATCTAATTAATTTATAGCGGATATTTTATAAATCTTCGTTGAATATGATTTTAATATGCGATGAATATTTAATAAATATGCAATGCATTCAATATCAGTATGCATGACAGCTGACGCTATGTTGTTCGCCGGGTGACTGTGGGGCGTAGGCGGGTCGCTGAATTATTTTTCCGTTTCCTCTTATCCGCTCATGCAAGGTAGCACAGACATTCTTGTCTGTGCCTTAGCCATGGTAACACAGACAGGAATGTCTGTGTTACCCTGCTGACGAGTGTTTCAACTATTCCTTGAGGATCTCGATGCCGCAGAGGGCGGGGGTGCCGGATTTGCCTTTGTCGATGCCGATGAGGATTTTGCCGTCGGCTTCGGGTTTGATGCCGGTGAATTGCTTGGCGATGGCGATGTTTTTGCCGCCGGCTTCTTTGTAGATGTCAAAGTCGGTCAACACGGTTTTGCCGTTGATGCTGATGTTGAACACCCGTTTGCCTTCCTTGGTGTTGCCGTCGCTTTCGGTGAAGTGGAGTCGGACGGTGTAGGTCTGGCCGGGTTTGCCTTTGAGGATGAAGGGGTATTGGTATTCGGCCCAGCGGACGGTCTGGTAGATGGCCATGGGGGCGAGGTGTTCGCCTTTCATTTCAATGGGTTCGGTCATCCAGCCGGGGACGCCGACGGGGTAACCGGGGTCGCCGACAAAGCCGTCGCGGGTGAAGCCGCCGACGTTGACGCGGATTTCCTCGCCGCTGAGGGGAGCGGGTTGGTAGAAGTCGAGCCCGGTCTTGGGCCAGCTGTCGACCTGTGCCTTGGTGTTGAGGGCAAGGGCGACGCCGGGGCTGTTGACGGATTGCACGGCGATGTTCCAGCCGTCGACCAGGACCAGGGCGGGTTCGCCCTTGAGGTCGGTGGCGGCGGCTTCGATGGTGACGGTTTTCTCCTCTTTCGGTGTCAGGGAAATGTAGTTGTCGCTGTAGTAGACGGGCAGGACGCGTTCCTGTGATTTGCCGCGACGCAATTGCAGGTGGGCCATGAGGGCCATGCTGCTGCCGGGGTTGCGCAGGGTGACGTCGACGAAGACTTTGCTGTCGCTGTCACGTCGTGTGGCCTTGGTTTCGAGGGTGACGAGGGGGAGGCTGTTCAACGCGGTGTAATCGGCCAGTTCCTTGAGGCTGTCGGGCTTGGCGGCAGTGGCGTGCCAGTAGAAGTTGTCGGAAAGCAACTTGCCGCCGGAGTCGCGGAGTTCGAGTTTGATGAAGTGCACGGGGGTCAGTGAGGCAGTCCATTCCACCGCGCCGAGCTTGGTGACGGCGGTGGCGGGGGCGCTGACGTTGTAGTCATGCTGCCAGGCGATGCTGGAATCGAGGTTGTAGAGGGTAATCTTGGCCTTCGCGCCGGAGAGGGCGGCAGGGAGGTTGTTGATCACTTGCACGATGCCGTTCTCCAGTTCGTTGAACTGGATGTGGACGGGTTCGCAGGCTTTCTTCACGGCGAAGAAGGTGCCGAAGGGTTCGAGGTCATAGTGATAGACCTGCCAGACGAAGCTGGGTTGCGCGGGATGGCTCATCCAGGTGAGGATGCCTTGCACGGGCTTGAACATTTGTCCTTGGCGGCCTTCATACATGGCGCGGTAACCCTCGTAGTTCATCATTTGGGCTTTACGTACGAAGTCGGCGAGGTTGGCGATTTTGCCGTAGCGTTTATTGATCTGGTCGGGGTATTTGCGACCGCTGCCGGCGGTGAAGTCGTGTTCGGCCCAGTCGTCGTTGATCACGTTCCAACTGGATTCGGGCATCATGCCCTGGATGGATTCGAGGGTGGGGACGGAGATGCCGCCGATCTCGGTCTTGAAGGTTTCGTTTTTGTTGAAGCGTTCCTGGGTATTGAACTTGTAGAACTCGACGGGAGTTTGCCAGTTGTAGGGGCCGCCGGAGTTCATGCCGCGACCATGCCCGGAGTTGGACTGGTACCAGCGGTCGGGATCGAGGGCGGTGACGGCGCCGCGCACCGCATCATCGAGATACTTGGGCGGGGTGGCTTCGTTGCGTGCGCACCAGAGGGCAATGGAGGGGTGGTTGCGGTAGCGCAGGATTTTGTCGCGCATGTTGTCGATGTAGAGGCTGAGGTCCAGCGGGTCGGCGCTGTTGAACTGGAAGAATTCGTCCCAGAGCAGGATGCCGTATTTGTCGCACAGGTCATAGAGGTCGTCGCTGGTGCTTTGTCCGCCCCAGTTGCGGATCATGTTGAAATTGGCGTCGCGATGCAGGCGCACGAAGGCTTCCAGTCGTTCGCGGGGAATGCGCTTCAATGCCTCGTCCATGCCCCAGTTGCCGCCCTTGGCGAAGACGCGCACGCCGTTGACGCTGAGTGAGAGGGCGCCGCTGCCGGGGATTTTGGCGTCCGGTTCGTCGTAGCTGATGGAGCGGATGCCGAAGCTGATATCCTTGGCGTCGGAAACCTTGCCGTCGATCTCGAAGGAGAGGTGCAGGGTGTGCAGGTTGGGTTCGCCAAGGCCGTTGGGCCACCACAGCTTGGGATTGGAAACGCGGAGTTGCGGGAACTTCTTTTGGTCGAAGGTGAAATATTGCGCGGAGATGCCGGGTTCGAGCGTGACCGGCATTTCAAAGGCCACGTTGTCGAAGCTGCCCTTGATCATGCCGCTCTGTGATTTATCGCTGATATTCTTTACCGGGACCACCACGGTGATGTCGGCGGAATCGGTCTTGGGCAGTGGCAGTTGGGTGGTGATTTGCGCGTCCTTGAGAATTACCGGGCCGCTGGCGGAGAGGTAAACTTTCTGCCAGATACCGGTATTGCGGTCGCGGATGCCCGGCAACCAGTCCCAACCGATGGAACAGGCAAAGGTCGGGCCGTCGAGTCGCGTGACGCCGCCGATCGGGCCGTTGCCCGCGCCCAGAGTGTGCTCGGCGGGAATGCCGGGATGCGGTTGCGGGGAGATGCGGATGGCGATGACGGCGGGCTTGCCGGGTTTGACCAATGCGGTGATGTCGAAAGTGCCGCGAATAAAGGCACCTTTGATGGTGCCGACACGCTGGCCGTTGACCCATACCTCGGCGGCGTAATTGATGCCGTCGAAGTTCAGCCACACGGTTTTGCCTGCATAGTCAGCGGGAACGGGGAATGAGCCGCGGTACCACCAGTCGGTGCGGCAGAGGGAGTCGGGAATTTTGTCGGGACGATTGTTCTCGCCGTACATCGGTTCGGGATAGACCTTGTTGTCAACCAAGGTGGTTAGCACAGTGCCGGGGACAGTTGCTTTGTACCAATCCTTGCCGGAGAACGAAGCCTGCGAAAGTTGCTCGCCGTTCTGCGATACCTTGGCGGCGTCCTGCATTTGCCAGCCCGAGGACAGCACGCTGGGTGACGGGACTTGTGCGCGCAGGGGCAGTATTGACAGGACAAGCAGCAGGATGGATGCGGGTAATGCTATGTTCATGGTCGGATTAAAGCACAGCGGGGGAAATAAAAATAGTCCCCAAAGGGGGGTATTGCCTTGTGAGCGGCGACTCATTATCGTAACGGGAACCATGTTACCTGTGAAGCAAGTATCTGCCTTCTTCGCCGGCCTGTGGCTGGCGGCACTGGCTGCAGGCAACGCCGCGCCGGTGGTGGACAGGATTGCCGTCGACGGGAATGTGATCGTGTCGAATGGCCAGGCGGCGGAGATTCCTTCTTCCGCGCAGAAAATAGTGCTGTATGTGCGCGACAGCACGGAGCAGGCCGCCGGTAATTTCTCACGGGTGCGTTATCGCTTGCAGGGAGTCGATGGCGACTGGAAGCAGGCGGAGGGAGGCAGCGCCACCTTTACGGTTTGTTTTTATGACCAGACTGGGACCCGCTTCGGGCACAAGACTTTTGAAGTGAAGGGAGTCAGTCCGGTCTGGGACAAAAAACTGGTAGCCCCGGCATTTACAACGCATCGCGAGCAAGTCATGGTGCCGGAGAACGCGGAGCGCATCAGTTTCATCATCTCCTCGGCGGGCAGCCCGTCCTCGGTGGGGGTTTACGCGGTGAAGAACATCACCATTATCGGTCCAAACGGCCAGCCGCTCTTTGATGGCATGTCCGCCATGCCGTTCCGTCAAAGCGGCGGGGTGAAGAAGGCGGAATGGATTGCCGATGGCACGCACCGTTCCATGGCGCAAATCCTGAGTCAGCCGGACAACAGTATTCTGGCGATCATTGACGACGACAATACCGGCCATGCCGAGTGGCGTTTGGGCGGCGAATTGCCGAAGGTCAGGCCGGGTGAACAATTGCTGGTGCAATGGGAGGAAACTTATGAGACGGGTCCGGGAGAACTGAAACCCATCGAGTATGACCGGCTGGCACCCGGGCATTATGTGTTTAGCGTGCAGGATGTCGACGTGTGGGGCGAGGCGCAAGGCGGGATCGGTGTCTTTGAGTTCTCGGTATCGGCGCCCTATTGGGAAAGGCCGTGGTTCTGGGTGCTGTGTATCGGGGCGGTGAATGTGCTGGTCCTGCTGTTGTGGCGTTACCGGATTTACCTCAAGGCGCGGCGGCTGGATTCGCTCAACCAGGAGCGTTTGCGCATCGCGCAGGATTTGCACGACGATCTCGGTTCCTATATCACGCATATTTCCCTGTTAAGTTCCTACGCCGAGACGCAGCCGTCGACACCGGAATCGTTGTCCAGTTTGCGGGAGATTTCCAAGGTGACGCGCAACCTGGTTGCCGCCCTGTCGGAAACGGTGTGGATGGTGAATCCGAAGAACGACAACCTGGAATCGCTGGTCGGCTTCCTGTGCAGGCACATCGAACAGCAATGCATGATCGCCAAGGTGCGCTGCCGCATCAACGCACTGGCCTTGACCGATTATCGTGAGGTCCCTAGCAATCTCCGGCATCACATCATTCTGGCGGTGAAGGAGGCGCTTAACAACGCGTTGAAACATTCCGGCACCAAGGAATTGCACGCGCGCATTGCGTTTGAGAATTCGGTGTTGCATATCGTCATTGGCGACCAAGGGAAAGGATTTTACGTGGGTGATGTCAAACAGGGCAACGGTTTGACCAACATGCAACGGCGCATGGAAGTGATAGGCGGCAAATTTTCGATTGAAAGCAACGAGGGCAAGGGAACGACGGTTCGTTTTGCGGTGCCGATTGCCTGAGGGGTTTATGCCAT
This sequence comes from Verrucomicrobiales bacterium, assembly GCA_031256975.1. Lineage (GTDB taxonomy): Bacteria > Verrucomicrobiota > Verrucomicrobiia > Methylacidiphilales > JAAUTS01 > JAIRPN01. The sequence goes on along the minus strand of JAIRPN010000004.1, from coordinate 177,776 downwards.
GAAAAAGACAGTGGTACTGGTTGAAGATCGCCCGGGTTTGCGGGAACAGTTTGTCAGGATTCTGGCGGATGCGTCCGATATTGAATGTTTGTACACGGTCAACTCGGCGGAGGAGGCGCTGGAGAAGATTCCGCAACGGCCGCCGGACGTGGTGTTGCTGGACATCAAGTTGCCGGGCATGTCGGGGATTGATTGCGTGCCGCTGCTCAAGGCGAAATTGCCTGAGCTGGAAATCCTGATTCTGACCATTTACGAGGAGGAGGACATTATCTTCCGCGCGTTGAAAGCAGGCGCCAACGGTTACCTGTTGAAATCGAGTTCGCCGGAGGCTTTGTTTGGCGCCATCCGGGATGTGTATGCAGGAGGCTCGGCGTTTTCCAGCAATATTGCCCGCAAGGTGGTGCATTACTTTCAGTCGGCGGAAAAACCGGCCAAGAGTCCGGATTCTGAAAAACTCTCCCCGCGTGAACTAGAGTTGCTCGAACTGCTGGCGGTCGGCTTCAGCAACAAGGAAATTGCCGACAAGATGCAGCTGAGCCTTGAGACGGTCAGAACCTACGTCAAGCGCATCTACTCCAAGATGCATGTCCGTAACCGCACCGAGGCGGCGATCAAGCATTATTCGTAATGCAAAACATTTGCTTTTGCTTCGCCGTTAGCGGTCTAGGATGCGGTGATGAATTTTTCGAAATCCGAGGCGTTATTTGAGCGAGCGAAAGTGGTGATTCCCGGCGGGGTGAATTCGCCGGTGAGGGCTTTCCGGGCAGTAGGGGGAAAGCCGTTTTTTGCCGCGCGTGCCAACGGGGCTTATCTTTATGATGTCGATGACAATGCCTTCGTGGACTATGTTTGCACTTGGGGTCCGGCGATTCTCGGACACGCGCCTGAATGTGTGAAGTGTGCGGTTGGTGCGGCGTTAGAACGGGGCACCAGTTTTGGTGTGCCTGGTGCACTGGAAGTGGAAATGGCGGAGATGGTGACGGCGTGGATGCCGTCGCTGGAGATGGTGCGGATGTGCAATTCGGGAACCGAGGCGACCATGTCCTGCATCCGCCTGGCACGCGGTTACACAGGGCGCGACAAGATCATCAAGTTCGAGGGCTGCTATCACGGCCATGTGGATTCGTTATTGGTCAAGGCGGGATCTGGGGCGCTAACGCTGGGTCATCCCGACTCGGCCGGGATTCCCGCGTCGCTGGCGGCGGAAACCCTTTGTTTGCCGTTCAATGATTTGCCCGTGCTGGAAAAGGTATTGCGTGAGGTGGGTGAACAGGTGGCGGCGGTGATTCTGGAGCCGATACCTGCCAATGCCGGATTGATCCTGCCGCAGGCGGGATTTTTGCAGGAATTACGCAGGCTGACGGCGAAACACGGCATCGTGTTGATTTTTGATGAAGTGATGACCGGGTTTCGCGTGGGCAAGGCGGGGGTGCAGGGCTTGACCGGGATTACGCCGGATCTGTCGGCATTTGGCAAAGTGATTGGCGGCGGGTTGCCGGTGGGGGCCTTCGGCGGCAAGCGGGCGATTATGGAGAAGCTGGCCCCGCTGGGGCCGGTGTATCAGGCGGGAACCTTGTCGGGTAATCCGCTGGCGATGGCGGCGGGTCTGGCGCAGTTGCGGGAACTGGACGCTAACGATGGTTTTGTGAAACTGGAACAGCTCGGTGCCCTGCTGGAATCGGGGGTGCGGGAATTGTTGGCGGGGAAGAAATTGGGCTACAAGTTTTACCGCATCGGATCCATGTGGTGCCTGTTCTTCACCGACAAGGAAGTGCACAATCTGGAAGACGCCAAGACTGCAGATTTGGCCGCCTTCAACAAGTATTTTCACGGCATGCTGGAAAACGGAGTCTATGTGCCGCCGTCGCAATTCGAGACTTGTTTCATCTCGCTGGCACATGGCGAGGTGGAAATCCGCAAGACGCTAACGGCGATGGAGCGGAGTCTTTAAGAGGTTCGCGCAAAGCCGCCAAGTTGACGCAAAGAACGCTAAGTTTTTTATGAGGATAGAGAATGAGATAGCTGCGTTGTTAGTGGATATTTGTTTTCAGAGTTAGAGAAACGTCGGGTCCCGTTTAAACGACAAGTGACGGTGCCGCTTCCGTTATGAAGATCTGACGGTTCCTAATGCGTTCAAGGCGGATTTAATTGTGGAAGACAAGGTTATTGTGGAGTTGAAGTCGGTGGAAGCTCTGTTGCCTGTGCATAAGAAACAGGTGATTACTTATTTGAAACTTACCAATCTCAAGCTGGGATTGGTAATCAACTTTGGTTCGGTGTTGTTCAAGAGTGGGGTGGCCCGAATAGTCAATCAATTATAAAACTTGGCGTTCTTTGCGTCAACTTGGCGGCTTTGCATGAACTCGTATTACCAAGTTGTAATCTAATTTGATTTGACGCTAACGCGGTTCTGGGTCAGCTTGTTGGCTCTGATGCGTTGGCTGTTAATCATTCTCTGCTCGTTGTCAGCGGGTCGTTCCTTCGCGGCGTTCCCGCCACTTTTTCCGGTTGAAGAGCTGAAGCCCGGCATGCATGGCAAGACGCTGACGGTGATGCAGGGGACGCAGATTGTCGAACTCGACACGGAGATTCTCGGCGTGCAGCACAATGCTTTCGGCCCGGGGAAGGATTTGATCATCGCCAAGCTGGTTGACGAGAAAACCAAGCTGACCGAGGCGGTGCACGGGATGAGCGGTTCGCCGTTGTACATTGACGGTAAACTGGTGGGTGCGTTGTCGCGGCGGCTGGGAAGTTTCGAGAAGGACGGGCATTGCGGGTTCACGCCGATCAAGGACATGATTGATGTGGGAGAACGCAAGGACGCTGCCGACGACGACAATAATCCGTTCCCGCTAACCACGACTACGGATGGTCTGTTGGTTCCCCAAGCCAGGGTGGATAATCGCGGCGGGTTCCTGTCGCTGCCCTTGGCCATTAGCGGTTGGAACGAGCAGATGCAGCAATTGCTGGCTCCGTTATTCCCCAAGGACGGTTTGTTTATGCCGGTGGCGGGCGGGTCGAGTTCCGGTTCAGTCGAAGGGGCCGCAATCGCTCCCGGTTCGCCGTTGGCGGTGGTGCTGATTTCCGGTGACATCAATGCGGCGGGTACCGGCACGGTGACGGCAATGGATGGCGACAAGGTGCTGGCATTCGGCCATCCGATGTTTGGCGTGGGTTCGGTGGAGTTTCCCTTCGCACAGGCCGAGATTATTTCCGTGCTGCCGAGCTATGAATATCCCTACAAGCTGTCGAATACCGGCAAGATTGTCGGCACCCTGAAACAGGACCGCTTGTCGGCGGTGGCGGGGAAGCTTGGTGTGGTGCCGAAACTGGCTTCCTATGAAATCGACTTTACCCACAATGGGGAACAGCGTCCGCCTGCGCGCGGCCAGATGGCGACCGATTACCGCGTGGTGCCGCTGTTGCTGTCGATCCTGATGTCCGAGGCGTTGGAAGGCGGGCAGGATTATTCCTACAAGGTGACTTTGCGCTTGAACGGGGAGATCACCTTTAGCGGCCTGCCACCGGTGAAGCTGGACGGCGTGTACAGCGGCGGAACCTCGGCCCGCATGTCGGCGTTGTTTGAGCAACTGCGGCCGGTGTTCATGATGTATTCGCAGTTCCCGAAGTTGATGAAGTTGGAGCAGGTCAAGTTGTCGGTGCAGACTTACGAAAAGGACAGCGTGTGGTCGCTGGATTCGGTCAGTGTCGACAAGGACAAGGTTGAACCCCTCGGCAAGGTGCGGATTATCGCCAAGCTGAAGAACGACCTGGGCAAGACCCTGACCAGGGAATTCACCGTCAAGTTGAATGAACAATTGAAGGACGGGGATATCGCCATTAGCGTTGGTTCCGGGGCGGATTTGCAGCGGCACAAGATGTTTGACGCGATGTTTTACAACGCGGACTCGCCGGAACAAATTGTCAAATCCTCGCAGCGGGAGTATCGCAACGACGGACTCTATGTCCGGTTGCTGACCTATGGCACGGGCATCAACCGTCCGGACCAGAGGCAGACCGACCTGCCGCCCTCGATTGCGCAAGTCAACCAGTCGAACTCGCTGGTGAAGGATAATCTGCAGGAAATGCCGAAGGTTTGGAGCCAGCAGGAAGTTTTGTTGCCGGGCGTGGTGTCGGGACAGAGCGAAGTCAGGGTTAAGATTCAATAAAGAATGTGAAATTATGAAGATGCCGGTTGGATTGTTGTTGATGGCGCTAACGATGGGATCGCCGCTGATGGCGGGTTCAGTGCAGCGCGAGACGGTGAGCAACTTTGACGATTTCGCCGCGGGTGATTTGGTGTCGGTGACGCTGACCCAGCCGGGCGTGCTGAAGCCGGGCTTGGCGACCAGGCAACTGTTTGACTTGAAGGACCTGAACATCTGGTCCGGCGTGCGTGACAGCGCTAATGGCGATCTTTATATCGGCACCGGGCCGAAGGGCGAGGTGTACAAAGTCGGTGCCAATGGTGAGCCGTCATTAATTACCAAATTCAACGAGAGCGACGTCTATGCCGTGGCGCAAAACGCCAAGGGCGAGGTGTTCGTGGCGTCGTCGCCGAAGGGCAAGATTTTCCGCATTAGCGGCGGCAAGGCCGAGGAGTATTTCAACACCGGCGAGGAATATGTCTGGGACATGGTGTTCGACAAGGCCGGCAACCTGTATGCCGCGACCGGCGGCAACGGCAAGATTTTCAAGGTTAGCGCCAAGGACAAGGGCGAGGTGTATTACGACAGTGACGAACCGAACATCCGCTGTCTGGGTTTTGATGCCGATGGTAATTTGCTGGCGGGCAGTTCGGGCAAGGGTTTGCTGTATCGCATCAGCGGTGCCAACCAAGCGGTGGTATTGCTGCAGGCGGCTTATTCCGAAATCACCGCGATCACGGTTAGCGGTGACATCATCTATGTGGCCGCGACCGGCAAACGCGATATCAAATCGCAACCCGCCAAGGCAGCCGCGGTGGTGGTTAGCGGCACCGGTGGTGATGGCAAAGGCGAGGGTTCCGAAGTGGCCAAGGCGATGGCGGCGGCGTTGAGTCGCGCGGTATCCGCCGGGGCGAGCAGTGGCAGCAAATCTTCCTCGAGTGAAAAGTCGGTGCTGTACCGCCTGCGCAAGGATTTGTACCCCGAAGTGGTTGGCAGGACAGACGGTTCGATTTACTCATTGGCACTAACGACGAGTGGTGTGCTGATCGGCACCGGGGGCGATGGCAAGCTGTACCGTTTCAACACCAAGGACGAGCAAATGGAACTGGTCGGCAAGCTGGAAGCCAAGGACGTGACACGCTTGCTGGCGACAAAGAATTCCGACCAAGTGACGGCGTTGACCAGCAACCTGGCAAAAGGAATCGCCCTTGGCACCGGCGCTGAGAACGGAGTTTACAAATCCAAGGTGATTGATTCGTCATTGTTCGCCCGCTGGGGTGCGTTGGACGTTGGCGGTTCCGGCAAGTGGACGGTGCAAACCCGTTCCGGCAATACTTCCGATCCGGACAAGTCGTGGTATGCGTGGCAGGATTTGAAGGATGGCAAAGTCCAGAGCCCGTCGGCGCGTTATCTGCAATTCAAGCTCAGCATTAGCGACGGCCAGGTGAGCCGGGTGGAACTGGCATATCTGCCACAAAACCAGCCGCCGGTCATCAGCCAGGTCACGGTGCTGGACCCGGGCATCGGCTGCAAGGAAATGCCGATGCCGCAGGGGAGTTCAAAAGCCACCACGATCGACCAATTGCTAAAAGGCGGCAGCGGCTCCGCAATGCCGACCCCGCCGCAGCAATATATGCTGCTTGCCGCGTCAGGCTTGCGCACGGTGGTGTGGAAGGCCGGCGATCCGAATGATGACGACTTGCAATACAAGGTGGAAATCCGTGCCGAAAGCCAGAAGGACTGGGATTTGCTGGCGGACAAGCTCGACAAGCCCTTGTACAGCTGGGATGCCAGCGGCTGGGCCGATGGCAATTATGTTGTGCGGATCACCGCGGACGATTCTCCCGGCAACAAGCAGGGCAAGTTTTATACCGTGCAAAAGATCAGCGACGTGTTCCAGATTGATAACACCCCGCCGAAGATCACCGTGCTGAAACAGGACGACGAATCGGTTGATATCCAGGTCAGTGACGCGATCAGCCGGATTGACTCGGTGCTGATTTCCTCCAATGCGCAGGATTACGACGAGGTGCAGCCGGTGGATGGCATCTGCGACAGCAAGCAGGAGCAGTACCATATCAAACGGGAGAAGGGCAAGCCCTTGTATATCCGTGCCAGTGATGCCGCCGGAAACGTGGCCGGATTGCGCATTGGTCCGACGAAGTAATTTGCGTTGCATGCCAAGTTGATGCACAATGCGGCGCATGTTCAAACCCGAAGATTATTTGGATTTTACGCAGACCGAACACGGTACGCTGTTTGAAGGTACCGAGTATGTCTGGGATGCGTTAAAGCAAATCTCCGTCTACCTGAAGTTCCGCCTCAAGCCGGCGATCCAGGGGCGGGTCATCGGCAAACCCTTCATCAGCGACCAGGTCTATATCGGTGAGGGAACGGTGATCGATCCTGGCGCGTATATTGTCGGTCCAGCATGGATTGGCCGGAATTGTCATGTCCGCCATGGCGCTTACATCCGCGAGAACGTGGTAATTGGCAATGGCTGCGTGGTGGGCAACAGTTGCGAGTTCAAAAACAGTGTGCTGTTCAATGAGGTGCAGGTGCCGCATTTTTCCTATGTCGGGGATTCGATCCTGGGCTATCGCTCACATCTGGGTGCGGGGGTGATTTTGTCAAACCTGCGCTTGGACCGTAAGGAAATCATCATCAAACAGGGCGAACAAGGCATTGCCACCGGATTACGGAAGTTCGGCGCGATTGTCGGCGATTATGCCGAGGTCGGTTGCAACGCGGTGATCAATCCGGGCAGCATTTTGGGGCGTAAATCGTTGGTCTATCCCACTGTTGCGTGGCAGGGCGTGCTGGAAGCGGGCGGCAAGGGCAAGCATGCCTGACGCAAAACTTCGCCATTGGCGGCCGTGAAAACGGTTTGTCATCCTAACACTTTGGTTTAGTGTGTACTGGTTTTATGCATTGGTTTGATATCTCGTGGCAATTGTTGGTGATTGTCCTGCTGGTTTTTATTAACGGCTTCTTCGTGGCCGCTGAGTTCGCGATTGTCAAGATCCGGGCCAGCGAGTTGAAGCCGCTGTTGAAGAAAAAGAACAGCGATTTCCGGGTGAAACTGGCCCTCAAGGCGGTGAATCATCTGGATGCCTGTTTGTCCGCCACGCAACTGGGGATCACACTGGCGAGCTTGGGCCTGGGGTGGCTGGGTGAACCTTTTTTGGCCAACTGGCTGGGGCCTTTGTTCGAGAAGTTTGGTGTGGTGAGCGAAGTGTCGCGACACTCACTTAGTTTCGCGGTGGCCTTCAGCATCATCACGTTCCTGCACATTGTGTTTGGCGAACTGGCGCCAAAATCGCTGGCGATTCAAAAGCCGAAAAACGTCTCGCTGTGGGTCGCCGGTCCCTTGCTATTGTTCTACTATATCTTTTTCCCCTTCATTTCCATATTGAACGGCACGGCAAACTTTTTCCTGCGCCGCGCAGGACTTGAGCCGGCCTCGGAAAGCACACATGTGTTTTCCTCGGAGGAACTGGAATACGTGCTGAGCCATTCGCGGCACACCCATCCGGGTGACGCGCTGATCAACAAGATCATGGTGCGCTCCCTGCGGCTGCGCGACACCTATGCGCAGCAGGTGATGCTGTCGCGCGACAAGGCGGTGGTGTTGTGGTTGGACCGCAACATCGAGGAAAATCTGAAGATCGCCCAGGCCAGCGGTCACAGCCGTTTTCCGGTGTGCCAGGGGTCGGTCGATAACGTGAAGGGCATGCTGCTGGTCAAGGAGTGGCTGTGGCAAATCCAGGTGCTGGGCTCCAGCGCTTCCTTTGAGCCACTGATGCGCCCGGTGCTGACCTTTACCTTGCAGACGCCGTTGCATGCGATGGTGGAATTGTTCCGCACCTCGCGCAGTCATCTGGCGGTGGTGTTGGATGAGAACGGCAACATGGCGGGGATTGTCACCTTCGAGGACGTGTTGGAGGAGATCGTCGGCGAGATCCGTGATGAACTCGATATTGAGAAGGGGCCGATCTTCAAGCAGACCGAGACGATGATTATCGTGGACTCCACCATGCAGATGCGTGAGCTGCGCGCAGAAACCGGTTGGGATATCGAGTTTCTGCCGAAGGAAACCGTCGAGCAGTGGACCATCCGCCAGACCGGCAAATTGTTGCGTCGCGGGGAGTCATTCATTCTGGGCGAACTGGAAATCACCGCCCTGCAAACCCATGCGACCGGACTGCGTCGTGTGTCGCTGGTGCGGTTGACCCCGGAACAACTGGAATTGATCGAACAGCAAAAGGCCGAGGCCGAGGCGGAGAAGGAACGGCGCGAGCGGGAGGAATAATTCCTACTCAGCGATGTCTTCGTTCCAGAGCCCGCTGTTGGCTGCAATGAACTGCCGCATCATGGCGATACATTCCTCGTCCTGCGCCAGCACCAATTCGACTCCTTCATGTTTCAGCCAGTCCTCGGCACCGCGGAAGGTGATGTTCTCGCCAATCACGATCTTCGGGATTTTGTACAGCAGCGACGTGCCGCTGCACATCGGGCAGGGGGAAAGGGTGGTGTAAAGGGTGCATTCGCGGTACACCGAGGCGGGAAGTCGTCCGGCATTGAGGAAGGCGCTCATCTCCCCGTGCAACAGCGGGTTGTTTTGCTGCACCCGCATGTTGTGGCCGCGACCGATGATCTTGCCCTGATGGACCAGCACCGAGCCAATCGGGATGCCGCCTTCGCTCAGTCCGAGTTTCGCTTCATCAATCGCTGCTTGCAGAAAAGGATCGCGCATGGGTGCAGTTTAACCATAAACAGCGGGGGCAAAAAACCTTAAAATGTCGCGATGAACAACCTGTCGGTGGCATACCTAATCCTTGTGTTTTATATTAGAAAGTCTGGAATGGAGAAAATGGTTGGTTTGTCCCGTTGTTGGCTGTTGTGGGCGTTGATGATGATTCCCGGGGTTTCGTCATGGGCGGCGCCGGCTGTTGTAACGGATGCGGACGTAATCTTCAAGTCGGCCGCCAGTGCACCGGACATGGACAGCCTGTTCGCCAAAGCCGAGGATGCCGCGGACGGCGAGAATCCGGATTGGCAGTCGATTGCGGCCTGGTATCGACAGGCGGCGGAGCAGGGCCACGCCGAGGCGCAGTACAGGCTGGCGGAGTGTTACCACGACGGCAAGGGCGTGACGGTGGACTTGGGGCAGATGTTGCAATGGCTGCGACGGGCGGCAGAACAGGGCATGATCCGGGCGCAAGCCAGCCTGGGATTGGTTTATTGGTATGGGGAGGGGGTTCCCGAGGATGACAAAGAAGCCATCAAATGGCTGATGCAGGCCGCGGAACAGGATGACGAAAATGCGCGCAACGCCTTGAGTCTGTATGCTTACCAGAATTTTGACGAGATCCTTGCCCGGGCGACCGGCGGGGATGCGCAATCGCAAGTGCAGGTCGGCCTGTGCTACCTGCATGGTCGCGGCACCGACAAGGACATGGAACAGGCGATCAAGTGGCTGGGCATGGCCGCGGCACAGGGCAGCGCGGACGGGCAGTATTATCTGGGTTACCGTTATTTTAACGGCGACACCGGCAGTAGGGACTTGGTGACGGCGGTGAAGTATTTCCGGATGGCTGCCGATCAGAATGACGGCGGCGGGCAGACGGCGCTGGGCTTGTGTTATTTGAACGGGCAGGGGGTGCCGAAGGATTTGGCCACATCGGCGAATTGGTACCGCAAGGCCGCCGAGCAAAACAATGTGAACGCGCAGAATACGGTCGGTTATTTTTATCTTAACGGTTTCGGCTATGACAGGGATGAAACGCAGGCGGTGTATTGGTTCATCAAGGCGGCGCGTTGCGGCAGCGCGGTCGCGCAGACCAACCTGGCGATGTGTTATTTGAACGGTCGCGGCGTGGCACGCGACATGGACAAGGCTGTCTGGCTGTACCGGCGCACGGCGGAGTTGGGTTACGCGGAATCCGAGCGCCTTCTGGCCTTGTTGTACGCGGCGGGCGAAGGGGTGCCGAGAAACATTACAGAAGCCATCAAATGGTTGAGACGGTCAGCCGAGCATGGCGATTCACAGGCGCAGGACCGGCTGGGCTTTTGTTATTTGAACGGGCAGGGGGTCGAGCGCGACGTGGACCAGGCCTTGCGCTGGTTCAGGCTTGCCGCGGCGCAGGGTAATCCGCTGGCGATGACCAATCTGGGGATTTGTTACATGAACGGCGAGGGGGTGGAAAAAAATCCCGAGGAGGCGTTTAAATATTTCAATCTGGCGGCGGAACTGGGTCATGCCGACGCGCAAAACAAATTGGGATTCTTTTACCTGAATGGCATCGGTGTGCAAACAGACCCGGAGGCGGGGGTGAAGTGGTTCCGCAAGGCCGCTGAGCAGGGCAATCCGGCGGCGCAGGCGAATTTGGCGCTGTGTTACGAGCGCGGCATGGGTGTGGACAAGAACCTGCCGCTGGCGGCGCAATGGTACCAGAAGTCCGCCGAGCAAAATTATCCGGAGGCGCAATACAAGCTGGCCCTGCATTATTACAACGGCGCCGGAGTCACCAAGAATCTCGATGAGGCCATCCGCTGGGCAACCAAGGCCGTGCAAGGCGGCTATCCGGATGCCAAGAAGGCCTTGGAGTTCATGCAGGCGGACAAGGCGTCAGAGCATTAAGCCGGTGCTGTTATCCTCGTCATGCAATGGCCGTTATACGCCGAGGTAAGGGTGTTGTACACCGCGGCCAAGGCGGGTTGGCAACGATTGAAAGAACCGCTGCCCGCGCGTGTCCGGGTTTAGTTTCCGGTCAGGAAGTTGAAAATCAGGTCGCTGCTTTGCGGCAATCCTTCGTGACGGAAATCCGGGTAGATGTGCACCTGTTTCTTGCAGGTCATCTTGTTGTAGGCGGCGAATTGGCTGCTGGGCGGGCAGATGCTGTCCATCAATCCGGTGAACATCAACACTTCCGCACGGATACGCGGGGCAAGGTTTTGGATGTCGATGTAACCGAGGGTGCGGAATACTTCGTCCTTGCGTTCGTGCCGGGGGTCAAAGATGCGAAAATATTGGGTGATGTCCTCGTAGGCATCCTTGGCCTGGTCCATTTCCCAGACGCGCAGGTAGTCGCTGAGGAACGGATAGACCGGAGCGGCTTTCCTGATACGGGGTTCCAGTGCGGCGCAGGCGATGGTTAGCGCTCCGCCCTGACTGCCGCCGAAGGCGACCACGTTGTTGGCGTCGACTTCCGGCATGGAAAGGACAATGCGGGCCAGTTGAGCGGTATCGAGAAAGATGTGGCGGAATAGCAAATTGTCAGGATGGTCTTCAAGTCCGCGGACCACGTGGCCGAGCCTGGTGGGGCCTTTGACATTGCCGGTGTCCTGGCTGGAACCGCCCTGGCCGCGACAGTCCATGGCGGCGATACAGTAACCTTGATTGACGTAGCTTAATTTATCCGCCCAATCGCCGGCGTTGCCGCCGTAACCGTGGAATTGCAGCGCGGCGGGAAGCTTGCCATTGGCGTGTTTGGGGCGGAGGAATTTGGCGTGGATGCGCGCGCCACGGACGCCGGTGAACCAGAGGTCGAAGCATTCGGCGTTGACGGTTTTCAGGGTATGGTTGGGAATGAGTTCATGGTTGGCGGGGGTCTGGTCCAGTTCGGCGAGCGCGCGGGCCCAGTAATTGTCGAAGTCGTCAGGGCGCGGATTGCGGCCTTGGTATTGGTAGAGTTGTTCCAGAGGAAGATCGAGTATTGGCATAAGCCTACATGTCTACAGGATGTGGTGCGGCGAACTCAATGGATTTTTATATGATAAATGCGAAAATAATACCACACATGCCAATGTGTATTATTAGTTGGGCGCAGATTTCAAGTTGCAATCATAAGACATTAGGCAAACTCAGGCCGTACAATTTTGAGAACGATTCTCAAACACATGGCGATATCAACTTTTTTTATATTAAAGACAAATTCCCTTGAACTGTGACCGCCATGATTTAGCATGCTCTCAGATATGCCACATGCTGGTGAATTTAGTTACGCTAAAGACGAGGGTAATATCGTTTTAACGACTGTCGACGCCTCGATTAATTGGATGAGAAAGAACTCCCTATGGCCGATGCCGATGGGGCTTGCCTGTTGTGCGATCGAGTTCATGGCGGCGGCCTGTTCCCGTTACGACGTGGCCCGTTTCGGCGCGGAAGTGACCCGTTTTTCCCCCCGTCAGGCCGACCTGATGGTGGTGGCCGGCACAGTGACCTACAAGATGGCCCTAGCCACCAAGCGCATCTGGGACCAGATGCCAGATCCGAAATGGTGCATTGCCATGGGTGCCTGCGCCAGCACGGGCGGTATGTACCGCAGCTACGCGGTATTGCAAGGTGTGGACAACATCATTCCGGTGGATGTCTACATTTCCGGCTGCCCGCCCCGCCCGGAGGCTTTTCTTGAAGCGCTGATTAAACTGCAGGAAAAAATCGCCCACGAAAAATCGTTCAAAACTCTCAAGACGGCCGCCGCCTGACGCTAACCATGACTTCGACTTCCTCTTCCGATCTTAACGAAAAGTTCAGCGCCAGATTTCCCGGCAAAATTGAATTTCCTGAAGACTTCCGCGGGGAAACCACCTGGCTGGTGGCCAAGGATTCCTTGCTTGATATCATGCGGGCGCTCAAGGCGGAAGGATTCAATTATCTGGCCGATATTTGCAGCGTTGACAACAGCGGGCAGGAACCGCGCTTCGAGATGATTTACGAATTGCTTGATTTGAACAAGGTCAAGTATCTGCGTATCAAGACCAAGGTTGGCGAAGAAGAATCGGTGCCGAGCGTGGTATCGGTCTGGCGCACCGCCAACTGGCATGAACGCGAGGTTTACGATATGATGGGCGTGAATATCAGCGGTCATCCCGACTTGCGCCGCATCCTGATGTGGGAAGGTTATCCCTATTATCCCCTGCGCAAGGAGTTCCCGCTGGAAGGGAAGAAGACCGAGTTGCCCGACATCGCATTTACCCGTCCGGCGCCGCTGGAAGGCGGTCCGTTCGTGACTTCGCCGACCGGCGAGGTGCGCAGCCGTGAACCGCGTTCAAGGGCTCCCGAATTATAACCATTAGCGGAATTGATTTCATGAGTTCAGTCAGAGAATTGAATATTGGCGATTCAGCGGCGCGGATTTCCGCGGCGGTCGACCAGGCCGTGCTGGACGGCAGCCTCGATAATGTCGGTGAAAAACTGGTGCTCAACATGGGGCCGTCGCACCCGAGCACGCACGGGGTGTTGCGCATCATTTTGGAACTGGACGGCGAAGTGATCGTCAAGGCCGACCCGGATGTCGGTTACTTGCATCGCGGCGACGAGAAAATCGCCGAGAACATGACTTGGAACCAGTTCATCCCGTACACTGACCGTTTGGACTATCTGGCGCCGCTGGCGAACAACGTGGCCTATGCCTGTGCGGTGGAAAAACTGATGGGTTATGAATTACCTGAACGGGCCAAGGTGATCCGCGTGATCTGCTGCGAGTTGGCGCGTATTTCCTCTCACTTGCTTGGCGTCGGTTGTTGCGCGATGGACTGTGGTGCGATGACGGTGTTCTTGTACACCTTCACGGAACGCGAGAAAATCTACAATTTGTATGAACTGCTGACCGGTGCCCGTTTCACCACCTCGTACACCCGCGTTGGCGGCGTGGCGCGTGATTTGCCGGAAGGGTTTATCGACAATCTTAAGCTATTCCTCGACCAGTTCCCGTCGAAGATTGATGAGACTGACAAATTGCTGACCCGCAATCCTATCTTCATCGCACGCATGAAGGACATTGGTGTCATTTCCAGGGAAGATGCCATTGATTACGGCCTGACCGGTCCGAACCTGCGCGGTTCCGGCGTGGAATTTGACCTGCGCAAGAAGACACCGTATTTGGATTACGACCAGTATAAGTTTGAGGTGCCGGTTGGTTCGGTTGGCGATTGCTTTGACCGTTATCTGGTTCGCATGGAAGAAATGCGCCAGAGTGTAGAAATCATTCGTCAGGCGATCAAGCGCCTGCCTGGCGGCCCGGTGAATGTGCATGACCCGAAAGGTGTGCTGCCGCCGAAGGCCAAGGTGCTTACCAAGATGGAAGAGCTGATCCAGCAATTCATGGTGGTGACCCAGGGGCCGGATGCGCCGAAGGGCGAGGTTTATTTTGGCGCGGAAAATCCCAAGGGCGAACTCGGTTTTTATATCAACAGCCACGGTGGCGGAGTGCCATACCGGCTGAAGATCCGCTCGCCCTCATTTATCAACCTGAGTATCCTGCCGCATTTGCTGCCGGGATGTACAGTGAGCGACGTGATCGCGATTTTGGGAAGCTTTGACTTCGTGATGGGAGAATGTGACCGCTAACAGGGCAGGGTAATGAAGATGAATAAAGTGGTAAAAAAGATTGGTTTGCTTGCATGCGTGGTTGTGCTGGCGGCTTGCTCCGGCAAGCTGACCAACGACAATCTGTTGAAGGTGAAGAGCGGCATGTCCGAGGCCGAGGTGAAAGCGATCCTGGGCAATCCGACCAAGGTTGAGACCAGCGAGACGCTTGGCATTCGCGGCAGCAGCTACATTTACCAAAAAGGCAAAAATAAGGTGCAGATTACCTTCGTTAACGACGTGGTAATCGGCAAGAGTGGCAATTTTGAATGACCAGCAAATGAGCATTTCACTGACACCCGATTTTGAAAAGAAACTGGACGAGGCAATCACGCATTACCCCGTTTCCAAGCGTAGCGCGGCGCTGCCCTTGCTGCATCTGTGGCAGGAACAGTTTGGTTATATTTCTGACGAGGCGATCGAGTTCATTGCCAAGAAGCTGGAAGTGCAATCGATCCATATCCTGGAATTGGTGACGTTCTACCCGATGTTCCGCCGGGAACCGATCGGCAAGCACCACATCAAGGTGTGCCGTACTTTGTCCTGCGCCCTCGGTGGCGCGCACGAAGCGCATGCCTGCATGAAGAAACTGACCGGTGCGCAGGGTGACGATCACGGCCCCTGTACCAGTCCCGATGGCAAATACACCGTGGAATATGTCGAGTGTCTCGCTTCCTGCGGCACGGCCCCGGTGATGATGATCAACGAGGAATTTTACGAGAACGTGAACAGCGAAGAGAAGGCGAAGGAACTCCTCAAGAAATATCAATAGTATGGCCGTTGCCGAAAGACGTATTTTATTCAAGCATATCGACGAACCGGGTTACACTGTCGACATCGACTGTTACCTGAAGCACGGCGGATATGAGGATTTGAAGAAGGCGATCAAGCTGGAACCCCAGTTCATCAAGGATGAGGTGAAGAAATCACAGTTGCGCGGCCGTGGTGGTGCGGGTTTCAGTTGCGGTGTGAAGTGGGGATTTATTGACGCCAAGAAAACCACCAAGCCGATTTACCTGATTTGCAATGCCGACGAATCGGAACCTGGCACATTCAAGGACCGCCAGATCATCCACAAGGATCCGCACCAATTGATCGAGGGGATGATCATCTCCTGCTTCGCCAATAGCGTGCATTTGGCGTACTTGTACATTCGCGGCGAGTTCCCGGAAGGTGCGCGGATTTTGGAGAAGGCGATTGCCGAGGCAAAGGCGAAGAATTTCCTCGGCAAGAATATCCTTGGCGCCGGTTATGATTTGGAAATCTATGTTCATCGCGGTGCTGGCGCTTATATCTGCGGCGAGGAAACCGGGCTGATTGAGTCGATTGAAGGCAAACGTCCGTATCCGCGCATCAAGCCGCCGTATTTTCCGGCGGTGCTCGGTTTGTACATGTGCCCGACCATCGTCAACAACGTCGAGACTTTGTGTAACGTGAAGCACATCGTCAACATGGGTGGCGAGGCCTATGCCAGGATCGGCAAGCCGAATAATACCGGCACCCGTTTGATCGGGGTTAGCGGCGACGTGAAGAAACCCGGCTATTATGAATTTGAATGCGGCGCAATCACACTCGGCGAATTGATTTACGACGTTTGCGGCGGCATCCGCAATGACAACAAGTTGAAAGCGGTCATTCCCGGCGGTTCCTCGTCGAAGGTGATGCGTGCTGACGGTCGTTACAAGGTCAAGGGCGCCAATAGTGAAATGACGGAAATCGGCTTGAATGATATCCCGATGGATTTCGACACCTTCGCGGCGGTTGGCACGATGTCGGGTTCCGGCGGCGTGATTGTCATGGACGAAACCCGCGACATGGTGGACTGCATCGAGAACCTGTCCGAGTTCTACGCCCACGAATCCTGCGGGCAATGCACGCCGTGTCGTGAAGGCGCGCAATGGATGAAGAAAATCATCCATCGCATGAATCACGGCCATGCGCGCAAGGAAGACACTGATTTGCTGAAGAATGTGGCGGACAATATTGCCGGGCGCACCATCTGCGCGTTCGGTGAAGCCTGTTCCTGGCCGGTGCAGAGCTTCATTGCCGCGTTCCGCAACGAATTTGAGGCCAAGGCAAAATGAGTATGAGTAAGACCTCCATCAATCCTTTCAATCATGACGTCATGCCGGACAACACGCCGCTGGTGAACGTCAATTACAACGGCAAGTGGATTCAGGTGCCGAAGGGCCTGAATGTGGTCGAGGTGACGCAATCGCAGGGCGAATTCCTGCCGCACTATTGCTACCACGAGAAACTCTCCATCAGCGGCAACTGTCGCATGTGCCTGTTCGAGATGGGCATGCCGAAGATGGACGCCAGCCGCCAGCCGGTTTTGGACGCCAATGGCAAGCCGGAGATCGCGTGGATGCCGCGTCCGCAGATCGGTTGCGCCACCAATGTGACCGAGGGCATGGGGATTCGCACCAACTCGCCGTTGGCAGTGGATTGCCGCAAGGGTGTGATGGAATTTTTGCTGATCAACCACCCGCTGGACTGCCCGATCTGTGACCAGGCGGGCGAATGCAAGCTGCAGGAATATGCCAGCGAATATGGCAGCGGGGAAAGCCGCTTCGTCGAGGACAAGATCAAGAAGCCGAAGCATTTCGACTTGGGTAAAAACATCGTTATTGATGACGAGCGTTGCATCCTTTGCACGCGCTGTATCCGTTTTGCGCGCGAAGTGCTGGACGATGATGTGCTGGGCATTGTCAATCGCGGCGGCAACAACACCGTGACCTGCCATCCCGGCAAGCATTTCGACAACGAATACTCGCTCAATACGGTCGACCTTTGCCCGGTTGGCGCGCTGACCAGCAAGGATTTCCGTTTCAAGATGAGGGTCTGGTTCCTCAAGGAAACCAAAAGCATTTGCACCAGCTGCGGCACTGGTTGCAACGTGACCATTGGCTCCCGCGAGCAGACAGTCTACCGTCTGACTCCGCGCCATAACGAGGAAGTCAACTCGCAGTGGATGTGCGACACAGGCCGCTTGAATATTCATTATTTATCGGGCGAAGACCGTTTCACCCGTCCGTTGTCCCGGGTAAAAGGTGAATTGTACGAAACCTCCTGGGAGGATGTGCTGCGTCAGGCAGGCAGCCGTTTAAAAACGTTTTCCGGCAAGCAGATTTCATTGTTAGCGTCGGGTCGCATGACCAACGAGGAATTATTCCTGACCAAAACCTTGATTGATGAATTGCAGGTTTCCCTGTATGACATCCTGCCCCGCCAAGGGCAGGGAGACAAATTCCTGCGCTCCGCCGACCTGAACCCGAACAGCATCGGCGCGTCCCTGCTGGGAGTTTCCAACGACGGGAAAAATCTCCAAGCGATCAAGAGCGGCATCCAGTCGGGCGACATCAGGGCCTTGCTGGTCTTGCAGGAGGATGCGACCGAAGCCGGACTGAGCGTGGAAGAATTGTCTAAGCTGGAACTGATCATTTACGTCGGACTGGCTCCGAACGCCACCGCCAAGGCGGCGCATTTTGTCCTGCCGTCGGCCGGTTTCACCGAGAAGCACGGCTCGATGATCAACGTCAAGGGACGCGTGCAGCGGTTGAACCAGGCGCATTTGCCTCCGGGCAGGGCGATGGATGATTGGGAAATTTTGCGCGATTTGCGCAGTGCCACGACGGGCGGCAACGGTATTCACACCATTGAGGACCTGTTCCGTTCAATGTCGGCAAAGGTTCCGGCACTGGCCGGATTGACGCTGAACAAGATTGGCGACCACGGCGTGCAATTGTCGCTAACGGCAAAGTGATGAAATGAGATAAACGGATATGGATACGGTGTTTTTTATTGCGATTACCATCATCAAGGAGGCCTTGGTGGTTGGCGTCATGTTGGGATTGGTAGCCTACAGCGTGGTGGCGGAACGCCGCTTTTGTGCCTGGATTCAGGATCGTCTGGGACCGAACCGTGTCGGCCTGCCCCTGGGTGGCATGACCATCGGTAACATCAAGATTCCGGAAGTTCGCATGGCAGGTCTCTGCCAGCCCATTGCCGACGGTTTGAAATTTATCTTCAAGGAGGAAATCACCCCCGGCCACGTGAACAAATTCTATTTTTTCCTCGCCCCGGTGCTGGTATTGGTGCCTTCGTTTATCACGGTTAGCGTTGTGCCGTTTGGCAGCATCATTGATTTACGGGCAATCGGCGAATGGCTTGGCTTGTCTCCGGATGTGGTGAAGAACCTGACCACCCCGGCGATCATTGCCAATATCGACATGGGCATCCTGTTTGTCTTTGCCATCGTTTCCCTGAGTGTGTACGGCATCGTGCTGGCCGGCTGGTCGTCGAATTCCAAATATCCGTTCCTCGGCGGCATCCGTTCCTCGGCGCAAATGATTTCCTATGAAATCGCCATGGGCTTGGCAGTGGTGCCGGTGTTCCTATTGATCGGGAAATTGAACTTGCAGGAAGTTGTTGCTTATCAGGCGCAGAATGGCTGGCTGGCGGCAATTTTTATGGCGCCATGGGGTGCAATTACCTGGCAGCATGCCTTGCTGTGGATTCCGATGGTGATTTCGTTCTCGATCTTTCTGGTCGCGGCCTTTGCCGAGACCAACCGCCTGCCGTTTGACTTGGCAGAGTGTGAAACCGAATTGGTGGCGGGTTATCACACCGAATACGGCGCCTTTAAGTTCGCCTTGTTCTTCCTCGGTGAATACGCTGCGATGATTGTGACGTCGTGCCTGATGGTAACGCTGTTCTTTGGCGGCTGGACCTTGCCGTTCCACGAATGGCTCTATACTTCGGCCGGCACCGCCGGTGTGCCGTGGTGGATGGGCATTGCCCATATCCTGGTGTTTCTCGGCAAGATGGCCTTTTTCATCTTCTTCTTCATCTGGGTGCGCTGGACCTTGCCGCGTTTCCGTTATGACCAGTTGATGGGTTTGGGCTGGAAATTCTTCATCCCGGTTGGCCTGGCCAATATTTTGCTCACGGCGGGATTGATTGCCTACCTGCGTCCTTAGCGTAAAACCGTTTCACGAAGGTATCGACGCTCTTCAACGGGTTGTCTAGTCTCGTGGCATGAAATCCCCGGGCATGGTATTGCGCGAGTTGCTGTCCGCCAATGGCGGCAAGGTGACTTTCGCCCAGTTCATGCAGGCGGCGCTTTACGATCCTGAGCACGGTTATTACACCCGGTACATCAAGACGGTTGGACGCAGCGGCGACTTTTCCACCTCGGCGACGATTCATCCGATCCTGGCGCGTGCGATTGCCAATTGGATTGTCGAGTACGGAGGCAAAACACTGGGAAAGGGAAGCTGGCAGATCATTGAGGTCGGGCCAGGTTCCGGACAGATGGCGTATTGGGTGAAAAAATTTCTGCCGCTAATGGTCAGGTTACGGGTCAAATTTCACTTGGTGGAATCTTCTCCGGTGTTGCGGGAAAAACAGAAAATCCTGTTGTCTCGCCACCGGGTGGCCTGGCATCGCGATATCCAGTCGGCCCTGCGTAAATGCGACGGCCGGGCATTGATTTACTCGAATGAGGTGGTTGATGCGTTCCCGTGTGTTCAATTGGTCAAACAGGATGGTGATTGGCAGGAAATTTTTCTGGAACAGGCCGGGGACCAGATTCGCGAACGCAGCGGCCCGCCTGTTTCAAAATTCAAGAAAGCAAACTTTTCGGTTTTCCGGCATTTGGCAAAGGCCGCCAATGGCCAGCGTTGCGAATTGCATGAATCCTATCGCGAGTGGCTGGCCGAATGGGTTCCGTTGTGGAAAAAAGGCGCAATGCTGACCATTGATTACGGCGACTCCGCGGGGCGTTTGTATGAACGCCGGCCGCAAGGTTCATTGCGGGCGTATTTTCAGCATAATGTGCTGGAAGGAATCGATCTGTACCAGCGCATGGGGCGGCAGGATTTGACGGCGGATGTGAATTTCACCGACTTGGAATACTGGGGACAGCAGTTGTCGCTAACGACGGAGTTTTTCCAGACTCAAGCGGACTTCATGCTGAAGCGGGTTCGTTCCGCCAACAGCGACGCGGAAAAAATGCTGCTGCATCCGGACGGCGCCGGGCAGGCGTTCAAGGTTTTGTGCCAGAGCCGGGGAGCTTAGCTGGCTATTTGCCGAAAAAATGTTCCAGCGCCTCGACCACACCGTCAGCAGCTTCGCCATTAGCGACATAGCCGCCATGTTCACGGACGGCTTGCTTTACGGTTTCGGTGGAATTGGCAGGGCAGGCGATGTGCGTGGCGTAGCGCGGGTTGAGCATTTGCAGGTCGTTCAAATGGTCGCCAATGGCGAAGATGTTGTCCTTGGAAATGTTCTCTTCCTTGGCAATGGCCTCGAGACAGCTGCCCTTGTGAAAATTAATGTGGGCGAAGCGGGCGTAGACAGAGTTGCGGACGAGCATGATTTCGGGAAAATCCGCCAGCAGCGAGTAGGCTTCCTCGGCAATTTGATCGGCGTGGGCATCGGTTTTGGCGCAAATGCCGAATGGAGAACCGGTGTCACTGATTACCTCGGCATAGTCGCTTTGCTCGACGTGGTGGCGTAGTTTGTCGAGGGCGGAACCGGCGCGCTTGAACAGGTCGTCGTGTTGCGAATCGCTGCGCTTGTTCCAGTGTTCGAGAGCGACCAATTCCCGGTCCTTGATGCGGTAAATCTCACGTTCCAGCAGGGCCATCCAGTCGGGGAAAAACGGCAGGGATTTGGAGGCAAGGATTTCACCGAGCGATTCCCATTCTCGGCCGGTGTTGATGACCCAGACCACGCGGCGTTGTTGGCGGAGCCGGGCCAGGTAAGCGAAAAAGCGCGGCGCTAACGACGGGCTGTTGTAATCAAGAATCAGCGTGCCATCGAAATCGGTGGAAATTAGTACGGGGGCAGGCTGGTTCATAAGGATGTTTTGCCCAGTTTCAGGATGGTATTGAATTCGCCCGCGGTTAGCGGCATCACCGAAAGTCGCGACTGGCGGATCAGGGCGATCTGGGCGAGGGATTTCGCCGCCTTGATGGCCGTTAGTGGCACGGGTTCAACCAAGGACTTGAGAGGCTTTAACTCGACGGACGACCAGTCGCCCTCGGTGGCGGTTGGGTCGGGAAAATGTTCTTTGCCGACAACGCTAATGCCGACCACGGCCGGATCTTTCACGCTATGGTAATAGAGGACGAAATCCCCCTTTTTCATGGCGCGAAGATTATTGCGGGCTTGAAAGTTGCGCACGCCGGTCCAGTCGGTCTTGCCGTCCTTGACCAATTGCGAAAAGGGATAAGCCTCGGGTTCCTGTTTGACCAGCCAGTGATTGGGTTTTGCCATCGGGTTAATTTAGGGAGAAAAGTGAATGGTGAAAAGTGAAGAGTGAAATAGTTCATCGGCTGTCTTTATCTTTTCCCTCATTTTTCATCATTCACTCTTCAAGGCTTATTTCTGTTGCCACAGCATGGCACACATGGTGACGGCGGTGGAAATCAACAGGAAGCTGCCGAGAAGTTGGTGAACCTGCCAGTTATGCCTTGCCGAGGAGATCAGCAGATAAACGCCGGGGCCGCCGATGACCAGCAGGATGATCACGATGCCGATCAACTCGGCGAGCTTCAGGGGCATCGGATGCGGATCTTTTTTCATGACGGTTAGCGGATGGTTTGCGGGAAATAAAACAGCAGCAGGCAGGCGACAATCACGGTGGCCGTGTTGGCGATCACGACGCTAACGACGAAACGGCGCGACCAGTTGGCCAGACAGCACATCCACAGGGCTACTGAGGCAATCAGGCTGCCTGCGGTTATGGCCAGCAGCCAGGTCAGAATCCATGTCAACAGGTTGAAGGTGCCGAGATGCAGCCAGTTGTTGTAAGTCAGGCCGGCGAACGCTTCCAGCCAAAGACCGAGCAAGGGCAGCAACAAGATCACGCCGATAAAAGTGGTGGTACCATTGGCGACAAAGGTGCCGATGATGGCTTTCCACCAACGCAGTTTGCCAATGTGCCACAAGATCAGTCCCTGGATGAGCACGCTAATGGCGAGGCAGCACCAACTGCTGAGACTTTCAGTCAGGTAAAGGGATGGCCAGACGGGGTTGGTGATCATGTGGATTCCCCGCAGTTGATCTCGGGCCAGAAAATCATCGCCTGAAAACGACGCCAAAACATGCTTTGCATCAAGTGGACAAAACGCATGGAACGTTGTTGTTTTGGACTGGCGGCATTGATCTTGTTCTGCAAATCCAGCAGGGCGGATGAATATTTTTTATTGTCGTGGATTTCGTTGCGCAGTTGGTCAAATTTTGCCAGCAAAGCTTGGTATTCGGGGCTGTTCTTGGTCAAGGAATCAATGGTGGGTTGGGTGCTTGGGTAGGCACCGAGCAACACGGCATCGCGGTTAGCGTTCACCCAGCGGCGATCCAGTTTGTAATCGATATTCAATTCCATGTAACGAAGGGAGTCGCTAATGGTGCTCAATTGCAGCAGCTTGGCGGCGTCGGCACCGCGTACAGGATCGATGCGATTGAACTCGGCGATCAGGTGTTGCTTATCGACTTCCTGTTGACGGTTAGCGGCGGCCAGGAATTCCGGCGGGGTTTTTGGGGAGGATATGATGAACCAGGAGACTAAGCCCAGCAGCACCAACCAGGCGATTTTTCGTGGCGTGACAAGTTTCATATTCATTTTGAACCCCGAGGCAAAGTTAGCCTATAAGGCGAATTGCCAAAAGCCAAAGTTAATTACGCAAACGGACGTAAAAACCATGAAACTTTTCGGCAAATTCCTTTGAATTCCTGTGTGGGGAAGCTATTGAAGATAGCTTAACTTTAGCTTTTTAACCATGCAGCCGAATAACGAAACCATCGAATCCCTGATCCAGCATCCCGACCAATTCAACCGCCGCCACATCGGCCCCGACGCCACGGAGGCGGCGGCCATGCTGGAGGCCCTGAATGAACCGGATATGGCGACCTTTATCGGCAAGGTGGTGCCTGCCGCGATTCGCATCGAACCGCCACTGGCTGATTTGGCGGGACTCAGTGAGTATCAGGCCTTGGAACGCCTGCGCAGCATTGCGGCCAAGAATCAGCCGTATCGCAGTTTGATCGGGCAGGGCTATTCCAGCGCGATTTTGCCCCCGGTGGTGCAGCGCAATATTCTGTGCAATCCCGGCTGGTATACCGCATACACTCCCTATCAGGCGGAGATTTCCCAAGGCCGGTTGGAAATGTTGCTGGCATTCCAGACCATGGTCTGCGAATTGACCGGCTTGGACATCGCCAACGCGTCCTTGCTCGACGAAGCGACCGCCGCCGCGGAAGCGATGGGAATGGCCTATGCCGCCAGGGGCAAGTCTGCCGGACGCGATACTTTTTGGGTCGAGGAAAATTGCCATCCGCAAACCATTGCGGTAGTGCGCACACGTGCGTCGGCACTGGGAATCAAGATCGTCGTTAGCGGCCTGAATGATTTTGCCGCCAATGACAAAATTTTCGCCGCCTTGGTGCAGTACCCGAATACGCGCGGTGTGATCAGCGACTTTTCATCGTTAGCGTTGGAACTGCACGCCAATGGCGGTTTGTTGGTGGTTGCCGCCGATATCCTGGCGTTGACCCTGCTGACACCCCCGGCGGAATTCGGTGCCGATGTGGTGGTGGGCAGTTCGCAGCGTTTCGGCATGCCGCTGTGCTTTGGCGGGCCGCATGCGGCATTCTTTGCGACCAAGGACGAATTCAAACGGCAGATGCCGGGTCGCCTGATCGGGGTTTCCAAGGATGCCGAGGGTCGCAAGGCCATGCGCCTTTCGCTGCAAACCCGCGAGCAGCATATCCGCCGCGACAAGGCCACCAGCAATATTTGCACCGCACAGGTGTTGCCGGCGGTGGTGGCGACGGCGTATGCGATTTATCACGGCCCGGAACAGTTGAAACAAATTGCCCTGCGGGTGCATCAATTCGCGCGGATCCTGGCGCAGGGATTGCAAAAACTCGGCATTCAATTCGAGGAGGGTTTGTTCTTCGACACGCTAACGGTGAAGTCGGCGCCGGAACAGCAGGCGGTCATTTTGCAACGGGCCTTGGAAAGCGGCATCAACCTGCGTGCCTATCCTACTGGCGAAGTTGGCATCGCGCTGGATGAACTGACCAATCTGGAGGAAGTCAGCCAGCTGTTGTTCGTCGTTAGCGGCAACGAAGACTCCAGCCAGGATATCGAATTGGGAGCCTCGCCGCTGGAAACCCTGCGCGAGAAGCCATTCATGCAACAGGAGGTGTTCCTGCGGCATCATTCGGAAACCGAAATGCTGCGTTTCCTGAAACGGCTGGAAAACAAAGATTTGTCGCTAACGTATTCGATGATTTCGCTGGGTTCCTGCACGATGAAGCTGAATGCCACGGCGGAGATGTTCCCGGTGACTTGGCCGTTGTTCGCTAACATTCATCCGCTGGCTCCGGCGGACCAAACGGAAGGTTACGCGGAAATGATCAGCCAACTGGAGGGCTGGCTGGCGGCGTTGACCGGGTTCGCCGCGGTGTCGCTGCAGCCGAATTCCGGTGCCAATGGCGAGTATGCG
Source organism: Verrucomicrobiales bacterium (assembly GCA_031256975.1). Taxonomy (GTDB): domain Bacteria; phylum Verrucomicrobiota; class Verrucomicrobiia; order Methylacidiphilales; family JAAUTS01; genus JAIRPN01. Next base: position 152,736 of record JAIRPN010000004.1, on the reverse strand, counting down.
GGCCTGCTGACGATCCGTGCTTATCACGAATCGCGCGGCGAAGGGCATCGCAATATCTGCCTGATTCCGAATTCCGCGCACGGCACCAATTTTGCCAGCGCGGCGATGGCGGGTTTCGAGGTGGTGGTCGCCGCCTGTGACGCTAACGGTGAGATTGATTTGAATGACTTGCGGGACAAGGCGGTTGCCAACCGTGAAAAACTGGCCTGTGTGATGGTGACGTATCCGTCGACGCACGGTTTGTTCGAGGAAAAAATCCGCGAGTTGTGCGGGATCATCCATGAAAACGGCGGTCAGGTGTACATGGATGGCGCGAACATGAACGCGCAGGTTGGGTTGTGCAGTCCGGGAACCATCGGCGCAGACGTGTGCCATCTGAACCTGCACAAGACTTTTGCCATTCCGCATGGCGGCGGCGGCCCGGGCGTCGGTCCGATTTGCGTTGCCGGACATTTGCGTGAATTTTTGCCGGGCAATCCCGCCGCCGGCGGCAGGCAGGCGGTTAGCGCCGCGAATTTCGGCAGTGCGGGCGTGCTGAGCATCCCCTGGATGTATATCGCGATGATGGGCGGGCAAGGGCTGATGCAGGCCAGTTGCCATGCGATCTTGAACGCCAACTACATTGCCAAGCGCCTGGAAGGACATTACCCGATCCTGTTCAGGGGCGAGGGCTATGTGGCTCACGAATGTATTCTCGACCTGCGTCCGCTTAAGGCGGGTTCCGGCGTCGAGGTCGAGGATGTGGCAAAGCGGTTGATTGATTATGGTTTCCACGCACCGACCATGTCATGGCCGATCCCGGGCACGCTCATGGTGGAACCGACCGAAAGTGAATCGAAGGAAGAACTGGACCGTTTCTGCGATGCCTTGATAGCCATACGCGAGGAAATTGCCGAGCTCGAGCAGGGCGTGCTGGACAAGGCCAACAACCCGTTGAAAAATGCGCCGCATCCGGCGGAGAGTATTTTGGCTGATTCGTGGAACCGGCCTTATTCACGTGAACGCGCCGCGTATCCGTTGCCGTATCTGCGCGAGAACAAGTATTGGCCGCCGGTTTCGCGCGTGGACAATGTGTACGGTGACCGCAATCTGTTTTGCAGCTGCGGTTGAACTTTGGATCGGATGATATGAGCACGCTGGATAAAATCGGCAAGCCGGTGCGTTACAATCCACCGGTCGGTTTGTTGGAATTCATGCGGCAAGTCGGTAATCCCAGCCTGATCAATATGGGCGCGGGTGTGCCGGACCCGGCGCTGTTGCCGCAGAAGGCGCTAATGGCGGCATTCTCCCACGCCAATAAAAAGTACGGCGGTTCGATGTGGGCCTACCAGACGCCGGAAGGCCATATGGGACTGCGCGGGCAGATTGCCAAACGGTTGGCCAAGCGCGGAGTCAGGATCGAGGCCGGAAGCATTATTCTTACCAGTGGATGTACCCAGGCATTAAAGCTCGCGATTAGCGCCGTGGCCGGCAAAGGCGACGTGGTGGCTTGCGAAAGCCCGGGGTATTATAACCTGCTTGAGCAAATCCACGAGGCCGGGGCAAAGGTTTTGCCGCTGCCGATCGACATGAACAAGGGTTTGCTATTGGCGGAAGCGGAACCTTTGCTGCGCAAGTATCGCCCGAAATGCCTGGTGGTTTGCTCCTCCTTGTCGAACCCGACCGGGGCGACCTTGTCGCAGATTGCGCGCAAGGAATTGCTGAAACTTTGCGTGAAACTGGGCATCGTGGTGATTGAGGATGACATTTATGCCGAACTGGTCAATGACGGGGCACCGAAGCCGATCCTTTCCCACGCCAACGCTAATGACCAAGTCATCCATGTGACCAGTTTTTGCAAGTCGGCCTCGCCGGGTTTGCGGGTTGGTTATATCGTGCCGGGCAAGTGGTTTGAAAAGGTTGCGCGGATGAAGTGCAATACCGACTTGCACAGTTCGGTGGTTTCGGAGGCAATCTTGGCGTCATTTTTGGAACTGGGCAGTTTTGACCGTCATTTGCAAAAATTACGCGTTTTATGCCAGCAACGGCGGGAAATCGTACGGGATGGGCTGGCCAGGTATTTTCCCAAGGGGACCAAGGTTTCCAACCCGCAGGGAGGTTTTTTGATATGGGCTGAACTGCCCTTTGCGGTCGACTTGAAAGCATGGGCGCAGCGCTCAATAGCCGCCGGGGTGTCTTTTGCGCAAGGGGAAGCGTTCCTAACTGTGCAAGCCTCCAACGGATGCCTGAGGTTGAATTGTGTGCGGGCCAAGAAACAGGACCTGATCAAGGGGATTCGCTTAATGGCCGATTGCATCAGATAATTCTGGATGATTCTTAATTTGTTTTTGTGCTACTTTATTGGATAATTTTGCTAATAATCTTATAAAAAATGATTTGATTATTAATTTTATAAATACTTTCGCTTTTCAGTGGGAACTTTTTTCCTATAGTTTCCGCCGATGCGATTACTATGTGCCAAAGAAAACGAGGCCGGCGAAACACGCGTTGCGCTGGTTCCGGCTGATGCGAAAAAGCTGATTCAACTGGGGTTTGAAGTTGAGGTTGAACAGGGGGCCGGCGTTTCCGCCGGGTTTGCCGATGACTCCTATCAAGCCGTGGGGGCAACCATTAATTCCGACCGGCAGGCCGCGTTGCGGTCGGCGGATGTGGTGTTGAAAATCAAAGCGCCAACGGCGAGCGATATTTCCCTGTTCAAGAAAGATTCGTTATCGGTCAGTTTTCTCGACCCGTTCCGTCAGTCCGAGTTGGTTGAAAAGTTCGCCGTTAGCGGCGTTCGGGCAGTGAGTCTGGAATTGATTCCGCGTTCGACCATTGCGCAGAAGATGGACGCGTTGAGTTCGCAGGCCAGTCTGGCGGGTTATGCGGCGGTGATCCACGCCGCGGAAAAACTGGACCGGATTTTCCCGATGATGATGACCCCGGCGGGCACGTTGTCGGCGGCGAAGGTGCTGGTCATTGGCGTCGGTGTGGCGGGCCTGCAGGCCATCGCGACGGCGAAACGCCTGGGCGCTCGGGTGACGGCATTTGACACGAGGCCTGTGGTGGAAGAGCAGGTGAAGTCGCTGGGTGCGAAATTCCTCAAGATTGACCTTGGAAAAATGGAACAAACCGAGCAGGGCTACGCGAAGGAATTGACGCCCGGGCAGTTGGAATTGCAGAAGAAAGGCATGGCGAAGGCCTGCGCGGAATCGGACGTGGTGATCACCACGGCGCAGGTGTTTGGTCGGCAGGCTCCGCGCATCATCGGCAAGGAAATGCTGTCAGGCATGCGTCCCGGCAGCCTGGTATTGGATTTGGCGGTGGCGACAGGCGGAAACGTGGAAGGTTCCGACGCTAACGGCGAAGTCTCCATTAATGGCGTGCGGGTGATAGGCTGCCTGAACTTGGCTGCAACCGTGCCACAGCATGCCAGCCAGATGCTTTCCAGCAACATGCTGGCGTTCATCACCCATTTCTGGGACAAGGAAAACAAACGCGTCAGGGTGGACGCTAATGACGAGATCATGCGGGATTGCCTGCTGACGGCGGATGGAAAGGTGTTCAGGAAGAATTGAAATTTATGAAAAAATCATTACCGATAGTTTTATTGTTAGTGTCCGGATCGGTGCTCATGGCGCAGGAACCGGCAGGGATCAAGTTGAGCGGTTACGTCGATACGGAGATGCCTGATTACGTGGGCATGATTTTCGTGTTCATGCTGTCCACCTTCATCGGGTTGCAGGTGATCAACCAGGTGTCGCGATTGTTGCACACGCCGTTGATGTCGCTGACCAATGCCATCTCGGCCATTGCGGTGGTTGGGGCGATTCTGGTGGGAGGGCGTTCCTACGTCGCTAACGACGAACCGACTTGGATCAATATTCTCGGTTTGATCGCCATTGTGGCCTCGGTGACAAACATTGTCAGCGGGTTCCTGATTACCGACCGCATGCTGAAGATGTTCAAGCGCAAGGAGGGCAAATGAGCCTTTGGATTCAACTTGCGTATTTGGTCGCCACGGCATTGTTCATCTTTTCGCTGAAATGGATGAGCGACCCGAAAACGGCGCGGCGCGGCGTATTGGCCGGCGCACTGGGCATGGGACTGGCGATTGTCGGCACTTTGATTGATCCGAGCGTAATTGCGGGCAATTACAAGTGGATCGCCATTGCGGTGATTCTCGGAACAATTATCGGTGTGCCGTTGTCGAGGGTGCCGCTAACGGCGGTGCCGCAACGAACCGCCTTGTCGCACGCTTTCGGTGGTTTTGCGGCGGGTTTGGTGGGCACGGCGAAGTTTTACTATTACGTGCAGGGCGGCCATGAATTGAACACCTTCATTATGATTGCCCTCTGTGCCGAGGTGCTGCTTGGTTACTTGACTTTCACCGGTAGCTTGATGGCGGCGGGGAAATTGCAGGAAGTGTTGCCGTCGCGGCCGATTCTCTACAAGAACCAGAACCTGATTAACTTCCTGTTGCTGGTGGCGGCCATTGCCTGCTGTGGATTGTTGGTTTATGACCCGCACCGTTTTTCCTATTTGTTCCCGGCCGTGATTGTGCTGGCTTTGCTGTTCGGCGTCTTGCTGATTATTCCGATTGGCGGAGCGGACATGCCGACAGTCATCGCTTTGCTGAACTCCTATGCCGGGTTGTCGGCGGTGGCGATGGGTTTTGTGTTGAACAACAAATTGCTCATCACGGCGGGCGCATTGGACGGTTCGTCCGGCTTGATCCTGTCGATCATCATGTGCAAGGCGATGAATCGCAGCTTCACCAACGTGTTGTTTGGCGCGTTTGGGCAAGTGCAACAAGCGGCAGGAGAAGCGGAGAAGCGCACGGTCAAGAGCGCGACGCCGAAGGACGCGGCGGACTTGATGGAGAATGCGAACCTGGTCGTGGTTGTGCCTGGTTATGGCATGGCAGTGGCGCAGGCCCAGCACCGGGTGCGTGAGATATACGACCACCTGACCAAGCGCGGCGTTAGCGTCAAATTTGCCATTCATCCGGTGGCGGGTCGCATGCCCGGTCACATGAACGTGCTGCTGGCCGAGTCGGACATCCCCTACGAGGACTTGGTGGAAATGGACGAAATCAACCCCGACATGCCGCAGGCTGACGTTTGCCTGGTGATCGGCGCCAATGACGTGGTGAATCCCGCCGCGTTGCACAACGACAAGAGCCCGATTTACGGCATGCCGATCATCAACTCCCACAAGGCCAAAGCCATTTTGGCGATCAAGCGCAGCATGAATCCGGGCTTTGCCGGAATCGAGAATGAACTTTACTACGATGATAAGACCCTGATGATTTTCGGTGATGCGAAGGCGGTTACCGGAGAGATCGCCAAGGCGCTCGCCGGGGAGACGGGTGGGCATTGATTGAAACAATGCCAAGGCTGGCGGGCGAGGATTAGCTTGTTAAGGCTGCAAGCTGGCTTGCAATTGCTCGCGAGCCGATTGGATTTTTGCCTTTAGCGACTCGGGATCCTTGGCTTTGAGTGAGGCTTTGGACCAGGCCTCGATGGCTTTTTCGCTATTGCCAAGTTTGTAGTAGATGTCGGCAAGGTGTTCGAGGACTTCCGGGTCGTCAGGCATGCCGACGATGGCTTTTTGCTGGAATTCCAGCGCCTTGTCGTATTGTTTCTTTTGATAATACACCCAGGCCATGCTGTCGAGATAGGCCGAGCTATCCGGGTCGAGGGTTAGCGCCTTGGCGATCATTTGCTCGGCTTCATCGAGGTTTTCGCCCTTGGAGGCCCACATGTAGCCGAGATAATTCAATGCCTGGTGGTTGTTCGGGTTGAGATTCAGGCATTTCCTGAACAATTCCACGGCCTTGGCTTCATCACCGCTTTTTTCGTAGGTGACGGCATAGTCGAAATAGAAATTCGAATCGATCAATTTGCCGTTTTGTTGTTCCAGATTCTGGAAGATTGCCAGGGCATCCTTCCAGCGCTCCAGATTGCGCAGCACCAAGGCCTGGAATAATTGCAGGTTGGGAATATCGGGATAAACTTTTTCCGCTTGGGTTAGGGTATCCAAGGCGTCGTTGGGATGCCGGGCCTGAATCTGGGCATTGGCCAGATTGACGAAATCCTGGGCATCCGGGTTGCTGAGTTGCACGTAGAGCCGGTAGTAGTTGACCGCCTTGTCCCATTGCCCGTCGTGACCGTACAGCTCGGCGATCATCGGATAGAGATTTTTCCGCTCGGGATAATCTTCCAGCAAGCTTTCCAATACACCGATTGCCTGGTCGGTTTTCTTCAGGGTCAGATAGCAAATTGACATCCGTTCACGCAGTCCGAGGGTGCGGGGAGATTTTTGGTAGGTCTGCTCGTAGTAGCCGAGGGCTTTTGGGTAATCCTCAAGTTCGAATTGCAATTGCCCGAGTCGAAACGCCAGTTGTGTGTTGCCGGGGGACAGGGCGGCCGCCTTTTCATAAAAGGGCAGGGTCTGGGTGGCGATTTCCTTGTCGGTTAACGGATTGATTTGGTAGAGAATTTGTGTCCAGAAGTCGCCAAGGCGGGAGTAATAGGAGGATTTCGGGCTATTAACAGCCAGGGATTTGGCCATTAGCGGGGCGATTTCCGCGCTCTGGTTTTGATCCAGATAGCAACGGGCCAGCAGACTGTAGTTGGAAACCAATTCGGGATTCAGTTGCAGGGATTTGAGGGTGTAACTAACAGCCTGCTCCCGGTTGCCTTGCTTGTAGGCCAGATAGGCTAGGATGGATTTGATTTCGGCCGAATCGGGGAAGCTGGTTTCCTTTTCGGTGAGGAAGGTGGCGGCTTGCTGGTACTTTTCCTGTTTGATGTAAATGACCGCGATGTGGGTGTAGGCGGGAATGTATCCGGAGTCGGCCTGGGTGACCAGGTAATATTTGTCCAACGCGTCGGAAAACTGGCTGTTGTTTTCGAGTTGGGTGGCGAGTGCAAAGTTTGCTGCGGCCAGCGCGCGTTTGCTGAAATCGCTGGTGGTTTCCTTGGAGACCCGCGAATTGTTCTGGTCCAAGTCCTGTTCGATGGAGGTGAGTGAATCGGGCACATTGTCATCCGCGGAGGCCGGCCGTATAAAACAGGCGGTCGCCAATAACAGCCATACAAACCCGAACAGATGTCCCCGGTTCACAGAAATTAAATATAACAGGGTAAAACCCATTGCCCAGCCGTTTTTGGGCAAAAAAAAGCGTCCAAAGGACGCTAATCACGGCTTTGCTGTTGCTTAAACTACGCCATTAATAATCAAAAAAGGCGAAAGCTTGCGGCTAGTCGCTTGTCTTGAATGGAACTCCATTACTTCGCTGTTGGCGTCGTAATGCAATCCAATTGAAAAATGGCGTATATTTAAAATGTTTGCCCCGGGCGGGCGAACCCACCCGGTCAAACGGACCTCGCTTAAGACTTGTAACGCAAACGCTTCTTATGCCGGTTCTCACGACGGCGCTTACGGCGTTTGTGTTTCGCAATCTTTGTTTTTCTCTTTTTCTTAATTGAACCCATAATGTGAAAAGTAGGATTAAAGGGATTTTTTTTTAATAGACAACCTTATTTAGCGAATATTCGATAATTCCTTCGGCGCCCAATTCCTTGAGCTGGGGAATGATTTCGCGCACCACCACCTCGTCGATGATGGTTTCAATGGCCACCCAGTTGGCCTGGGTCAAGGGGGCAACGGTCGGATTCCGCAGGGCGGGCAGGGCTTTCAGCAGTTTTTCCAGTTTGGCGGTCGGCACGTTCATCTTGATGCCGACCTTGCCGCGGGCGTTCAGGGCGCCTTCCAGCAGCAGGGCGAGGGTCTTGATCTTTTTCCTGCTCCAGCCGTCGCGATAAACTTCACGGTTAGCGATCAATTGCGGATACGATTCCATCAGGGTATCGACAATGCGCAGCTTGTTGGCGCGCAGGGACGAGCCGGTTTCGGTGATGTCGACAATGGCGTCGACCAGTTCCGGAACCTTGACCTCGGTTGCGCCCCAGGAAAATTCAACATGAGCCTTGATCTTGTGGCGTTTCAGGTAAGCCTTGGTGATGCCGACCGCCTCGGTGGCGATGCGTTTGCCGGCGAGATGGGCGGGCTTGGTGATCTTGGAATCTTCCGGCACGACCAGGACCCAACGGGCCGGGGCCGAAGTGGCCTTGCTGAAGGAGAGGTTTTGAATGACTTCAACCTTGGCGCTGGTTTCGGCGATCCAGTCCTTGCCGGTGATGCCGATATCGAGAAAGCCTTCGTCAACGTAACGGGCGATTTCCTGCGCGCGCAGGAGACGGACTTCGAAGTCCGGGTCGTTGATGGCCGGTTTGTAGGAACGGCTGGAAACGGAAATATTGAAGCCAGCGCTTTTGAACAACGCCAGCGTGGCATCCTGCAGGCTGCCCTTTGGCAGGCCGATCCGCAATGGTTTACGGTTTTTCATGAGCTGGATATGGTGGATTTTTAGCGGTGGAATGTAAAGAGAAGAGTGAATGGTGAAAAGTGAAGGGTGAAATTGGAGGCGGCTGGCACGGGAACTGTTTTTATATTTTCAATTTTCACTATTCATTCTTCAAATTTTACCAAAAGCCCCACTGGCCGCTAACCATGATATAACCGCCGAGCAGCAGGTTGGTCACGGCATGCGCCAAAACACAGGAACCTTGGCTCTTGGTGTGATAGGCGACCCAATTGTACAAGCCGCCGGTGATTAGCGCCGCGGCATAGTCGGCAGTCTGGTGTTCCAACATGAAACCGACGCTAACGACGAGAAAAGACAGCCAGGTGAATTTGCCGAAGGGAACCTTGTCGACCGGAGAGCCGATCAAATAGCGCAACATAAAGCCGCGCCAGAACAGCTCCTCGATCAGCGGCACGATCACCACCAGTCGCAAAAAGCGCAGGGCCAAGTTGCTCCAATAGAGCAGGGGAGAATCGGCAAATACGTTGGGGTTGAAGCCTTCGGTGCGAGGGGCAAGGCCGAGAAAAGCCTGCGGGGCAATCCATAGCACACAGACTAAAATCCCGATGCCAATGGTGAAGCCGATGTTTTTGATCCCGTTGAATTCGTAAAGCCGCCAATAGCGCCACAACAGCCCGGCGCAGACCAGTGTTTGCAGCGGATAGATAAAATACTTGGCCTGGATTTTGGCTGGCCACGGCAACAGATCGAGCGCGAACAGCGCGATAAATGCAACGAACGGAATGATTAAGGTTTTTTCCAGTTTGGACACACTTTACCATTAGCGGCGTCGCAAATCATTCCAAGGATATTTTATGCATTAAAATTTTTCTTGCTAAAAGGCGGCTGATGTAGTCTTTTATCTAATGGCTCCTAAATCCCATTCGGTTTCCGAATTTAACGAAAACAGTTACTACCCCGGTGTGGATGCATTTTTCTCCCAACTTCCCGGGGAAGCTCTCACCTACGACGACGTTTCACTGGCGACCAATTATTCCGATATCCTGCCGCGCCAGACCAAGCTTGAGACCAGCCTGTCCGACTCGCTAAAGCTGCAACTGCCGATCATTTCCTCGGACATGGATACCGTCACCGAGGCGGAAATGGCCATTGCCATGGCGCTGAACGGCGGCCTCGGTTTGATTCATTACAACATGACCGAGAAACAGCAGGTCAAGCAGGTGGCCCGGGTGAAAAACCACGTGCACGGGTTGATCCAGGAACCGATCACCGTCAAGCCGACGCAGTTGATCGGGGATGTCTTGCGCATGATCGAGGAACGCAATTACAAGTTCAGCACCTTCCCGGTCATTGGCGAAGACGGCACTCTGGTTGGCTTGTTGTCCGGCCATGTGGTGCGCGAGCGTTATGCGGGCAAATTGGTCAGTGAGGCGATGGCCCCACGTTCCGAGGTGTTTACCATCAGCGACACGGAAATTGGTGCCAATCCGATTGCCATTGCCGACAAGTTTTTCAACGACCACATGGGCATCCACAAATTGCTGGTGGTCGACAAGCACGACAAGATTCGCGGGCTTTTCACCCTTAGCGATATCGAGCGCATCACCGAAGAATCCAACTCCCATCACCGCGCCGCGCGCGACAGCAAATTCCGCCTCGTCTGCGGTGTCGCCATTAGCGCCCCGCGCACCACTGCCGGTGACATCGATACCGAACGCCTGTTGGCACACGTTTCAAATTTGGTCAAGGAAGGCATCGATGCCGTTGCCGTTTCCACCGCGCATGGGCATACCGTCGGAGTGGGTGATGCCGTTAAACTGATTCGCAAGCATTTCCCGGCGCTAACCATCATCGCCGGCAATGTGACCAGCGCCGAGGGTGTTGAATTCCTGGCACAAGCGGGTGCCAATGCCGTGAAAGTCGGACAGGGGCCGGGTTCCATTTGTACAACCCGTGTGGTCGCCGGTGTCGGGGTTCCGCAATTGACCGCCCTGTATGTCGGCAGCCGTTCGGCGAAGAAGAACAAGGTCCGGATCATTGCCGACGGCGGTATCACCAAATCCGGCGACATCGTCAAGGCGCTAACCATCGCCGACGCCGTGATCTGCGGCGGCATGCTGGCGGGCTGCAAGGAAGCGCCGGGCAAGATCATCGAAATCAACGGCAAGTTTTACAAGCAGTATCGCGGCATGGGCAGCATGGAGGCGATGAAGGCCGGCTCCGCCGCGCGTTACGGTCACGAGAGCAAGGATCTCAACCGCAAGGCCACCGCCGAGGGCGTCGAGGCGCTCAAGGAAGTATCCGGTTCACTGGACGAAGTGGTTGCCCAGCTGGCGGGGGGCATTCAAAGCGGCATGGGTTATCTCGGTGCCGCCAACCTTGAAGAACTCAAGCAAAAGGCCCGTTTCGTCCGTGTCACCACCGCCGGACAACGCGAGGCTTCGCCGCACGATATCATCGAGATCAAGACCACGCAGGGATAATCCCAAGAGAAGTCATTGGCAGATGACGCTAATGACGAAACTTGTCGGGACCTCGGAGTAATCCCGGATTTAAACAGGCATTGCCTTTTCAGGTCCGTTCTGGTTTCATATCCAGCTTGTGAAAACTGTTGGAATCGGACTTATTGGCTGTGGCGTGGTCGGTGGCGGCTTCGTCAAACACTTGTTGCGGAATCATGATCTGATTGCCGAACGAACCGGTGTCGATTTGCAAATCAAGAAGATTGCCGAGAAGGACTTTTCCCGTGTCCCGGCTGAATTGTCGAGCCGCACCACCGATGACTGGAAGTCCTTGGTCAACGATCCCGAGGTTCAGATCGTGGTTGAATTGATGGGCGGCAAGAATCTGGCCTTGGAAGTGGCCAAGGCGGCGCTAACCGCGAAAAAACCGCTGGTTACCGCGAACAAGGCGCTTTTGGCGCACGCCGGTGAGGAATTGTTCGGTTTGGCCGATAAAAACCAGACCGGCATTTATTTTGAAGCCAGCGTCGGCGGCGGCATCCCGATCATCAAGGCCCTGCGTGAAGGTCTTTGCGCCAATCACATTTCCAGCATCCACGGCATCATCAACGGCACCTGCAACTATATCCTGACCCGCATGGCAAACGAGGGCAAGGCTTACGAGGAAATCATCGTTGAGGCCAAGAAGCTTGGTTACGCCGAGGCCGACGAAAGTCTGGATGTCGACGGCATCGATACCGCGCACAAGGCCGCGATTCTCGCGTCGTTAGCGTACGGCTTTTGGGTCAAGATGGAGGACATTCACATCGAGGGTATCCGCACCATTTCAGCACTGGACATATCCTACGCGCAAAAATTGGGTTACACCATCAAGCTGCTGGCGATCATCAAGCCTGATGAAAACAACGCTGCGCAAGTCCGCGTGCATCCGACGCTAATCCCGAGCGACTCGGTATTGGCCTCGGTTTCCGGCGTGTACAACGCGGTCGCGGTGGAAGGCGATGTGGTCGGCAAGACTTTGTATTACGGTCGTGGCGCGGGGGCCGACGCAACCGCCAGCGCGGTGCTTTGCGACGTTGCCGAGGCGGCTGCGGATTTGGGGGTCAACAAAAGCTCCCGTTTCACCAGCCATGACATCTATGGCAAGGTGGCCAAGATCGACCAGGTCGAAACCCGTTACTATGTTCGTCTGAGCGCGCTCGACCAGCCGGGCGTGCTGGCGCAGGTGGCGACGATTTTCGGCAAGCATGGCATTGGTATTTCATCCGTCTACCAGCCCGAGGAGCACAGCGATGAAACCGTGCCATTATTGATGGTGCTGGACAAGGCCAGGGAAGCCAAATTCCAGGACGCTTACAGCGAGATCAAGCAACTGGCAGTGATCAAAGAACCCTGCCAGGCGATTCGCTTGGAAGATTTTTCATAATTAGCCCCGTAGAAAGAACAATATGAGTTGGAAAGGTGTCATAGAAAACTACCGGCAATATCTGCCGGTAAATGAGAAAACCCAGGTGGTCACGCTGCTGGAAGGCAACACGCCATTGATTCCGGTGCCGCGTTTTGTCGATGCCATTGGCGGCAGGTTCCAACTCTATATCAAGCTTGAAGCGCTAAATCCGACCGGTTCATTCAAGGATCGTGGCATGACCATGGCGATGACGGCAGCCAAGACCCGCGGTGCCGAAATCGTGGTTTGTGCCAGCACGGGCAATACTTCCGCCGCCGCCGCCGCTTATGCCGCGCGTGCCGGGATGAAAGCCGCCGTGGTTTTGCCGCATGGCAAGATCGCCATGGGCAAGCTCGCCCAAGCCTTGATTTACGGTTCCCGCATCGTGCCGATCGAGGGAAATTTTGATGACGCGCTGAACATGGTGCGCGCGCTCGGGGAGCAACCGAGGGTTGAGATTGTCAATTCGATCAACCCGCAGCGCATCGAGGGGCAAAAGACCGCTTCGTTTGAAATTTGTGACGTGCTCGGGCGCGCCCCGGATTTCCATTTCATCCCGGTGGGCAACGCCGGCAATATCACCGCTTATTGGAAGGGCTTCAAGGAATATCACGCTAATGGCAAAGTTAAAACTTTACCCAAAATGATGGGCTGGCAGGCTGCGGGTTCCGCACCGATTGTCGACAATCGCGTGGTGGAGCATCCGGAAACCGTCGCCACGGCCATCCGTATTGGCAATCCGGCCAGTTGGCAGCAAGCCGTCGCCGCGCAACAGGATTCCGGCGGCAGGATCGGCAAGGTGAGTGACGAGGAAATCCTGCAGGCTTACCAACTGATCGCCGCCAAGGAAGGCATCTTTGTCGAACCCGCCAGCGCTTCGTCATTAGCGGGTGTCATCAAGGCGCACCAGGCTGGATTGATTCCGCAGGATTCGATTCTGACCGCTACGCTAACCGGCAACGGATTAAAAGATCCCGACACCGCTATTAGCGTCTCGGAAAAATTGATGAAGCCGGTGAAGCCTTCGCTGCAAGCAGTGCTAGAAGTGATTCAAGGCTGATGCCGTTTCTCGCGAAATAGCAGGTAAATCCCCGCCACCAAGCTGAAATAGACGGTCGCTAATCCCGACCAGTACAACCATGCGGGCAATGACGCCAAGGCCGGTGGCGGCTGCATGAGGTAAAAATAATTTGCTCCCAACCACAGATTGGCGGGAATGATGAGCGTTAGCGCCAAGGCGGAGAGGACCAGAACGGTGTACAAGTCGCGTCGCTGCAATCTAATTTCCCTGATAAAAAATCCGTAAGCGACTGTTGCCAGCATGCCAAGGTGGCCGAAGAAAAAGATCCAGATTTCGATATGCGGGAAATGATTCTGGAAGGCGGGAACCAGAATGGCCAGATTGCCGATGATACCCCAGAACGCGACAATGGAAAAAACTCTCCGGTTTAGCGTGAGCAGATAAAGAATGCAGAATAGCTCGGCAAAATGGCAGAGTTGCAACGGTACGTCGACCGCAGGATTGAATTGAGGATTGCTGAAGATGCGGTAAGTCAGGCGGGCGATTTGTTCAGCCAGCAGGATGGCGAGGATGCTGAAACGTGCAGTGCGGTCGCGCGTGGGAATGCGGAGTTTGCCGGCAAACAGGACCAGGGCGCTAACGATCAGAATGACCGCCATTAGCGTTGCCAGATGTTCGGTGCAAAACAAGGGCAGGGGTGTTTGCGGGGTGCGGTTGAAGAAAAGATCGGTGTTCATGGGGGTACGGAGTTTCGCTCTCCAGAGTGATTTTAATCACGCGGTTGCACCGCTATTCAAAACCGTTCTGGAGAACGCTAATGGCCGGAGCTTGCCGCGTGAGCGGCTTCCTTGGTCACTTCGGCCAAGGTCGGGTGCGCGTGGATGGTGCGGGCCAGATCCTCGGCGCTGCCGCTGAATTCCTGCAACAGGGCGCATTCGGCGATCAATTCCGAGGCATTGTGTCCCAGAATGTGGGCGCCGAGCACGCGGTCGGTCTTGGCGTTGGTGATGATCTTGACGAAGCCATCCTTGGCGTCGTTAGCGAGGGCACGGCCATTGGCCATGAAGTTGTATTTGCCGACCTTGATTTCGATGCCTTGGTCCTTGGCCTGTTTTTCAGTCAGGCCGACCACGGCAGCCTCGGGGCTGGTGTAGATGACGCCGGGGATGACGTTGTAATTCACTTGTCCGGCTTTGCCGACGATGCGTTCAACCACGGCGACAGCCTCGGCTTCAGCCTTGTGGGCGAGCATCGGGCCGTCAATAATGTCACCGATGGCGTAGATGTTCGGCACCGAGGTTTGCCAGGTATTGTTGACTACCACGCGGCCTTTGTCGCTGAGTTTGACGCCGGCTTTTTCCAAACCCAGCCCCTCGGTGTAAGGTTTGCGGCCGACAGCCACCAGCACTTTTTCCGCCTCGAGGGAAAGTTCCTTGCCGTCCTGAGTGGCGGTTAGCGTCACGCTGTTTTTGCCTGTCTTGGCGGCGGTGACTTTGGTGTTGAGGTAAAATTTGATGCCTTGGCGTTCCAGAACGCGTTGCAAGTTGCTGGCGACGTCCTGATCAAAACCGGTGGCGATGTTCGGCAGAAATTCGACCACGGTGACTTCCGCGCCGAGGCGCGACCAGACGGAACCCAATTCCAAGCCGATGGCGCCCGCGCCGACGACCAGCAGGCTCTTCGGTACTTTGTCAAAGCTCAGGGCTTCGGTGCTGGAAACGATCCTGTCGCCGTCAAATTTCAGGAAGGGCAGTTCCACGGAAACACTGCCGGTGGCGAGCAGGATATTTTTGCCCTCCAGCACGGTTTTCTTGCCGTTAGCGTCGGTGACTTCAACGGTGTTGGCCGAGGTTAGCGAGCCGGTGCCTTCATAGCGGTCCACCTTGTTCTTCTTGAACAGGAATTCGACGCCTTTGTTGAGCTGGGTGACGACGTCGCTCTTGCGTTTCATCATCGCCGGAAGATCGAGGCTGATGTCCTTGGCAACGATGCCGTGCGCGGCAAAACGTTCCTTGGCGAAATGATAGTGCTCGCTGGAAACCAGCAGGGCCTTGCTCGGGATGCAGCCGATGTTCAGGCAGGTGCCGCCCAGCGGTTTGGATTTCTCCACGCAGGCAACTTTCAGGCCGAAACTGCCGGCGGTTGATGCGGCGACATAACCTCCGGGACCGGAGCCGATGACAATCAAATCGTAACTGGACATGGTGATTAGCGTGGTGGGTGATTAAAGGTCCAGCAAGGCCAGACCGGGATTTTCGATGTATTCCTTGATGCGCACGAGGAAAGTGACGGCCTGCTTGCCATCGACCAGACGATGGTCGTAGCTCAGGGCGAGGTACATCATCGGACGGATGACGACCTGGCCGCTAACGGCGACCGGGCGTTCGATGATCGCGTGCATGCCCAGAATCGCGCTTTGCGGAGGATTCAGGATCGGGGTCGAAAGCATCGAGCCGAACACGCCGCCGTTGGTGATGGTAAATACGCCGCCTTCGAGGTCGGGCAGGGTGATTTTGCCGTCACGGGCCTTTTTCGAGTAATCGGCGATGGCTTGTTCAATCTGCGCCAGGTTGTATTGGTCGGCGTCACGCAGCACCGGCACCAGCAATCCCTTGTCGGTCGAGATGGCGATACCGATATCGTAAAAATGGTTTTCGACAATTTCCTCGCCGTCGATGCGGGCGTTGACTTGCGGAACCTGTTTCAGGGCATGGATTGCGGCTTTGACGAAGAAGGACATGAAGCCAAGTTTCACACCGTGCTTGGCGACGAAACGATCCTGGTGTTTCTTGCGCAACTCAATGACATTGCTCAAATCCACCTCGTTGAACGTGGTGAGCATCGCGGCATCCTGCTGGGCGGCAACCAGGCGTTCGGCAATCTTTTTGCGCAACGGGCTCATCTTCTTGCGGGTAATGCGTTCGCCATTGGCATCGCTGACTACCACCGGAGCCGCGGGTTTGTGTTCCTGTGCGGGACCGGAAGGCACGCGGGTCGGTTCGATAACCGGGGCTTGCGGCCTGGACAAATCTTCCTTCAGGATGCGGCCTCCCTTGCCGCTGCCTTGGATGGAGGACGGATCGATGTTTTGTTCCTCGACGGACTTGCGTACGGCGGGGGAAAGGGGAATCTCGCTTTTGGTGGGAGCAGCGGCCGGGGCTGCGCCGCCGGCAGGAGCCTTGGCGGTTTCATCCAGTTCACCGACGACTTGGCCGATCTTGACTTCGGTTCCTTCGGCGACCAGTTGTTTCAGCACGCCGGATTTTTCGGCAAAGACTTCCGAGGTGACTTTCTCGGTTTCAATTTCCAGCAGGACATCGCCCTCTTTCACATATTCGCCGTTTTTCTTTTTCCAGGCGCCAAGCACGCCGCTGGTAATGGATTCGCCGACTGAAGGAACTTTGATCGATATCATAATTTTCTTAACCTTTTTAACGCAAACGATTGATGGTGCAAAGAACGCAATTCGGATTTTTCAAATCTTGAAGGCCTGTTGCACCAGTTCGGCTTGCTCGAGGTTGTGGATGGAGATGGCGCCGGTGGCCGTGCTGGCCGAGGCTTCGCGGCCCGCGTAGGCGATGTCGCAGCCGAACAACGCGCGCAGGCGGGGTTCGACGTAGGACCAGGCACCCATGTTATGCGATTCTTCCTGGCACCAGACCACTTGCTTGACATGCTTGTAGGCGTCGCGGACGGCTTCGAGTTTCTTGATGTGCCACGGATAAAGTTGCTCGATGCGGATAATATGGGCGTCCTTGATGCCTTCCTTTTGGCGGTAAGCGTCGAGATCGTAAAACACCTTGCCACTGCAGAGGATCAGGCGCTTGGCGGATTTGCTGTCGCTGTTAGCGTCACTGATGACTTCCTGGAATTCGCCGTTAGCGAGGTCTTCCATGCTGGAACCGCATTCTTTCAAACGCAGCAATTTCTTTGGGGTCATGATGACCAGCGGTTTCAGCGTGTCGCGGAGCATTTGCCGGCGCAGGATATGGAAGTAGTTAGCGGGTGTGGTGAGGTTGGCGACCTGGATATTGTCCTCGGCGCAGGCTTGCAGGAAACGCTCCAGGCGGGCGCTGCTGTGGTCAGGGCCCTGGCCTTCCATGCCATGCGGCAGGAGCAGCACCAAACGGGAGTTCACGCCCCATTTGGATTCGGAGCTGACGATATACTGGTCGATCACGGTTTGCGCACCGTTGGCGAAGTCGCCGAATTGCGCTTCCCACATGCAGAGCATTTGCGGGAAGTCCAGCGTGTAGCCAAATTCGAAACCGAGGATGCCGTTTTCAGACAGCGGGCTGTTGTACACGTTGAATTCGGCCTGTTTCGGCGAGATGTTGTGCAACGGGATGTAACGTTCGCGGGTGTGCACGTCGTAAACCACCGCATGGCGCTGGCTGAAAGTGCCGCGGCGGCAGTCCTGGCCCGACAAGCGCACCGGAATGCCTTGGTCCAGCAGGGTGCCAAAGGCCAGCGACTCGGCGGTTGACCAATCAAGCAGGCTCTTGCCGTCGATCATGCTGCGGCGGTGCTCCAGCATTTTCAAAATCTTGGGGTTGAGATTGAGATTTTTCGGCGGCTCAGTGATCGAGAGGCCGATGCGCTTGAGATCGCCGGCGGCGACCTTGGTGTTAACAGGCTGCTGCAAGGACGGGGTCGCTAATGACGGTTTGATTTTCGGCGCGAAGGATTTGACCGTGTTGCGGGATTCGGTCAACGCGTTGTTGAGCAAATCATTGAAACGCTGCACATAGGTGTCGGCACGTTCCTGGGTGATATCGCCGTTGCTGGTCAGGCGCGGAATCAGCAATTCGCTGATCAGCGGATGTTCGTCGATGGTTTGATACATCGTCGGCTGGGTGAAATTCGGTTCATCGCCTTCGTTGTGGCCGTGGCGGCGGTAGCAGGACAAATCAAGGATGATGTCGCGGCTGAAGCGCTGGCGGTATTCCAGGGCCAATTCCATGCAGTACACGGCATGGTTAGGGAAGTCACCGTTGACGTGCAGGATCGGAATGCCGTTCATCTTGCCAATCGAGGTGCAATAAATGCTCGAACGGGCATCGGACGGGATGGTGGTGAAACCGATCTGGTTGTTGATCACGATATGGATCGTGCCGCCGGTACGATAGCCCGGCAGTTGCGACATGTTGATGGTTTCTTGCACGATGCCCTGGCCGATGAAAGCGGCGTCGCCGTGGATCAGGATTGGCACGACTTTCTTGCGTTCCTCGGTGTCGCCCAGGATGCGTTGCCAGGCGCGGGCTTTGCCTTCAACGACCGGGTTGACGACTTCCAGGTGGCTTGGATTCGGCGCGAGACTGACATCGACCTTTTGACCGCCGGAGGTGGTTAGCGTCGCGTCATAACCGAGGTGGTATTTCACATCGCCGTCACCCTGCACACTGTCGGGGTAATAGTTGTCGGCAAACTTGTCGAACAGGCTCTTGTAGCTCATGTTCATGATGTTGGCCAGGACGTTCAAGCGGCCGCGGTGGGCCATGCCGATCACAAAGCGTTGCACGCCGAATGCCGGGGCTTTTTCAATCGCCGCGTCGAGCATGGGGATTAGCGACTCGCCGCCTTCCAGGCCGAAGCGTTTTTGCCCGACATAACGCGTGTGCAGGAATTTTTCGAACATTTCTGCCGCCAGCACGCGATTGAGAACCCGGCGTTTTTTCTGGCTGCTGAAATTGGGGATGTTCTGGCACATTTCCATGGTGTCACGCATCCAACTGCGGATGCCGAAGTTTTGAATGTGCATGAACTCGGCGCCCATGGGACCGCAATAAGTTTGCTTCAGGATGGCGAGGATTTCGCGCAGGGTGCGGTCGCCGCCGCCCGCGAGCTTGCCGCTGTCGAATACGGTATCCAAGTCGCTTTCGTCGAGCTTGAAATATTTGAGGTCGAGCTCGGTTTCGATCGGTTTGGCGATTTCCAACGGGTCAAGGTGAGCCAGGTGATGGCCAAGGGTGCGATAGGCAAATAGCAGATTATAAATGGAGGCCTGTTTCAGGCGGTATTGGCGTTCAGCCTCGGAACCGGCCGGGGCGGCGCTGACGGCAGCCGTGGACTTGCCACGCGCTGGCAATTGCTGGCAGCCAAGTTCAAAGCCCTCGAAAAAGGCGCGCCAAGCGGCGTCGACCGAACTGGGATCGACCAGCCATTGCTCGTAATAATCCTGGAGCAGGCCGGCGTTGTCGCCGTTAGCGACGGTACCCCGGGGTTGGGAACCGTTGCGATGAATACCGTTTAAGTCCTTATTAGTAACGCTGGAAGCGGAAGGCTGAAGTTGCATGTCAATTAATGAATAGTTAATAATTCTATCTAGAGCTGAAGAGGAGGACTGTCAAACAAGCGGGGGGTTTTAGTAGCTTTGCTACAAATTAAAATAAGGATAACTTATGATATGTAACCTGTTTGAAATCAATGAGAAAAAGTGAATATCGGTCGAATTTTTGGTAACAAATCAATGTCAGGTGATTAAGCGGTTTAATATTTTTAGCGATTCGGGTCGGATGAATCGTGGCTAATTTTGGGATTCTTCCTTTTGCCGGGAACAATATCCCTTTTGGCTTAATTCCTGACAATCGGCTTCGATACGAAGATCCAGTTTGGTCGGGGTAAATCCCATGTCATTGGCAACCAGCTTTTCACGCAAACTCAGGCAAGGATCGGTGACTTCAATGACCTTTTTACAGCCGTGGCAAATAATATAACCGACCGCAAAATTGGAGCTGCGGTTGATTTCATAGTATTGGAAATTATCTTTTTTCAAATCAACCTGGCGGACAATTTTGTTTTGCAGCAGGATGTTCAAAAAGCGGTAAATGGTGGCCAGCGAAATGGCTCGGTCGCTTTTTCGGGTTACTTCCAGTAATTGTTCGGCATGGAAAGGTTGGGAGAATTGCAGGGCCGAGCTTAGGATTAATTGTCGCGGGGCAGTAACCTTGACCTGGTGCGATTTCAGCAATTCCGCAACCGCTTGGGCTTCTTTCGCGGAATCGTGATTGGTGTCCATGAGAGGTCAGGCCTTGAAGGCAAAGTCCAATGAAACCGTGGGTGTCTGGAACGCACGGTCTGTGTACATGAAATTGATGATTTTTTGACAGAAGGATTCCAGATCCTGCGCATCCAATTTCAGGGGGATTTTTTCCAGTAGATTTTGTTTTTGATCGGCGGCCACAATTTCAATATTGCGTTCCAGCCATTCACGCAGCGGAGCGAGATTTTGCAGCCTGGTGTCACGCGCGTTGGCGTGTAATTGGAAGTAGCAATCCACGCATTTGCCGGGATGTTGGCGTTTGATGCCGTAATCCCGCAAATCAAGCAACGCATCCGCCTGTCTGGCAAAATGCGGCGCAAGATGCAGCAGCGTGTGTTCAAGCGTATTGGTCGCTGGAGTTGGACGACTGGCAGTCATTCGTCCAATATACGCTAATGAGACTCAATTTCAATTGAAAATTGATATAATTATTTATTAATGTTGTTGTATTTGTCGTCCAATTATTTGGCGGAGAAATCACCGCACCAGTCACCGGCTTTGGTCACCGGGAAACGGGACTCGAACTTGGCATCACTGGTTACATTGAACACAATGGTTTGCGGGGCATGGCGACGACATTCACCATCGGTATGCGCGGCATTGGGTTTCCAGTAAGTACAAGCTTCACATTTTTTCGTAATGGTTTGAGTGCTCATGTTGATTCCTTTCAACATGAAGGTGTCACGATGAATCGAAAAATCAACTTAAATACTTCAAAATCAATTACTTGAAAATGATAATCAGTCGCAATTGCCATTAACGGGAATAGGATTCCGCGTAGGATTTGGCAAAATAGGTCAAAATGAAATCAGCACCGGCCCGTTTGATGGCGATTAGCGATTCGTCGCGGGCAGCTTCCAGATTCAACCAGCCACGCTGGGCGGTGGCGTGAATCTGCGCGTACTCACCCGAGATTTGGTAGGCGCTAATGGGCAAGTTGGTTTTCTCACGCAATTTGGCAATGATGTCCAGGTACAAGCCGGCCGGTTTCACCATCAGCGAGTCGGCGCCTTCCTCCTCGTCCAGCAGGGCGTCACGGATCGCTTCGCGCGGGTTTGGCGGATTGAGTTGATAGGTCTTTTTGTCTAGGTAGGAACCGGGCGGACGCTGGCTGCCAATAGCGTCGCGGAAGGGGCCGTAAAAGGCCGAGGCGAATTTGGCCGAATAGGCGATGATGCCGGTGTGGCTGAAATCCTTGGCGTCGAGGGCACGGCGAATGGCGCCGATACGGCCGTCCATCATGTCGGAGGGGGCGACATAGTCGATCCCCGCCTCGGCCTGGAGCGTGGCCATGGACATGAGCGCCTCGACAGTCGGATCATTGGCAACATCGCCGTTAGCGTCGAGAATGCCGTCGTGGCCGTGCGTGGTGTAGGGATCAAGCGCGACATCGGCGATTAGCACCATCTCGGGGAAGCGCTGCTTGATTTCACGCGAAATGGAATTAAGCAGATTATCCGGATTGCGCGATTCCTTGCCGTTAGCGTCCTTCAAGGCCGGGTCAACGACCGGAAACAAAGCCAGGGCGCTAACGCCGAGCTTGAGCAGGGTTTTACATTCCTTCAGCAGGTCGGCACGGTTGTAACGCTTGATACCGGGCAGTGAGGCGATGTCTTCCGAGGGAGACGTTCCGTCCTTCACGAAAACCGGGAATACCAGTTGCGACGGCGACAAATGCGTCTCGGTCAACAACGAGCGGATCGCGGCGTTGCGCCGGTTGCGGCGCGGGCGTTTCAGGATGTCGAATGAAAATGATGAATTCATGATCAAGAGGCTAATGAGGGTGTTGGGCCAGCATGCCTAATGAAGAAAATAGCACAAATACCGAAATGCCAACGATGATTGCCAGCACAAATACCACGATGCTGAACCAAACCGCGTGCGGTTGGGGTTTGAAATAACCGCTTTGATTGCGCCAGTGCATCAGGAATGGGTACAGAAACAACCCGCAGCAAAAAACCAGCAGGAAGCCGACCACCGGATGAAGATTGCCATAGGTGCTGGATTTAAACCTGCCCGCGTTGATTTCCCGTTGTGCGGCGCTGATTTCCAGGCAAATAAAAATCGCCAGCACGATGAGCACCACAGTGTTGACGTAAGGGATGATGGTGAGGGCGACACCCCAGCACAACAGGTTGCCGTAGTCGGGCAGCGGTTGCGCGGGAACCTCGGGAGAAACGGGCGGGTGAGGGGCTTCGATTTTTGCTGTCACGCTGCCAGTGGCTTGGAAGGCACTCCCGGCGCTGACCCATTCCGGCATGCCTTCTTCCCACACCAGATCGCTGGCGGCGATTTCGTGTTTATCAAACAAATTTTGAATTGTTTCACGGTCGACGGGACCGTGGCTTTGGCCGTTCTTGGCATAATACCATTGTTTCATTGGTTGCCTTTTTCGTTATGGAACAAAATTTCGTAGGCATACAGTATCGAGGTGTAGCACAGTGGAATGGCAACCAACAGGCCGACGCAACAGGCCAGCATTCCCAGCAGGACGATGAGGCAATTCAACAAACCCAGGGCAAACACCGGCCACCATTTGGTGGTGACCACTTTGCGGGATAATTCCAGCGCTTCCCACACGCGGAGTTTGCGGTCAACAACCAACACCGTGACAAAGCTGTAAGCGACGGCCAGATAAATGCCGGGAATGATCAGGGCGATCAATCCAAGCACGACGATCGCGGACACGGCCAACCCGGCTAGGATCAGCGTTAGCGCCAGCTTGAAATTTTTGAATGCAATGAAAAGATCGGCGAAATCGGGCTGGTTGCCGCGCACGATCCGCAGGATCATCCAGAACAGTCCGCCATAAACCAGCGGATTGACGACGAAGGACAGCAGGAACCCGGCGACATACAAGACGATGCCGCTAATGACGATCGGTGAATGCCAGCCCTGCAGCTTGACCAAGCCCATCATGTGCGAGCCGATTTGCATGGGAACCTGCGTGACAGAAGCCATGATGACTGCCAGGAAACAGCCTCCGATCAGGTAAGCAGGTTGTTTCCAGATCAAGTCCCAGGCTCGTTGGATGCAGTCGATGGGATCAAATTTTTGGCCTTCGAGGGAAGTTGTCGCGGGAATTGGCGGAGGCGTGTCGCTGCTCGCTGTTAGCGGCCCGAAGGCTTGCTCGGCAGTTATCCAATCAGCAGTTCCTTCCTCCCAGACCAAATCACCGGGGGCGATTTCACTTTTTTGATAAAGTTCCAAAACACGGGATTTTTGGAAAGGGCCGAATTTTTGACCATCTTTGGCGTAGTACCATTGTTTCATACAGGTTGGTTGTTATTAGCGTGTCTCCGGGAATTTGTAAAACTTGAAGAACAAGCCGTTTGGGTTGAGCAGTTCCGGTTTTGGGGTGTATAAGGATTGAAAAATTTGCAAGACCCACAAGGCAATGAACAACAGTCCAAGCAAGGCCAGGGTGCGTCGCGTGAAGTGAATTTTGGGCAGTATCGCGTGTCGGAATATCAATTCGATGCAGCAAATGATGACCAATAAGGTCCCGATGATTAAAACCGGCAGTGCGATCCAGTTCAGGTACAAAGCGCGGTGCCAATCCCCCTCGAACAAGGCGTGCATCGCACGGGTGCCGCCGCACAACGGACAAGGCAGTCCGACCCAGCGCTGGAACGCACTCTTGGTCATCTGACCTAACACAGTGAACTGTGACATGAACAAGGTTTGCAACACCATGACACCAATCACGACCAATACCCCGATACGGATAATAATTCCGTCGCGGGTCAGGCGTTGTCCGGTTGTTTTTTGCACTCGGAAATTAAACCACGGAATTCTGGGAACACACGGAATTTTATTGTCGGTTGAAGCTGCGGGATTAAGCTGACGCTAACCATGAGCAAGTTCGCCCCCGCTTGGTTGATATTGGCGCTCATCATTAGCGTCCAATTGCCGCTAATGGCGAAGGATGCCAAGATTCAATCTCCCCAAGAGATGGTTGCTGAATTGCAAAGGCTGGATTACCCGCTCGAAAAAGACCGGGACTATCTAAGTTTTGAGTATCAACGACTGTTTACCAAAGCCTGCGCGGAAGGTGATGAAAAAACTTTGCCGCAGTTGGTGGAGATTTTTGCCGGGATGGTGGATAACCGGAAATTATCCAACCGCTTCAATTTGGAGGAGTTGTTCCCGGCGTTAGCGAACCTTTGGTTGAAAGTCTGGGCTGAACAACATGGCGGTAATTATGCGCTTTACCGAATCCCACAATATATAGCGTCGCCCACCATGCCTCCGGATGTGCAAAAAATGCCTGTCGACTTGCAAGTGACGTGGCAAACCTTCGTGCAACTTCGGTTGACTTTGCCGCAAAGAATCGCCGGGAAAGAACGTCCGGATGTCGTTCCTTATTTCAAGGATGCCGAGCCGTTCTGGCGTTTTGCGGTTAGCTTGCTGCGCGGGGATGCCAGATCGGGATTGTGGAGTGACGAGGCAGACAGGCATGTGTACGGCTTTTGGTGTGGCACCGGAGCGGGGAATTATGATTGTTGCCGTTCGTACCTGACGCTAATGGCGAAGTTGCGCGACGGGCAGGCGGTGCAGGCGTTGGCGTCGGCGTTCGCGGTTAGCGACGACGGTGGCAATTTCAGGCAATCGTCGCAAGGATTGTTTTTGACGGTTAGCGGCTTGGCGACTCAGTGTGATCTGGATTGGTGTCAACTGTCGCTCGGTTGTTTGATTGATTCCGGTGAATTACAGACCATCAGTTTTGGCGGTACCGGTTCGGTATCGGGCTATTTTACCATCGACAACGTGGCGTTGATTTTGCTGACACAGTATGGCGGGAGTGAGGGTGCGTCGCAGCTACTTTACTTGGCGAAGAACTCGCCGGCCAAAAGATGGGCTCGTTATATTGGCGCGTTGGCGGTATTCGTTTCCCCGAGTGATCCGACGAGTAGGGTTTACAGATCTACGGTCGGCGGACCGCTCCGGTTTAATCCACTGACCGGCAGTAACCCCGCTAACGACGAAGTGCAGCGCAAAATACTGGAATGGTACAATTCACTCGCTAATGTCAAACTTCCACCGGAGGCGGGCGGCGTATTGGCGGACCGGGTGGCGGAATTGAATCGGCCGGAGAGTGTCGGGATTTTGGAAAAACTGCTACGGCAACCATCCGATACAGTGGCGCAGAATGCGGCCAAATGCCTGCGCAGGTTGGGGAAAGAGGTGGATGAGTCGCAGCTGGCGCAGCCGTTGCGGTTTAGGTTGACCGCTAATGGCGAACCGCTGGGCAGACAGACGAAGGTGGCATGGAAGTTATATGACAAGTGGGGGAATAACCGAAGTTGGCAATTGATTGCGGATACGGATGGGATTTTTCAGGTGACTCGCGACAGCTTATTGGCATGGGACGGAGAGATTACCAAGGCGGTATTGTTAAGTGAGGGTGCAGCTAGTGCGGATCCCGTATATTTTAAAATCGAAGTGCCAGTGCCGTCGGCGGATGAATCCGCCGTTATTCCGATGGATATCGCGACCAAGCCGCTAACTCTGAACTTTGTTTTGCCGCGTCCATTGGCGGTGTGGTTGAAGCGGAAGGCGGAGATGCGGATCGGGTTGGTGGCTGAAGGGGAATATGCGTACGGCTCCGATTCGCAATTGACGGTTGGCGAGACAGAGCGGCTGGTATTGCCGCGAGTCGCCGCGGGGAAATACACGCTAACGGTGAGCTTGCCCGGAACGGTTGATTGGTCGGGCGAGGTGACGGGAAACGAGATGACCGTGCCGTTGCGATTCGGCAGTGAAATCCGTTATAAGTTGAAATCGGCTTATGCGGACAAATTGTATTACCGGGTGAAATTGGAACCGGAAGCGGGCAGGCTGTCGGAATACCGTACGCAATTCACGCCTTATTTTCACGGCGTGCCGGTGGGGAAATATGAGTTGTTGATTCCGTCGAGCGCTGCATTGCGGAAGGAACTGGGGGATTTGTTGCCGCAAGGCGTGGAGTTTGGCGAAACGCGTGTGCCGTTTAGCGTGACGAAGGATTCGCCGATTGAGGTTGATTTGGGCGAGATTGAGGTGAAATAGGACGTTAATAGTGGAGTGAATTTTCGCTTTTCACCATTGGCTCTTCATCTATCATTGAACTTCAATTTATGAAACAGATGTCTCCCTTGGAAGAGTTGCGCCATTCGGCGTCGCACATTTTGGCAACGGCGGTTTTGCGGCTTTTTCCGGAAACTCAACTGGACATCGGTCCGCCCACGGACAACGGTTTTTATTACGATTTTGACACGGAACACCGCTTTACCCGCGAGGACCTGGACAAGCTTGAAGTCGAGATGGCGCGCATTGCCAAGGAACAACAGGCTTTTGAGCGCATGGAATGCAGCCGTGAAGAGGCGATCCAAAAAATCAAGGAATTCGGCCAGGAACGTTACAAGCTCGGACGCTTGGATGACATTCCGGAGGGTGAGGCGATTTCGTTTTATCGCAATGGCGAATTCATCGATCTGTGCGCGGGGACGCATCTGAAGAATACCTCCGGACTGAAGGCGTTCAAGTTGCTGAGTATCGCCGGAGCCTATCATCGTGGCAGTGAAAAGAACAAGCAGTTGCAGCGTATTTACGGCACGGCGTTTCCGAGCAAGGACGAGTTGCAGCAGTATTTGACGCAATTGGAAGAAGCGCAAAAACGCGACCACCGCAAGCTGGGGCGCGAATTGCAATTGTTCCATATTGACGAAGCGGTCGGACAGGGACTGATCCTGTGGACGCCCAAGGGCGCGATCGTGCGTCAGGAATTGCAGAATTTCATTTCGCGTGAGTTGCAGAAACAGGGCTACCAGCAGGTGTTCACCCCGCACATTGGCAAGCTGGATCTGTACCGCACCTCCGGGCACTTTCCGTATTATCAGGAATCGCAATTTCCGCCGATCGTCGAACCGGAAACCTTGCAGAAGTTGAAGGATGAAAGGGCAACCTGCGCAGATCTCAGCAATCGTTTGGCCTCGGGTGAAATCAATGGCTTCATGCTGAAGCCGATGAACTGCCCGCACCATATCAAGATTTTCGATTCGCAGCCGCGTTCCTATCGTGATTTGCCGGTGCGTTTGGCCGAGTTTGGCACGGTCTATCGTTGGGAGCAGTCGGGCGAACTCGGCGGCATGACCCGCGTGCGCGGCTTTACCCAGGACGACGCGCATTTATTCTGCACCGAGGAGCAGGTTGCCAAGGAAGTGCTGGGTTGCCTGTCATTGGTGAAGATCGTGTTGTCCACGCTGGGCATGCATGAATACCGCGTGCGCGTGGGCCTGCGCGATCCTGATTCCCAAAAGTATACTGGCGAGGCCGCCAACTGGGACAAGGCGGAACAGGCCTGCCGTGAAGCCGCCAAGACGCTCGGCGTGCCGTTTACCGAGGAAGCCGGCGAGGCTGCGTTCTACGGGCCGAAGATCGACTTTGTCATCAAGGACGTGATCGGACGCGAATGGCAATTGGGCACGGTGCAGGTGGATTATAATCTGCCAATCCGTTTTGACTTGAATTACGTTGGTGCGGACAACCAGAAGCATCGCCCGGTGATGATTCACCGCGCGCCGTTCGGGTCGATGGAGCGTTTCGTCGGCGTGCTGATCGAGCATTTCGCCGGAGCTTTCCCGGTGTGGCTGGCGCCGGAACAGGTGCGGCTATTGCCGATCACCGATAACCAGAACGACTATGCCTTGTCATTGGCGGAACAATTGAAAGAGGCGGGATTGCGTTACAGCGTGGATACCCATTCCGATAAGATCGGGGCGAAGATTCGCCGTGCGCAGATGGACAAGGTTCCATACATGCTGATCATCGGGCAGAAGGAAATGGAAGCGCAACAAGTCGCCGTCCGTGTCCGTGGCAAGGGCGATGAGGGCGCGGTGGCGTTCGGCGAATTCCTGGCGCGCATCCAAAGGGAAGTCGCTAACCGTGAACTGGCGCCGTTGGCTTCCGCTTGATAGTCGGCTTGGTTGAGTAATGTGAAGGCGCCGAATCCCGGAATTATTATCGGCGTCTTTCGTTTTCAGCGTTAAAATAATCCTTATGCTTCGATTCGCGATATTTGGTTTCCCGGTTCAAATCCAGCCGTTCTTTTGGCTGATTTGCTTTTTCTGCGCGGGTGGCTTTTCGATGACCAGCCAAGCTGCCTGGTTTGGCGTGTTGACCTGGATGATCGCGATTTTTATTTCCATCCTGTGGCATGAGCTGGGGCACGCGATGGCGGTCCGCCGTTATCAGGGTTATCCGGTCATTGCCTTGCACGGCATGGGCGGGACGACCTTCTTTCAAAACCGCTTCGACCGCCCGCAGCGTCTGGTCATTAGCGGCGCCGGTCCGTTGTGCAGCTTGCTGCTGGCCGGGGCGGCATTTGCCTGGCGATGGATTGGAGTACCGCCTTTTCTGGGGGAATTGGTGTTCGCGCTGATGTGGATCAATATCGTCTGGACCGTCTTTAACCTGCTGCCAATCCTGCCGATGGACGGAGGCCAGATTCTTCGTGATGTGCTGGGGCCAAGGCATTACCGGTTGACCTGTATGATCGGGATGCTGACCGCGATTGCCTGCGCGTTGGTGGCGTTTTTTCTGTTCCGCATGGTCTTTGCGACCGTGCTGCTTGGTTTCATGGCCTACGCCAATGGCAAGGGGCTGATGGATCGCTAATGCCGGTAAATAAAAATCCGGTCGATTGATTAAACCGACCGGATTGGCAAAAACGGGTGTTTTTTACTGCACCGAAATCAACTCGACCTTGAAGATCAGGCATTCATTGGGCCCGATGAGGTCGCCTGCGCCTTGGGAACCGTAAGCGAGCTTGGCCGGAATATAGAAATTATAAATCGCGCCGGGTTTCATCAGTTGCAAGCCCTCGGTCCAGCCGGCAATGACCTGGCTGACACCGAAAGTGGCGGGTTGGCCCCGTTTGTAAGAACTGTCAAACACGGTGCCGTTGATCAGTTTGCCCTCGTAATTTACCGTCACGGAACTTTCCGGCTTGGGGGATTGCCCGCTGCCTTCCTTGATGACCTCGTATTGCAGGCCGCTCTTGGTGACTTTGACGCCTTCCCGTTCCTTGTTTTGATCGAGGAAGCGGATTTCATTGGTGGTGTTGGTAAGGGCCGCGTTCATGTTTTGGGAAAATCCTGTCGCGGCCAGGGACAAGGTCAATACGGAAAGACAGCAAATCAATTTCATCCGGCTAATGTAAAAGCGATTTAACGAATGGCAAGCCGTGATGTGAATTAGTTATCCGCTCTTGATGTTTAGCGATTGTAAATAATGCTTTTCAGGAAACCGGCTTCTAGTAGCATGCGGCAAGTCGCTAATGTGGCGAGTGAAATCGTTTATTTTATGTTTTTAAACGTAATTACAGGGTGTCCTTGCGAACGCGAAATAAATAACTAGGTTAACTGTAATTTTATGCGCAGCATTTTGAGGAATTCCGTGTTCGGAAAAAGATTGGTTTCAAGGTTGATGGTATTAACGGGTGGCTGGGTTGTCTTGACCTTGTCAGGATGCAGTGGTCCCGGTCCTAAACCGGCTCCCGCCAAGGATATGGGAGGAGTGGCTCCGGCGGATCATTGGAGTGCCAGTAATTCCTCGGGTGAAGTGGCCAATGGCTGGGTAGCGGATTTTCGCGACCCGAAACTGGTGTTGCTGGTGTTGGAGGCCTTGCAGGGCAATCCGGATCTTCAGGCTTCTTCGGCGCGGCTGGAACAGTCCATCGCCATTGCCAAGCAGGCGGGTGCCGCATTGTACCCGACCATTGGTTTGAATGCCGGCGGGACCAAGACCAGTTACCTTGAAGCGAATCCGGCCAAGAACAAAAACCAGATCGGTACCGGCAGTGATTACACACAACTGGGGGCGGGTTTGACCGTAAGTTGGGAGCTTGATGTGTGGGGCAAGCTTTCTTCCGCCAAGCAGGGAGCCAAATTGCAGGCCGAGGCCACTGCGTCGGATTACGCGGCCGCCAGGCAGTCATTGGCGGCCCAAGTCTCGAAGTCATGGTTCCTGGTGCAGGAAGCCAAGATGCAAAAGGATTTGGCCGATGAGTTTGTCAAAAACTACGCGGCCAATCTCAAGATTGTGCAAGCCCAATATAATGCCGGCGATGTGTCCCGCCAGGACTTGGACACCAGCGAGGCCGATCTGGCCAACAGCCAGCAATCGGCCCAAGCTGCTGAAACCGCGCTAAACACTTCCATTCGCAGCTTGGAGGTTTTATTGGGACGTTATCCGGGAGCGGAGATCCAGGCGACCGATATGGGAACTGTGCCGCCGCCGATTCCGGCCGGGTTGCCGTCACAAATTCTGGAGCGTCGTCCCGATGTGGTGGCGGCGGAACGCCAGGTTGCTTCGGCTTTTCAGTACAGCAAATCAGCCTCCGCCGCCCGCCTGCCGCAGATTGACCTGACCGGTGGCATCAACACCATGAACAACTCGTTTGCCGCGTTGGTTAACCCGGCCAGTGCCGCCACCAATTTCGGCTTGAATTTGTTCCAGCCCCTGTTTGATGCGGGATTGCTCCAATCGCAATTCGAACAGGCCAAGGGTGTGCAAAAGGAAGCGGTTGCCAACTACAAGAGCACCGCCTTTAACGCCTTCAAGGAAGTGGAGGTCGCCCTGGACAATGATATTTCGCTGGCCAGGCAGGAGGACAGTCTGGCCCGTGCCGCCAAGGGTTACGAGGGTGCCCGTAAAATCGCCGAAATCCGTTACAAGGAAGGCGAGATTGACCTGACCAGCCTGCTGTTTGTGCAACGCCAGGAATTACAGGCCAAGGCCGCATTGATCAACGCGCACGGTTCGCGGTTGACCAATCGCGTGGATCTGCACCTGGCACTGGGAGGAAATTTCGAGGAAGGGACGATTGATTTGATTCCGGCGCCGATGGCTGATAATGACAGCAACGGGCAGGCGGGAGGAGCGACGGCGAAAAAATAGAACAATCCTATGATGAAAATAACCCCCAATTTGTTTTTCATCACCGCGTGCTGCGCAATATTGGCGGCGGGGTGTGAAAAGCAGGAAAAAGTCGCGCCGCCGCCGCCGGTGGTGCTGGTATCCGAGGCGCAGCAACAAAACGTGCCGATTTATGAGGAATCCATCGCGACTTTGGATGGTTCGACCAATACCAATATCCGTGCGCAGGTTTCCGGTTACCTGGTCAGCCAGAACTATATTGAGGGTTCCACGGTCAAGAAGGGACAGCTTTTATTCCAGATCGATCCGCGCACCTACCAGGCAACCCTGGACCGTGCCCAAGCCGAATTGGCCTCGGCGCAGGCCCAACAGTTGCAGGCCCAGCAGACCGAGGACCGCAACCGTCAGATGTACGCGCAGGACGCGGTGAGCAAAAAGAATCTGGACAATTCGGTGCAGGCCAACGAAGCGGCCAAGGCGCAGGTCATGGCTGCCAAAGCCGAAGTGGAAACAGCCAAGCTGAACCTAAATTACACCAAGGTGATTTCGCCAATCGACGGGGTGATCGGCAAGGCCATTCCCAGCCTTGGCGATTTGATCAGTCCGGCACAGGAGTTGTCCACGGTTTCCACGATTAATCCGATTCGTGCCAACTTCACCGTTAGCGAACAGTTTTACTTATTGCATGCCGAGAAGATTGTGGAATCCTCGAAATTGCCGCTGGAGCAGCGGCCGGACCGACTGGAAATCATCCTCGCTAACGGCGATATCTATTCGCACAAGGGAAAATTCGATTACATTAACCGTCAGGTCGACACTTCCACCGGGACTTTTTTGGTGACCGGGCTGTTCCCCAATCCGCAGAGCATCCTGCGTCCCGGCCAATACGCGCGGTTGCGCGCGGTGGTGAAAAACATTCCTGATGCAATCGTGGTGCCGCAACGCGCGGTTAGCGAGATGCAGGGAATTTACCAAATTGTCGTGATCAAGGATGACGGCACGGTTGATTTGCGCAAGGTGACAGTGGGACCACAAGTCGGTTCCGTATGGGTGATCATGAACGGATTGAAAGCCGGAGAAAAGGTGGTGGTCGAGGGGATCCAAAAATGCGTTCCCGGCGCCAAGGTCATCGCCCGGCCTTTTGAGGCTCCCAAAACTGCCGCTAACAGCGAAACCGCACAGAACAAGGAATAACGGTTTATGTCCAAGTTCTTTGTCAACCGGCCGATTGTTGCCATCGTAATCGCCATTCTGACGGTGATTATTGGTTTGGTCTCGATTCTGCAACTGCCGATCGCGCAATTCCCCGACATTGTCCCGCCGGAGATCAAGGTGACCGCCACCTATGTCGGCGCGGATGCGTTGACCATTGAACAGTCGGTCGCCACGCCGATCGAGCAGCAGATGAGCGGCGTTGACAACATGAACTACATGTACTCGGTCAACGCCAACAACGGCAGCATGACGCTAACGGTGAATTTCGACGTCAAGACCGACCCGAACACCGACCAGATTCTGACCCAGATGCGCGAGTTGCAGGGCGAATCACAGCTGCCTTCGGATGTGCGCAATTACGGTGTCACGGTGCAGAAATCAACATCGTCCCCGCTGATTGTGTTCGCGCTTTATTCGGACAAGGGAGAATTCGACAACATCTTCCTCGCCAATTACGCCTACATCAATCTGAACGACCAGTTCACCCGCGTGCCCGGCATCGCCAGTGTCACGGTGTTTGGTGCGGGCCAGTATGCCATGCGTTTTTGGGTGAATCCGCAGGTGTTGGCACAGCGCAATATCACCGTTAGCGAGATCATCTCGGCGATCAACAAACAGAACAATGTGAATCCCGCAGGACAGGTCGGCGCGGAACCGGTGCCGAAGGGACAGGAATTTACCTACGCGGTGCGGGCGCAGGGGCGTCTTACCTCGCCGGAGGAATTCGGCAACATCGTGGTGCGTGCCAACAGCGACGGTTCGATTGTCCGTTTGAAGGATGTGGCGCGAATCGAGCTTGGTTCGCAAACCTACAACCTGATGGGCCGTTTCGACGGCAAACCGGCCGCGGTCATGGCCTTGTATCAATTGCCCGGTTCCAATGCGTTGCAGGCCGCCAATGGCGCGAAACAATTAATGGAGGAATTGAGCAAGAAATTTCCTCCCGGCATGAAGTATGCCGTGGCGCTCGATACCACGTTGGCGGTGACCGAGGGTATGAAGGAAATTATCAAAACGCTGGTTGAAGCGTTGATCCTCGTCATTATCGTAGTGTTCATTTTCCTGCAAGGCTGGCGCGCCACCCTGATTCCGCTCATCGCGGTGCCGGTGTCGCTGGTCGGCACCTTTGCGCTGTTCCCGATACTGGATTTTTCCATCAACACCTTGTCGTTGTTCGGCATGGTGCTGGCCATCGGTCTGGTGGTGGATGACGCGATTGTGGTGGTGGAAGCGGTGGAGCATCATATCGAGCATGGCTTGTCGCCGAAGGAGGCGACGCTAAAGGCGATGTCCGAGGTGTCCAGCCCGGTTATCGCCATCGCGCTAATCCTGAGCGCGGTATTTTTGCCGACGGTGTTCATTCCCGGCATTACCGGCCGTTTGTACCAACAATTTGCCGTGACGATCGCCATTAGCGTGCTGATCTCGGCGTTCAACGCGTTGACGCTCAGCCCGGCACTGGCGGCGATGCTGTTGAAACCCAAAAAGGAAAGCCGCGGACCCTTGGCGATTTTCTTCCGCTGGTTTAACAAAGTGTTTAGCTCGGCAACCAACAGCTATGTCAGGATTAGCGCCGGGTTGATCCGCAAGACTTTCGTGGCACTGCTGTTTTTGCTGGTTTGCGGCGTTGGCGCGGGCTGGTTGAATGGCAAGCTGCCGCCGGGATTTGTCAATGACGAGGACAATGGTTATGTGTACGGCGCGATTGTGCTGCCCAATGCCGCCTCCTTGCAGCGCACGGACGCGGTGTCCCACCAAGTCGAGGCGCTAACGGCGAAAGTCGAGGGGGTGCAGCATGTCACATCGGTCATTGGTTATAACATGTTGAGCGGCGTGCAAAACACCTACAGCGCGTTTTACTTCATCACGCTGGATGAATGGAGTAAGCGCTACACCCGCAAGACCGAGGCGGAACAAAGCCTCAAAGCCATCACCAAGAAACTCAATCGCGCCTTTGCCTCGTTGCCGCAAGCCGTAGGCTTTACCTTCCCGCCGCCTTCGATTCCCGGTATCGGCACGGCGGGCGGTGTGACTTTCATCCTACAGGACCGCGGTGGACACGACGTGCATTATCTGGCCGAAAATATGGCTAAGTTCAAGGCCGAGGCAGAAAAGCGACCTGAAATCGCCAGTATCGCTACCACTTGGACCCCGACAGTGCCGCAACGCTATGTCCAAGTCGACCGTGAAAAAGTGCTGATGCAGGGCATTGATCTGGGCAGCGTGTACCAGACCGTGCAATCGTTCATGGGTGGCGCGTTTGTTAATTACTTCAACCGCTTTGGCCGTCAATGGCAGGTCTATGTCGAAGCCGAGGGCGATTTCCGTACCCAGGCGGAAAACGTCGGCGCGTTTTACGTGCGAAATAACAAGAACGAAGCGGTGCCGCTCTCGTCGCTGATCAACATCAAGGAAACTTCCGGTCCCGAATTCACCCAGCGTTTCAACCTGTACCGCTCGGTGCAGCTTAACGCCTTTGCCAATCCCGGCTACAGTTCGGGACAGGCGATGGCGGCGCTTGAGCAGGTGTTCAAGGAAACCATGCCGAGCGACATGGGTTATGACTATATGGGCATGTCCTACCAGGAAAAGCAGGCGGCGGAAGGCGTGCCGGCCTCGGTGATCTTTGGCCTGTCACTGTTGTTCGTGTTCCTGATCCTGGCCGCACAGTATGAAAGCTGGAGTCTGCCGTTTAGCGTGTTGCTGAGCCTGCCGGTGGCGGTGATCGGCGCGTTTTTGGCGTTGTTCTCCCGCAGTCTGGACAACAATGTCTATGCGCAGATTGGCTTGGTCATGTTGATCGGGCTGGCGGCAAAGAACGCCATTTTGATCGTTGAGTTTGCCAAGCAGCAGCGCGAGCAGGGGATGTCGGCATTTGATGCGGCCTTGGAAGGCGCCAAGCTGCGCCTTCGCCCGATCCTGATGACCTCGTTTGCCTTCATTCTGGGTTGCGTGCCGCTTTGGACTGCGCAAGGTTCCGGCGCGGGTTCCCGGCAGATTCTCGGCACCACGGTGATTGGCGGCATGCTGGCGGCATCGTTCATCGCCATTTTTGTCATTCCGGTGGGTTACCACTTTGTCGAATCCTTTTCCGAACGGAAAAAGGACAAGGAAAAAACGGGCGACAAGGAACCGGTTGCCAAGGTCATTCCTCCCGGAAAGCAGTCCTGACGCGACACCTGCTAATTGCTTCTTGCCTATCGCCGGATTTTACGGCTTCATAGTGCGCTTGTGTTTGAAGTATTGGCGACAGATTCCGGCAGCAAGGCCCGTTTGGGCCGCTTGACCACTGCCCATGGGGTGATTGAAACCCCCATTTTTATGCCGGTTGGCACCCAGGCAACCGTCAAGACCGTGTCGCCACACGAGTTGCGCGACTTGCAGGCGCAAATCATTCTGGGCAATTCCTACCATTTGTTCATTCGTCCCGGTTTGGACATCATCAAAAAGATGGGCGGCCTGCACCGTTTTGAGAACTGGGATCGTCCGATTTTGACCGATAGCGGCGGATTTCAGGTGTTCAGTCTGGCCAAGTTGCGCCGGGTGAAGGAGAACGGGGTGCATTTCCAGTCGCACATTGATGGCGCGAAATTGTTCATCGGTCCCAAGGAAGCAGTTCATATCCAGCGAACCCTGGGCTCCGACATCATGATGGCCTTTGATGAGTGTCCGCCATGGCCCGCACCCAAGGAGGATGTGCGCGAGGCGGTGGAACGCACCGTGGCCTGGGCGAAGATTTGCGCCGAGGAACATGCCATCCAACCGGATGGCCCGACCAAGGGACAATTGTTATTCGGCATCGTGCAGGGCGGCGAGTATGCCGACTTGCGCCAGGAATGTGCGGAACGGCTGGTGGCGCTGGATTTGCCCGGCTATGCCATCGGCGGCGTTAGCGTCGGCGAACCGGAGCCGGAAATGATGAAGGCGATCGAGTTTACCGAGCCGTATTTGCCGGCCAACAAGCCGCGTTATGCCATGGGACTGGGGCAGCCGAACCAGCTGGTGATGATGGTCCGGCGCGGGGTGGACATGTTCGATTGCGTGCTGCCGACCCGGGTGGCCCGCAACGGCACGGCCTACACCCACGAGGGCACGCTAAACATGAAGCGTTCCGAGTTAAAGGATGATGCCGGGCCCATCGAAAATGGTTGCGGTTGTTATGCTTGTCAAAATTTTAGCAGGGCCTATATTCGCCATCTCCTGAAGGCGGAGGAAATTCTGGGATTACGCCTGGTGACTTTGCACAATTTGCATTTTTACATAGAGTTGATGCGGAAGGTTCGGGAGACCATCGCCAACGGTGAGTTTGGCACGTGGTCGAGGCAGTTTTTAGAAAGATATAAACCTAGAGAAGTCGATTGAATATGAATACAGTATTGTTGAATGTGTTGTCATTAGCCCAGGCCGCCCCGGCTGCCAACGGACAAACCCCGGCCGGAGCTTCGTCCTTGCTCGGCAGTCCGTTTATCATGATCATCCTGATGGTGGTGGTATTTTACTTCCTGCTGATCCGCCCGCAACAGAAGCGCCAAAAGGAACATCTCAAGATGGTCAACGCCCTCAAGACCGGGGACAAGGTCATCGCCGCGGGCGGTATCCACGGCGTGGTTTCCAACGTCAAGGACAAGACGGTTGTCATCAAGATTGCTGAAAACACCAAGATCGAGATCGACCGCAGCAGCGTTGCGGTGGTGTTGCCGGAAAACGAATCCTAATTTCGTCGTTAGCGTCAATTTTTAAACACACCCCTTATGACTCAAGCATTGGTTTTAGTCGCTTCAATTGCCTTTTTGGTCTTCTTTGTCTGGTATCTGGTCGCGCATAGCGACAAGGGACGCCGCTATCTGGCGCTGCTGCAAATTGCGGCCGCTGTCGCGGTCTGCCTGTTGTCCCTGTTCAGCTTCCGTGACGGCAAATGGCATGTGAACATCAAGGAGGGTCTAGATCTCAAGGGCGGTTCACAATTCACTATTCAATTGGCCGGTGACCCAACCCCGCAGAATCTCGACCAAGCGGTGGAAGTTATCCGTAAGCGTATCGACGCCCAGGGCGTGGCGGAACCGATCATCCAGCCTGTCGGCAGCAATCGCATCTTGGTGCAGATTCCGGGAGCCAGCGAAAAGGACAAGGAAATTTATCGCGCCCAGTTGCAGCGCGTGGCCAAGCTTGAGTTCCGCATGGTGAATCCCGACAGCGAGCGCCTGTTGGCCAGCAAGGAACAGATTCCGTTTGATTGCGAAGCCTTGCCCTATATCAAGGAAAAGGACGCCAGCGGCAAGCCGGTGCCCCAGGGTTATATCATTGTCAAAAAACGCGCCGCGTTGGGCGGCAGTTTTGTGAAAAGCGCCTTCGCCAATGTCGACCAACTCGGTCGTCCGGTGGTGGTCATTAATTTCAATCCTGAAGGCAAAGCCAAGTTCGGACAGCTGACCAGCGACAATGTCGGTCAGCGCATGGCCATCGTGCTTGACGGCGAGGTCTATTCCGCCCCGGTGATCCGCACGGCAATCGTGGACGGCAACTGCGAGATTTCCGGTGGCAACATGAAGCGCGAGGAAGCCATGGAATTGGCCAGCGTGCTGGAAAATCCCTTGGAAACGGCGGTCAGTATCGTGGACGAACGCGGTGTCGACCCGACCTTGGGTGCGGCCTCGATCAAGAGCGGCTTCCAGGCGGCGTTGATCGGCTTGGCCTTGGTTGCCGGGTTCGTATTAATTTATTACCGCAAGGCGGGCGTGATCGCCATTATTTCGCTGGCGGTGAACATGCTGATCCTGCTTGGCTTGCTGGCGCAATTCGGTTTCACGCTAACCATGCCGGGCGTGGCGGGTATTATCCTGACCATCGGTATCGGTGTCGACGCCAACGTGCTGATCTTTGAACGTATCCGCGAGGAATTGGCCCATCACACCGATTTGTATCACGCCATTCGTGCCGGCTTCAACAAGGCGTTCTCGTCCATTCTGGACGCAAACGTCACCACCATCATCGCCTCGATCATGCTGTTCTGGCAGGGTACCGGCGCGATCCAGGGTTTTGCCATCACGCTGACTCTCGGTGTGTTGTCCAGCTTGTTCGCGGCTTTGATCGTCAGCCGCACCTGTTTTGATTGGCTGGAGGCAACTTCCAAGCTGAAGTCACTCAGCATGATGCAGCTCATCAGCAACACCAGGATTCCGTTCATGGGCATGAAGTGGGGCGCGGCGGTTTTGTCGCTATTCCTGATCCTGTTGTCGGTGTTTGCCTTCAAATCGCGCGGCGACAAGGCCTATGGCGTGGATTTTGAGGGCGGCGACTTGCTGACCATGTCGTTCAGCCAGAAAGTTTCCGACGAGGAAATCCGTGGTGCCTTGGAAGGCGTCGAGGCGGTGCCGCAGTACCAAAAGGATGCCAAGGATGCCTCGGAAGTCCTGACCATCCGCACGCCGTTCGAAAAGGGCGAGTTGGCGGAAAAGGCTTTGCAGCAGAAATTCCCGCAGGCTGAATTCAAGCGTTTGCAGTTGGACAAAGTCAGCGCCGTGATCGGCAGCGAGTTCCGCGTGAAAGCGGCAACCGCACTCGGCCTGGGCATGATCGGCATTTTCATCTACGTCATGTTGCGATTCGAAATGGCCTATGCCATCGGCGCGATTGTGTCGATTCTGCACGACATCGTCATCACCATAGGCATCTATGTATTGTGTGGTCATGAATTGTCGCTGGTGACCATTGGCGCGTTGCTGACCATCGCTGGTTATTCGATCAACGATACCATCATTGTGTTTGACCGCATCCGCGAGCATTTGCGCCACGATTCGCGTACGCCGCTGGCGGAAGTATTCAACCACGCGATCAACGCCACATTGAGCCGTACCATGCTGACTTCCGGCACCACTTTGCTGGCGGTGCTGGCCTTGTACTTCTTCGGTGGTATCGTGATCCATGACTTCGCGGCCATGTTGGTGATGGGTATCTTTGTCGGTACTTATTCCTCAATCTTCATTGCCACGCCGGTGGTCTTGCTGTTCGGCAAGGTCAAGCGCGGGGTGGTGGTGGCGGAGCCGGTAAATTGAGCAACCAGAAACGCCATTCCCGATGACCAGGGCCAAACGATGGGAGATTGCGGAGGGAAATCCGGTCAATCCCGGCTCTCCGCGGGACATCATCGACAGCCTGTTGCTCAAGCGCGGTTTCGCCGATCAGGAAAAGCGCGAGCGTTTTCTAAACCCGCGCCTGAATGATCTGGCCGATCCCTTGCGCCTGCACGACATGGAGAAGGCCGTGCAACGCGTCAGTCGCGCCCTGCAAGAGCGTGAAAACATCCTGATTTACAGCGATTATGATGTGGATGGTATGTCCAGCAGCGCCTTGTTGTATCGTTTTCTGGTCAAGTTGGGCGCCAATGTGCGGGTGTTCATCCCGGAGCGCCTTTCCGAAGGATACGGGCTCTCGATTGGCGGCCTTAAGCGCGCCTTGGCTTCCGGCCCCGTCAGCCTGCTGCTGGCCTTGGATTGTGGCACCACCAGCATCGAGGAAGTCGGATGGCTGAACGGGCAGGGGATTGATGTGGTGATCATTGACCATCACGAGCTGCATGAAACCCTGCCGCCGGCCCATGCCTTTATCAACCCGCAACGCGGCGAACACGACCGGATTTTGTCCACGGCCGGCCTGGTATTCAAGTTTTGCCACGCCTTTTTGAAGATTCAGCAGGATCCAAGCCTGTTCAATTTGCGCGAGCATCTGGACTTTGTCGCCTTGGGCACGGTTGCCGATTTGGTTCCCTTGCTGGAGGACAACCGCATTTTGGTGCGGCACGGTTTGAACCAGCTCGGCAGCACGCCGCATATCGGATTGCAGGCCTTGATGGAAGTCGCGCATGTGCGCAGTGAGCCGACGCCCTCGACCGTGGGTTTTATTCTTGGCCCGCGTTTGAATGCCAGCGGCCGCCTGGCGGAAGCCACCACCGGATGGGAGCTGTTGACCACCCATGATCCAGCCCGTGCCAGCGGCTTGGCGCGTGACTTGAATGCGCTCAACAGCGAACGGCAGAAACTGGAATTGCTGGCCTACAACGAAGCCGTGGAATTAATTGAAAGGCAAGCAGCCGAGGAAAAGGAATACTGCCTGGTGGCGGCCTCCTCCAACTGGCACCAGGGTGTGGTTGGCATCGTGGCTTCGCGTTTGCAACGGCGTTTTTATAAACCGACGGTGGTGATTTCCCTCAACGAGTCATCGGGCAAGGGCAGCGGCCGTTGCATTGAGGGGTGCTCGATCATGGATGCCTTGCGTGACAATGCGGTCTGGTTGAAAAACTATGGCGGGCACGCGATGGCCGCCGGGTTGGAAATTGAGGCGGACAAGATCACCGGGTTTCGCCTGGCAATGAACAATTGGTTCAAGCAGGGCGTTGATGCGACAGTTTACCAGGAACGGATCCTGATCGACATGGCACTGCCGGGACGGGCCCTGACCGAGGAACTGGCCCAGGAAGCCGGGCGTTTGCAGCCTTTTGGCCGGAAGAACGAACCCCCGGTGTTCATGGTTAGCGGCATCCAGGTAGTTGGCCAGACCCGGATTTTTGGCCAGCGGCATCTCAAGTTCACCGGCATCGCCGGAGACACTAAGTTCGCCGCGGTAGGATTCGGCCTCGCCGAGCATGTTCCCGCCGGCAACCTCCTCGATTTGGCGGGACATTGGGAAATGGACGATTTCACACGCCGTCCGTGTTTCCGTATTATCGACTGGCGTTCCACGCAATAATTATTCTTCCGTTCACCCTTCGACAAGCTCAGGACGAACGGAATTGTTTGATAAGTTCCTCATGCCGGATTCTTTACTTTGCTTTCCTTTGCGGTTAGTTTCAGCCTCTAGTTTATGCGCAAGTCGGTTGTGGAATCAGTTGTGACCAAGCTCGGATTGACCGGGGCGGAGGATTTGCTGTTCCATTTCCCGCGCCGCTACGAGGATCGCACCCACTGGCTGAACCCGCTAACGGCAGGTCCCGATGAATGGGTGGTGGTGCATGGCAAGATTGAAACTCCCAAGGTGTCGCGCTGGCGTGGCGGCAGGGGCAGCTTTGAATTGGTTTTGCGCGCTCCCGATGATGCCTATGCGATTCCGCTGGTGTGGTACAACATGCCATTTCTCAAGACTTACCTGACCGAGGGACGTGAATTGATCGCCTATGGCAAGCTCGCCATTAGCGGCAAGAAACGCAAGCTGGTACATCCTGATTTCGAATTGGTCACCCATGACGACCATGACAATATTCACATGGACCGGATTGTGCCGGTTTATCCGTCCACCAGCGGCTTGAATCAACGGGCGATCCGGCAGGCCACCTTCGAGTTGTTGTTCAGGCAGGATATCCGTTTTCCCGAGATTCATCCGGTACCGCAAGGGCTGGTGGACATGAACAAAGCCATGCGCGGCATCCACTTTCCGGAGAACATGGAGCAATTGGAGGAATGTCGGAGGCGGCTGGCCTTTGACGAATTGTTCGCCATGCAGGTATTGTTGTCGATGAGGCGCCGCGAGGCCAAACAATATCATAAATCACGCGACGCTAACCGTGAGGATTTGTGTGAGCAATTCCTGCGGGTATTACCGTTTGCGCCAACCAAGGCCCAGTCGCGGGTGTTCCGTGAAATCGAGAAGGATCTGGACGCCCCAAGGCCGATGAACCGCCTGCTGCAGGGTGATGTCGGGGCGGGCAAGACCCTGGTGGCGGCCTATGCGATGCTGCGTACCTTGGAACGCGGGGAGAATGCGGCACTGCTGGCGCCGACGGAAACCCTGGCAGAGCAACATTATCGGAATCTGCTCAGGCTGCTCGAGCCGTTGGGCATTAGCGTGCGAATTTTTACGCGGAACAAAAAGAGCACAGACGCGGCGCTATTCGCCAAGCACAAGGGGATTGTTTATGTGGGAACACATGCCTTGTTCCAGGAGAAGGTGGAGTTGGAGAACATCGGGCTGGGTGTCATCGATGAACAACACAAGTTCGGAGTGAACCAGCGCCGGGCATTTCTGGCCAAGGGCAATCATCCTGACCTGCTGGTGATGACCGCGACCCCGATTCCACGCACCCTGTGCCTGACTTTGTACGGTGACCTTGACGTTAGTGTGCTGGATGAACTGCCGCCGGGCCGCAAACCGATCAAGACGGTGCTGCGCGCCGCCGAAGAATTGCCGAAGGTCTGGCAGTTCATTCGCAAGGAAATCGCCGCTAATCGCCAGACTTACATCGTTTACCCGTTGTTGGAGGAAAGCGAGAAGATGGATTTGAAATCGGTGCAGGCTGCCTATAAGGAGATGCAAAAGGTCTTTGGTGATCGGGAGGTGGTCATGCTGCACGGCAAAATGGACCCGGATGAAAAAAGTGAAGCAATGAACCGTTTCCGCAACGGGCAATGCCATGTGATGGTCGCCACCTCGGTGATTGAGGTTGGCGTGGACGTCCCGACAGCGACTATGATGGTGATTGAGCATGCCGAGCGTTTTGGCTTGGCGCAATTGCACCAGTTGCGTGGCAGGGTGGGGCGCGGGGCGGTGCAATCCTACTGCGTGTTGGTTGGTGACCCGAAAACCCCTGAAGGCTGGCAGCGGTTGAAGATTATGGAGGAATCGCAGGACGGCTTTGTGCTGGCCGAGGAGGATTTGAAGATTCGAGGTCCCGGCAACATTCTGGGCACCGAGCAAAGCGGGTTGCCGCCCTTGCGGGTGGCCAACCTGGCGAAGGACATGAAATTGTTGTCACTGGCGCGGGATGCCGCCAACCGCCTGATCGACGACGACCCGTTGATGATGAAATACCCGGCCTTGCGCGAGCGCCTGGAAAAGTTCCGTTTCTCTGCCGACCCCAAGGGCGCTAACTAAGATATTGGAATTTGCAATTTGCCGCCTAGCATGA
The DNA here is from genome assembly GCA_031256975.1 of Verrucomicrobiales bacterium. Lineage (GTDB taxonomy): Bacteria > Verrucomicrobiota > Verrucomicrobiia > Methylacidiphilales > JAAUTS01 > JAIRPN01. Next base: position 109,361 of record JAIRPN010000004.1, on the reverse strand, counting down.
CGCCCATGAGACGGCTCATCTTTTTGATCCTGTTTGTGTTGTTCACGATCGCCACCATTGCGTGGCTGACCGGATTGGAGAGCCCGTTTTCCGGAGCCAGGACCCATAGCGTGCTGACTCATGATGACAAGTCTTCCCGTGCCAAGAACTCAGGCACCAAGAATGATGCCAGCAAGCCCATGGCGGCTTCGTTGCTGCTTGGCGCCAACGTGGATTACAGCAAACAATCTTCCGGCAAAACACAGGCCGCGGCGAGCAGCGCGGTACCCAGCCTGGTTTTCATCGAGGTCAAAAAGGACGGGGAATGGCGCAACGAACCGGCGGGAAAGAAGCTGCTCGGCAAATTGGCGGCGTATGGGGTGAATGCCCGGGCGGGTGGCAGCGGTTTTTTTATCGACAAGCAGGGGACTATTCTTACTAATTTCAGTATCCTGTTGGGTGGTTACACTTGGAAAGTTCACAGCGCTGACGGGCAGGATACCGATGCCGAACTGGTGGGAGTCGACCCGGCTACGGACCTCGCCCTGATTCGCATATCCAAGGCTGGCACGCTGCCGATTCGCTGGTCGGGGAGTCAGCCTAATTTCGCCGAAGCTTTGTTGCTGCTTGGTTTTGATGCCAAGAACGGCCCGCGGGTGATGGATGTGATGACCAGTTCAGGCATCCAGGAATCCGCCAACAGCGACGAAGCGGTCTCCCTGAAACATTTCTTGGTCGATTACGATTCCCTGGACCATTGCCCGGGCTGGTTGCTGTCGAATCTGGAAGGTAGTGTGGTGGGGGTCGTGGCACATGTTGAAAATCCGGTCAATGAGCAGAAAAGGGACACTGTGGTGATCTCGACGGAAAGCGTACAACCGATCATCGATGCGTTGCAAAATACCCCCTTATTGCATCGCGTGTATATCGGACTGGACAGTCGCCAACTGACCTCTGCGCTGGCCAATCTCATTGGGGTTAAGCCCGACAAGGGTTTGCTGGTTGCCCAGGTCAATAGCGACAGCCCGCTGGCAATGGCGGGCTTGCAGTCGGGGGACGTCATCATCGGGCTGGGCGACATCGCCATCAACTCCAACATGCAATTTTACCAACAACTCGCCGGCATGGCGATTGGCGCCAAGGTGCCGCTGCAAATCCAGCGCGGCGACCAGCGACTGACCCTGCATGTGGTACTGCAGGAACATAAGAGCGGACTGCAGCAATTGGTCCAGCAATGGCTTGACCTAGTGGCGAAAAAACGCAAGGAAACGGCAGATGAAGCGGCCCGTTAAGATTTAGTGTTTCCGTTGAATTTTCTTGTTGTGGCGAACGGCTTTGGCAGTTATGGTATTGGCTCTTTGGTGAGGTGGCTGAGTGGCCTAAAGCGGCAGTTTGCTAAACTGTTGACGGGTAAAACCGTCCGGAGGTTCGAATCCTCTCCTCACCGCCAGTTTTTTGTTTCTTCTTGATCCCAAGCCCCAGAAAGTCACCTGTAGGGATTCCATTTACCGGTTTCAAGGCCAAGTGACAGGTCGAAGTCACAGATAATGCGGTATAACTGGCCACCGATAAACAGAAGAGGCTGGATTGACTTTCCGGTGTATTTGCAGCATTCTGGATCAACTAATACCCCACCATGAAAACCTTCATTACCGATGATTTTCTGTTGCAGTCCCAGACGGCAAAAACGCTTTACCATCAATATGCCAAGGATCAGCCGATTTTTGACTATCATTGCCATCTGTCACCGAAGGAGATCGCGGAGAATCTGCGCTTTAAGAATATCGCCCAGGCTTGGTTGTATGGCGACCATTATAAGTGGCGCGGGATGCGGGCGAACGGGGTGGCAGAACAGTTCTGCACGGGCAATGCCCCGGACTATGACAAGTTCATGGCCTACGCGCGGTCGATGCCGAAGATGTTGATGAATCCGCTGTACCACTGGACACATCTGGAATTGTTGAGATTCTTCGGCATTGCTGAGATTCTCGACGAGCAATCCGCCCCGGCGATCTGGGAGAAGACGGAGAGGCTGTTGGCGCAGGACGATTACAGCGCCCGGGGGTTCATCACCCGCAGCAAGGTGAAGGTGATCTGCACCACGGACGATCCGGCGGATTCGCTGGAATGGCATCGCAAGATTCGCGCAGACCAGAGTTTCAAGACTCGTGTCAATCCGACCTTTCGCCCGGACAAGGCGTTGACGGTGAACCGTCCGGAAGTGTTCAATGCATGGGTGAACCAGTTGGAGGCGGCGAGCAACCTGGAGTGCGTGACCTTCAATGGTTTCCTGCGCGCGATAGAGAATCGTCACCAATTCTTCCACGACAACGGCTGCCGTTTGTCGGACCATGGCATGGATGCCTGTCCGCGTTGGTATGCCACTGCGGCCGAAGCGGAACGGATTTTCAGCGATGCCCGGCGCGGCAAGGCATTGACGGCTGAAGAGACGGAGAAATTCGCCGGGTTCATGATGCTGTTGTTCGGCAGGCTGGATGCGCAGAAGGGCTGGACCAAGCAGTTGCATTTGGGGCCGTTGCGCAATAACAGCAGCCGTTTGTTCCGCAAGGTCGGTGCGGATGCGGGCGGAGATTCCATCGGCGACGAACGACAGGCGGAGGGTTTGTCGCGCTATTTGGATTTGCTCGACAGCGACAATCTGTTACCGAAGACCATTCTGTACAACCTCAATCCGGTGAACAATTACCTGTTCGCCACCATGGCGGGAAACTTTCAGGATGGCTCGGTGGCGGGCAAGATCCAATTCGGCAGCGGTTGGTGGTTCCTCGACCAGAAAGAGGCGATGGAATGGCAGATGAACGCACTGGCGCACAATGGTTTGTTGTCGCGTTTTGTCGGCATGCTGACGGATTCCCGCAGTTTTCTGTCGTACACGCGGCATGAATATTTCCGTCGCATCCTGTGCAACTTGATCGGCGGCGCGCTGGAGCGTGGTGAAGTGCCGGATGATGTCGAATTACTCGGCGGCATGGTCAGCGACATTTGTTTCAACAACGCGAAAAACTATTTCGGTATGGAACTTGCCGATTAACGGCTATATTGAATCCCTATGAACACAACCTATCCTGTCAGTCCTTATCAGAAAACCGGCGGTCTGGTGCATTTTGCACGCATGCTGAGCAAGATTCGTTTGCACGCAGAGGGCAAGCTGGGCGCGGATTACATCCCGCACTTGGGCGAAGGCTTCGACGGCAATTGCCTGCAATTCCTGCATCTGAACTACGAGGATGTGAAAAAGCGAGTTCTGGACGGAGGAACGGATGAGGAGATTTTGCAATGGGCCATCAAGCATGGCCGGGGACAGAAACCCTGCGACGACGAGATCAACGGCTGGAACAACTACATGGTCAAGCGCGGTTGGCGTGACCAAGCCAGCGAGCGTTTGCAAATGAGGATCACAGAAGCCCATTTGGAACAACACCAGCCGAAAGTTGAAACCTTTTTTGACTTCATTGATGCAGACGAAAAGCGGGTGCCACCCGCCAAATGGTGGGAATAACCGCCCTTCGACAAGTTCAGGGTGAACAAGCAGCTTTTCATTGTCGGTCCGACGGCGACGGGAAAATCGTCGTTAGCGTTGGCTTTTGCGCAGGAATGTGGCGGAGTGATTTGTTCCGCTGACGCGTTCCAGGTGTACCGCCAGCTGGATATTGGCACCGGCAAGCCGACATCCGGGGAGCAAGCCGTTGTCCCGCATTATTTGATCAATCTGCGTGATCCGTTGGAAAGTTTCAGTGTGGCGGATTATTTGCATGAGGCGGTACAAGCGCTAATGGTGATCCCTCCCGGGCGTCCGCAGATTTGGGTTGGTGGAACCGGATTGTACATCCGGGCCTTGCGGGAGGGATTGACGCTGGCGCCGGAGTCGGATCCGGTGTTGGTGGAGCAGTTGTCCGCCTTGCCGCTGGCGTCCTTGCAGGAACAAATCAGGCAACTCGACCCGGCATGGTGCGCGTCGGCTGACTTGCAGAATCCGCGACGGATTATCCGGGCCTTGGCGGTGACGAAAGTCACGGGGAAACCTTTCTCGGTCTGGCAGCAGGAACGCAGCAAGCCATTGATGCCACAAGTAAACGGCGTGTTTTTATTGCCGGAACGGGAGTTGAACCGGACGCTAATTGCCACGCGGGTAAACAGGATGTGGGACGATGGTTGGCCGGACGAGGTGCGCGGTTTGCTGGCCATTGCCGGTTGGCGTGAATCGCAATCGGCCAAGGCGCTTGGCTATTTGCTGATTGCCGATTACTTGGATGGCAAATTGGACAAGGCGGAATGTCTGGAGAAAATCATCACCCTGACCGGGCAATATGCCAAGCGTCAGGAGACCTGGTTCAAGGCAGAACCGGGTTTTGAACTGTGTTCGAATGCCGGGGTAGCCTTGCAATTCCTGCGGCAATCATAGATAACCGTTTTCCCGGAAACTGAAATAAGCCGGGTGGGTGGATGATGCCAGGCCCAGAATCACATGGTCGTGAAAGTTGAGCTGCATGAACATCGCAGCCTCGCGGATTTGCCGCGTGAATTGCAGGTCTGCCTGACTGGGTGAAGGGTCGCCGGAGGGATGATTGTGCACCAGGATGAAACTGGCTGCGTGGCGAAGAATCACGGTCTTGAAGATTTCCCGGGGATGGGAAACGGTTTCATTCAAGGAGCCGCTGCTGATTTCATCCTGGGCGACGAGTCTGGACTTGGTGTTTAGCGACAAAATCCGCATCGTTTCGCAAGGCAGTTGTCTTAATTCTTCACCCAGCAGTTGCAGTACATCCTCGGCGCATTCGATTGGACGGGGGTCAATCCGGCTTTTGGCCAATCTGGCACCGAGTTCGAATGCCGCCTTCAGTTGAATGGCCTTGGCCGGGCCCAGTCCTTTGGTTTTGGCGAGCGCCTGTACCGGCGCCCGGCAAAGATCGTTCAAGGACGGGTATTGCTGCAGCAATTCCTCGGAAAGCGTGATTGCGGATTTTCCACGCATGCCTGTGCGGAGCAGGATGGCAATCAGTTCGCTAACGCGCAAAGCCGAACCGCCTTGCTGCCATAAACGTTCACGCGGGCGTTCTTCATGGGGAAGTTCTTTGATGCGGGGCATTTGTCCAATATGGGTAATGGCCTTCACACATTCAATACCGTCGCCGTAAACTTTGTATGACAAATCGTTTGTCTCCGGCGGGGACGGCGCTAATGTCAGAGCTTATCTATGATTCATCCGCGAGCGCTTGTTCATCCGAATGCCAAGATCGGGGAGGGGACGGTTATCGGTCCCGATGTGATTATCGACGAACATGTACAGATTGGCGCTAACTGCGAAATCCGGGCGCGGGCGGTGATTACCGGTTGGACGAAAATCGGCGATAACAACCAGATTGGCTATGGTGCCATCATTGGTGCGGAGCCGCAGGATCTGGCATTCAAGAATGAGGAGAGTTATGTGCGGATTGGCGACGGCAATGTGATCCGGGAATACACCACGATTCATCGCGGCACCAAGGCCGGCACCGAGACGGTGATCGGCGACCGGTGTTACCTAATGGCGAATGCGCATCTGGCGCATAATTGTCGTCTGGGGAACCAGGTTATTTTGGTCAACAACGTGTTGCTTGGCGGTTATGTCGAGATCCGTGATTTTGCCTTTCTGGGCGGAGCGGCAGTGGTACATCAATTCGTACGGATTGGAGAGTATGTCATGGTCCGCGGACAAACCCGGTTGGGACTGGATGTGCCGCCTTATTGCATGGCGGTGGCAACCAACACGGTTTGCGGGTTGAACAAGGTGGGATTGAAGCGACGTGGTTATGACCGGTCGAGACGCAAGGCCATTGAGGATGCCTACGAAACTTATTTCTGGTCGGGCAAAAACCGGGTACAGGCATTGGAAACCCTGGATGCCGGGGCTAATGACGATATAAAATTGTTCGCCGAATTTATCAAGGGTACCAAGCGCGGGGTATGCACGGCGATGCGAGCCGGCGGAATCGGTGACGAATAGTTGCCACCGGTGTTAGATTGGAACAACAAAAAGCCCGCTATTAATCGGCGGGCTTTTTGTTGGTAAATTAAACTTAACTTAGGCCAATTCCGAAGCTTCCTCGTTCTTTTTGCTTGAACGGCTTGCCAGGAAGTAGGAACCAATCACCAGGATGGCGGCAACCAATTGCGCCAGCAAGGTTTCAACGGTCGGGAACAGGGAGAACCATACTCCGGCCCAGTCAGGCAAATAAGGTTTCAACCAGCTGATTTCGGTGGTGGCGATCCAGTTTGCCTGCTGCATTTCGAAGGCTTGTTCGCCAACCATCACCAGCAGTACCACGCCGAGCAGGATGCCGGTGAACACCAGCATTTTGCGGTAGGGCAGGCGACGTTGCGCAACAAAGGTCAGGATGGCGACGATGCCGGTAAAGAAAAGACCGACCAGGGTGCCGAGCAGCACGATTTCGCCGCCGAGTTTCAGGTAATAGCTTTGCAGGAAGATAACGATCTCAAAGCCTTCGCGGTAAACCGAGGTGAAGCCCAGCAGGATCAATCCCCAGATCAGCGCTTTCTTGGCTTGGCCGCCTTCTTCGATGTCACCGAGCAGGGCATTCTTGCGGCGGTTGTGCATGGTGATCCAGCCACCCCAGTAAATCTTGTGGAAGAACCAATTCATCACAGTCAGCAGTACGATAACCGCCAAAAGGCCGGTGGCGGCCTGGATGTCTAGGGCGGAGAAACTTTCGGTAAGGTCACTGACGATTTTAACCGCAATGAACCAAGTAACCAGTGAAGCAAGAATAGCCAAGACCGATCCGGTCAAGATTGGACGCTGGTAGGTTTGTTTTTTGCCGGTTAAGCTGACCAGAATGGCCGTGAGAACCAGAATGGTTTCCAAGCCTTCGCGAAAGACCAGCACTGCTATGTCAAAGATGGCCGAGGGACGAGAAGTGTGCTCTGCGGTCGGATCCGGTGCGCCGCTGGCGGAGATAGCCTGCCAGAGCAGCAGGCCTAATACAGCCAGGGCTCCAATCGCCAAAAGGGCTTTGAATTGGTTATTTAATGGTTTTTCGGCCAAGGCCGGTTGATCAACTGATATATTTAGTTCACTACTCATATAAATTTGTTATTTCTATACCCTAATTGCGACTGAGAATTAGTCTCAGTATCAGAAAACTAATAGAAGATTTTAAATAGCTTGCAAGCGAATTTTAATAAATACAGGAAACAAAAAAGCACGGATTAGGGAAATCCGTGCTTTTAAGGCCTGGCTGCAACCTGACTTAGGAACCAGTCTGCGATTGCAATTGGGTAATGATGGTGATCAGCGGCATGAACAATGCGATAACAATGGTACCGACAATCACCGCCAGAAAAACGATCATAATGGGTTCAAGCAGCGAGGTTAAACCGGCAACCGCCACGTCGACTTCTTCTTCGTAAACGTCCGCCACCTTGGTAAGCATGGCCGGTAACTGGCCGGTTTCTTCACCGACCTGAATCATGCTGACCACCATGGGCGGGAATAGTCCGCTGTGTTCCATCGGACCAACCATCGATTCACCTTCCTTGACACTGTCGTAAATATTGGCAATGGCGTTGGAGATAACGATATTGCCGGAAGTTTCCTTGGTGATATTCAAGGCCTGCAGGATTGGCACACCGCTGGATACCAGGGTGCCCAGAGTACGGGCGAAACGGGCGATCGAGGTTTTGCTAACCAAATCACCAAACAATGGGAATTTCAGTTTGATACGATCAATCAGGGTTGCACCGCCGGGAGTCTTGGAAAAGATCTTGTAGGCAACCACGACCACGACAATAAAACCGACGATAATCAGGACGTTATGTTGCACGAAACGGCTGACGTCGATGACCATTTGAGTCAGGAATGGCAAGGGTTTATTGCCAAGCATGTCTTTGAAAATTGCCTCGAACTTTGGAACAATGAACAATAACAGGAAGGCCAGAATGCCGATGGCGATCACCAGCACGACCACGGGATAAACCATGGCGGAAATGACCTTGCTACGGATTTTTTGTGATTTTTCCTGAAATTCAGCTAAGCGAACCAGCACGATTTCCAGTACACCGCCGATTTCACCGGCTTTGACCATGTTGACGTACAGTTTATTGAAGATGGTGGGGTGTTGCGCCAAGGCGTCTGAGAAGGTGCTGCCGCTTTCAACCGAATCGGACAAGGCGCTCATCGCACCTTTCAAAGCCACGTTCTTTTCCTGTTTGATCAGGGTGGTCAGGCTTCGCAGCAAGGGCATACCGGCATCGATCAGCGTGGCAAGCTGGCGGGTGAACACCATCAGAATCTTACCCTTGATCTTTGGCTTGCCGAATGAGAATCCCGACTTTTTTGTGGATTTGGCGCCCAGTGCCGCCGTGGCGGTATTGACTTCGACGACCGTGACAGGGAACAAGCCCTGTTGTTTGATTTTCGCCGTTGCATCGGCGGTATTCGGGGCGTCAATGGTACCAGTTTTTTGCTGCCCTGTGGCATCAACCGCGGTGTAATTAAACGTTGGCATAAGCTTTAGGTATACTTCAGAACTTCTTCAATGGTTGTTTCTCCGTCAAAAATACATCTCAGGCCGTCCTGACGCAGGGTGGTCATGCCAAGTTCGATGGCCTTTTGCCTGATGACCACCGTGGGAGCCTTGGCAGTAATGAGCTGGCGGATTGGCTCCTTGATGTCCAGCAATTCATAGATACCCTTTCTTCCCTTATAGCCGGTCTGATTGCAGTAATCACAACCACCTCCGTAATAGAACGACTTGTCGCCGACATCGTGCGCTGATAATCCGATTTGTGCAAGCACACTTTCCGTGGGTTCGTAAGGGGTGCGGCATTTGGAGCAGATACGGCGGATCAGACGCTGGCCGAGGACGCCTTCCAGGGTGGCGGAAATCAGGAAGGGTTCCACGCCCATGTCGATCAAACGGGTGATGGCGCCCGGGGCGTCGTTGGTGTGCAAGCTGGTCAACACCAAGTGCCCGGTGAGGGAGGATTGAATGGCAATCTGCGCGGTTTCCAAGTCTCGTGTTTCACCGACCAGAATACGGTCAGGGTCTTGGCGCAGGAAGGCGCGCAAGGCGCGGGCAAAAGTCAGGCCGATCGCCTCGTTGACCTGGATTTGCTGAATGCCCTCCAGTTCGTATTCAACGGGGTCTTCCGCGGTCAGGATCTTGGTGTCGATGGTGTTGATCTTTTTGATGCAGGAGTACAACGTGGTGGTTTTGCCGGAACCGGTGGGGCCGGTGACAATGAAAATGCCATGCGGCTTTTCGATGGTTTGAACCACGTAGTTCAACAGATAATCCGGCATGCCCAGCGATTCCAGATCGAGATTGATCACACTGCGATCCAAGACGCGAAGCACCACGCTTTCGCCGTGCTGGGTGGGCAGGGTGGACACGCGGAGATCGACTTGGCGGCCAGCCATACTGGTCTGGATACGGCCATCCTGCGGAATACGGCGCTCGGCAATGTTCAAGCCCGACATGACCTTGATGCGGGAAATAACCGGCAGGGCCAGACGTTTTGGCGGCGGGGCCATTTCGTAGAGCGCCCCGTCGACACGGTAACGAATCTTGAATTCCTTCTCGAAAGGCTCGAAATGAATATCACTCGCCTGGGCTTGAATGGCCTTGGCGATGATGGTGTTGACAAACTTGATGATCGGGGCGCTGCTTGCCGCGCTTTGATCGTCCAGGCTGGTCTCGGAAACCTTTTGCGCCTCACCGGCCAATTGCGAAAGCAATTCGTCCATCGAGTCCTGCTCGGTGCCGTAATATTGGGCGAGCAACTGGTCGATCTGGGCAATCGGGGCAACCACCACTTGGATATCGCGGTTGATGGCCCAGCGCAAATCGTCGATGGATTGGGAATCCAGCGGATCCTTTAACGCCACGGTGACGCCTTGTTTGGAGAAGGCGACCGGCAAGGCACCGTGAATACGCGCTGTTTGCGGAGGGATTGTGCTGAGCAATTCCGGAGTGAACTCGGCATTGCTCAAGTCCACGAATTGCAGGCCCAAGCGGTCGGCAATCAATTCCAGCAATTTATCCTCGGCGATAATGCCGAAGTTGGCGACAATCTGCTCGATGGGTTTTCCCATCCGTTCCGATTCTTCCATCAGATCGGTGGCTTGTTCCTGGCGAATCAGACCTTGTTCGTTTAAAAAGGAAAGGAGGAAATGGGCATTCATGGCTTAGTCCTTGTCTCCCGTGGTGGCGGCGATGACTTCTTCCGGTGTGGTGAACCCGGCCACCACTTTACGGATACCATCCTCGCGCAGAGTCCGCATACCCAGGTCGCGGGCGCGTTCGCGAATTTGGCTGATGGTGGCCTGATCATTGATCAGGGTGCGTAATTCATCGTCGACCACAAAAATTTCGAAGATACCACTGCGGCCCTTGTAACCGGAACCGCGGCAAGTATCGCAACCGTGTCCATGCTTGAAATTGGCCTCGGCAATTTGCGAAGCATTCAGATTTAGCGCCCGGAGCTCGACATCGGTGGGCATGTAAGGTTGCGCGCACTTGCTGCAAACCTTGCGGATCAATCGCTGGGCCATAACCGCACGGATTGAGGAGGAAACCAGGAAGGGTTTGACGCCGATATCAGTCAGACGGGTTACCGCCGTGGGAGCATCATTGGTGTGCAGGGTGCTGAACACCAAGTGACCGGTGAGCGAGGCATTAATGGCAATATTGGCGGTTTCGGCGTCACGAATTTCACCGACCATGATGATATTGGGAGCCTGACGCAACATCGCCCTTAGCGCTGCTGCGAAGGTCATGCCGGCGTCCTCGTTGACCTGCACCTGGTTCATGCCGGGGACTTCGTATTCGACCGGGTCTTCCACGGTGATCAGTTTGCGGTCCGGCTTGTTCAGCGTGTTTAAGCACGCATACAAAGTGGTGGATTTACCCGAACCGGTTGGGCCAGTCACCAAAAAGATACCGTCGGGAAGGGCCAGAATACGTTCCATGGTCGCCTGATCATCAGCGAAGAAACCAAGTTGCGGCAACCCAAGGGACAAACCGGTCTTGTCCAAAATACGCATGACGATCGATTCGCCGTGCACGGTCGGGACCGTGGAAACACGAAGGTCAACGGAACTGCCATCTTGCAATGCGATCGAAATACGCCCGTCCTGCGGCAAGCGTTTTTCGGCGATACTGATGTTCGCCATGATCTTGATACGGCTCAGGATGGTGGATTGCAGGCGTTTGGGTGGATCGCGCATTTCCTGCAACACGCCATCCATGCGATAACGCAGGCGAAAGCGTTTTTCCAGCGGTTCAAGATGAATATCGGATGCTTTCAGGCGGTAGGCATCCATGATGATGCCATACACCATCTTGATAATGGGCGCATCTCCTTCGCCGCCTTCCTTGCCATCATCGGTTCCGTCGGTGTGTTCCTTGACGTCCAAATCAAGGTCGCCGTAACTGCTCATCAGCGTCTCGACACTTTCGTCCAGCTCACCGTAGTAACGGGCGATGGCCTTGTTGATTTCAGGCTGCGGAACGATGACCGGTTCGACATCAAGTTTTAAAATATGACGAAGGGAATCCAGCGTGCCGAAGTCCAGCGGGTCGCTAATGGCGACCCGGACGTTGTTGCCATGACGCGACAGGGGAAGGATGCGGTAACGGCGGACTTGTTCTTTTTGCAACAGGGCAATGGCGTCTTCTTCGACCTGCTCAATGGCAGGCAGGAACTCAGTACCGGTTTCATTGGCCATTTCCTGCAAAATGTCCTCGGTGGTCACCAAACCGTTTTGTACCAAGACATCGGCTACCGGAGCGCCGCGCTGCGCAGCCTGGGCTTTTGCAGAGGCCGCGTCCATTTGCGAGATAATTCCGGCGTTAACCAAAAGTTCCAGAATGTAATCGTCATTTACGGCCATAATTCCAAGCAGGCTAAAAAATCATCGTCGTGTTGCCAAGAAGATAATTATAGCTTTTTCTGTAAAATTTCATCAATCAAGGCCGGGTTGGCTTGACCTTTGGTTTTCTTCATCACAAAGCCTTTTAATGCGTTGATTGCCCCCAGCTTGCCGGATTTGTAATCCGCCACGCTCTTGGGGTTGGCGGCGATGGCTTCATCGCAGAACGTTTCCAGCGCACCAAGGTCTGTGACCTGGGCCAAGCCCTTTTTCTCGACGATTTTAACCGGTTCCTCATGCGAGGACAGCATGTCGACCAAGACTTCCTTGGCCTGTTTGCTGTTGATCTTGCCATTGGCGACCAAATCCGCCAGTTGCGCAAAATGTTTCGCCGGAATCAGGATGTTGGCGGTGTCGGGTTCCGTGGCGAGGAATTCGTTAATCAGGTAATTTGCGATCGCGGGGCCGTGCTTGGTGCCGCTAACAGCGAGTTCGAAATAATCGGCCAAAGCTTTATCAGCAGCCAGTACTTCGGCCTGGTATTCGCTCAACTGCAATTCGTTGATGTAACGGTCTTTCTTTTTGTGGGGCAGTTCCGGCATCTTGGCCTCGGCTTCGATCTTCAAGCCTTTGTCGGTGCGAACCGGCAGCAGGTCGGGATCCGGGAAGTAACGGTAATCGTGGGCGTTTTCCTTGGAACGCATGACATAGGTCTGGCCTGTGGCATCATCCCAACGGCGGGTTTCCTGAGTGATGGTGCCGCCCTTGCTGACCACCTCGATCTGGCGCTGGATTTCATATGCCAACGCGCGCCGCGCGCCGCTGATGGTGTTCAAATTTTTCAATTCGCACTTGGTGCCGAATTTTTCCTGTCCGACCGGACGCACGCTGATGTTGACGTCGCAGCGCATCTGGCCTTTTTCCATGTCAGCGTCACTCACGTTGCCGTAATTCAAAATGCGCTTCAAGGTGGTGAGATAAGCAAAGGCTTCCTCCGGAGTGCGCATGTCGGCTTCCGACACGATCTCCATCAATGGCGTGCCGCAACGGTTGAAATCAATGCCGCTTTCCGAGTCAAAATGGAAGGATTTGGCCACGTCCTCTTCCAGATGAATACGGTTCAGGCGGATCTTCTTGCCTTCCGCTGCATAGGCTTCTTTCTGCACTTCCTTGGGGAAGGCGTACTTGTCCAATACCACGCCACCGCCGATGCACAACGGCATGTCAAACTGGGTGATCTGGTAATTCTTCGATTGGTCCGGGTAGAAATAATTTTTACGGTCGAATTTGCAGACTTCCGCGATGCGGCAATCCAGCATCAGGCCGGTCAGAATGGTCTGGCGGATAGCCTCGACATTGGGTGTCGGCAAGGCGCCGGGCAGGCCAAGGCATACCGGGCATACGTGGGTATTTTGCTCGCCGCCGTATTCATTCTTACAGCCGCAAAACATCTTGGTGTTGGTTTTGACCTGGGCGTGGACTTCAAGTCCGATAACTGCTTCGTATTGCATGGTAAAATCCTTAGAGGGAGGGTTTCTTCTTGAACCAATCGTGGCCCTGTTCGTAACCGTGGGCCGCTAACAGCAGGCGGGGTTCGTCAAAGTGCGAGCCGATCAATTGCAGGCCAATCGGCAGGTTGGTCGAGGTGAAGCCGCAAGGAATCGAAATCCCGCAGACTTCCGCCAGATTCACCGCGATGGTGAAGATATCCGCCAAATACATCGATAGTGGATCGGATTTTTCACCCGCCTTGAACGCCGCCGTCGGTGAGGTCGGGGTTAGGATCACATCACATTTCTTGAACGCTTCGGTGAAATCGCGGCGTAACAACTGACGAACCTTTTGGGCGCGGTTGTAATAAGCGTCATAATAACCGCTGCTCAGCACGTAAGTACCGAGAATGATGCGGCGTTTGACTTCGGAACCGAAACCTTGTTCACGGGTCTTGCTGTAGCTGTTGATGGAATCGGTGCCATCCGGCGAGCGGCGGCCATAACGCACGCCGTCAAAGCGAGCGAGGTTGGCCGAGGCTTCCGCAGTAGCGACAATATAATAAACTGAAATCGCATGCTCGGTGTTGGGCAGCGAGACATCGATAATCTCCGCGCCATTGGCGGCGTACCAGTCGATGGCCTTCTTCACCGCCGTCTGAACTTCCTTGTCCATACCGTCGATGAAATATTCCTTCGGGATGCCGATGCGCAATCCCTTGATGCCTGCGTTTAGCGATTTGGTGAAATCCGGAACATCAACCGGACGGCTGGTGTTTTCCATTTGGTCGTAGCCGCTAATGACGTTCATCACCAGTGCCGAGTCTTCCACCGTTTTGGTAAAAGGGCCGATCTGGTCCAACGAGGAAGCAAAGGCCACCGCGCCGTAACGGGACACACGGCCATAAGTCGGTTTCAAACCCACGCAACCGCACAAGGCCGCAGGCTGACGGATCGAACCGCCGGTATCGGTGCCCAGCGCCGCAATGGCTTCATCAGCCGCGACCACTGCCGCGGAACCGCCGCTGCTGCCGCCGGGAATGCAGTCCAGGTTCCACGGATTGTGAGTGCGTCCGAATGCCGAGTTTTCCGTGGAAGAGCCCATGGCGAATTCGTCCAGATTAGTACGGCCAAGCAAGACGGCTCCGGCTTCCTTTAACTTGCGAATCACCGTGGCGTCATAGGGCGACACATAATTTTCCAACAGCTTCGAGGAACAGGTACAGCCTTCGTCGCTAACCGCGATATTGTCCTTGATGGCGATCGGAATGCCGCCCAGCGGTTTGCTGATGTCGGCTTTTTCGGCCTGGGCAAAGGCGTCCTTGGCGTTGACGCGCAAGTAACCTTTGATTTTGCCATCGACGGAATCAATGCGTTTAACTAATGATTCGACGATATCTTTCGGAGAAATTTCCTTTGCGGTCAGTTTGTTCCGCAATTCCTTAATGGTCAGGGTATGTAAGCTCATTATTCGACAATCTTCGGCATGATGAATAAATTGTTGGCCTGCTTCGGCGCGTTCAGCAGGGCTTCTCTTGCGGTTAGCGAATCGCGCAGGGAATCCTCACGCAGCACATTGGTGGGCAGATTCGGGTCGATCGGGGTGTCCGGAACCGAGGAAACATCCACTTTTTGCAATTCCTGGGCGTATTCGAGGACTTTTCCCAACTGGGACTGGAACAAAGCCTCTTCCTCCTTGCTCAAGTCGATACGGGAAAGACCCGCCACATAAGCCACGTCTAAATTCTGAGAATTCACCCGTATGTTTTACACGTCAAGATCAGGGAAGGCAAAGTGAAAATTAGTTTCCAAGACCCCGCCGCGCCGCTAGTGTTTGACGCATGATTATTCTTCCGGCGATTGATTTGATGAACGGTGAAGTGGTGCGCTTGGAGCAGGGGAAAGCCGACCGCAAGACGGTGTATAGTTCCGATCCGGTGGCCTTTGCGCAGCAATGGGCCGCGGACGGCGCGGAATATCTGCATTTGGTCGATCTGGACGCCGCGTTTAGCGGTGAGCAGCGCAACTTGGAACAGGTCAAAAACATTTGTGCTGCCATTAGCGTACCCTGCGAACTGGGCGGCGGCATCCGTAACATGCCGTCGTTAGCGGCCACCTTCAAGACCGGCATCAAACGCGCCATCATCGGCAGCAAAGCCTGCGAATCACTCGATTTCATCAAGGAAGCGGTGAAGGAATTCGGCGGCGACCGTATTTCCGTCGGCATTGACGCCAAGGACGGCAAAGTCGCCACCCAGGGCTGGGTGAAGATTTCCGAATGGGACGCGCTGGACTTGGCAAAGGCCGTTGCCGACCTCGGCGTGGGCAATATCATTTACACCGATATCAGCACCGACGGCATGTTTACCGGCCCGAATATTCCCGCGCAGCGCACGATGCTGGCCGCCACCAAGGCGAAATTAACCGCCTCGGGTGGTGTTTCGTCATTGGCGGACATTCAGGCATTAAATGAAATCGGTGGCTTGTACGGCGTCATCGTCGGCAAGGCCCTCTATGACAAAAAGGTGGATTTAAAGACGGCATTGGCTGAAATTCGTCATTCGTAATGCAAAATTTATAATTGGGTTTCATGGACTACACGCTAACCACCAACCCGCATCCGCATGGCGGGCCGCAGATTGACTACAAGTCGTTGTTGAACGACGAGCAATATGCCGCCGTCAGCGCCCAGCCGGGGCCGTTGCTGGTTATCGCGGGCGCCGGCAGCGGCAAGACCCGCACGCTGACCTACCGCGTGGCATTTTTGGTGGAACATGGTATTTCGCCGGAAAACATTCTGTTGCTGACTTTCACCAACAAGGCGGCGAAGGAGATGCTGCGCCGGGTGGAGGATTTGCTGCCGCATGATATTTCCCGTCTGTGGGGTGGGACCTTCCACCATGTCGGACACCGTCTGATCCGCCACCACGCGGATTTGCTCGGGTTGGACCGGAATTTCAACATCCTCGACCGCGACGACGCGAAGGAATTGATCGCCGCTTGCCTGGCTGAATCGACGGTTGATCCGAAAGACAAGAAATTTCCCAAGGCCGAGGTGTTGCAGGACATTTACGGGCTTTCAGCCAACACCGAGTTGACTGCCGAACAGGTATTGGAATCGCATTATCCTTATTTCGATGAGTATGCCATCCAGATCAATGCCATTGGCAAAGCCTATGTCGAACGCAAGCAGCGGACCGGAGGCGTGGATTACGACGACTTGCTGACGCTAACGGTGAAGTTGCTGAAGAACAATCCCGACCTGCTGGAATTTTACCAAAACAAGTTCCAGCACATTCTGGTCGATGAATATCAGGACACCAACAAGATCCAGGCTGACTTGGTCGATTTACTGGCTGCCAAGCATCATCAGGTGATGGTGGTGGGAGACGATGCGCAAAGCATCTATTCCTGGCGTGGGGCCAATTTCGAAAATATCATGTCCTTCCCGGACCGGCATCCCGGCACGCAAATCATCCGCATCGAGACCAATTACCGCAGCACGCCGGAAATCCTGAATCTGGCCAACGTCACCATCAGCCAGAACACCAAGCAATTTCCCAAGGAATTGCGCGCGGTCAAAAAGAGCGGGGTCAAACCGGCGCTCATCTCACTCGATGATTCACGCCAGCAGGCGATGTTTGTCGCCCAGCGCGCCCTGGAACTGCACGACGAAGGAATCAATCTGGGCGATATTGCCGTGTTGTATCGCTCGCATTTCCATTCGATGGAATTGCAGATGGAACTGACCAAGCGCAACATTCCGTTCCAGATTACTTCCGGCCTGCGCTTCTTTGAACAGGCCCACGTCAAGGATGCCGCCGCTTATTTGAAGTTCGCGCTGAACGCCAATGACGAAGTCTCCTTCAAACGGCTGGCCACCATGCTGCCCGGCGTTGGCGGCAAGACCGCCCACAAAGCCTGGGAATCCGTCGCCAACGGCACGCCGTGGGACAAGGTCAAGATCCCCGCCAAGGCCGAGAAAGAGTGGAAGCAATGGGGTGAAACCCACCGGCAATTGCTGGAAAAAATGAAGAGCGACACGCCCGGGCACCAATTGCAGCATGTCCTCGACGCCATGTACGAGGATTTCCTCAAGGCCCGCTACGCCAACTACAACAACCGGCTGGAAGACTTGCACCAATTGATCCAGTTTGCCGACGGCTTCAAGGAAACCACCGAATTCCTCGCCCAGCTGTCGCTGATGACCAACATGGAAACCGAGCAGGGCATGGGCGCGCAATATGCCGAGCACGAGGCGCTCAAGCTCAGCTCCATTCACCAGGCCAAGGGACTGGAATGGAAGGCGGTGTTCGTCATCATGCTCTGCGACGGCCTGTTCCCGTCCAGCCGCGCCGCGGAAACCACCGAGGGTGAAGAGGAAGAGCGGCGTTTGTTTTACGTCGCCGTGACCCGCGCCCAGGAAGAATTGTATTTGCTCTACCCGCAAATCCGCAGCAATGCCAACTACGGTGAAACCTGGCAAAAGCCCTCCCGTTTCCTGAGCGATTTCCCGCGCGACCTGTGCAATGTCTGGACCATCAAGACGGAAAAGCCGTGGGGTGAGTATTAAGTCGCTTGCCCGGCGCCGGATTCAAATGAAACGCCATCCCCATCCCGGACTCAAGGGCGACGGACTGACCGATGAGGGGGAGGTTCTGCAACGATTGCTCAATGAAAAGCCGCCGCTGCTGGAACTGCCCGCAGGCCTGTTCAAGGTGGGCCGCACATTGCGGATTCACGGTGGGACCCGCCTGTTGCTGCATCCGCAGGCGACCTTGCGGTTGACGGATGGCGCGGCGCGGGAATTCGGCGACTATTTGCTGACCAACGCCAACCATGATACCGGCGACAGTGAAATTACGGTGGAGGGCGGTTGCTGGGACGGTAATAATGTCGCCAATCCACGCGGCGGACCGGGTTTGCTGGCGGAAGGCTACAGCGGGACGCTCCTGCATTTTGCAAATGTGCGGAACTTACGCTTGTCGGCCCTGCGTTTGCATGACGCGGAGGCATATTATGCGCGGTTCACGAAAGTGACGGATTTTTTGATCGAGGACATTTCCTTCAGCGCCGGACACATTCGCCCGAACAACGACGGCATCCATCTGGGCGGACACTGTGCCAACGGGGTGATCCGCCGCATCAGGGGCTTGCAGCGGGGCGTGACGGGTGATGATCTGGTGGCGTTAAACGCCGACGACGCCCTGCAACGCACGGAGGTCAGGGGCATGATGTGCGGACCGATCCGTGATATCCGCATCGAGGATTTGGCGGCGGAAGATTGCCATAGTTTTGTGCGGTTGCTCAGTGTGTGGTCGCCGATTGAACGGATCGTCATCAATGGCGTGCGGGGCACCTGTTCGGTTGCGGCTTTGAATTGCGACGCAGCCCGGGGCTGCCGTGTACCGGTGTTTGATGAGCGTGACCCCGTCCATGCGAACGGGGTCGGCATGCTGCGGCAAATAAAGGCGACAGATTTTCATGTGGCCAAGTCGGTGGAGAATGACATTGCCTTAGTGCGGCTGGAAACAAGAATGAGTGGCTTTGAACTGGTCGACTTTCACCGTGACCTGGCCAATGACAAAAATCCTCAATGTCCGACTTTGCGTTTGCGGCACGCCGGTGCGGCGAGTCTGACCGGCGTCTTCGAACGGCATGTGGCCAAGGACGAGGTATTTGAGTCAGCTGCGGCGGAAATTCGATATTTGGGAATCAATGCGGGCCGTTGAATATGACGAGTACACGGGCCACGAAAATGGCATTGGCGCCAAACATCAGGCGCCGCGCATCAAATCTTCCCATGAGATTTAAGGGCCACCTGCAAGTTTGCTTCGGATTTGCTGGTACTTGTTCAGCAAGAGTAATCCAAACCTCATAAGAATTAAAATGAGGAAACCTTGCAAAAGCCTTGGGGTGAGTATTGAAAAAGTACCCCGGGCTTGTACAGAGCTTCCCGTGGTTTTGTTAACAGCTCTGGGCGGTCTTGTTACCAGACGGGTCAGAGCTGGCTGTTAGCTGCACCAGGTCCATCCATAAGCTTGGGGGAAGCTGGTCTTCAGCTTGAATAGAGCTACTTACCAGCTTGCCGCAAGCTGGTAGCAAGCCGCGCCCATTTTTTAATAAAAAAGGCGACCCCTTGCGAGGTCGCCTTTTGAATTTCGCTTGTGCGTCTGAACTTATTCCAGAGCGGCTTGTGCGGCTGCCAGGCGTGCGATCGGCACGCGGAACGGCGAGCAGCTGACGTAGGTGAGGCCGATCTTGTGACAGAATTTGACGCTGTCCGGATCGCCACCGTGTTCGCCGCAGATACCCAGCTTGATGCCCTTGCGGGTCTTGCCGGCTTTCTCAATGGCGATTTCCATGAGTTTGCCGACGCCGGTTTGGTCGATGCTGGCGAAGGGGTTCTTCTTGATGATTTCGTTCTCCTGGTAGGCAGGGATGAACGAACCGGAATCGTCACGGCTCATGCCGAGGCAAGTCTGGGTCAAGTCGTTGGTGCCGAAGCTGAAAAATTCCGCGGTTTGCGCGATTTCGTCAGCGGTCAGGGCGCCACGCGGCACTTCGATCATCGTGCCAACCATGTAGGTGAGCTTGACGCCTTTTTCCTTCGACACTTCAGCAGCGACGCGGTGGATGATGGCAACCTGCAGATCGAGCTCTTTCTTGAAGCCGACCAGCGGAACCATGACTTCGGGTTTGACCTTGATACCGGCTTTTTGCACATTCGCGGCCGCTTCGAAGATGGCGCGAGCCTGCATTTCGGCGATTTCAGGATAAACCACCGGCAGACGGCAGCCACGGAAGCCGAGCATCGGGTTGAACTCGTGCAGTTCAGCCACGCGCTTGGAGATGACGTCAACGCTGATGCCAAGCTTTTGGGCGAGGGCATTTTGCGCGGAGTGATCGTGCGGCAGGAATTCATGCAACGGCGGATCGAGCAGGCGGATGGTGGCCGGATGGCCCTTTAACGCCTTGAAGATGCCGGTGAAGTCGTCACGTTGGAACGGCAACAGCTTCGCCAAGGCCTTCAAACGATCGTCTTTCTTTTCAGCCAGGATCATCTGGCGGACGTAGTCGATACGGTCGCCTTCGAAGAACATGTGCTCGGTACGGCAGAGGCCGACGCCGGAAGCGCCGAACGCAATGGCATTTTCCACTTGGTCAGGGGAGTCGGCGTTCGTGCGAACGTCGAGCTTGGTGACCTTGGAACACCAGTTCATCAGCTGTTGGAAGTTCTTGAACTTCTCGGTGGCTTGCGAGGCTTTGTCGCCGTGGATCAAACCGGTGATGATTTCGGACGGAGCGGTCTTGATCTGGCCGCCGTAAACGGTGCCGGTGGTGCCGTCGATGCTGAGGTAATCGCCTTCGGCGAAGGTTTCGCCGCTGATGGTGACCGTCTTCTTGTCGTAATCCACGAGCACGGCGGAAGCGCCGCAAACGCAGACCTTGCCCATTTGACGGGCAACCAAGGCCGCGTGGGAGCTGACGCCGCCACGGGCGGTGAGGATACCTTCGGCGGCGATCATGCCGCGAAGATCTTCAGGCGAGGTTTCGAGGCGGACGAGGAGAACTTTTTCACCCTTGTCAGCCGCGGCGGAAGCGCGGTCGGCATTGAGGTAAATCTTACCGCAAGCCGCACCGGGACCGGCGGGCAGACCGACGGCGAGAGCCTTGGCTTTCTTGACTTCGGCCAGGTCAAACACCGGGGCGAGCAACTGGTCGAGCTGGTCGGACGGATTACGCTTGATGGCGGTCTTCCAGTCGATGAGTTTTTCCTTCACCATGTCCATCGAGAACTTCAACGCCGCCATCGCGGTGCGTTTGCCGTTACGGGTTTGGAGCATGTAAAGCACGCCTTCCTGAATGGTGAACTCGAAATCCTGCACGTCCTTGAAATGTTTTTCCAAGGTCTGGCGGACTTTTTCGAGGTCAGCAAAAGGCTTCGGCATGGCGGCTTTTAATTTCGCCACCGGTTCCGGGGTACGGACACCGGCTACCACGTCTTCGCCCTGGGCGTTGATGAGGAATTCACCGTAGAATTCTTTGTTGCCGTTGGCGGGGTTGCGGGTGAAGGCAACGCCGGAACCGGAGTTGTCACCGGTATTACCGAACACCATTGCCTGCACGTTGACCGCGGTGCCCCATTCGGAGGGAATATTGTATTTGCGGCGATAAACGATCGCACGGTCGTTCATCCAGGAACCAAACACAGCGCCGACGGCGCCTTTCAGCTGGTCCCAAGGTGAAGCCGGGAAATCCTTGCCGACACGTTCCTTGACGAGAGCCTTGAAACGCTTGACCAATTGTTGCTGGTCCTGGGCGGTCAATTCGCTGTCAGCGATGTCTTTGTGGTAAACTTCGTGTTTGTATTCGTGAATGATGGTTTCGAAGGGTTCATGGTCTTCACCTTCGCGCTTTTGCACGCCGAGCACCACATCGCCGTACATCTGGATGAAGCGGCGGTAGCAGTCCCAGGCGAAACGCTCGTTCTTGGTGGCGTTGGCGAGGGCGATGACGGTTTCGTCGTTCAACCCGAGGTTCAGGATGGTATCCATCATGCCCGGCATCGAGTCGCGGGCGCCCGAACGGACGGCCACTAACAACGGCATGCCGCTAACGGAGCCGAACTTGGTGCCCATGATCTTTTCCATGTTCTTCACGCCAGCTTCAATTTGAGCCTGGAGAACCTTCGGGTAGGTTTTCTTATTGTCGTAGAAGTAGGTGCAAACTTCAGTGGTGATGGTGAAGCCAGGAGGCACCGGGAGGCCGATGCGGGTCATTTCGGCGAGGTTGGCGCCTTTGCCGCCGAGGAGGGCCTTCATGCTGCCGTCGCCGTCAGCTTTTTTCGCGCCCCAAGTGTAGACGAACTTGCCGGCTTTGGATTTCACGGATGATGTTTTCTTAGCAACCTTCTTGGGAGCCGCTTTTTTCACGGCCACCTTCTTGGAAGCTTTTCCAGACTTAGTGGGTTTCTTTGCCATAAAATTAGTTTAAATTTAAGCTGGATATTAAAGGGATTTCCGCCGGCTTATGCAAGCGATAAAGAGAATGTATGCTTTGACCGACTTGTTATTAGCTGACGTGACAGGCGTGGCGTGACGCTAATAGTGATCGGGGAAACAACGACGAGCGCTTGCTGTTGCGTTTTGACGCTGATCTGCCCATATTAACCCAATGGCTGAATCGTTGGTTGAGGTGAAAATATTGGGGTTGGTGCCGTCCAGCTCGGGCATTGCCGTGTTTCTGGGCAATGACGAAAAGGCGTTCAGCATTCATGTGGATGGCGGGGTGGGGACCAATATTGCCCTGATTTTACAGGGAAATAAACGCGAACGACCATTGACCCACGACCTGATCGGGCTGATTTTCAAGGCTTTTTCCATCTCGGTGGAGCGCGTGGTAATCAACGACTTGCGCAACGACACCTATTACGCCCGCCTGACGCTGAAGATGGAAAACGAGGTGCATACCCGCATCACCGAGATTGACGCCCGTCCCAGCGACTGTCTGGCCATCGCCTTGGAGGCTGGGAAAAAGGTCTTTGTCGCTCCCAAGGTCTGGAACGAGGTGGTGGATATTTCCGCCACCCTCGAGGAGATGAAGGAAAAGATGGAGCACAGCGATATTGACGATTTATTTGGCGGCGCTAATGACGAGGAGGATGACGATGACGAAGACTCCGATGATGAGGACGAGGATGACCAGGAAAGTGGCAAAAGCTAAGCGCTAACGCCCAAAGCCCACAATTGCATGTCCGACCATTCCTCGAAAAATTCCGTTTCCCTGCTGGGTGTCATCGGTGTGCTGGGTGTCGTCTACGGCGACATCGGCACCAGTCCGCTGTACTCCTTCCGCGAATGTTTTTACAGCAACAGCCTGCCTATCAATGAAGACACGGTTTATGGGGTGCTGTCGCTGGTGTTCTGGGCGTTGATCTTTGTCGTCACGGTCAAATACCTGTGTTTCATCCTGCGCGCTGACAATAACGGGGAAGGCGGCACCTTTTCGCTGTTAGCGTTGCTGAAGCAAGGGCTGCCGAAGGAAGGAAAGCTAACCGCGATCCTGATTCTGCTCGGTATTTTTGGCGCCTGCCTGTTGTATGCCGACGCGCTGATCACGCCGTCGATTTCCATTCTCAGCGCCGTGGAGGGGTTAAACGTGTTGAATCCCGGCATGAAACACTGGGTGGTGCCGATTTCCGTAGTCATTATCTTCGGTTTGTTTTATTTGCAACGCCACGGTACCAGCAAGCTCGGGATATGTTTTGGTCCGGTCATGTTGATCTGGTTCGCGGTGCTTGGCGCACTGGGCATTTACAATATCTGCAAATTTCCCGACATCTGGCGCGCGCTCAATCCCTGGAGCGGCATTTATTTCCTGCTGCATCACGGCGCGACCAGTTTTGGCGTGCTGGGTTCGTTGTTCCTGACGCTAACCGGCGCGGAAGCCTTGTATGCCGACATGGGACATTTCAATGCGAGGCTGATCCGCCGCGGCTGGTTATTTATTGTTCTGCCGGGATTGGCGTTGAATTACTTCGGGCAGGGAGCCTTGCTGCTGGCGCGCAACAGCACGGAAAAAATCGA
The DNA here is from genome assembly GCA_031256975.1 of Verrucomicrobiales bacterium. Classification (GTDB taxonomy): domain Bacteria; phylum Verrucomicrobiota; class Verrucomicrobiia; order Methylacidiphilales; family JAAUTS01; genus JAIRPN01. Next base: position 85,410 of record JAIRPN010000004.1, on the reverse strand, counting down.
TGTGTTTTACGAATTGGCCCCGGCGTGGGGAGTGATTCCGTTGCTGGTGGTGGCGACTGCGGCGACGGTCATTGCCTCGCAATCGGTCATTAGCGGCGCATACTCGCTGACCGCGCAGGCCATCCAGCTCGGTTACAGCCCGCGCCTGACCATCAAGCAGACTTCCGACGCCATCGGGCAGATTTACATGCCGTTGATCAACTGGTTCCTGATGATCGGCTGTCTGGCACTGGTGTTGATCTTCGGCGAATCCGGCAAACTGGCCAATGCCTACGGCCTCGCGGTTAGCGGCACCATGCTGGTCACCGGCATCCTGTTTTTCATCCTCGCGCGGGTTGTGTGGAAATGGTCGTTGTGGATCGTATTGCCGCTGGGCATCGTATTTTTCCTGGTTGATCTGATGTTCTTCGCCTCGAACTCGACCAAGATCATGTCGGGCGGCGCGTTGCCGCTGGGCATCGGCGTCTCCATCTTCATCATTGTCATCACCTGGCGGCGGGGCCGTCATTTGCTGGCACGCCTGTTGCGCTACAACCTGATCGAAAGCGAGCACTTCATCAAGGACATCGCCCGCAGCAAACCGCCGCGCGTGGCGGGAACCGCCGTGTTCCTGACCTCGAACTCCGGCACCGTGCCGCGTTCCCTGCTGCACAATTACAAGCACAACAAGGTCATCCACAAAACCAACGTGTTTCTCACCGTGCAGACCCAGCCGATTCCGTACGTGAACGACAACCGCACTGAGGTGCACGACCTGGGGGAGGGATTCTACCAGATTTTGCTGCGTTACGGTTTCCGTGAACGGCCGAACATTCCGTGGGACTTGCAGAAACTGGAAGATGGCAATTTGAATTTCGCCACCATGACCACCAGCTATTTCCTGTCGAGGCAGTCGCTAATAGCGGCAACTACCGGCAAGTCGCTGATGCCGTTGTGGCAGCGGATGCTGTTCAGCTTCATGTTCCGCAACGCGCTCGATCCGGCGAAGTACTTCCAGATTCCCGCCAACCGCGTGGTTGAGCTTGGCGAGCAGTTGACGATTTAGCGATTCACCGTCCGGCGATTTTCATTCTGGAAATTTCACCGTTAGCGGCTAATCTCACCCTTTTATGAAGATTGTATTGAGTTGGCTGCGTGAATATTGTGCCTGGAGCTGGAACGACGAGGAATTGGCGGAAAAGCTCACCATGAGCGGGACCGAGGTGGAATCCATCGCCAAGACCGGTTTCGCCCTCGACAATTTCGTCGCCGCCAAGGTGTTGGTTCGCGACAAACACCCGAACGCTGACAAACTCAGCGTCTGCCAAGTCGACGACGGCAGCGGTATCAATCGCCAAATCGTTTGTGGTGCGACCAACTTTCAGACAGGGGACGTGGTGCCATTGGCGTTGCCTGGAGCCAGGATGCCTGCCGGTTTCGAGATCAAGGAAAGCAAGCTGCGTGGTGTTACTTCCTGCGGCATGCTCTGTTCCGCCAAGGAATTGGAATTGGCCGGTGATGCCTCGGGATTGATGATTTTGGACGCTAATATCAAGCCCGGAACTCCGTTACGTGAATTGTTCAAGGGCGAGACTGTTTTCGAGATCGAGGTAACCCCGAACCGTGCCGATCTGCTTAGTTACGAAGGTATTGCCCGTGAATTGATTGCCCTTGGCGCAACTCCCGTACAACGCGAGGAAATCAAACCGGAAGGTTTCGCGGTTAGCGGTAGTTTCACGGTGGAATCCGCTAATGGCGAGGCTTGCCCGCGTTACACGGCGCGTTTGCTGACCGAGGTGAAGGTTGGCCCGAGTCCGGCCTGGATGCGTGAACGCTTGGAAGCGCAAGGTTGCCGTTCGATCAACAACGTGGTCGACGTGACCAATTATGTGTTGTTCGAACTCGGCCAGCCGTTGCACGCGTTTGATGCCGACTTGTTGAAAGGCAACAAAATTACTGCCCGTTATGCCGCTAACGGCGAAAAAATCATCGCCTTGGATGGCAAGGAATATGAGTTGAACGACAAGGATGTCGTCATTAGCGATGTCGAAAAAACGGTGGCCATCGCCGGCGTGATGGGCGGCGAGCATAGCGGTGTGACGGAAAAATCCACCCGTGTGTTGCTGGAAAGCGCCCGTTTCTCGCCTGCGGCAGTGCGTCGCACTTCCCGGCGTTTGGCGTTGATTAGTGATGCTTCCTATCGTTTTGAGCGTGGCATTGACCCGGTGGCGACCAACCGCGCCATGCAACGCGCCGCGGATTTGCTGGTGCAGGTGGCAGGGGCCAAGAAAGCCGAGTTGGCTGTGCAGACCGCCGCTAACAGCGAACAGCTTCGCGTCGTGCCGCTAAGCATCAACGCAGTGCCGCGTTTGTTGAGCTATCAGGTTTCGGATGAGCGCATTGCGGATATTCTCGGCGCGCTGGGGTGCAAGAAAGCCGCCAATGGTGAGGGCTTTGAGATACCAAGTTATCGTCCTGACCTGACCCGTGAAGTGGATTTGGTGGAAGAAATCGCCCGCATCGAGGGCATGAACCGGGTGGCCGGGCATGTCGCAGCGGGTGTCGCGCCCCGTTCCAAGGCCGACCAGCAATATGACCGTGAACGTGAGATCGCCAAGACTTTGAGCGATTGGGGTTATTACGAAATGGCCACCAACAGCTTGCTGGCCAAGGACGAAAGTTTGATCGATGCGGTGAATCTGGTGAATCCTATGACCGTGGATCACGCAGCTCTGCGCCGTGATTTGTTGACCACGGTGTTACCCTGTGTGCGACAAAACCTGGGTCGCGGTGCCGAATCAGTAAAAGGTTTTGAAATCGGCACGGTGTACATGACGGTGAAGGGCGGACGCTTGATCGAGCAACGCCGCTTGCTTATCGTTAGCGCCGGTATTGACCAGCAGGCAGGATGGGACAAAGCCGCTTTGCAGGCGGATTATTTCTCATTAAAGGGTGTCCTGGAGTCGCTAACCGCGAGGTTCCCGGAACTCAAGTTGCCGAAAGAGTTCGGCGCGGTCGCTAACGGCGAGCTGAAAAAGCACGGCATCAAGGTGCCGGTGTTTGCCGCGGAATTGAGTCTGCCATCGCTGAAGCAGCCTGAGGCAGAACGCTTTGAGCTACTGCCGAATTATCCGGCAGTGAAACGTGACCTGGCTTTTGTGGTTGATCGCAAAACCAGTTACGATGAGTTACTAAAGGCGATCAAGTCGGTCGCCGTTAGCGAGTTGGAGAAGGTGGAATGCTTTGATGTGTTCATTGACGCCAAGGGCGAGAAATTGTCGGCGGAGAAGAAATCACTGGCCTATTCCTTGACTTATCGTTCAAAAGAGCGAACATTGACTGAGAAGGATGTCAGCGGCTGGGAGCGGCAGATCATCGAAGCCGCCAGGAAAGTTGGCGCTGAACTGAGATCCTGATGGTTCTTTACCAGTCGATTTTGCAGAATTTCCCTGCGGTGTTCGAGTAACGGTCGTAATGCTTTTAACCGATATATCAAATAGGGACATCAACTCCGTTCTTCACGATGTCATGCCTTTAAATTGGAAGGCTGACCGAAGGCGAGCCGTCCCACCTAGTTTTACTGGGATTTAAAAGTACACACTGGACGGCACAGGCGGGGATTTTTTGTGCCTGTTTTCAGGCAAAATGACTGGCTGCGGCAAGCAGGTTCTTCTCCATTGTTTTGGCCCAAAATTCACCGCCGGGCGTCAATTGGCATTCATAATCCAGCAGTTTTGATTTGCGCCACTGTTCCAGGATTTTTGCCATGTAATCGCGACCGTCTCGGCCAAGAATCTCAAACGATTCCGGGCGCAATCTCATATTTTCAAAACCGGAAGTGATGCCGGCTTGTATTTGCCGCCGCGCCAGGTTCAAACGACTGGCAAAGGTGATCGGTTTTTGGTCGTTGGAAACAAGCGAACGGTATTCTTCTAGGGTGCGGCTCAGCATGAGCTGCCGGTCACCAATATTGCCACCTGCTCCCGAACCATAAGGAACGAGGTCGCCGCCATCTTTGACGTGGCGGTTGTAAACACAACGGTCATTGGCCCGGCGGTGCCAGTGCACCAGCGAATGGCGAAAGAATCCGGAATCGGCCAATTCCTCCCGAACGGCAAAATACAAGGAAGCCAATTGCCCGGAATCCGGCAAGGCGGGCAGCCGGCCCTGGCTGATAGCCTGTGCCATCGGACTGTTCGGGAAACAAGCCAATTCGTAACAGGTAATGCCGCTAATGGCGGTTTCGTCGGTGAGCAACCGGATGTCTTCCCGCAGCATCTCCGGCGTTTGGCCGGGCAAGCCATACAGCAAGTCGACAGAAACATGCGCGTGGGTTGCGGCGGTCACCTGTTGCAGGGTATCGAGAATTTCCCGGCGATCGGCCAGACGTCCCAGGCTGCGGCGCAGTTGACTGTCGGTGGTTTGCACGCCGAGGGAAAAACGGTTGACTCCTGCCTGCCACCAGATCCGCGCTTTGTCTGCGGTAAAACCACGGATACGAGCCTCGACCGTTATTTCCGTCGCATTCGTCCATTGCCATTGCTTGCGCAATTGTTCGAGCACCCGAACCAGATCCTCGGTTGCCAAGTCACTGGGCGTGCCGCCGCCGAAAAAGACCGAGTTGACGGTGCGGCCGGGGGCTGGAGTTCCGGCAATTTCCCGCAACAGGAGATCGGTATAGGTCCGGCTGTAACCGGGACTCGCCCGGTTGATGTAAAACGGACAAAACGCACAACGATGATGGCAAAACGGGGTGTGCAAATACAGGGCCACCGGGTGTTGATTACTGGAGCTTTGTTGCAGCCATTCCCGCCATTGGTCGCGCGCAAGGTCTGCAGGGATCATTTCCGCAGAAGCCCCAAGGTGTTGTCGTTGTTCACGGCGATCAAAGAGTCCGGATAAGCGGTTGCTGCCGGATTTGGCGAAATATCTACCCACAGGGGGGAGTGAATCCGTCTTTGTTGTGATACCGCGGAATGGACAACGGGATGACGAATTGTCTACGGAACGATTCCTAAAGAACGTCATCAAGCGCTGCAGCCAGTGATAGGGACAGAAAACGGGGGAATGCGGATTCATGAATTATGGTATCAGGTAGTTGGGATCCTTTTGCGCGGCGGCGTTTTTACTCCAAAGTTGCATGTCACGCAGCTCGTTGATACTCAGTTCACGCACGCTGCCATCAAGAAAAGCACAGAGAGCCTTGCCGCCGTAACGGGCATCCACATTTCCGTAGGAGCCGGGATCGATCCCCGGTTTCCAGGCAACACCCGACCAATTGCCGCTGGTCAGGTTGGGAGGGGTCAGGATATTGAATCCTTCCACCTTGGTATTGCCATCGCTGCTGCCAGCGGTGGCAAACACCAGGAGCGAGGCATTGTAAGCCAGAGTGGTGGCACAATCATAAGGGTAGGCGTTTCGCCCCATGCTGTCGATTTGTCCGCCGACAAAATAAATATTCATGCCAAACGAGGGGAAAGCGCTGACCAAGTAATCATACATGCCGCCGCTGGCGCTGCCGTTGTTCATTTTCTTGATGGCATCGGCGTTGTTGCTGGCCAGCAGGATATTGTCGATGTCGTAATTAAAATAAGGAGCCAGGCGAAACGCGTAACGCTGGCAGGTGTGTGCCATGGTGATTTTGTCGCCATTCGGCTTGGTGAGTTGATTGACGGTATAATCCATGCCCGGTAGGTACTGGCCGTCATGGTCGGCTGAATACCCCAGGTAAGCCGTGATCAAATTGCGCCCCGCGTTGATTTCCCGGGCTTTGTGGGCCAGATTCAAAGCCTTGCCTATGCCGCCGTAACCGAGGCCTCCGAGAATCAGGATGATGGTTAGCGTGACCAGCAGTTCGGTCATGGTAAATCCTTGGGAAGGTCGCTTCATTGGGAAGAAGAACGATGGTTAAAATGAACGATCCAGAGCAGGGGAATGCCCAGCCAGATCCAGCCGAAGCCGGAATCCAAGCCTGTTATCAGGTTACGCATTTTGTTGGCCGATCTTTTTCAGGATGAACAGGACGCCCAGCCCGACCCCCAGAAGAAAATAAATGGAGGGTTCCGGAATACTGGTGAACCATAACTCCACCGAGGAAAGCAAGCTGGTTGATATCTTTGTCATGATTCCCCGATATTGCGGGAATTCACGGATCTGTGCTTCCTCGTGCTTGTGCCCGGCTTGCTCGGAATTGTTATCTTCCGGGCGGCTTTCTTTTCAGATAGTTCTTGCCGCCCTGCAGTGGCAGCCCGTATAGCCCGGGACAAACTCCGATTTGTTCGACAAAGGCTTTGTTGAAGGCGCTCAGGCTTGAATAACCAACGGACATGGCGGCCTCGGTCACGTTATGTTTGCCATTGGCGAGCAGGTCGGCGGCTTTTTCAATGCGTTTCATCCGCAGGTATTTGGGGATGCTGACTCCCGTCTCCTCGGCAAAGATGCGGCTGAGATAAAACGGGCTGCATTCGACGGCTTTGGCCAGGTCGCCGAGCGAAGGAGGATTTTCCATGTCGCGTTCCAACAAATAACGCACCCGTTCCACCCGTTCGCGCTTCAGGCGGTGTTGTTTGTGGCAAAACAATTCCTGAACGGGTTGCTCCTCAAACAGGGTGTGCGACAGGATTTCCAGGATTTTCCCCTGATACCAAAGGGGTTCCGCCACGGATAACACCGGAGGTTCGAGTAACATGCTGCGCATTCCCAATAATGTGCTGGGAATCGACTGGATCTGGACAAAGGAATCAAAGGACGCACGGCGACGAAGGAAAATTTGCACCGGCTTTTTCAATTGGCCGGTCAACCCGACAAACTGGCGTTCGAGAAAATCCTGGGTCACTTCCAAGGTGAAAAAACGATGCAGGGAATCCGCATAACGTTTTGCCGTGACCGGACTATTGCCCGGCAGGTACCAGGCCAATTGATTTTCGGTCAGCAAGGACTGCTGGTTCCTGAGGGAAAATTCAGCCTGTCCCAGGTAGTTCAGGCAGATTTCCAGGCATTCGGGGTGAAAACTCTTGGTCCAGTCAAAATCCTGGGCCAGCCGGAAATCGTGCCACTCGATGCTGGCGCCGAGATCCTGGATGCTGCCATGCACCAAACGCCAGGTGCCGATAACCTGATCCCAGACCGGTTGCTCCGACAATTGTTGATCCTTTTCCGACATGAATCCGCAACCAGTATAATTTCATGGAAAATCCAGCTCAACCCGCGCGACTGACGTATTCTTGCGCCGGATTGGCGATTGCTTTGGTAGTGCAATTCGCAGCAGCTGATTCGCAAGGCTAAGAAAGCACGGGGCAGGGAGATGACGTAACTTGGACCGCGTATGTTACAAAAAACACGATTAACCGGGGTGATGATGACGGCAGCAATAGTGTTGACCGCATTATTGCCGCTAACCGCGAAGGCGCAGTACACCTTGTCCTTCAGCAATTACAACCTGGGTGGAACGCTAAGCAGCGATGCCTGGACCAACTTGACAGCCACTGCGATTCCCGGCACCGGCAGTTTTCCCGGCACCACCATGTGGTCGCCGGTTGCCTCGCAAAGCGGCGGCGGAACCGCCCAACTGGCCAAGGTGGCCAACGGTAGCGGCGGCGGTCCGTACATGGCCGGAGGATCGATTTATTTCGGCGGCTTTTCCGCGGATATCAATAATTTTGGCGGCACCCTGATGGTGCAGGATGCCACGCCCGTTAGTGGCCTGCAGACCTTGGTGTTTCAAATCAGCATCGGCGAGGCGTGGACTTATGATTTTTACAACCATGAGTTGCCTGTTCTGAACCTGACCTTGGACGGAGGCGTTACCTTGTCACTGGAAGCCACTTACTGGGCGGTCACGGACAAGTTCGATAACGGCAGTGTCGAAATGCCGACGGGAACGGAGGAAGTTTATATCAATACCTATGCCTTGCAGTGGGATTTATCAAACCTGGATTTAGCCACATTGCTTCCAACCTATACGGGGGATGGATCGATTACCTCGTTCAACATTTCGTTTAGCGGTGTGCAACATGCGCAAATCTACGGCATGCAACTGGATCAAAGCGATGCCGCCAACCCAAACCTGGTTCAGAGCATTCCGGAACCTTCAACCTATGTTTTGTTAGGCATTGGCGTGGTCGTGCTGTTTCTGACCGCCAGGCATCGTTCATCCAAATTTACCATTGCCAATTCCTGAGTGAATCGGTCCTAGAATCCTAAATGGTAGGGCGCCCGGTTTAGGTGGCTGAACCGGGCGTTTCTTTGTCGTCATTAGCGGACGAAAATTATCTTTAACCGATTAAAGTGGGCGCCGGATGGCACGACAGGGATTTTTTGCGCCTAAAACTGTATCCCAATGTAGTTTTATAGATTTCCAATACATTTTATAGCGAAAATCCTTGTTTTTGTATTGAGTGCATGAGATTTTTATACATCAAATGAGCAGGCTGCAATATCTTATCCGAATTCACCTTGTGGCGGTAATTTTAGGCTGGTGTCTGGTGGTTGCCGCACATGCTGACCGCACGTTTAATGGTGTGACCGTTAGCGCCACCGGTAACAACGCAGATTATTTTGCCGGTGAGGGACGGTTAATTCTAAGCGGCACCGGCCTAGCGAGCGGCGTGCCAGCCCTTATCTTCGATACCAACGGCTATGATGTCACTATTGCCAATGAAGCTGTTGTTGCCCGCGGTCCCAATGGGACTACCACTCTTTTCTTAAAAAAGATCGGCACTGGCACGCTAACGCTCAGTGGCAGTAGTGATTTCGGAACCAGCGCCAGTGTTTATACCGACATGGGAACGATGGTGATTAGCGGTTCGATGCAAAATGGCAGTTTTCACATCGCAACAGATGCCGCTAACAGCGCAAGCCTCATAGTCTCCGGCGTTGTGGAATCAACCAGCAATTTTTACGTGGGATTGTCGGGTAATGGCAGCCTGTTTGTAACGGGAAGCGGCAGCAATGGCAGCACTCTCCAGATTGCGGCAACTCGCAATGATCGAACCGGCACCATGGTGATTAGCGATCATGGTTATTGGCGATATAACTATGTCAATGTGGGGCAACGGGGACAAGGCAGCCTGACTATCATGGACAGCGGTTCGATGTCCGGCAGTCAGGTATCCATTGGCACATATGATGGTGCGGTGGGTCTCTTGAGAGTCACCGGTCATGGTTTGTTATTGGTTGACCAAGGAGATGCAAGCACTTACTTCGGTGTCGGCTACGGGTCAAGTGGAACCTTGCAAATTGATGGCAACGGAATGGTGAAAAATTTAGTCAGCGGCGCTGTTGTAGGCGACCGGGAGACAAGCGATGGCAGTGTGATCATTAGCGGCAGTGGCCTATGGCAAAATAATGGAGAAATTGCTTTGGGATTTAATGGTCGTGCGAGCTTGGTTGTTGACGGGGACGGAGTAGTGGAGGGAACTTGGGGAGTTATCGGATCGGGCTCCACCGGTGTTGGTTCCGCGATTATTGATGGACGCGGAGTTTGGCGGAGTGGAGATTTACTGATGGTTGGCGATGACGGCTCGGGCCGGCTGGAATTGCGCGGACAGGGACAAGTCTACGCCGGGGAACTATTACTTGGCGCGGGCAATGGCGACGGAGTGCTGGTCATTGGCGGCACCGGTGTCCGTATCACCGGCAGTGATGGCAATGGCTTGGCAGCGGTGGTTGGCGGCACCAATAATGGCAGCGCCAAAGTAATCTTTGACCAGGGCGGAGAAATGACTTTTTCCAACGCGATCAGCGGTGCCAATCTCTCCGTCGAAGCCCGTAGTGGTGTCACGGTCTTTGATACAGTTAAGGATTACCATGGAAACACTGTCATCCAAAGTGGTGCGCTTTTGCGCGGCGGGGTGCAGGATGTGATTGTCGATAGCAATACACTGGTGATTAACCCGGATGGCGCTTTTGCCATGGGTGGCTTTGACCAAAGGTTGCAAAACTTGACGAATAACGGCACAGTGGATTTTGGTCAGCTTGGCAAAAGGCTGACTGTCACCGGTAATCTTGGCGGTAACGGCAATTTTCGTATCAATACCGATATTGCCGGGGGAATTGCCGATGCCATTGAGATAGAAGGGGCCAGCAGTGGCGATCACCACCTGATTATCGTCAACAGCGGTAATGCCCCGTCCGGCAAGGAAGCGCCTTTGTTGCTGGTACAGACTGCCGACGGCATCGCCACCTTCAGCGGCTCGGCGTCGGCGGGTATGTTCGACTACACGGTTCGCAATGGTGGCGATATTAATCTGTCCGCCAATAATTGGTACCTCTGGCTGAGCGGCAGCAACCCGATCATCAGCAGTGAGGGTGACGCGATCTTGAACAGCGCTGCCGCGATCAGGAGCTTCTGGTTCACCCAGCAAGATAATCTGCTCAAGAGAATGGGAGAACTGAGGTTGAATAGTGAAGAGAGAAGGGTGAAGAGTGAAAGCTTGGTGGAAAACATCTGGGTGAGAAGCTACGGCCAGCAGGTGAACCTGAATACCGGCATTAGCGGAGTCAAAGGTTTCAGTGAAACCCAATACGGCGTTGACTTGGGCACCGACAAGGCATGGTTGGTTGATGACAACAACACCCTTTACACCGGTGTCTTCGCCGGTTACGGCGGGGTCGACCGGGATTTCCACAGCGGTTACAATGGCGGCACCGACAGCGGCTATGGCGGCTTGTACGGGACTTGGATCAACAAGGAGGGCTGGTACGCCGACACGATCGTCAAGGGCCAGTACTTTGACACCTCTTTTGATGGCGAAGACCATGGTTCCTACAACAGCTACGGCGTGGGCCTTAGCCTGGAACTGGGCAGGCAATTCCAATTCGCCGGCGGCTGGTTTGCCGAACCGAGCGTGCAAGTAAGTTATCTGCACCTCATTAATGACAATTACACCACCACCCAGGGCATGGCGGTGGATCTCGACGATGCCGACATCGTGCAATTCTACGGTGGCGCACGGTTTGGCCGGAACATCAAGCTCAATGAAAAGGGTTGGCTGCAACCCTACGTGAAAGTGGGAGGCATTGAGCAAATCAGTTCAGGCGGCAAAGTGCGAGCCAGTGGCGGTGAATGGCGTCCAACGACAGACGGAGGCAGGGGAGTGATTGGTACGGGCATTGTCTACCAACTTGACACACGGAACCAACTCCATCTCGATTATGAAGCCAGTTTAGGTGACAAATACGACAAACCGTGGGGCTTGAACTTCGGTTATCGTCATCAGTTCTAAAACAAGTACATTCACCGCCGAGGCGCAGAGGACGCGGAGAGGATTTGAATAAGGTTGGACATACGATTGATCAACCCCAATGAAAACTCTCTGCGAACTCCGCGCCTCTGCGGTGAACTTTCAAAGCCGAGGCGGCTTCACAATGGGGCACCCGGTTTTTTGTTGGGGAACCGTGTTCCGGACGAAAATTACCTTTTAACCAATCCCGGCTTCTTCTAGCTTACCGGAATGCGTATTATTTTTCTGGGTGATATCGTGGGTGAACCGGGCCGTGACGCGGTCAAGACGGCTTTGCCGATGCTGAAGGAGCGTTATGCGCCTGATTTCATCGTGGTGAACGGCGAGAATGCGGCGGGTGGCCATGGCATCACCCCGCGGCTGGTCTACGAGATTTTACGCTGCAAAGTCGATGTCATCACGCTGGGTGATCACACTTGGGACCAGCGGGAAATCCTGCCATTTTTCGAACAGGAGCCGCGCCTGATCCGTCCCTTTAATTTCCCCACCACCAGTCCCGGCCTGGGGTGGGTGGTCGTTAGCGGCAATGGCAAGAAATTCGGCGTGATCAATGCCATGGGCCGTACCTTCATGCCGGTGCCGGTGGATAATCCGGTGCTTGGGTTGCCGCCGATTTTGGAACAGGTGAAACGCGAGACCAATTGCATTCTGGTGGATTTTCATGCCGAGACCACTTCGGAGAAAATCGCGTTCGGCCATGCGGTGGACGGGCAGGTCTCGGTGGTGGTGGGCACCCATACCCATGTGCAGACAGCGGACGACAAGATTTTGCCCGGCGGCACGGCTTACATCACTGACGCGGGTTTTTGCGGCGGGCATGATTCGGTGATCGGCCGCGACAAGGAACCGATTCTCGAGCGTTATAAGACGCTAATGCCGGTGCGGATGACCGTTAGCGCCAAGCAGCCGCAGGTGGATGGCATCTTCGCCGAGATCGACGAAGAAACGGGCAAAGCGTTGAAAATCGAACGTATCCAGCAGGCGGTTGAACTGCCATCAAACGGAAAAGAGAAATAGTTTTTCTGCGGCTCCGCGTCTCTGCGTGAGATTAATTTTATGCCGGAACAAACGCTAACGGTCAGTCAGTTAAACTCGGAAATCCGCGATTTGCTGGAAGGGCAAATCGGCACGGTTAGCGTGCGCGGGGAGATTTCCAATTTACGTCGGCAAAGCTCGGGACATATCTATTTCACGCTCAAGGACGAAACCAGCCAGATTCGCGCGGTGTTGTTCCGGGGTTTGGCGGGTTTGTTGAAATTCAATCCGCAGGACGGCCAAAGTGTCGTCGTTAGCGGCGAACTGACGGTTTACCAGCCGCGTGGTGAATACCAGATTCGCGTGACCCGCATGGAGCCAGAGGGCAAGGGGAATCTGCAAGAGAAATTCGAGGCGCTAAAGCGGAAGTTGCAAGCGGAAGGTTTGTTCGACGAGGAGCGGAAACGTCCGTTGCCGTTGTTCCCGGAGAAGATCGCCGTGGTTACATCGCCCACCGGTGCCGCCCTGCGTGATTTTCTGCAAATTATCCAGCGTCGTTGCCCGCGCCTGACCGTGCAGGTGTTTGGCGTGCGGGTGCAGGGTGAGGGAGCGGCGGAAGAGGTCGCTCTTGCCATTAGCGAGCTAAATCGCCTGGCGGAGGTTGACGTGATCATTGTCGCGCGCGGCGGCGGCAGTCTGGAGGATTTGTGGGCGTTCAACGAGGAAGTGGTGGCCCGCGCGGTGGCTTCGTCGGCAATTCCCATTATTAGCGGGGTCGGGCACGAAATTGATTTTACCATCTGCGATTTTGCCGCGGATTTGCGCGCCCCGACACCTTCGGCGGCGGCCGAACTGGTCAGTTTGTCCGACGGTGAATGGCTGGAAAAACTGGTCGATTTCGAGGAGGATTTGCAGCGGGAGGTTGCCAGTTATCTGGAAAAATGCCGTTGGAAATTGGCCGCTAACCGTGATCATTACGTATTCCGCGAGCCGGTGCGGATCGTGGAGCAGATGTTCCAGCGACTGGATGATTTTGATGGCGAACTCAAACGGGGTTTGGCATTGGTGGCCGAACGCTCTTGTGAAAAAGTCAAGAACCTGCGGCAAAGATGGACATTAGCGTCGCCGGAGCGGCGTTTTACGGAGTTTCGGAAGCTGTTGCAGGCCAAGGCCGATCAATTGCGTCTGCTTTCGCCGCAGCAGACCTTGAATCGCGGTTATGCCATCGTTTTTGATGCCAAGGGACAGGTCTTGCGAAAAAAAGCTTCAGTATTAGCGGCGCAAGATGTAAAAATTAGGCTGTCTGATGGAGAGGTCGGGGCCAAAGCAAAAATTTAGGCTCGACTAGGGGGCTGATTCTCTTTTTTATAGGCAGTTACATTTGTATGGCAAAACCCGCCAAGGATAGTTTGACTTTCGAAGACGCTGTCGGCCGGCTCGAGGAAATCGTGTCGCAGATGGAGTCGGCGGAGCTGCCATTGGACAGCATTATTGAAAAATACGAAGAAGGAATGAAATTGCTGGCCTTTTGCGGAGAAAAGCTGAAGGCGGCGGAGAAGAAAATTGAATTATTGACTCATGACAAGTCGGGCAAGTTGCAACGATCCGAGTTGGATGCCAAGGACGCTAATGGCGGGCCGGAAGCACCGATAAAGAAGGGCAAATCCGATTCGGAGATCTCACTATTTTAAAACATTTATGGCACGCATCTTAGACACCATTGACAGTCCGTCCGATTTAAAGAAACTTCCGCTGGAAAAACTGCCGGATTTGGCGCAGGAAATCCGTGATGAACTCATCGCGGTCGCCAGCAAAAACGGCGGACACCTTGGCCCCAACCTTGGCGTGGTCGAACTGACCATCGCCCTGCACCGTGCCTTTGACACTCCGGCCGACAATTTCCTTTTCGACGTCAGCCACCAGGCTTATGTCCACAAATTGCTGACCGGCCGCCGCAAGCAGTTCAATACGATCCGCCAGGCCGGGGGGCTGAACGGTTTCATGCTGCGTACCGAAAGCCCGCACGATTGCTTCGGTGCCGGTCATGCCGGTACTGCGTTGTCCGCCGCTCTGGGCATGGCCAAGGCCCGTGACATGCGCGGTGGCAAGGAACATGTGATCGCCCTCGCCGGTGACGCGGCGTTCACTTGCGGCGTGTCGTTCGAGGCGTTGAACAATATCACCACCACCACCAAGCGTATGATCGTGGTACTGAACGACAACGAATGGTCGATCGACAAGAACGTCGGGGCCATCGCCAATTATTTCAACAAGATTGTCACCAACGAAAACTATTCCCACCTGCACGAGCGTGCCGCCAAATTCATTGAAAAAATCGGCGGCCAGACAGCGGTAAAAATGGCCCGTCGCGCGGAAGGCGTGGTGAAGGGATTCCTGCTGCCGAGCGTGATCTTCGAGGAACTGGGCATGACCTATTACGGCCCGGTGGACGGTCACGACATCCCGACCCTGATCAAGACCTTTGAATTCCTCAAGCAACAGGATCACCCGTGCCTGCTGCATGTGCTGACCGAAAAGGGACGCGGTTACGAACCCGCGATGGTCAAGCGCAAGGCCTTTCACGGCACTCCGGCGTTCAATCCGAGCACCGGTGAGGCGGCCAGTTCCGGCAGCCCGACTTTCTCCCAGTTGCTTGGCGATCATTTGTCCAAGATTGCCGAAACCAACGACAAGGTGGTGGCGATTACCGCCGGCATGCCGAACGGTACGGGTCTGGAGCGTTTCCAGCCCAAATTCCCGGAACGCTATTTTGATGTCGGCATTGCCGAGGAACACGCGGTGTTGTTTGCGGCGGGCATGGCCACCAAGGGCTACAAGCCTGTTTGCGCGATTTACTCGACCTTCCTGCAGCGTGCCATCGACATGGTGATTCACGACGTCTGCCTGCAAAACCTGCCGGTGGTATTCTGCATGGACCGTGGCGGTGTCAGCGGCGATGACGGCCCGACTCATCACGGTTTGTTCGATATTTCCTATTTCCGCTGCGTGCCGAACGCGATTCATATGTCGCCGAAGGACGAGGACGAGTTTGTCGACATGCTTCACACCGCCATCAACCACTCGGGCCCGATTGCGTTGCGTTATCCGCGTGGCAGTGGCACTGGCGCCAAGGTCAAGGAGCAACCGCAACAGTTGCCAATCGGCAAGGCCGAGGTGATCAAGCCCGGCAAGCAGGTGGCGATCTGGTTCTACGGCCGCATGGGCGAAATGGCCCAGCAACTGGCCGACCAGTTGGAAGCCAAGGGTTATTCCGCGGCAATCATCAACGCCCGCTTTGCCAAGCCGATGGACACGGGCACGCTGGAATTCTACGCGCATTCCTCGGACTTGATTATCACGCTGGAAGACCACGTGCTGATGGGTGGGTTCGGCAGCGCGGTGCTGGAAGAACTTTCCAACCTGAATTTGTCAACCCCGGTGGTTCGTGTTGGCTGGCCCGACATGTTCATCGAGCACGGCAAGGAAGCAAATTTGCGCGAAGTTTACGGCCTGTCCGTCAAGTCCGCCTTGGAAAAGGCTGAGCCGTACCTGCAGAAAATCAAGCCCGCCAAGGTTGCGTAAACTCCCGTTTTCATTTGGCGCGTTTAACTCAAACTCTCCGGTTGCTGGGGATCGCCGTTAGCGGCTGGTCCACGGGGCTGATTGCCGGGGAATTGCAGGTAGGCCCGGCACCCGCCTGGGTGCAGGAACAAAGGCACAGTCTGGAAAGCAGCGCCTCATCGACACCTTCCGGGATGGAGTATTTGTTTTACGATGAACAAATCCGCCTGGAGAGTCATGAGGCATTCCGTCATTACGCCTATAAGATTGTATCCCAGGAAGGATTGTCCGACGGCGCGCAAATCCAGTTTTCCTTCGACCCAAGTTATCAATCGATAACATTGCATTCGCTGAAGGTTTGGCGGGATAGCAAGGCGGTGGACTATAGCGATGCCGGAAAATTCCAGATCATCCAGCAGGAAAAGGAACTCGACCGCCAAATTTACAACGGCAGGAGAACCGCCCTGTGCTTCCTGAACGATATCCGTGTCGGTGACGTGGTGGAGCTGTCGGTTACCAAGCAGGGTGAAAACCCGATCTACGGCTCGCATTACGCCGATGAATTTGATGTCAGTTGGGGCTCTCCCGTGAAGGCGCAATCGCTGCGCATCATTCCGCGCGAAGGACAGCAATTGTTTATCCGCTGGCTGGGACAAAAACCACCCACGGTACAGGAAGAACAACGGGAAAACGGCAGGGAGTATTGGTGGACAGTCAGCCCGATGCCCGCCGAGGTATCCGAGGACAATGCCCCGGATTGGTTTGCGCAACACCCGTATGTGCAAATCAGCGATTTCAAATCCTGGGCCGAGGTGGAGGAATGGGCCTTGCCGATTTACCAGGTTCCGGATGAATTGGGCAAATTATTCCAAGAGAAGGTCGGGCAAATCCAGGCCATGCCGGGAAGCTTGGAAGACAAGGCGGTTGCGGCGGTGAATTTCGTGCAAAAGGAAGTGCGTTATCTGGGCATGGAAATGGGCAGCGGTTCGCATCTTCCTTCACCGCCGGAACTGGTTTTGGAACGACGGTTTGGCGACTGCAAGGACAAAGCACTATTGCTGGCGACCTTGTTACGAAAGCTTGGAGTCGAGGCTTATCCGGTGTTGGTGAATAGCGACTGGAACGAAAAAATTGAGGAACAGTTGCCAAGCCCCGATGTTTTCGATCATGCGATAACACTGGTGATTCTGGATGGCAAGTCCTACCTGATCGACGCCACCGCCAGTTATCAGGCGGGCAAGCACCTCAGCGACCGTCACATGGGAATTTATGGTGCCGGCTTGGTGGTCAGGAAAGGGGATAGCGGGCTGACCAGATTCGAACTGGGACCGCATGATTACGGCGGGGTCGACATCGAGGAACATTTTGTCATCAAGGATTACCGTTCCCCGGCGATTTTCAATGTTACCACCACGTTTAAAGGAGGGGACGCCGACAGCAACCGGAGCATGTTCTCGGGCAAATCACAGGATGAAATTGCCAAGAGTTTTCGCAACTATTATTCGCGCTCTTATCCCGGAATCAAGACGGTCAGGCCGGTGGAAATGCAGGATGATACCGAGCACAACATCGTGCGGGTCAGGGAATACTACGAGATTGATAAATTTTTCGAACCGATTACCAAGGAGAGCAAGAAAGTCCGCGCCGAAGTGGACACACCCTATTTGTACGACCATTTGCCGAATCTCAACATCCAGGGGCGCAAATCACCGTTGGCGCTGAACTACCCGCAGAATCTGAATGTTACTTCCCGTATCGAATTTCCTGATGATTGGGAGATGAAGGGAGAAAACACCAAGATAGAAACACCCTGGTTTGATTACCAATATTCGGAGGCCAACGACGGCAAACAGGTCGTGGTGCGAAAGCACAGCCTGTCGATGACCCGCCAACAGGTGCCCCAACCCGACTTGGTGGATTACGTCGCCAAGCGCAAGGAAATCATCGACGAAGCCGTTTTGCGATTCACCAATAACCTGTCCGCCGGGGAAACCAAGAGCACGGTAAGCGACAACCATGGCGGTCTCTTCGGCAAGGTAAACTGGGTCATGGTCATGCTGGCTCTGGTAATTTCATTGATTTCCGTCGCCATCGCCGTCTGGGTGGCCTGCATTAAGATGCCGTCGCAGCCTCCGCCACTGCCGGGCGATAGCGGCTACGGGTACCCGCGCGGGCTTGACGGCTGGCTGGTTCTGGTCGGCATCGGTGTCTGCATATCGCCGATCAACATGCTGAGGTCGGTCGTCACCAGCGCCAGCGCTTATTGGAACTACGACGTCTGGATGAATATGACCAATCCAGCGTCGGGCGATTATCTGGCCTGGTATGCGGTTGTCACGCCGCTGGAGATGATCCTGAATTGTTCGGTAGTCGTGCTCAGCCTGTTGCTTATTTTTCTTTATTTTGCCAAACGCCGCACCTTCAAACCCGTTTACATCGTATTTTGGAGCACGCAGGTATTGATCGTTGCTTACGAATTCATCCTTGGCAAAATCGACTCCCATTTTGGTTCATTCGATACACAGTCGGTACTGACCCTGGTCAAGGCCGCCGCGTGGATCAGTTACGTTTCCGTGTCAGTCCGGGTGAGAAACACCTTCGTGCGCTGACCAGCGAGTTTTCCGCATTGATTCCTGCGCGGCGGGTCCTATCATTGGCGCTTCATGAAAATCGTAGTTGCCTATTCGGGTGGTTTGGACACGTCAATCCTGTTGACCTGGCTCAAAGAACAATATAACGCTGAAATCATCGCTTTCTGCGCCGACGTCGGGCAGGAAGAGGAATTGAAGGGGCTGGACAAGAAAGCCGTCCGCACCGGCGCGAGCAAATGCTACATCGATGACCTGACCGAGGAATTCGCCAAGGATTTCATTTATCCGATGGTCAGGGCCGGCGCAATCTACGAAAACCAATACTTTCTCGGCACCAGCATCGCCCGTCCGCTGATCGCCAAGCGCCAGGTGGAAATTGCCCGGCTGGAAAATGCCGACGCGGTGGCCCATGGCGCGACCGGCAAAGGCAACGACCAGGTCCGCTTTGAACTGACCTTCGCGGCGTTGGCGCCCGACCTGCAAGTGATCGCCCCATGGCGCACTTGGGATTTCAAGGGCCGCACCGACCTGATCAACTACGCCAAGTCCAAGGGCATCGCCGTTCCGGTGACCGCCAAGAAGCCGTACTCGATGGACCGCAACATGCTGCACATCAGCTTTGAAAGCGGCATCCTTGAGGACCCGTGGGCGGAACCGCCGGCCGACATGTTCAAGCTTTCCGTCTCGCCGGAAAAAGCCCCGAACAAGCCGGAGTATGTCGAACTCGAATTCGAACAGGGCAATTGCGTCGCCGTCAACGGCAAGCGCCTGAGCCCCGCCAATGTCATGCGCGCCCTGAACAAACTCGGTGGCAAGCACGGTGTCGGCCGCGTCGACCTGGTGGAAAACCGCTTCGTCGGCATGAAGTCCCGCGGCGTGTACGAAACCCCGGGCGGCAGCATCCTGCATTCCGCGCACCGTCAGATCGAGACGCTAACCATGGACCGTGAAGTCATGCACCTGCGCGATGGCATGATTCCGAAATACTCCGAACTGGTGTACAACGGTTTCTGGTACGCGCCGGAACGCGAGTTCCTGCAGGCTGCCATCGACCAAAGCCAGGAAAAAGTCAGCGGCACCGTCCGTCTCAAGCTTTACAAGGGCAACATCATCACCGCCGGCCGCAAGAGCAAACTCTCGCTCTACAACCCGCATGTGGCGACGATGGAAGCCGACAAGGGTGCTTACAATCAGGGCGACGCTACCGGCTTCATCCGTTTGAACGGCCTGCGCCTGCGTTCCTGGGCCAACCGCGAAAAAACCTCCAAGGGCAAAAAGAAGAAGAAATAAGCACGGTTCACACCTAATTTCATCATTAGCGGCGGACAGCAATGTCCGCCGTTTTTGTTTTGTACCAAGCTCGTAATTTACACCTGACTTTGGCAGGTTCCGTGGTTAAATCATTTGATGAACAATGGTTGGGAATTCTTGCAGGAGTTATTAAGCATTCACGGCCCCTCGGGCTGGGAAACGCCGGTGCAGCGTCGCTGGCTGGATTATGTGAGGGAATACGCGGAGGAGATCGGAACGGATGCTTATGGCAATGCCTTCGCGGTGTTGAATCCCGATGCCGAGAAGCGGGTGTTGGTGGTCGGTCATGCGGACGAAATTGGTTACCAAATCCAATACATTTCCAACGAGGGGTTTTTATATGTCGGCCGCATTGGCGGTACCGATGTTGGCATGGCACGCGGGCAACGGGTGCTGGTGCATGGCGAGAAGGGCGCGGTTAGCGGTGTGTTCGGCTCCCTGCCGGTGCATTTGAAGAACGCTAACGACGAAAAATTGCCGAAACTGCATGAATTGTTTGTCGATATTGGCGCCGGCAGCAAGGCCGATGCCGAGAAACGGGTGAGGGTGGGGGACGCGATCACTTTCAACTATGGCGTGGAAAAGCTGACCGACAAGATCTGGTCGACCCGTGCGGCGGATAATCGTATCGGTATCTGGGCGGCCGCGGAAGTGTTGCGCCGTTGCAAGAAAAAGGGTGTCAAAATCGGTGTGGTGGCGGTGTCCACCATCCAGGAGGAAAATGGTTTGTACGGCGCGGCGATGGTCGGGCAGTCGCTAAATGCCAGCGCGGCGGTGGTGGTGGATGTCGGTCATGCCACCGATATGCCGCTCTGTGATTTCAAGCGTGACGGTGAAATTCGTCTGGGCAGGGGGCCAATGCTGAGTCGCGGTTCGGTGAATCACCCGGTGGTGGTTGGCGGTTTGGAAAAAGCCGCGCGCAAGGGCAAGATCAACTACCAATTGGCGATTGATTCCCGCGCCAGCGGCACCGATGCCGACGCGATTTTCCGGCAAAAAGGCGGTATTCCGTCCGCGGTGGTCAGCCTGCCGCTGCGTTACATGCATTCCACGGTGGAAACCTTCAACCTAGACGACCTGGACAATCTGGCGGATTTGATCGCCCAATATCTCGGCGGATTGAAAAAGGACGAAAACTTCGCGGTTAGCGTCTGATTGGGTTGGAAAGATTGGTGTTTGTCAGGCAAGTAAAAGTCGCGGACGCTAACGACGATCAATTTCGCGAATTCGGCCATTTTGCGTTTTGCACTTTCAGGCAAAACGGCGTATTATTTTAATCTCATGATTGGCAAACTTTTACACACAAGGTATCGGGTGAGCGATCTTGACAAGACGGTAACGTTTTATCGGGATGTGCTGGGGCTAACGGAAGTACGTCGGCATGTGTCGCCACGCGGTTCGACCCTGGTGTTTTTCAAGGCTCCGCAGAGCGAGGAGGAAATCGAAATCTGCCATTTTCCCGCCAGCGGACCGGTGCAGGTGCAGCCGGATTTGACGCATCTGGCCTTTGAGGTGGATTCCATCGAGGACTTCGCCAGGCATGCGGCGAAGTTCGGTTATCCCTTGTCGGACGGCCCGACGGTGACTTCCTCGGGCAGCGTGATCGCCTTTATTGACGGACCGGAAGGTTACGAATTTGAACTGATCGAAAAGAAAAAGAACTGATACCCCCATGGCTCCAAGACCCTTGATTATAGCACCGTCCATTTTGGCGGCGGATTTTGCCAACCTTGGCCAGGACGTGCAGCGCGCCGTTAGCGGCGGGGCCGACTGGCTGCACATTGATATCATGGACGGGCATTTTGTGCCGAATATTTCGTTCGGCCCCGACATGGTGCGGACGGTGCGGCGCATCGCACCGGAGACCACGCTGGATGTGCATTTGATGATCGAACAGCCGGACCGTTACGCCCGTGCGTTCATTGAGAACGGCGCGGATATCCTGACGGTGCATCTGGAGGCTCATCATAATGTGCACAAGACGCTGGAATTGATTCGCAACATGGGGTGCCGGGTCGGGCTGGCGATCAATCCGCTAACCATGATCGAGAATGTGTTTCCGTTGCTGCCGCTGGTCGATTTGTTGTTGTGCATGACGGTCAATCCGGGTTTCGGCGGACAGTCGTTCATGATCAATGTCCTGGAAAAGGTGCGCGCGGCCCGCACATTCATCCGCGAGCATAATTTGAACGTGGATATCGAGGTCGACGGCGGCTTGGATGCCGATACGGCGGGCCCGTCGGTGACGGCAGGGGCCAATGTGATTGTTGCGGGAACTTTCCTGTTCAAACAAAAAGACATGGGAGCGGCGATCTCGAACTTGCGTTACAAGGCGACTGAGGTAACCTCTGCGGGTTAATTATCCGAATATGTCCAGCGACTTGACACGTAATTTTTGCATTATTGCCCATATCGACCACGGGAAGACCACCTTGTCCGACCGTTTGTTGCAACGCACCGGCACGGTTTCCGATCGTGAAATCGAGGACCAGCACCTCGATGCGATGGACTTGGAGCGCGAACGCGGTATCACCATTAAGGCGCACCCGGTGACCATGACCTATCAGGCCAAGGACGGCAGGAAGTACAAGCTAAACCTGATCGACACTCCCGGCCACGTGGACTTTACCTATGAGGTGTCGCGCAGCTTGTCCGCCTGTGAAGGCGCGATTGTGATTGTTGATGCGGCGCAAGGTGTCGAAGCACAGACGGTCGCTAATTACCATCTGGCCACCAAGCAAGGTCTGAAGATCATCCCGGTCATCAACAAGATCGATTTGCCGAACGCTAATATCGAGGCCGCCAAGCAGCAATTGGAGGATATTCTGGCGATTCCTGCCGAAGAGGCCATTCTGGCCAGTGCCAAGGCCGGTATCGGTATTGAGGATATCTTGGAAGCGGTGATTCATCGCGTTCCGCCGCCAACGCCGATGAAGGACGAAAAGTTGCGCGCCTTGGTATTCGATTCCTTCTTTGATACTTATCGTGGTGTGGTGGCCTATTCCCGCGTGTTTAGCGGCGAATTGAAGCCGGGTTCGCAAATTCTGCTGATGCAGACCAACCAGAAATACGAGGTTAAGGAAGTCGGTGTCTTTACTCCCAAGCCGGTCAAGGCCGATATTCTGCGCATGGGCGACAGCGGTTATGTGGTCGCTAATATCAAGACCACCGCCGAGTTGAAGATTGGCGATACTATCACCAGCAGCATGCAGCCCGCCGACGATCCGTTGCCGGGATTCAAGGAAATCCATCCGATGGTGTTTGCTGGAATCTACCCGATCAACAGCGCCGATTTCGAAGCGCTAAAGATTGCCCTCGGTAAACTGCAATTGAACGACTCGGCGCTAACCTTCATCCAGGAAAACTCGGTGGCGTTGGGCTTTGGTTTCCGCTGCGGCTTCCTTGGGTTGTTGCACATGGAAATCGTTCAGGAGCGTTTGCGCCGTGAATACGAAATGGACATCATTTCGACCTATCCGAGCGTGGTTTATCAGGTGGTGAAGACCAACGGCGAAGTCATTGAGATTGATAACCCGACTTTCATGCCCGACCCGACCTTTATCGAGGAAATTCGCGAACCGATGGTCAAGGCCTTCATCATGGTGCCCAGCGAATGCATTGGCGACATCCTCCAATTGGTGCGCGACAAGCGAGGGGAGTGCCTGCACACCGAATCGCTGGACAGCCGTCGCGTGATGCTGACCATCGACATTCCGCTCAACGAAATTCTGGTCGATTTCAACGACAAGATCAAAAGCATGACCCGGGGCTACGGTTCCATGGATTACGAGTTTGCCCCGTACCGGTCCTCGGACTTGGTGAAACTGGACATTTTGGTCAACGAAGAGCCCATGGATGCCTTTTCCACCATCGTCCACCGCGAAAAAGCGGCGGCCAGGGGGCGCCAGATTACCGGAAAACTGAAGGAAGTTATCCCGCCGCAATTATTCAAAGTAGCCCTGCAAGCTGCCATTGGCGGCAAAATTGTTGCCCGTGAAGACGTCAAAACCGTTGGCAAAAACGTGATTGCCAAATGCTACGGCGGTGACATTACCCGTAAGCGCAAGCTGTTGGAAAAACAGAAAGAGGGTAAAAAGAAGATGAAGCAATTCGGCAAGGTCAACATCCCTCAAGAAGCTTTTTTGGAAGTTCTAAAATCTTCAAATTAAACCAGATAGACCATTTTTTATGTCAATTCAGAAGGAAGCAAAAAACTTTTTACACTTTCTCGATAAAAAATGGAATTATTCACGCGACCTTTTGAGGGAGAAGGACTTGGAGAAGGTTCATGAATTGAGATCCGATTTGCAAAAAATTGCCAAAGGTAAGGTCTTCAGGGAAGATGCTGAACAGGTATTTGAACAGACTCCCAAGCAATTGGAAAAGTTCTGGCCGGGTTGTACCAAACCCAATCCTTGGGCGGAGAACATTGAAGTTTTCTTTGTGGCCTTGGTGATTGCGTTTGCCTTGCGTTGTTATTTCGTTCAACCGTTTAAAATCCCCACCGATTCGATGAAGCCGACGCTTTGGGGTATTTATCCGGAATCGATCGAGGGTGACGGTAGTCCGAATATTCTCAAGCAAGTGGTGGATTATGCCGTTGGCGGCAAAAGTTATCATAAACTGGTGGCTGATCAGGATGGCATACTGGAGAAAGTGGAGGCAGGGCCGTCCTATTTGTTCTTGGGCACCACCAAAATTCGTTTTGCTGGTCACGAGCATACCATGTGGACCGATTTTGATACCTTCAAAAAGCTGTTTGGAGGGCAAATTCCACTGGGCAAACAATACCAAAAAGGTGACGTCATTGCCAATTTCTCGGTCCAGGCCGGCGACCACATCTTCGTGAATAAAGTGGCCTACAACTTCCGGCTACCCAAGCAAGGAGAGGTCTTTGTCTTTACCACCAAGGATATTCGGGACCCTCAATTATTGTATGCCACCAAGGGTGTCACACAGTATTACATCAAACGCTGCGTGGGTGTACCTGGCGTGACCTTGAAGGTATCCGAGCCCTATCTTTATTCGAACAACCAGATTCTGGAAAGCAGGGCCTTCGAACGGATTTATTCCAAGCAAGATGGATACCGGGGGTATTTTAATGCTGGCAATTATATGGCCACCGCTAACGACGAAGTTTACATCCCTGAAGACAAGTTTTGGGCCATGGGCGACAACAGTGCCAATAGCTTGGATAGTCGCTACTGGAAATACGTTCCGCGGCAGAATCTTGTCGGTACAGCATTTATCGTGTACTGGCCGATTACCAGTCGCTGGGGATTCATCCAGTAATAATTCATAATTAACTAAATCAACGTCTTACAAGTATTTGCGCCTTATTCTCCCTGTATATTTATTTCGCACAATGTCTGTTATATAAAATAGAAAAATCACGCGAAATTACCCCCAAGTTATTGACAGTTGTAGGATTAAGAACTCTTAGGTTAAAGCCTGGCTCAAGTCCGTCAGCAAGTCCTCGATCGATTCAAGTCCCACCGATAACCGAATCAATCCATCTGAAATACCCGCACGTTGACGTGCTTCAGGATTCATGCCTCGGTGACTGGACTTGGCTGGCCGGACTGCTAGGCTTTCTACCCCGCCCAAACTGACCGCATGGGTAATCAAATTAACGCGATCCAGAAATCTGTTCGCTCCCTTTTCGCCAGCCGCCAACTCAAAAGATAGTAAGGAGCCGCCATGTTTCATTTGTTTTTCAAAAATACCAGCCTGAATTTGCGACGAAAAGCCTGGGTAATACACCCGTAAAACCTCCGTGCGGCTCGACAACCATTCGGCGATGGCCCGCCCGTTTTGGTTGTGCCGTTCCATTCGCAAGTTAAAGGTCCGTAATCCACGCAAAACCAACCATGCATCCAATGCATTAACCGTGCCGCCCAGATTTTTGTGGATGTTGCGTTGTTGCGGCAGCAAGGCTTTTTTGCTCACCGCACATCCTCCGATCATATCGGAATGACCGTTTAGGTACTTGCTGGTGGAATGCACCACCCAGTCGGCGCCAAAATCAAAAGGGCGTTGGTTTAGGGGTGTGGCGACGGTATTATCCACAATCACCGGCGCTTTATGGGAATGAGCCGCTTGCACCGTCTTTTCGATGTCGATTAATTTCATGAGTGGATTGGAAGGAGTCTCCAATAGAACCGCCCCGGCTTGCGAAACCGCAGCCAGCCAGATTTTTTCGTCCGTGGCATCCACTATCTCAACCGAAACATGATAAATATCGGACAAAATCCTCATCAATTCAAAACTGCCACCGTAAATGTCATGGTGTGTGTCACCAACGGTCCCTTTCGCCCCGCCAGCGCCGTTGTCACGGCGCACAGTACCGCCGCATTGCCAGAACTGGTCACCAGTGCTTCCGCGCCGCCCTCCAATTCGGCAATAACCCGGGCCAGTTCGGTTACGGTAGGGTTGCCAAATCGCGTGTAAGCATAACCCTTCTGCTGGCCGGAAAAGATTGCTTCTGCGTTGACACTGGTTCCCAAATCAAAAACCGCGCTTTGCACAATAGGCTGCAACGCGGGTTTATTGATGCCATTTGCTCCGGCCCGGCGCATCCCGGCATGAACGCAACGAGTAGCCAACCCATATTGCCTATCATTCATTTGAGCTTCCCCTTTCCGATTCACAACTTTTTTTAGATGCCGCTCCTTTATGCAGCCTGCATATTTGCATGCCCAGCTTCTTCATCTCATGATGGCGCGGATTTTTACTCCAGACACCATGAGTCCTGACGGTGGAGTTCATCCAATCTAGAACGAAAAATAGTAATGTTTTTTTCTTCTTGGTTAGCAGGATTATTCATACCCACCGTTCTTTTGGATCATGATTCGCGGTTATAACATACCGGACTGGCGTATTGACCATGTTCCACTTGACGGTTGCCTTTCAAGTATTGTTCAAGCTTTGGGTTCAGGTTTGTCGCAGCCTTGTCAACCAGTCGGCGTAGTAAGGAACGGTGGCAGAGGCATTCCTGCTCGCAAAAGCATCCCAGACTGATGGGACGGCTAAGTGCCAATACGGCCAGCAAATCAATCGCTTGTCGACATTCCGGCTTCTTCATCTGGGTCAAATAACGACGGGAAAACACGGTGTAACTGATTTTTTTATGCCGGTAAAGTGCCACTAATTCCGCAGAAGGGGCCAGTAACGAAATCCTTAAATCAAAATAACCCCGCCACTGCCATTGGGTCTGCGGCACTCCCCTGGGAACGTGCCGTGCCACGCCAATACGCAGTCCCTCGCCTGCTGCCCTTGCCGAACCATAACAATATGAATTAATTTTCGGAGTCATATGCCGGATCTTCCTTTCGTTTGTTTGAGAAGGGAAAAAGAGGAATCCTCAATCCGTTAATACCCATGCCTTGGGCCAACCATCCTGTCTCGGGTTGTAATTCCTCCTCATAATACCTTTGCCGGGCCGACAGAATATCGGCACGGCTCAAATACCCTATCAAGCAGGAAGGATTCTCCGATTTGACCACCGGCAGGCGGCCGATTCGGTGTCGCAGCAATTTTTCAACCGCGGTGTGTAAGGTATCTTCCGGAAAGATGACAATCAAATTTTTACTGGCAAAGCGTCGCACTGGTTGCTGCAAATCCGCCAATTCGACCATTTTGACCAAGTCACCGCGGGTGATAATTCCCTCCAATTGCCCCTCATCCCCAACCAATAAATACGCCTGGTGTTGGTTGAGTTCAGAATCATGTGAGGCTAACTGCGAAATCAATTCTTGTATTGGCATTTGTGAGGCAATGACTGGTGCTTGGGTATCCATGACTTCGGCGACCCTGGTATGCGCATAAACATCGCTGGAGTATTCGGATGGCACCGAAACTCCTCGCCTCGCAATCTTTTCCGACATGATGGAGTTTCCATACAGGAACTTGGCCGTCACCAAGGCTGTCGAACATCCAGCCAATAGCGGCAACAAAGCCTGCATCTGGCCGGTGGTCTCACAGGCAAATATCACCGAGGCAAACAATGCCTGCGACGCTGCGGCAAACAACGCCGCCATACCTACCAACGCTGCAAGATGCGGTTGAACATGCAAAACAGGCAGGGCCCAGCCACCTGCATTACCCAACAGCAATCCGATTCCACTGCCAAATGTCAGTAATGGGGCCAATGTTCCGCCGGAAGTTCCGCTACCCAAGGCCACCGACCAGGATATAAATTTTAACAGGCACAGGGACACAACCAATCCCAACGGTAATGATGCATTCAGGATATTGCTGATATTATCGTAACCGACCCCCAGGGTCTTGGGCTGCCAATAACCAATAATCCCGACCACTACCGCTCCAAGGGCGGGCCACCACATCCAATGAACCGGTAATTTTTCAAATTGGTCTTCAATCCAGTAAATCGAACGTGTGATGCCAACCGCAATCACTCCGACCAAGGCGCCAAGGGCCAAATAAAAAGATAATTCCGCCAGATGCACCGGAGTTATTTCGGCAACTGAAAACATCGGTTTGGTTGGCAGCCAAATATTGCGTGCGGAGGCGGCCGTGACACTGGCCAGCGCCACCGGCACAAAGGATCTTGGCTTGAATTCAAACAACAGGAGCTCAATTGCCAATACCACTGCCGATACCGGACTGCCAAACGTCGCGGACATCCCGGCGGCGGCACCCGCCGCAAGCAAAATCTTTCGTTCCATTGCTGTCGTACTAAAAATTTGCCCCACCAATGAACCGCTGGCACCACCGGTGGCAATAATCGGTCCTTCCGCTCCAAACGGACCGCCAGTACCAATTGAAATGGCCGCCGATAACGGCTTCAGCCAGGTTAGCCGTGCCGGAATCCGGCTGCGATTTTGCAGGATTTGCTCCATCGCCTCGGGAATGCCATGCCCGCGAATGGCCTTGGAACCGAAGCGAGCCATGATGCCAACAAGCAATCCCCCAAGTACCGGAACGAACATCACCCACCCACCCAGCGAATTTTCTGATGGAGCGCACGCCTCCCACGACCAGTGCCCGAAAAACGCCAAATGGGTAAACAAATTGATCAAATGAGTCAAAAACAGCGCTACTGCCGCCATTACCAAACCAAGTAATGTCGTCGCCAACGATAATTGGCAAAAACGCCAAACTGAATTTTGCGGCATACCTACTCTCCAGGCATTTTCTCAGCAGCTTCACGTAACAGCTTGCTGATCTGCGGCCCTACCGAACGTATCTCGCGGCGATGGATCAAATATAACTTCTCCAACAGTTCCATCCCCTTGTTCGTCAATGAAATCCAGACCTTTCTTTGATCTCCGGGCAGGTTTTGACGCCGGACCAGTTGTATCTTTTCCAGGCGTTGTACCAGTTCTACCGCTGTATGATGGGCAACCTGCAACTGTTCGGCTAATTCTCCCACTGTGACATGATTCCTGCCCTTGAACCCCTCGATAGCCAGCAAGGCTTGGTATTGTTGCGGCGCCAGGTTGTATTTCTTGGCCGCTTGCTCACTAAAACGCAGAAAACGGCGCAAGGCATAACGAAACTCAGCCAAAAGCTCGTAATCCTTCTTTTGCAGAAGCAAGGTGCTCTTCTCAATTTCCATATATCGTAATACGATATATAACATCCTTGCCTTTACAAGTAAAAATTATGAGGCAAATCTCCTGAACTTCCACTATGGGGCAACGAATGTTCTATGGTCTGTGCGATAATTATCCTCGAAACAAAAAGGATAATTATGGAATTCAAAGCAGCTCCCGCCAATGTTGAAGGTACAAGCGCAAAAGATTTTCAATTTTGAAAAATTTACTTAAACCGACACATCCCCTGTGTGTGCCAGCTGATCCGCCTGTCTCAGCTGTTAAGGACCGCGGCAATGGTATTTTTGAAATCTTCCGCGCCAAACGGTTTGTTGAGTACCGCGCGCGCTCCCATGCCGGAGGCAATTTCCAGCATGCTGGCTCCCGACATGCCCACGCCTCCGGCCGATACCGCTATGACCCGGATCTTGGGATAAGTCTGGGCTATTAGTTCGATGGTTTCCAGGCCGTCCATCTCGGGCATGAAAATATCCGTAACGATCAAGTCCACGTCTCCTTGTTCGCTCAACAAATTGATGGCCTCACGGCCATTCGCTGCTCCCAGACATATATGGTTCAATTCTGTCACCAGTATCTCCATCTGCGCACGCGCAGCTTCGGAATCCTCGATTATCAACACTTTACTCATATAAAATTAATCCCTAAGCAGCTACGGCCTTTTCTTTTTCGTCCATTTCGCTGCTAATTTGAAGCAAGACGGCCGTGGAGCCTCCGGAAATGGTCTCTTCAGCGGTCGTTTCGCCGTAATAGAAACCAAAGTAACCTTGCCGGTAGCCCATTAAATTAAACAGGGCTTGGTAACCGGTTAACCCGCCTTGCACAGCATGACAGATCCGGCCTTCTTTGAGATAAATCCGGCCTTTGGTTTCACCGGAATGTCCCTGAATCTGAAATTCCCCGGTTTTGCCCAGTTGTGAAAAGAGTTGCGCCAAATCCAACAGGCTGAGATCGCTGATTTGTCCTTGAAAGGGCATTTCCGTAACCGGGGTGTTGACCGGGGCGATTTCCTCGGAATACTTGATGATAGTCTCCAGCTTGGCCAGCAACCCGCCAACATTGCTTTCGCGGTGGACCAGTTCCGTCATCAAACGTTCCGCCGCCGCCCCCTTCCCGTTATGCCGGGCCAATTTCAAATGAATAAGCTCCATGTAAGCCTCGCGCTCTTCCCGTTGGCGAATGGTTTGATTGACGGCGGAACGTACTGCGGGAAGAAAAATCTTCTTGCGGATTGGTTTTTCCAGAAAATCCAAAGCGCCGGAACGCAATCCCAGCTTCACCACTTCCTTGTCGTCCTTGGCGGTCAGCAACAGGACTTGCAGCGCATTTTCCCGGAGCTTGACCCAGCGGACCAAATCCACGCCGCGGCCGCCGACCATCTCATAATCGGTAACCACGGCGTCAAAATGAGCAAGTCCGTGTTCTTCCATGGTTTCACAGGCTCCTTGCAGTGAATCAGTGGTTTCAAACAGGAAATTCTCCTGGGCCAGCAAATCCATGATGATTTCGCGCACCAGAAAGTCATCATCCACCACCAGAATTCTCGGTTGAACCCTTTTAACGGATTGGCTGCCTGTTACCGTCATAGATTGACTGGCTAACATGCCTTGGATCGGCTGCCAATCGGCCATGCCTTCGGTCCAGTAATAGGCATTTGGACTGATCTTGCCGTCGTTAAACAAGTTCAAAACCTGTTCCGGCACGAACGGCCCCTGCTGCGTTCCCGCTTCAAAGACAAACACAGTGGGTTTTGGATTCATGGCCTTACTCCAATGGACGGCATCAGTTGGACGCAAACACGTTTGAACTCACTCTCGATCTGTCGCAACAGTTTACCGGAACCATCCAGATCGGAATCTTGCAATGCGGATTCCATCTTGATAACCAGGGTGTGCAACTGTTTGGCTCTGAAATTGCCAACCGTTCCCTTGATATTATGCAACACCACCAAAGACTGTTGCAGGTCGCCCTGATGGAACAGCTCCCCGAGTTCCAGAATTCTGGATCCGGTCTCGGTAATAAACAATTCCACCAAGCGTGCCGGAAAATAGGGTTCCTCCGCCTCATCTGCCACATGGGAAACCGGTTCATACGATGACTTGGGACGATGATTGTGATTATCAACCGGCTTCTCCCTATCCTGCCGGTTTCTGCCAAATCGTTCCTTCGTATGCCTAAACGCTTCCCTGGCCTCAATCAACAAAACCGGAATCGCTTCGTTATCACCGGCATGCAGTCTTTCCTCCATGGAAAGGGTGACCCGGTGCAATTCGTTGGCACGGAAATTGGCAGCGGTTCCCTTGATTGTATGGATGATACGCCGCAGGTCTGATGTCGCATCCTGTGCCAGGGCGCGCTTCAACTCCTCCAGTCGTGTTTCGGTTTCCTGGATAAAGAGATTGATCAGTCGTTCCGGGAAATAAGGCTCCTCCTCACTGTTCTTAACCGCTGTTTGCACCGGCTTCTGTGGTTCCGCTTCCGGGGTTTTTCGTTTCGAAATATTGACCGCCCCATCCAGGCAGCGTTTTTTCCCCGATGACTCGAGATGTTGCAGGCATTT
Source organism: Verrucomicrobiales bacterium (assembly GCA_031256975.1). Lineage (GTDB taxonomy): Bacteria > Verrucomicrobiota > Verrucomicrobiia > Methylacidiphilales > JAAUTS01 > JAIRPN01. Next base: position 53,615 of record JAIRPN010000004.1, on the reverse strand, counting down.
TTTGAGCGCCGAGACCAACTCATCCTCTTCGATCGGTTTGCCCAAATACTCGTTCATGCCGCAGTCCAGGCATCTTTCCCGGTCGCCCGGCATGGCATTGGCGGTCATGGCAATAATGTAAGTGTCATGCTCTTGAAGCCGGGTATCCGTATTCCGGATCGTTTTTGTCGCTTCGTAGCCATCCATTTCCGGCATTTGGCAATCCATCAAAATGCCGTCATAGCGGTGGTGCCTGAGTTTCTCCAACGCCTCCAACCCATGCCCGGCAACGTCGACCCGGTGCCCCCAGCCTTCCAGTAATAGAATCGCCACCTCTTGGTTCACCAAGCTGTCCTCAACCAGCAGCAAATGCAGCGGCGGCAATTGTTCTGCCGGATCCGTGGCCGTCTCCTGCACCTGCACCGGTTTTGCCAACCGCCTTTCATGTCCGCTGCGTGCCTGCAACATGGAATCCCGCAATTCAACCGGTTTGATCGGTTTGGCAATGAGGTCGAAGATTCCCGCCTCACGCGCCTGTTCCCCTTTGATTTCATCCTGGAAGGAGGTAAACAGGATGACCCTGCCGGAATTGTTCGCGTCACGCAGTTTCTTCGACAATTCCAGGCTGCTCATGTCCGGCAACCGCGAATCAATGCAAATACATTCGAACTGCACGCCGTTGGCATTCTGCCGATCCAGTAATTCCAGGGCCTCCTTGCCGTTTCGCGCGTTGCGAAACACCGTGTTCCAACGCCGCAGATGCTGGCCCAAATAAGCACCAAACGCCTCACTCTCGCTAACCAGCAGAACACGGAGTCCCCACAGGTTGGTTTTATCCTCGGCTTCTTCCGCTGTCCCATCGGCAAGTGTTTGTTTGGGCACGGCAATTTCAAACCAAAAAGTGGAGCCGATGCCCAATTGACTTTCCACGCCAATGCTGCCGCCGAACAGTTCGATGATCTTCTTGCAAATCGCCAGGCCCAACCCCGTGCCGCCGTAACGCCTGCCTGTGGAATGGTCGGCCTGCTCAAAAGCGCCGAACAAGCGGTCCTGCGCGTCCTGGGAAATGCCAATCCCCGTATCCTGCACTTGCACACGCAGGCCGGCATAGCCCTGCTCGCATTCAACCGAGCGGATGCGAATCACCACTTCCCCCTTGTCGGTGAATTTGATCGCGTTGGAAATCAGGTTCAACAGAACCTGGCGCAGCCGGGTTGGATCCGCCTTGATCTTGGTGCTGACCCCGACGTCGATCCAGGTAAACAACTCAATCTTCTTTTCACGCGCCCGCTCGCCGAGCAGTTGCACCACCTCCTCGACGATATCCGCCAAGTCAAAATCGATCGACTCCAGCCGCATCTTGCCGGCCTCGATCTTGGAAAAGTCGAGAATATCATTCAGAATGGTCAGCAGCGCGTTGGCGGAATTCAATACCGTTGTCGAGTATTTGCGCTGGTCCGGGCTTAGCGCTGTGCGCATCAGGATCTTGATCATGCCCAGGATGCCGTTTAGCGGCGTCCGGATTTCATGACTCATGTTGGCGAGGAACGACGACTTGGATTCGGCGGCCTGCAAGGCCTGGTCGCGGGCCACGGCCAGTTCCGCATTGTTATGGTTCAGGGCGTCCGCGAATTCCTGCAATTGCCAAAGCTGCAAATGGCTGATGCGATGCTGCAATAGCATCAGGGTTTGCACGCTGATCAGTCCCAGGTATTTCCCCTCGCCATCAGCCAGAATCACATCGTCAAAGAAATCCTCCTTACGCGACATCACCTGGTTCAATCCCTCCAGAATACTCAGGTCCTTGGAAATGCGCAGGCTGTTGCGGTCGATATGGCGCACTACCGCGGTCTTGGCATAAACCGCAAAACCCAGCCCGCCGCGCATGCTTAACAGGCGGGTCACCGCCAATTCCGAGCAAAGCCCGGCAATCTCCTCGCCGTCCAGCACCGCGGCATATTTGTAATGCGGATGCTCACGGAAATAATTTTGCACCTGTTCCAGGTTGTAATCGGCCGGAATCACCGCAGCATGGTCAACCAGCCTGAGCCAGTTGGTCTGGTGCCCGTCGGCAAAGCGGTCCTCGTCCGGCCAGACATATTCCCCTCCACGGCTTGGGGCTATTTCGGTGTGTTCGGGTAGAATTTCAGAACCGATGGGATTCATATATACTCGGCAGTAGGTTGCACGAACATTGTGCTAACCGGGTAAACTGCAGGTTACGATCCTGTTGCATTTATTTCAGTCCCCTTTGGTATCATTATTTTTTCCCATCGACAAATGTCCCAAGACCGCTATCCATGAAAGCCGCTAACGGCAAGCCAATGAAACGCCTGCCCCCTTGAGTTCTCCGGACAATGCGCGTCGCATTGTGGCTTTAACCTCATAAGCGGATAAAAATTATGTCATTCAAAGATCTCGGTTTGTCAGCAGAATTGCTTAAAGGAATCCAAGCGATGGGTTATACCGACCCCTCGCCGATCCAGTTGCGCTCGATTCCCCCCGCCTTGGAAGGCAGGGACCTGATCGGTTCCGCCCAGACCGGTACTGGCAAGACTGCCGCCTTTGCCCTGCCCACTTTGCAGCGCCTGCAACAGCACGGCCGCCTGCGCTGCCTGGTGCTCGAACCCACCCGCGAACTTGCCGCCCAAGTGGAAACCTCTTTCCGCAACATCGGGCGTTTCACCGATTTGCGTGTCGCCGCGCTGTTCGGCGGGGTTGGCTACGGCAACCAGCGCAAAGCCCTGCAACAAGGCATCGATATTGCCGTGGCCACGCCGGGGCGACTGGAGGATCATCTCAAGCAACGCACCATGCACCTGCGCGACATCGAAATCCTGATTCTTGATGAGGTGGACCGCATGCTCGATATCGGCTTCCTGCCGGTGGTCAAACGCATCGTCGGCATGTGCCCGCGCAACCGCCAGACCTTGTTTTTCTCCGCCACGGTTCCTCCCGAGATCGCCGATCTGGCCAATTTCGCCCTGAGGAATCCGGTTCGCGTGGAAATTGGCGCCAGCCGCTCCGTCACCAGCACCGTCACCCACGGCATTTACACCGTGGCGCAAAGCCTGAAATTCGACCTGTTGCAGGCCTTGCTTGCGGAAACCGACTTTCAAAGCGTGATCATTTTCACCCGCACCAAGCACGGTGCCGACAAGATTGCCAAGAAGCTGAAAGTCGCCAATCACACCGTGGCCGTACTGCACTCCAACCGTTCCCAGAACCAGCGCATCGAGGCCCTGGAGGGATTCAAGAACGGCAAATATGAAGTCATGGTCGCCACCGACATCGCCGCGCGCGGCATCGACATTGCCGGCGTCAGCCATGTGATCAACTACGACATCCCTGAACACCCGGAAGATTACGTGCACCGCATCGGCCGCACCGGGCGCGCGGAAAAGGTTGGCGACGCCTTCACCCTGGTCACCCATGACGACTTCAAGAAACTGCGCGCCATCGAACGCTTTATCGGACAGAAGATCGAAGTCTTGCGCCTGGAAAGCTTCAAGCCTGCCGCCATGACTCCCGAACAAAAACAGGCTGCCAAGGAGGAACAGACCCGGGAACAAGCCGAACGCCCCGCTCCTCAGCAACATCAGCAACGCCGCCACCGCCCCAAGAACCGCCAGCATAACCGTAATAAGAGCTCCTTCGTCAACGCCAAGGGCGAGCGCAACCGACGCCTGCGCTAACTGTAAATATCCCTGCGTGAAACAGGCTGCTGGAAATTAATCTTAATTTGTTACCAGAACAAATTTCAGGCAAACCGGCTTGGATACGGTAATCTTTTTGCCGCTATCCTTGAGCAAGCCACTGGCGGAGTTGATTTCCATGATTTGAATGCTGTCGGCATTCTGCCCGGCAACCAGCAAATACTTGCCATTGGGTGAAATGACGAAGTTGCGCGGACCGGATGCCACCGGCTGGTAACCGAGCAAGGTCAGCTTGCCGTTGGCGTCATTGACGCCAAACATGGCCAGATGATTGCTTTTGCCACGCACCGAAGCGTAGAGGAATTTTCCGTCCGGTGTCAGGTGAATGTCCGCCGCACCAAGATCATCCCCGGGAGCTTCCGCGGCGGCGATGTTCTGGATTGGCGTAAGCGTGCCGTTGGCGTAATCCCACGCATTGACCTTGCCCGACAATTCATCCACCGAATAGGCCAGTTTGCCATTCGGATGAAACACCAGATGCCTCGGCCCGGAACCATCCGCCAATTTGAAGCCCGACGGCGTGCCGACGCTCAGAACCGGGTCCGCATCGTTGGGTGTTAACGAGAACTTGTGAATCTGGTCGGTGCCGAGGTCGCAAGCGAACAGGTAAGCCCCGTCCGGCGAGAACAATACCGAATGCAAATGTGGTTTCTCCTGCCGGTTCTTCACCACGCCCGAACCCGTGAACGACAATAATTGCACGAGCGGCTGCAGAGAACCGTCGGTGGCCGTGCGGAACACGCTGATGGTGCCGCCGCTGTAATTGGCGGTAATCACATATTTGCCGCCGGCATCGGTGTTGATATAACACGGATCGTCGCCGCCCGTTTCCTGCGAGTTGAGAAACTTTAGCCCGCCGGTGGCGGCATCCAGGGAGAAGGCATTGGCGGTGGCCTTGTCACCATGATTCTCCGCCACGGCATACACGAAGCGGCCGTCTGCTGATACTGTCAGGTACGAGGGATTGGCGATATTGCCGATGCTGGCGGCCTCGGTGCTGTCGCCGGTCGATTGGTCGAACGCGTAAGTATAAATCCCCGGTTTGTCCGCCGGAGCGTAAGTGCCGACCAACAGGTATAGTCGGTCATTGGCGGCATGGGTGGATAAGGTATTCATCATCATTAGCATTAACAACAAGCTCAATCGCATAATCACAGGGAATTGGAATTAAAAAATTCAAACAACTGCCGCATCGCCTTGCCGCGATGGCTCAGTTGGTGTTTGGCCTCGGACGGCAACTCGGCGAAAGTTTGTTCATAACCATCCGGCACGAACAAGGGATCGTAACCAAAGCCGTTTTCCCCGCTCGCCGCATGCAGGATTCTGCCACGGCAAATCCCCTCAAAAGTTTGCACATGCCTGCCCTGCTTCACCAGCGCCAGCACGCAACGGAATTGCGCCCCGCGCCTGGCATCCGGCGTATCGGCGAGATTACGCAACAGCAGGGCGTTGTTGTTGGCATCATTGGCAGGTTCCCCGGCATAACGCGCCGAATAAATCCCCGGAGCCCCGTTCAGCGCATCCACCTCCAGTCCGGAATCGTCCGCCAGGATCAACCCGTCGCTCAACCGTGCCAAGGTCAGCGCCTTCTTCACCGCGTTCGCCTCGAAAGTATCGCCGTCCTCGACGATCTCCGGAATTTGCGGAAAGTCCTTCAAGGTCTTGACCGACCATCCCTCCCCGAGGATTTCCCTCAGTTCCTTCCCCTTCTTCACATTCGCCGTGGCGAGCAGGATTTCTTGCATAATTCAAAAGTAACAGGATTTAAACCAAAAGAACTTTTAATTTTTCTTTAAGATAAGATTGAGACTTATTCATCCGGCCATTTCTTTGTTGGATATTCCAATACCACAATTGTTTCCTCGGTGCCACTATCAGAAATACCCCCTATCACTATGGGTGCAGGTGATGAATGAACGCGCGTTTCACAAAAATTCCTGTTTGAAGAGCCGTCTTGTTTGTCTTGCCGGATTATTTCAACTGAAATCCGGATCGTATCCTGAGCATCCACCTTGCTGATTGAGATACTGGAAGTCATTTTTTTCTTCGCATCACCAAAGGTGGCTTTGAAATCTGCGTTTGAGATGGGAGCCGGAACGTGCCAGTAATTCTCTACTGATAATCCACCTTCCTGCGGATTGGCAGATATATAATAAACACTCACACCACCAGCCCCGATTTTAAGATGAGTCTGTTTTTTGTAATCATCTATCGCAACTGACGCTTCTTGCTGCAATTTCTTGTTTATCTCAGTTGGAGCATAGGCGGCATGCAGTTCGCTTACCACTTGTCCGGTTGCCATCAATAAACAGAATATGACCAATTGCAGTCTCAGGTTTCGCTTATGTGTTTTTCCCATATTCAACCAGTAAAATTAATTCTTGTTGCGGGTAATATGAAAATAATCATTATGCAGATCATTATCCTCATAGCTTTTCGAATCCATGCTTCTCCCACCAAATGCAGGGTTTGCCGATGAGTTGGTTGAATTACTGGAACAGGATATCAAGTTGATACCCAGCAAGACAGTGATTCCTGCTTGGATCATCCTTTTCATAGTCTGTTATTGCCCGAACGTTGGTTACAGTAATTAATGATATAAAAGATGATGGCGGCACCGATAAATAGGACATTAAATGCCAGCATCAGCTTGACCATTGATAAGATTAAATTGGAACTATCGGATCTCGATGTGTTCAAGATCATCACCCAAACCAAGATTGTTCCAAGTATTGATCCCGTGATGAGGCATCCGTGTGCCAATCGTAAAAATAATGGAGCCTTCTTCACGGATGATTAAGATATTAGTTGCCGATTTCCTTGTAAATAAAACTTTCAATAAAACCTTCACAATTAATCACCACTATTTTAGGCTATCCAAATACGAGCAGCTCATATGGCGAAATCGATTTTCAAATGGATTTTTCTTGGATGTTTTTGGTTGCCTGCAGCCTGCGCATTTGTGGCGTTTGCTAGTGTCTTTTGGCCTTCAATAGTGCCCGATTCCATAGGTAGAAAAATAGTAATTATCTTCCCCTACGTTGTTTTCATATGGGTATTGGGATTGATATCGTTGATCATATACCGGGCATGGTTCTTTGGAATTCCCACGGAAGGTTCATTTTCCAAAAAATATAAGATAATTGGCATAATCCTCATTATAATTCTGCTACTTATTTCAATGCCTCTATTCCATGCTTTTCAGGGGGTGCTAAAATAAGCGCATTGCGAGGGAATCAGTTTGTACTAAATTTAAACCGTCTTATGAAGGCTTTGGCAATCACGTCAGGTCTTTCAGAAGACGAGGCCCTTCCGGGTTGCGCCTGCGGGCGGTTTTGCATTCTCTCATCCCTTGCCCCGTTTTACCTCCCGTGGAGGGAGAAATGCACGGCAGAGGGAGTAGTTCAACGTTTGGCATCGCCTTCCCTTGAACACTAAATCGCCCTGTTTCTGGACCTCAACCCACTGGGTTCTGTTATTCAACCTCGGTGTTTCTATTACTCAACCACCCTGTTTCTATAACAGAAACACCCTGTTTGGACTTCTGAAACACCCCACTTCTGTTGCAGAAACACCCTGTTTCAGCAACAGAACCACACTCCTTCAGTAACTCAACTACCCTCCTTGAATAACAGAAAGTACCCTTGGCAATTCTCCAATGAGCCAAGGTTAACCGCAAAAACGTCATACAAAGTCATACAAACCCGCTATTGCCAAGCAAACATTTGCATTTTAAATCCTAACACATGACCATACATCATCCCAGTTGCATCCCCAACTCCCAGGTCGGCGTTCTGGCCTGGCCCCATAATTTCAACAGCAAGGCGAAGAACACCGCCTACCTGGCCAAATACGGCTACGAACTGCAGGACGTCGAAGACGCCGAGTCCTTGAGCCTGAAATACGCCAATCTGCTGGCCCGCCGCGATCTGGCGAAGAAACGCTCCAAGGAGCTGACCCTCATCGCCCGCAACGTGCTCGAAGGCGATACCGGCAGCACCACCCTCCCCGGCACCAAGGAACTCGGCCCCGCCGAGAATGAAATCATCGAGACCGGCCTGCTGGCCCGTTACGCCGCCTTGATTGACCAAATCCGCAACCACCCCAACTACAGCGAGGCCGACGGCATCGACCTGGGACTGGTCGCCAACTCCGGCAGTCAAGCCGCTGCCAGCGAGCAAGTCCAAAGCCGCGTAACCCTGCACCGCAGCGAATACGAGACTGTCATCAACTGCACCAAGTCCGGCGATGCCGACGCCGTCGGCATCGAAGTCGACCATGGCGACGGTGAAGGCTGGAAACTACTGGGAGTCGGCACCAACGCCCAGTGGCATGACGAATTTCGTTCCCCGGAAAAGCCCGTCGTCCTGCGTTACCGCGTCACCCTCTACCATCGCGGCCACCCCATCGGCAAAAGCGCCGAAGCCAGCACCAGCAGCCAGCCCTGAAACAATCCTTGGCCGGAGAAAAAAAGAACGCCGCTTCCCCCGCAAGGAGCGGCGTTCAATCGTCTGCCAGCTCATCCTTCGACAAGCTCAGGATGATTGAATAGTGGGGCAATATCTTTTGATTACTCTTCCTCCCACCATCATCCTGAGCTTGTCGAAGGACGAACTCAACGAAAGACCCCATCATGACCTTCTGGGTTTACCTGCTGCTCTGCGCGGACGGCTCTTACTACACCGGCTCCACCGGCAACCTCGAACTGCGCCTGGCCCAGCACCAAAACGCGACCAACCCGTCCTGCTACACCGCCACCCGGCTGCCCGTAAAACTGGTTTACGCCGAGGACTTCCACACCCGTCGGGCAGCCTTCGCCGCCGAACGCCAGATCAAGGGTTGGTCCCGAAAGAAAAAACAAGCCCTGATCCGCCGCGACTGGCTCGAAATCCTGCGACTCTCCAACGCCAAGAACCCCGCCCACGGTTCCGGCAAACCTTGAATACTGCATCCTTCGACAAGCTCAGGATGATTGGTAGATAAGACTCAATCAAAAAATATTGTTGTCGAATCCAGTCATACGTCGGTCGCTTAAATAAATTCGTTTACCGCCTTGCCAGCCTGTGTATTCTTGACGCCTTATTCTTATGCAAGTGCGTAAACAGTTCCCGTTCACTGAGTTTGAACCCAAATGGCAGGGCTATTGGGACCAAAACTCCACCTTCCGCGCGGCGAATCCGGGTGAACCCGGCTCGGAGAAGCCGAAGTATTATATTCTCGATATGTTCCCTTACCCATCGGGCGCGGGCTTGCATGTGGGGCATCCGGAAGGCTATACGGCGACGGATATTCTGGCGCGTTACAAACGCATGCTGGGGTTCAATGTGTTGCACCCGATGGGTTGGGATGCCTTCGGTTTGCCTGCGGAACAGTATGCGGTGAATACCGGGACGCATCCCGAGATCACCACGGCGAAGAATATCGCCACCTTCAAGCGCCAGATCAAGGCCCTGGGCTTTTCCTATGACTGGTCGCGCGAGGTGAACACCACCGACCCGCACTATTACAAGTGGACGCAATGGATTTTCGCGCAGTTGTACCAGAAGGGTCTGGCCTATGTGTCGGAAGCCCCGGTGTGGTATTGCCCGGAACTGGGCACGGTGCTGGCGAATGAGGAAGTGTTGGCGACGGAGCACGGGCCGCGTTCGGAGCGCGGGAATCATCCGGTGGAGCGTCGCCCGCTGCGGCAATGGATGTTACGCATCACCGCTTATGCGGAGCGCTTGCTGAAGGATTTGGACGGATTGGACTGGCCTGAGTCGCTGAAGGAAATGCAGCGCAACTGGATCGGGCGCAGCGAAGGGGCGAGTGTTAAGTTTGAAGTTTTAAGTGTTAAGCAAGATGCCGCTAACGGTGACACTAACCAACTTAACACTGCTAACTTAAAACTTAAAACTCATATAGAAGTGTTCACCACCCGTCCGGATACCTTGTTCGGTGCGACTTACATGGTGTTGGCGCCGGAGCATCCGCTGGTGGCGAAGATCACCACGGCGGAACAACAGGCGGCTGTTAGCGGCTATATCAAGGAGATTTCGGCGAAGTCGGATTTGGAGCGCACCGATCTGGCCAAGACCAAGAGCGGTTGCTTCACCGGCGCCTATGCGGTGAATCCGGTCAATGGCGCGAAGATTCCGGTGTGGATAGCCGATTATGTGCTGATGAGTTACGGCACCGGAGCGATCATGGCGGTGCCGGCGCATGATGAGCGCGATAACGAATTCGCGGTGAAGTTCAAGCTGCCGATTATTGAAGTGGTGCAACAACCCGCTAATAGCGAGGTGGAAAAATGTTTCTGCGGTGACGGCACGGCGGTGAATTCGGGTTTCCTCGACGGCCTGCCGACTCCTGAGGCGAAGAAGAAGATCGCCGCATGGCTGACCGAGAAAGGTTTGGGCGAGGTCAAGGTGCAGTTCAAGTTGCGCGACTGGCTGTTCTCCCGCCAGCGTTATTGGGGTGAACCGTTCCCCATCGCGTGGAAGGGCAACGAGCATTACCTGTTGCCGGAAGATTCCCTGCCGATTACCCTGCCGCAATTGGCGGATTACAAGCCGAGCAAGGAAGGTTTGGCGCCCTTGTCAAAAGCGAAGGACTGGCTGCAATTGCCGGATGGTTCCTTGCGCGAGACCAACACCATGCCGCAATGGGGCGGTTCCTGCTGGTACTATTTGCGTTATTGCGACCCGAACAACGACCAGTTGCCGATCGGCAAGGAAGCCGACCGTTACTGGATGCAGCCAAATGGCGTGGATTTGTACGTCGGCGGCGCGGAGCATGCGGTGCTGCACCTGTTGTATGCCCGCTTCTGGCACAAGGTATTGTTCGACATCGGTGTGGTCAGCACCAGCGAGCCGTTTTATAAATTGGTCAACCAGGGACTGATCCTCGGCGAGGACGGGCAGAAGATGTCAAAATCGCTCGGCAACGTGGTGAATCCCGACGATGTGGTGAGCGAATACGGCGCGGATGCCTTGCGCCTGTTCGAGATGTTCATGGGCCCGCTGGAACAGGTCAAACCCTGGAGCACTAAGGGCGTCGAGGGTGTTTACCGCTTCCTCGGTCGTGTGTGGCGTCTGGTCATGCAAGAGGATCAGGAAGGTAACTGGACTTTCAATCCGGCCATTAGCGACAGCGCGCCGTCCCCTGCCTTGCTGAAGTCTTTGCACCAGTGCATCAAGAAAGTCACCGAGGACTTGAACGCGATGAGCTTCAACACCGCCATCTCGGCGCTAATGGTGATGACCAATGAATTGACCAAGGAAGAACAACGTCCCCGCGCGGTGGTCGAGCAATTCCTGTTGTTGCTGGCGCCCTTCGCCCCGCATTTGGCGGAGGAATTGTGGTCGAAGCTCGGACATGACAAGACTCTGGCCTATGAGCCCTGGCCCAAGTTCGAAGAGAAGTATTTGGTCGAGGACGAACTGAACATTATCGTGCAGGTCAATGGCAAGATGCGCGGCAAGTTCACCGTTAGCGCCGAGGTCCCTGTTGGCGAATACGAAAGCATCCTGAAACAGCAACCGGACTTCACCAGATGGCTGGGCGGCAAGGAACTGAAAAAGGTCATTACGGTGCCGAAGAAACTGGTGAATATTGTAGTAGGATGAAATTTGAACTCACCCGAAGGGAGAAAATAATCGTGGTATTTTTTCTTTCCCTGCTGGCATTGGGGGCTACCATTTATCTTATCCGAACGGGAGCGGACTGGAGTCATCCACCCGTTGCCGCTGCGGACAAATGAGTTATGCAGAAAAACAACTTTGACCAGGTCACTCAGGAAATTGTCGCCAAAGACAACCGTTACGGACTCAACGCTTACCATTTCGTGCGTGACGCACTGGATTTCACCATCAAGGCGCAGAAAAAGAGCAATTCCGCCAACCGCCATGTGACCGGCCCCGAACTGCTCGAAGGCATCCGCCAGTTCACCCTGCGCGAATTCGGCCCGATGAGCAAATTCGTGCTCAATGAATGGGGCATCGCCACCTGCCACGATTTCGGCCAGATTGTGTTCAACTTGGTCACCCACGGTGTGCTGGGCAAGAGCGACAACGACAGGGTCGAGGATTTTTCCGAGACTTACACCTTTGACGAGGCCTTCATCAAACCCTTCCTGCCTGCGCCGCTGCTGACCCCGGTCCGCGCCCGCAAGAAGAAGAGCCCGGCCGCCAGCCGGGTCAAGACCAAGAAGGGCAATTCCCTGCCCAGCCAATCATCCTCCGCCGAATAAGTTTCGCCCGGATATGAAAAAAATCATCCATGCCCTGGCGTGCACCCTGGTTGTGGCGCTAACGGTGATCTCCTGCACCCCGAAACCAACCCCGCTTTCCAAAAGTGAAATGAAAATCCACAGCAATCCCGCCCATAAATTCGTCCTGCCCAACGGCCTCACCCTGCTGGTGCAGGAAGACCACTCCTCCCCTGTCGCCTCGGTGCAGGCCTGGTGCAATGCCGGCAGCATTACCGAGGGGGAATATCTCGGTTGCGGCATCTCGCATATTCTGGAACACATGCTGTTTAAGGGCACCTCGCGCCGCGGCAATTCCGAAATCGCCCTTAGCGTGCAAAATGCCGGCGGTTATGTGAACGCCTACACTTCCTTTGACCGCACCGTGTTTTATATCAACCTGCCGAGCGCCGGCTGGCAGACCGGTGTCGACGTGCTGGCCGATGCCATGTTCCATTCCACCTTGCCCGAGGACCAATACGCCAAGGAACAGGAAGTCATCCGCCGTGAATTCGCCATGGGCGAGGATGATCCCGACCGCGCCTTGTCCAAGCTGCTGTTTGCCACAGCCTATGCGGTGCATCCTTATAAATACCCGGTGATCGGTCATTTGGAACTCTACAACAAGCTGACCCGCCAGAATGTACTGGATTACTACCACAAGCATTACATCCCGAACAACCTCACCTTTGTCGTCACCGGTGACGTCAATGCCGACGAAGTTTATCAATTCCTGCTCAAGGCCACCGGGGATATCGAGCGCAAGGTCCATGACCCCGCCTACATCCCGCAGGAACCGCCGCAACTCGGTGAACGGGAGGCTGAACAACATTTCCCCACCGACGTCACCCGCACCGCGATTGCCTGGCATATTCCCGGCATCACCGATCCCGATATATACGCGCTCGACGTGCTGGCGGTAATCGCCGGGGACGGTACCAGTTCGCGCTTCTACCGCAGCCTGGTCGAGGAACAAAAGCTATTGCGCGCGGTTGATGTGTTCTCCTACACGCCGACCCAGGGAGGCATCTGGGCGGTCAGCGCCACTTTGTTGCCGGACGACAAGATCACGCCGGAACAGGTCAAGGCTGCCGTGCTGAAATTGGTGGAGCAACTGAAGGATTCCCCGGTTAGCGCCGAGGAATTGGAGAAAGCCCGCCGCAAGGCGATCGTGGCGCGCGCCGGTGATTTGAAAACCGTGTCAGGATTGGCGGCCTCGCTCGGCACCAGTTGGTTTGTCGCCCATGACCTGACTTTTTCGGACACCTATCTGGAACGCCTGCAGCAAGTCACGGCTGGCGATTTGCAACGCGTGGCCAGAAAATACCTGACCACGGACAACCGCACGGTTGTCAACTTATTGCCGGAGAATGTTTCCGGCAGCAAACCTGTCGAAACTGCCAAACAGCAAAGCTACCAGCTGGAACAAACCAGGTTGCAGGACGGCGCCATTTTGGTGATGAAACAGGATGCCAAGGTTCCGCTGGTCACCGTTCGTGCCATTCTCAATGGCGGCCTGCTCACCGAAAACGCCGCCAATAACGGCATTGGCAGCCTGACGATCCGCTTGTTGAACAAAGGCACCAAGACCCGCACGGCGGAGCAAATCGCCAACCAGGTCGAGGATTTGGGCGGCAGTTTCGCCGCTAACAGCGGGAATAATTCCATGTCGATTTCCATCGAGGTCCTGCAGGACGATGTCGACAAGGCGGTTGAGTTGTTGTCCGACATCCTGCTCAATCCCGCCTTCCCCGAAGCCGAGCTTGCCAAAGAGAAGAACAAGCAACTGGCCGACATCAAGCTGGAAGCCGATGAGCCGATGGCCCTGGCGCGCAATGCCCTGCGCGGCAACCTGTTCGGATCGCATCCTTACGGCCTGCGCTCGCTTGGCACCGTTGAGAGTGTCGGCAAAATCACCCGCGAGGACATTGTGAATTACTATCGCAGCCTGCTGCGCCCGAGCACCACGGTGTTCACCATTAGCGGCAGTTTTGATCCGGCCACGGCGGTTAAATTGTTTGACGCAAAATTCCCCGCCTCGGCGTTTGCCAGTGACAACGCTAACGACAAGCCTGCCGAGGTCAAATTTGGCGGCAGCGGCCAGACCATCGTTGTGCCGACTTCCAAGAAACAGGCCATTGTGGAAATTGGTTATCCCGGTGTCACCATTAGCGACGCCGATCGGCCAGCCTTGGAAATGATCGATGAAGCCTTGTCTGACCTGGCTTCGCGCCTGTTTATCCGCATCCGTGAAAAACAGTCGTTGGCCTACTTCGTCGGTACCAACCAGATGCTGGCGGTCAAGCCTGGTTATTTCATGTTCTACGCCGGGACCGAGGCCACCAAGGGCGAAAAAGTGCAGGCCGAGTTACTGGACGAAATTCATAACATCGCCACCAACGGCCTGACCAAGGAGGAAATTGAACGTGCCCGCGCCAAACTGCTCGGCCAACGCCTGCTGCAGGATCAAAGTGCCGACGTGATTGCCTACAAGGCCGGGTTGAACGTGCTATACGGCCTGGGCTTGAATTACGAAAACGAGTTGAACGACAAGATCAAGTCGCTGACCGTGGAACAGTTCAATGCCGTGGCGAAGAAATACTTTTCCGCCAATAATTACGTCTGCGTCATTGTCAAACCGGAATAGCATGAATATCTTCCGAATTATCCTTCCATTAATTTTATTATTTTGTGGATGTTCAAAATCAAATTATGAAACACTCAAATTGCAGCGGATCGAAATATTCTTTCGCGCAAAACCGGTCGAGGGATCAGCAGCTGATTTATACCTTTATCGGCTCACTTGTGAAGATCGCACACTTGTCTGTTGCCACTGGTCGGGGTTTGAAACGCCCGATGAAGAGGTAAAGCGCTTCGGGGAATCAGTGCTTAAATGGCAGCACTTATCGACTGCACAGGGCACAAAGCCCGTTGTCATGCTCTATGTGACTGATTTTATCCACAAATACGAAAAGGCATATGGTGGCGAGACTCATCTAATTTTTTACCCGAACGCACGAAATCTCGTCAGTCCAGCAAGCATTGATTTTTCATGGGAAAAGTTTCCATCGGGAGGACTTTTTGCAAAATTTGAACCTACAGTGACTATTAGCGACAAAGATCAGTGTATTGCATCATTTAGTTTTGATTGCGAACTGCTTTTGAAAAAAAACATATTAAGAGATTTCAAGGATGCTGCTACTGGTCCGTAGCAAACTTAATCGACTTATAATGCCCTTTTCTTACCTGCCATTTGACTGCGAAGTAAAACTAAATCACAACCTTCACCATTGAGACTGACCAATATCACGTCATTTCTCAAAAATCAGCTAACAGTCACGTTAGAATAATTTCTTACCGGAACGAGAAAACGCAAAAAAAACTTTGCGTCCTTGCGACTTTACACGATAATTCCTGTATGGCGGAAGTTCAAAAGACCTCACAGAACAACGGCGAAGTGGTGCAGAAGTTCCTGCAACTCGTCATGATGCAAGCGCAGAATATCCTGTACGTGCTCGGCAAGATCCCGACTCCGGACGGTCGCGTCCCGGCCCCGAATCTGGAAGCTGCCAAGATGCTGATCGACCAGTTGGAAGTCATCAAGATCAAGACCGAGGGCAATCTGAACAAGCAGGAAACCGCCATCCTTGACGAGGCGCTTTCCTCCGTGCAAATGGCCTTTGTCGAAGTCAGCGGCGGTACTCCCGCCAGCATGATGCCCAGCCGCGATCCCGGCATCGACATCCCGGACCTGCCCGAGGAAGAAGAACCCGCCGCTCCGGCCCCGCCGCCCAAGGTAGAAAACAAACCTGAGGCTTCCCCGGCTCCCGCCAATGACAAACCTGCCGAGGAATCCAAGGTCAAGTACCATAAGAGCTATGGTTGATCACCCGGGCGGCCACCAGCCGCCCTTTCCATTTTAATAAACCGAGGTTGCCATTGAACCGTTCCACACTGTACCGGATTCTCGCCATTAGCGTCTTCGCCCTGGCTTGCTTTGTTTCGCGTTTCAAATACCTGTCGAGCTACCTTTATCACGGACAGTTTTACTTTTCCGATCCCGACTGCTACACCCGCCTGTACCGTGTCAAACGCCTGTTGGCCGAAGGCTTGTTGTTCCAAGGCTGGCATCCGTTTGAGAATTATCCATTTGGCACCCAAGTCCACACCACCGCGCCGCTGGATTGGTTGCTTGGTCTGTTGGCCTTATGCTGCAAACCTTTTACTGTTAATGCCATTGACTGGGCGGGTGTCCTGATTGGGCCGGTTTTGGCGGCGCTGACCGCGATCATCCTGTTTCATCTGGTGCAGGATTTCAAGCCACGCTGGGCCAAATGGCCGCTGCTGCTGACTTATCTGTTCAGCCCGATGCTGATTTGGGCCACCTCGGTTGCACGTCCTGATCATCAAAACCTCATCGTTAGCGCTCTGGTCATTGCCTTTGCCTTGGAATTCTCCCGCTGGGAAAAACCGCAACGTCATCTTTGGGCGGGCATTGTCTGGGGCATTGCCATTTGGACCTCCTTGCTCGAACCGCTGTTTTTCCTCAGCGTAATAGTCATCGTCAATCTGGTCTGGCGCCGGCGCGAGGACTGGCGTTTTTACCTGCCCATTATGCTGATCGTCGGCATCAGCACCCTGCTGGAAGGGTTTCGCTGGGATGCCTACCATAAACTGTCCGAGCCGCTAATCGCCAACTGGCTGGGCACCATCGGCGAACTGCGTTCGATTCTCGATATTAATTTCGACGGCAAGCACAGTGGTTGGAGTTATCTGGTGCAAATCCTGATCGATCTGTTTTTCCGCTACGGCATGGCGATTTACCTGCTGCCTTTGATCCTGCTGTGCACCCGCAAGGCCAAATGGTGGAAAGACTCCGTGTTGGTCATCAACCTGCTCTGCACCATCCTGGCCTTCGTTCTTTACCTGACCCAACAGCGTTGGAGTTATTTCTTCGCCGCTGCCGGAATGTTCTCGCTGTTTGCCTTCCTGCCGGAACAGCTCAAGTTGCGTTACAAGGTCCTATTGCTCATTTTGCAGTTTTTCCCGATGCTGTGCCAGCACGTCGAGGAATTCGAACAACTTGCCACGCAAAAGAATCCACCCCTCACCGTTAGCGTTCGCGAGGCCGCATTGCAAATCAGGCAAAGCGGCGTCAAAGGCGGGATTCTGGCCCCTTGGTGGCTGTCGCCGGCCCTGCTCTATTACAGTGACCAACCCATCGTCGCCAGTTCTTCGCATGAATCAATCGACGGCATTATCGACAGCGCGAAGTTCTATTCCACCCGCGATTTCCGCGAAGCCTACGGCATTCTGGATAACCGCAAGGTTGCCTGGGTGGCGGTATACCGTCCGGAATTATTGTACACGAATTCGGTGCAAATCCTGACAGGTGAGCCTTTTGAAAAAATCCAATTCCCTGACAGCGACCGTTCCCGTGTAGTCCTGCGGCGCTTGTTTGAGGATATTGCCGTACCCCGGCAATTCAGCGTTGCCTACGTCTCACCGAACTTCATTTTTTACCGGTACAACCCGCAGGCGGAAAAATAACCCAGCCATAATCCGCTATTGCTAGAACCGACGGAACCGTCTAGGATTTTATTTCCTTACAGACCCCATCGTCTAGAGGCCTAGGACACCACCCTCTCAAGGTGGACACACGGGTTCGAATCCCGTTGGGGTCGCCATTCACAGGTCATAACCCGGCATGTTTAGCCTGTGGCAAGGATTGGGACTGATTCCCTAGAGTTTTAGTTTTTCCAAAATCTTGTCTCCGAGCCTTTGCACAATGCGTTCAACATCAGCATCGCTCAATATCCTGCCGGTCCCGGCGGCCGCTGGATAAGGCTGTGGCACGGAACCGTCTTCCTCCATGCACATTTCTTCCCAAGGATTGATCTTGCCAAGGTCGACAGGCTTTAATCCGTAACGGCTGTCCGGCAATCCCAGTCCCTTTTTCATTTCGAGCAACTCGCTCATTTTTTCACCGCTAATTGCGGCTTCTCCCGGTAGATTTTGCGCCAGAATCACTGTCCGGCAATAGGCGTCCGTGATTTCCATCTTGAAATACGCGTCTTCAACTGATTTTCCCCAGCAAATGACTCCGTGCAAGCCCATGATGATTGATTGGTGTTGCGGCGCCAATTTGCCGACCGCCGCCGCAGTGGCGGGAGAACCGGGTGTATCATACTGCGCCACCGGAACCTCGCCGACAAAAACTTCCAATTCGGGAATTAAGCGCGGCGGCGGCTGCAATTGCTTGACCGCAAAGGCGCCTGCATGGCAGGGATGGGCATGGCAAACCGAAACGGCATCCGGCGTTGCCTGGTAAATTGCCAGATGGGTCAAAAACTCACTCGTGCGTTTCCATGTCCCGGCGAGTTGTTGGCCGCTGCCATCGACCAGGCAAATCATTTCCGGGGTCAAAAAGCCCTTGCTGACTCCGGTCGGTGTGCATAAATAACGATTTGGGGCCAGGCGAACGGAAATATTGCCGCCATTGCCATCGCAATATTCCCGCATCCAAATCCGGCGGCCTATGTCGCAAATTTCCCTTTTAAGCTTTTCCGCCTGCGGTGACTGGAATAATTGAGCATCGCCAATAGCGGCGGCATCTTGTTGCAATGAAGTCTTGTCGGCCCTTTCCTTGGCCAGATTAATATCAGGAGAATTGACAGTCATAACCATATGATTGAATTCAATCCTATTGACTCCAGTATAAAAGACAAGTTTATTATTAGTTTGTCTATTATTAACTAATAATATAATTATTGATTCTAATTAATAGATTTTTCAAAATAGGCCTTATGCAGGAATTCATCCAAAGGAATCAGCCATTGCACAACCTTCTTTCCCCTGGGTTGACAAGCAACGGAAAGATTCTCTCTGCCCGCGATTTCCAGGACCTCCGCTTTGGACAAAATCATGAATGCCGTGGAAAAGGCATCCGCTTCAGCGGCAGTCTTTGCGACTACCCAAACCCGGTCCGGGCAATCGGCGGGCTTTCTGGTTACCGGATTAATAATATGCGCTCCCTGCACGGCAACACCGGAGCAACCAAGCGCTGCATTCTTTAACCAGATTTTACCACCGTCGGATAAACTGTTCGACCAGTAAGGAACCGACGACCGGTTCGTGGTTAGCGTCCTCACTGAACTGCCTCCGGCCACCAAAAGCGCTTGGCCTACGCCCCATTCCTCAAGCAATTCCGCCATGCGATCCAGGGCGAATCCTTTGCCGATAGCCCCCAGATCAAGGGTAACACTGGCTTCCTCGCAACTGATCCGGCCTGTGACGGGATCCAGAATCAACCTTCCGCGTTTTGTTGCATGAGTGGATTTGATTCCCTTGTGACGGTCAATTTCCCTGCCCAGAGCGGGGTCAAAAGCTCCCATGGTCCTTTGGGACATCTGCAGCGCCAAGGACAGGCAAGCCATCACTTCGTCATTAGCGGCGAACACCTCGCCCGGTTGCAAACGTGAAATAATGGATACTTCACTTTCCTCGCGATAACGACTCAGCAAATACTCCAAATGATCCAGTAATCGAAAGGCTTCCGTGGCAGCCCGGCGGGAAAAATCGGCATCGTCGTCGACAATGTGGATTTCGAACCAGGTCGCCATCGCCTGATGGCGGTACACCCGGGCGGAAGGATCATGGAGTTCACGGTTAGCGTTGTTCACGACCGGTCCTGTTTAACTTACTGCCGACAAAAATCAATACTCCGGGCCGCAGGTAATAGGGAGTGAACTGCCATTCGCGGGCGTTTGGAATCCACCCGATCGTCTCCGGGCCGCACAACAGGATTTCGCCGGGCCATTGTTCCGGCGGTTCCTGCCAAAACCCCTTGTTCGGATATTTGCGCAATAACCAAGGCAGCGGCCAATAGTCATACCCGATTACCTGCACGACGGCTTGTTGTTTATCTGGCAACGCATTGGCAATTGCGTCCACCTGCCTGACCAAATCCGCAGTCTGTGGATCAGTCGGCGAATAAGCCAACGGATTATCCACCCTCACCTGATTATGAAAACTGCGCTGCCAGGTTTCGGAACACAACAACGCCAACAGCAAGGCCACGGTTAGCGCCTTCAACACGGCCGGTCGTTTTGCCAATAAAAAATTCAGCCCGGCCGCCGCTAACAGCGACAGCAGCAACATGGGTTCCAGCATCAACCACGGTGTCTTGTAGGGCAACAGGCAATGGAACAAAAACAACCCGGTAAAGCCAAGTGCTAAAATCAATACCGGAGCACTGCGTCTATGACCATATAAGGCAACAACCGCCAAGGGCACCGCCAGCCAGAAGTCCCACGCCAGTCCTAGCCCGCGCCAACTGCCAAACCAAACCAGGAATTGGTACCACGGCCAATTATGCCCGGAATCCAGTCCCCGTCTGGTATGCAGGGCAATCGCCTGCCAGAGATTATCCGGCCCGATCAGCAGCAGAATCACTGCTAACGATAAGATTCCAGCCGCTAACAACTGTGGCATCCTTATCTTGGAGTCCTTGCCGAGTGGCAGTAAAAACGGCGCCCCGATCAGAATGACGCTAACCGCGGCATTCTCCTTGGTTGCCACCATAAGTCCCGCCAGCAAGCCGCTAGCCAGCGCCCACCGCAAGGTTCCCCTGCCGCGCCAGCGAAACAAGGAGGCCAAAAACCAAACGGTAAACAGCAGCAGCAGGCTTTCATGAATAAAAGTCCGGCTGTAATAATGAAACATCGCCCCAACCGTCACGATCAAGGCCGCCGTTAGCGCCGCAAAATTCGACAAATAAGGCGCTAACAGCAAGACCGAAGCCGCCGCCAGCGCCCCGCAAATCACCGGGACAACCCGCAATGCCCATGCCTCCATCTCGGCGGCGGATTGAATCCCAAGGATCTTGCAGGGCAATTCCGCCAGGTAAAACAAAGTCGGCCCGTGATGCTCACTGGGCCGGTAATGAAATCCGCCCTGCTGCAAGGCCTCTTCCAGAATGAAGGCGTTGTTGGCCTCGTCCACATGGAATGGACGCGAATCCAGTCCGGGCAGACGAAGCAACAAGGCTGCCAGAAAAATCACCGGCAACAGAAGAACTCTCGCAGGCATGCGTCAGCTTACTTCGCCACGCCCCAGACTTCCACTTCGATGTAATGATTTTGCGGGTTGGCGGTGTTGCCGTTGCTGTACAAACGCACATAACGGCCCTTGGCGCCCTTGGCGTCGATCAGCTTGCCTTCGTAGGTTTCCACGTAGGAGTAATCGGTTCCCTTGCCCAAGCCTGAGCTGTTATCATGGTCGTTGTTGAACACCGTGGTCACGCCGGAAATGAAATCCGGATCGTCCGAGACCTGCACCACCACGTCATGATAAACACGGGCTTGTGAATGGAAATGCCAGACCAGAATGGCGTTGATTGCCGCCGCCTTGCCCAAGTCAATCTGCACCCACTGCTTGCCGTCGCCCAGTTCGACATAATTGCCCTCGTCGCCATCCTTCGAGCCGTCGGTGACCATGGCAAGGTCGCCCAGCAGTGGCTCGCTGTCGCTCGAGGTGACTTTCTTGCCCTTGGCCAGGTTCACCGCGTCCTTCGGGACCATGAATTCCGGACGTTCCCCTTTGCGGGCAGGCTCGAGGTTATCAACCTTGACCGGCACCGGGGTGCCGACAAACAACGGCTTCGGCAGGCTGGTCTTTAGCGGCACCATGTCGGCCGCGAACGCGGCGGACGCCAATAGCGAAAAGGTTAAAATCAAATTACTGGTTCTCATACGTGTGCTTCCTCGGGTGTTAACGTTACTAGTTTCTTGGTATCCACCGCTTCAATGGCCTTGAATACCGCGATTTCACTGGCGAACGCTTCGTCCGCCGGACAATTCAGCTTAGCCTCTCCGCGGATGGCGGCAAAGAAATTTTCCAGGTGCGGCTGGTGAATCGCCTTGTTCAGCACGATCGGCAGTTTGTAGGCCGCCAATGCCGCTGTTTCGCGGGCATCAACCTTGGCGGAGCTCTTCGGCGCCGATGTATCAATCGATTCCGCCAGCAATTTTTGCCGGATAAACGGTTCCCACGACGGCGCACGCGCCTCGCGGAAGATTGAAGTGATATTCGGATTTTCCGAAATCTTGATCGTGCCGTCCACGCCCATGAATTCCTCGAAGTAACCGCCGCCCGCGCTGGTGGTGGTCAACACTTGGTAGAACGCACGGGCCACGCCTTGCGCGGTCTGGTATTCGTAAACCACCATCGCCTGGTCGAACCATTCGTGTGTCGTGTAATAATCAACGCCGCCGTTGCCGATCACATTGGTCGGTGCTGTGCCGAAGAACCAGTTGAAAATATCAATCTGGTGCGCGCCCAAGTCCGACAGCGGGCCGCCGCCGTATTCACGGAACCAGCGCCAGTTGCGGAACACATGCATGTCTTTGAAACCGTATTTTTGCAGGGTTTCCGCTGGCAACGCGGCGTTTTTCGGCCAACCGAGATCGTCTGCAACAGCGCGATTCCATTGAGCATTAGCGGCCGTGATGCGGCCGGTGATATTGGCCTCCTTGATCAAACGGTTCAACGTGACCAAATAACGCGGGTTGCTGCGGCGCTGGTGTCCGATTTGCAGCAATTTACCGGTCGATTTCATGGTTTCCACCATGGAACGAGCACCCGCAATGGTGTTCGACATCATTTTCTCGCAATACACGTTAATGCCCGCCTTCAGGCACATATTGGTGTGCGGCGCGTGCCAGAAATCCGGCACGGCAACGAGCACGCCGTCGAGGTTCTTTTCCTTCGACAACATGTCCTCGATGTCCGTGTAGGCATTCGGTTCGTGTCCCGCTTTTTTCAAAAACCTGCGGGCATATTCACGCGCATAATCCCAAATATCGCAGACCGCGACGAAGCGGATGTTGGGAATCTTCATGCAGGCTTCCAGCAGCACCCTGCCCTGCGCGCCGCAACCGACAATCGCGATGTTCAGCGCATCGTTTTTTTCAGGATTGATGCCAAAGGCCGGGATGTTGCCGATCGCCAAGGCCGCACCGGCTCCCGCGGTCATTTTCAAAAAAGTCCGGCGATTCGGTTGCTCCGGGAAAAAGGAGAAACTTTTCATGAACGGGTAATGGTGAGACGGTTATATTTTTCCCATTTCAACGCCAAGGCAATCAGCACGATGTGAATACCCAGCCAGGCAATGCCGGCGTCCTGGTTGATCAGGATGAAGCCGGAGGTCAGCATGATGTACAACACCCCCTGAACCGCTAATGACAGGCGGGTTTTGATGCCCAGCAATAGTGTCAGGCCGAGGATGATCAACAGCGGTCCCAGTGCCCAGCAGAAAGGCTTCATCAAAAAATCCGGCATTAGCGGCTGGTTGCTGAAGCTGGTTTGGAAACTCTCGGGAATGGCGTGATAATGGCTGAGCCCGTAGACTTTTTTGTCCACTTCAACCATCGCGCCGCTCGGGTCAGGCTGGCCATCGGCTCCAAGCAACGCCTCGGTGACAGTCTTGGTGCCGCTGAACTTTTCAATGCCGGTCAACAGGGCCCGGACGCCAAGCCAGCCGCGCAGAACGAAGAATCCGAGGGTTTCCGCGGATAACAATGGGGATTTGGGGTTGTTATTCATAAATTCCAATGGGTGATTTGACTTAAACTTGGACACCGATTTTTTTCAGCAATTCGCGGGCTTCCTTGTTGCCCTTTTTGTCCTTGATGGCGCTAATGATGGCGTCCTTTTCTTCCTGCCGCTGCGCCAGGTCCCAGGCGCGCGCCCAGATCTTGACCTTTTCCTCGTCACGCAGGTTCATTTGTCTCACAGTATCCAGCAGGCCGCGCAAGGCCAGTATTTTTTCCGACGGGTCCTTGCCGTTGGCGGCTGAATCTTCCAGTAAATCCATGCTGGTTTGGTTGCGAACGCTGCTCAGCGCGCGGATGATATCCTTGCGACGGTCCACATCCGGGCTCGCCAACTGCGCCTTCAGCGCATCGGCGGCTTCCTTGTTGTCGACACCCGCCACCGCCGCGGCGACCGGTTGCAAATCACTGTCCTTGGATCTTTCCAGGAGCGGCTTGAGCAATTCGACCGCCTTGGCGTCGCCGGCACGCGACTTGGCAACCTTGATCAGCGCTTCGCGCCAGGCTTTCTTGTCGGCATTCTCCTTGGCCGAGGATTGCAAGTCCACCAGTGCCGCCAAGTCACCGGATTCCATCACATTCTTGAGCGCCGCGAAGGCGGCCGAGCGCACATCGGCCTGCGGGGATTTGGCGCATTCGATCACGAACGGCAGGGTTTCATGGTTAGCGCGTTGTGACACGATATCCAGCCATTTGGCCTTGACCGAGGCATCGGAAGCCATTGCGCTCTTCAACACCAAAGCCGATACGCCGTTGCCCTTTAAGGCGGCGACGGCATTGACCGCGGCGGCGCTGCGGGCCTCATCCTTGCTGTCAACCGCCGCTGCCAGCGCCGCGAATGACGACTCATTGCCGCTAACGCCGAGCGCCTGGATCGCGGCAACCTGCACGGTATCCGACTTGGCTTTTAATCCCGCATCAATCAGCGCCAGGTATTTTTCGCCGACCTGCAAGTTGGTAATGTTATTGAGCAACACCAGCTGCACGTCTTCCGGGTAGTCGCCAAACGATTGCGCCAAGGCTGCCGCCACGGCGTCCGATTGCGGCAATTTGACCAGCAGGTCGCCAATCTTGGATTCCGGCGTGGGATAGGCGATGATGACTCGCGCCAGTTTTTTGCGCAGCGATTCATGGTTGCCTTTCAGCAAATCGTTCAGCATTCCCTTCAGGGCTGCTGCGCCCTGGGCCTGCAACAGGCCCTGCGCCGCCGCCAAACGGATCTGCTCGGCATTGGAGTCGCCGATCAGCCCCTTGAACACCGCCACGGCGGATTCATTGCGGCCATCGCGCATCGCCCGTTCAGCGGCGCTGACCAAGGCCCAATTACGGGCGTTTTGCAACACCTCGCCGTTCGGTTTGGCGGCGCTAATGGCGGCGATGGCTTCATCCGAACCCACACTCGCCAGATAATAGTAGGCAGCGGAAGCCGTCTTGGAATCCTTCGACAAGTCGACAGCCTGCTTAACCACCGAGGCATCGCCTTTGCCTGCCAAGATATCCAAAATGGCGATCTTGAGGTCGCCATCCGAAACTGACACCAGCAACTTTGCCAGTTCCTTGTTGGCGGACGGAACCCGGAGCATGGACAGCGCGCGGATGGCATCCATGCCGTCCTTTTCCTGCGCCCACTTGCCCAATACCGGCACCGCGGCGTCGCCGCCGATGGAACCCAGCGCAAAGGCCGCCAGCTTGCGGCCCGCCGGGGAGAATTTGTCCGCGTTGGCAACCAGCAGTGATTCCACCTTCTGCCGTTCGGGCTGGTCAAGCAGGACCGCACCGTTGCGCCATTTGGTTCCGGTCTGGTCGTCCTTTCCCTGCTCGCAGGTTTTCAAGAAGTTGATCGCCTCGTCGGAAGCGCACCACTTGGCATCATTAATATCCGCCAACAGCCAGACTGTCGGTGTGACAAACAGGGCCGCCAAAACAATGATTTTCAGAAAATTAGACATGGGTATCTCCGTTGGTTATTTGGCTGTATCAGGTCGTTGCAGCACCTTCACTTCATCCGGCGCCAAAGCGGGTTTGTATTCCGCCAGCGGCGTGGCATCCGCATCCAGGTCGCCCAGTGCATATTGAATGCCGGCCAGCCAGTGTTCCAGCACCTGCGGTGTCCAGAACACTTCATTGTTATGGCCGAGCGAGCTGTAAAACACGCGGCCGGCGCCTTCCTTGCGAATCCACGCAATGCCGAAATCATTGTCCTCGCGGTGAATTGGCGATTTTTCGCCTTCCTTCTTGGGGCCGCGCGCATTCTGCGGTTTGGACATGTCCAGACTCATCAATACGCGGCGGTCATCGCGCTTGTAGTGCTTGTCCATCTGGTAGATTTCGTCCTTGATCCAGAACCCCTGCCCGCCGAACGGTTTGTTCAACACATTCGCCGGGTCATCAATTTTAACCGCCACTGTGTCACCGGCTCCCCAGGGATGCCCGTCAAATTTGCCGCCGATGCAGGCCTGCCCCTCATCCCAGTTCGGGAAATTGTCCGTTGCGGAATGAATGCCAATCATCGCCTTGCCGCCGCGCACGAAGTCCAGCAAAGCCTTGCGTTGTTCCTCGTTGAATTTCAAGCCGGTGGTGTTGTTGAAAAACACCGCGTCAAATTCCTTCAGCTTGTCCGGCGAGAACATTTCCATGTCCCCTGATTGCACCACGCTGTAAGCGCCGGTTTTTTCGCCCATCTTGGTGATGGTGTAAATGCCACAAGGGATGGAGCCGTGGCTAAAACCTTCAGTCCGGGAAAACAGTAGGATTTTTCTCGGTGATTTGGGTTTCACCACAGCCTCTGTTGGAAGTGCGGCGTCAATCTTCGGGATGAATTCGTCCTTCACCGGCGGGAATTCCGTCACGATTTTATCCGCCGCTAATACGGAACTGGTTATTAGCGTTGCTGCTGTTGCAATTCTAAAAATGCTCTTCATATAATTGTCTCCAGTTGATGATTAAGCGTTAGGTAAAGTCCAAGGACCGCGGTAATTCGGTGCCATGAAGCGCTCCGCATCGGCGGAGTTGGTCACCCGCTCCGTGGCGGGATCCCATTTCAATTCCGAAATTCCGGCGCGAAACGCCGCATTTGCCAGATGCGCCGCCAGCGCGGTGAAATACGCGTGGCGGATCGGCGCGCGCGAGGTCGTGCCGTTCATGACCGCGTCAATGAAGTTTTGCCGGTGATCGCTTGACTTGCCAAGGAAGGTGTAACCATCCGATGCCAGTGCCATGTTTTGCAGGGCCGGCGAGGAATACTCGATCCTTCCGCGATCGGTCCATATCCAGCCTTTTTCGCCCTCGATGTAAACACCGCCGCGACCGTTGAAACAGCCGCTGGAGGAAACCTCGATGACTTGGCCGTTAGCGTAGTGCGCCTCGAATGAATATTTGCTCGCCGTGTCATACAACGGGCTGTCGCCAAATTCCGCCTGCGCGTTCTTGATGGCCACCGGCGCCTGTTCACTGACGCCGAGCGCGAGCTGCGCGATGTCGTAATGGTGGTTGATCCAGTCGGTAAGCTGGCCCCCACCGTAATTGTAATTCCAGCGCCAATCCCAGTGAATGCGTTTTTTCATATACGGCACATTCGGGGTCGGACCGAGCCACATTTGGTAATTGAATCCATCCGGAATCGGTTCCGCGACAATCTGCTTGATGCCACGGTCGCCGCCGCCGCCCGGCAATCCAACCCGGACGGTCTTGATTTTTCCAAGCGCACCGTTTTGCGTCAGCGTGATCGCGCGCTGGAATTCCCAGCCGGAACGCTGCTGGCATCCCACCTGGCAAACCACGCCGGAACGCTGCACCGCGTTCACCATCGCGCGGCCTTCCGCCACCGTGCGGGCCAGCGGTTTTTCCACGTAAATATGTTTGCCGCTCTGCGCCGCCAAAATCGCCGGCAACGCGTGCCAGTGGTCGGGAGTGCAAATCCACACAATGTCGAGATCCTTGTCCGCCAGCAGTTCACGGTAATCGTCGGTGGTCTTGACGCCTTTATAGGAGCTCATGCCGCTGTCCTTGGCGTAACGGTCCTGGATCTTGTCAACGTTCTGCTTGGTGTGTTCCGCGTCCACGTCGCAAATCCAAGTCAGCTGCAGGTTGGGATTGCCCAGCACAAAGTCGCAATGCCCGCGCCACTGGTTGCCCGAGCCAATGCTGCCCACATTCAACCGCCTGGAAGGAGCGGTTTGCCCAAATACCCGGGTCGGAATAATAAACGGCACTGCCGCCACACCGGCCAACCGCAAGAATGTACGTCGTTTCATAGTTGCCTGCACCTTTCGTTGTAATTATCTCAATAAAAACGTTTCACAAACTAAGTAAATTTTTTTACTTATGGCAAGCCTGTATATCCGTTCATCTACCTTTTACAGCCCTGTTGCCAATTTGCTTGAAGCCAACTTAACCGCTTAAATTGTGATTGGCTTGTTTGTTTTACCAGTGGTAAATAGTGCAAAAGGGATTTTTTCAATTTTTCAGCATAACGCGTTTAATCACTTAACCAAAAATCACCCCTCGCCAAAAATCGCTAACATGGAAGTCCCGGGACGCCCCTGCGATTGGCCTTACGAATGCTGTCGCAATTGCCCCAATGCCTTCAGGAAGCGCCGGTCATAATCGACAATGCCGCCGTGATTCTGGCGATAACACAAGGGCGTAATCCCGGTCAGCGTCTGGAAAATCCTGGAAAAATACTGGCTCGAATTGAACCCGACCTGAAAAGCGATATCGGTGATGGTCTTGTCGCTTTCCTTGAGCAATTGCTGGGCACGGCGAACCCGCAGGCGGTTAATCAACATGGCTGGGGCGTCTCCGGTAATTTCCTTGGTCAGGGTTTCGAAACGCGTGCGCCCAAGCTTGCAGGCGGCTGCCATGGAACTCAGCGTCCATGGCTCGTCGCATTGGTCCCACAAATCACCGATGAATTGCAGGATTCGCTCCCTGCCCGACGAGGAATCGGCGTTGGTCTTTTGATTGGCCTGATGCATGCACAAGGCCAGCTCGCAAAGAATTGCCTGGGAATAGGCGATCACCTTGGTTTTTGCCAACGGCCCCGGCTCGCTCAATTCATCAACCAAACGCGGCATCATCACCGCCAGCGCCGGGCTGGCCGGGCAATACCGGTTCTTGGAAGACAGCAGCTTGCGGAAAATGCCGATTTGGTCCTGTTCCGAAATGGCAAACTCCGGCACAAACCGCAACTTGTCGGCTGACTTGCGTTCCTGGCTTTGCAGGCGAAAGACGGCAAAATGGAAATAATGTCCCAGTTCAAAGTCACCGGTTCCCCCATGCCTTTCCCAAGGGAAGGTGAAAAAAAATGAGCGGGGCGGCACCAGGTAGATTTTGTTTTCAACCTGCCAGTGCAAATGGCCCGACGAGATATAATGAATCTCCAGCCCGCCGTTTTGATGGGTGGGCAAGCGCGCAATGCTTCCCCGGCCAAACTCCTCGAAGAGTTCGAAAAAACGGCGCGGCTTGACGGGCAATTGTCGAATCATGTCGCGTTTGCGGGTTATTTTCTGGCAATTCCCACTTTGCCGGCGGGCGACACCACATTGTCATCCCCCAGCGGTTGCAGCCAGATGTTGCGAAAGCTGATCACTTCATTGTGATATTGCAAGGCAAGCGGCAGCTTGTCGGCGTGTTTCTTGTACGGCTGGCGCGGTTTATAAACCGACACCCCGTCAAACGGCACATTGTCCTGCACCAGAACACCGTTGATATAAACCGTAACACAAGCCGGGGTGACCATGGCCCCCTTCTCGTCAAAGGTCGGGCGCTTGAACCAGATATCGTAATATTGCCATTGGCCGGAAGGTCGCAACGGATTGGCATCCGGCGGCTTCACCGCATAAAGGGCACCGGCCATGCCATCGGCATAGGTCGGATTATCATAGGTATCCAATACCTGAACCTCGTAGGTCGACATCAGGAAAATACCGCTGTTGGCGCGATTTTGTTCCTTGCGGTTTGATTCGGCGGG
Source organism: Verrucomicrobiales bacterium (assembly GCA_031256975.1). Taxonomy (GTDB): domain Bacteria; phylum Verrucomicrobiota; class Verrucomicrobiia; order Methylacidiphilales; family JAAUTS01; genus JAIRPN01. The sequence continues at coordinate 24,110 of JAIRPN010000004.1, read as the reverse complement.
TGCCATCCATTCCACATGCAAGCGGCAGGAACCAAAACTGTCCACCGTCTCGAAATTCTGTCCCTTGGGAACCACTTCCAGCACCCCCTTTTCCATAATCCACTTGCGCTGGTCTTTCCACAGTGAAACATCCGAACCCGATCCGAGCAACTGGATTGCGCCAGCCGGTGCCTTGATCCAATCCTGCATGTCCTTTTCACTCTTCGGCGCGACCTTCGGCGGCACCGGGCGTTTCATATCATGCAGTTCCCATTTGCCATCCGCCGTGCGGTTCACATCGGGACAGGGATTAAAGACATCATAAACCGGCTCGGCCTTGGACGAACCGATGCAAGCCAAGCATAACCCGGCGCCAAAAACGATTTTGCAAAGAGGTGAAATTAACGTATTCATAATTGCTGTTTAGAAGGACGCATGATGAATTAAAACCCGATTTTATCCAGCACTTTATTGTCGGAATCGTTTTCGCAAACGACACAGCTGCCGCAACATTCGGATTCCATCTCGTAGCGGTCTGACTTTGCCTCCGGGCTGATCCTGCCAATTCACCGGCACCTCGACAATGCGAACATCCCTGCGTTGCAAGGCCAGTAATAATTCCAGGTCAAAACAATATCCCTGCTCTTGTAATTGCGGATCCACCAGATGAAAACAAGCCGCCGGAAGCAATTTAAATCCACATTGGCTGTCGTTAATCCCGAGATTTAACATGAAGCGTACGACTTGGGCAAAAGCACGCCCCAGCACCCAGCGGTTCCACCTGCGCCTGACCAGCCTCTGCAGTTCTCCCACCCTCGACGCACAATAGACCGCTTGTTGTTGTCCGCTAACAGCGAGCCGCAACACCCGCAATACTTCCGCCGCAGACAAGGCGCCATCCGCATCGACAAAAGCCAGCCAGTCCGCCTTCACCCCGCTCCTCCAGCCCGCCAATACCGCCCCGCCCTTGCCCCTGTTCTCAGGCAACACAAGCGGCTGCAAAATTTCACAGGAACCGATTGTTCCAATTTCAATCAACCCCCTTAATGCCTGCTGTTCCTCAATCGGCGAGCCATCATCAACAATCAAAATGGCAGTCGAAAACCCTCCCCGGGACAAAACACCGGACAGTTCCCTTAGATAAGGCGGCAGCCGTCCCGCTTCGCGGTAAGCGGGAATGACCAACAGGACCTGATAACCGGCAATCATGTGCCTGAAAAACTAACCCATCACAATTTTTTAAACAAAACCATTTTCACCGCTTGCCAAGTAGGCTTTTTTTTTCTATGTTTTTCCTTCCTTAACAAGCCGGCGTGGCGGAATTGGCAGACGCGCCAGACTCAAAATCTGGTATACGCAAGTATGTGTGGGTTCGAGACCCTCCGCCGGTAAATTCTGACTTGTTGATTATTTTCCAAATGTTCCTGCCTGATGAGCCGGTTTAAAAACGACTTAGTTAAGCCGAGCTAATCTGATTCATTTAACCAGTTCTTCTGGCAAGCCCGCCCGCGTCCATTCATCCCAACCACCTTGAAATACCTGGATATTTACATATCCCAATCGGGCCAATGCTCCATGTAATAATCCACTGTCTTCACAGCTTTCTCCTGAACAGTATATGGCGATTGGCTGCCGCTTATCTTTTTCCAAGAGCGCCTGAAGTTTTTGATAGCCTTTCTCAAAATCGTCGCGCGGCAATGAAATCGCTCCCGGCACATGCCCAAGCCGGTAAAAAATCCCCGGGCGCACATCCAAAACAATCCCCTTTTTGCCATCAACAAAATCACGGAATTGCTCCAAGGTTAGCGAAGCTTGCTTCACCTCGCCAACCTTTGACTGATAAACTAATGACAGCGGTTTTTTATGGACGAAACCAACCGTCCAACCCAATCCGACTGAAATAACCACTATAATGATAAGCTCGACCTTATCCCGTTTGAAAAAATGACAGAATTTCATCATGGTTGGGATTGATTCCAGGCGTCGGCAAGAGCTTTGGTTGGCAAATATACCCGCATGCTTTCAGGCACCATATCCGCTTCGGAACTCGGATATAAGGACTGGTTGATAATGTCACCGACATAGGGGGCATTGCGAAACTCCTCCGGCCACGGACCATTGATCTTTGGCGCATCCAATTGGTCCTTGCTCTGTCCGTCATATGCTTTGCGTTTTTCCCGCAACGACAGGGCAAATTCAAAGAACCGATCCCTAAAATCATAGGCAATCACACTGTCCTGATGTCCAAGTTTGGGGATGGCCTTGTAAATAATGGGGAAATTCAACGCCCGGCAATCAGCATAAAAGGTCTTGGATGATTCATAGCCTCCTTCCAATTCACCAGTAGTCACACACCATAGAATCTTGCTGGCCTCCACTCTGGGTTTGTCAAAACTGCTCGGAATATGGATGTGTACTGCCAGGAAATACTCCGGCTTGCGCATGGCCAAGCGGTGCGCCCATTGCGCGGAACCGGAAAATCCCTCCAGCAACAAGTAGTCCTTGGGAATGCCGTACGTATTATGGAAGTACAATAGCCCTTCCTCCCATGCGCTTGCCACTGCTTCGAAGGATTCATCAAGTTCCTTGTATTGCTTGCGCTCGTATTCGGTATAATTTTTCTGCGGGTCCCATAAGCGAGTTGATCCCCACATGAGCAATCCCAGTTTTTGTTGCTTGGCAAATTCACGCAAATAATTCAACCCGTCATCGTTATCCTGCCGCTGGATTTTTCGCACCAGATTTTCGGCCCCATCGCCCAGCATGCAATATGCAATAACGCCGTTCAATTCCGAGGCATCCGTCACCCCTTCCGGCGGACAAAAGAACAGCGTGATCCGGGGCTGTTTGGGGTTTTTGGTCAGCACCATATGCTGCATGACCGGCTCCATCTTGGGTTTTCCGGTCACATCCTTTTGCTTGGGTTTCAAATAAACGTCCTTTTCCCAAAACTCGTAAAACTCAGGACTGTCGCCGCGTTCGGGGTAGAATTTGACCGCAACTTCGTTTTTGTCTCCCACCACCACCAAATAAGTCAGTGACGCGGCTTGCTTGCGCAAGGATTCCGGTATCTTAAAATACAGGCTGTACACCTGCCCCGTTTCAAATTTGACGGGAAATTTCTGCGTATTGCGGCCTTTTTCGCTCGGATTCGAGGGTAGGAGTGGTTCACCGATGATTTGCCGGTCCTTGTCAAAGCAGTAAATCTTGTAATCCTGCCCCTCGGTGAAAACCAGGCGTTTCACTTCCACCTTGACCTCAAGGTACGGCACAAACACCCAGGTCCGCTCCTTTTTCTTCGCCTTGGTTTTCTCGTCAATCTGCTCTGTGATAAGTTCTTCCCAAGGTCCGATATTGTCACGTGCCGGGCTAATATACCTCCTGATATCCCTGATTTGATAGACTTCCGCTGATGCTGTTGCCTGCCCCAACAACAGGACTGTCCATATCACCCCCATCCAACGCCAGTCAAAAACAAGTTTCATTTCACGTCACTCGCTTTTCATTTCAATTCTTGCCGGAGCCAGTCCTTCAGCCTGCACCACCAACAGAATGTTTCCTTTTTTGATGTTCTCCGCGCCGATTATCGCCAGTGCCAAACCATTGTAGGCGTGACACTCATTGGTCAGAAACGATTCGCGGTTGGTGGCGTCTCCGTTGTCGGTTGCCAGAATCCGACCCGGACCGTTTATTTCAAACTTGATTTTGGAATTGGCTCCTGGCACCACCCGGCCTTGATCATCCACCACTTTGACGGTGACAAACACCAAATCCTGCCCGTTCGCCTTGAGGGATTTTCTATCCACGTACAATTCCAATTTGGCGGCGCTTCCCGCCGTGCTCACGCTATCTTCCGCCCATTTTTCTCCGTTCTTGTAGGCGACCACCTTCAATTCCCCCGGTTCATATTTGACGTCATCCCAGCGCAACCGGTGCGCGTTTCCCGTCAGTTGCCTTTTCCCCAGCGACTGTCCGTTCAAATAAAGCTCCGCCTCATCACCTGAGGTATAGACATGCACCGGCGTTGCTTCACCTTCCCGTCCCGGCCAGGTCCAATGCGGCAGAAGATGCGCCATGGGAAAATCCGGGCGCCAATACGCTTGGTACAGGTAGTAGCGGTCCTTGGGAAAACCCGCCAAATCAAAAATCCCGTAATAGGAACTGCGGGACGGACATTTGATCCGCTTGGTTTCCGCCAGCTCCTTTTCCGCCGCCGCGCGTTCCTCCTCACGGTAAAAATCAATCAAGCTTCTCAGTTCATCTTTGTAAGGAGTCGCATCCCCGAGAAAATCAAATCCGGCAAACACAAACTCTCCGGCCACAAACGGGCTTTGCCCCAGGGCATTGAATTCCGCGTCGGGGGTCCTGCCAAAATTAGGCGCGTACAAATCATAGGAACTGACTTGGAAGGAAATCCGGCCGTAATCCTTCCCCTCGCTGACCGGAAACATATACTCCCCGCGGGAACTGTAAGTTCCGGCGGATGAACTCGCCAATACCGGGATGTCCGGGTTGGTTTCATGGAATTTCTTGTATTCCCCGGTCAGGAAATCCAGACCGAAAACATCGACGGTCTTTTCCATGCCGTTGTAACACGCCTTTGCCTCCCGGCTGGCCAGCATGACCTGGCGGGTGGAATCCTCGACTCGCACAATGGCGGCCATTTTTTCGGCAAATGGTATCCCGTCGGGAGTGAGTTGCTCACCGACATTCGCCGCGATATTCCACGCAATCAGCGACGGATGATTGCGGTCGCGACGCATCCAGGCACGCAAATCCTTGTCATACCAATCATTGAAGAAACTGCCGTAACTGTCGAATTTCCGCCCCTTGATCCAGATGTCGGAAAAGTCGCTGATGAGCAAAAAACCCATCCGGTCGCAAAGGTCCAGCAATTCCGGCGAAGCAGGGGCGCCGTAGGTCCGGATGGCATTGCAGCCCATGGTTTTCAGCAACTCCAAACGATAACGCAGCGCACTGGTGTTAACAATCGATCCCAACGCGCCAAGATCACGGTGTAAATTCACCCCCTTGAGTTGCACCCGTTTGTCGTTGAGGTAAAAACCGTCACTGACCGTAAAGAGCGTGCTGCGCACGCCAAACACCGTTTCATAGCGGTCCACGACTTTGCCGTTTTCATTGATCGTCGTAACGGCGGTATATAAATTGGGACTGTCGGGAGTCCACAATTTCGGATTGCCCAAGGTGAAAGTTTCGGTTCCCTCGACGGTTTGCTGGCCGGGGATTGTCAATGCCACTGGGGCGGATGACGACAGGATGGGCTTGGCGTCCACTTGTTGCCCGTTATGCGCGTAAATTTCGGTGATAAATGTAACTTTGCTTTCCTTCGGCACATTGTTTTCCACGCGGGTCTTGATTTCGATTGTCGCAGTGGTTTCATGGACTTCCGGCGTGATAACGGTGGTTCCCCAATGGGCGACGTGAACGGGAGCCGTTTTTACCAGCCACACATTGCGTAAAATTCCGACCTCCGTGTACCAGAGCCTGGGATCGGGCAGATTTTCCACGCGGATGGTCAGGATATTTTTCCTGCCAAACTGGATGTGTTTGGTCAAGTCCAACCGGAATGAAGTGTAACCATAAGCCCAGCCACCGACGTATTTGCCGTTCAGCCAGACTGCCGGACAGGATGACGCCCCGTCCATGTCGAGGTAGATCCGTTTGTCGGAATCTGCCGGGGAAAAGTCCAGTTGCTTGCGGTACCAGCCGATACCCGATGGTGGGCTGGGGTTGGTGCCGGTCGGCACAAAAGTTTCTTCCAATCCAAAATCATGCGGCAGATTGATTGCGCGCCATTCCTTGTCGTCGTAATTAACCGCCGCGTAGCTGACTTTGTCATCCAGGCTTCGTTCCGGCAATTGCTTTTGGTTATCCGGCGCGGCCATGCTGTTGCCGGACGGCAACAGGTAGTCCTTCATCTTCTTGTAACCAAGTTGGTCGCCGACCCCGGCAGGGTCATCTTTTTGGAAACGCCAATCAATATTGAGCAAAGTTCTTTCCTCGGCGTGTGCAGACTGAAACAGTAATGCACCGCAAAAAATCAAAACCAACTTCGATGGCAATCTGCAAAATCCGGGGGCTTCCATCTTTATCCAGCAATCTCAAGGGGTTATTAATACTTTAACACCTTTCCTTTGTTGGAATCAACCAGAACCTCCCTTTAAATACTTCGTTGGAAATATTTCACCCTCATGGAAAAGTAAGCGTTAATTCACTGCTGTCGTTGGTGTAAACCAATTTTGATTCTTTTTAATATAAAATGAAGGATCACTTGCAGGTGCGTAATCTTCTGGAATTTTCAAAAAATAGACTCTTATCCTATTAGGAAAGTAGTTCCAAGAAATAGTATTAACCCACTTAGGCATTCGACTTTCTTGGTGTAAATCAACAGTTCCATTACCCTGTTTATCAAGTCGCAATTTAACATCCTTAAAACCTTTTAATAACGATTGAAAAAGAATTTTTGTGAACTGCTTATCTGGGATGGCTGGAATGACATTACCATCTAATTGGATTGTTATTAGACTGTTTGTTTCACAAATTAAAACCTCATAACCTGGCACTTTATAATTGCAATAAATCCGGTCCACATTACTGGAAGAATCATGAAATATTCCAATCCAGCGAGCATCATTACCGGGTAAAAACAATGGTTTTAGGTACCATGTTTCAAGGCCTAATTTACTATCTTCAAAGAACGCTTTCACTTGCAAGTTCCCCTTACCATTAATTGCCCCATCTTTTATATCTTTCTCCATCATTTCATCAATCCAATGAGTCTGAGATCCCTGCAGACTCCGAAATTCTTCTTCCGTTGGTAATTGGCCAAAAGCCATGGTTACGCAAATCAAAGGCATCAATAGTAATTGGTATGACCACATATAATTACCAGTTATGTTCAGGATAAGGTCCTGGCTGTGAACATATATATAAACCAACTTCCTGTTGATCACATATAGCCCAAAGACTTTCCTGGGCTATTGCTGTCATAACCGCAGCATTTGAGGAAAATATCTTGGCTGGCATGGAATTTCTTATGGCCGTTCCAGGGGCGTAATACCCACCATTATACACAAAACATGCTTCATAATTGTTAATTTTGCCGCCCCCATCTTTAAAATTCAGTTTTTCATTTACATTTCCAAAAATATGATGAATTGAGTCGCTCTCATGTCCATTATTGTTGGGCTCACAATTTCGTTTCTTATAAACTCCCGTAAGCGGACTTTCAAAAACTCCACCATTAGTATTTACATAAACATAAACAATCGAAGTCTGAGCATTAACTCCTAATAATCCGACGCCTTGTGAAAATAATTGCGAAATGTGATAGCAACTGCCAGGTACGCCATCCAGTATGCTCCAAACATTATTAGGTCTTGAATCTATATTGTACGGCACATACGCAAAATCATTTAACCACAAATTTCGTATTGCTTTTTGATTATCATCTGAACCTTTTGCGCTACTTGTCACTGCATTCAGTCTAATATAAGAAAGCACTCCAGACGGCTGCCCGAGTACTACAAATAATTTATTTGAGGTAGTTTTAATGTCTTCTGTGTCATCATTCGCTTTTATCAATTGCCAAGTAACTTTGTAATCCGTATTGTCTATCGCATTTCCCAAGTTCGATGAGGTGGTTAGTTCATTCAACTCCACTTCACTTCCCGTCAAGGTCAAATCCTTTTCAGGATAAGTTAATGTAGTGGAACCCTGCTTGCCTTCAGCCTTAATTTTCACTGATTTGCTAGAACTTCCGAGGCTTGGGATAATCGAAAATTTCACCTTCAGCGTCGGACTACTTTCCTTTTTGTAACAAATCGCTTGAGGAGTTCCTGCATCCTTCCATTCCGGTGATTGGATTTCTTGACCACTCTCAGAGGCGAAAGTGCCTTGTATATCTTTAATCCGATAATTCCCGTCACCGCTAAAGGAAACCTCTTTCACTTCAAGTTTAGGCACCACGACGCTGGCGGTCTTTTTCATCGGGGTGCTGCAATTATTCCCCTCATCATCCGTGCGGTCGGCGGATATCTGCACATCGCTTTCCCCTCCTTCGGCCGCACTGCCATAGCTTACTGCGTGCGGGCCGTACCCGCTTGCCGTCGATGGGGTGGCTCCCGTTCCAAAGTCCCAGCTCACCGTGTCCAAATTCTTATCCGGGTCAATGCTGAAATTGACGTCTTCCCCTTTCAAGGCTACAGCCTTTCTCCCTGACACCGACTCTCCTTCGACATCCATTGTTAGGTTAAAATTGCCAGCCATCGCCGTTGATGTCATCAACAGCATAGCCGTTCCCAATAACATCCCTCCGAACAGATTCGTTATTTTATTAGTATTCTCCATATACTTCCTTTATTTCTTGCGTTGATTTGACCATCGAACCCAAATGTCCATCCTAACAATCTTTTCCAATGTTTCCGTCAATATTTCTGGCGTGCCTCGTTTACAGTTTTCTCTTTAACGAACTTCTTGCACATGTCCACGTAAACTTGGGGCGAAAGCCTGAAATCCTTATAATTAATTGCCCAATCATAATTTTCAAAGTAATTGGCCATATACATGATAACAGAATACTGCACTTCCAAATCTGGATTATTGTCCAACAAAAATAGCATTACAGAAAAGGCTTTTGGGTCTTTCCACTTTCTAACCGCATAAGCATACTTTCTAAGTGAATTTAGATCATGGTCATTAACCACCAATTTTTTTAAAAGCTCATGATCTTCCGGCGGCTTCAATAAATAAAGAATGTTTAGCAACTGTTTTTTCTCGTCATCGCTTTTAAGGCCGGAAATATTTTGAAGTATTTCTTCCGTGGAAAGCGGCACCGATATCCCGTGCTGCGCCAAAGTGCATATTGCTTTCCAATAAACATCTTTTTTTACATCTTTTCTTTTTAACAAAATATTCAATTTTTCAACATAGGCCGTATCCATTCTTGAGACAGGCTCAAGCATGATTTCCAAAAAATCGTTATCCCCTGTTTCCAATGATTTGCTTATAATTTCAGCCACCTCTTGCCCTATCCCTGATTTAGTTGATTGCCGTTTTTGTGGTATGACAGGTATTAAGGAGTAAGGGATCAACCTGTCTTTTTCAATGAACAACAAATAAGCAAACTCGTTTTTAGGTAAGAATTGATGCTCCAAGTCCAGTTCAAATTCTGTCTTATATTTGCCTTTCAATTCTTCAAGCAAAGTAAAACTTCCCGATATTCGTTCATTTGAAGATGCCTTGATGCCCAGGAATTTAGCCACCACTATATTTTGAGCATTTGAAAAACTGTCACTCCGAATCAATCCAACAGGTTCGGCGCGCATCTGCTCAATCGTGGCACAAAAAATTACTACCCAGGCAATAATCTTTAAATTCATTTAACTTGTTTCATCTTTTACGCCAGCTCATTCATGCCGGCCATATCCTCTATATCTCTGCCACTTGCATGTACTTGCGGAACTCCAAGGCCCATAATTTTCGACCAACATTCCCTTTCCTACTTCCGAAGACCCCACCCGCCAATGTCCCGTAAAATGATCAACTTTAACCGAAGCATTATTTTGGGATGGATTCAACGGCAGTGGTTGCCTTGTTGAAAGGTACGGCACTCCTATTGTATCACACCAACTGGCAGGATTTACATATGCCCCGCCTGCCCCGCCTCTTGGCCAATTGCTACCTTGGTAATCGGAAACAACTCCACTGGTAAATTCTTCATTGAGTCCTATTCCTTCGGGTAACCCATTACCAAATTGGTCTTCAATTTTATAATAAATCTTACTTTCATATCCCTGTCCAGAAGGATTATCTTCGTTATTCAAATGAACCAAATTCAAAGGTCGGTTGATCGTTAATTTTTTGGACAAAGTCTTTCCTCCATCTATTTCGACTTTAACAGTTATATCATTTTGTTTTGTGCTTGCTCCGACTGATACGACTCCCACGCTATTTTCAGATGTTGCATAATTTACCCCACCCGCTTCAAAATTAGCCGCCAGACCCGTTATAGTATAATTCTTCTGACCAGATAACGCAGGAGTGATTTCCAGAACACACGATGTTTCATAGCCTTGCGGCGCTTCACCACCGAACCACCACAATTGCACATCGTCTTTTATCTCAAATTTAGGCACTACGACACTGGCGGTCTTTTTCATTGGAGTGCTGCAATTATTCCCCTCATCATCCGTGCGGTCGGCAGATATCTGTACGTCACTTTCCCCTCCTTCAGCCGCACTGCCATAGCTCACGGCATGCGGGCCGTATCCGCTTGCCGTTGGCGGAGTAGCTCCCGTTCCAAAGTCCCAGCTCACCGTGTCCAAATTCTTATCCGGGTCAATGTTGAAATTGACGTTTTCCCCTTTCAAGGCTATCGCTTTTCTGTTCGATACAGCTTCCCCCTCAACGTCCATTGTCAGGTTAAAATTGCCAGCCATCGCCGTTGACGCCATCAACAGCATAGCCGTTCCCAATAACATCCCTCCGAACAGATTCGTTATTTTATTAGTATTCTCCATACACTTCCTTTACTTCTTGCGTTGATTTGATCATCGAACTTAAAAACTTTTCTTTCTTTGGAAATTCTTTCGCCAATTGCTGATACCCTTGGATTTTCTGGCTACGACTTAACTCTGGGTCATAATTAATTTTATGCAGCTTGATGTTATAACGAACATTCGGCTCTTCCACCTTTGACAACAACTTCAAAGCCAAGTTCAAATCCTTCATTTCATGAACGTAAAAAAATCCCAGATTAAGCAAAGCTTCATTCTTTTTTCCTAACGTGTCCGCAGCGGCAATTGCCTTCATCAATTCCTGCTCCTTGAGTTTCAAGGATTTTAAAAAATCCTTGTCTGTCGGAGCTATTCTCTTTAGTGAAATAATCTGGTTGTCTTTTCCGTATTTAAAAACCTTAGTAAATCCGTCTTTGTCGGTTTCTCTGATTTTTCTGCCCTTCTCATCATAAGCAGCCTGATAAACGGTCTTCCTCGTGCCATTCGGCAGAATATTCTCCACCTTTCGCACTTTTCCATACAACGGTCCTGGTGTTTTAAACGTCTCCGTGATTCTGGTTCCTTCCTCGATACTCTTCTGGTCCACCACTCCATTACGGTTGTCCACAATCCGGTATTCCTCCTGTCCCTTGTCGTTGTATCTCCTGAGCTTGGGAAGCTGTCCATTGTTCTCAACCTTGTACTTCCAGTCCCCGTCGCTCACGATGAATCCGGTCTTTGCATCCCATTGATAGGCCTTACTGCTACCGTCTTTATCCGTTCGCTTGAGCGTTGGTTGGAGCTCCTGCGTCACCGCAAACTCATAGGTGTCTTTCTTCCCGTCCGGATAAGCCCAGACGCTAAGCGCTTCATCCATCGCTCCCACCACTTTCTTGTTGTCGATGTATTCAACTCGTGGCTTCTTGCCTAGGTCAAAATTGTGTGACTTGCCATTGACCAGAAAACCCTTCGGTTTCCCATTGATTCCGTATTCCACCTGAAACGAACTTCTTCCGTTCCGCTCATCTTTGATCTCCGTGGTGATGTTATTCCGGTAATACCACGTCAACACCCTTCCCTTATCGGTCTGCACCTGCCAGATTTTTCCCTCTTTGTAACGGGTTTCCCAACCGTCGGATTGTTTCAGGATGAACTTGTTTCCGTCCACCGCTCCCGTGGTCTTCTTGTCCATCGTGTAATAGCTGTTCGGGTCCTTGAGGTCTTTTCTCAGGTAGATGGTCTTGCCGCAGATCAACTGCACCCGCATGGTCTTCTCGGTGATTGGGTAGGCCTTGGCTTCCGCCAGCGGCAGCCAGAACGAACGGCCAAGATAGGGAGAATCACTCTGTTGTCCACTGATAAAGCTGATTCGGACCGGCAACAGCAGACCATCCCCATAGTCCGCCTCGTCCAGATTAATCCACAATTGCAATTCCCCGTGCGCGTTGGCATTGCCAAGCGAAGTCAATGGGGTACTCAAATCTGCTTTTGCCAAGCCGGCAAAAGCCAATAGTCCTGCTGCGATAAGGACAGCTACTCTCATCTTACGGGGGTAAGTTGAGCTTTATTCGAAACTGTCTTGGGCCGTGTTATCCACATCATCGCAATGCGCACCAACCGACGAGGGCGCCTGCACCGCGGCGTGCAGCGGAATCGCCACTGTCATCAATCCCGTCACCAACAGGACTCCTAATAAGATTTTGCTCAACATAATTCCACCCTTTCTCAATTACGGAATGTACTAACCAAATATTCCACCCAACTCAATCCTTTAAACCGTTTAATCATTAGTTAGAAGATTATTTCGCTTGCGAATTAAGTCGGCTTATACCCCTAACAAGAATGCACCATTATGCGACTAATCGCCGGTTACCAGCTAATAGCCAATCCTATCCATGGATTATGATATTCCCGAGGAAGGTTTGGGCTTTCTTTTTTTGTATTCTTGGGGTGTATTAAACACATGGCACAAAGCATTCGCTATCTGGTTTTATCATTCCTGTTAATCACCTTCATGGCATTCCCGAACCTGCGGGCCTGTGGCCCGGAATGGATTTCAGCTGATGAAATCGGTTACGGATTCTATTCCCAATCACTTCTGACACTGTCCGTCGGCAAAGAAGAAATCCCGCTCAACATCCAGTTCACCCCCCAATCCGTGACAATTCAACGCCTGTTCGGCTCCTCCTGGCAATCCCCCCTGCTGGAATCCCACGTCAGGGCCGAGTCCGCCATTCTCACCGTGTACGCACCGGACGGTTCGGAACAAACTTTCACCCCTTCCGCAAAATCCAGGGATATCTACACCAATCCCAACGGCTGGGCCGGTGAAAAAAAGGATTCCTCGTTTATCATCTACAGCAGTTGCGGCTGGCGGATCACCTATCGGGACAACAGGATCACCGAGTTGAAGACCAAGGACAGCCAGTTGCTTAAATGGAACTATGCCGACAACCGGCTCGTCTCGGTCACCAACGGCAAAAACACCTTGTGCCAACTGATCTACAATGCCGACGGACAATTGCAGGCTGTCAGCGCCAACGATGAACACCTTTCATTTGCCTACCAAAAACAACCCAAAATCGACAAAAAGCAATTCCTGCTTTCTGCCGTTTCCTGGAAAAACGGCACCCAAGAGCACTACGAATATCTCCTTAAAGCCTCTGGTCATGCCGCCCTCAGAATCACCACCCGCTCCAAACTTATCCTGGGCCGTGAATGGGACATGAAGACCAACAGCCTGGTTTCAACCGAACCCTTATAATTCAACGGTAAATGCCCTACTCTATATATAAATTACCATTACCAACTCTCACGTTAAATGATCGCTGAACCTTTTTAATAGACCCGGAAGAAGTTTTCAGTTCACCGCCTACCGCCAACGACAACCTTTGATTATCCCGGTCCCATCCTTTTTCTACTCGTATTCTGTAGCGCATTAATTTATTTCCAACCAAGGCATCCATTTGTGTTTCAGCAAGGGCCAACCAAACGGGGTGACGATTTATGGAATCGATAATTCTAACTGTTCCCATAAAACGATAATTATCCTCGTCAATCGCTAATTTGGTACCATCGTGTGACCAGTAAATTTCCGCAGCCTTTGCTAGATTCAAAGAATATTCTGTTAATAAAGCGGCATTCGGTTGATATGAGCATGGAACAGTTAATATTCGCCTTCCTTCGGGAAGATTGACCAATACATACTCATATTTCTCGCATTTACCGTTGCCGTCTTCCTCAACTACCAGAAAAACCTCATATTTATTATCCGGAGATATTCCTGAATCTAATGGAATCTTCTTTTCCACTGCATGAAGGGAAATCAACCATGACCATAAAATCGCAAGAGATACCACTATCTTCATAACACTTGAAATGGATTTGATTATTTGGGGAGTGCAATTTCCGCCCAATTCGGCAAGTATTCCCCAACTCCGTTCAGAAGTTCAACATTGCCCAGCTTGCGCCAGGACTGCCCGGCGTCCGACTCGAAGAATTCACCCGCAACAATTTTCACTTTCCACGCATTCTCTGCGTTCGCGCCGATTTCTTGCGGATACACCAAGGGATTGAAAATCACCACACTGTCTAGCTTGGGCATCAATCCACCCAATGCGTCCTTGTCCCTGGCGGTTAAATTGCCTGCCAATACCAGCTTACTTTTGTTTATTTCATCAATTGCCGACAATGATTGAATCACAGCAACGGTTGGAGCTTCCCCATTAGCGTTGTCTATTGCCTTGCGTAAATGACGGCCGTAATACTCGCCCATGGTTTTGCCATCGGCAAGCAGCCAAACGGCGGGATTCCCCTTGCCGATGACCACCTTGGTGCCGGAAGCGCTAATGGCCGAGTCGCCATTGCCCGCCAAAAACAGTCCGGCCAAAATCAGTACAGACACGCCGAAGGGCAGCAACCATGCGGCTTTTTTCGGCCACAGATGATGTTTCAAGCGATAACCCATTGCCGCCGCCAATGCCAGCAACGGCACAATCCACAGCCAGGGAGATTCCGCCACTGAACTGAAAAATGCCGCGACTGCAAATGCCAGCCAAACACCAAACGCCAATGACAAAGCCCCCGACTTTCCATCAGGCCTGCACAACAACAAGACCATCAGCCACGCGACCAAGTACCAGAAACGCCCGCACCATCCAAGCTCCACCAACCAGGTCAAATGGCTGTTTACCATCGTCCGGTACCCCTCGGTACGGTCCAGCGGCTGGTACCATTGCATGTAAGCCTTTCCCGAATTTCCCAGTCCCCAGCCGGTCGGCGCATCCCGCATCATCTGCGGGGCGGCTTTCCATAATTCCAGACGGTTACTGATGGATTGGTCCTCTTGCATCATTCCCTGCCCCAGCCGTTCATGCGCGTTCAAATACAACAAGGCTCCCAGCATCACGCACACCGAGACCACAATGGCAGCCAGTTTCCTGCGCTGCCAAGGCCTTGGCGCCAGCCATAACAGCGGCGCCAACCCCGCCATTAGCGCCACCAAACCGCCACGCGAAAAGGTGTGCACCAAACAAACCCCCAATCCGGTAAACAAAACCAAGGCCGCCCAAAACCCCCATTTTCGAACCCACGCCAACGACCACACCGCGATCATCAACAGGACGATTAGCGCCGCCGTTTTGTTGGGATTACCCAAACCCCAGTCCATCCGCCAGATACCGTTGTAAAAGAACTCGTTCATTGGTTTATTTCCTGTTTTGACTCATTGTCATTCCTGTTCAAGTCCTGCCATTGCCTGAATAATTTCCGGTCCGGCAGCCATCCGGTTAACGCCGGATGTTCACTGTCCTTGGGAATCATTTCCAAGCGGTCGATGTCCAGCCAAACTCCCTCCCGGCGCGGATTGGGAGATTGCTGGTTCTTGAGAAAGGCCGCGAAATACTGGCGGACGAATTCATCCAGCCCGGCATTCATCCGGTGACCGGTATCGGCAACCTCTACCCACAACCATGGTTTTCCGGCTGCGCGGCCTTGTTTGAAATAAAGTAACGAAGCGCCCAAACGCTCATCCCTCGCACCGCAGGCCACGATTCCCGGCGGCATGGACTCTGCGGATTTGGGTTCGTCCCACCAGGCGGCGGAATAGGCACACCACGCCAGTACTCGCCCCGGTTTCCATTCGACAAAACGACTGGTAAACTGCGCTCCGCCTGAAAAACCGTATAATAACAACGGCAATTCATCGCCATGTATCTTATTAATTCCGGACAACAAAACCTCCCCCGATCCCTGCGACGCATAATAATAACCGCGTTCTTGTTTGAACAATTCCGGCTCCGAGGCAAAGGATAGGCCCAGCAAACCCAAGCCGTTCTGTCGGGCAAATTGCTGCCACTTGGCATCCCGCACCAGATTCTCCCCGCTTTGATTGTAACCGGGCGACAAAATCAAGATCGCCTTTAGCTGCTTGGTCCCTTGGAAAGAATAAAGTTCGGCCCGTTCCATGTCCTTGGCTGGGGTCAGGATGAGCTTTTGTATGTCACCTTCCAAATAATCCGCTGACCACCCGGTCGCGGACAGCAACATCAGCAAAAACATTCCAATGGCAATCTTCATGCCGTTCTTCTTTTACCGACAAAGTACCAAGCCAAAAACAGCGCCACCAACACATGCAAGGCCAGTACCATTAGACAAGATCCGTAGGGAGCGATATAAGTCGCCGTGGCCTGGCGTACAATGTCATAGTGCCGCGTGGATTCCAAAGTCTTCAAATAACCGCTCCAACCCCAGTAAGCGGCGATAAACGGACGGCAGGCCAATGACAGCCAGTCCGGCAGCGGCAAAGCCGCGCCTGACAGGGGCAATTGAAAACCGACCAGATAAATCGCCAAGAGCGAAGCCCGTTCCGGCGTCGAGGACGAGGAGGATATCGCCAGACAGGTGGCACTCATCGCCAGCGTGGTGGCAAACAAAATGGCAAATTGCGCCGTTAGCGCCCCCGGAAACCCGCAGATGGCTTTCACAAACCACGCCATCCAAAACGCCTGCACCGCGCACAAAAACGCCAGTTGCAGGAATTTGGTTCCCACATACGCCAATGGCGACAATCCCGCGCGCAGTTCCTTCGCCGCCAAATCCCCTTCCTTGGCAATTTCCCGCGCCCCGTTATTGGCTCCCATCAAGGTCAGCAAAATCACCTGGAACATTGCCAGACCCGACACTAATGACGAGGCGTGAAAGGATTCCTTCAGGAACATCAATTGCTCGGCCAGTGTTTTGACAATGTTGCTTTCCACTGCCAGGGTCAGTTGCCGGACCTGCGGCAATCCCTTGTAAGCGAACACTGCCACCAAGGCCGGAAAGGTCAGGATCAGGGCAAGATGCAACCCGATTTGTGTCCGGTCACGGAAGAAAAGCTGTGCCTGCCGTTTCAGCAAGGTGGCAAATTGCAAAAAACCGTTGGGAGGCTGGGCGGTCTTGAGCCCCTGGGTTGTCACCGCCGTTTCCGGCACCTCCTCAACCGGCGGAAAGGACACATCCCCTGTCTGGTAGATTTCAAACAGGTCGCTGATGGAACTTACCGAATGGCTGGCCAGCAATTCCGCATAGGGCGCATAATGCGCCTGCCTGCCGTTGTGCAAAAACAATACCGAATCGCAACAGTCCAGGTGATAGGTCGCATGCGTCACCAGCACGATGGTCTTGCCGTGTTCATGCGCCAAGTCCCGCAGCCACTGCATCATTTCCCGGTCGGAAAATTCGTCCAGCCCGCTGGTCAGTTCGTCCAGCAACAAAAAGGCCGGATCACCGATCAACTCTTCCGCCAGTGCCATGCGTCGCATCTGGCCGCCGGACAAGGTCTTGTACGATTGGTGCAAAAAGGATTCCAGCCGTGCCAGTTCGATAATATGCCGCATCCATTGTTGTTTAACCCCGGCGGAAACGCTGCGCGGCAACCGCAAGCTGACGGCATTGAGCAGATTTTCCTCCACCGTCAAATCCGCATGGAACGCGCCAAACTGCGGCAGATAACCAACCGCCAGGGGAAATTGTTCCTTGATCTCTGCTACCGGATGCCCGGCAAACAACACGCGTCCGTGACTCGGCAACATCAGTCCGGCCAAGGTCTTGATCAGCGTGCTTTTCCCACAGCCCGATGCGCCAATAACCGCGATGAATTGTCCCGAGGAAACACTGAAGTTAATGCCGGATAGCAAGGTTTTTCTGCCTTGGTTAACGCTGACTGCAAGATTAGAGACATGGATGGCGTTATTATTCTGCACGTATTTTATGTATTTCTTGAACTGACAATTCGCAAATAACAGGAAAGAACAACAGATAACTTAAATTATTGAGGCTGTTGCTCAAATCAATAAAAGGATGTATTATTCCCAAGCATACAGGTTATGAAAAAATCAATTCTCACTCTCAAGAATTGACTCAATTGGGTAAATGCCTCTGAAGGGACGGCCCTCCTTCCAAATCGATTTCAAGTAATTTCTCAAAAATTGCTTTTTATTGGCAAATTCTTTATTCAAGACACCCGCAACCTCATCAAACCTTTTCCGATCCAAATACCTTAACACGTGAAAAGATGCCATGCGATAATCCAAGGGATTCTTGGTGTTTTTGGCATACTCCGCCAATGCTTCATTTGCACCGGGTTTATTAACGATCGCCGCCAATGCGGGCAATGCATCGCATAATTCTTCCAAAGTAAAAGTAAAACTACTTGGCCCAGCCTGACCTCCATTGAGAGGTACTGGAGATACGCAATAATCCAAGAATGGTATTAATAACGGAATCAAAGACGTATTTTTCGATTGCTTCAATAAAGTCAACGCCTCCACTTGTTTGTTAAACAGGCTCCTTGCCGCTTGTCTCTTGGACTCGTCCGTCAGTCCTAATTGAATTCGCGGGTGGAGCATTGGGGCGCTACTCTTGAGATAATTAACGGCATCATCAATAGTATCCGGCAAGCCAACTGTTTCGAACCGGCTTAAAATCACCAGCAATAATAATTTTATGATCCATCTATTCATACTTAATAAGAACAACTCCACGTATAAGGGCCACTCCCGTCATCATTTCCAGAAACGCAGGTTATCACAAAATCATGGGATTTCTTTTCTGATTCAACAAAATCAAGATACAGTGCCGTTGAATCTTGAAAAAGAGGATATGATGTCAATCGGATTGTCCCCACAAACTTATTATATTTGTTGGACTTCATCTCGTTTTGACGAAGATTTTTTTCAAATCTAGGCCAGTCAACCGCATACATTGTTGGGTTTGCAGGTGCTGAATTGGCATTAGCATAACTGTAATATCCATTCGGATTATAAATTCCAGAAACAGGGCCATTGCTTGCCGTAGACTTCTTTTCATTACCTTTATAATAATCCTCTACAAATGTGGCCCTTTCATAAATAGCCATGTCCGTTGATAAAGCTCCTGAATTGCTGGGCGCCGCAATGGTATATTTGTATTCATAAGGGCATGATGCATAAGTGTCTCCTGCTTGAGTAACAAAGTTAATTTGCCCCATTGTAAAATTTCCTTGTACGCTTGCCTGAGCACTAGCCAAAGCTGTATTGTCGTTAGAAAATCCACCACTGGTACGGAAATTCAATTCCGGTTTTACCACATTAATCTTTACGGTAAGAATCGGAGTTGATTTCGAAGCGCATGTGGTACCACTGTCTTCATGCGTAACGCCAATGGTACAGCTATTGCTGTTTCCATATGCCGAAGAACCCGAAAAAGTCACCTTTCCCGCATTCTGCTTCGATGACGTATCGGGAGAGCCGTTGGTGAAATTCCACTGATAAGCGGTTACCGAACCCTTTTCAGGAGTCGCGGTGCAATTAAAAACCACCCCATTGCCACCTGCCTTGTATTTGCTAATCGCCAAGTATTGATCTGGAACAGAACCACTCAACGATGGAGTGGTGGTAACCTCCAGAATTCCGGAATATCCGCTATCGCCCAGCACAACAAAAAATCCGGCCAACATTACAGTTATGTATTTGCTCATTTTATTTTTCCCGTTTGATTTTATTTTGACGCCCATCTCTTGGATTCTTCCTTCCTCATATTGATGAGAAATTCCAAGTCTTCCCTTTGTTCGGGATAGGTTTCCAAAAGAGTCTCGTATTCTTTCACTTTTTGCGTTGGAGACAACGCCATGTTATGGTCGATTAATTGCACCCTGAGTCCGTACCCGATTTGGTGGTCAAGTTGCGAAACCACAGTGGTTGCTTTTTGTACGTTCAGCAAATCAAAGAGGTAAAATCTCGCCAAATCCATGAGTGCTTCCTTTTTGTCCACTCCCTCGGCTTCCTTCACTCTACCTACCAATTCCTTCTCCCTGCCTGTCAATGATGCAAGAAGTTTGGAATCAGTCGGAAAACTGATTTTTTCACCCGTTATCTTTCCATGCCCATCATAATCAAAGGTTGTGCTGTATCCCCTCTTGTCCACTGTAATGGTGCGCAATAAGTCCCCTCTTTCGTTATACATCGCCTGAAAGAAATTCCTCCTCGTTCCATCGGCATCTATAATATCGATTTTCCTTAACCTCCCATATAGCGGTCCCGGCGTTCTGAATGATTCCGTGATTTGCGTCCCTACCCCCAGCATTTGCTGACTTACAACCCCATTGCGATTATCTACAATCCTGAATTCTTCCTGACCCTTGTCGTTATATCTCCTTAGTTTCGGCAACTGCCCGTTGTTCTCAATCTTGTATTTCCAATCCCCGTCACTCACAATGGACCCCGTTTTCGCATCCCATTGATAAGTCTTACTGGTGCCATCTCTATCGGTACGTTTAAGGGTAGGCTGTAAATCTTGTGTCACTGCAAATTCGTAAGTATCCTTCCTTCCATCGGGATAAGACCAAACACTGAGGGTATCATCCATTGCGCCAATCACTTTCTTGCTCTCGATATACTCGATCCGCGGCCTTTTCCCCAATTGGAAACTATGCGTTTTTCCGTTTACACTCACTCCAACGGGGATGCCCCTGGTCCCAACCTCTATCTTAACCGCGCTATTTCCGCTCCGCTCGTCCTTGATTTCCACTGCCAAATTATTTCGGTAATACCAAGTCAACACTCTTCCCTTATCTGTTTGTGCCTGCCAGATTTTCCCATCCTTATATCGCAATTCCCATCCGTCTTCCTGTTTTAAGGTAAACTTGTTGCCATCCAACACACCCGTCATTTTTTTGTTGGCGGAATAATATTGGCCGGAGCTCTTGGAATCTTTGATTAGAAAAATGGTTTTGCCGCATAACAGTTCAACTTGCATCAAGCGTTCACTGTAAGGATACGCCCTTGCCTCCATTAACGGGAACCAAAACCCACGCCCCAGAACCTTTGACTGATATTCATTTCCGCTTTCAAAGGTAATTCGAATTGGCAACAATAATCCATCCCCATAATCAGCCTCGTCTTCATTTATCCATAGCTGTACCTGTCCATAAGCATTGGCACTACCCAATGAAGTGAGCGGTGTACTCATATCTGCCTTTATTGTTGAGATAATTCCCAACAATATAACAATTATTTGAGCGCACCTTTTCATTCTGAATTATCGCAAGATCATTCAAAATGATTGCCTTTGTCATCAGGCGGGATTTTGTCACAAAGCTGTTTTACCAATGAAGAATCCTGTACTGCCGCATGTGATGAAACCGGCCACAAAAATATCATCGTTGCCAATAGCACTCCTAGTTTGAATTTGCACAACATTAACATAAATCATCCTTTCTCAATTACGGAATGTACTTAACTAAATATTCCACCCAACTCAACTCTTTAAACCGTTTAATCATTAGTTAGAAGATTATTGCGCTTATGAATTAAATCGGCTTATACCCCTAACAAGGATTCACTATTATGCAATTGACTGGCGCTAACACCAAACCATCACTTATGATAGTCAGGATTATTGGGATTTTTTGGTATCAGCAGCAGACGTGGCTTGCGCTAACTCAGGATAGGCAATTTCCTTGGCCAAGCGTTGAATGGCTTGGTTGGCCATTTGGCTGGCCGGATAATAACGCTGGGCAATGGCATACCAAGTTAGGCTATAACCCAAATCCTTGCGCAACTCCGCTTCCTTGGCCTTGTTGATCGCCGCGACAAATTCAGCACCCCTGCCCGCCAGTTCGCCGCGCAAGGTATTCAATTTGACATCAGAAGGCAAATCCTTGACCGCCAATTCCACCGTTTCCCAAGCCCCGAATACGTCACCGTTAGCACGCAACAAATTGGCCTTCTCAATCGCCATCTCGGCAACCTTAACCTTTTCCAAGGCCTCCTTGAGTTGTTCCTGCCGTTTCTTGTCATCCTTCATGGCCGAGGCAAACATCAGTTGTTTATCGAAGATTGCCCGATAATTGTTATCCGCCACCAAACGGTCAAATTCTGTCAACGATTGGGTCTGCAAATCCTGACTATTAAAGAAGGTCAAAGCCTTATCCTTCAGGTCGGGATTCTTGGGCCAGGCTTCCGCCGCCGCCTGGAATTCCTCCATCGCCTGCTTGAGATCGCCCTGCTGCGCCGCCATCTTGGCCTTGCCCAAGCGCAACTGGCTTTCCAACTTCACCGCATCGACAATTGCCATCGGCTTGGTGGTGTCAAAGTCCGGCGCGATTTTTTTCATCTCCTCCAGCACCGTCTCCAGATTGGCGAAATCCCGCGCCTCGATCATGTTCTGCATCTTGGACAGGCGGCGGGTAAATGCCTCAATTTGCTGCTTCTTCTCCCTGGACAATCCCAGCACCGCCGGATGCAATTCATTCAACATGAACGCCTCCTGCAGGCGGTCGGTGGCGGTGGCAATGTCGTGTTTTCCAAGATAAAAATCAAAAGTCTTGATGCTGTTTTGCACCTCACGGGACATTTCCAGGCTGGCATTGACCTGCTGGGCCATTGATACCGGATATTCCCCTTGGTCGAAGATGTTCCGCCAGAAATCCGCCGCAATCAGGACATGGCGCTGGCGTCCGCTCTCATACAACGTGCTGATATAATCGGCAAAATCGTTCTTGGCCTTGTCGAACAATTTTTCCGCCTTGAGTTCGTTCATCTTGATCTTGGCCTTGAGTTCCAAGGAATGCAGATATTCCTCGGTCAATTGCAATTTGCCCATGACCGTGTCCACCGAAGGTGGCGGCGCTGATCCTCCTCCATCACTATTGCCACCAGTGCCGGAAACCATGGTGTTATTGGAGGATTTGCCCCCTTGGGCATTCAATTGGGCACGGCGTTGATATTCCAGTTCCTTGTTGCGCAGGTCGTCGGACATGAAATCCGCGTTGCGGTTGGCATTGTCGATTTGCTTGCGCAGTTTTTCGTTGTTTCTTTCCAACTGGTTGTTGGTCTTGTCCGCGTTCCAGATGGATTGCACCCGGTTGGCCAGTTCCCAACTGATTCCGGCATCAATGGATTCGTAGTCCGCCAGCTTGAACAATTCACCCCAGGCCTCGGTGGTTTTCCTTTCCCTGAGTAATTTCAACACCACTCCAACTTCATCGTTGTATGCCTTGAGTTCCTCTTGCGTCACTTCCGGCGTGCCCAGATATTTCTCAAACCGGGCCCGCATATTGGGGTCCTCGATGCGTCCGCCGCCAATGGCATCTCGGGCGATTGCCTTGGCCTGCACCCCCTTGTTGACGTTCATGGCATCCTTGGCCACGGTACCTTCCTGGGGTTTTCTGTTAAAAAGATAATCCAAGGCCGAATTCGACGAAGAATCCGGCGCAGGAGTGCTTGTCGTGGTCGAAGGTGGGTTGGCGGCGGGAGCATCGCTACTGTCTGCTGACGGCTTGGGGGAATCTTGGGCGAACAACGACACTGTCGCGCCGATCAACAAGGCACCGACCATCGGCAACGATTTAATTCTTGCGACAGGAATTTGCATAAATCAACCCTCCCTCTTTCACTTCCAATTCCGCCATGTAGGTTTGACCTTTGGTAAAATAAATATCCTTGGCCACCACCGCCGGCACCATGACCGCTATTGGCCGCGAGTCATCGCTGGTGGAAAACAGCATCAGCCGTCCGGTATTTTCCTTCCAGATCAAGTCTGCTTCGACCCGCAACTCGGCCTTGAACCGGGAACCGGCCAACGACTGGTAGTTTTCCAAAAACTTGGCCACGGGAAAGGATTCCAAGGTACGGTAAGGATCATTCAGGTAACGGGTCAGAAAAATCCCTCCGACCACCCCGATAGCCAAAATCACCACCACCGCCCCTGCCCACAGGAGTATTGTTTTCGAACCTTTTCGATGTTGCGGAACCGCGACCTCGGCATCGGCAAATGGCGAAGCCACTTTGGGTTCCGCATGTTCAGGGGGTAGGTCTGACTGCATCAGCACATGCTGGCAATTTAAATGTCAGGTTCAAGCATTAATTCCGTTTACACAAATATTTATCTATTATAAGTTTGCTCAATATCGTAATGAAAAAAGGTCTCTTGTTCGGGTTAGGATTGGCAACCGTAATCATTGTCACGCTGATCGGTGTCGGTTATGGACTTTATTTTCATGTGGAAAACAACGTCCTCACTCACCTCAAGAGCGACTTGAACGCCGAGACTTCCCATGAAAAATTTTCATTCAGTTTGTTGGGCGGATACTTC
>JAIRPN010000008.1 GCA_031256975.1 Verrucomicrobiales bacterium | reverse complement strand
GCAAGGACATCGAGAAGCGCAAGGTGGGCTTCAAGGACCTGGAGAAACTGGTGCTCAGCAAGCTCGGCGAACCCAAACCCAGGAGCGGCAAGCAGGAATACCTCGAAAATCTCCTCAATTCCTATTTGCATAATTCCTGAACGGAATTGACCTAGACATAAGCAAAACAAAAAGCGCCAATGACCGAATGTCGTTGGCGCTTTTTTATCGGCTAAATTGTGAAATGGTTTAACGCCGCAGGTCTGCCACGGAACCTCGTTCGACAAGCTCAACGGGCAGGCGAAGCTTGCTGACCGGGGTCTTTGGCTGCGTTGCACGTTTCAAAATCAACTCGGCGCCGACACGGCCCAGTTCTTGTTTGTTCACACGGATGGTGGTTAGCGCCGGGACGAGGTTTTGTGCCATTTCATCATCGTCGTAGCCAACCACGCTGAGTTGTTCCGGAACGCGGATGCCGTCGCGAAGCAGCCGGTGCACCATGTCGATTGCCAGGGTGTCGTTGACAGCTACCAGGGCAGTCGGTGCGTTCGGACCCTTGAGACGTTCCTTGAGCGACTGGTACATGGCGTCGTGCGACGTTCCTTGACGGGTGACGGATTGGTCGTCACCCGGATGGCGGATGACGGATTTTTCGTCGCCGGGCAGTCCCTGTTCCTGCAGGCCGCTCAAAAAGCCCTGGATACGCAGGTCGATGTTATAGTCTTCCCATTCGTAGGCCATCATCACGATACGGCGGTGGCCTTTGTCGGCGAGATGCTTGACGATTTGCAAGCCGGCGGAAAAACCGTCGGACACAATGCTGTCAACCGGCCATTCAACGTTGGCGTCCAGCAGCAAAAGCGGGGTTTTGCGTTCGTGGAAGACCTGGATGATTTCGCTGGGAAAACGTCCAAGCAGGATCATGCCGTCCACCTTGCCGCTCAGGAGGAAATTGGGAATCGGCGAATTGGTGGTGGAAGTCTCGTAACCTGCCAGCAGCAAATGATAGCCGACCCTGGTCAATTGGGCTTCCAAACCTTGCATGACCTCGGCATAGAAGGGGTTTTTGAAAATTTCCGCGCAGGAAGGGTAGAACAGCAGTCCGAAAGTCTCGGTACGGCGGATGCGCA
The DNA here is from genome assembly GCA_031256975.1 of Verrucomicrobiales bacterium. GTDB lineage: Bacteria > Verrucomicrobiota > Verrucomicrobiia > Methylacidiphilales > JAAUTS01 > JAIRPN01. The sequence goes on along the minus strand of JAIRPN010000008.1, from coordinate 37,460 downwards.
GGTTGCGGCCAACCGAGTTGACCTGGTAGCCGAGCTTGGCGACCACCTGCAGGATTTTCTTGCGTTTTTCCTTGCTGACCCTGCCTTTGTTATTGAGAACGTTGGAAACGGTTGCAATTGAACAATTGGACTGACGGGCAACTTCAAAAATAGAGGGACGGGTAGCCATGGTGGATAATTTAGAGTCTTATAAATAAATCAACTGATTATCATTGTCGATACCTTTTCCTGATTAAGCGTTTATTTTCATCACCGGCCCGACCCGGGCCAAAGGCCATTGGTTGCAGAATCCAGGGAGAATTGCCTGATATTTTAAACGTTTTATCAATTGCTTGCATTTGGCACTTTATTCAGCATAGTTGAGGGCAACAAGTTGCTTGAAATTTAAAAATAACATTCGGAATTAATGAAAACTTTCAAATTGAGTTACTGGTTGGTTGGTTTGGTATTGCCGTTAGCGGCGGCGCAGGCGCAGGTTAAATTCGACGGTGAATTCGCTCCCAGTGAACATTGGGTGAAACCGGCAGAACAACCTTATCGCCAGGAACTTTGCCTGAGCGGTACCTGGCAATTCCAACCGCAGGCATTGCCGGCTGATTACAAGGAAGGTTCGGGCAAGGCACCGGATCTGGCTCCGTTCGCCAATGACAAGTGGGAGAAGACTCCGATTCGCATTCCATCCCCCTGGAACGTGAATAATTTCGCCGATAACAAGGGCTTGGGCGGCGATTACCTCGCATTTCCGAGTTACCCAGAAGACTGGACCAAGGTCAAGATGGGTTGGTTGCGCAAGACCTTTGCCATTCCGGCGGACTGGAAGGGCAAACGCATCGTGTTGCGTTTTGACGCGGTGGCGGGTGACGCGCAAGTGTTGCTGAACGGCAAGCCAATCGGCAGCCATTTTGAGATCTTCCTGCCCTTTGAACTGGATGCCACCGACGCGGCGAACATTGGCGGGGAAAATGAATTGCTGGTCGGCGTGCGCAAGGCGTCGCTGTTTGATTATCGCTCCGATACCGGACGGCGTCCTTATCAGGGTGGTTCGTTCTGGGGACAGCATATTGCCGGTATCTGGCAGGATGTGTTTGTGGCGGCGGTTCCCGCGGTTAGCGTGTCGAATGTCTTTGTGCAACCCAAGGTCAGCGAGGACACGTTGGAAGTGCAAGTGACCTTGAAGAATACCACCCCGCGCGCGGCTTCGGTGACGGTTGGCGGCGCGGTGGCGCCGTGGGTTTCCAAGGCGGGCAAGGATGCGCTGAGTGCGCCGTTGCCGAGTTCGGAACTGGCCGCGCAAACGGCCTTGTCATTGGCGGGTTCGGCGGTGAATGTGCCCGCTAACGGTGAAGTCCAGGTGACCTTGAAAGCTCCGGTCAAAGGGCAACTCAAATTATGGAGTCCGGCGTCGCCGAATTTGTACGGGTTGGTGCTCAAGGTTAGCGAGGGAAGCAACGTGATCGACAGCAAATACACCCGTTTCGGCTGGCGGCAGTTCACGTTCAAGGATGGCAAGTTTTGCCTGAACGGCGAACCGTTTGTGATGAAGGGCGACTCCTGGCATTTCATGGGTATTCCGCAAATGACCCGTCGCTACGCCTGGGCTTGGTACAAGTCGATCCAGGAGGCACATCTCAACGCCGTTCGTTTGCACGCCCAGCCTTACCCGTCGTTCTATCTGGACATGGCCGATGAAATGGGAATTTTGGTGCTCGATGAAACCGCGGTGTGGGCGAGCGATGGTGGGCCGAAGCTGGACGACCCGGTATTTTGGAAAAGTTCCGAGGACGACTTGCAGGCGCAGATTTTGCGCGACCGCAATCATCCGTCGGTCTTTGGCTGGAGCGTGTCGAATGAAGTGCATCCGATTGTCAAAGGCGTGATGCGCAATCCGCCCGGCATGATGGAAAATCTGGTGAAGCATTACGGGATTTGGAAAGACATTTGCCACCAGTTTGATCCCACGCGCCAGTGGGTTTCCGCCGACGGCGAGGACGATGGCGACGGGCAATTGCCGACCTACATGGTGCATTACGGCGGCAACGCGGCGATGGAGCGTGCATTCAAGAGCGGCAAGCCTTGGGGTGTGGGCGAGGCGAGCCAGGCTTATTACGGAACTCCTCAGCAGGTAGCGGAATTCAACGGCAGCCGGGCCTACGAGTCGTTTGAGGGACGCATGGAAGGCGTGGCCATCAATTCTTACGAATCATTGTCCATGCAGCACCAAAACCAAGCCTCTTATTGCAGTGTGTTCAACTTGGCCTGGTATGGGTTTTCGCCGTTAGCGTTGGGTATGAAGGACACGACCAAAGCTCCTGCTCCCACGGATGGTATTTTCTTCACCCAGTTCCAGGACGGTCGTCCCGGTGTGCAACCGGAACGGCTCGGTCCCTACACCACCACGTTCAATCCCGGCTACGATCCGTCGCTGCCGTTGAACCAACCGTGGGCGATGTTTGACGCCGTGCGCGACGCTAACAGCGAGCCGCCGGTGAAGGGCAAGTGGAGCGAGAAAATCAAGGATCAGCCGGTGACCGCGGCAACCCCGACGCCGATTTCCTCGTTGAAAGTATTGAGCGGCTCCAATGGCAAGTTGGCAGTACAGTTGAAAGTCATCGGCGTGCCGGTGGACAAGCTGGAGACCAAGGGAAATCCGGATTTGTTGTTCATCGACGGCGTGACTCCACCCGACGCCAACGCCAAGGGCGAAATCAACCAAGTATTGCAACGTGGCGGTACTGTGCTGGTATGGGGAGCTGATGAGGCGACGGTTGACCAACTCAATGCCTTGTTGCCTGCGCCGCTAACGGTCGCCAAGCGCGAGGCGTCGTCGCTGTTGCCGGTAGGGAGCAACCCGCTAACCGCCAACCTGAGCGCGGCGGATTTGTATTTTTCCGAATTGCGTCCCTCGACCATCACTGAGTCGGGATTGGGCGGTCAATTGGTGGAGCAGGGGACGGTGTTGATCAAGGCGGCTGATACCGATTGGACCCGCTGGAACAAGCAGGCGGAATATGCCAAGACCGCGATGATCGTGCGTTCCGAGCGCGAAGCCAAGCCGCCCGGCGCGGTATTGGTCGAGAAGAAGGTTGGTTTCGGGCGACTGTTAGTGACCACGTTGCCTTCAGCTCCGCGCATCACCAAGGCGGAAAAGGTGGACCGGGCGCTGTTGGCGAACCTCGGCATACCGCTGGAAGGTGGCATGGATGCGGGCAAGCCCTTGCTCAAGACCGGTATTTTGGTGCGCGCTCTGGCCTGTGGTTATTTCCCGGTTCCCTCGATCAAGGAAACCGCCAATGCGAATCCGGTTGATCCCGCCAATGACAACATCCGCGAGAAGACCAGGACCGACGGCAAGGAATGGAAAAAAGTCGAACAGGAAAACGGCAATTTCAACATTCAGGATTTGAAACTGCAGGGATTCCAGTCGAATATCGCTGCATACCTGAGTTTCTGGGTCTATAGCCCGCGTCCGTTGGACAACCTGTTGCTGGAACCGAACATGCCGGTGGTGAATCTGGAAACCGCGCAAAACGATTCGGTGCAGGCCTGGCTCAACGGCAAGCAGATCATCAACAACATCCGTACCGGTCCCTCGGAGGGCGGCAAGAGCGTGGCGGAAGGTCTCAAGTTGCAGCAGGGTTGGAATCATGTCCTGATCAAATTGACCCGGGCCGCCGGCGGTTGGGATTTCAACTGCAAGCTAACCTCCAACCAGCCGGAATTTTTAACCCAACTGGACTCCGCTCTGGAGAAACCCTAACCGAAAACGGGGACTTTTTTGAATTATATTGACGGTAATAATGGCAGTAAGTAAAACGTTAAATCAGCATGAGTAATCACACTTCTACCACCAACGTGGGACTTAAACCCTATATTGTTCTCATCACCCTAATCGCAACTTTGGGCGGCTTGTTGTTTGGCTACGACACGGCGGTCATTAGCGGCGCGGAGGGCAGTCTGCGGGAATATTTCATCAATCCCCGCCACATGACGGATGTCAATGCCGCCAATTCACTGCATGGTTTCGTGGTCGCCAGCGCGTTGATCGGTTGCATTATTGGCGGTTTCCTCGGTGGCTGGGTCAGCTCGGCACTTGGACGCAAACGCGGGCTCATCGTTGCGGCTGCGTTATTCCTCGTTTCCGGCCTTGGCTCTGCCGCGCCGGAATTTTTGTTTGCCAAGATCGGTTCCGGCGGCGCGGATTACATCTGGCATTTTGTATTTTACCGCATTGTTGGTGGCATAGGTGTCGGATTGGCGTCAATGCTGTCGCCGATGTACATTGCCGAAATTGCTCCGGCGCGCTTGCGTGGTAATTTGGTTGCCTGGAACCAAGTCGCCATTATCGGTGGAATGCTGGTGGTGTATTTCGTGAATTACTTCATTTCCAAAGGGGGCGGTGGTGATGAGTGGTTGAACTCGGTGGGCTGGCGTTATATGTTCCTTTCGCTGGGCGTGCCCGCAACGCTGTTTTTGCTGTTGCTGTTTTTCGTTCCGGAAACACCGCGCTATTTGATGTTGAAAAATCGCAGGGAGGAAGCGCATGCGGTATTGTTGCGACTGGGCTCTGAAGCCGAGGCACAAAAGGAAATCACGGAAATCAGCGCCTCGCTGAACCAGCATCATTCCGGAAAACTATTTTCCTTCGGCATGCTGGTGGTGGTGATTGGCTTGTTGCTGTCCATCTTCCAGCAATTTATCGGCATCAATGTGGTATTATATTATGCGCCGCAAATTTTCAGGAACATGGGCAGCGGTACCAACGCCGCGTTGCTGCAAACAATCATTGTCGGCGCGGTGAACCTGGGCTTTACCGTGGTCGCGGTGCTGACAGTGGACAAGTATGGCCGCAAGCCCTTGCAAATCATTGGCGCCCTAGTCATGTGCTTAAGCATGGCGGCATTGGGTTTTTCTTTCCTGCTGCACGAGCAGGGCTTGGCCGCGCTGATTTGCATGCTGGCCTATATTGCCGGTTTTGCCGTGTCCTGGGGTCCGGTGACCTGGGTGCTGCTCAGTGAAATTTTCCCGAATCAAATCCGTGCCAAGGCGATGGCCCTGGCGGTGGCCGTGCAGTGGGTGGCCAACTATCTGGTCAGCTGGTCGTTCCCGATCATGAACGACAACCCGACCTTGGTGGAAAAATTCAACCACGGATTCCCTTACTGGATTTATGCCGTGATGTCGCTGTTGGCGGCCTGGTTCGTCTGGAAGCTGGTGCCGGAAACCAAGGGCAAGACCTTGGAAGAGCTGGAGAAGCTTTGGGTGAAAAAATAAAGACTTGGTTGTTATGGTTCAGAAATACGCGCCGCCTGATGGTGGCGCGTATTTTATTTCAACGCAGGCTGTGCATTTTTTACCAATGGTAATTTTAGCACGACAGACAGAATCAAATTAGCCAAAGTTTGGGTATGAGCCGGAGAATTTCATTTTGCCTTATTTCCATGAAAACCATCGTTAGCCTCTTGTTGTTTGTTTTTTTGATCATGAATGCCGGCGCGCAGAGTGTCAGGGAGGAATCTCCCGGACTATGCGGCAAGGGTTTCTTCGTCGAGGGGGAAATCAAGCATTTCAAGACACCCAAGGAAGTGCAGGTGGAAGGCGCGACGGACAAGAAAATGTATATTGAGGAAGTGTACGGCAATCTGTTCGTGGCGGGGGTTGAGGGTTTGCCGGAAGGCGATTACACGGTGGAGGTTTATCTGGTCGAGGCGCATGTTAAGAGTGTCGGTAACCGGATCATGAACATCGAGGCCGAGGGCAGGAAGATTGCGGAGAAGCTGGACATTTTCGCGCAGGTCGGCTTCGGCAGGGAGTTGGTGGTTAGCGGCAAGGTGCATCACGCGGCGGACGCGATCAACGGGCCGTTCAAGCTCACGTTTAGCTCCACGCGCGAGAAGGCCAAGTTCAACGCGATCAAGGTGAAGGATGCGGCGGGCAATGTGGTGGCTTGCGTTTGTGCGGTGGATTTGCTGTCGCAGGCGGATGTTCGCTCGATGAAGGTCCCCGACATCAAGACGCCAGCAATTTATTTGGATCCCAGCCAGCCGCTAAACGCGAGGATTGATGACCTGGCGAGCCGCATGTCGCTGAATGAAAAGGTCAACCAGTTGATGAATGCCGCGCCGGCAATCGAGCGGTTGAAGGTTCCGGCCTATGATTACTGGAACGAATGTCTGCACGGTGTGGCGCGGGCGGGCTATGCGACCGTGTTTCCGCAGGCCATCGGTCTGGCGGCGATGTGGGATGAGCCGTTGATGCATGAAATCGGTGACACCATCGCCACCGAGGGACGCGCCAAGGCGAACGTGACCATCAACCAGTTCCAGGACACCAAGCAATACGACGGTCTGACCTACTGGACGCCGAACATCAATATTTTCCGTGATCCCCGCTGGGGTCGCGGGCAGGAGACTTACGGCGAGGACCCGTTCCTGACCGGTCGCCTGGGCGTGGCGTTTGTGAAGGGCTTGCAGGGTGACGATCCGCGTTACCTGAAGGCGATGGCCTGCGCCAAGCATTTCGCGGTGCACAGCGGTCCGGAATCACTGCGGCATAGTTTCGATGCGCGTCCGCCGGAACGGGATTTGTATGAGACCTACCTGCCGCAGTTCGAGATGGTGGTGAGGGAATCGCAACCGGGACAGGTGATGAGCGCCTACAACGCGTTGAACGGTGTCCCTGCTCCCGCGGACAAATGGCTGCTGACCGACCTGTTGCGGGGTAACTGGGGCTACAAGGGGCTGGTGGTGTCGGACTGCGGTGGCATCAACGACATCCACGCGGGCCATCATTTCACCAAGAATCCCGCCGAGTCCTCGGCGACGGCGATCAAGGCGGGCAATGACTTGAATTGTGGCGGGACTTACCGCGCCTTGACGCAGGCGGTGTTCGACGGGTTGATCACCGAGCAGGAGATTGATGTCTCGCTGAAGCGGGTGCTGGAGGCGCGCTTCAAGTTGGGCATGTTCGATCCGCCAACCTATGCGTATGCCAAGATTCCGGCAACTGAATTGAACACCCCCGGGCATGATGCGCTGGCGCTAAAGGCGGCGAGGGAATCCATCGTGTTGCTGAGGAATAACGGTCTGCTGCCGCTAACGGCGGGCAAGGCCAGGAAGATCGTCGTGATCGGTGCCAATGCTGACAGCAAGGATGTGCTGTATGGCAATTATCACGGCGAGGCGGTGGCGCCGGTGACCATCCTGGCGGGAATCAAGAAGGAATTTGCCGATGCCGAGGTGACCTATGTCAAGGGTTGCCCCTTGGCGGTCAAGCCGGACGAAAAGGCGAACGAGGCGGAATACAACAAGGCCATCGAGGCGGCGAAGGCGGCGGATCTGGTGATTTACGTAGGAGGATTGTCGCCTGGACTGGAAGGCGAGGAGATGCGCACGCAATATGTCGGCTTTGCGGGCGGCGACCGTGTGACCATCGAGCTGCCGGAAGTGCAGGAGCAGATGTTGAAGGACTTGTTGCAGGCTAACAAGTCGCTTATATTCATCAATTGCACCGGCTCGGCGATTGCGATGCCGTGGGAGGCGGGGAATATCCCGGCGATCGTGCAGGCCTGGTATTCGGGCCAGGAAGGCGGCACGGCGGTGGCAGAAGTATTGTCCGGCAAGGTGAATCCGTCAGGCAAGCTGCCGGTTACGTTCTATGCATCCACCAAGGATCTGCCCGACTTTGAGAATTACAGCATGGACAACCGCACCTACCGCTACTTCACGGGCAAGGCACTGTTTCCCTTCGGTTACGGTTTGAGTTACACCAAGTTCGAGTTCCAGAATTTGTCTGCCGAAAGCAAACAGGTTGCCGCCAATGGCGAAGTCAAACTGACAGTCCAAGTCAGGAACACCGGCGGACGTGACGGCGATGAAATTGTGCAAGTTTATGTCCGTGCGTTGCAAGGTAAGAAATTCCGTGCCTTGCAGGAGTTGATGGCCTTCCAGCGTGTCAGCCTGAAAGCGGGCGAGAGCAAACAGCTCGCCATTAGCGTCCCCGCCGGGCAGTTGCGTTATTGGGACACTGATGTCAAGGGTTACAAAGTGGAAGCTGGCGACTATGAATTTGCGGTTGGTTCCTCATCCGCCGATTTACCACAAAAGCTCATCGTGGGCATCGGCAAGTAAAGTCGATGAAGATACGCCTAGTGGCCGTGTCAGAGTTTTCAGGTATTTGGTAGTAACCATTCCATTGGGTATTGAATATTCCTGAAAAGGTTTTTTTTCGAAGATTCGATGCCATATGGTCATCATGTGATATCACATTGCCATGATGTGAGACGACTTAACCGTTAAATGACATCGTTATTTTCTTAAAACAGTCCGTTTCTTTACCAAATGAATCTTTAATGAACCTTTTAGAATCGGAAAGACTCTGATTTGAGGAATCTTATGCGCAAATCGGTTTTGGTTGAATAGAATCTGCCAACATTGATGGATCGTTTTATGTCTGATTTTTTGAAGAAAGGGGTTAATTATATGATTAAAATACGTCATTTAAAAGGCTTGTCATGGGTAATTTGTAGCTAATACTAGAATCATATTAGTAAACGTTTAATCACATAATTGAAGGATATGATCATGAAAAGGAAAATTGCATTTTTAGCGATGGTCGGTTACTGCGCTTTTACCGGGCAATTGATTGCCAGCACGCTGACATGGGATCCGTCGGGTAACGGTACCGGCAGTGACGGGGGTGGCACTTGGGATAATACTGTTACCAATACGTCCTGGGCCAGTGGCGGCAGTGATATTTACTACCAGTCCGGGACACTGCTTAATACCAACAGTGCCGTTGCAATAAGTGGCACGGTATTGACTTTTGCCAATACCAGTGCCATCAAGGTAGGGCAGTCCATTGTCGGCACAGGAGTGCCTTTCGGAGCAACAGTGGTGGCTATTGACGGAAATAATGTTACCATCAGTGCGGCGTTGACTGCAGCTTCCAATAGCGGTCAAGGATACACCTTCAGTGCTGGGGATGTTATCGTTGGCAGCGGTAATGGTGCGGCTGGCATCATCAATGTGACGGGGAACCAGTATGTGGCCAGTCTTACCATCAATGCGGCGGGTAGCGGTAATTACACTTTCAGCGGCGGTACCATTACCTTGGGTTCCAACGGCAACGGTTATTTCAAGGTGAACAGCAGTGTGGTATTCAACACGGTCGTCAATGCTGCGAACACCAATGGCGCGGGCAACGTTATCTTGGCCGGAGGCGTGACACTGACCTTGAACAATGGTGGGGGAATTATGGCCGGCGATTTCAAGGGTATTGACGCTAGCAACGCCTTGACAGCCAAGGTGGTGGTCGGGGGCACCACCACGCTGGGTAACGGCACGTTCAACATTGGCAATGCGAATGACGGTACCGGCGGATTATGGTTGCAGAATGCCTCACTGACCTATGGCGGCGGAATGCAGCTTGCCCAGGCCGGAACGGGCTACGTCAACATCGGTAACGGGTCGTCCCTGAACATTACCGGCGGTTCGGGGCAATTGAGCATAGGGCGCAACGCTACCAACAATGTCGGACGGATGGACATTGATGGCGGCACGCTGAATATTGCCAGCAGCAGTGTCCTGCCCGTCTTTATCGGTCGTGGTGCTGGCACCGGCATATTGAATTTGAACTCGGGTACCTTCAATGTTTCCGCCACCCGCCTGGCCATCGCGCATGACAACGGTTCCAAGGGAACGGTGAACATCAACGGCGGTGTGGCGACTATCAAGGAAATCCAGTTCAGTGGTGCCGCCAATGACAATAGCGGTTCGGCCACTACCGGCACCGGCAGTTTGAATCTGAACGGAGGCTCCCTCTACGTTGGCAGCGGTGGCATCACCAATAAAGGCACTGGCACGGCGAAGTATTTTATCACGTTGGCATCAGGTACTTTGGGTGCCTATGAGGACTGGTCTTCGTCCTTGAATATGACTGCGAACGGTGTGGAGATCAAGGCGGCGGACACGAATGGTGTCTCCCATCAGATCACCTTGAGCGGTTCTGTGACAGGTAGCGGATTCACCAAAACCGGGGGCGGAACCTTGTTGCTTAGCGGAGTTTCCAACCTGACCGGCACAGTGTTGATTTCGGCGGGGACTTTGCAAATAGGAACGGGCGGGGCGCTGACAGTCGGCACCTTGGATTTTGTATTGAATGGCACCGGCAATGGTGTGCTGGACTTGAACGGTGGCACACTCAGCTTGACCAATATTTCCATTGATACCACCAACGCGGCGACGAGCGGTTCATGGACCTTGTATGGCGTGGATGAGGCGGCGCTCCTGTCAGGAGTCACAGTTAGCGGCTGGAGCTCGGAAGGTGGCGGTTTGTGGACCAATGGCAACTACCAGTTTGACGCGACACAGGGCATTGTGACCGCCATTCCTGAACCCTCGACTTGGCTGTTGCTGGCGGTTGGCTTTGGAATTTTTGCGGTCAACGCGCTCAAGCGCCGTCATTTATTGAAGGTATAATGGTTTTTAGTGGAGCGGGGATAAATAAGGAGCAAACCGGGCATGTGTGTTTGACTGGAATTGGATTATGAAAAACAAAGGGAAATGGATTGTTGTCTTGGCGGCGACGGGATGCTTGCTTGGCGTGGCAAATTTGCCTTTGCATGCCGCCACTTATACTTGGGATGCCGATTCAAGCACTAACGGCGCACAGGATGGCAATGGTGTCTGGACGGTGAATGGAAACAATTTCTGGAATGGCAGCGCGGATGACAATGTGCCGGAATCCCCCGCCACGGCCAACGCCAACACCATTGTCTTCGGTACCAGCAGTGGCGGTTACACGGTGACCATTAGCAACGGCGGTGCATTGCTCAATTATGCCACCTCCGGCGGCGGCAGCAATAAGCTGGTTTTTAACAAGAGTTACACGCTGGCCGGCCAGGCTGCCGGGGATGGGTTGCTGTTCGGCGACCTGGAGGTCAACAGTTCGACCGTGACTATCTCCGCCGTCTTGTCCTCCGCGGGGGCGAGGAAAAATTGGAGCGTCAGTGCCGACTCCGTCCTGAATCTTTCCGGTGGCGGGGTGTTGCAAGTCTTGCGCGGCAATAATAATACCGCCATTACCGGCACGGCTATCATTAATATTACCGGCGGGTTGTGGAATACTTCCACCGGTGGTTTCTACGTCGGCAATGGCAATACCAATGTCAAGGTGGTGCAGAGCAGTGGTACCGTGAGTGTCACCAACAACGGCTTCTTTCTCCAATCCTCCAATATCAGCGCAAAGACCGAGTATGTGTTGAACGGCGGGGTCTTTGATGCCAACGGCCAGCACTTCAACGCGGGTGGCAACCAAACCTGCATCGCCGGGAATGCCGTCTTCACCATCAATAGCGGTACCTTCCTGAGCAGCGTCGCCGGCGGCTACGACTTCCGTATTGGTAACGACCAGGGTAGCGGGATTGTCAACATGAATGGCGGCCGGCTGGATTTAACCACCGCTAACAGTATCATGCTGGGGCGCCAGGCTAACAGTGATGGCATTACTCCTATACAAGCACAATTCAACGTCAGCGGCGGTGTCACCGTTGCCAAGGCTATTGTCTTTGGTGCCAACAGTGGTGTCGGTACTTGGGCGCCCGGCAGTAACTTGTCGGTCAACTTGACCGGCGGGGAAATCTATTTCACCACCGCCGGTGGCATCCAGATTGATCCCAGCTTCAAGCTGGCTGCCGGTTATAACATGCCGGACATCAAGGTCAATCTGGGCGGCGGCACCTTGGGTGCCAATGCGGCGTGGTCGTCCTCGATGGCGCTGAACCTGACCGGCAGCGGCGGCAATGTCAAGTTCAAGGCCGCCAATGAGGCGGGAACGACAGCCAACAATATCACCCTGACCGGAGTGGTTTCCGGCAGCGGTGGCCTGGAAAAGACCGGTGGCGGCACCTTGTTGCTGAGCGGGAGCAATACCTACACCGGCAACACCGTGGTTAGCGCCGGAGTCCTTACGCTGGGGGCGACGGGGGTGTTGAATTTCGCCTACAACGGCAGCGGGCTGAACCAGATTTCCATTATCAGCGGGACGTTGAACCTGAACGGCAAGTTTACGATTGACCTGTCCACGATTCAGCAGAGCGGTTCCTGGCAAATTGTCAGCGGGACGGCGAATTACGGCTCCTTCCTGGGCGTGTTCAGTCTGGCGGACAGTTCGGCGTGGTCGCTGAGCGGCAATGTTTGGTCTTATACCGACTTGTCAGGGGACAGCTATAGCTTTGACAAGAGCACCGGTTTCCTGACCGCGACGGTGATGATTCCCGAGCCCTCGACTTGGCTGTTGCTGGCGCTTGGCTTCGGGATTTTGTCGGTCAGCGCCATCAGGCGCCGTCACGTGGCCGGTAAATGTTTAAGGGTGAATTGAAGTTAAAACGTCAGGTGAGGCGAGATTATGAAAAACAAGGGAAAATGGTTGGCAGGATTATTTGTGATGTTCGGGATAATCGCTGGAGTGCAGGCACAGGTCACTTGGGATGCAGACACAGGTGCTGCCAATATTCAAGATGGTGACGGCACGTGGACAGCCGACAGCACGTCGTTCTTGGACGGCACCAGCGTTAACCGCAACTACAACCTCAACGAATTTGTTTACATCGGCGAAAACAACGGCGGTGTGGTGAAGGACGGCGCGTGGGTCATCACGATTGACAACAACGGCGCGTTGCTGCCCAATATCACCGGCGACATGACCATCCGCCAGAATTACACCATCAACGGTGCCGCCAGCGGCGACGGCGTGAGTGTCAATGCGTTACAAATTGTCAACGGCGCCAATGTCGTCATCAACGCGGTGCTCGGCGGTCCCACAAGCACGAAGAACTGGAACAACAACGGCACGCTGACGTTGAATGGCGGCGGTGTTCTTGGCAACTTGAAAGGCAACGGCAATCTTTCCGGTCCGGCCGGTCTTTACATCATCAGCGGTGGTTCATGGACCAATCCGGCCGGCGACTTGGCATTTGGTAGCAATGCCACTAACACCGAGGTGCGGATTACCGGCGGCGTAGTCACGACCCAATCCTCGCTGTCAATCGGCAACGCTTCCACTAGCGGCAGCACCTTGACGACGGTGGCGGGCGGCACCTTGAATATCATGAATAATTTTGACATCGGCGGCGCTGCCGGGAATGCCGTATTTACTGTCAGCAGCGGCACGGTCTATGTAAAGAATAACACGCGTATTTCCTACGGCAGCGGTGTCGGCGGTGGCAGTGCCGCGATCAACATCAACGGCGGCGCGTTTGACGGCAACAATGTTACTCTCGGGAACGCCGTGAACGCGAGCTACGCGACGAACGCGGAATTGAACATCAACAATGGCGTGGCGCGCATCAGCAACATTTATTTCAGCAACAACGTTACCGGATTCCCAGCCGGCAGCACCGCCACGTTGCGGCTCACCAACGGCGCGTTGTGGGTGAATACTATCACGAATCAAAACACCGACGGCTCGCTGGCGGCGAAGGTTGTTCTCGGTTCAGGCACATTGGGTATCAGATCAGCTGCCGGCGGACTCACGGTGGCGGCAGGTTTGAATACTGAATTCACCGGCAATACTATCTTGGTTGCCGGCCAGGAAGATGGCACGGCGCGCAACATGACGTTCAATAATGTCTTGTCCGGTACCGGTGGTTTTACCAAGGCCGGCGGCGGCACTCTCTTGCTGAATGCGGCGAATACCTACACTGGCAACACAACGGTTAGCTCCGGTACCTTAAATGCGGCCGTGGCGCAGTCCTTGGGCCTGGGCGGTGATGTTTCGGTGTTGAATGGTGGCATCCTGCGCTTGGGTAATGTGGCTTCGATTAACGATTTGTCGAGCTTGTATCTGGTGACGGGGGCGCAGGTTAACTTGGATTTTGTCGGCACGACGAATATAGAAAGCCTGTTCTTTAACTCCACATTGATTGATTCGCTGACCATCGGGCAAAGCTACACGGCGAGCCAATTGAATACTGCGCTGGGCACCAGCATCTTTATTGGCGGCGGTTCTTTGAGCATTAGCGCCATTCCGGAGCCCTCGACTTGGCTGTTGCTGGCGCTTGGCTTTGGGATTTTGTCGGTCAGCGCCATCAGGCGCCGTCATTTATTGAAGGTGTAAGTGATTTGAGTCGACGGAGTGCGGAAGGATAAGCTTTGTCGTGGCGGGGTTTATCCTTTTTAGTTGTTAGTTTTGAGAATTATGAAAAGAGATTATGTGAATGGTTTGGCGGTTTTGTTGGCATGTTTTTGTTCTTTCACTTCACTAATGGCGGAGGAGCGCCCGGCGACCTTTTGCAATCCCATTGATTTGAATTACCGCTTCCGGCCCAAGGATGACAAGCCGTCGCGGCGCGAGGCGGCGGACCCGACCATGGTGTTGTTCAATAACGAATACTGGCTGTTCGCGTCGAAGAGCGGCGGCTATTGGCATTCCACGGACATGAAGGATTGGAAGTTTGTTGCGCCGACCGGATTGCCATTAGAAGATTACGCGCCGACGGTGGTGGTGGTTGACGGCAAGCTGTATTTTACCGCCTTTGACAGCAAGGCGGTATTTACCACCGATGATCCGGCAAAGGGTGAATGGCGAAAGGTGGCTGATTTTAAGAATTACGCCGACCCGGCGTTGTTCGCGGATGATGACGGCAAGGTGTATATGTTCGATGGTTGCAATCCGAACGGGCCGATCAAGGGCGTGGAATTGGATGCCAAGACCTTTGCGCCGATTGGGGAACAGGCGGTCTTGTTTGGGGCTGACCGTGTGGCACATGGCTGGGAAAACAAAAACCCGCTGGTGACCGATGCTGAAATCGCCAAGGGCGGACCGAAACCGTACATCGAAGGAGCGTGGATGAACAAGCACAAGGGCTTGTATTATCTGCAATATTCGGCTCCGGGGACGGAATTGAAGTCGTATGCGGACGGTGTGTATATTGCGGATAAACCGCTCGGACCTTACAAATACGCACTCTACAGTCCATTCGATGCGAGGGCTTCCGGCTTTAGCTGCGGCACCGGACATGGCAGCACCTATCAGGACACGAAAGGCAATTACTGGCACATCGGTTCTGCGATCATCGGGGTCCGTCATATGTTCGAGCGTCGCTTGGCGATTTATCCGGCAGGTTTTGTCGCTAATGGCCAGGAGCCGGACCAATTGGTCTGTAATACCTATCTTGGCGATTATCCGCAGTATGTCGCCGGTGTGGCAGGTGACCCGTTAAAGGCGAACTCACCGGGTTGGATGTTGCTGTCGTACAAGAAAAAGGCCACGGCATCCTCGACCTTGACAGGATATGAGCCTGACCTAGCGTTTGACGAAAGCATCCAGACCTGGTGGTCGGCGCAGACCGGCAACGAAGGAGAATGGTTACAGGTGGACTTGGGGAAGCCGTGCCGTGTGGAGGCGATACAGGTTAATTTCGCCGATCAGGATGCGGTAGCCTATGCTCGCGAGTCGGAGCATGTTTACCATTACGTGTTGGAAGTTTCGGACGATGGGCAAAATTGGAAACCGCTAATCACAAGAAAAGACAATACCAAGGATTCGCCGCATGATTACACGCAACTCGACCAGCCGGTCACGACCCGCTATCTCAAGCTGACCAACCTGCACATGCCCGCCGGGGCGAAGTTCTCCGTTAGCGGCCTGCGGGCGTTTGGCAACGGCTTGGGACAAGCTCCGCAAAAAGTTGAGGGCGTGACTGCGAAGCGATTGGAAAACCGCCGCTTGGCCAAGATAGAATGGCAGGCCGTGCCGAACGCCGATTTTTACATTGTTCGCTACGGCGTAACGCCGGAACATCTGAACGCCAACATCCAAGTTTACGACAAGAACGAGCTGGAATTAACAGGACTCAACACCGAGGCTAGTTATTATGTTGCCGTTGATGCAATCAATGACAGCGGTGTGATGAAAGGCGAACAAGTTCTGCCGGTCAAATGACACTAACCATAGTGCTTCATGAGCGCTTCGATGCGATTGCGGACGTGCATTTTAACGCAGATGTTTTTGACGTAGGATCGCACGGTTTCCAAGCCGATGCCCATTTTGACGGCAATTTCCCGGTAGCGGTAACCGGCGGCCATGAGTTCCATCAGTTCTTGTTCACGCGGCGATAATTTTTTATCGTCATTAGCGGAGGGTTCGGGTCCGTCAATTTGGTCTTGAAAATATTGTACAACCTTGCGGGCGATGTGATTCGAGAATGGCGCGCCGCCGGAGGAAACATCGCGGATCGCGTTATACAATTTTTCGGGTTCGCTCGATTTGATGAGATAGCCGCTGGCACCCGCCTTTAATGCCTGAAAGATACTTTCCGCGTCCTTGTAAATGGTCAACATGATGATTTCCAGCGATGGGAGTTGCTTTTTTAACGCAGCGACGCAATCAATTCCCGACATGCCGGGAAGTTTGATATCCATCAATACCACGTCCGGCGTGCGGACCGGAATTTTTTGCAAGGCTTCCTCACCGGACGAAACGGCGTAAAGGCAGTTGAGGTCAGGGGCATTGCGCAGAACACTAATGAGTTGTTCTTGTAACCCGGCATCGTCTTCCACAATGACGACTGTTTTTTTATTGGACTGAGTCATACGTTAAATATTGATTTTGAAAACAATTTTTGTGCCTTGCTCCTTGGCGCTTTCAATTGTTAGTTGGCCGCCAACGGCGATCATGCGCTGGCGCATGTTGTCAAGGCCGTGACCCCGTTGCACGGTGTCCGGATTGAAGCCGCAACCGTTGTCCTGGATGATGATGGTTAGCGTCGGCGCGTTGAAGAAAAAGTCGGCACGGATTTCGCTCGCCTGGGAGTATTTGATGGCGTTGTGTGCGGCTTCCTTGACAGCCAGACTGATGCCATGCCGGATCTCACTGGTAACGGGGCGGTCGTCGATAGTGTCACCAATATTGGTACGGCAACGGATGTCCGTAGGTTCGCACAACTCGCTGATCATGAAGCTGAGATATTCGATTAGCGAGTTCAGGTGATCGTTTTTCGGGTCGACCGTCCATACGGTTTCGTACAGGGTTTCCACCAGGTTGCGGGTCATTTGTGAGATTTTTTGCAAGCCGCGCTTGGCGTCGTCCAGCGTTGTCGCCTCATTTTCAGTCGCGCTGCTCATCAGCGAGATGTGGGTCAGGCGGGCACCCAAGTCGTCATGGATGTTACGGGCGATGCGCAGACGCTCGGTTTCCATGGCGTGTTCCTGCTGCATGCGTTGCATTTGCCGTCGCATCCTGCTTTTGACCAGGTAGCGCGTAGTGAAAATAACCACGGCCAACAGCGAGCTAGTTGATAGAATCCAGAACCAAGTTTTTTGCCAAAACGGGGTGATAACAGTCAGTGTGATGACCCGTTGTGTTTCATTTTTGTCATCCAGGGGATTTTGTTCGCTAATGATGAGATGATAAACGCCAGGCGAGAGGTTGTTGTAATTCTTGGAGGTTCGATAACCGGTGCCGATGCTGTAAATTTCCTTCCATTCGATGATTAGCGTCTTGCCGGGCGTTACTTTTGGCGACGATTGTTTCAGCAGTCGCCATTCGGAATGGGCATCGGGCGCGTTGTCTTCAATGCAAAGGGCGTCTTTGTTGCTGATTTGGACGATCCGGGACATTTGCGGGCGCAGGCCGTCGCGTACCCAGTCGGCAGGTTCGTTGTTTTTGAGGGCTAACGGCGAAGTTGTTAGAATGGGATTTTTATTTTCGTAAATGTTCAGATCGGCGATGGCGAAAGTTCCCATGACGTGCGGTGCGCCCGCGGAGGTCATTACAATGACAAGAGAGTCAGCGTTATCAGGTACGGTTGCCTTTTCGTGGCGCGGGGTGAAATCAGATTGCGCCAAGGTGCCTTTCCAGCCCGGGCTGTCGCCATATTTGGCGAAATATTTTTTCCCGACCATCTCTCCGGATTTGTCATAAAAATAGAGGAACAAATTCATGACGACGGAAGAACTGTTGGAAACCCAGTCCTTATCCAGTTCTTGCAGTTTGAATCTGGTGCGTTGCAGGGTGTCAGAACTTTGCATGAATGGCTCTTGAATGGTGGAGACGTTGACGTTGAGCCGGTATTTTGGCGTGTAAAATGTGGCTTGGTCGTTAACGACATCGATGCGTTTGTCATCGACGATAACGATGAGTTTGTCGGTTGCCTTCGCATGCCCGAGCGTCGGGCACATCACCAGAATGGCCGCCGCTAACCATGGGGATATCCTGTGCCGCATGAAGCTAATTAATGACCGATGCGTTACCTTAATAAAAGGAAAAAACACCCGGTTACCCCGTTTTCGGGGTAGTTAAAAAAATTGTGTTTTTACCCCCTTTTCGGGGCTACCGAGCAAATTCAACTTTTGTTAGGTTTGGCGAAATCAATTGTTCAAATGCCATTCCAAGGGAAAATATGAGAAAGAATTCTGTTGCCAGATGGAGCCTGTCGCTAGCGGCTTTGATCCTCATCAGCTGTGGATGCAATCTTTTTGCCACGACATATTATTGGGACACCAATGGCGCAACCGCCGGTTCCGGTGCGGCGGATGGTACTTGGGACAGCAGTGTTTCGGCTTTATGGACCACCGATGCGACCGGGGCAAGCGCAACTCAAGCGGTTACTACAGTGTCGACAGACAGTTTGATTTTTTCCGCCGGCGCCAATGGTAGTGCGGGGACGATCACAGTTAACGGCACGCAACTCGCGCAATATATTACCATTAGCCAGTCCGGACTCACTTTCCAAGGCGGAGCCATCGGTAGTTCTGCCGCCACAGTCAGTGCTACCATCGGCGCATCTGCAATCATCAATAGCCAATTCAACGGCAACTTTAGTTTTAGCAATGCCAACCAGGCGGTTACGTTGGGTGGTGGCGGGTCATTTAATGGCTTTCTTACCGGAGCGGGGAACTCGACTGCTGCATTGAATGTCACTTCGGGCTCTTATACCTTGGCCAACACAGCTCGTTTTAATTTTGGCAGCACCTCCAATCCTTCTGCCACAGGCGTCACTATCGGTAGTGGTGTCACATTCAATGCCGCCAGCAACAATACCTCATGGATTGGCTACGGCGGTGATGGAGTGGTTAAACTAGCCGGTGGCACTTGGATTCAACCAACCTACGGACTGGCCATAGGACGAGGTTCAACCAGTGCGCTCATGATCATCACGAGTGGTTCGTTAATCAGTAATGCCGCCCAGATTGACAGAGGCATTACCGTAGGTGCAGAAGGAACCTCCGGCAACGCAACCTTGGATATGCGCGGGGGTGTCATTACCACTAACTATCTTAACATCGGTTCTATTCCCAATGCGACATCCACACGCACCGCGCTATTGGTGGTTTCCGGCGGTACCACCAATGCCGACACGTTGACCTTGGGCAATGGCTATAGCGGAGCTGCCATCAACGGTAGCGGCACTCTCGCCATTAGCGACGGATTGGTCAATATCGGCACCGGTGGCATTGTTAACGGTGCATCAACATCCGGCTCATTCAAAGCCTCCATCGTTCTTAGCGGCGGTACACTCGGCTCCTACAACGGAGCGTCTTGGGGTTCGGCGATGGACATGACCTTGGCCACGGGCAGCAACGGCAATGTGACCTTTAAGCCCGATACGGGTAAAACCGTTACGCTGCAGGGAAATTTGACCGGTAGCGGGGGATTGAATGTTGGCGGCGGTACGTTGATTCTGTCGGGCGTTAACGCCTACCATGGATTGACGGCGATTAGCGCCGCCGCGGTTTTGCAAATCAACGGTACGCAAACTATTTTCCTCGCCAACCTTGGCGGTGCGGCGTTTAGCGGTCTCGGACAATTGCAATTGAACGGCACGATCAATTTTGACTTTAGCAGTCTCACACCGACGGATGGAGACAGTTGGACTATTTTCGGCAGTGATTTGCTTGGCAATATCACTTTTAACAATGCCAATTGGTTGAGTGGTTTTACCGATCAGGGCGGCGGGATTTGGAGCAATGGAGCGGATTATTATTTCAATCAAAACAATGGCGTTTTGTCGTATAACATGATTCCCGAACCGTCAGTTCTCGCTTTGTTTGGCACAGGAATGATGGTTTTGACTGTTAGTGTCTTGCGTTATCGCCGCAAGGCGTGAAATACCTAAACTGATCCCTTTGTACGTTAAAAAACAACCCCGCGTTGCTGCAGGGTTGTTTTTTGAAACTTAGAGCCAAGGACAAAATTATTTCGCAGGAGCAGGCCAGTCGTCGGTGCGGAAGGGGGAAGCGGGCAGACCTTCCTTGTTGTATAAGTTGCCGATAGGGCTGTCGGCCCAGTTGTAGCGGACGGCTACGGGTTTAGCCACCTGCGGGCTGCTAACGACGATGCTGTCGCCTTCGATGTTAGCGTCGGCCCAGACGAAGTTTTGATCCTCTCCGGCGATGCCGAAACCTTGTAATTTTTCGGCCTTTACCGGTGTGCTGCCGTCCGGTGTCCACGGCGGGACGCTAATGATAAGGCCACCGCCGATATGGTTGAATTTCAGGCGGATTTTGTTGCCTTCGACGGTCATGGAATCGTAGATCGGGCCGTAGTAAACTAGTTTTTCGCCGTAGGTGACGTGGCGTGCCACCAATGCCAAACGTTTGCCGACATCAAGTTTGTCCTTGGGGTGGATGTCCTTGGGATTGCCGATGTCGCTAATGACCGCCATTCCGGTGTTAGGCATGGACAGGGTTTTGAGCTGTGCCTCGCGGGTCCAGGGCCAATTGCCCTCAGACGGGGTTTTGGGCGGGGCTTTGAAATTGGCGAGTTGGACGAACAAAAATGAAAAATCGCCCTGGTCCCAGTTCCTGCGCCAGTCGCTGATCATGCGGGGGAACAATTTGTTGTATTCGACGGCTTGTTCCATGCGGTCGCTGTTGCTTTCACCCTGGTACCAGATCACGCCCTTGATGGCGTAGGGCACGATGGGGGCGACGAGCGCGTTGTACAAGTTGGCGGGGGCGCCGTAGCCGCCGTCGGGGGCGGGAGGACTGGCGGGTTTTTGCGGAGGCTTGGTGCCTTGGGCCAGGGCTTTGTCATTAGCGGCGTTCCATTCTTTCATCGCGGCCTGGAACTTGGCCTGCAGTTCGGGATAGGCGGCTTTGGCGGTTTCGTAGTTAGCGGCCAGTTTGTCGTGTTGTTCGAGGTAATTGGTGAAGGGCGGGTCTTGTTGCAGGCCGGGCAGGCTGGTCCAGGCTTGCGCGGGAGTGCCGCCTTTGTAGGTGGCGATCAGACCGACAGGCTTGCCGGTGACTTGGCGGAGGTCTTTGACGAAATAATAGCCGACCGCGGTGATGCCGTGCCAGGCCCATTTGGGGTTGCCCAAGATTTCCGGCGAGCAGACTTGCCATTTGCCGTTGGGCGAATCGGCGGCGACCTTGGCGACGTCGTCGAGCGGGGTTAGCGAGGTGGTCCACGGAACGAAGAACATGCGGAGTTGCTTGTCGTTGGCGGCGGCGATGGTTTCGGGGCTTTCCACCACGGACTGGATGCCGAATTCCATGTTGGATTGCCCGGAGGCAACCCACACGTCGCCGACCAGTACGTCGCTAAACGTGAGGGTATTGTTGCCTTTCACGGTCAACGTCTGCGGCTGGCTGTTGGCGTCCACTGGATTCAGGGCGATTTTCCATTTGCCATCGGCTCCGGCAACTGTTTCGGCGCTGTTACTGCCGAGGCTAACAGTGATCTTTTCGTTCGGATCGGCCCAGCCCCAGACCGGAATTTTGATATCCTGTTGCAGAACCATGTGGTCGCCAAAGATGGCGGGCAGCCGCACATTGGCATTGGCGTCGAGTTGGTTCAGGAACAAGACACAGCACAACAGAGGGAGAAGACGGTAGCGGGATTTTATTTTCATAAATTCAAAAAATTGTTAGTGACATGATTATACGTTTTACTAGATTACTGTCAACCGATGGCCCTTGGCGGCCGTCAATAAACATGGAACAAGGTGGAGTAGTGAAACGCGCATTGATTCGATTTTTAACATTGTGGTTAATCTGCCTGACGTTAACGGCGGTCCGGGCGGAACAACCCGCGCCCGCCTACCATGCGGAACTGAACATCCCATATTGTACGGTGGATGGCAAGACGCTAATCCTGAATGCCTTTTTGCCGGACAAGGCGGACAAGCCGGTACCGGCCATGGTGTATTTTTACGGCGGTTGGTGGTTTGGCGGCGGGGTGGCGAAGGATTTGCAAGGAGTACCCGACTGGGGAGTTTATGCCGGCAGGGGCGTGGCGGTGTTTTCCAACCAATACCGCTTGGGTCAGCAGGGAGGGTTCCCGCAAAATATCCGGGATTGCCGCAACGCGATTCGCTATGTCCGCAAGCATGCGAAGGAATTTAATATCGATCCCGACCGGATCGCTTGTACGGGAATTTCGGCGGGTGGCTATTTGACCTACATGGTGACGCTGGTGCCGGAGGATTTTGACGACGGGGGGCCGTGTGAAGGACTTGAAGGAATCAGTGCCAAGGTATGCGGCGGGTTCGGCTATGTCGGGCCGACGGATTTTGTCAGTGCCTGGGCCGCGGCGCCGGGTGATGAAATAACCGACGCTAACGGCAAGGTGAGCCACCGTCCTCCTGATGGAAAAATCCCCAATGATTACCGTCCGCGCTTGCGTATTTTGTTTCACGGGGTGACTCCTGAAACCGAGCAAGGCAAGGCGTTGTATGCGCGCTTGTCGCCGGTGAATCTGGTGCGCAAGGATATCCCGCCAATTCTGATATGCGACGGCGAAAAGGACCCGATTGTGCCGGGACAGCCTGGCAAGGTATTGTTTGAAAAATTGCAGGCGGCTGGCGCAGACGCGACCTATTGGGTGACGCTAAACGGCGGACACGCCTATCCGGGTGGACAGGGTTTTCGCCCGGTTTTGAACGGCTTTCTCGATCGTATCTGGAATTTGGAATCCAACCATTAAGCGAGCGTCTTTTTTTGTAAAAATTGCTTAAAATTACCGCGCAAGCGACTAGAAAATATATGATTATATTCGATCAAATATTTCGCACGAAGGACGGCAAGAACTATTTATTGCCCTTCGTTTTGATTACTTCGCTGTTTTTACTGTGGGGTTTTGCCCATGCCTTACTGGATGTATTGAACAAGCATTTTCAGGACGCGCTGCACCTTACCAAGGCGCAGTCGGGAGCGGTGCAGATGTCGGCTTATGGCGCGTATTTCCTGATGGCTTTGCCGGCGGGAATGATCGCCAGGCGTTTCGGATATAAAGGGGGAATTCTGGTCGGGCTGAGCTTTTTTGCCGTTGGCGCCTTTTGGTTTGTACCGGCGGTTTATATCAATCATTTTTGGGCATTCTTGCTGGGATTGTTGGTGTTGTTTGCGGGATTGACCTGTCTCGAGACAGTGGCCAATCCATATACTACCGTTCTGGGACCGGCTGAAACTGCGGCGAGCCGTATCAACTTAGCGCAGACCTTCAACGGTTTGGGCTGGGTGCTCGGACCCTTGGTGGGCAGTTTGTTGATTTTTAAGAATGCCAGCGGGGAGAATCCGCTGGTGGCGTTTGGCGGAACCCTGCAGAAAGTGTTTCTCGGAGTGCAATCGGAGGTCGGTGCGGCGGTCTCGTCGTTAGCGGAGCATGCCTCGAACTCGGCGCTGATTCCGCCGTATGTGGCTTTGGGCTGTGTGGTGCTGCTGGTGTTGTTGATGTTTGTTTTCACCAAATTGCCCGAGGTTCGTGCGCACACCGAGCATGAAGTTGGCGAGGCCGCTAATAGCGAAGGCGTGGTCGATCATGTGACGCCGTTGTACGCGCGCCCGCATTTCACGCTGGCGGTGCTGGCGCAATTTCTGTATGTGGCGGCGCAGACGGGTATCGGCAGTTTTTTCGTGAATTACACGGTGGATGTGAAAAGCCTCGCCATTAGCGACATGCAGGCGGGGATTCTGTTGTCGCTTGGCGGCATGGCCTTGTTCGTGGTCGGGCGTTTGTCCGGCAGCATCATCATGAGCCGGTTTAGTCCGGGCAAGTTGCTGGGAACTTTCGGCCTGGTGAATACGCTGCTGATGGGTTTCACCTGTTTCCGTCACGACCGCTTCGGGATTATCGCGCTAATCGCGAGTTATTTCTTCATGTCGATCATGTTCCCGTCCATCTTCGCGCTGGGTTTGCGCGGTCTGGGTGAAAAGACCAAGACCGCGTCGTCATTCCTGGTCATGATGGTGGTGGGCGGCGCGATCTGCCCGATGTTGATGGGTTATATCGGCGACCGTTTCAGCATGAACGTTGGGTTTATCGTTCCGCTGTTGTGTTTCGCCTTCATCAGCTTTTACGGCTACGTGGGCAGTGGGCTGGGATTGAAAAGGTAGAGAAATCTCCTTTACAATTTTTACATCCGGCGACATTTTAAAATATGAGCGAAATCAACCATATATGATATTTTCTATGATTAAACGTTCCATGATCGGCTGGTGCAAAACATTGGCTTTAACATTCTGTTTCACCGGCTCGCTGTTAGCGGCGGAGCAGCACGCTTCACTGCCTGCGGATGTGCACCGGGTGATTTTCCTGGGAGATAGCATTACCTTCGCGGGGCAATACATCGTGTACGTGGACGATTATTTTTCCACGCGCCAGCCGGAAGCAAAGATTGAGTTTATCAATGTGGGCGTGTCGAGTGAGACGACGTCGGGATTATCGGAACCGGGACATGCGGGCGGGGCTTTTCCGCGACCCGATTTGCACGAACGTTTGGCGCGGGTGCTTGACCAGATCAAACCGGACCTAGCCTTTGTGTGTTACGGCGTGAATGACGGAATTTACCAGCCGTTTGACGAGGGGCGTTTCCAGAAGTTCAAGGACGGCATGACTTGGACCCACGAGCAATTGGCCAAGCGCAATATCAAGGTGATTCACTTGACACCCGCCACTTACGACGGCTGGAAGACCAAGAACCTGGCCTATAACGACGTCATCGCCAAATATTGCGAATGGCTGTTGGCGCAGCGCCAGGCCGCCAATTGGCAGGTGATCGACATGAACGGCCCGATGACCGCCTATTTGCTGGAGAAACGCAAGGCCGAGCCGGATTTTTTCTACGCCAATGACGGCGTGCATCCGAATGATTTCGGGCATTGGCTAATGGCGAAGCAAATTCTCATCGGTCTTGGCGCCAAGGATGTGGAACAATTTGCCACCGGCGAGGAAATGGCGAAGGCGGTGCCGAATGGCGACAAGATTTTTCAGTTGGTCAAGCAGCGCCAGAATAACCTGCGCGACACTTGGCTGCGGGAAACCAAGCATTTGCGTCCGGGTTTGCCGGGCTATTTGTACGAAAAGGACGATGCGGAGAAAAAAGCGCAGGATACGGGCAGGCAGATTGAACAATTATTACAGGGGAACAAATCATGAATAAATGGCTATTAGCGGCTTGTCTTGCGATGGGTATCTATACTTCGTTGTTAGCGGAGGATACGATCAAAATTTCCTTTCGTCCGGGCAATGAGCCGCCGGTCGATGGTTTTGTCGCCGATAACGGCAAGGATTTTGGCAAACAGGGCGATTTGACCTTTGGCTGGGAAAAAGGTTGTGCCCGCGCGATGCAGAAGAAATCCACCAATGAGAACCCGGTGCTGTCCAACGGCGCGCGGTTTACCACGGGCGCGAAGTGGCAGATCGAGTTGCCAAACGGCTTGTACGAAGTCGCGCTTTGCGGCGGCTCGGGGGATGACAATTTGGAAGCCGGACTGCCGGTATTGGTTTCCGGTGTGCCGTTCTTTGGCGATTTGAAGCCGGACCGGAATATCTTCGTCAAACAATACAAATCCGTGGAGGTCAAGGATGGCAAGCTGACCATGGAGATTGACCCGCAGCGTCTGTCAAAGGATTGGGATACCAAGAAACGTTTCGTGATGATCCCGTTCATTGAGATCAAGCCGGTGAAACAAAAGATTGAGGAACGCACCTTGGTCTGGAGTGTGGACTCCGACGCTAATACCGACCGCGAATTCTATGGTCTGGTACCGGATATTCGTTCGGTGCAACGGCCGGAAACGCATCCATTGGATACCTTGTGGTATGATTGCCCCGCCAAAATCTGGGACGAGGGAGTGGTGCTTGGCAACGGGAGACTCGGCACGGTGGTCTACGGCAACCCGGTGCAGGAACGCATCCAAATGAACGAGGACACCTTGTGGAACGGCTCCCCGGAATTGCCGTTCGCTAACCCCGACGGCAAAAAATACATCGACGAGGCCCGGCAGATGATGTTTGAGAACAAGCCGGTTGGCGATGTGTGGAAATTCATTTATGACAAAGTGTTCAAGCGCGAGGACGGCAAGTTCGGCCCGTTCATGTTCGATTACCTGAACGGCGGCGACATGATCCTGACTTTCGCCAACGGCCGGTTTGACAAATATTACCGTTCGCTGGATTTGGCGGACGGCATTGCCACCACGCATTATGTGAAGGACGGCGTGACCTATCAGCGTGAGGCCTTTACTTCCGCGGTTAGCAACGTGTTGGTGCTGCGTTTCACGGCCGACAAGCCCGGCAATATCAGCTTCAATACACTGGCTCGCGACTGGTATGGTGCCAAGATCAGTACCGAGGGGAACGACACCATCCTGGTGGATGGCCAGGCTCCGGCTAAGAACGGATTGCCCGGCGCGATTCGTTATCAAAAACGGCTGAAGATCATGAGCGACGGCGGTACCGTCACCGCGGATGGCAAGACGCTAACGGTGAAGGACGCCAACAGCGTCACCATGCTGGTGTCGATCCGCACCAATTTCGTGAATTACAAGGATGTCAGCGCCGATCCCGTGACGCGCACCAAGCAGGACATCGCTAACGCCGAAAAGAAATCCTACCAGGAATTGCGCGCCGAGCATGTGGCGGACTGGCATAAGTTCTATGACCGGATGGACATCGATCTAGGCAAGGCGACCACGCTGGAGTTGCCGACCAACGAGCGCATTCGTCAGTTCCGTGAATCCAATGACCCGCAGATGGTTTCATTGGTGTTGAAATTCGGCCGTTATCTGATGATCGCCTGTTCGCGCCCCGGTTCGCAGGCCGCCAATCTCCAGGGCATTTGGAGCGCCGGTTACACCGGGGCGTGGGGCGGCAAGTACACGGTGAACATCAACATCCAGATGATTTACTGGTTGGCGGAACCCGGGAACCTGTCCGAGTGCCATTTGCCATTCATGGATTTGATCAAGGGTGACGCCGACATCGGCCAAAGCACGGCCAAGGCTTACTACGATGCGCGTGGCTGGGTGGTTCATCACAACACCGATATTTGGCGCTACGGCCATCCCATCGACGGCACGGCAGGCATGTGGCCGATGGCCGGTCCGTGGTATTGCGACCATATTTGGGAGCACTACGAATACACACTCGACAAGGAGTTCCTGAAGAACATGTATCCGGAATTGCGCGACTGCGCGATCTTCTATCTGGATTACCTGGTGAAGGACCCGCGCAACGGTTACATGGTGTCGGCCCCGTCGTTTTCCCCGGAGAATGGCAATATCTGTGTCGCGCCGACCATGGACGTGCAATTGATGAACTCGGTGTTCGCCAAGGCCGCCGCCGCCGCGAAGATTCTCGGCGTAGACGAGGACTTGCAGAAACAATGGCTGGTGATGAAGGCAAAACTGCCACCGATGAAGATCGGCAAATGGGGACAATTGCAGGAATGGACCCTGGAGGATATTGACGATCCCAATAATCACAACCGCCATGTGTCGCATTTGTACGGGTTGCACCCGGACAACCAAATCACGCCGTGGGGTACGCCGGATTTGTTTAAGGCATCCAAGGTGAGCCTGCTGGCGCGCGGAGACGAGGCGACAGGGTGGTCGTTGGGCTGGAAAGTGAATTTTTGGGCACGCTTGCGCGACGGAGATCATGCTTACCAAATCCTAAAATTACTGATCAAGCCGAGTTATCAGGCAGACAAGTTACGCTGGGGTTCCGGCCTGTATCCGAATTTCTTCGACGCACATCCTCCCTTCCAGATTGACGGTAATTTCGGTGCCGCCGCGGGCATTCTCGAAATGTTGCTACAGAGCCAGAACGGTGAACTGGATTTGCTGCCGGCCCTGCCGTCGGAATGGAAGACCGGTTCGGTGCATGGAATGCGTGTGCGCGGCGACATGACGGTGGATTTGACATGGAAAGACGGCAAACTCGACATGCTCAAGATCATGCCGGATCGTGATAGGACGGTAAAAGTTCGGCTGGGTGAGCAGGTGAAAGAATTCAAGACCGTCAAAGGCAAGGCATTGACGCTGAATGGTTCTTTGATGGCGCAATAACGAAAAAGAATTATGCGAAAGGAAAGAGGACTGTTGGCGTCGGTAACCCTGCTAATGTTGTCTTGTGTTTCGCTGTTAGCGTTGGAAAAACAGGGTGAAATGCCTGCCGATGTGGTGGCTTTGCTGGAAAAGCAAAATGTCACATGGGATGTGCCCGGGCCGACTTCCCGGGAATCCATGCCCATCGGCAATGGCGATATTGGATTGAATGTCTGGGTTGAGGAAAACGGCGACCTGGTTTTTTACATCGGCAAGACGGACAGTTGGAGTGAGGACATCCGGGGATCAAGGGGACTGTTGAAATTAGGCGAGGTGCGGGTTTCGCTGAATCCGGGACAATTGTCGCAGGGCGCGGCCTTTCGGCAGATTTTGAAGTTGTATGACGGTGAAATCCTGGTGAAGGAGGGCGCTAATGACGAAGGGGCTGAGCTGCGGGTTTGGGTGGATGCCAACAATCCGGTGATCCGTGTTGAAGTGAAAAGCAAACAACCGGTGAATGTTCAGGCCTCACTGCGCAATTGGCGAACCCAGCCGACCGGCCTGATCAGCGCGGACGTCATCGTGCCCGCCAAAAACAACCGGGTGACCTGGTATCATCGCAATTCGGAAAAGGGCGACCCGCAAACCGTCAATCTGACTTCCGGGGCCGTCATTAGCGGTGCCAACATGGTCAGCAAGGACGAGCAGACGCTAACGACGAGCTTGCCAACCACCTCGCAATTGATTTCGATTTACCCGCTGACCAGGACCACCGCCACTGCGGAAGAATGGCAGTCGACGTTGGATCAACAGATTGCCGCGATTGACCAGCTCAAACTTGAGGAATCGCGGCAGGCTCACCAGTCGTGGTGGCATCAGTTCTGGGGAAGAAGCTGGATTTTTGTCGAGGGTGACGCGGATGCCGACAAGGTCACTCAGGGTTATATTTTGCAACGCTTCGTCACCGCTTGCGGCGGGCGCGGAGCCTATCCGATCAAATTCAATGGTTCCATTTTCACGGTGGATTACCCGTCATTGCCTGATGGCAAGGATAAAGAAGGCAATCCGAAAATCAAATCGGTAACGGCGGATTATCGCGATTGGGGAGGTCAATATTGGTTCCAAAACACGCGCGCGATGTACTGGCCTCGCCTGATGGCCGGGGATTTCGACATGATGCTGCCGCTGTTCAAAATGTATCACGGACAACTGGCGGGCAACTCAGCCATTACCAAGGGATATTATGGTCATGACGGGACTTATTTTGCCGAGACCGCGCCGTTCTGGGGTGGAATGAAGAGATGGGACAAGGATACCCCGGAGGATTGGACGGGGCACTACTTTTGCCCGATTCTGGAACTCAGCATGATGATGCTGGACTATTACGACTACACGGGTGACAGGCTTTTCGCCAAAGAATTGCTGCTACCGGTGGCATCCGCCGGGTTGCAATTTTACAGCGAACATTTTGATCGCGACGCCAATGGCAAGATCCTGCTCGATCCCTGCAATTCAATCGAGATGTATTGGAAGGTGCGGAATCCCGCGCCGGACATCGCCGGATTGCACTCGGTATTGGCGCGAATGCTGGCATTGCCGGAGGACTTGACCGGGAAGGAACAGCGCCAGGCTTGGCTGAAGATGCAGGGTGAATTGCCGTCACTGCCGGTCGGTGTCAGGAACGGAAAGAAATTGCTCCTGCCTTACGAGGGCGAACAGACGGCGAAACGCCGCAACGGGGAGAACCCGGAGCTGTATGCGGTGTACCCGTACCGCGTCTATGGAGTCAGCAAACCTGATTTGGCGCTGGCGGTGCAAACCTTCAAGGGACGTTCCTGCAAACAGAAAGGTTGTTGGGTACAAGACCCGGTCCAGGCGGCCATGCTGGGCTTGACGGATGTGGCCAAGGAATATGTCATCTTCGACCTGACTCGGAAAGAGCCGCGCCTGAAGTTCCCGGCGTTTTGGGAAAAGGGCTGTGATTACATGCCCGACGAGGACAATGGCGGCAATGGCGAGAACGGCTTGCAACAGATGTTGATGTATGCGGACGGCAAAAAAATGACACTGCTTCCGGCCTGGCCTGCCGAATGGAAGGTGCGTTTCAAGCTGAACGCGCCTTATCAAACCACTGTGGAGGGGCGTGCGGAGAAAGGAAAGCTGACCGATTTGCAGGTGACTCCGCCGGAACGCAAGTCCGATGTGACAGACTGGTCCCAGCTAAGGGAAGTCGAGACTCCGTTTGTACTGCCCGCCAATATCAAAACCGGCAGTGTGAAAAGCATCCTTATGCCGGACGACCCGGTCATGGCTTTGAAATGCACCAAGGCGGGGCAGGCGAATATACTCGCCACCAGCGACGATCTTCGCGGCGAACCGAAGACCGTGATTGACGGCAATATCAATTCGAAACAATTGAACGTCGGACAGGACGCCGACGGATTCAATCCCCGCGGGGTGAATACCGGGTTGCTGGTCATGCCCAGGGCCGGGCACCCGTCGGTGACCGCGATTCAATTTGCCACCGGCAACGATATGCCGGGCCGTGATCCTCTCAAAATCACCGTGGAGGGATCGGATGACCCGGAGGTCATGCGGGACGGCGGGACCGGTTTTGTGTTGCTTTACCAAGGCGGCACCGGCTTGGAAAAATTCCTGGATCGCAAACAATGGGGACCGGTTGTCACCTTTGAGAATACCCGCAGCTTCAGGATTTACCGTGTTTTGATCACCGAAACCCGCAGTGATAGCACCGACGGTACTCAATACAGTGAGATGCGCTTGGGCAGTTATGTGCCGGGAACTGAAAACAAATAGGGCAACAGGATTGTCACTCGTTTGCCGCAGATTATTCTCAATTTTCCGCTTAAGTAATTGCCGTTTCGTTTTTGCTTGGCGGTAATTGTTTGCGTTTGCGATGAGGACTTGGCATCGGTCGCTTGCTTAGGGTTACCATCGGGGGGGACAGGGCGAATAGTTCATGGATCGTGATTCCATAAGCCATCGTAAGCTTGTCCAATACTCTGAGTGATACGTTAGGACGCCTGCCTGCCTCGATACTTTGATAATAGATGTAAGAAATACCCGCCATTTCTGAAACAGCGAGCTGGCTTAAACCGCTTGTTTCACGCAAGAGCCGCAAACGTTCCCTTAAAAATCGTTCTACACCACTGGTCTCTGGCATCTAACGGAAGTCTAAGACACAAAAAAATCCTTTACACTTACTAAAGTAAGTGTTAGTTAACTTTTCACATGTGAGTTCTATGTGCCGGGGTTATTCTGGTTCCTGGGGAGGAATCGGCTGGGATTTAGGGACACGCAAAACTTCTTAGGGGGTAATCATGAGTAAGGGATGGGTTATGCGATTTCTCGTTGTCGTGGCGGGAGTTTTTTTTGCACAGGCGGTATACGCTTCTGATACAACTGTCGACAATATATTGTTAAATGATGGCAGTTCGACCGATATTACGGTCAATGCCGGTGATCAATACATCCTAACGGGGAGCGGGACCTCCGCTTATGCCGGCTGGATTTACAATAGTTCAACGCTGAACCTCGCGGGTTCCGGCACCGTGGTGGTTCAATCCAACGGCATTTCAGTCGGTCGCACGGTTGACGGTAATTCCAGCGATGGCTACCTGAATCTTTCCGGCAGTATCACCCTGGATTTGAACCAGCCCGGTTATACCAATTTGATGGTTGGCTATGGCGGCGGGCAAAACGGCAGCACTGGCACCGTGATCCAGTCCGACAACAGCCAGGTTATTATCGGGAGCAACTGGATCGTTGGCTACAACGGCGGTACCGGTAACTACATTTTGCAGGACAATTCGGTGCTGAAGCTTGGCGGCGCCGGCAGTTCGTTTATTTATGTGGGCGATAATGACCAGAATGTCCCCGGACTCAGCACCAGCGGCGTGATTACCGTTAAAAATAACGCACAGCTGATCATTGATGGCGCAGGCAATGACAACTACACCAATTTCTTTGTCGGCACTAATGGCGGGACTGGCGCCGGTGGCCCGAACGGCGGCAGCGGCACAATCAACCAGCAGGACAATTCCTATGTGCACCTCGGTGGTGCGCAGGTGGCTTTCGGCGAAGCCGTCGGGTCCGTTGGCGTTTACAATTTACAAAGCGGCACCCTGGAGTTGACCGCTTCGCAACAAACGGTTTTCGGCAGCGCGGATTCCAGCAGGGGTGAGCTTAACCAATCCGGCGGTTATCTGACTTCCACCGGCGCGAGGGTGATCTTCGGCAACAGCGGCACCGGCATTTACAATCTCAGCGATGGTTTCGCCAGTTTTGACACCGGTATTTATCTGGGCGCTAACGGCGCGATCAACCAGACCGGCGGGTTATTGCAGACCGGCGGCGCCAACGCGATTACCGGCTCGGGCACCTATAACATTTACCAGGGCATCCTGCAGGTTAGCGGTTCCGACCTGAGCAGTGGCATTGCCATCGCCCTGCATGCCAGCGACACGACCTCCACCGGTTTCGTGGTCAACACCAACGGTTACAACGCCACCCTCTCCGGCAACATCACCACCGACGGCGTGGGCCAGTTCGGCGCGGGCGGCAACGCCTTCACCAAGTACGGTTCCGGCACGCTGACCCTGAGCGGCAACAGCCGCGACTTCAACACCTTTGCGGTATTGGGCGGCGCGGTCAACCAGACCGCCGGCGTCAGCACCGGCAACGAATTTGCCATCGGCAGCGGTACCGGCATGAGCGGCTCCTACACCCTGAGCAGTGGCACGCTGGTTGTCAATCCGACCGTCGCGGCGGACGGCACCACCCCGGTTGCCGGCTCCATCCGCGTTGGTGACTTTGGCGGCAGCGGCACTTTCAACCAGAGCGGCGGCAGGTTGGTCGTCACCGACAACAGCGCTTTCAACGTCGGCAACCAGGGCGGCAACGGTGTCTATAACCTGGACGGCGGCGTGGTCGAACTGAACGACGGCCTGCACGTGATTGGTCGTTCCGGTACCGGCAACCCGGCCAGCCAGGGCGTCGTTAACGTCAACAGCGGCACCTTCATCCTGCAGAACAACGCCTCGCTGACCCTCGGCAACAATCTGAAATCCGACGACTCGCAGGGAGTGTTCAACCAAAACGGCGGCGTGGTCAGCATCGCGCTGGATTCGCGGCTCTATCTCTCCAGCTGGTACGCCAACTCCGGCACTACCGGCATCTACAACCTCAACGGCGGCGTGCTGCAAATCGGCGGCAACAGCCTGCGCCCGTATTACAACTCCTCGCAGGTTTCCCAATACGCCTTCAACTTCGGCAGCGGCACCATCCAGGTGACCGGTTCCGCGCTCAACACCAGCGCCGACCTTACCTTGCAAGGCGGCGAACACTCCGTGATCGATTCCAACGGTTACGGCGCGAATTTCTCCGGCAACATTATCGGTGAAGGAGAACACCAGATTGATTACGGTGGCAACTCGCTGGAAATCGTCGGCTCCGGTACCGTCATCCTTTCAGGCAGCACACGCGTGTTCGACTCTTTCTTCGCCAATGCCGGGAATGTCAAACAAACTGCTGGCAACAGCTCCGCGGTTGAAATGGCTGTCGGTTCCGGCAGTGGCGCCACCGGTTCGTTCACCCTGAGCGGGGGCACTCTGACCATCAATCCTTCCACCAAGACCGACAACAGCACCCTGGTGGCAGGCTCCTTCCGCGTCGGCGACTGGGGTGGCAGCGGCACCTTCAACCAGACTGGCGGCACCTTGGTGCTTTCCGACAGCAGTTCCTTCAACATCGGCAATCAAGGCGGCAATGGTGTGTTTAATCTCAGCGGGGGTGAAACCATTCTGAACGGAGGGTTGCACATTGTCGGCCGCTCCGATACCGGCAAGCCTGACAGCACCGGTGTCATCAATGTCAGCGGCGGCGATTTCATCGTGCAAAGCACAGGAAAACTGATCCTTGGTAACAATCTCAAGGCCGACAACTCCTCCGCCACCTTCAACCAGACCGGTGGCCTGGTCACCATCGGCGGCAGCGCCAGCCTGTATCTCTCGGCCTACAGCAACGGTGGCAGCGTTTACAACCTGACCAGTGGCACCCTGCAGGTCGGTGGCAGCAGCCTGAAGGCTCATTACGGCAACACCAACGCCGATTACCAGTTCAACCTCGGCGGCGGTGTGATCCAGGTGTACGGCAGCGATCTCGTTACCGATGCCTTGCCGACCTTGGTCAACGGCAGCGTTTCCACCTTCGACAGCGGCGCTTACAACGCCACCTTCACCAAAGGCTTCGACGGTGCAGGGGGCTTCAGCAAAATCGGCTCCGGCTATCTGACCTTCGGCGGCTCTAACACCCTGCTGGCGGATTCCTCGGTCGAGGGCATGCTCGCCATCGGCGGCACCACCGGCTCCGGCGTGCTGAACATCGGCAGCGGTGTCACCCTGACCGTGCAGGCGCAAAATGTCGCCACCGGCCCGATCAGCCGGCTCATCATCGGCCACAATGGCAACGGCACCCTGAACCTCGACGGCGGCCTGATCAACGTCACCAGCGGCACCAACCTCGCCACCCTGGCCATCGGCCGCTCCGACAGCGACTCCATCATCAGCAATGGCGTGCTCAACATGACTTCCGGCACCATCAGCATCCAGCGTTCCGTCATCTCCGGCAGCAACTCGCCCGGCTACGGCACCCTCGCCATCGGCTCCGTCGGTGCCGGTTCCAGCGGTGTGATGAACCAGAGCGGCGGCCTCGTGCAGCTCGACAACAGCAACCTGGTAGTCGGTGCCTACGGCGCCAGCGGCACCTATAACCTGTCCGGTGACGCCGTGTTGATCGGCACCCACAGCGGGCAAATCCAGTTGGCCTACAATGAATCCAGCGGCGTCATCAACGTCAACGACAACGCCCAGTTCACCTGGAACGGCGGCGCCTACTTCGGCGGCTACGACGACGGCTCCGGCGACACCGGCGCAATGGCCATCTTCAACCAGAACGGCGCGGGTTCCATCGTGACTTTCAACAACACCCTGACCCTTGGCTTCCAGGCGGGCAACACCGGCATCTACAACCTCAACGCCGGCACCCTGCGCATCGGCGGCGGCAACCTGCGACAAGGCAACGGCACCGCCAACTTCAATCTCGGCGGCGGTACCCTGCAGGTGATCGGTTCGGATCTCAATACCCTCGTGGCCCCGAACTTCGTTGCCAGCACCACCTCCACCATTGACACCGGCTCTTACAACGCGGTCCTGAGAAATGGCTTCACCGGGAACGGCAGCTTTGCCAAGACCGGCAGCGGCGCCCTGACCCTCGGCGGCACCAGCACCTTGAACACGGCAGCCAGCGTCGAGGGCGACCTCGTGGTTGGCGGCACCGCCGCCACCGGCAGCCTGAACCTTGGCGAAGACGCGCGTCTGAACATTCAGGCGCAAAACACCTCCGGCCCGATCAGCCGCCTGCGTGTCGGTTACGGCGGAACGGGTAATTTCAACCTCGACGGCGGTGTCATCAGCGTCACCTCCGGCAACAGCAACGCCTACCTGAACGTCGGTGAAAGCAACGGCACCCGCGTCGGCAGCGGCACCTTCACCATGACCTCCGGCACCATCGACATCCAGCGCAGTTCGACTGACGCCTCCGGTTATGTCAACCTGCGCGTTGGTTCCGGCACCGGTTCTTACGGCGTGTTCAATCAAAGCGGCGGCGTGGTCAACATCCAGAGCAGCAACCTGCAGGCCGGCGCCAACGGCGCCACCGGCTTGATCCATCTTGACGGCACCGCCGTGGTCAACGGCGACGCCACCAGCCAGATCCAGCTCGGCGATCCCTATGGCGCGGGCACCATCCAGATCAGCGGCAGCTCGCAGCTCAACTGGGACGGCGGCAGCTACCTCGGCTGGAACGACGGCAGTCCGGTCAACCCTGTCGGCGGCAACGGCACTATCACCCAGGATGGTGACGGCTCCGTCGCCACCTTCAACGGTTCCCTCGTACTGGGTTTCCAGGCGGGCTCGCATGGCACCTACAACCTGAACGCCGGTACCATGCAGATCGGTGGCAATCACCTCATCCAGGGTGCGGGCACCGGCCAGTTCAACCTCGGCGGCGGCGCCTTGCGCATCGTTGGCAGCAACCTGGCCACCTCGGTCAACACCTCGCTGACCAACTCAGCCACCTCCACTGTCAACACCAACGGCTTCAACGCCACTTTCAACAGCGACATCAGCGGCAACGGCAGCCTGCGCAAGACCGGTAACGGCATCCTGACTGTCAAGAACGTCAGCGCCACCGGCGGCACCCTCAGCGTCGAGCAGGGCACCCTGGCCATCCAGGCCAACGGCAATGTCGGCCTCGGTGTGCTGGTCAACTCCGGCGCGGTCCTGACCATTAGCAAGGGCGCCAACACCGTCGCCACCATCAACCTCAGTGCCGGGCTCAGCACCGAGGCCGGTTCCATCCTGCAATTCACCATCAGCAGCAGTGCCAGCGACCTCATCAACGTCAGCGGCGGCATCAACCTCGCCGATGGCACCGTGTTCCAGTTCACCGGCATCACCGGTATTGACTTGGGTATCGACCACACTTGGACCCTGATCGTTGACCAGGACAACGGCCCTGTTCTCAATCTGAGCGGCATCAGCATCGGCAGCATCGCCGGTACCTTATCTTCCGCCCCCGTCGGGCAATTCGCCCTCGCCGAGGACGGCAACAACGTCCAGCTGGTCTACACCGCCGCCGCCGTGCCCGAACCGCAAACCTGGTTCCTGCTCATCTTGGGCTGCGTGATCCTCGTGATCGCGCGGAAAAAATTTGTCACCGGCCGTAATAACCGATGACAGCCCGGGTCAGCCTCCGGTCGATTCTACACCACATCCTGACCGGAGGCTGGCTTGCTTTTTGAGCGAATGAACTCGCAGGGGCAGGGCTTGCAGGTAATGGTTATTTGGCCCCGGCTTTGCACAAAAAGTCAGAAAATACCCATCCACTCACCCTGAGCCTGTCGAAGGGTGAACACGTCCTCCGAGTAAAACCCATGCTTGTTTGGGTCCTTGGATAGCGCGTGCGCTTGACAGCAAACCGCTGATTTTTAATTTTTCAGAAAATAGTAAGTATTTTATACGTAACATTTGACATGGAAATGACGTATGTGATAAGGTTTGCATCACTTGTTAGGGAAGTTTGCCCTTTGGGAGGCTGCGAAGAGTGGCC
>JAIRPN010000010.1 GCA_031256975.1 Verrucomicrobiales bacterium | reverse complement strand
AGGAAGGGAGAGAACTCTACGCTTGGAGCGCGCGAGCGCGCGAGCGCGGAGAATGAATCAGGTTGTCAAGGTCTCTCATGTTCAAGAACTTGCAGGTTTTTGTTCTTCGCTTAATCAGCCATCTTTTAGAGAGGCTTTAAAGAACGGTTTCCCTAACAAGTGCGAGGAACATACCGCATCCCCCGTCTCCCTGTCAAGCACTGTGTATGAAGATTTATACGAAATGAAGAAACTCTTTATCGCCGGACAGCCAAGCGGTAAAGGCACGGTGGTTCTCCCACCTGGCACAAAAAGTCTTCAATCTCCCACTTTCCCGCGCTCATACTGAGCTTGTCGAAGTATGACCACCCTTCGACGGGCTCAGGGTGAGTGGAGGGATATTTTCCGGCTTTTTGTGCAAAGCCCATCTGAAAAGAAAGCCGCCAACGGTAAGGTCAGACATCTCACCGTTGGCGGCCGCATTTCACCCCACCTACCCCAAATTGTTTAGATCATTCTTCCAGTACCCCGGTTTATTTGGATTCCGGATGTTTGTCAGGCTGGTAACCCAGGACCCCGAATTCCGGGATGTCCAGGCCGTGCAGTTCATCGGCGACCGCCGAGCGGTTGCCGACCAGTTTCTCCAGCGTGGTGAACATCAGCCAGGCCAGGCCGCCCACCACCGCGATGCAGGTCGCCGCACCGATGACTTCCGCCAAAAATTGTCCGGGATCGCCGTAGAACAAGCCGGTCACCTTGCCCGCCACGCTGTTCCAGCCTTCGCCGTATTGGCCGTTGGCGAACAGTCCCAGCGCCAGCACGCCCCACAGGCCGCAGGCACCGTGCACCGCCACCGCGCCGACCGGGTCGTCAACCTTCAGTTTTTCGTCGACGATCATCGCGGCGAACACCACCACCACGCCGGCAATCGCGCCGATCAGCACCGCGGCCCAGGAATCCACGAAGGCGCAGGGCGCGGTAATCGCCACCAAGCCGCCCAACATGCCGTTGCACATGAAGCTCGGGTCGGGACGGCGGAAACGAATCCAGGTGGTCACCATTCCGGTGACCGCGCCCGCCGCGGAGGCCAGCATGGTGTTCACCGCGATCACCCCGATCTGGGCATTCATGCCTTCCAGCGTGGAACCCGGATTGAAACCGAACCAGCCGAAGGCCAGGATGAAAGTACCGACCACGCCCATCGGCAGATTGTGGCCGGGGATCGGGTTGCTGCTGCCGTCCTTGTTGTATTTGCCGATGCGCGCGCCGAGCATCTTGGCGCCGATGAAGGCGATGGTGCCGCCGCACAAATGCACCACCGAGGAACCGGCGAAATCCACATGACCGTGGCCCAGGCCCAGGTTGGTGCCCAGCGCCGCCAGCCAGCCGCCGCCCCAGACCCAGCAGCCGTACAACGGATAGATCAGCGCGCCGACCACGAAGGCGTAAAGACAGAAGGACAGGAATCTCCAGCGTTCCGCCAGGGCTCCGGTGGGGATGGTATTGGTGGTGCCCATGAACACCATCTGGAACAGGAACAGGGTGAAAATACCGCCTGACAACATGCTGGGCGGCAGACAAAAGCCGACATTGCCCGCGATCCCCCAGAATCCCTCGCCGATGTGCAATCCGGAAAGCCCGGTCAGATGGTCGGTGACCGAGGAGCCGAGCGTGGTCACCGTGCTGCAGGAACCCTTGGCCGCCGTGCCGCCGAACTGGATGGCAAAGCCGCTGAACCAGTAGCCGATCATGCCGATGGCGTAGACCATCAGGTTCATCGACATGGTATGCGCCACGTTCTTGGCGCGGGTGAAACCGGTTTCCACCATGGCGAACCCGCATTGCATGAACATCACCAGAAAGCCGCAGATCAGGGTCCAGACCATGTTGATGCCGGTGCTTTGCGAATCGTTCAGCAGCAGCGCGTCCTTGAATTTCGACATCAGGTCGCCACCGGCCGTTGCGGCGGCGGCGGGCGGCGGGGTTGCCGCCGCGTTCTTCTTCAGGTCGTCGAGTTGCTGCAAGACCTGTTCCTTCTGCTTTTTCAGGTCGTCGATATCCTTCTGCATGTTGTCGACATCCTTCCAGCGCGCGTCGCCGCTGATGCCGGACAGCCCGCCGCTGTTGATGATGCTCTTTTGCAGGTCGATGTAATTCTGCTGCAGCGTGCGGAACTGGCTTTCCAGGTCGCGGACCTCATCGGCGCTGACGGTCACCTGTTGTGGCTGGGACGACTGTTGCTGCGCTGGCGACCATGTTGCCGAGCCAAGTACCAATGAAACACCAAGAACCCACGCTGTTTTTGAAAGTCTATCCCACATATGCGGACTGTGGAAAGCAGGCACCGTGCCAAGTTTAACAATTGGCAGGAAATCAACGGATGACGCGTCAGGCCCGGTGAATAACCCCTGACTGGCAGCTATCGCGGTAGGCGGCCAGCGCGATGTGCCGCGAGGGATACAATGACAGCCTGGTGTCCTCGACCCGCATGCCGCGGACCTGCAGCCACTCCTTGAGTTCAGCCGTACGGCCGGCCAGGGCCAGTTTCACGTTGCGCGCCGTCAATTCCTCGGACAAACGGCGCATCGCGAACATGCCGGTAACATCAATGTCCGTGATGGACACCGTATCAATCACCACCCATTTTACCGGCTGCCGTGAAATGCCGACCAAGTGCAGGATCCTTTGGCGGAAAAAGTCGGCATTGAAAAAAGTGAGCGGTGATTCAAACCGGTATATCAACAGGCCGGGTATCGCCTTCGCCTCCGGATAGTGCGCCAGTTCGTAAAACCCGTCGTGGCCGGGAATCTGTCCCAGTTCCTGGTCGGTCGGCCGCGCCACGCGCGACAGGAAACGGACCAGCGCCAGCATCACCGCCAGCACGATGCCCGGCATCACCCCGATCACCACGACGCCAACCAGGGTCGCCAGCGCGATGCGAAACTCCGCCATGCTGTAGCGCCGCAGGTCGAGGATCTCGCGGAAGTTCATCAGTCCGAGTGCGGAACCGATCAGGATCGCCCCCAGCGCGGCGGTGGGAATGTAGGCCATCTGTTTGGTAAACAAGAACAGCACCAGCAGGATGGACAGTGCCGCCACGACCGACACCAGCCGGGTCTTGCCGCCGGCGGAGTCATTGACCGCCGTGCGTGAATCCGCGCCGCTGATGGCGAAGCCCTGCGACAGGGCGGAGGCCACGTCACAGGCGCCGAGCGCGACAAATTCACGGTTGGCGTCGATGTCATAGCCGTTCTTGGCCGCGAAGCTCCGGCAGGTAAGCATCGCGCTGCAAAAGCTGATCAGCGCCAATGCCGCCGCCCCGCCCACCAGCGAACCGACCGAATCCGGCGGCGGCAACGCCGGGATATGCAGGGACGGCAGGGCGCTGGAAATTTCCCCGACCACCGGGATGCCGTACTGCGCCAGGTTGAACAATCCGCTGGCGACCACCGCCGCCAGCATCACCACCAGCGGCGCGGGCGCCTTGCTGAAAAAAACCTTGGTCAGCAGAAACAGGGCCAGCGAGGCAAATGCCAGCAGCAAGGTCGGCCAATGGGTGGAGGAAATCTGCTGCGCCAATGATTCCAACTGGCTGATGATGCCGGTGCCTTGCAGGCTGAGCCCGGTGATCTTGCCCAATTGGCTGATGATGATATTGATCCCCACCCCGTTCAGCAGCCCCATCAGGATTGGGCGCGACAGGAAGTCGGCGAAGAATCCCAGCCGGAACTTGCCCGCCAGGATGCAAAACACCCCGGCCAGCAAAGTCAGGGTCACCGCCAGTGACAAATATTCGTCGCTGCCCGCCAACGCCAACGGCGACAGTGTGGCGGCGATCATCGCGCAGGTCGCCGCATCGGGACCGACCACCAGTTGCCGGGATGAACCGAACAGCGCGTAGATGATCATCGGCAGGATGGTGCTGTACAATCCCACCACCGGGTTGAAACCCGCCAGCTGCGCGTAGGCGATGCTGACCGGCAGCGCCACCGCCGCCACTGACAAACCGGCTGACAGGTCGGCCCGGAAACATTCCCCTGGGTAATGCGACAGCTCGCCCAGTCCCGGCATCCAGCGATAGAGTCTGTCCGTGATGGCTCTCATGATGGCGTGCCGTCAGTTATCGCAGGAAACAACAAACGGCTCAACGCTAATCACCGCTTGCCCTTCGACAAGCCCAGAAGGAGCGATAGAGATTTATTCCACCAACTTGCCGCGCCAATAACGGGGCGTGCCGCCGGAGGAACCGGTAACGCCGGGAGCGTCCGGCAAGTAGGCGGTGCCGTTGTTAGCGGCAGGTGCGGCACCCTTTTTCACCTCGATGATGCCTGCCAAGCGGAATCTGGCGATCACCCGCGCCAAATCAGTCGGGTTTTGGTTCACCTGTTTGGCGAGATCCAGCAGGGTTCGGCTGCCATTGCACAGCAGCAACAATCCCAGCTGGTCGGCGGAGGCTTCCAGCCCGGTCATATCGGTGTCGGACTTGTAGATCAGGATATCATTCGGCTCCGGCAAGGAGGACTTCAGCATCTCGTTGTCCTTGACCTGCTGGCGGATCCGTTCGATCAACTTGGCGGTCGGGTACACCGCCAGAGTCTGGCTCGGCGCGGCGGCACCGACCTCAAAGACAAAATTCAGGTCATGGTAGTTGCACAAATCGCTCAAACCGTCCAGCCCGGTGGCGGCACCGCATTGCGCCTCAATGATTTGGCCCAAATGGAAATAAATCCCGAGCGGGTTCTGGTCGTTCTGCGGAATGGTCAGGTTGAGCACCCCCGTTTGGTTGGAGGCGGACAACAGGCGACAAACCTCTGCCAACGGAATCTGCGAAGTAGAGCCGGCAAACATAATGTATTATGAATCAGGTTGAAGACTAAGCAAATTTCATACCTGTTTTCGTTTGGGCATAAATATTGCTGAAATTTAGCGCAATTATGGATATTGGTTTCGCTATCTGGCCCAAAAGCACCGCCGACTGGTTTGATCTGGGCCTCAGTTCCCTGCCCGCAGTCACCACCATTGCGGTCGAATCCTGTGACGCGGAAGTCCCCCCGCCTGTCAACTTGCTGGTAATCGACGGGGACAATCCGGGGCCGAATTTCATCTCGTTTTACAAAAACTACCAGCAAAAGCACGGCAACTGCCCGCTGATCATTCTCGGCCAGCCGAATTCCCCGGCGTTGATGGCCATCGATTGGGACCCCAAGCAGGCCACCTTCATCGCCAAACCCTATCTGATTCAGGATGTCATCGAAAGCATCACCCGCAAAGTCAGCAGCCTGTCCCAACCGGCAGCCCAGGCTGCGCCGGCGGAGCCCGCTCCCAAACCCAAGTCGATCGGTTATCTTTCCAAGCTGCGGCTGTCCGACTTGTTGCAGATGTTGTGCATGAGCAGTTGGAGCGGCAAAATCGAAGCCGCCAATCTGGCCAACCCCAGGGAAATGGGGGAAATTTACCTCGATTCCGGCAATATCACCCACGCCACCCTCGGCAAAATCGTTGCCGAGCCGTCCATATACCAAATGCTGGCCTGGCATCATTGTGAATT
This sequence comes from Verrucomicrobiales bacterium, assembly GCA_031256975.1. Lineage (GTDB taxonomy): Bacteria > Verrucomicrobiota > Verrucomicrobiia > Methylacidiphilales > JAAUTS01 > JAIRPN01. The sequence continues at coordinate 150,894 of JAIRPN010000010.1, read as the reverse complement.
CCGCCTGGTCGAGGATCACGCCGCAATCAGCCCCACCGTTACCTCGCACTGGCAGGAAATCATGCTTGAGGGAGCGCGTAAAATTGACGAAATGAACGCTTAAAACCGGCTTTTCCGTCCGGGCTTGCGAATTGACCCTGCCCGCGAATTCGTCTATATTACTAATATGAAGCGGAAAAGCGTACTGGTACTGGCGGCTTGCCTGTCAGCACTGCCGATTCGTGCCGAAAACGGCCCGGCACAAGCACCGCAAGACCCCTCCTTGGGACTGCCTTCCCTGGAACAGTCCGGCAGCAAGAAAACCCTGCCTGATTCCCCTTCACTGCCCGGCAATAACAACGTGATTTTGCCGGACACTCCCGCTCCCTCCCGTCCGCAAACGGTCAATACTGGCACCGACAAGAACAAGGACTGGCTGGTCAACGGCCTGTTGGAAGCGCAAAAGAAGCAGCAGGAACAGCAAAACCAACTGAAACAGAAGCAACAGCAGGAAAGCACCGCGCTAATCCAGCAGGAATACGAGCGCCAGCAGAAAATCATGATGGGAATTAACAACCCCCTGGACAATACCAAGGCCAAGCTCGGCTTACCCACCACCGGCACGAATGCCACCAACACCTCCGGCACCACCGCCTCCACTTTCAACCTGCCGAACGCCCGCTTGAGTGTGTCCGGTTCCAATCCGAACTCAACCACTCCGGCCAACCTGTCCGGACTGCCGGAATTATCCAATCAAAACCGGAACCTGCCGAACGGCAACTCCTTCAACCAGCCCTATTCCGACAATTACAACCAGAATGGCTATAATCCGGCCGCGTCCTATAACAACTACAACTCCCTGCCCAACAGTAACAGCAGCCAGTTGGGCAACAACAACCTGCCCCGCAATCCGGCCAATGCCAATAGCTACCAGAACCCGACCGCAACCAACAATTTGATCCCGCAGGCTCCGACCGCCTACAGCCTCGACCAGCAACCCGCTCTCCCCATCACTCCCTATTCCAATCCGCTGAACACTCCCGCGCAGAACAATCCGTTCACTTCCGCCCAAGCCGCCAATCTGCTCAAGCAGATGGACAACAAGCAAGCCACCGACCCGAATCGGCCTAGCATGAAAGACCTGAACAACAGCATCCCGAATCCCTCGGATATGCGCCGTTTCTAGTTATTCCCCGGCCTGCATTTCAAGGATTGCATGCGGGCCGCACCTTGTTAAATTGGCCGCCGTAATCTCTGGGAAGTAAATCATATGAAAATCATCACCAATATTGCCGGGGGGCTGCTGGGAGCCCTGTTTGTCGTCTTTTCACTCATGGTGCTCTTGCATCTGGCACCGATGCCACCGCCACCCGCCGGCACTCCGGCCGCTTCATTCATGGATGCCTTCGCGCCCACGGGCTATCTGGTTTTCGTGAAGGTCTTTGAACTGATCGGTGGCATCCTGGTGGCTATTCCCAAAACCCGCAACTTCGGGTTGTTGGTGTTGGGGCCGATCATCATCAACATCCTAGCCTTTCACGTGTTTATCATGAAAGGCCAGGGTCTGGTGGACCCGGTGTTGATCCTGATCTGCCTGCTCGCGTTATTTTTGCTGTGGGCGGGTCGCAAAGCCTTCAGTGGCTTGCTGAACTAACCCGTCTTGCGTCCGGTATCGGCGATCAATTGGCTGATGAAAGCGCCAATGGGTCGCCGCTGTTCGTCGGCATCAATATCCTCGATGTTGAATGGCAGGCGTTCCGACCAGTTACTCTCGGACACCGGGCCGGGCACGTTGAACCGGATTTTCATGCCGAACAAATCGGTGACCATCAGCACCGCCAGCCAGGAATTGCTTTCCATCAGGCGACGGCACAGCGATTCCCGGATCACCGGCTCGAAGTTCTTCATGAGCGTCCGGTCGTCCTGGCGGCAGAAACGCTGGGTGCGGTACAATTCCCAGCTGGAGTAAGTCCCCTTCTGGATCAATTCCTTGTCCTTTGCGGAAATTTCCTTGCCGTTGGCGGCGCTTAATTTTTGCGACAAATCAAAATCCTGCCACCATGATTCCCAGATTCCGGCCATGGTTTCGTGATCGTGCGTGGCCAGGGTGGCGACCGACAAGGCCGGGTATTTCTCCGGTGGCAGGTATTCACGGCTTTGCTCGTCCCGTTCAAATAACGGTATCTTGAACCCGCTAACGGCAAGCTCCGCCAGTGACGGCCGCACATACACCGGTACCACGCCGAGGTCTTCGCCCGCAATGATGCTGTTGCCTGCGGCCTCCTTGAGAATCTTGATCAACATCTCGCCATGCTCGCGGTTAGCGTCGCGCGATTCCCCGGTTTCATCGTCATTCGGCAAAAAGCCCGGCAAAGCGCCGGCTTTCTTCTTCGCCTGCGCCTTGGTCAACCCGACATAAGCCCCGTTTTCTTCCGGGCGCCAGGGAAACGCGTAAATCCGGTAAAATCCCAGCACATGGTCGATGCGAAACACATGGAAGAAGCGGCTGACTTGGAACACACGGCGCTTCCACCAGCCGTAACGCTCGCTCTCCATGTGTTTCCAATCATACACCGGGACACCCCAGTTCTGCCCCCACACCTTGGTGAATTCATCCGGCTGGAAAAACGGTTCGGGCGGCGCACCTCCACTCCATTTCAAATCAAAATTTTCCGGCTTGGCCCAGACGTCCACGCTATGGCGGCTGATGCCGAACGGAATGTCACCCATGAGCGCCACGCCCCTGGCATCGCCATGGGCACGCACCGTCTCCCATTGGCTGAACAGCAGCCATTGCACAAAGGCGAAGAATTTCTCCCGGCGAACAAAATTAGCGTGCTCCTTTTTCGGCAGCGCCTTCACCCATTTTCTTGCCGTTAGCGGCGTGCGATGCTCCACCGGCCATTGCTCCCAGGTCGGCACATGGCCGTTTTGCTCCATCAAGGCACGGAACAAGCAATAGTCCGCCAACCACGAACTTTCCTGGCCGGCAAAGCGTTCGAACTTCCCGTGTTCACCGTTAGCGTCCTCGCTCGGACCGGCTTTTTCAAAATGCCCGAAAGCCTGCCAGCACAGTTCCCACTTGAGTTTCTTGACCGTCGCATATTTGACCGGGCCCTCGCGCAATTTCTTCAACACCAGCGAGGAACACAACTCACTGTAGATTTTCACCGAAAGCCCGGGAACGGTTTCCGGTGACACATGCAGGGTGGTGATATCCAGGGCCGAGGCGCTGATGGCGTTGTACGGGCTGTTATCGTCGCTGGTCTCGTTGACCGGGAGCACTTGCAACACCGAGAACCCCTTCTGTCCGCACCAATCAATCATCGCGGTTAGCGACTTGGTATCGCCAACCCCCAGATCATCCTTCGACCTCAACGCAAAAACCGGCACAAACAATCCGGCACGACGCTGCTCAACAGAAAGCTTCACAGGGGAAGCTTCGACGCTAACCGCAAGACTGGCAACAAAAAAGCCCTGCTCGTTGTGAGCAGGGCTTTCGCAATTTTATTTCACCATTAGCGTCTTAGTAACGATAATGTTCTGGCTTGTATGGGCCATCAACGCTAACGCCGATGTAATCAGCCTGGCGCTTGGTCAATTTGGTCAGCTTCACGCCGATCTTCTTCAAGTGCAGGCGCGCGACTTCCTCGTCGAGCTTCTTCGGCAGGATGTAAACACCGGCCTTGTACTTGTCCTTGTTCTTCCACAAGTCCAATTGGGCCAGGGTTTGGTTGGCAAAGCTGTTGCTCATCACAAAGCTCGGGTGGCCGGTGGCGCAGCCGAGGTTGACCAGACGGCCTTCCGCCAGCAGAAAAATTTCATGTCCTTTCGGGAATTTATATTTGTCCAGCTGCGGCTTGATGTTGGTGCGCTTGATGCCTTTGAATTTATTCAGCTTGTCGACCTGAATCTCGTTGTCGAAGTGACCGATATTGGCAACCACGGCCTGATCTTTCATCTTCGCCATGTGTTCAATGCGGATGATATCGACGTTACCGGTGGTGGTGATGTAGATGTCGCCAACGCCAAGGGTGTCCTCAACAGTGGTGACTTCGTAACCTTCCATCGCGGCCTGCAAGGCGTTGATCGGATCCACTTCGGTGACAATGACGCGCGCTCCCTGGCCGCGCAACGATTGCGCGCAGCCCTTGCCCACATCTCCGTAACCGCAGACCACGGCAACCTTGCCGCTAATCATCACGTCCAGCGCACGATTCAAACCGTCGACCAGCGAGTGACGGCAACCGTACAGGTTGTCGAACTTCGACTTGGTGACCGAGTCGTTGACGTTGAACGCCGGCACCAACAGCCTGCCCTTTTCCTGCAATTGATACAGGCGGTGCACACCGGTGGTGGTTTCTTCCGACACGCCGCGCCATTCCTTGACCACGTTGTGCCAATGTTTCGGATTCTGCTTGTAAACTTTCTTCAGCAAATCCTTGATAACCTTTTCCTCGTGGCTTTCGCTGGGTGAATAAACCCACTTGTCGCCGTTTTCGAGTTCATAGCCCTTGTGGATCAGCAAGGTCACGTCGCCGCCATCGTCGACAACGAGCTGCGGACCCTTGCCCTTCGGGAAACTCAGCGCCTTGAAGGTGCAATCCCAATATTCTTCCAAGGTTTCACCCTTCCACGCGAACACCGGAACCCCGGCCTTGGCAATCGCCGCCGCCGCCTGGTCCTGGGTCGAGAAAATATTGCAGCTTGCCCAACGCACGTCCGCGCCGAGGTCGACCAGGGTCTCGATCAGCACCGCCGTCTGGATGGTCATGTGCAGCGAACCGGTCACACGCACGCCCTTGAGCGGCTTGTTCTTGGCGTATTTTTCGCGAATCGACATCAAACCGGGCATTTCCTGCTCGGCGATGACGATTTCCTTGCGGCCCCAATCGGCCAGCTTGATATCCTTAACTTTGTAATCACTCATGGTTAGCATCCTTTATTTGGCAAGTTTCTTCAGTTGCGCGGCCTTGTCGGTCTTTTCCCAGGGCAAATTGGTTTTGCCAAAATGACCGTAGTTCGTCGTTAGCGAATAAATCGGGCGCAGCAGGTCGAGCTGCTTCACGATATCGGCGGGCTTGAAGCTGAAGGTCTTCAACACGGCTTTGATGATTTTCTCCTCGGCAACCTTGGCCGTGCCGAAGGTGTCAATATGCACGCTAACCGGCTTCGGATGACCGATGGCGTAGGCAAATTGCACTTCGCAGCGATCCGCCAAACCGGCGGCCACCACGTTCTTCGCCACGTAACGGCCCATGTAAGCCGCGGAACGGTCCACCTTGCTTGGGTCCTTGCCGCTAAACGCGCCACCACCGTGACGGCCTGTGCCGCCGTAGCTGTCGACGATGATCTTGCGGCCGGTCAAACCGGTGTCGCCTTGCGGGCCGCCAACCACGAAACGGCCGGTCGGGTTGATCAAAAATTCGGTGTCCTTGGTCAGCATTTTTGCCGGAAGCACTTTGCGAACCACGTTATCGATGATGAATTTTTCAATCTCGGCGTGTTCCACGTCGGCGGCATGCTGGGTGGAAACCACCACCGCGGTGATGCGGGTCGGCTTGTCGTTCACGTACTCGACGGAAACCTGGCTCTTGGCGTCAGGACGCAGCCACTTGGCCTTGCCAGCCTTGCGCAAGCGGGTCAGTTCACGGCCCAGGCGGTGCGCATACATGATCGGCGCCGGCATCAATTCCGGAGTCTCGTTGCAGGCATAACCGAACATCAAGCCCTGGTCACCCGCGCCCTGCTCGGCGGTCTTTTTCCCCTTGGCCTTGCGCGCATCAACGCCTTGCGCGATGTCCGGGCTTTGTGCGGTGACAATATTGGTGATAAATACCTTGTCGGCATGAAATACATCATCGTCATGCACATAACCGATCTCACGAATCGCGTTACGGACGATTTTCTCAAAATCCAGCTTGGCCTTGGTGGTGATTTCACCACCCACAATAACCATATTGCTCTTGGCATAGGTTTCGCAGGCAACACGGCTATGCTTGTCCTGCTTCAAACAGGCGTCAAGCACCGCATCGGAAATGGTGTCACACACTTTGTCAGGATGGCCCTCGCCAACCGACTCGGATGAAAAGATATAAGATTTGGGCATTGAAAAAAAATAGGGCTTTATACTGCGGCTGCAAGTAAAATATTGACGTATCATGATAGATTGATATTTCTCTTTACCTGCCATGAAGGTTTCAAACCTTAAACTTTTAGCCCTGCTTTCCGACCAAACGAGGTTGCGGTTGCTGGCGATTTTGGAAAATCAGGAACTTTCGGTGGCAGAGTGCCAGGAAGTGTTGAACACCGGGCAATCGCGCATTTCCTCCCACCTGTCCCAACTCAAGGCCACGGGGATCTTGAAATCACGGCGTGACGGCCAAAGGATTTTTTATCGTTGGAATCCGGAGATGGACGCCAACGCCAGGCATCTGCTGGATATCGCGCTGCAAGCGGCACAGGAAATTCCCTCCGCCGGGCATGACGCCAAGACCTTGGAACTGGTACTAAGGAAACGCCAACAACAAAGCCTGCAATATTTCAACACCATTGCCGGACGCCTCGGAAAAAATTACTGCCCGGGGCGTTCCTGGGAGGCAGTGGGCCATTTGCTGGTACAATTGTGCGAACCCCTGGTGATCGCCGATCTCGGCGCCGGCGAAGGATTATTGTCCCAGATGCTGGCGCTAAGGGCGAAAAAGATCATCGCCGTCGACATCTCCCAGCGCATGGTCGAGGTTGGCTCGGAACTGGCAAAAAAACATGGCTTGGACCGTTTGGAATACCGGCTTGGCGACCTGGAAAATCCACCAATCAAAAATGACAGCGTCGATTTGGTGATTCTCAGCCAGGCCCTGCACCATTCCATCCAGCCACAACGCGCCCTCGATGCCGCCTACCGCATCCTGAAAAAGAAAGGGCGCATTTGTATTCTTGATTTGAACGAACACAACTTCGAGAAAGCCCGCGAACTCTACGCCGACCAGTGGCTCGGTTTTTCCGAGGCGTCCCTGTTCCAAATGCTGCAAAAAGCCGGCTTCCGCGATATCAAGATTTCAATCGTCTCCAAGGAAAAGGAAGCCCCGGGATTCCAAACCATCCTCGCCACCGGGCATAAATCCTGAACATAAAAAACCGCCAACAACAAAACTGTTATTAGCGGTTTAAAATCTTGAGGCACCAAAATCAATTACTGGCTCGCCCAGTTTTTGATCCAATTCAATGTTACGTCCGTTGGCAACTGTGATTTTGTTGGCCCGGTGCTCCAAATATCCGGTTCAACAATATTATAAAGCGATTTGGAGGTATTTCCAGTCCCAGTCCCAGTCGCATCATAATAATAGCCGTATGCATTACCAAATGGATCAACAAAATATGGGCTATTGTCTTGATCGCCAATCTGTGACAATTTAATTTCCATGTATTGAGGATACGCCACATTAGTGGCATTTTTAAACTTATCCCGTCCTATCAAACAAGCGAACAAAAGTTTACCGCCATCACCGCCAGTCACCGTCCCTCTTGTATCCGACGATGCCGCAGTCACTTGAGGCGCTACACCTACATATTGTGATCGGTTATCCATGCTATAAGTTGAACCCGAAACGGTAATCTCATGAATACTTGGATAATCACCGTTATCGATTTTATATCGTTCTAGTGCCACATCAAACGCTGCAATTTCAGCAGCGGCCCGTGAGCGCGCCGCTTTTTCCCGCAAAACGCTTCCCGCGCCTATAGTAAGAGCGGCAAGAATACCTATAATGGTAATAACCACCAGCAACTCTATCAAAGTAAAACCCTTTTTCATTTGTACCATCCACTAATCACCAACTCGTGATATATTTCTTTCGGTCACCACCGCTACTACTGTCCTTAATTGGTGCCGTTTGCACACCTAGGCTCCAAATCGCTATACTGGTATTGATGGTATCGCTTGAGCCTGATTTATTCGGTAAATTATCGATCTGATTGTCATAATTGCCATCCACCTTAATCCAATAAGGTTGCCCCCAAGGATCCATAAAGCCTGCGGCATTAAGGGTACTAGTTCCATTGAACACATTCCCATTACCACTAGTTAAATCTTTTTTGGTAAACTCCATGTAAACCGTACCACGCGGATTTGCATCAGTAGCATCTGAATTGTTCAAATTTCCAATCAGTGTATTATAAAGTTTCACTCCATTGCTGTCGTAAGAAGAAATTTCCGTCGAATCACTATTACCAGAAGCCGCCAAGAAAGCAGGCCACGTACCATAATCAGCCTGATAAGCGTTCAAGGCAACTTTTAAATTACTGATCATAGATCCAGCTTGCGCCTTTTTAGCTGCATCCATCGCCATTTTAAACGCCGGGACAGATAACCCCGCCAAAATCCCGATAATAGTCACCACCACCAGCAGTTCAATTAAGGTAAAAGCCAATTTAGAATGTTTTATTGCAATGTGCATAATTACAATTTATTCAAATTCCCCTGCTTGTAAATGACAAAGCACGTAATCCAATCACCCTCGTGAAAATGTCACAATCTTTGGGAAAGCAACGGGAGACGAAACGGCAGGGCTTGAAACAGGGATACCAGCCCGGCATAGCCGAAACCGACAAAAAACAGGAAGAAAAACGGCAACGAAATCCAAAGCTGATGAAGCACTCCATACCAGATGAACCAAGCATAATACGCCGCCAGTGCCAGCTCCAAAAACAACACCAGCGATTTGGTGGCGGAATATTTCTTGCCCCACCAAGTTTGCACCTTGGTCTGGATGCCGTATTTCGGCGTACGGGTGAATTCCGACTGATGACCAAATACCGCCTCCAAAACCGCCCGCGCATTGTTGAGGCACAGGCCGATACCCGTGGCGATCAAGACCGGCACATAAAACGGAATGATGTACCAGGGTTTTTTCAATTCCAACAGCACCGTGCCGTAAAACACAAAGATTGATAATGTCGCCAAACAGAAAATCGGCATGTCAATCATCAGGAAAGATTCCCAGCTAAACCCGACCCGCTGGAATTCCGGCCGGACCAACAAGGCCAGCATCGCCAGCAACAGATAGGCGAAGTTCGACACCAAGTGAATCATCGCCTCAAACTTGATCCGTTTCGGTAACGGGCTATTCCAAATGGTCGGCAGCAGTTTGAAACAAGTCTGGATCGCCCCCTTGGCCCAGCGGTGTTGCTGCGCCTTGAACGAATTCATGTCCACCGGCAATTCCGCCGGGGTCACCACGTCGGGAACAAAGATAAATTTCCAACCCTTCAATTGCGCACGGTAACTGAGGTCCAAATCCTCGGTCAGGGTATCATGCTGCCACCCGCCAGCCTCCTCAATGCTCACTTTGCGCCAAACGCCCGCCGTGCCATTGAAATTGAAAAAACGGCCGCTGCGGTTGCGAGCCGTCTGTTCGATCAACAAATGTCCGTCCAGCATCAGGGCCTGGATGCGGGTCAGCAAGTTATAGCCGCGGTTGATGTGCCCCCAACGGGTTTGGATCATGCCGATTTGCGGGTCGCTGAAATAATGGATGGTATCGATCAGGATATTCTCCGGCGGCACAAAATCGGCGTCAAAGATGGCGATGAATTCCCCCTTGGCCGTGCGCATGCCGTTCTGCAAGGCTCCGGCCTTGAAGCCTTGACGGTTGGTGCGGTGGATATGCACCGCGTCGTAACCCTGCAGTTGCAATTCCCCGGTCAATTTGGCGACCAGTTCGGTGGTGTCATCTGTCGAATCATCCAGCACCTGGATTTCCAGCTTGTCCTTGGGATAATCGATCGCCGCCACCGAACGGATCAGCCGTTCCACGACGTAAACCTCGTTAAATACCGGCAATTGCACCGTCACCAACGGCAATTCCTTTAACCTGGTCAAAGGTTCGATGCGTTTGTTTTTGTGACGGTAATAAGTCCACACCATCCAAAAGCGGTGCATCCCGTAAATCGACAGCAGTCCCACCACGACGCTATATGCCACAAACCACAAAATACTAAGACTATCCATATATCCGAAAAATTAATTCCTCCGAAAACTTTGCCAGTCCGCAAGTTTCGTATTGCATAAACAGGCATCTTGCTGCTTCAGTTTATAGGGTCAAGAATATTTCGTAACATGCAGCCAACCATAACATTAGAACAATTACCGTTTTGGCGGTCTGAGCAACGTAAAAAAGGGAAAAAAGTCGTCGCCACCAATGGCTGCTTCGACATCCTGCACGTCGGTCATTTGCGCTACCTTGAGGAAGCCAAAAAGCTCGGCGACACGCTAATCGTCGGCCTTAACAGTGATGCCTCCACCCGCCAACTCAAGGGGCCAACCCGCCCGATCAATCATGAAAACGATCGCGCCGAATTGCTCGCCGCGCTAAAGCCGGTCGATTTCGTCTGCATTTTCCCGGACGTCCGCGCCACCCAATTCCTTGATTTGGTCCAGCCCGATATTTACGTCAAGGGCGGCGATTATACCGAAGCCCAGCTTGACCAGGACGAAGTCAACGCAGTTAAAAAACACGGCGGTCAAATCCACATCCTGAAACTTATCCCGGGCAAATCGACCACCAATATCATCAATAAGTCGAAACAATAACATGAGTCTCCGCCCTCCCCTCAAGCTCGGCATCCTTGGCTCCGGCCGTGGCAGCAACTTCATCGCCATTAGCGACACCATCCATGCCGGGCGGCTCAATGCTTCCGTCGAGATCGTGATCAGCGACCTTGCCGATGCCCCCATTCTGCAACTGGCCCAACAGCGCGGTTACAAAACCTGGTCCTGCCCCAAGGGCAATTTCAAGACCAAGCTCGAACCCGAAATCGAAGAACAGCTCGCCGCACAACTCAAGGCCGCTAACTGCGAGCTCATCGTCCTCGCCGGTTACATGCGCGTTGTCAAAACCCCGCTATTGGCGGCTTTTCCCGGCCGCATCATCAACATTCACCCCTCCCTGCTCCCCGCTTTCCCCGGCCTCAATGCCTGGGAACAAGCCCTGACCGCCTGCATCGCGCAAACCGGCTGCACCGTGCATTTTGTCAATGAAGTCGTCGACGGCGGTTCCATCATCGCCCAAACCAAGGTTCCGATCCTGCCCGACGACACCGCGGAAACCCTGCATGCGCGCATCCAGGTCGAGGAACACAAACTATTGCCCGCCGTCATCCGGCAAATCAGCGAAGGCAAAATCGTCTTGGATAGACACTGATTTTTGTGTGCCTTCGCCGAAGAGGTAATACAAATCTTTCCCTAAAAATTGCCTATCCGTTAAAACGTAAAGCAACCGCTTAGTAAGAACGCGATTGCGGCACCAAGCGTGGACTGTCCGGAGTGCCCGGAGGTGGTACATAACCGCCGGACGGAACCGGATCTTTTTCACCCCGGTTAGGACGATCCTGGCAGGCTTGGAACGTTATCAACGCAACACAGCCAATGACGATGATTAACAGTTTGTTGAAGGTCATAGCTGTACTATAGCCTGGTTTTGGTTGGACCGTTTCATCAAATGATCGAAACTTAAGCTTGCTAACGGAACGGACCTCAAGCCCCGTAGGGACGGGATTCTAAAGGCCAATCCCAAGCAAAAGCAAAATCACCTTGGGAAACCAAGGAAAGTAAGAGGGAAACAAGGACTGGCTACCCGACATGGATTCGAACCATGACAAAGAGAACCAAAATCTCTTGTGCTACCGTTACACCATCGGGTAATTGTCAAACGGAAACAAAAACCTAGCGGGGTCATTCTATTCAAGCAAATATTTTTTCAAAGAAAATTATGCCCGTCTCCATCCCCGGCGCTATTTTCCTGGCGCCAACCGTGGGGGCATTATTAGCCCCGACACCGTCGGTTATGCCGACATCACCGCGCTTGTCCTGAACCTATTACTGGCGAGCCGCCCACAATAACCCGCGCAGGGTGATTTCCAAAACCTCCGGAATCCCAAACTCCTTGGTATTGTGACCGATTGACTGATAAAACACCCGCCCCCTGCCGTGACGGCGCTTCCACACCACCGGCATGACCGTGCCATTTACCCACGGAGCCGACTGGGAGTGGAAAATGGTCGTTGCCAACACCTGATTGCCCGGGTCAACGTGCATGTAATATTGCTCGGAATGCACCTTGAAATCGTCAAGTCCCGCGATGACCGGATCGCCGCTTTGTGCAAACAGGTTGACGGTGTAATCCTTGTGGTTGTCAGGATGGGCGACAAATTGCCCGCCAACCATGAACTGGTAGGCGGTATTGCCGCGGAAGGCATCGCCCATGCCGCCGTGAACGCCTCCCAACCCGACGCCGGATTCTATCGCCGCGACCAGATTGGTTTCCTGTTCGCCGGTCAGCTGCCCCATGGTCCAGTGGGGAATGATCAGGTCCAACTCCTTCAATTTGGCCGCGTCCGCCAACACTTCCAGCTTGTCCGTTCGCGCCACTTCCATGCCCCGCTGTTGCAAATGCCCGGCCAGCAATGCCGAGGTCTGTTCGGGTTCATGTCCGTCCCAACCGCCGTAAATGATGAGTGCTTTTTTCATAAAGATTGCTTCGTGCCAATTACACCACCCGTCCCAAGGCCAACCCCGCAGGCAAGGCTTTGGGTTGTTTGCAACCGGACTTCAATTGAACTTGTTTTTTGGCCTTAGCAGAAACATGAAACGCTTCCATGATGTCCACGACGTGCAATGCCATGTCGCCGTTCATGCGGGCGGCGCGGTGTTTGCCGATCGAATAGGCCATCTCCGCCAAGCCAAACCCGCGTCCCGTCTGGTCACTATGGGTCAGCGGAATTTTTTTCCATTCCTTGCCGGCTTCCGTCCACAACTCAACCTCACCGCCGAAGGTGTTCGGGTCGGGGCAACGGATGGAACCCTTGGTGCCGTACACCTCCAGCAACGGCAGGTGGTGCTGCCAAACGTCAAAACTCATGGTGACAGTCGCGCTGGCGCCGTTCGCGAACTCAACCACGCCGCTCAAGTGGGTGGGGGTTTCCACCTTAATGACTTTGCCATTCAACGGCTGGCTGGTGATGCGGCGGGTCTTGAAGGTGCTCTTCGCCGAGGCGATGACACTCTTGGCCGGTCCCAGCATGGTCACCAGCGAGGTCAAATAATAAGGTCCCATGTCGAACAAGGGGCCGCCGCCCACTTCATAATAGAACTGCGGACCGGGATGCCAGTGCTCATGGCCATGGCAGACCATATTGGCAGTCGCGGCAACCGGCTTGCCAATCGCCCCGTCGTCGATCAACTTGCGACAGGTCTGGATGCCGCCGCCCAGTACCGTGTCGGGCGCGCAACCGACTTGCCGCTTGGACTTTTTAGCCAGCGCCAGGACCTTCCGCCCCTCCTTCGTGCTTAGCGAAAACGGTTTCTCGCAATACGCGTGCTTGCCCGCCCTCAGGATGGCGCTGTTCACCTCGGCATGGGCCTTCGGCACCGTGAGATTGAGCACGATGTCAATGTCCGGGTCCTTCAGCAATTCGGATACGGTGCAAACCTTGGCGACCTGATGCTCATCAGCCTTGGCTTTGGCGCGGCTCGGGTCGAGATCGGCGCAGGCGGTGATTCGGACATAATCGGCGAACGGGGCCGCTCCATGGAAATACGCGTTGCTGATATTGCCGCAACCAATCAGGCCAACCCGCAGCGGGAAAGATGCTTTTTTCATAAATAACGAGTTGAAGTTAACCGTTATTGGCAAATAATGGAATGGACAGGCAAATCAAAGATATGGACTTTTTAGTCAAACACTGGGCAATCTATCCCCGCCGCTTCCGTTCCTCCTGCCCCGTGGAAGGCATGGACTTTCTCGTCGGCAAAACCGAGTGGATTGACCGCACGTTCAAGACCTGTAACTTCTCCCTTATCCTCAAGGACGGCGGAGAATTCAACCATGCGGGAAAATGCTGGATAGTGAACGCCCCCTGCGTCATCACCCAATGGCCGGGCGAGCCGGTGCGCTACGGCCCCAAACCGCCGCACCAAAGCTGGGACGAGCTTTACCTGATTTACAATGCCCGTTGCATGCGCCGCCTGCAACAATGCGGCTTCATCCAGAAATCCCGCCCCGTCTGGACAATCCATAATCCGGAAATCATCCTCGGCCTCACGGATGAACTGCGAACCCTTTCCCGCAGCGCTCATCCGGAATTGTTTGTCGACCGCGTTGACCATCTCTGCGAGCGCCTGATCCTGGAAACCCTGCTGCCCCCCATCACCACGGAAGACCAGATCATCCGGCAGATCATCCTGCATTTGCAAAAGCATCCGCATCAGACACCGGACTTTTCAAAATTAGCCTGGCAGCACGGCATGTCGCTCTCCACCTTGCGGCGGCGCTGGTGGCAGACCATGAAACAAACGCCCGCGCGTTACCTGATCGACCTGCGCATCCGCCAGTCTTCCCGAATGCTGGCGGAAACACATCGCTCCATCGCGGAAATCGCCAGCGCCGCCGGTTTCGAGGATGCGTTTTATTTCTCCCGCAGATTCAAATTGGAAACGGGCATCACCCCGTCCGAGTATCGTCGCAGGCATCAATTGGAGCAGTTTTAGGATTGAATGGGGAAATCAAATCCCCCCCCGGCAATAAAAAAGCCCGCATTGCTGCGGGCTTTTGAAATTCGCTGTTAGCGTCGTGTTAAATCAATACGCGGCTTGCGCGCCCTTGATGTTCTTCTTGCCGATCCACGGCATGAGGCCGCGCAGGCGTTCGCCGGTCTTCTCAATCTGGTGTTGTTCACCCTTCTTGAGCAAGGCGTTGTATTTCTTGTAGCCGCCCTTGTATTCCTTGATCCAGTCCTTGGCGAATTTGCCGGTCTGGATGTCCTTCAGCGCGGCTTTCATGCGCTTCTTGACGCTGGCGTCGATGATCTTCGGACCCACATGCACGTCGCCCCACTTCGCGGTTTCGGAGATGGAGAAACGCATGCCGCTGATGCCTTTTTCGTTCATCAGGTCGACGATCAGTTTCAATTCATGCAAGCATTCGAAATAAGCCATTTCCGGCGAGTAACCGGCTTCGACCAGGGTTTCGAAACCCGCCTGCACCAGGGCGCTGCAACCGCCGCAGAGGACGGTCTGTTCGCCGAACAGGTCGGTTTCGGTTTCTTCCTTGAAGCTGGTCTCGATGACGCCGCCACGGGTGCCGCCGATGCCCTTGGCCCAGGCCAAGGCGATCTGACGGGCATCCTTGCCGGGGTTCTGGTAGATGGCGATCAGCGCCGGAACGCCCTTGCCCTCGGTGAACTGGCGACGGACGATGTGGCCGGGGCCCTTCGGGGCGATCATGATGACGTTGACGTTCTTCGGCGGAACGATGGTCTTGTAATGAATCGAGAAACCGTGGATGAACGCCAGGGTCTTGCCCTTGGTCAGGTTCGGTTCGATTTCCTTCTTGTACATGTCAGCCTGCTTGGTGTCGGGAACGGCGACCAGAATGACGTCGGCCAGCTTGACCGCTTCGGCGACGCCGTAAACCTTGAAGCCCTTGGACTTGGCTACCGGGATCGATTTGCTTCCCTTGTAAAGTCCGACGATTACCTTGACGCCGCTGTCCTTCAGGTTGAGAGCGTGCGCGTGTCCTTGCGAGCCAAAGCCGATGATCGCGCAGGTCTTGCCCTTGAGCGCGTTCAGGTTGGCGTCCTTTTCTGTGTATACTTTTGCTGGCATAATATTCTTTCTCCTTGTTTAAAAATCAGCGCCTGGCCTGTTATTCGCGCGGCAAAACCACCTTGCCGGTGCGGGTCAGTTCGAGCACGCCGAAGTTGGCCATCAGTTCGAGGAACTTGGTGATCTTTTGCTCGTCACCGGTGATCTCGATGGTCAAATCCTTCGGCTGCACATTGACGATCTTGGCGCGGAAAATCTCGCAAAACTGCATCACTTCCGGGCGAACCTTGGCGTCGGCCTTGATCTTGATCAGGGCCAATTCGCGGTCGACGTACTCGCCTTCCTTGAAATCATGCACTTCGATGACATTGACCAGTTTGTTGAGCAGCTTGGTGACCTGGTCCACCACTTTGTCGTCGCCGACGACCACCAGGGTCATCTTCGAGACCGAGGGGTTTTCCGTCGGTGCGACGTTTAGCGTGTCGATGTTGAATCCGCGGCCGCTGAACAAGCTGGTGATGCGGGTCAGGACCCCGAATTTATTCTCAACACGGACTGAAATGGTATGTCTCATATATTAGCGAAACGAAGAACCTAGCAGGATTCACACTGAATGCACTGATTTTTTTCGGCCCGGAACATTCTCAATGGCTCTTGGCCAAGGCCTCGCAGGCCTTCAGGTACTTCTGCTTCAATTCGTCAAATTCCCGCTGCAGGGTTTCCATGTCCGCCTCCAGATTGCGAATGCGAATCTCCCGGGCAGTTTCAAAGGCGTTTTCAAGCTGCCCGTCCGCGGACAGCGTTTGCGCCGCCTCAATCTCGGCCTTCAAGGTTGCGACCGTTTCCTCGCCCAATACCTCGGCTACAGTCTTGGCCTCCTTGTCATCATGCCTGACAACCTTGTCGTCAAACCGGATTTCCCCGGTCCTGACAAACTCGCGGATGGTGCCCAAGGAAGTCGGGCCGTACAGGGTGCCGTCATTGGCCTGGATTTTCCAGATCATGCCCAGTTCCGGAAACTCGGTAACCGGTTTCCAGTCCTCGTCATCCCCAACCGTAATCTCATCCTCAGGTGAAACATAAGCCGAATCAATCAACTGCTTCAATTCGTCCTGGTTCATAGGCCCGTAAACTTCCGCGTCGTTTAATTTCCTCAGGCGGAAGGCGCGTTTATCACTACTCATAAATGCATCATTTTTTGGGAATGAACAACTTTTGACCGACCTTCAGAGTCGCGTCTTTCCCCAGGTTGTTCGCCTTGCGAATGTCGTCCACCGTGACATTTACCCCGTTTTTTTGGTAAGCATCCGCAATTGCCCATAAACTTTGTCCCTGCTGCACCACATATTCGTAACCTTGTTCCGGTTTATTCGGCGTTGCCGTTGCCGTCGCAGCCGGGACGGTGCCGTTTTCCGTTGCCGCGGGCTTGCTGCTTTTGCCGCCTCCCGAGGCCACGATTTTGGAAACTTCCTTCAATAGTTTTTCTTTTTCCGCAGCCCAGTCCTTTTGCTGCTGCGCCAGTTGCGACTTGAACTCGCCGTTGGCGCTCTCGAGTTTTTGTATCCGGTCCTGCAAAGCGTTGATCTGCTGCACCAATTGCGCGTTTTGCTGGGTAATCTGGGAATTCTGCTGGGTCAGCAAATCCAACTGGTCCGCCGCCTTCAAAACCTTCTGCCGTTCCGCAATCGCATCCTGGGCGGCACCGGGATCTTGAGCCCAAAGCGCCGGCGCCACGCTAATAGCGAACAATAAGGCCAAAACGATGCTTTTCATGGGAATAATAAACTATGCCTTTCCATCACGAGCTAGCAAGATATTTAAACTCGTTGCTGTCAAACTATTAGCAAAGCCATTTACTTCGGCAAAATCTTCTGCCAGTCTGGGCATTGTTATTTCCACCAACCATGAAAGCACAATTTATTGGCTGTTTCATCTGCTTCGTAGCAATTGCTTCACTGTACTTCCAATCCATCCATGCCGCGCCGGTTTCCATCAAACCGACGGACGGTTATTTGCTTGGCAATAGCATCCGGATTGACGACAACCAAATCGCCATCGAAGGCACCGCCAATGGCAAGGTCGCCAACGACCGCAAGGAATTGCAAGTGACCCTCTCTCCCTCGCGGGGCCGCCAATACGTTTTCCTCAAACCCCCGGCCAATACCTACTGGGACCTGCGCGACTACCTCGCCGTCAAATTTACCATCCGCAATTCCGGCACCGACCCCGTCACGCCCGTGCTCCGCGTCGAAAGCACCACCGGAGCGACAGACTCCATTACCGCCGAAAAAGCCATCGCTAACGGCGAGACGGCCGAAATCATCGTCCCGTTTAGCGCTCAAAAAACCTGGACCAACCGGGACAAGAAATCCGGTGACAAAATCGCCTCCGACACCGTTCACACCTTGGAATTCTCCGCCACACCCGCCAATGGCGAACAAAGCATGACCATTCTCGCCGCGCAAGCCATCGTGCCCCGGCAAGAATCCCTTCCCGACTGGCTCGGCAAACGCCCGCCGGTCGACGGCGACTGGACACTGACCTTCGAGGATAATTTCAACGGCGACAAGATCGACGAAGGCAAGTGGCATTACTACGGCGACAACTATTGGGATAAGAGCGCGCATTTCAGCAAGGACAACACTTTCGTCAAAGACGGTTTTGCCCATTTGCGTTTTGAGAAAAAACGTGGACACCATGAGGATAATCCCGCCAAAGCCGAAACACCTTATGCCACCGGCTTCCTCGAAACCTACGGCAAATGGACCCAACGCTACGGTTACTTCGAGGCCCGCGTCAAACCTCCCACCGCCCCCGGCCTGTGGCCCGCGTTCTGGATGATGCCGGACCGGGGCAAGGATAGCGTACCGAACCAAACAAAACCTTGGGACGTCAAAACCATCCGCCAGGACACCTACCGCGGCGGCATGGAATTCGACATCTACGAATTCCTCACCCGCTGGGGTCCTTATCGTTACAATATCGCCCTGCACTGGGATGGCATCGATAAGGACCACAAAATGGCCGGCTCCGACCGTGTTTATTCGCAACCCGACAAGGACGGTTTCCTCACCTGCGGTTTATTGTGGCTGCCCGGACAAGCCGTCTTTTACTGCAACGGCAGGGAAGTCCTGCGCTATGAAAGTGACCGCGTTTCCAATGTCCAATCCGGCATGATCTTCACTCTGCCCTCGGGCGGCTGGGACAACAGCCCGCTGGACGACAAACTGTTGCCGGATGATTTCGTAATTGATTATGTAAAAGTCTGGCAGCGGAAAGACCTGGCAACACCGGAAGACGGTTTCCACCAAGACGCTAACGACAGCGGTAAATAAAAACGGACTTCAACCGACCAGTTTATTGAAATCCTCTTCCGACAAAACCGTCACGCCCAGCTTTTGCGCCTTTTCCAATTTGGAACCGGCTTCCTCACCCGCCAGCAAATAACTGGTTTTCTTGCCCACGCTGCCGGAAACTTCACCGCCAAGGGCACGGATCTTTTCCTCGAAATAGGAACGGGGCTTGGACAATGTGCCGGTGATCACGAAAGTCTTCCCCATTAGCGGCGCGTTCCCCGCATCGTTTTTCTTCTCATCGGCAAAACTCACCCCGGCGACGCGCAATTGTTCCAGCAACTCCCGATGTGCCGGATCAGTGAACCACACCAACAAACTCTCCGCCACCACGCCGCCGACGCCGGGAATCACACTCTCCTCCGCCTTCAACTCCTGTCCCTTTTTCCCGAGCTTCTTGCGAAGATAACTCTCATACGTCGCTCCCGCCAACGCATCCAAACTGCCGAAATGCCGTGCCAAGTCCCGCGCCGTTTGCGCGCCGATATTCGGAATCCCCAGAGCGTGGATCAAACGCCACAACTCGCGCCGCTTCGCCGCCTCGATGCCGGACAACAAATTTTCCGCCGACTTGTCCGCCAGCTTGTCCAGCAAGACCAATTGCTCATGTTTCAACGAAAACAAATCGCCCGGCGTCTTGACGTAACCCGCCGTGATGAGCGCCTCTGCGACCGCCGGGCCGAAGTTTTCAATATCGAGACATTGTTTCGACGCAAAGTGCGACAACGCACGGATCCGCTGCTCCTGCGAAGGCTGCCTCAACCGCCACACCACTTCGCCCGGCTCGCGCACGGCATCCAGCCCCAACTCCGTCAACCTCGCCGCGAAATCAAACGGCACCGCCTCCGCCGGCCGCTTAGACAAGACCACGGCGACCACCTTCGGAATAATCTCGCCGGCTTTTTCAATCACCACCGTGTCACCCTCGCGGATGTCCTTGCGCGCGATCTCGTCCGCGTTGTGCAAGGTCGCGCGGCTTACCTTGGTGCCGCTCAACTGCACCGTCTCCAACTCCGCCACCGGGGTGATGACACCCGTGCGGCCCACCTGGAACGTCACCGCCTTTAGCGTCGTTTCCGCCTGTTCCGGCGCGAACTTGTAGGCAATCGCCCAACGCGGCGCCTTCGCCGTGGAACCCAACTCGGCACGCGCGGCAAACTCATTCACCTTCACCACCGCGCCGTCGGTCGGATAAGAAAACTTTTTGCGCAACTGGTCCAGCTTGGTGATCGATGCCAATACTTCCTCGCCATTAGCGGCCAACGCATGCCACTCCGGCACGCTAAAGCCGAGTTTTTTCAAGGTTGCCAGGACTTCATCCTGCGACGCCAGGGACCAGCCCTTCACCTCGCCCACGCCATACAATACGATCGACAGCGGCCGCTTCGCCACCTCGCGCGAATCCAGCAGTTTCAAGGTTCCCGCCGTCGCGTTGCGGGCGTTGGCAAACAATTCCAAGCCCTTTTCTTCCCGCTCCTGGTTCATGCGGGAAAAACCGGCGTGGGTCATGTACACCTCGCCACGCACTTCCAAGACTTCCGGCGCGCCTTTCACCGTTAGCGGCAACTGTTTGAGCGTTTTCAGGTTTTCGGTAATGTCGTCACCCTTGCTGCCGTCACCGCGGGTCAGGCCAAGCACCAGCTTCCCTTGTTCATAACGGACGCTAACCGCGACCCCGTCGACTTTCGGTTCGACCACATAGGACACCTTGCGGCCTTCCAGCAGCTTTTCCATGCGGGCGAAAAACTCCTCCACCTCGGGAAAACTGTAGGTGTTGTCGAGGCTTTCCATTTTCACACGGTGCTCGACCTGGCGGAATTGCTCCAGCGGTGCGGCACCGACCCGATTGGTCGGCGAATCCGGCAGTTTATGGCCGGGATATTTTTCCTCGAAATCCTTCAACTCGCGGTACAGCTTGTCATATTCGAAGTCGCTAATGGCCGGCTGCGCCAGCGTGTAGTACGCCACGTCATGGCGGCTGATTTCCTCCGCTAACGATTCGTAGCGTTGCAGTTCCCTGGCGGTTGGTTTCATCAACGGTCAAAAGCTCCCACGCAACACCACGGTATCGATGGTCGTGCCCTTGGCGATGAAAAAAAGCTTCGGTTTGAACACCGGCTTGCTCGGCTGGAACGGGCTTTGGATTTCACCATTGGCGCCCACGGAAAAAACCCCGCAATAATAGCGCTCGCCGTTTTCATCCTGCATCCACAGCGAATAGTTCACCGCCGTGTCCGGCAAACCCTTGGCGAACAGATAACCACCCTGCGTGGCCTTGTCCCAGACAATCTTGCCCACCGGCGAGTCCACTTTGTCGGAGGACGGCCCCAATATGACGACCTGTCCGGCAATCTGTCCCAGCATCTTTTTCAGCAGGGTGTTTTCAGCCTGCAGGGCCAGATAATCCGAACGGCTGACGCGGTCGCCAAACCAGTTGTTGCCGGCAACGCTCCAACTTTCCCCGTTCAGGTTCTTGTAAACCAAAACGGCCACGCCGACCACCACCGCCAAAAACAGCAGCATGATCACCGCCTTGCGATTCTGACGTTCAATCGCCATGATTAAACTCCGAACACCCGGCCCCAATGCACGTCGAGACGGTTCTTGAGGAATAAGCGAATGGCCTTCACCAGACACTTCGATTCCGCCGCCTGTCCGCGCGCGACAATGGAGGACAGGCTCTCGCCGCTTTTCACCTGGAAAGCTTCCTGCCAGATAATCGGTCCCTGGTCGAGGTCCGGGGTGGCGAAGTGCGCGGTAACGCCGACCACTTTCACGCCCTTTTCGTAGGCCTGGCGATATGCCGAGGCGCCGGGAAACGCCGGCAGCAAGGACGGGTGGATGTTGATGATCTTGTTCTTCCAGCGCCAGACAAAGTTGGGCGACAGGATTTTCATGAAACGCGCCAGCACGATGAAATCAATGCGCTCCTTCTCGAGGATCTCCAGCGTCTTGCTCTCCGCCGCATTGCGGTCCTTGAAGTCGACCACATAAAACGGAATCTTGAGCTTGGTTGCCAGCGGCTTCAAGTCATTGCGGTTCGACAGGACAATTCCCACCTCCGCGCCGATCTGCTTCTTCTTCACCGCCGCCAGCACCGCCTCGGGCGCGTGGGTTTCCTTGGTGACAAACAACGCCATGCGCTGCTTCTGCCCCTTCTGCGCAAAATGCACTTTCAGGTCCATGTGCAATTCCGTGGCAAGCTTTTTCAAACCGTCATGGATGGCCTTCTGCGGGAATGCATCGGTAACCCATGAAGCCTGCAAGGTCATGCTGAACTGGCCGCGCAAGACCTGTTCTTCCAACGCCTCGATGTTGGCCTTCCATTGGAACAAATACTGGGTCACCCCGGCGATCACGCCGGACTTGTCCTTGCCGATCAGGGTGATGGTGGCGAAATATTTCATGGCAGTCGGGTTGTCAGCGAATTATTCACCCTGGTAGCGGCACCAGGCGCCCGGGGTTTCCCACAGGGCGATTTCATGCAACCCCGGCAACTGGTCCTTCAGTTTGTTCCAGAACCACACGCACATCAATTCGATGGTCGGATTCTCCAAACCGGGAACTTCGTTCAAATAGGAATGATCGACAATTTCCAACAGGGGCTTTACCGCGGCCTTGATCTCCGCGTGGTCGTACAACAAACCGGTCTCGGGGTTGATCCGCCCCTTCACCTGCACCACCAGCTTGAAGGTATGGCCGTGCAAACGACGGCACTTGTGCCCCTCGGGGAAAATCGTCAACGCCTGTGCGGCATCAAACCTAAACTCTCTGCTTATCGTGACTTGCATCGTGCCATGCTAGAGGGATCGCAGAAAAAGCCAATAGCAAAGCAAAACGCTAACCGTAAAGTCACAAAGCAATCTGCGGGATATGTCCGAGCAAGGGCAGGAAGTGCTTCTCCATCACCACGGCGTTCATCTCCGGATTCTTCATCGAGGCATACAATTCGGCCCAGGCCTCGGTATGCCAGAGGTCGGTGCTTTCCACCACCGAATTGCCGGAAAAACCCAGCCCGTAAATATTCACCATCGCATTGGCAAGCGCCACCGCGGAAACCACCAATCCGTTCTTGCGGTCAAGGCGGTCATGGCTGGCGGCAACCTGCCGCACCGTGGAATCAAAGCCGTGCTTTTGCAGCCAGCGTTCCCCGGCCTCGCCATGCGACATGCCAAAGAATTTTTCCTCCTGTTCCGCCAGCACCGCCGCTTCCTCGATGCCGGAACGGAGCGCACAGTAATAAGTGTAGGGTGAAATCTCGGCCAGCATCAGCTTGCCGATATCATGCGTCAATCCGGCAAAAAACGCCTGCGACCTGGCCCGCAGCGTCGAATGGCGCATGAACGTGGTCAAGGTGCGTTTGTTGCCTTCATTCACCCAGCCCTGGCCGGGAATGAAATCGCCGCATACCACGTCCAACAACAACTTGGTGGTAATCGCCGTGCTCAGGTTGTGTTGCCAGAAGGAAGTCCAGTTGAAATCCCCGCGACGCTGAAGGTTGTTTTGCAACATCATGCCGGTCAGCACCAATTGTGCCGATAATTGCGAACCGACCGCACGCACCGCCTTGCGGCGGTTTTGCCCGTCGGCACCCGCCGGACACAGCGGGGAAGCAGCCAGTTGCAGGACAAACTCGTCCATCTGCGGCAGCATTTGCAGGGCCTCGGCCATGTCACCAACATCACCCTCGGTCGCGCTGGCAATCTCCTTGAGCGGTCCCGCCAGGGCGTGCAGAGCCAGCGGACGGTCGGGGTTTTCCATCGCCAGCAGGATATCGGTTTTGACCTTGCGGGTATCCGGCCCCATCGAGACACCGGCGGTCCACGCCGCACAGGAACCATTCAGCATGCCATAGATATATTCAGTCGAGATATTGCTGCCGCGAATCGGCACCCGCACCTTGGTGCTGTGTGCCGCATCGGCCTCGCGGTGCAGCGACAGGGTATCGACATGCTGCAACGCCTCGCGCAACTGCGCATAATCCTGGAAACGATCCTCCGGTTCCCGGCGGGTCATTTTTTCAATCAACGCGATCCAACCCGGCGACAGCCCGGCATGCACCGCCGCATCCATCGGGAACGGCTGTTCCAAGTGGGCGCGGACCATTTCATTGACGCTCTCGCCGTCATGCAAAAACTGCCCGGTCATCAAATGATAAATCGTCGCGCCAAGCGAATAAATGTCGCTGCGCTGGTCGGTGGGTTGCTGGCTGATCTGTTCCGGGCACATGTAGGCCGGGGTGCCGTAGCATTCGTCGGTGTCCGCGTGCAACCCGAGGCTGCGCGCCACGCCGAAGTCGGTCAGCAAAATCATTCCCCCCTTATCAATCAGGAAATTCGACGGTTTGATGTCGAGGTGCACCACGTTGTGGCGGTAGGCCCAATCCAATGCCTCGATCGCCTGATCCAGCACCCAGGTCGCATAATCCGCCGGCATGCGGACTTCCTTGTCGATCCATTCGTCCAGCGTGGAACCGCTGATGAACGGCATGACAAAATAATGCAGGTCGCCTTGGTGGCCGACGAAATAAATCGGGACAATATTCGGATGACGAAGGGCGGCAATGTTCTGGGCCTCGGCGTCGAACGCCTTCAATTTTTCCGGGCTCTGGGCATACTCCGCCTTCAACACCTTGATCGCGACTTCCCGCGACAAACTTGCCTCGAATCCCCGGTACACATGCCCCATTCCACCCTCGGCGACATGTTCAAAAATCGTGTAATGCCCCAGGGTGGCGTTGGGAGCCAAATCCTGCAGACTACTCGCAACAGTCATATGTGAACGTCTTAAACTAGCTTAAATTGTTCCTTTTTACCACCTTGCCTAAAAAGAATTATATAATAAAACCCCGAAATTGCCCTCATTGATTGTTTTTTTCCAGCGAATAACCTCCCCTTTGGCGGTAAAAAAAGACTTTGGGATTAGCGACTTTCGATGCTTTAATTGATATTATGATTCAATTGCAAATCCCTGAAGGCCAATTCGAAGGGTATATCTTCGACTGCGACGGAACCCTGGCGGATACCATGCCGGTTCACTATCTGGCCTGGGTGCAAGCCTTCAAGGACTACCAAACCCCCTTTGACTTCACCGAGGACAAGTTTTACAGCCTCGGCGGGGTCGCCACCTCCCGGATTGTCGCCATCCTGAACAAGGAATACGGCACCAATTACGACTACGAGAAGATCGCCCACCACAAGGAGGAGGTCTTCATGAAAATGCTGACCAGCGTCGACCCGATCAAGCCGGTCTGCGATTTCGCCCGGCAGGCGGTTACCAACGGCAAGCCGGTCAGCGTAGCCTCAGGCGGCTTCCCGAATATCGTCCGTTACACCCTCAAGCTCATCCAAATGGACGGCATCTTCAAGGAAAACATTGTCACCCCGGACATGGTCCAGCATGGCAAGCCCGCTCCCGACATGTTCCTGCGCGCCGCCAAGATGATGGGCGTGGCCCCGGAAAAGTGCCTGGTATTCGAGGACGCCGTCCCCGGCATCGAGGGCGCCAAGGCCGCCGGCATGCAAGTGGTGGTGATTCCCTCGCGGCAAAAATAAATCGCGACAAATCCACGGCGAGATTCCATCCCGTTCTTTACATTCGGCATCCGCCTTCCATCATGGCGGCATGGGTCTGCAAACACGCCAACAATGGGAGGAAAAAGAACGGCAATTCCTCTCCCCCTACTCCCAGTTTAGCGCCGATAGCTTTGGCAGGCAGCATGCCGAGCCTTCCCACCTGTTCCGCTCGGAGTACCAGCGCGACCGCGACCGCATCATCCACAGCTCCGCGTTCCGCCGTCTCGAATACAAGACCCAGGTCGTCCTCAACGGCACTGGAGACCACTTCCGCACCCGCCTCACCCATACCATCGAGGTCGCCTCGATCACCCGCACCACCGCGCGCACGCTCGGCCTGAACGAGGATCTCGCCGAGGCCATCGCGCTGGCGCACGACCTCGGGCATCCGCCCTTCGGCCATCCCGGCGAACACACCCTTAACCAGTTGATGAAGGACCACGGCGGTTTCGAGCACAACCGCCAAAGCCTGCGCGTGGTTGACGAACTGGAAATGAAATACCCCGAATTCAATGGCATCAACCTCACTTGGGAAACCCGCGAAGGCCTGTCCAAGCACTTCACCGGCGAATTCACCAACAACGCCCAGCCCAGCCTCGAGGCGCAGGTTGCCGACAGCGCGGACGAAATCGCCTACTCCTGCAATGACCTCGACGACGCCCTCGAACACTGCCTCATCGCCCCCGAGGAACTCAAGGACATCGCCCTGTGGAGCATGCTGGAGGAACACGTCAACCAGCGTTACTCCAAGCTGGAATTCACCCGCCGCCGCCGTTACATCATCCGCTGCCTCATCGACCACCTAGTCGAGGACCTTTGCCAGCAGTCCGCCGTCAACATCGAGCACTCCGGCATCAAGAGCGCCAACGAGGCGCGCAAATATCCCCAGCGCCTGATCGGATTCTCGCTGACCACCCGCGCCAACATCCAGAACCTGCGCGACTTCCTGCTCGAGCACTTCTACTACCACCCCAATGTCAGCCGCGTCAACCAACGCGCCTGCAAAGTGCTGCAGCACCTGTTCGAATTCTACCACAAACACCCGCACCTGATCGGTCATCAGGCCGCCCTGCGCATCAAGAAAGAGGGCACCTCCCGCGCCGTTTGCGATTATATTGCTGGCATGACCGACGGCTACGCATTGAAAATGTACGGCAAACACATCGGCACCGATTACCTGCTGTCCGAATTACTCAGCGGCAATACCACACGCTAAACTCTCGTCCGCGCATGTGAGAACCCTCCAACTCCTCACGGAAACTCTGCAATGCCCCATTGTAACCCATCTCTCATCCCGCCGCCCCCCTGCGACGAGCCGGATACAAGCATCCTGATTATCATCTAATTCCTTCCCGGATGATGGAACAACTTGGAAATTAATGGTTTAAGTATCGCAGCCAACCCTTTACACTATGTTCTTCCATGTCCCGTATCCGAGTTACCACCGGTTCCGCAGGCGGTCTGTTCATCAAGACCCCGCCGCAATTCCATTCCCGCCCCACCCAGGACCGCATCAAACAGGCCATTTTCTCCAGCCTGGGCATGCGTGTGCCCGGCGCACGGGTACTTGATCTCTACGCAGGCAGCGGTTCGCTGGGCATCGAAGCGCTCAGCCGCGGCTCCCTGAGCGCCACCTTTGTTGAATCCAAGGCGCACTATTGCAAAACCATCGAGGAAAACCTGGCCTATTGCAAATTGGCCGGTAGCGTGGTCAAACAGGACGTCGGCAGCTTCGTTCCCGCCTGCAAGAACAGCTACGACATCATTCTGGCCGACCCGCCCTACGCCAAGGAAAAGTGCGACCTTGCCAACCACGAAATCATCTGCATCATCGCCCCGTTGCTGGCGGCAGACGGCATCCTGGTCTGGGAACACGACAGCCGGAACCAGTGGACTTCAGCATTGGAGAATCTGACCGTGCAAAAAACCGTCAAATACGGCGAGACCTCGGTGAGTTACTTGCTGGCAAATATCAAAACCGAATAAGCCGGAATCAATTCCCCTCTCGCAGAGGGGTGGCGGCGTAGCCGACGGGGTGTTTTAGCGTTTTGTGTTCTTCACGGATGGGAAATTTTATCCCTGCTTTTCAGCGAAGCGTTCATATTCCTGCAACAACCGGTTCGACAGCAGCACATGCAATTTCACGTTGTTGTCCACATACTCGGTCGACAACACCTTGGCGTTGCGGTGCAGCTTGGCGATTAGCCCCGCCTCGGATTGCGGGATCAACAACTCCGTCATCTGCGTGTTGTCCGCCACCAGCCCCGCCATGTGGTGCAGCAATTCCTCAATCCCCTCGCCGGTCTTCACCGAGATGAACACCGCGTCGGGAAATTTCACCGTCAGCGCCTTGCGTTGCGCCCCGTCGTGGAGCTTGTCGACCTTGTTCAACACGGTAATGGTGCGTTTTTGCTCGGCCCCCAGTTCCTGCAACACCTCAAGGGTGGTCTTGTAAAATTGTTCCACGTGCGGGTGACTGCAATCGAGGACGTGGATCAGGAAATCCGACAACACCGACTCCTCCAGCGTGGCCTTGAACGCCTCGACCAAGCGGTGCGGCAATTTGCGCACAAACCCGACAGTATCGGTCAGCAGCAAGGGCTGGTTGTTCGGCAACGCCACGCGGCGGGTGGTGGTGTCAAGCGTGGCGAACAGCTTGTCCTCCACCAGCACGTCGGCTCCGGTCATCCGTTTCAGCAGCGAGGATTTGCCCGCATTGGTGTAACCGACAATTGCCGCGTTCGGCACCGGGACGCGCTTGCGTTCCTTGCGCTGGGTGGCGCGGCGCTTGTGCACCTCCGCCAAGTCCCGTTTCACGCGGTCGATTTGCGACCGCATGATGCGGCGGTCAATTTCCAACTGCGTTTCACCCTCGCCCTTGCCGCCGATGCCGCCCGCCTGCTGGCCGAAGTGGCTCCAGGCACCGGTCAGGCGCGGCAGCGAATATTCCATTCGCGCCAGTTGCACCTGCAATTGCGCTTCGCGGGTGCGGGCCCGCTTGCCGAAGATGTCGAGGATGACCTCCTGCCGGTCGATCACCGTGATATTGGCCAGTTCCTCCCAGTTGCGCTGTTGCGCGGGAGTCAGGTAGTTATCGAAAATAATCACATCCGCCTTGATCGCCGCGGCGTGCTTGCAAATCGCCTCCGCCTTGCCGCTTCCCGCGAACAGCTTGGCCTGCGGCTGGCGGACAAACACCGTCATCTGGTCCATGATCGGGATGCCCAGCGTGGTGGTCAGCTCGGCAAGCTCCTCCAGCAGGCTTTCGGTTTCTTCCTTTTCCTCGGTATTGGTGTACATGGCGACGAGCAGCGCCCGTTCCACCATCTTTTGTCTTTCCTTGATTTCAAACATGAATGAGCTAAGGATTAAACCACAAAAGTGAAACGCCTACAATTCTTACTCCGCCTCTCCCTGTTCTTGCTGCTGGCACCCCTGATGACCGCCTGCCATCAGGACAAACCCGCGCCCGGACTCCAGACCACCCTGCTGAGCATCGAACAGGCAACCCTTAATGTTGAAATTGCCGACACCCCGGAAAGCATGGAACGCGGTTTGATGTTTCGCGATGCCCTGCCCGCCGACAACGGCATGCTGTTTGTCTTCGGCCAACCGCGACGGGCCAACTTCTGGATGCACAATACCAGGATTCCCCTGTCCATCGCCTACCTCGACGCCAATGGCCGCATCCTGGAACTCCACGACATGTTTCCCTACGACGAAACCCCCATCAGCTCCTACGGTGCCAACGTCTCCTACGCCCT
This sequence comes from Verrucomicrobiales bacterium, assembly GCA_031256975.1. Classification (GTDB taxonomy): domain Bacteria; phylum Verrucomicrobiota; class Verrucomicrobiia; order Methylacidiphilales; family JAAUTS01; genus JAIRPN01. The sequence continues at coordinate 121,622 of JAIRPN010000010.1, read as the reverse complement.
GGAAGTCAACCAAGGCTGGTTTGCCAAGCATGGCATCACCCCGGGAATGCAGATAAACGGCATCACCACCAAGCCCTAATCTCCCTCTTTAACTGTCCGCATATATCCTCCATATGCTGCGAATATATGTAGCATATTCATGGCATATTGAATCTTTCTGCCACGCATTTACTAATAATATGCATCCTATATTGATTAAATATAGGGTGCATATTCGTTAAATATAAGTATGTATATTTATAAAATATGCGATGCATATTCCATGTATTTGCATGCCGGAATGGCAGCTAAACCAAGGCTTATTTGGAGATACGCACCGCGATCTGTTGGGCAATCTGCTGGAAGGTCTGCTGCAAGGAGCCTTGGGATGCGTTATAGAATTGCCCGACATTTTGGGTACTGTCGTAATATTGCGAGTCCACACAATTGGACATGTCCTTCAGATAGGTGTCGTAGGTGCTATCCGCCGAGCCATATTTGACAATGTAGAACGTGGCATTTTGCCCGGATGGTTTGCCGGTCGAATTGCCATGCACATCCATGCCGGAATTAGCCGTGGCATCCTTATGCCGCAAAATATAAGCCTGCGCCTGCGCCATCCAGTATGCCTCGGAAGTTTCCGTGGTGGAGTTCGAGGAAATCCACTTGCCCTGTTTGAACGACCAACGGCTGGTGTCGGTCACGTTGGTGGCATTCGGACTGCTATTCCTGGTGGTGGCATCCCCGATAAATGTATAGTCGGGATAATAATCCGTCACCCGCACGGTGCGGGATTCCGCCACGCTGCTGCTGTTAAGCCAGATCAGCCACGGGAAATTGGCCGAGCTCAAGCCGTAGGGAGCCGCGTAGTAACTGGCGGAAGTATTGCCGGTGCCCGCATGATTAAAGAAAATCGATCCACCAGGAAAAGCGTCTATGGCCGTGTCGGACAAGGTGAGACAGTTGGTATTGGAAGAAATAAGGCTGTTGCTGTTATAGGTTTGATAATTGGTATAATACTCTTGCGGCAACCAAACATAACTTTGACCATAGCGCGTAATGGTACCGGGCAGACTGCCGGAAGTGGTGGCCAACCAACCCGTGGTATTTGAAGCATAAAAATTGGTCCCGCGTGCCGGATTCTGGATCGGATCAACAATTTGCGTCGGGAAGCCCATGCGACGGAAATTACTGTTCCACTTCGATTGCTCATACCCCGCATAGGTGCCGCTAACTGTTGTGCTTGAGGTGTAGAGACTCATCGGCTGGTAAAAGGTGCCGCTCTTATAAGTGGAAACCTTTGGCGCCAGCAACACCGTTTGCCACAATGAATTAGTGGTGGCGGTAGTCGGCGAGGCACTCGCATAGGTCGGAATCCACGACTTGGGTGAAGTACTGACGGTCAGTGCCGCGCCCGAGGCAAAACCATACAGGGTATTGATCCCCGGCATCTTGGCTGCGGCGGCATCCACCGCGTTTCCTGCCGGACTGCCGCCCGATCCGGCAAAATAACTGCCGAACAACTTGTCGTAAGTAAACGAACTGCCAGCCCAAGTGCTGACGCCTTCGCTGGTTCCGATGCAGTCGCCAACCAGAGGAGCATAATCATGGAACGTATTATGCACCGAAAGACGGGATACCGTTGTCGGGGTGGCGCCGCTGGTATTGCCACTTGAGGTAATGGGAAAACCAAAGCCCGGTCCGGCCAGATAACCACGAGTGGTGTTGAACTGGCCGTCGGTCATGAACACGTAATTGATACGCATCAGGCTTTGGGCATCGCCAGAAATGTTATTGTCCAGCCATTTCTGCACGTTTTCCGCCGCATAACGCAGGGCTTCCGTGCCGCCGGTGGCGCCGTCGAAAGCCATTTTCTGCTGAATCACGGATTCCACTCCGGGCACACTGGTGCCATCACTGGCCGTAAACCCGCTGATGAAGTTACGGGACGGGGCAAAATACGGGATATTGTACGAATCCTTGAAGGTGGGCGCTGTCGGCCATAACACTTGGGCGCGGTAGGAAAAGGTCACGATCATCAGGTAATCACGGGTTTCGTCAAATTCATTGATAAACAGCATCGCCGCACCCGTCGTGGTGCCGCTCCCCTTGATACCTTGGGAGCCGCCATTGGTGTACATGGAGCCCGAATTGTCCAGAATCAGGATATTCACCGCCGGATAACGGTTGACCGTGGCGGTATTGGTGAATTGGAAATAACGAAACTTTTTACCAAATAACTGCATGAAAAAATTCTCGTGTGTAACGGTCGCGATCAGCGTCACGGTCATGACCCCCGTATCGGTATCAATGCGTGTTTTCATGTTAAGTGACGACATTGGCTTTCCGGCATTCTGGTATCCGGCCGGAATGGTATCGTTGGAAGTAATCGACATGGTTTCACCACCCTGGGAACCGGTTGATCCGTAATTGGCTCCTGAACCGGTGTTGCCATTGGAATCGCTCCATGTGCCGACATTTGCCCCATTCATGAATTCCGGTACGTTTTTCTGCATCAGATTCATGGCTACCCCCTGCCGGAAGGCAACCGTTTGCTGGTAATTATTCACCAAGCGCAACGCGGTGGCATCAACCCCGCGCGATAGCATGGCCGCGGTCCTATAAGTCAATCCGCTGTCAATTGACAATCCGGCCGTGCCGAAAAAGACTGGAATCATCAGGCAAAACAACACCAGCATCTGTCCGCGCTTTTTATGATTATTACGTCGTGAGGGTTGTGGATTCATGCTTGAATTCGGATTAATAGATAGCGAAATCGTAAATGTAATTCATCGAGGTCACTTGGGTGTTGTTGCTTGAATAAGTTTTCTGGGCTTGGGACAGGATGCCGGTGAATTTCGCCATCAGCGGATTGGTTTTGTGATAAATCTCGACCACCACGGTGGACTGGCTTGTAAGCAATGCATTCATGTCGAAAAAGGAAGAATTCACGACTTTCACGGCTGAGGTGCCGCTGCCGACCATTGAATACGGTACCTTGGAAGCCACGTAACTGGAAGGAGCCGAGGTACTGACCGAACTGCCCGAGAAATACCACTGATAGGTCAGTTGCAACTGATCGTTTGCGGCGTTGGTATCCTTCGCGACACGAGTCAAGTAAGTAAAAATCACCGTGCCATTATTGGTGATATCCGCCGGCAAAATCATGTTTTTGACGGCGGGGTAAATGTTGCTGGACAAGCCGGATTGCAGGAAAGTTGAGTTTTGCGCCGTCGTATTGCTGGCTGACGGCCAAAGCGCTTCCGTGTTGATAATACGCCCCGCCTCATAGACTGCCGAGGCTATTCGCAGGGACAATGACGCGGCCCCTCCAAGCTCGATCGTCCCCATCACCAGCAGCATCAGGGCGATGACGATAAATGAAAACTCGACCACCGACTGGCCTTTTTTCGATTTTTTCGACCCCGCTTTCATTCAATAAACCTCCGCCTGGTAAATGGTCTGAACCGATACTGTTTTGGTATTATTGGTCCCCCCGGTAATAAAACCTATCAACGGAGTCGCAAACTTGAAATTGTAATTGTAAGTCACGCGCAATAATTGGCCGGAAATCTGCACCGGCATGTAGGAAGAACTCAAGGTCTTCCATGGCGTATTGGTCGCGGAAACGCTCATCTGCGCGTTGGACCAACTGGTGCCGGTCGGTGCCGCGATGTCTATATAAAACGTATCGTTACCAGACGCACTGCCGGTCCCTGCCGTGACGGGAATCATCTGCGGGACCGGATTGGCGCTAATGGCCGCGTTAATGATGGATTGCCTTACGGAAAGGGTAGTGGATTTCGTGCCGGTCACCACCACCTGCTGTTGCTCGGTCACACCATAACGCAAGGCCGCCCGCACCACATGGGACATGGTCGATTGAATATACATGTAGCGCCCAAAATCCAGGGTCGCCATGATCATCACCACAAACATGGGAAAAACCAGGGCGAATTCAACCAAGCTTGCGGCGCGTCTTTTCCGGCTGTTTTTTTGACTTTGCATACCCCACACTCGACAGAATCAAATTAGATGGATTCCCTAACGGGCATCAATCCGAAAAAAGCACGGGGTGTCAATAACGCGTTTTATCCCGCGATTAGCGAATTTCCGCTATTTGCGGGCCGCCAGCAATTCCTCCAGGGCCTGATTGATACGCTTGCAACGTTCCTCATCCTCAACCAGCGCATAGGCCTTGAGCAGATTAGCCATGATACGCTTGGCCGTTTCGTAGGGCGTGGACTTGAATAAATGCAGGCAATCGCATTCCGGATTGTGAATCTTGAAATGCGCCAGGGTTTGTGCCTCATCGATCAATACCCCGCCGTGGAACGGGTCAAACAATACCCGGTCCAATCCACCGATGTAATGACTGGGAACCCCGATGCCGCACACATCCCAACCCAAACGCCGGCCAACAAAAACATAGACCAAAGTCACGGTTAGCGGCAACCCGCGACGGTCATCAATGACTGTATCCAGATAACTGTTGTCCGGATGGTAATAATCGTCCACGTTGCCGCGAAATCCCTCTTCCTGGCCGAGCACTTGGCGCAAGGCCAAAATCCGCCGGGTGGCGTTCGCATCGGCCGGGACAATCCGTTGGACCCGTGCCGCCCATTCGTCCAGACAAGTGCTGTAAGTTTTTTTGTCAAAACGCCCCCGTTCAAACTCGCACAAATCCCAGCTGAATCGTTCCAAGTCTTCCCAGGATTCCCACGGGTTTTGACGAATCGCACGCAAAAACAATTCCATGCGGGAAGTACCACAACCCCAGCGCGACAAAATCTCCAAGGCGCATTCCCTCACCCGGTCATTGGCCGAGCGGGAAAACTCCTGCATGACAGATTGATACTTTTCCGCCGGATTGGCGCACAACTGGTCGACGACCAGTTGTTTCGTTTTGGGATCATCTTCCGCCAAAAGCGATTCCAGTGCCCGCTTTTGAATTTGGTCAAACATCACGGTTTCGAGTCGGATCGCTTGCTACCAATAAAATTGACACTGAACATCTGCTCGGCCTGGGCCGCATGTTCCTCGTCGGAGCAACCGCGGTCGATCGGCACATCAAGCTTGGCATCGGTGGTGCTCACCACGCCATTCTGCAACATCCAGGCTTCTAGTTCCTCGCCACTGATGTCGGCAAGCATCCTGCCGTTCACTTCCACACAGGGAGAAAGCTCCTGCCCGCTTTTTGCCACCATCTCGGCACGCTGGACGGGATCATTGATAATATCCCGGTCTTCATATTCCAGATTGTATTTTTGCAGTACAGCGCGCACGCCTTTGCTCCAGCCGCACCACGGTTTCAAATAAGCTATGATTTTCGGGTTACTCACGATCTTCTTTCCTTCGCTTAATCTTGCTCAACATTACAACTCTGCAACCAAAGAAAACACTAATGATGAAATTTATTTATCTCATCATTAGCGTCCTTAAAATCACATATTATTCGCGAATCTGGATATACAGATCGCGCAACTGCTTGGGTTCCACGTCACCCGGAGCCTGACTCATCAGGTCGATACCCTTGTTGTTCTTCGGGAACGCCACCACATCACGGATACTCGGCGAATTGGTCAAAATCGCCACCAACCGGTCAAAACCCAGCGCGATGCCACCGTGCGGAGGCGCGCCGTACTTGAACGCCTTGATCATATAACCGAAACGGGATTCGGCGATATCCGCCGGAATCTTCAAAAGTTCGGTAAACAGCTTCTGCTGCACTTCCGCTTGATGAATACGGATGCTGCCGCCGCCCAGTTCAGTGCCGTTCAACACCAAGTCATAATGCTGGCCGCGTACCGCATGCGGATCGCTGTCCAGCTTCGGAATATCTTCCGGCACTGGCGAGGTAAACGGATGGTGCGTTGAAACAAAACGCTGCGATTCCTTGTCATAGGACAGCAACGGAAAATCCACCACCCAGTGGAAATCAAAAATTTCCTTCCGCTTCAGCTTGCCGGCCTTTTCCAGCATTTCGGCAGCCTTGAGACGGATCTGGCCGAGCACTTCGCAGGCCGCCAGCCACGCGTCGGCACCGAACAGGATCAGGTCCCCTTCCTCGATATTCAACTTCGTCGTTAGCGCCGCTTTTTCCGCGTCGGAGAAAAACTTCACGATCGGCGATTTCCACTGGCCGTTCTCAACCTTGATCCAGGCCAGGCCCTTGGCGCCCTGCGCCTTGGCCAGTTCGGTCAATTCCTCGATCTGTCCCGTGGTGATGATCGCCAGACCCTTGGCATTGATCGCCTTGACCACGCCGCCGCTGTCCAGCACGCCACGGAACACCTTGAACTGGCTGTCCTTGAACGTCTCGCTCAAATCCACCAGCTTCATGTCAAAACGACGGTCCGGCTTGTCGATGCCGTAATCATTCAACGCTTCCTTGAACGTGATGCGCGGCAACGGCAGTTGCACGTCGTGGTTCAATACCTTCTTCCACACGCGGGCAATCAAGCCCTCGATCAACCTATAAATATCCTCGCGCTCGATGAACGACATTTCCAAATCGACCTGGGTGAATTCCGGCTGGCGGTCGGCACGCAAATCCTCGTCGCGGAAACATTTCGCCATCTGGTAATAACGTTCCACACCGCTCACCATCAGCAACTGCTTGTACTGCTGCGGCGACTGGCTCAACGCGTAGAATTTGCGCGGGTTTTGGCGCGACGGCACCAAAAACTCACGCGCGCCTTCCGGCGTGCTCTTGAATAAAATCGGCGTTTCAATCTCGAGGAAGCGATGCTCATCCAGATAATCCCGGATCGCCTTCGCCGCATCATGGCGCACCCGCAGATTCTTCGCCATCTTCGGACGGCGCAAGTCCAGATAACGGTATTCCAGGCGCAAATCCTCATTCACCGCATCATCATCCAGCGGGAACGGCGGCGTTTCCGAGGCATTCAAAATCGTCAACGCGCTAACCGCCAACTCAACATCACCGGTGCCCAAGTTTTTGTTTTCCGTGCCAGCCAGACGCGCCACCACTTCACCGGTGACGCTAATCACAAACTCGCTGCGCAAAGCACGGGCCTGTTCCGCCACCGCGGCATGTTTTTCCGGGTTAAACACAATTTGCGTGACACCTTCGCGATCCCGCAAATCGATAAAAATCACCCCGCCGTGGTCACGACGCGCATGGACCCAGCCGGTCAGCGTCGCCTGTTTGCCAATATCGTTCTTGCGAAGTTCATTACAATGATGTGTGCGTTGCATAATATTCCTAATTCAAAATCCAATTCAGCAGCCGACCGGCGCTAATGACGAAACCTTGCCGTCCCTAACCTCCGGGCGGACATTCACCTGCTCGCGTGTCGCCAGAGTCTTTAACCCGCAAACACCGTCGCTGGCGTATTCCTGCCCGACCACCAGCGCGAACTTGTGCCCGCGTTCCTCGGCCGCTTGAAATTGCTTGCCGACTTTAGCGGCCGTTAGCGGATAGTCAACGTGATAGCCGCCTTCTCGTAGCGCCGACGCTAATGCCAAGGCCTGCGGACGCAACGCCTCATCGGCAATCACCAAATAATAAGACTCAATATTGGCAGTCTTCGGCGCCAGTCCCTTGTCCTTCAAAATCTCGCCGATCACCACGTCACCCATGCCGAAACCGATCGCCGGCAAATCCTCACCGGAAATCAACTTCAACAAATTGTCATAACGCCCGCCACCCGCGATCGCGCGAAACTTACCGCTGCGGTCATGCACCTCAAACACAATGCCCGTATAATACGCCAGGCCGCGCACGATACGCAGATCGATCTTCACCGCATCCGCCAAACCCAGCGCCTTGCAACTCGCCATTAGCGTGTCCAGACGTTCGCTGGTGGTGCCTTTTTCCAGCAAAGAAAACACCTGATCCGCCAACGGTCCCAGCTTCTCCCGCGTCTCGGCTTCCGAAGCGCGTTCGATCTTGTCCAAGGCCTGCAGAAAATCATACACCTTCGCTTCGTCGGTGACCTTGTTCTGCTGCAGAAAATCCAGCCAGAACTGGCGGTCACTGACACGGATCACATAATCCTCCCGGGTCAACCCAAGCCCGCGCATCGCGTGGTCGATCAAGGCCAAAATTTCCGCCTCGGCCGCTAACGACGCCTCGCCGACAATGTCGCAATTCCACTGGAAATGCTCGCGCAAGCGCCCGCGTTGCGCCCGTTCATAACGGAACAATTGCGGAATCGCAAACCACTTCAACGGCTTCTTATAGTCGCGGTGCTTGGCGCCCGCCATGCGGGCAAAAGTCGGCGTCAACTCGGGACGCAACGCCACTTCACGCTCCCCTTTATCGACGAAATTATAGAGTTGCCCGACAATCTCATCGCCGGACTTCTTTTTGTATAACTCCAGCGGCTCCAGTGGCGGACCGTCGTACTGGGAAAAACCAAATTGCCGAGAACTCTCACACCAGACACTGAAGATATGTTCACGTAACGCACACTCTTCCGGATAAAAATCACGGAAGCCGGAAAGACTTTGAAAAGACATGGGAGTCAGGCCGTCGGAGGATTCTCACCGGCCGGCTTCACATTGGCGTTGGCAATCAACTTTTCCGAAAGCGCCGCCACCTTGGCCTTCATCTCCTTGCCTGCCTTGAACTTAACCACCGCGCGCGGCGGAATCGGCACATCACTCTCAGGCTTGTTCGGATTGCGACCGACACGCGCCTCGCGGAGCTTGATTTCAAAAACGCCGAAGTTGCGCAGCTCAACGGTCTTACCCATCGCCAGACTTTCGGTCAAATAATCCAGAGTTTTTTGGACAATATTCAGCACGTCCTGCTGGACCATCCCCGTCTCGTTACTGATGCGAACCACTAAATCGCGTTTTGTTAAATTAGCCATGATGTTTCTCAGCCTCAATGACTTAGAGAAATCCCTATAAAATGCAAGCGGGAAATATCAAAAGCTCGTCATTAACGCCTATCTTGTTATGGTGACAATCCATGAATCCACTGAGACAACAACTCGTCTCTACTGCATTAAAATGGCAACAAAGTTACGGAGTAGCGCCACACATCACTTCTGCCATTTCAGAATTAGACGCTGCACAATTAGTCGGAATGGAAGAAGCCGATTATTCCCGATTTATGCAACAACGCAGCCAAGTAGCCAAGGGCTTCGATTTTGAATTTCAAAACATCCGTTACCAAGTCAAAGCCAATCGTCCCAGTGGAAACAAAGGCAGTGAAGTAACCTTGGTGGCTAAGGCCAAAAACATGAATTGGGATAAACTTATTTGGATTTTATACAATCCTCAATACGAGTTGCAAGAAGCTTGGCTATGGGATGCATCCGCATATTACCAAAAATTTGCCCATAAAAAACGTCTATCACCAAATGATATGCGTCTGGGGAAAAATCTAATCTCAAACCAGCCTTAAAAACACCTCTCGTCATTAGCGTCCGGTTTGTTATGGTGAATGCTAACTATGAAGTCGGAAAAAGAAAAGATGCTGGCGGGTGAAGCTTACCTTTGCGGCGACCCGCAATTGCTTTCCGAGCGCACAAAAGCCCACAACCTTTGCTACAAGTACAATACCACCACGGATGATCAAGCCTTCCTGCGTGCAAAAATCCTGCGCGATTTATTCGGTTGCGAAACCGGAGCCTTCATCCAGGCCCCTTTCTATTGCGATTACGGCACCAATATCAAACTCGGCAAAAACGTGTACATGAATTTCAATTGCTGCCTGCTGGATGTCTGCCAGATCACCATTGGCGACAACTGCTTTCTTGCCCCCAACGTGCAGATTTACACCGCCACCCACCCGCTAAACGCCATCCAGCGGCGCAGCACCGAATTCGGTGAACCGATCACGATTGGGGACGATGTCTGGATCGGCGGCGGCAGCATCATTTGCCCCGGCGTCACCATCGGTTCACGAGTGGTAATCGGCGCGGGTAGTGTGGTCACCAAGGATATTCCCGATGATACTCTGGCGGTCGGCAATCCCTGCAAGGTGATTCGTTCCCTGAAATAAGGCGCTAATGGCGAAATCCCCTTGACTTGCCTTGCCCGGTGGATAAATCTGCTTCCAAGCACTATGAGCAACACGCACGGTCATTTCTCCCAGGACGGCAAGGAATACATCATTACCAACCCGCAGACTCCCCGCCCTTGGCATAACTATCTGGTCAACGATGTCTACCAGGTTAATCTGACCCAGTTGGGTACCGGCGCCAGCTTTTACCAACCGCGCAGCGAAGGCCTGCGCACCAACGTCACCGAGGACAAGGATGGCAACGGCGGCCCGCGTTACGTCTACCTGCGTGATGAGGATAGCGGCGATTACTGGTCGCTAACCGGTGCTCCGTCTTTCCCGAAAATGCAAGACTGGCGCTGCCGTGTCGGCCTCGGTTACCAGATCAACGAATCAAAATTCCACGACATCGCCGCCTCCTGGCGAGTGTTTGTGCCGCAGACCCAGGATCCTTGTGAAATCTGGACGCTAACCATCACCAACCGCAGCCAGCGCCCGCGCAAAATCAGCGTTTTCCCTTATCTTGAAATGCATCTGACCGGCGGCAGCACCCTGATGGATTTCATCGCCGTGCTGGGTGGCCGTTACGATGCGGAACTGGGCTGCGTGTTCGGTATCAATTCCTGCGTCAAATTCCCCGATACCTTCAAGGCGCTGTTAGCGTCCGACGCTCCGGTCGTTAGCGCCACAGTCAGCCGCGACGAATTCCTCGGCCCTTATCGTGATTACCACCGCCCGCTCGCCGTGGAACGCGGCGACGTGCATAATCCGGTCGCCGGAACCGAATGGCTCGGCGCCTCACTCAAACATTCCTTCCAGCTTGCGCCGGGTGAATCTGTCAGCTTCAACTGCTTGGTAGCAGTAATCTCCAATACCGATGAAGCCAAGGACCTCATCCCCCGTTACCTCGACAAGGGTGCACCGGAACAACATTTCCAGACGCTAAAGGCCAACTCCGAACAGATTTGCCAGCGCAGCCAGATCAAAACCGGCGACGAACAATTCGACCGCTGGATGAACGTCTGGCTCAAACACCAACTGGCTTTCGTCGCCCGTTGGGGTCGTGTGATTGGCCGCGGTTTCCGCGACATTTTGCAAGACAGCTTCGGCCATCGCCTCACCGATCCGGCCAAGGCCCGTTCCTGCATTCTCGAAACCTTTTCCAAACAATATCCTTCCGGCAAATGCATTCGCGCCTGGCGACTGCCGCACGGCATTCTCGACATTCAGGATTACGCCGACAGCCCGAGTTGGATGATCATGGCCTTGTCCATGTACCTCGCGGAGACCGCTGATTACTCCATCCTTGAGGAACAAGTCACTTTCCTCGATCCGCAAAATCCCGCCGGACCGCCTGCCGGTTCCGCCACGGCTTGGGAACACGTTGTCTTGGCCCAACGCCACCTGCTCGGCGATCTCGGCGCCCACGGCCTGAGCAAAATTCACTACGGCGACTGGTGCGACACCATGAACGGCGTCGGCGCCAAGGGCCGTGGCGAATCCGTAATGCTTTCCATGCAGGTCAAATGGGGCTGCGACCTGCTTTCGTCATTGGCAGCCAGACTCGGCGGTCAAGCCCTTGCCGACGAAATGGCCACCGAAGCCATCAAACTCAATAACGCCATCGAAAGCCAGGCTTGGGATGGAGATTGGTATCTGCGCGCCTTTGATGATGACGGTATTCCGGTCGGCACCCACAACCCGCCGCCTAGTGATAATGGTGAAGGCAAAATTTTCATGAATCCGCAAAGCTGGGCCGTCATTAGCGGCGTCGCCAAGGGCGAACGGCTCGATTCTGCCTTGCAGCACGCCAACAGCCAGCTCAACACCGGTTACGGCATGATTCTCAATTACCCTCCTTACACCGCCCTGCGCCCACGCATCGGCCAGATGACCGCGATGAGCCCCGGTTTCTATGAAAACGGCAGCGTTTACGTCCATGGCAATTGCTTCTGGATCCATGCTCTCGCTGTGGCAGGTCGTGGCCAGCAGGCTTGGGAGGCTTTGCGCAATATTCTGCCGGACACCGCCAACAAACCGAACGGCGACACCGAACCCTTCGTCATTCCGAATTACTACATCGGACCGAATGTTGATCGTCGCAAACAGCGCAACCTGTTTCTTTCCGGCTGGCGTACCGGCTCCGCCGCATGGGTTTACATGACCTGTCTGGAATGGATACTCGGCGTCCGCGCCGAATACGACGGCCTGCGCATCGACCCGCGCCTGCCGGACGGTTGGAACAAGGTCAGTGTCACCCGCCATTTTCGCGGCGATATTTACGACATCACCATTAGCGGCGGTCCCGGCAAAGTTGCAGAGATCAGCGTGGATGGGAAAGTCGTTGCTGGAACGCTAATCACGCCATTCGGCGACGGCAAGACGCATACCGTAAACGTCACCTTAAAGTAAGACAATATTCGGAACACAAGGTAACACAGACATTCTTGTCTGTGTTACCTTGCTAATCAGTACCCCGAAACTTCAGCATTAGCGGCCGGCCGTTGCGTTGCACCAATTGCTGGATGCGAGCCTCGGTCTGCTGCTCGGCTTGGGTAATCAAGCCGCTCTCGACGGCTTTTTGTTTGGCAGAGAGCAGGAATTCGTTGATGGCGTGCTGCCGGTCTTCAGAACTAAGTTTATTCCAGAATCCATCCGCATCCTGAAACGTAAGCTGCCCCTGCTGCTCGACGGACAAAATCTTGGCAGGAGGCAATTCCACACTGATCCCGCCATTAGCGCCCGGCTTGATGATGAAGGGTTGTTGCAAATCAAACCCAGCCTTGGCGCGAAATATCCCCTCAATCACAATGCTCTTTTCGCTGCCCAGCCATTTATGATGCCACTCGTAATGATTGCTCATGTCCTGCTGCACCACGGCAAATTCCGCCACCGGAGAACTTTGGGCTTGGATGATCTGCTCGGCAACATGGATTTGCGGCCGCAGGTTGAAGACTTTGACGAATACGTCCGAGACTCCCTGCAAAGCGCTAACCGTTTCCTTGCTGACGCCGCTAACGGCGAGCTTTGGCGCTTCCGCCACGCTGCGTACGCAGGAACGAAACGCCCAAGTAACGGCATAGAGCACCACGACAATGCACAGCGTCAGCACCAAGTATTGCTGCCATTTCGGTTTCATGAAAATCTCGGAAACCCGCTAACCGTGATCTGGCGGTTAACGGGTCGAAAAAATTACAACTTCAGATTCGCATCCGTGGTCGCACCTTCGGAGGCGGAGTTGGCGAGATAGGCGTATTTTGCCAGCACGCCGCGGGTATAGTTTGGCTTGGGTTGCTTCCAGGCCTTGGCGCGCTTCTTCAACTCAGCGGCGCTAACCACCACGTTGATCTGGCGGCTTTCCGCGTCGATTACGATCTTGTCGCCGTTCTTGATCAAGGCAATCGGGCCGCCAACATGTGCTTCAGGCGTGATGTGTCCCACCACAAAACCATGCGTGCCGCCGGAGAAACGGCCATCGGTGATCAACGCCACGTCATTGCCAAGTCCAAGGCCCATGATGGCCGAGGTCGGCGACAACATTTCACGCATGCCGGGGCCGCCCTTCGGTCCTTCGTAACGGATGACGATCACGTCACCCTTCTTGATCTTGCCGTTCAAGATCGCATCCATCGCCAGCGGCTCGGAATTGTACACCTTGGCTTTGCCCTCGAAGCGCAAACCTTCGTGACCGCTGATCTTCGCCACGCCGCCCTTCGGCGCAAGGTTGCCGTACAAGACCACCAAGTGGCCGTCCTTCTTGATCGGATTCGACAAGGGACGGATGATTTCCTGTCCGGCCGGATAGGGTTTCACATTCTTCAGGTTTTCCGCCACGGTCTTGCCGGTCACGGTCAGGCAGTCACCGTGCAATAAACCCGCGTCGAGCAATAGCTTCATCAACGGCGTCAGACCGCCAATGGCAACCAGCTCCGACACCAGGAAGCGGCCCGAGGGTTTCAGATCCGCCAACACCGGGGTGCGTTTGCCGATGCGGGTGAAATCATCGATGCTCAACTTCACTTTGCAGGCATGGGCCATCGCCAACAGGTGCAACACCGAGTTGGTCGAACCGCCGAGCGCCATCACCACGGTGATCGCATTCTCGAAAGCCTTCTTGGTCATGATGTCCAGCGGACGGATGCCCTGCTTGATCAGGCTTAACACCGCGACACCGGCCTCGTAACAATCCTTCTTCTTGTCGTCGGAAACCGCGTCCTGCGCCGAGCTGTTCGGCAGGCTCATTCCCAAGGCTTCAATCGCCGAGGCCATCGTATTGGCGGTGTACATGCCACCGCAGGAACCCGCACCGGGAATGGCGCATTGCTCGATCGCGCTCAATTCGTTGCGGTCGATCCTGCCGTTGGCGTGCGCGCCAACCGCCTCGAACACCGAAACGATGTCCACATTCTTGCCCTTATGGCAGCCGGGTCGGATGGTGCCGCCGTACACGAACACCGCCGGGCGGTTCAAACGGGCAATCGCCATGATGCAGCCGGGCATGTTCTTGTCACAACCGCCAATGGCCACCACGCCGTCGAGCATTTCACAACCGACCACGGTTTCGATCGAATCCGCAATCACTTCACGCGACACCAGCGAGTATTTCATTCCCTCGGTGCCCATTGAGATACCGTCGCTAATGGTGATGGTGTTGAAAATGATGCCTTTTCCGCCGTTAGCGTCCACCCCGCGGCAGGCGTCCACCGCCAGTTTGTCGATGTGCATGTTACAGGGCGTCACCATGCTCCAGGTCGAGGCGATGCCGATCTGGTTCTTGTCAAAATCCTCGGTCTTGAAGCCGACCGCGTGCAACATCGCCCGGCTGGCGGAACGCTCGACCGGATGGACCAGTTGTCCGGAAAATTGCTGATGAAGGGAACCTGTGCTTTTGCTGGATGATTTCTTGGCCATCCGGATATTCCAGCAAAAAACCGCCATCAGGCAAGAGACAATTCCGGCCATAAATGTTTCGTATACCTTAAACTTCTTGCTTTTAATGCCCGGCGAAATCTGTTTCCCTATCTGGCTTGCGTTATATGACGTTCTTGACCCACAGACCGATTGCCGTCCTCGCCTGCGCCCTGGCGCTTGCTTTGGGCGTCTCTTGCTCGACCAGCAAAGCCCCGCCGGCCCGCAGCATCGAAGCTCCCCGACCTGCTCCTGAATTCAGCATCCAGGACCTCGACGGCAACACCATCGACCATGCCAGCTTGAAGGGAAAAATCGTGGTGATCAATTTCTGGGCAGTCTGGTCGCCCTCCTGTGCACGCGAGATTCCCGACTTGGTGCAAATCCGCGAATCCTTCGGCAAGGACAAGGACCGCATCGCCATCGTCGGCATCTGCCTGGAAAGCAAGAACCTGAGCGACATCAAATCATTCGCCACGCAGCTCGGCATCAATTACCCGATCTCGATCCAGGAAAATAATTTCGCCGACCAATTCGGCGGCATCGACGCCATCCCCAGCACCTTCGTCATCGATCCCGGCTGGAATCTGGTCAACCGCTACACCGGCAAGGTGCTGCGCGAGGAGTTGCGTTACGAATTGCAGTACATGCTGGATGAGTTTTCCACCAAGGAAAAAGCCTCCCATAACTGACGCTAACCGTCATTTTTCAAACGGATACTCTTTCAGCCAAGTTTTATCAAATTTGTTGCCATACGCGGCATAAAATTTATCAATCATCATCGGACGCAGTTCCACTCCGCCTTTGGCAAAAACCGTTACCGCTTGCGTCCAATTCACTCCCGATTCCGTGGCTCGCGTCCCATAACCAATAAACCACACCGCACCACCCGCCGCTCCCGTTTTCCCCCAAAGCATCGCCTCAGCATTAGCGTTTGGCCATCGTAATACCGTTCGCAACATCATCATGACAGCCTCTGACGACACCGGCTTTTTCTGTTGGAAACAATCAGGTCCCTGCTGTAATTTGTAAAAAAACTCCTGATTCTCCCGCGGTGTAATCGTTATAGTTCCGCCTCGCTCCACCAAATCCATATTATCCAACCATCCTTTCGGTGGCTTCCCACCTGCATAGCCGCTAATGGCGATATACTTCTCCAATTTCTCACGCCCGAGTTTCTTTCCCAACCAGTCGAAATAATCGTTGCTTGAAAAATACAACGCCTCATGCAAATCCAACTCTCTCGGCGCTCCCGGAACATAGGAATCCTTCACCAAATGCTTCGTCTTCGGTGTCACCAACCCCTCCTCCAAGGCCGCCCAGGCAATCATCACCTTGAACGTCGAAGCCGGGGTAAATTTTTGATCCGCCAACACAGCATTGCCTTCAACCTCGGTCTTGCCGCTAGCGTCTGTCTTCAGCACCACCCAATTCTCTGCCGCAAACAAATTTACTGTTAGTGTTACCCAACCAATTAAAAATAAAATTGAAATATGTTTCATGGAATATGCTAACATTCTCCCATGCTGAAAATTTACGTCTATCTCAAATGTGACACCTGCCGCAAAGCCTTGAAATGGCTGGAACAAAACAAAATCACCGCCGATATCCGCCACATCCGTGAAACCCCGCCAAGCGTCGCCGAACTCAAGACCATGCTCGCCTCCTATCACGGCAACCTGCAAAAACTCTTCAACACCAGCGGCGTCGATTACAAGGCGCTAAACATGAAGGAAAAACTTCCCAAACTCAACGAAACCGAAGCTCTCAAACTCCTCGCCGCCAACGGCAATCTGGTCAAACGCCCCTTCCTGCTCGGCAAGGACATCGCCTTGGTCGGTTTCAAGGAAGACGAATGGAAAGCCGCACTCAGATAATACAGGGAAAATTCCCTCTACTTGACAGGTTTTATTATTAGCGTTAATGCTTTGTTATGAATCAATCTACCCCCACACCAAATTCCAACATTCAATTAGAAATCCTCAGCCTTGCTACAGGTGTACGCTCAATCGCAGCGGTTTTTACAGTAGTAATCAGTTTGTTTGGAATCTATATCGCCCATGTCATTAGTAATTTTGAGGCAATCTTCCATGACATGCTCGGCAATAAACCACTGCCTTATTTAACCCAATTTGTCATCGATTATAAAACAGTCTTGTTCTGGCTAGCGGTTTTATGGCCGCTAACAGCAATTATTTGCGCCATCACCGTTAAGGATCACAAAAAATCCTTATTCGCTATCGCTGCCATCATTGGCTTGCTTCTACTACAGAGCATCATCATTATATTTTCCTTGGGAGCTCCTCTTATAAGCATTATGACCCAGCTTCAAGAAACCGCCTAAATCCCCGGCATCACACTGCCACCGCTAACGGGGAGATAAACTCCCGAGATAAACGACGCTAAATCAGAGGCCAAAAAGGCCACGGCATTGGCAATGTCCTGGTCGGTGCCACGACGGCCAAGCGGGACGAGCTTTTCGTATTCAGGCTGGCGTTCGCTGTTAGCGGCACGGTCGCGATCGCTGATGGTCCAGCCGGGTGCCACTTGGTTGACCGTGATGCCATGGGCACCGACTTCCTTCGCCAGAATGCGCAGCACGCCGTCCATGCCGCGTTTACCCGCCACATAGGCCGACTGGGTCGGAAAATTTTGCATGGCGCATTCAGTGTTGATGGCAACCACGCGGCCATAGTTCTTTTTGATCATCGCCGGGACAAAGGTTTTCGCCATCAGCACGTTTTGCAGCACGCAGGAACGGAACTGGTCCTCGTAGTCGGCAAGATCCTGCTCCAAAATATGTTTCCATTGGTATTGGCTCACCGCGTTGTTGACGATGATGTCAGGAGCACCCAGCTCGCGCTCCACGCTGTCGCGCATGGCGCTAACGGATTCCTGTTCGGTAATGTCCGCCTGCACGATAATCGCCCTGCGCCCGAGTTTCAGGATTTTGTCGCGCAGCAATTCCGCGCCGTTTTTATTGCCATGGTAATGAACCGCGACATCCGCCCCGCATTCGGCCAAGGTCAGCGCAATCACGCGTCCCAATTCTCCCGCCGCACCGGTCACCAGCGCTATTTTTCCCGACAGATCGATTTTCATAATCAGAGCCAGACCTTTGGATAAATTTCCTGCCTATGGGAAATTTTTACACTGGAAACAAATTCTGTCACCTAACAGTTTCACAATCGTAATATACCGATTTTTCAAGCACTTATACAAATGTGAATAACATGGAGATAAGTCCTCATGATACTATTTAACCTGCTAAACACCAGCATGTTGTGAAAATTTTTATGGTGTCAGTAAACTAAGTAATCAAGCGCTGAAATCTGGATTTTTCAGCGCTCTGTCAACTAATTTATTTCATTAAAATTTGGCAATATCGGCGTTTTTTTGCTTCCACTCCGCCTGCGAAATTGTAGAAGCCGCTGCCTTATTTGACGTAAACTTCACCGCCTTTTTCGACAAACTTTTCCGACATTTCACGCATCCCCTGGTCAACCGCGCTATTAGCGTCGAGACCTTTCTCCGCCGCGTATTTGCGCACATCCTCGGTGATCTTCATCGAGCAGAATTGCGGTCCGCACATGGAGCAGAAGTGCGCCGCCTTGGCGCCATCCTGCGGCAAAGTTTCATCATGGAAGGAACGCGCCTTGAGCGGATCAAGACTGAGATTGAATTGGTCTTCCCAGCGAAATTCAAAGCGGGCCTTGCTCAGCGCGTTATCGCGATATTGCGCGCCGGGATGGCCTTTCGCCAAATCGGCGGCATGGGCGGCGATCTTGTAGGTCACCACCCCTTCGCGCACGTCCTCGCGGTTCGGCAAACCCAGATGTTCTTTCGGCGTAACGTAACAGAGCATCGCCGTGCCATACCAGCCGATCATGGCCGCGCCAATGCCGGAGGTGATGTGGTCGTAACCGGGCGCAATGTCCGTGGTTAGCGGTCCGAGCGTGTAGAACGGCGCTTCCTTGCACCATTCCAGTTGCTTCTGCATGTTCTCCTGAATCATGTGCATCGGCACATGGCCGGGACCTTCGCAAATGGTCTGCACGCTGTGCTTCCACGCGCGCTCGACCAATTCGCCCTGCACCTTCAATTCGCCGAACTGCGCCTCGTCATTGGCGTCGGCAATCGAACCGGGACGCAAACCGTCGCCAATGGAGAAGCTCACATCGTAAGCCGCCATGATTTCGCAAATTTCATCCCAATGGGTGTAGAGGAAATTTTCCTTGTGATGGGTCAGGCACCATTTCGCCAAGATCGAACCGCCGCGGCTGACAATGCCCGTCATGCGCCTCGCCGTCCACGGGATAAAGCGCAACAACACACCGGCATGGATGGTGAAATAATCCACACCCTGCTCGGCTTGTTCGATCAAGGTATCGCGATAGATTTCCCAAGTCAGATCCTCGGCGCGTCCGCCCACCTTTTCCAATGCCTGATAAATCGGCACCGTGCCAATCGGCACCGGGGAGTTACGCAAGATCCATTCGCGGGTGGCGTGAATGTTTTTGCCGGTGGACAAATCCATCACCGTATCCGCACCCCACAGGGTCGACCAACGCATCTTTTCCACTTCTTCCTCAATCGATGAAGTGATGGCGCTATTGCCGATGTTGGCGTTGATCTTGACCAGGAAATTACGGCCAATGATCATCGGCTCCAATTCGGGATGGTTGATATTGGAGGGAATGATCGCCCGTCCGCGCGCTACTTCGTCACGGACAAACTCGGGGGTGATTTCCTTGGGAATCGAAGCGCCCCAGGAATGTCCGGGATGCTGGATGCGCAATGAATTACGCTCGCTGTTAGCGGACATCTCGATGTTGGCAGACTGTTCCTGCAACTTCATGTTTTCGCGGATGGCGATGAATTCCATCTCGGGCGTGATGATGCCCTTGCGCGCGTAGTAAAGCTGGGTCACCGGATGCGACTTGGCCTTGAGCGGCTGGCGCACGCGGGTGAACTCGTACAAGGCACCATTGCGACCACCCTTTTCCGACGCTAACCGCGAATGTTCCTCGGAGAGATAACCGTTGTCGATCGGTTGCACCTTGCGGCCCTCGTAGGATTCCACGTCGCCACGCGACCGGATCCAGTCCTCACGCAAGGCAGGCAAACCCAGGCGGACATCGCCATGGAATTCCGGGTCCGACCACGGTCCGCTGGTGTCGTAAACACGGACAGGCTGGTTTTTTTCGATCGCCCCGGTGTAAGTCTTGGTGTCGTTCAGCGTGATCTCACGAAACGGCACGTTAACTCCGGGCTGCTGCCCCTTGATATAAACCTTTTGGGAATTGGGAAATTGCGGGAAATCCCCGTTATTAGCGTCTGTCTTCGTGGCAATCATGTTGGCATTCTCCAATTTTGATACGCCCAGCCACGAAAAGAATAGATCGACTCACTCCCTACGCCGGCATGATCCGTATCAGGTTCAACGGGTCTCCGGGCTAATCCCGGACTCTCAGCCCGCTAACGGCGGACTCCCCTTGGAAAGAAATCTAAACACAACACCTGCCACGGCAACCAAAAAATAGGCGGGCGCCAACGGCGAAATCAATCGCGCCGTTCTTTATGATCGCGGTTCCAGCGTTCATTGAGACGCCGCATCATCTCGTCATATTTCAACTGCTGGTCGGGATTCAACTCGGCACGGATCAGTTGGCGCGATTTCTCGAAAATCACCATGCGTTCCTGCCGTTTCTGGTCGCCAAGCTGGCGGAATTGCTGGTTGGTCGCCTGCAAAATCGCCAGGACGTGCTGTTTCTGCAGCTCGGTCAGATTGAGCTCGCTGGTCAACTTCTCGGCAATCTGCTCGGGGCGGGGCGGCGGCGGTTTGGGACCGTCGGGACGGTGCGGGAAGCAAACCACCATGAGCGTCGCCCCCAACAGGACACCCGCGGCAAATATGCCCAATAATCCAAGCCAACCTTTGATCTTAGCCCAACTCAAACTCATTTTTGCCCTTCCGTCTTATCGCTCAGGTAAAAACTGCCGAGGTCATCGTTGCTGCCGCCATTCACGTTGCTGACCAGGGAATCCACCAGTGTTTCCTCATTGGAAGCCTGTACTTGCGTCGGCAGATAAACCGCCAGCAAAGCGACAAAACAAAACGACACCAGACAAAAACGACTTGCCAGTGTCAGGATCGAAAATGAATTTTTCTGCCTCGCCTCACGGATTTTCGCCATGACACGGGTTTCCAAACCGAATTCCAGCTTCGACTGGTCAAGGTCGGCGCGACGCAGTTTCGCCCAAAATTTATCAACTATTCCATCATGATCGTTCATAGACACTCCTCAAATTTTCCGCCATTTTCTTTCTCGCACGGAAAGCCTTCACTTTCACATTGGCCTCGGACAGCCCGGTCAACGCGGCAACCTCGCGCACTGATTTCTCATCCAGTTCCAGCAGCGTGATTACCAGTTTATCCTGCGCCGACAGCCTGTCCAAGGCAAAATTCAGCATCTGCCGGGCTTCCTCGCGCGACAGACTGCGCTCGTGGCCGGTGTCACTGGCCATTTCCAGCAGCAATTCCGAATCCACCTTGTTCTTCTCGTAACGCTGGTGGCTGCGCACCCAGTTGCAGCAAAAATTGTGCGCCAGGCGCATGAACCAATGCTCGAACGGCGCGCCGACCTTGTAGGCGTCGAGTTTCTTGTACAAGTGGATGAAAATCTCCTGCGCCATGTCCTCCTGGTCGCTGTCATTGGCGGCAAAGCGATAGGTCATCTGCAAAATGCGCGTTTGGTATTTTCGCAACAATTGCGCAAACGCCCCGTCATCGCCCTGGCGCGAAGCCAGCACCAACTCGTAATCAGGATCGGTTTGTTCCGCAGGTTCAGACATCGGGACGCCCATATCAGCATAATCGGCAAAAACTGACCAGCCCGAAACAAAGTTCGGTACGCGGCTCACCGTTAGCGACGCGGTCATGTTCATCCCCTTCAAAAACACGGGATTGGCGAAAATGTTACATATTTTTTGCCGCTAACGGCCAATTCACAACCCGCCCGGCTACTTGGACTTTTACTTTGCCTTATACTTAATCTGCTGTATCAATCTGTCATGCCTTCCGCCAAGGAAACAGCCAGCCAATCCCCGGTCGCGTCGTTTGAAATCCTCAACGACTCCGCCGATTTGCTGGAATTGAAAATTTCAGGCTCCTTAAATGCCGGTGGGGTGGCGGAATTGTGGACGCCAACCACCCAAAAAATCGCCCAAGCCGGGAAAAACATCCGGGTCGACGCCTCGGCGGTCAATTTATGCGACAGCACGGGCGCGGTGTTCCTGCGCGACTTGCAGCGCCTCGCCGTTAGCGGCGGGCACCAGTTCCAAATCGACAACCTGCGCCCCGAATTCGCCAAGACCCTGGAAATATTCCCGATTGATTCCATCGTGCCGAAGAAAAACGGCGTCCGGCGCAGCCCCAATCTCGTGATCACAGTCGGCGAGGCCACCTGGAATCTCATCGAGGATTTGCGCAACCAGATCATCTTTCTGGGGCAATTATCGGCCGCGCTGTATCACGTGATGCTTCATCCGCGACAACTGCATGTCAAAAAAATCCTGCAAATTTTCCAAGCGGCCGCGGTGGAAGGCCTGCCCATTGTCGGCCTGATCAGTTTGCTCACCGGCCTGATTATCGCCTCGCAATCGGTCGGCCCCTTGCGCACCTACGGTGCCGACATTCACGTCATCTACCTGGTTTCCCTGATCATGTTCCGCGAACTAGGCCCGATCATGACCGCCATTTTGCTGGCGGGCCGCACCGGTTCGGCCTTCGCGGCGGAAATCGGCACCATGAAGGTCAACGAGGAGCTCGATGCGCTCAAGACCATGGGGCTCGACCCGGTCCGTTTTCTGGTGGTCGAACGCGTGATCGCCGGTTTCTGGGCGATGCCGTTCCTGACCATTTACTCCATGCTGCTTGGTTCCGGCGCGGCCTTCATTGTCATGCTCGGCAACGGTTACTCGCTCTCCGCACTGTATGTGGAACTCACCACCTATTGCAACGTCACCGACGTGATGGAAGGCATGTTGAAATCCTTCTTCTTCGGTGTACTGGTGACCGGAGTCGGCTGCTTGCGCGGTATCCAGACCAGGGCTGGCGCCTCATCGGTCGGCATTTCCACCACCCGCGCCGTGGTCAGCTCTATCATCCTGATCATTGCCAGCGACTGCATCTTCACGTTTATTTCCACCACCTTGAGAGCCACCACCGTCAGCATGCCCTAATGAACGCCAACAGCCAAAATCCCATCATTAGCGTGCGCGAATTGGTCGCCAAATACGGCGATCGCACCGTGTTGGACCGCATTACCTTCGAGGTCAATCGCGGCGAAATTTTCATCATCCTCGGCGGCTCGGGCTGCGGTAAAAGCACCCTGTTGAAATACATGATCGGCTTGTACAAACCGGCGGGCGGACAGGTGGATATCGACGACGAGAATTTCTCCGGCGCCGACGAGGAAAATTACAACCGCATGCTGCGCAAGATCGGCGTCATGTACCAAAGCGGGGCCTTGTTCGGTTCCATGACCATCCAGGAAAACGTGCGCCTGCCCCTGGATGAATACACCTCGCTGCCATTGGAAGCGAAAAACGCGGTGGTCGCCAGCAAGCTGGCCTTGGTCGGCTTGCAGGACTCCGCCTTCAAATTGCCCTCGGAACTGAGCGGCGGCATGATCAAGCGCGCCGCCATCGCCCGCGCGCTGGCACTAAACCCGGCGATCGTGTTCCTGGATGAGCCAAGCGCCGGGCTCGACCCCATCACCTCGGCGGGGCTCGATTCCACCATCATCGAACTCTCCCGCAATCTCGGTATCACCTTTGTCATCGTCACCCACGAACT
Organism: Verrucomicrobiales bacterium; assembly: GCA_031256975.1. GTDB lineage: Bacteria > Verrucomicrobiota > Verrucomicrobiia > Methylacidiphilales > JAAUTS01 > JAIRPN01. Next base: position 97,893 of record JAIRPN010000010.1, on the reverse strand, counting down.
TGCCAGTATTTACGCACTGGCGGACCGCTGCATCATGCTGGACGCCAAAACCAAGGGAATCATCGCCACCGGCAAACCCGCCGACCTGCGCGACAACCCGCCGAATGACCTTGTCAAAAGTTTCTTCCACCGCCAACCTTTAACCAGTTAATATGCTATATTTCCCGCAGCACCTATGAATTCGGACGCCAAATATTTCCGCATCGGACTGTTCGTGATTAGCGCCCTGCTGATCCTGCTGCTCGGCGTGCTGGCCCTTGGCGCCAAGAACTGGTTCGAGCCCAAACTCACTTTTGAAACCTATTTTGACGGCACCATTGGCGGCATCAACGTCGGTTCACCGGTCAAATTCCGCGGCGTGCCGCTCGGCAAAGTCACGCGCATTGATTTTACCCCGAACGTTTATCCCGAGCCGCCGATCAGCAGCAACAACGCCCCGAACAAATACCGCTATATTCTGGTCGAATTTGAAATCAAGAAATCGCTGATCATCGGCCTGCTGCGGGGCGACCTCGACGACCTGCAGAAAGACCTCAATGTGGGCATCAATCGCGGCATGCGCATCCGCGTCGACATGGCGGGAATCGCCGGCGGCAATTACCTGGAAATCGACCGCCTTGACCCGCAAGTCGCGCCGCCGCCGCTGGAAATCAACTGGACCCCGCGCCACTATTATATTCCGTCGGCCAATTCCGCCATCACCCAGATTGTCAATTCCCTGAACCAGACCCTGCGCAACCTGGGCAAGGTCGACTTCGATGAAATCCAGAAGAAGATGGTGTCGCTGATCGACCAGCTCGACCAAAACACCCAGCAGTTCAACGTGCTGGTGCAACGCATCAACCACATGGACCTCGCCGGCACCGCCGACAACATCCGCATCATCACCGAGGAACTGAAGGACACCTCCACCCGGCTCAAGAGCGACCCCTCGCAGATCATCTGGAGCGCGCAACCCGCACCCGCCAAAAGCCTGGACAACAAATAATCGCTAACCACCATGAATCAACGCTTCTTTTCCCTCGGCTTGCCGTTAGCGGCGCTAACCGTCATCCTGTTCTCCGGCTGCGTCGGCAAGCAGCACCTTGACATCACTTACTACAGCCTCGACACGCCGGAAATCGGCAAGGTCATCGCGGAACCCAAGCTCGGAACGGTATTCGTCCGCGACTTTTACATGAACCCGACCTTCGAGGACAAGAACTTCAATTACCAAACCGGCGACCTGACCTACGAGACCGATTTTTACAATCAATTCAAACTCTCGCCCCGCTCCCTGTTCACCACACTCATGCGCAGCACCCTGAAGGAATCGGGATTATTCAAGGCCGTATTGATGCCGGAAAGCTCGATGATTAGCGATTACGCGTTGGAAGCCGATGTGCAAAAATTCTGCGCCGATTTCCGCGACCCGCAAAACCCCAAGGCCTACCTGAGCATTAATTTCAGTTTGTCGTATAATCCCAAGAAAGGATTGGAGCGCCCTGTTCTTTTCACCAAGACCTATACGCAGGCTGTCCCTGTCGCCAAGCGCAGTGCAGATGAGGTGGCCAAAGCCTGGAACACGGCTTACGCCAATATCGCGCGCCAGTTGGTGCAGGATCTGGCCACGGTCAATCCCCCTCCTCCCCAAGCTGCTCCGGCGCCCGCTGCCAAGTCCAGGGTTGAATCTTCCTCACCGGACAACGGCAATTCCCAATAACCCCATAAAATCGGCCCGTCGGGCATAGTTCCGTTTTTGTAATACTCGCAAATATTGAAATATTTGCAGATTCTACTTTGCATAAAGACCTTTTGTGTGCATAAATGTGCAAATTATGAACAAAACTTTGCTCGTATTCCTAACCATATCCGGTTTGATTCCCATCCGGCCGGTCAATGCCGCCGACAGTTCCGCAGCAACTCCCAACCCGGCCAACATCCGCGTCGTCAACTGCGATGAACCGGTGAAAAGCAAAAAACGCGGCATTTGCGCCAACAGATTGTCCGCCGCCGATTTCAAGTCATTGGCACCGGGCGTATCGTGGTTTTACAACTGGCACTACAAAACCGATTTCGTCCCGCCTTCCGGCACTAACATTGAATTCCTCCCCATGGCTTGGGGCAACCGCAACGAGGACTTCAGCGGCCTGAAAAGTTACCTGTCATCCGTTTCCAAGAAACCTTCTTACGTCCTTGCCCTTAATGAACCCAATCTGAAAGGCCAGGCCTTCATCAATCCCGAAGCCACCGCCAGCGCTTACCGAAAAATCAAGGAAGTCGCCGACCAGTTCAACATCCCCGTCGTCGGCCCGCACATGGCCATCGGCTCCCCCGACAAGGACAGCATCAAGGCCATGGACCCCATTGAGAACAAAACACTGACCTACACCTTCATGATGCCTTTCCTCAAGGCCTTCAACTTTTACATGAAAGACACCGACATTCCCGCCACCGCCGTCCACAGCTACGGCGACATCGGCGAATTGAAATGGGCGACGAAAAGCCTGCATGACGAATTCAAGAAACCCGTCTGGGTCACGGAATACGCCTTTTGGAAGGCCAACGGCGTGCAAGGAGCGGTCGACTATTTGATCCAAGCCACTGATTTTCTTGAACGCAGCCCCTACGTCCAAGGCTACGCTTGGTTCAAGGAACGCGCCAAGGACAACCCGAAAATCAGCTTGCTCGATCCCAATTCCAGCGAACTCACCCCGCTCGGCAAAGCCTACGTCTCCCTGCCGCCGCACGATGCCGACTTGCACTACCGCATCCCGGGCCGCTTGCAGGCGGAAAATTACGTCACTTTCGCCGGTGACGATTTTGAAATCAAGCAGACCAACGATTCCGAAGGCGGCAATTTCCAGATGATTTCAAACCGTGCCAATGCCACCATTGATTACAATATCCAGGTCGACCAGGCCGGGACTTACACGCTGAATTTCCGCGCCGCTGGCTGGCCCGGAAAAATCGAGATCCTCTCCGGCGATCAGGTCATCGGCAGTGTCACCACCACCGACAAGAAGTGGAACAACGTCCAAACCCAAGTGCAACTCAGCGCCGGCCCGCAAACCCTGCGTTTGCGTTTCAGCACCAGCATGCAGTTCGTCAATTGGATCGAATTCAGCAAATAATTCCCGGGATTCACCGGCAAAAGCCGCTAACGGCAAAACGACCGTTAGCGGCTTAAATCTTTCCATCCGGCCGTTAGCGGCTAAATTGGACGCTAATGGCGAAATCGAAACGCATCATTGTCGGCATTAGCGGCGCGTCGGGCAGCATTTACGGTCTGCGACTACTGGAGAAATTGCGCGCGCAGGATGTCGAACTGCATTTGGTCATTTCCAAGGGCGCGAAAATGACCTTGCCGGAAACTGGCAAAACCTTGAAGGATGTGGAACAGCTGGCCGACGTGGTCCACCACGAGGACAATTTCGGCGCAACCATTTCCAGCGGTTCGTTCAAGACCGACGGGATGATCGTCGCCCCATGTTCAATGCGGTCATTAGCGGCCATCGCCCACGGCGCCCCCTACAATTTGCTGACCCGCGCCGCCGACGTGGTGTTGAAGGAACGCCGCCGCCTCGTGTTACTGACCCGTGAAACCCCGCTAACGCTGGCGCATATCCGCAACATGGAAAGCGTGACCCTGATGGGCGGCGTGATCTATCCGCCGATTCCGGCCTTCTATCACCAGCCCAAGGATATCAACGAACTGGTCGACTTCACCCTGTCGCGCGTGCTGGATTTGTTCGGCTTCGACGACCCGGCGATAAAACGCTGGGAAGGTTTATAATTTTCCCTTGCCTGAATGACAAGGGCGTATTGCTTCCCCTCATCTTTGACGGTTTTCGCACCCGCAACCAATATTTCGCCCAAGTAATAAAACAAGCGCGGCTAAATTTGTTTAGCTTACGCTTGTCTTGCTACCTGTCCGTTTTAATATGTGCCGCGCTTTCCCTCTGGAAAAATCAGCAAGTTTGGTCTTGGGCAATTCAGGCGCCAGCAACTGATAGACCTCTATCCCATATGCCTTGGCAATTTTTTCCAAGGTGGAAACCCGGATTTCTTTACGCCGCCCGGCCTCAATGCTCTGGTAAAATTTGTAATCCAGCCCTGCCATGTGCGCGAATTCTTCCTGGGTAATGGCGTGAAGCTCCCGCAATTCCCGTAAACGTCCCCGAAGTCTCTCTATGGTATCTTTTTCCACTAGTCAGATAATGGATAAATGAAACGGCCCCAAACACCGCACGATTGACAGTGAAACAATAACACCGTAATATTGGCGGTGCATGAAAACAGCTATTCATCGTATCTTGTTGGCAATGGGCTCGTTTGTCCTGTTGGGAATTACCGGAAACCTCATGGCGCAGCAACCGCCGGAAGTCGGTTCCGCCTATCGAAATGGCGGCAGCTACCCTTATATGGCAAAGAATAATGATCCCGCGCCGATTCCTGCCTTCCAAACCAGCGTAAAGCCCCGCACGGAATACGGAACGGAAAATTATGTCGCCGTCTGGGGCGGCGCGAATCTGTTCCAAGACGCTGGTCCAAGGATAAAGGACAACCTCGGCTTGGGCATCAAGGCCGATTTATCGTTGAAAGACAGCACGGACTTCGCCGTTGGCCTGAAAATCGGTCATATCTGGAAACCCGATAGTATCACCATTAGCGGCGAAAAAAGCCCCGTCACCTTTTTGCCCTCCGTGGAAGGTGAATTCATCTATACCCAAAACAGCAATTCGTCTCTTGGGTGGAATGGTTCGGTTTGGTACGGCAACACCAATAACACCGCCACCGCAGACCTCACCCAGAAATTCAGCATGAATATCTATGCGCTAACCGCCAACCCGATCATGCGCATACAGTGGAGCATTTTCCGTCCGTACATCGGTTTTGGCATTGGCGGAGCATATGTCGAAGGCAAATTAAAGACCCTTTCCGGCAATGCTTCCATCAATAGCGCAGACTATCCTGAATACAACGGCAATTACTCCGGCAGCACTGACCTGTTAAACGCTTCCGAGGATCAATTTGCCTTCTGTTTCCAGGGCATTGCGGGTACGGACATCTTCCTGGATGACCGCTGGAGCATCTTTGCGGAATACAAATATTTGGGCTTGGTAGGCTTGGAATTCAACAAGGCACTGGCGGGTTACGCCACCTATGATTTCGGTGATGTTTACGGCAATCACCTGGTAGTGGCAGGCATTAAATTCCACTATTGATTGGCTCTCCTATCTCATCATTGTCATTGGCGCACTCGGCTTAATCGGGTGCGCTTCTGCCCCAAGAGCCCATGATTTGGCACAACTTCAGTTTACAACAATACCCAGACATCAACGGCTATGTCCTGAGGACAAGCAAACCGTGCCAGGAACGGGATCGGTTACCCGTCTAAAAACGGTGCCGCTGGCGTTGATAATTTGAGGCCCCTAATACGGCAGTCACCTAAATGTTACAATCAAACGCGTGAATCTGCTTGCCCGGATATCAATAATTCGATAACTATCGAATTATGAAATTAGAGAAAATTGCCGCCGCTTTTAAGGCGTTGTCCCACCCGCATCGACTGGCGATCTTCCTGAAACTCGCCAACTGTTGCGAAAAACATAACTGCGATGCAGAAAGCTGTTCCAGGCTCTGTGTCGGTGAATTGGGCAAAGGATTGGGGATCGGAGCGCCGACAGTGTCCCACCATCTCAAAGAATTGAACCGTGCCGGCTTGATTTCCACCTGCCGTTGCGGGCAGAACACGGAATGCTGGGTTACCGAAACAACCCTTGATGAATTCTCCCAGTTCTTCCTTAAGGCAAAACGCCGTTGATTTATGACAACAAACAAAACGCATCCCTATAAAATCCTGTTCCTTTGCACCGGTAATTCGGGCCGCAGCATTTTGGCGGAATTTCTGTTGCGCCAATCTGCTGGAGACAAATTCGAGGTTTACAGTGCCGGGGCCAATCCCACGGGTAAGGTTAACCCCATCATATTGTGGGTATTGGATGAAGTCTTCAATATTGAGGCGGCTTCGGCCCGCAGCAAATCATGGACTGAATTCCAGGATTTCACCTTTGATTTTGTCATTACCTTATGTGACAGGGCCCGGGAATCCTGTCCCGTTTGGAGGGGGCAGCCTATTATTGCCCATTGGGGCTTTGAAGACCCCGCCAATTTCATTGGTGACGAGGAGCAAAAACAACAGGCTGTTACGAAAATAGCCTTTGAAATCAAACGCAGGATAGACCTGTTTATTGCATTGCCTTTTGAAAAACTAGAAAACATTCGTCTGGCATATGCGGTACAGGAATTAGGACGGAATGATTTGTAAATAGCCGGGGCAGGCAATGAATAAACCAAATATTTTAATTCTGTGTACGGGCAATTCGTGCCGAAGTCATTTAGCCGAGGGCATCTTGCGTCATGCGGCGGGGGATTTGTTCAACGTACATAGCGCAGGATCCAATCCTGCGGGGTATGTCCATCCCAAAGGGGTGCAAGTCATGCGGGAAATTGGCATCGATATTTCCAAGCATAGCTCAAAGCACATGAACGAATTCCTCAACCAAAAGATTGATACGGTCATTACAGTTTGCGGAAACACTGACCAAGCTTGCCCGATGTTTCCGGGACAGGTGAACCGCTACCATTGGGGTTTTACGGACCCCGCAAAGGCAGAAGGAACGGAAGAGCAGGTTTTGCAGGTATTTCGCGATATTCGGGACCAAATCAGGCTGGTATTCGAGGCCTACGCTGCCGGTTATCGTAACGCGTTAACGGATACCATCAAATGAGCAAGGCCGTTTCGCAGGTCAGGCAACTGGACTCCTTTGAACGCAATCTCTCCCTGTGGGTTTTGGCCTGTATGGTGGCGGGGATTGCCTTGGGCAAACTGGCCCCCGCATTTACCCATTATTTGAGCAGTTTGCAGTTTGGCAAAGGTTCGCAGGTGAATGTCGCCATAGCAGTACTGATTTGGCTGATGATTTATCCGATGATGCTCAAAATTGATTTCAGCGGCCTCAAGGGAGTATTCAGCAAGCCCAAAGGATTGGTCATTACATTGATAGTGAATTGGTTTGTAAAACCGTTCAGCATGGCCTTACTGGGCGGCTTGTTTGTACAGATGATCTTCTCCTCATGGCTGGGCTGGATTGACCCGATAACAGCCAAAAATTACACCGCAGGGCTGGTTATCCTCGCCGCCGCCCCTTGTACGGCAATGGTTTTTGTGTGGAGTTATCTGACCGATGGGGATGGTTCCTACACCTTGGCACAAGTAGCCATTAACGACCTGATTATGGTCTTTGCCTTTGCGCCCATTGTCATGTTCTTGGCCGGGGTGAGCGGAGTGCAGATTCCCGTAGAGGTGCTTTTGGTATCAGTGCTGGTATTTATCGTTATTCCGCTGTCGATGGGCTTCCTGAGCCGTTTAACACTGATTAAAAGCAAAGGACGGGACTGGTTCGAGCGTCGCTTCCTACCAAAGTTTCGTCCCGTGACAATTTTGGCGCTACTGGCGACCTTGGTGCTTATCTTTGCGTTTCAGGCGGAAAACATCCTTTCCAACTGGTCAGTGGTGTTGCTATTGGCCGTACCGATATTGATTCAGGTGTATTTCAACTCGTCCTTGACCTATGCCCTGATGAAATGGTTCAGGGTGCCGCATAACGTGGCAACTCCCGGATCGCTGATCGGAGCCAGTAATTTCTTTGAATTGGCAGTAGCTGTCGCCATTACTCTTTTTGGCCCCGCTAGCCCCGCTGCGTTGGCAACCGTGGTCGGGGTATTGGTGGAAGTGCCTGTCATGCTCTCCGTATGCAAAATTTGCATCAGATCGAAACACTGGTACGAGAATTACCAACGATCTTAAACTCTGTATTCCTGTCATTAAAACAGGTGATTCTTTGGTGAGGAGAGACTTTTTCTCTTGCCATGAATGGCGAAGGCGGTATTGTTTCCCCTCACCTTTGACGGTTTTAGCACCCGTAGCTCAATTGGATAGAGCATCTGACTACGGATCAGAAGGTTTCAGGTTCGACTCCTGACGGGTGCGCAGCTTGCCGTTACTTATTCCAGCCGATTAATTAACCTCATAAAGCGATTGTCTTTTTGCGGTTTTCTGGCAGTTTGCTCCGGGTATGTTATTCAGAAAACAATTGGGGGTATTGCTGCTTGGCGCTTGGCTGGGCATCGGATTTGTATCCGCACAGACTACCACTAACAGCGGCACTTCATCCTCGTCCGCCGAACCGGATTGGATGAAAATGGATGTCGTGGAAAAGAAACCGGTTTCCGAGGTCTCCCACGAGTTTAATTTTACCGAAGCCTACGTTGGCGGCAGTGACATTCACCGCGGCGATACTTCGTTCGGCAACCTGAGCGAAAACAGTTTGAATCTCACCTATGTCGCCAACATCCCGGTACAGGATAACTGGCAACTGCGCGTCGGCCTGATGTATGACCGTTACGATTTCGGCTCTCTCAACCAGAGCGTGATACCCAATACGCTCGGCGCGGCAGCCTTGATCCTGGGCGCGGACATCAATTTGTCGGAAAAATGGATCCTGCGCGTGGAAGTCCGTCCCGGCATTTACAGCGACTTCAAGAACGTGACCATCGACCAGTGCAACGTGCCGTTGATTGTCGGCGCCACTTATCTGGTCAATGCCGACCTGCAATGGTTCTTCGGCCTGCAATTTGACCCGCATTTCGGCACCGGCATTTATCACTGGGACGACGCGCCGGTCATGCCCGGCCTTGGCGCCCGCTGGCACTTCGCGGATCAGTGGACGCTAATGGCGGTCCTGCCGGATCCTGAATTGCAATATGACATGCAAGACAACCTGCAAGTCTTCGTCGGCGCGCGCCTGCGCGGCGGCAATTACCGCATGGATAACGATTTCGGCAAGTCCTATGGCCGCAGCGACCTCGGCAACGCCAACCTTTCCTATCGCGAAATCCGCCTGGCGCTCGGCGCCCGCTACACTTTCATGCCCGGCCTGACGCTGGAACTGGAAGGCGGCTCGGCAGTATCCCGCCAATTTTACTACAGCGGTCCGGATATCCAACTGCACACCGATCCGGCCGGTTACGCGCAAGTCCGTTTAAACGCGCGGTTTTAGCCTTTCAGGATAAATTAATTCTGGCGCTAATGGCGAAATGCCATTACTATTTGCGTTCCAATTTCAGGACAGGTGGCAGAGTGGTCTATTGCGCACGCTTGGAAAGCGTGTGTACTGTTAAAGGTACCGAGAGTTCGAATCTCTCCCTGTCCGCCATTGACCGTTGCTTTTCCTCATTGTAAAACGCCGCTGCTGCCCTATCATGTTTGGCTTAAATGAGCACCTCTGTCCCCTACTTCAGTTTGACCCAACAAAACCAAGCCCTGCGCGCGGAATTACAAGCCGCCATCAACCGCACCCTCGACAGCGGGGCCTTCTGTCTCGGGCCGGAAGTCGAGGCCTTTGAAAAGGAATTTGGCGCCTGGAACGGTTCGCAACATGTCATCGCCGTCAATAGCGGCACCTCCGCCCTGCATATCGCCGCCTTGTTGCTGAATGTCAAACCCGGCGACGAAGTCATCACCACGCCGTTCACTTTTGCCGCCACCAGCTGGGCGATTTCCTATTGCGGCGCCAAGCCGGTTTATGTCGACATCGACCCGGTGACCTACAATCTCGACCCCGCGAAAATCGAAGCCGCCATCACGCCCAAGACCAAGGCCATCATTCCGGTCCATCTCTACGGCCATCCCTGTGACATCGAAGCCATCCTGAAAATCGCCGCCAAGCACAAGCTCGGCGTGATCGAGGACGCCGCCCAAGCCCACGGCGCTGCCATTGGCGGTAAAAAGGTCGGCAATTTTGCTCCCCTCACCGCCTTTAGCTTTTATCCGACCAAGAACCTGGGAGCCATCGGCGAAGGCGGGGCGCTGACGACCAGCGACCCCGAGTTGGCCAAACGCGCCGTCGCCTTGCGTAATCACGGTTGCTACCGCCGCTATCATTATGACGAAGTCGGCTACAATTACCGCATGGAAGGCATGCAAGGCGCCGCCTTGCGCGTGAAACTGAAGCATCTCGACGATTACAACCAAAAACGTCGTGCCTTGGCGCAGTATTACACTGAAAAGTTACAGGGCCTTCCCCTCACCTTGCCGACCCAACTCGCCAACAACAAGACCGCTTGGCATCTCTACGTCATTCGGGCCGCTAACCGAGATGCCTTGTCCAAGTATCTCAACGACCAAGGCATCGGCAACGCCATCCACTACCCGATTCCATTGCATTTGCAGGATTGCTACCAAAACCTCGGCTACAAGGAAGGCTCTTTCCCGGTCGCCGAACAAGTCAGCCGCGAATGCCTGGCCCTGCCCTTCTATCCGGAAATGCCTTTGGAACATGTCGACATCGTCGCCAAGGCTATCCGTCAGTTTGCGGCTTAGCTCCAAGGCGTCTGCTATCCATTAATAAAAAAACCTTTCGCCATTAGCGCTTCTTTCGCTAGAGTCCGAAGGTAAATTCGAGATTGATGAACCGGTTCAGCACCAACGCCCGCATTCTGCAAAAAATCGACGCGATTGCTGTGCCCGCGGCCTGTTTGTTCCTCACCCTGTGGCGCAAACTATTCTCTTTCATGGTTAGCGGCAATACCACCGCCAAGCCGCGCAAAATCCTGTTCCTTAAACTCGCCGAGCAAGGTTCCACCGTACTGGCTTATGAAGCTATCAGGCGAGCAACCGAGCGTGTCGGCAAGGAAAACGTCTACTTCCTGTTATTCGAGGAGAACCGTTTCATTCTCGACGTACTCGGGCTGGTTCCTTACGAGAACGTGATCACCATTCGTACCAAGTCGGCTTTCAGCATGGCCATTAGCGCCCTGCAGCGACTTTGGCAAATCCGCCGTATGGACATCGACACGGTGATCGACATGGAATTTTTCGCCCGTGCCTCGGCAGTCATCAGCTACCTCACCGGCTGCCGCATCCGCGTTGGTTTCCACAATTCCTTTGGCGAAGGCCCTTATCGCGGAAATCTGTTCACCCATCGTGTGTTGTACAACTCCCATCTGCACACCTCGCAGACCTTTGTCTGCCTGGTCGAGGCGCTGGATAATCCGCCCGACAAATTCCCCACCTTCGGTTTCGTGCCGCCTCCCATCACAGAATTGCCCCTGTTCACACCGTCGAATTCCGAACAAGATGAGGCCCGACAGATCATCAATAACCTGGTGGGAAAAAAGCCCAAGCGATTGATCTTGCTCAATGCCAATGCCAGCGACCTGTTGCCCCTGCGTCGCTGGGAATCCGTCAATTACGTGAATCTAGCCAAACAATTGCTGGCCAAGTTTCCCGACATGAGCATCGCTTTCACCGGCGCGCCGGAAGAAGCCCGGAAAGTCACCGCCTTGGTCGAACAAATCGGTTCCGACCGCGTATTCTGCCTCGCCGGCAAGACCACCCTGCGCCAGTTACTGATCATCTACGGCCTGGCAGAAGTGCTGGTGACCAATGACAGCGGCCCCGCGCACTTCGCGGCGCTAACCACCATCGACACAGTGGTGTTGTTCGGCCCGGAAACACCCCTGCTGTTCGGCGCGCTAACACCGAGAAACCACAATCTTTGGGCCCACACCGCCTGCAGTCCCTGCGTCAACGCCTGGAACAACCGCCAGACCAATTGCCGCGACAATGTCTGCATGCAGCTCATCACCGTCAACCAAGTATTCGAAACCGTATGCCAAGTATACCAAAAAAGAACCAACCGATAGACGCCAGCCCGGAAACCGCGCACGAACTCGCCGTTAGCGTGGCGAAGTTCGAACGAGTCTGGCTGTACGCCGCGATCATCCTCCTCGCCGGCCTGTTTGTGGCGGCACCCGCCTTTCATGGCACCTGGCTGTGGGATGACGACCAGGAAATCACCGCCAACCCCGCCTTGGTCGCGATGAAAACAGCCGGCGACAGCCTGTATGCCATCTGGCACGGCGATGTCGGCGCCGATTACCTGCCGGTCAAATCCACCGTCCTCTGGCTGGAATATCAAATCTGGGGAGTCGACAACACCGGCTATCACCTCGCCACCACCTTCTTCCACCTGATCAATTCCCTGCTGATCTGGGTGTTGTTCCGCAAACTGGGACTGCGTTGCGCCTGGCTCGGCGGATTGATCTTCGCCATTCATCCGATCCTGGTCGAATCCGTGGCCTGGGTTTCCGAACAAAAGAACACTTTGTCATTGGCGCTCCTGTTGCCATCGATGATTTTCTACCTGAGGTTTGACGAACGGCTCAAGGCCGGACGTGGCGAGGCGGCGATGTGGAATTATCTGGCGGCGATGATTTTCTTTGTCCTGTCACTGCTCAGCAAGAGCTCGGGCGTGATGATGCCCTTTACCATCCTGCTGTTTGCCTGGTGGAAATATGCCAACATGAGCTGGCGCGACCTGCTGTGCTTCGCCACATTGGGTTGCGTGTTGTCCTTTTTCGGAGGCATCGCGATTTACATCTGGAAGGAAGATTTCAATACCATGGTCATGATGATGGCCGCGGTGATTCCCGGCATCCTGCTCGGTTGGGCTTGGTGGCAATTGAAGGAAAAGCACTGGCGCGACACGCTAAACGCGGTCTATGCGGCCCTGCCTTTTTTCCTGATCACCATCGTCATCTGTCTGGTAACCGTGCATTTCCAGTTCGACAAGGCCATCGGCGCGGAAGGCATCCCGGTACCGAAATCCCCGACGCTAAACGCCGGCGTGCTGATTTTCTTCTACACCTGGAAAACCATTTTCCCCTTCGATCTCTGCCCGATTTATCCCAAGTGGGAATTTGACCCGATGGACGACATGTACCTGTTCGCCCTCTGGCCGGTCCTGCTGGGCATCCTGTACTGGTTCTGGCTGAAGCGCAACACTTGGGGCAAACATGTGCTGTTCGGCTACGGCTTTTTTCTCATCTATCTGGTGCCGGTGCTTGGCTTTGTCACCATGTCCTACATGCGCATCACCTGGGCGGCCGATCACTTCCTGTATATCTCGGCAATCGGTATCATCGCCCTGTTCGTCGCCCTGATTGACAAACTTTATTCGGCAATCCCCCTGCATTATAAAAAGGCGGCGCTAACGACGATCATCGCGATCCTCGCCGTCACTACCGGCTACGCGCACTTCTACTCCGGCATCTTCCTGAACGAAGCCGCCATGTGGACCTTCACCCTGTCGAAAAACGAAAATGCCTGGCAGGCACACAGCCGCTATGGCAAGGTGCTGCTCGACAGCGGCAACATCGACGCCGCATTCTACCACATTTACCACTCCAACCGCCTGCGTCCCGACCTGGCCGAGACCAACAACAACATGGGCGTGTTGCTGATGCAGAAAGGCCGTCCGCTGGAAGCCATTCCCTACATGCAAAAGGCTGCCACCATCATGCCCGACGCCATCCCGTTCCGCGTGAATCTGGCCAATTTGCTGGCCAATACCGGTCATCCCCGTGAAGCCCTGCCGCATTATGAGTATGTATTGGGACGCGACGGCAACAATCCGATCCTGCACACCAATTACGGTTTCGCCTTGTACCAGGACGGCCAGCGCGACCGCGCCATTGCCGAGTTCAGGACTGCGTTGAACATCGACCCCAACCAGGCCAATGCCAAGAAATTCCTGGAACTGGCGCTGAACAACCAGCCTTTGGTTCCGCCGCAACAACAGCAACAAGCCGCGCCTCAGGCGCAACAATCGCTGCTGCCGCCACCCCCGGTTCCGGGGACGGCGGGCAAAAAGCGACGCTAACCGCCAAATTGGGGAACCATTAACGTAATGGTAGGGCTAAATCACCCCCATACCGCTCATGCTGAGCCTGTCGAAGCATGACTTTACTCAGGAGATGTATCCGCCCTTCGACAGGCTCAGGGTGAGCGGAGGGAGGGGTTTCTACTTTTTGTCACAAAAAAAGCGCTAATGACGAACTCGCCATTAGCGCCTTGGAAATTAATCCGGATTACAACTGGATCAGCTTGATCGAGGTGATATTCGAATCCTGCTTGATCTCGCTAATGGCGGCTTCGCTCGGCATGGAGTCGAGGTTCAACACGCTCAGCGCCTTGGAGCCAATCGAGGCACGGCTCAGCGACATGCTGGCGATGTTCACCTGATGCTTGCCCAGAATGCTGCCGACAAAACCGACGATGCCCGGGCGGTCGGTGTTTTCCATCACGAACAACACGCCTTCGGGCTTGGCCTCGAGGCTTTGCCCGTTGATGCTGACCAAACGGGTGCTGTTGCCAAACACGGTGCCGGCCACTTCGAATTTTTCCTTGCCCGCGGTGACGACCACCGAGATTTGCTCGGAGTATTCGCCGGGTTCGTCCATCTTGGTCTCGCTGAATTTCAGGCCGAGATTCTGCGCGAAGTGCGGGGCGTTGACCTCGTTCACATCGGGGCCGATGGCCTGCTTGATGAAGCCTTTCAACACCGAGCGGCGAATGGCGGTGGTGTCCATCTCGGCAATCTTGCCGGTGAAGTTCACCGTTAGCGACTCGCAACGGGTCGGCGCCAGCTGGGCCAGGATGCGGCCAAGCTGGTCTCCCAATTCGATGTACGGACGCTGTTGTTCCAAAGTCTTGGCGTCGACGCTGGGCATGTTCACCGCATTGACAATGGTGCCGTGCAACAGCAATTCGCGGATCGCCTCGGCCACTTCGATGCCGACGTTTTCCTGCGCTTCGGCGGTGGAAGCCCCGAGGTGCGGGGTCATCACCAAATTGGCCTCGTCACGCAACGGATATTCCGCCGGGGGCGGTTCCTGTTCGTAAACGTCCAGCGCGGCACCGGCCACCTGGCCGCTCTTCAGCGCTTCCAGCAAATCTTGTTCGTCCACCAGACCTCCGCGGGCGCAGTTGATGATGCGCACGCCCTTCTTGCAAAGCTTGAGGGTCTTTTCGTTCAGCAGTCCCTTGGTTTCCGGGGTCATCGGAATGTGCAGGGTGATGAAATCGCAATGCGGCAGCATGTCGTTGAGCTTTTCATACAGCTCAACCTGCAGGCTCTGTGCCTTGGCGGCGGAGAGATACGGGTCGTAGGCCAGCACTTTCATGCCAAAAGCCTGTGCGCGGCGGGCAAACTCGGTGCCGATACGGCCCATGCCAACGACCCCCAGGGTTTTGCCAAATACTTCGACACCCTCGAATTTCTTGCGGTCCCATTTGCCGGCCTTCATGGTGGCATGGGCCTGCGGAATCTGGCGGGCCACCGACAACATCAACGAGAAAGCATGTTCGGCGGTCGAAATAGTATTGCCACCGGGGGTGTTCATCACCACGATGCCTTTTTTGGTCGCGGCATTGACGTTGACATTGTCCACCCCGACCCCCGCGCGGCCGACAACCTTCAGTTTTTTGGCCGCTTCAATGGCTTTTTCGGTCACCTTGGTCTGGCTGCGAACCACCAGGCCATCCACGTCCCCGATCCGGGCAATCAACTCATCTTCAGACAAACTCTTGGATTGGATCACCTCGATTTCCGCCACTTTCGATAAAACTTCAACACCACGGGCCGAAACCCCGTCCAATACCAGTACTTTAAATTTGGCTGACATAAGAAAGCATTGAGCCTATCAGGCGGGGTCAAGGTGTCAACGCGCCAGTCACTAGCATATGGGAAAAAATGCACGGTTTTAGCGCCGGCACTACAGGCATTAGCACGGCTGAAGAGATTAAGTTTGTTACAAGTATATCGCTTTCACATTAATTCGCTGTAAAAACGTAAAAAGTCTTGCATTCAAATAACCAACCAATAGTTTCTAAAACAAGCCAAGAATAACAACTGATAGAATACTCACTTTGAAGAAAGTAGCAAAAAATCCAAAGTTATTGATTTTAACGGAAATCAAACGCAGCCAGGGACTCTCAGTCTCTGAGCTCTGTGATCGCGTTGGCCTGTCCTACATGGGCGTAAAGCAACATTGTATCGCCTTGGAGCGTGAGGGCTATCTCGATACCTGGCGTCGTCCGAAAGGCATGGGCCGCCCGGAAAAGGCTTATCGCCTGACCCAGACCGCTCAGGAGTTTTTCCCCAGCGAATACAGTAATTTCACCACCGAGATTCTCGATTCGGTGCAGGAAGTCTACGGCCCCAGCGCCGCCGATAAGATTCTGTTCAATATTTATCGCAATGAAACCGACAAATTGAAGGCCAAGATCAACGGCCTCAATCTGGAGGAAAAGATGCGCCAGTTGGCCGCCTTGCGTGACGAGCGCGGCTACATGAGCGAGTACTATTTCGACCGTGAAAGCGGCCGTCACGAGATTGTCGAATACAATTCACCGATCCTGCTCTGTCTGGACCGCTTCCCAATCCTGCGGGATTTGGAGAAGCAATTGTTCGAAAATGTGCTCGGCGTCAGCGTCAGCCGCAACGAAGAACGGGTATCCGGCTTGTACAAGTGCCTGTTCAAGGCGCTCTAGGCCCCGATTTCGCGGTTAGCGAACTCCTTAAACACTGAAACTTTCCCCGCAGGAGCACTGCGAGGTGGCGTTGGGATTCAACACCTTGAAACCGCCCTTTTGCAGGTCGGTGGAAAAATCAATCTCCGAACCACTGATAAACAGCGCGCTTTTGGCATCCACCACCACGTTGGTCTCGCGGGAACGCACCAGAATGTCGCGTTTTTGCGGGCCATCGACCAGGTCCATCTTGTATTGCAACCCGGAACAGCCACCGCCCACCACCGCCACGCGCAGGGCACCATTGGCGCGATTCTGTATCGACAGCAACTTACCGATCCTCTTGGCCGCTGTTTCCGTCAGCTTCAGGAGCTTTTCATTGCCAATCTTGTAATCCAAAACCGCCTCACTCATCCCAGCAATATAATTCGCCATTGGCGTCCCGTCAAAGCCTTCTCCGCGCCCCTATTTCGTGAAATAGCATGCGATCCCCGTCAAAAACAAAACATCCCTCAAAGGGATTCCCCTCCAGCAAATACGGGAACCAGAGCTCATCATCCGCCCACATATTATCGTAGGGAATCGACGCTAACGGCGACCAAAACGGCTTCGCCTCATCTGTTTCCTGTAATTCACCAAATAGTCCGCTGGCACTAAACACCGTGCATTGCAGCGAGTAACCATCGCAAAATTGAAAATTCAACACCCCCATCTCGCGCAAACCGGTTGGCGTCACCCCGACTTCCTCCTGCGTCTCACGAATAGCGGCTTGCAACGGGGTTTCCCCCTGCTCCAGACGGCCGCCGGGACCATTCACCTTGCCCGCACCTAAACCGCGTTTTTTGTGAATCAACAGGATTTCATGGCCGCTAATCACGAAACACAACACCCCTCGTTCACGGGGAATCCAGTTGTTCCAGTCAGGGATCGAAACCGCGTCCTGCGGCAGCTCCGGTTTCGTCATTAGCGTGGCCTGTCCTGTTGCATCAGCTTGCGCCGGGCGCGCTGCAAAACTTCATGTTCCTCGGCATCCAGCGACGCCAACCCACTGCGGGAAATCTTTTCCAATACCGAGTCCACGCTGGCTTCCTCCCGTTTTACCTGGCGATGGTAGGCCTCCGCGCGGGCGCGCAGTTTGCGTTCCTCCCGCTCCATCCTCGCATTGTCCAGCCAGTCCATCAGGCCGTTGCCGGCACCGACCCCGGCATTGCGAATAAAACCATAGGAAGCCGCTGCAATCACCCAGAATTGCACCAAACCCGGCCACTCGCGGTGCGCTAGGAAATACACGGTGAAGATCGACAGGAAAATCCATACGATCCATTTCGCGGCGATCACGCCGAAGAATTGCGCGGTCGGGTAAATCGTCGCAAAGGCCACGCCAACCCCGAACAAAATCATGCCCGAACCCGCCAACGAACCGGCAGTCAGCCCGGCCAGCGGTTTTAACGCCATCATCGCCAGCGGTTGCACCACGATCAACAGCAGGTATAGCGTCGCATAAGCGCGACGCCCGATATAACGCTCCACTTCGCGGCCAAACCAGAAAAACATCAGCATTTCGATAGCAAAGAAAATGTGGTCGGTAAGAATATTGTGGTAAAACGGATAAGTCAGCAGCGTCCAGTAATGGCCCGAGCCGAGATAATTCGAGGCAAAAAAACAAACCCAGCTTTGCCACTTCGGCAGGGCGGCGGGAAACAGTCCCAGCACCGTCGCGGTCGCCACCATCGCCAGCACGTGCATCGCCACCAAGATGGTTGTTAGTTCAATCGGTACCCCGCGAAAATACGTAATCGGCGCGTATGAGCCTGAATAGGGTGACCAATTACGGTACGACGACATGCAGCTAACTTAACCCCGGAAAGGCGTTCGGGCAAGACGGGTTTTTATGGAAATCCCGGCTTTTACTCCCTCTCAACCCTTGCGGGTCAGCCGGGCAACAATCTCATCCGCCAGTTTTCTGGCAAAGGCGTCCAGTTCCTTCTTCTGCATATGTTCCCAGGGATCTTCCTTGGCCAGTTCTTCCGGCGGCAGGCCAAAACGGGTATCCGGCAAACCGGCTTTGGATTTGCGGTCGAGCAAATCCAGCATTTTGTCACCCGGGATGGAAGCGGAACCGGGAATGCCCTGCGCCAGCAACACGGTACGGCAATAAGCATCGGTGATCTCCATCTTGAAATAAGCATCCTCCACCGAGCTTCCCCAGCACAAGGTACCATGGCAGGCCATCAAAATCGACTGGTGCTTCGGCGCTAACGGCGAAATCTTCTCCGCCATTTTCGGTGAACCCGGGGTTTCGTAGTCCGCCAGCACCACCTGGCCGACGAAAATTTCCAGCTCGGGGATCAACCGCGACGGCGGGGCATAACCGCGAATCGCGAACGCGCCCGCATGGCAAGGATGCGCATGGCAAACCGATACCGCTTCCGGCACGACATCATAAATCGCCAAATGGGTCAAAAATTCACTCGAGCTCTGCCGGTCGCCCGCCACATGATTGCCCCTGCCATCCACCATGACCATCATTTCCGGTGTCATGAATCCCTTGCTGACATTGGTCGGGGTAACCAAAAAACGGTCAGGCGCCAGTCGCACGGAAATATTCCCGCCGTTGGCGTCGCAATATTCGCGCATCCAAATCCGCCGCCCAATGTCGCAGATTTCCTGCTTCAGCTTTTCCGCCTGCGGGGATTTGTATAACGTTTCATCAATATCAGACATACGAGTAAATTCAATCATATTCCATGGGGAATAGGCGTCAAGAACTCCCGCAGATCATCGTGAGGATAACCTTAACGCAGGATGGCCTGCACCTGCTCTTGGGAAAGCTCGGATACCAAGGTCAATTTGCCCGACCATTTGGACAGGAAGATCGGGGCGGTTTTGCCCAGTTTGGACGAATCCATGCAAACCAAGATCTGCCTGGCATGCCGCAAAACCGATTGCTGGGCTTTCACCACGTCGGCTTGGGAATTCCAAACCCCCTCGCCATTGGCGCCTTCCGCACCCATGACGGCCAGATCGTAGGAAAATTCACCCAGCACCTTGTGCGTGGTCTTACCCATCAACACCGACTGGCGGCGCAGGTATTCGCCACCCGACAAAATCACCTTCACGCCCTCGCCATCGGCCAGCAAATCGGCGACCGGCAGGCTGGCGGTGATCACCGTTAGCGGCCTGATTTTCCGTTCCAGCAACAACCGCGCAACGGCAAACACCGTGGTGCCCGCGTCCAAATACACCGTCATGCCGGGGCTTACATGGGAAATGGCCTGGGCGGCAATTTGCCGCTTGGCCTCGACCGCCTCATGCTGGCGTTGCTGGAATGACGGGAACCGCAAATTGAAATCCACCAAGGCCCCGCCATGCGTGCGGGTGATACGTTTGGCTTTTTCCAAGGCCGCAAGATCACGCCGCGCCGTGGCCTCGGAAATCTTCAGTTGGGCGCACAATTCGTGAACGCTCAGGTAACGATTCTGTTGCAACAGCTGGGCCAGCTGTTCGCGTCGGGCATTGACCACTTCAATAGGAACTCTCACGGATTGATCTCTTGTTGATTCTGTTGATTTAGCAAATTGCCCGACAACCCGCCAATTTTCAACCATCAATTATCGATCAATCCACCAGCCAGGCAATCTGCACCCCGGGACCATGCACCCCCTCGATCAGGATGCCCTCCACATCGGCGGTCTTCGACGGGCCGGTGACCAGGATCACATTCGGGTCGTCACCCAGCCGTTGCAGGGCCTCCGGCAGGGTCAGATAAATCTCCGAACGCTTCAATACCGCCACATGCACCCAGGGTGCCAAGGCCGATAAACGGTCGGCGGTCGCCCGGTCTTTCAGCATTAGCGATCCCGTTTCCGCCACCGCGCCGCTGGCAAAAGTCACGCCGATGTCGTATTCATCGAATTTGTTCCTGTTGAATTCGCTTTCCCACTCGATGTGCAAACCCTGCAACTTCGCCGTTAGCGCCGGATCGCAGCAACCTTTTTTCAACGGCTGCTTGGCCAGGACCGCCTTCAACTCCTCAAAGTCACCAACCACAATCCCGTGCACCGCGGCAAAATTCCTGCGGAACACCTGCTCAGCGGAACCGCCTTCAACACGCGGCTTGGCAACATACTCCGCCGTGTCATAAACCGGATACGGCGCGCGGTTCTGTTTGTCGCTTAACGCCTGCCTCACCTTGTTCAAAATCTGTTGCTTGCTGCTCATTGGAGTCCCGTCATTAGCGTTGCCGCCGCTGTTTCCACCACTTGCGAAACTCGCCGCCGCGGAATTCCGGCAGGGTCCGCTGCGCCGTCCACTTGCTCAACGGCGGCACCGGCACCCATTCCACCGGGAAATAATTCATCACATGCCCCGCCAACAGCGCGCCTTTCCACAAGGCCGGCTGTGAGGCCAAGCCGGCAAAGCCACCCATCGGCGGCACTCCCCGCGACGCCAGTGGCGCGTGTTCGCGTTTGCCCTTGTCGCGCAAACGCAACAGCAAATCGGGAATCGGGATATTCACCGGGCAAGCGTCATTGCAGGCGCCGCACAGGCTCGAGGCCTTCGGCAAATCCGCCAATGACGGGAATTTTTCACCCGCCAATAACGGTGACAACACCGCGCCGATCGGTCCCGGATAAACGCTGCGGTAGGCATGCCCGGAAGCCTGGCGATAGACCGGGCAGATATTCAGGCAGGCGCCGCAACGGATGCAGCGCAAAATCTCCCGGCAATCTCCCGCCAGAATATCGGAACGCCCGTTGTCCAGAAACACCACGTGCATCTCCTCCGGCCCGCTCGGCTGGCCGGAGGCGTGCGGACCGCTGATGAATTCCGTGTAAGCGGTAAATTGCTGCCCAGTCGCCGAGCGCACCAATAAATTCAGAAACACCGACAAATCACGGTCGCTCGGCACCAGTTTTTCGATCCCGACCAAGGCGATGTGCAATTTCGGCGCCGCCAGAGAAAAACGCGAATTCCCTTCATTGGTCACCAGCACCAAGCGTCCGGTCTCGGCCACCACAAAATTTGCCCCGGTGATGCCCGCGTCGGCGGACATGTATTTGTCGCGCATGAATTTCCGGGCGCGACGGGTGATGGTTTCCGGATCATCGTTGTAGGCGCCAAGCCCGTGCTTTTCAAAACTTTTGGCAATCTGCCGCCGGTTCTTGTGGATGATCGGCGTCACGATATGGCTCGGATGATCGCCGTCAATCTGCACGATGAATTCACCCAAATCGGTCTCGATGCAATCCACGCCATTGGCGGCGAGATAATCATTCAGATGGATTTCCTCCGTCGCCATGCTTTTCGATTTGACGACTTTTTTCGCACCGCGCGCCGCTAACAGCGAACCGATGATTTGCCGCGCTTCCTCGCCATTGGCGGCAAAATGCACCCTGACCCCGTTGCGCTCCAGGCTTTCCACCGCTTGCGGCAAATATTTGTCCAGAGATTCCAAGGTATGCTGCTTGATCTGTCCGGCAATCTCACGCAGGTGTTTCGGGTTCGGATAATCGCCCGCCAACAACGCCTGCCGCTTGTCCGACTTGATCGCCGAGCTGGAATGCACCGATTCATACACCTCGCCGCTAATGGCGGCGGCAAAGCGGTCAATCGGCTGTCCGTGCGACGGGATCTCTGTGTTCATCGCAACTTGCCCTCCGCCACCAGCGCATCACGCAGCACCTGGATGGCATGCCTGACCGGGACCGGATTGCCCTGCTTCTCCGACAAGCCGCGCAAATGCATCAGGCAGCTCATGTCTGCCGCCACCAGCAAATCCGGTTTCACCTCGCGGATATTCTGCAATTTCAACAACCCCATGTCGGCGGATATGGCCGGGAAACTCACCGAAAACGTGCCGCCAAAACCGCAGCATTGCTCCTGTTCCTTGAACGGCAGGATTTCCGCCCCGCGCAGGCTGCCGAGCAGCAAACGCGCCGCCTCGGCGCTGTTGCTGCCGCGCAAATGGCAGGAACTGTGGAAAGCCATTTTCTTTTCGCAGGCCCCCTCCCATTGCTTCACACCGAGGCCGCTAACGATGAAATCCAGCACTTCCCAAGTGCGCTGTCCCACCTTCTCGACCTCCGGCAAATCGGTTTCATGTTCGAACGCTAACAGCGAACCGTGATACAGCATCGCCGCGCAGGAACCCGACGGCACAATGATCGGTTCCCCGCCCTTGAAGGTATCAACCAGATGCCGCAGCACCTTGCGCGCCGCCGGCCAGTCGCCGGAATTGAAGGCGGGCTGGCCGCAACAGGTCTGGCCTTCCGGAAATTCCACCTCGCAACCAAGATATTCCAGCACCTCGACTGTTGCCCGCGCCACGTCGTCAAAAAACGCGTCGCACAGACAGGTCGCCATGAGCTGAACTTTTTTGCCAACCGGACGTTTTGCTGATACTGACATGAAATTTCCCCAACGACGCTAACCGCGAACTTCCCCGTTCACGGTTAGCGTCCAGTTTAAATTATTTTCTCGCGCCGTATACCGGACCGAGGGTTTGGCAGGCACGGAAGTCCGCACCTTCCAGATCGGCGGTGCCAAAAGAGTTCCAGTAACTCGGGCGGAAAATCTTTTCCTCGTCCACGTTGTGCATGTACACCGGGATGCGCAGCATCGAGGCCAGCGTGATCAGTTCGCTGCCAATATGGCCGTAGCTGAATGCGCAATGGTTGGCACCCCAGGCGTTCATCACCGAGTATACGTCGCGGAACACGCCCTTGCCGGTCGTACGCGGCACGAACCAAGTGGTCGGCCAGCTTGAGTCGGTGCGCTGGTCGAGCGTGTCGTGGACTTTTTTCGGCAATTCAACGGTCCAACCCTCGGCAATTTGCAACACCGGGCCCTGGCCGTAAACCATGTTCAAACGCGCCGCCGTGACCGGCATGTCGCCCTTGGTGGCAAAACATGACGACCAGCCGCCGCCGCGAAAATATTCGCTCACCGACGGGCACCACTTGGTCGCGTCGAGACATTTCTTCGCCTCGGCGTCGCTGATTTCCCAGAACGGCTTCATAGCCGGTTTGCCCTTGATACTCTGCTGGCCGGTTCCATCGAGCGTCGCCGCGCCGGAGTTGATCAGGTGCAGGAATCCCCCCTTCGCCGTGCCAGTCAGCGTATGACCGGTGACGCGTTTCACCGCCGCCGGACTCCAATAGGTGCGGACGTCGGCGAACACCTGTGCGGTATTGGTCAACAAATAGCCCAATAACATGGTAATGCCGTTGAGTGCGTCGTTTTCGGTCGCCACCATGTAAGGTTCGCGGATGCCGTCCCAGTCAAACGACGAATTCAAAATCGCCTCCATGAAATCGCCGTTGGGCTGGTAATCCGTCCAC
The DNA here is from genome assembly GCA_031256975.1 of Verrucomicrobiales bacterium. Classification (GTDB taxonomy): domain Bacteria; phylum Verrucomicrobiota; class Verrucomicrobiia; order Methylacidiphilales; family JAAUTS01; genus JAIRPN01. The sequence goes on along the minus strand of JAIRPN010000010.1, from coordinate 74,130 downwards.
TGGCGCTGGCCCTGGAAGCCGCTAACGATGGCGTTATTGCCCGCCGCTTCCTCGCCGAAGCCCTGCGCCGCGAGCTTCGGATTGCCGGTCATCATGTCGCGCATGATTAGCGCCATCTTGACCGATTTTTCCCATTCAAGGTCGAGATGCTCGCGCGTGCGGCGCGTCTTCGGCGGATTCTTGTCCTTGCCTTCCCTGCAGTTTTTCTTCACCCACGCGAGGGCCCTTTCGTATTCTTCCTTGTCGTAAATCCCCTCGTCCATGCGGCGCAAAAATTCCGTCATGTCCTTCGATTCAACCCTCATGCCGAGATAACGCTCGAACAAACCGTGGTCGACAATCGATCCGGCGATGCCCATCGACGTGCCGCCCATCGACAAATACGCGCGGCCTTTCATCAGCGCCACCGCCAGACCGGCCCGGGCGAATTGCAAAATCTTTTCCTGCACATCGGCGGGAATGTTTTTGTCCCCCGCGTCCTGCACATCACGGCCGTAAATGCCAAATGCCGGCCAGCCCTTCTGCGTATGCCCCGCCAGCGCCGCCGCAAGATACACCGCACCCGGGCGTTCCGTGCCGTTGAAGCCCCAGATCGCCTTCGGCATCAACGGATCCTCATCCATCGTCTCCGAACCGTAGCACCAGCACGGCGTCACCGTCAGCGACACGCCGACATTTTCCGCGTGGAACAACTCCGCCACCTTGCTCGTCTCGGCAAACCCGCCGATGCAAAAATCCGGCACCACGCACCCGACCGGCTCGCCATTAGGGTATTTCAAATTCGACGAAATCAACTCCGCGGCGCGCTTCGCTAATGACAAAGTCGTCTCCTCCAACGACTCACGCACGCCGCGACGCCGCCCGTCAATGACGGGACGAATGCCGATTTTGGGTAGTTTTCCGTTCCAACAGCTCAATTGGGTAGATGTGTTTTTCATGATTCTTATATTTTCGAGTTAAGCTTATGATTGAACTCCGTCATATAGAAATTGCAATCCTAATCGATTCATCATCGGCGCGCTTATTAAGTCGCCCATGACGAAACCAGGTCACGATTATTTCAAATTCTTGACCAGCACCTTGGAATTCCGCTTGTTGGCCTCGTATTTGGCGCGGCGTTCGGGCGGCAGCATCTCAACCCCGGCTTCCTGGAAGCCGCCCTTTTGCTGGAAGTAATTGAAGGTACGGGTGGACAATACCAGCAGGTTTTCCACATTGGTCTTGCGCGCGGTGGTTTCAACGAAGTTCATCAGCTTGCGGCCAATGCCCTGGTTTTCATGCCCGCTGGACACGAACAGGCATTCCAGCTCCGCCGTTTTCGGCTCGCCGGGATAATAATGCAGGGCCACGCAGCCCACGATATTGCGATCAATTTCGAACACGAAAAAGTCACTGATCTGCGCACTGATGTCAGCCTCGCTGCGCGGGATGATTTCCTCCTCCTGCACCGAGTTTTTGATCAGTTGCACAATCTGCCGCACATCCTTCTTCCGCGCCTTGCGGATCGCCTCATACTCGTTGGCGTAAATCATCGTGCCGATACCCTCGTTGGAGAATACCTCGCTCAACAGCGCTTCCTCTTCCTGCCCGTTGATGATATGCGCCCGGTTCACCCCGTTGCGGCAGGCGGTCAGGCTGTATTCCAGCTTCGACGCCAAATCGGACGCCAACAGCGAACGGTTCTTCTTCAGGTAATCGTTCGCCTCATTGATCGAGAACTGCGCCGACAAGCTGCCCGCGCCGACCACGCCGTTGTTATTGGTCAGGTAGATCAATTTCGAAGCCTTCAACGCTTCGGCCACTTCCTGCGCCACGCCGTCCGAGTTCACCCGGAAAGTCCGGCCTTCGCCGTCAAAGCCCAACGGCGGCACCACGGGAATGATTCCCTGCTCCAGCAAGTTTTGCAAATAACTGGCGTCCACCCGCTCAACCCGTCCGGTCCAGCCCTGGTCGTTGCCGCCCAGAATACCGCTCGGATGCGCGATCACCGCATTGGTCACCGCCGCGCGCTGGTCGGCCTCGCTGAAGGTCTCCAGGAATTCGTGCGCGATCTGGTTTGACGCCAATATCGAGAGCTTCAGGGTGGCCTCGTCGGTTATGCCCATGCCGTCGGTATTGGACGGGTTGACATGGAATTGCCCGGCCAGCTCCTTGATCTGGTGGCTGGCGCCATGCACCACCACGATGTCGATGTTCAGCGACCGCAGCACGCTGATGTCCAGAATCAGGTTGCGAAAATTCGGATGCGCAATGACATCGCTGTCAATGCTCAGCACAAACGTCTTGTCCCGAAATCTGGAGGTGTAGGATAAAATCCCGCGTAATTCCGACGGTCTCATGATTCTGGTAAAATCCTTGTTCAAGGCATGAATTTCTAACAAATTCACCGCTGACGACAAGCAATATCAAAGCAATCCACGATCGCGCATGTCGCGGATGTTTTTCTCACCCGACGCGCCGGCCGTATCCAGCATGAACTTGAGCAGGCAGACCTCCCACGCGTCGTCCACGCCCTTGATTATCGCCGACAACGGATCCGCCTTGGCGGCGACATCCTGCCGCACCCGCTCGATCACCGCCTCAACCGGCTCGTGCGCCTCATACATGCGGATGTCGTTTTTCTTCACGGTGAACCCGTACTTTAAAAAGGTGAACCGCTGCGGATTGGCGCTGATCGCCTCCGCCAACCGCGAAGCCTGTTCGCCGAAACCTTCCAGCATCAGCTTGGAAAACGTCGCCGGCGACACAATCTGCGGCCGCGCCGCCTCGATGGAACCCTCGCGCACGCGGGAAAGATTGACCGAATCCATGTCCTCGGTGATCAGATAATAATTCAACACCGACGTCCCAAAAGTCTCCAGCCGCTTTTCCGGCGGCAGGATCACCCGGGTTTGCTCCATCGCGTAATTAAAATCGTCAATCGAGTGCATGTTACAAGCCCACAGTCTCCGTGAAAAACCCGCCAACCGCAAACTCAAACTTCGCCATTAGCGCCCAGCAATTCCCGCAAATACCCCACTTCCAACCGTGGCCGCAAACACTCGTCATCCAGCGCAGCATCCGCCAACCGCGCAACAATTTCCAGATACTCGTCCACCGTCTCCAAATGCTGCATTTCCACCCGCCAGCGCGCTTTATGTGAAAAATGCTCGCTGTAACCGGGAATCACCGTGCGGAACATCCGGCAGGCGTCCTCCTCGCCGTAAAAATGCAACATCATTGCGAAATGATAATGCATGAACAACATCATCTGCCGCAGCGTTATCTCCCGCGGCTCCTCGCCGGTCTGCAGATAACGCAAGGTCTGCGAAAAGAAAAACGGATTCCACAATGCTGCGCGTCCGACCATCACCCCGGAACAGCCCACCTCGTTGATCATCCGTGCCGCATCCAGATGCGTACTGACATCGCCGTTGCCGATCACCGGGATGCGCTTGACCGATTTCACCACCTCGCGAATAGCGGGTAAATTCACCTTGCCAGTATAGCCCTGCATCCGCGTGCGGCCATGCACCGCCACCGCCGCCACGCCCATTTGTTCCAAACGCGGCGCGATTAAATGCGCGTTGATACTATCCTCATCCCAGCCCAAACGCATCTTCACCGTCACCGGGATCGACACCGCGTTCACAATGGCGGCGATCAGTTCCTCGGTCAATTCCTCATCCTGCATGAGCGCCGCGCCCGCACCGCAGGCGTTCACCTTGTCGGAAGGACAACCCATGTTGATGTCGATCAAATCAATCCCCAAATCCTCGAGGAAGCGCGCCGCATCGCGCAACTCCCCGCGGTTAGCGCCGAACAACTGCACCCCCAGCGGACGGTCATTAGCGGCCGCCGAAATCATGCGAATCGCCTTGTAATTCAATTCCAGAATCGACCGCGCATTGACCAAATCCGTGGTCGCAATCGACAAGCCACCGAGGCTGCGCACGGCCGCACGGAACGGCAAATTGGTGAATCCCGCCATCGGCGAAAGCATCAACGGCGAGGCCAGTTCCAGGTTTTTGAATTTGAGCGATTTCATCGTTAGCGACTATTTGAAGGTTGCTAAAAACGCCGGATGCTTCGCCGTTAGCGCCAGTGCCTGTTGCAACAGGGTCTTGCCCGGTTCCATCCGGTGCCAGGTCGACGCACCCGAGGGATGCGGGAACGGCACCACATCGAGCCGTTGGCCGTATTTCTCGACGCTAATGACCCGCCCGACCACCTCGTTCAGTTTTTCAAATTCCACAAACTGCCGAATCGCCAGCTTGCCGATCGCCAACACCAATTGCGGACGCAAAATCTCAATCTCCGACGCTAACCACGAAGCACAATTCGCGATCTCCTCGTCATTAGGCACCCGGTCGCCCCCCTTCGGATTTTTCCCCGGATAACAACGGCATACCGCCGCCATATAGGCCTTGGCACGAAAAGTCTCCTCATCCACGCCAAGCGACTGTTGAAACCACTTAAACATCGTCTTCCCCGCCGTCCAAGCAAAGGGTTTGCCGAACTGCGGCTCCTTGATGCCCGGCGCCTGCCCGACCAGCAACACCTTGCTCATTACCGGCCGCCCGGAAACCACCGGCTTGGCCATTAGCGGGCATTTGTTACAAGCCATCAGGCGTTGATAATGTTCGGTAATCGTCATGAAACCAACACGCTAACAGCGGCTTCTGTAAAACGCAAAGCGCTATTTGTTTGGAATTTGGAGCTTAGTATCTGCCTCCAAGGGAGGCTGGTGCAGCCTAGTGGGTTTGAACCACTGACCCCCACCGTGTCAAGGTGATGCTCTACCACTGAGCTAAGGCTGCAAAATGGAAGGGATATTCTTGCGGGATTGACAAAATGGTCAAGGTAAAAATATTGCGCCATTCATTACCAGTTGAACTGCACCGTTTTTCCCGGCTCAAGGGCAAAATCCCTGGCCGATTTGTCCGGTGCGGGTCTTACGGTCCCTTTCACCGGAGCGGTGAATGCGTTGTACAATTTTACCGAGGAACCGGTGAATTCCGCGATGACGTTGCCTTGGTTTTCCAACGAAAGCTCACGGTCAGCGTCTTTCCAACTTTGACCGACCAACAATAATAATACTTTGTCCTTGGCGAGTTCACTCCGACAACCGAGGGCACCGTTCAGGCTCGCCCCGTTCAGGTCCAATTTTCCGGCTTGTGCCAAACTCAATACCAAATCCTTGCCTTGCGTATGCGTGATCTCCACGACCGCTTTGTTGGTTTCGGTTGATGGGGTCAGGAAACGTACCGACTGCACCGCCGCCTGGTCCTTATAGGGCGCGTAAACCGATAAAAATACCGTGTCATTGGCCTGCCGCCGCTGCAACAGCATCGGCATCCGTTGTTCAATACTGCTCTCCAAACCGAGCCCGGTCGCACGATACAGTTTGTCATTAGCGCCCGCCGCGGCCAGCCAGATTGCCAACTTGCCGCCATTGGCCTGGGTCAAGGTTGCCTGCAATTCCTTGCCGGGTGACAAGGCTTCCAGGTCATGAATCAATTTATAACCCTGATGCGGCCAGTATTGTTTCGGCCCCTGCGGCGCATTGAGACGTTCTTCCGCAATCAACACATCCTTGCTCGGCACCGCGGCTTCCTTGGTCATTAGCGTCCCGTTCAAATGCAAAGCCCAGTCCACCGTGTTCACCGTTAGCGGTTGCTTCAACTGCCCGGCCTTTGGTACATCAACATTGACCCGGAACAAATCCACGATTGCATGCGGCGTCACCAGCACCGTGCGGCGCAGGAAAGCGGGAGTTTCATTCTCGATCTTTTTACCCTGGATATCCCCGGCCGAGGATTGCGCCGCGCCGATACCCCACCGGGCAAAGCCGAACTCCAGTTGTTTTTCCTTCGGCGACATCCGCTGGCTCAGCGTGTTGAGCGTCACCGTGTTGTGAGCAATGCTCTGCGAGTACCATTGCAGATAGCTCGCATTGCCATACAACGGCGATCCCGTCCCCGGCAGCACTTCCTCGCCATTGGCGTAAACAATCAGATTCAACGCATCGGGATGACGGTGCCCTGACGAATCCAAATCGTTTTTCAAATAAACATTCCAGTCATTCAACGGGCTGCGTAGTACCGCCGCGCCCGAATATGGCAACAGCGAGGCCTGCGAATGATCCAACGATTTGTCCGGCAGCACCGGTTCGCCATACAACAAGGCCTGCACGCTGTCCCGCTTCAACCCGGTTGCCGGATTGTACATGTCGTGCAACAAGGCCAGATAACCCGCATCCCCGTACCAATGCGCCGCCTGCTCATACAAGGCCGCCCATTCCCTGGTCGCCAGATAGCTCTGACCGCCGTCGTTCAGGCGCGGCATATGCAAATCCGGCAGCACAATCTTCAACGGCAGGTTGAACATTTCCCTGAACCGCGGAATCTTGTAAAAATCAATTCCCACCCGCCGGGTCGCCGCCGCCACGCGCATCAGGCCGATGAACGGGTAATAATGATACCCGGGGCTGAGCTCGCCGGTAAACCCGTCGCGATTGACATAACCCCCGCGAATCATGTCGAGAATCCCGGTCTTCGGACTGTTCAAGCCGATCGAAACCAACTTGGCATCGCCGAACGTCACCCCCAGCACAATCGTCCCGCTGGCATGCCAGATCCACCAATTGCCGCCGGAAGGATGCAGTTCCATGATCCGGTACATGTATTGCAGCCCTGGTTGCCACAATCCTGTTTCAATTTGTTTCTGCTCCGCCGCCGACAGCACGCCCGATCCTGCCAGCGTGTCGTAACTGAACGCTAACTGCGAAAGCAGATTGCACTCCTCGATCGACTGTGAAGTCGCCCGGCCCGCCGTGGTTTCAATCTTCGACAGATCATGCCCCATGCTCTTGTCGTGTAATTGCAATTGCGGATATTTTTCCGCGATGTCCAAAAAAGTCCGCTTCATCTCGTTGGCGTACTTCTTGTCGCCGGTCAGCAAAAACGCCGCCGCCAATACATCCTGTTCCTCAGCCGTCCGCATCATCGCCGCGGTGATCCAGGCGTTGTCCAGTGCCTTGCCCGTATGATAGGTCTTGCATACCGGACAGTAATGCTCATGCGGCTTGCCGGGATCAAACTGCAACTTTTCCCCTGTTTTCGGGCAGATGTACAAATGCGGCCAGCCGCCTTCCGCCAGCGGGAACACCATCGGATGCGCGATGATCCCGTCCGCCCTCGCCGTCAACTCCGCCAGCGCGGTGCGCGACCAGGGTTGGCTTTGCACCCTGGCCCGCACCTCCGGAATCTCCGCTGCCGGCAACATTAAAAACGGGCGCTGAGGCAATTTGAACTCCGTTGCCATCTGTTCCGGTACATCCGAATTCCCGTCATTAGCGGCAAACAACGTCGCTAATGATGAACCAAGTCCCAGCAAAAACAGACCGACATATTTCAGCATTTCCATAATTATTCCCGTTTGGCAGCGGGAACCTGCCCGATCAGTTTGACCACCGCCTCAAAATCCCCGCTGTAATACGCCGCAATGTAATCGTGCAATAATTTATCCGCTGCCGGAGTTTTCGCCGCCAACAGCCGTGCGCGAATCTCGCGGAAAACCAACTCCTTCAGCCAGTACCCGTTCTGGTAACGCTGCATCAGCGACGAGGCCGCCGCCAATTTATCCATTTCCGGCGTGGTGAGGTCACGTTTCCATGCCGCGCGGTAAACCTCCAGCGCTTCAACCCAGCCTTGCTGCGCCATTTTGTTGAACAATTCGTGCATTCCCTTCCAGCCGAGCGGGGCGGGATCAATAATCTCGGCCACTTGCGCGGGCTTGCCGTCCTTGGTTTTGTATTCCTTAAGATCAACTTTTAAATCAATCTTCCGGTCACCGTCGTAATCATATTCGATCAGATCAATGAAACCGTCACCGTCGGTATCCGTGTACTTCACCACCTCGCCGACTTTTGTCGCCTCGGGTTTCTTGGTCGGTTCACCCGCCCCGCCGTGATACTTGCCTTCGCGATCCACCGTCCACGCACCCCAGTCGGCGCCGTACAAATGCAACTTGCGGTCGAAGTTGCCGATGTACAATTTGCCGCCGCCCTTGTTGGTCAAATCGAATTCACCACGGTCACCCAAAGTGTCCGATTGGAAAGCTCCGTCCATACCGCCTTTCTTGTTCTTGAAACGCGCCGTGGAATACAGGTCCACCGGCGGGCCGTCGGGACGGTAATTGGTGGTCGGATACATCATCTCCACCCGTTCCCAGCGATGATCGTCGCCGTCCTCGTCAAAGGTGAAATACATGGTCTGCCATTTGGTTTGGAAAAATGTGTCGTAACCCTTGTTACGATCCATGTAGATCACTTCCTTGATGTGCCGCCATTCGTTGTGGTAGAACAGCGGATCGAATTTCGCGTCGCCTGCAAAATTGTTCAACGGATGCACCATGCCGCTAATGTCCACCTTGCCGCCCGCACCGTGCAAAGTCAGGTCGTAAGAAGTCTCGTTACCCTTCGCCGCGCTACCGTCAATGTCCATGGTGACAAAAGCCGAATCCACCACCGGCGGGATTTCCACCTTGCCGTTTTTGACCGGTTGCGGCGCGCACCAGCGGATCGCCATGTTGGAAACACCGTTGCCGGTTTCATCGTAGAACGAGAACGGATTTTCCCAGTTCAGGCGCGGATCATTGAAGGCATAGGCCGGCGCATGGGTTTTGACAAAATCGTTGTTGCCGTGGTAATTCGGCAGCCAGTTGCACATGCCGGTAAAGTCCCAGCAGTGAAAATTAAATTTTTCCCAATCAATCCAGCCCAGCACGCCGTGCTTGTCATGATTGATAAACAACATCCACACCGGATGTCCGGTTTGTTCCTGTTTGGTCACCCCCCATTTGGTCGGATTGACCACGATCGCCTGCACGTCGGGAATTCCGTCGCCATTGGTGTCGCACCATTTGATATTCATGTCGTCCGGGCCGTCGTAAACGCCGTCCCCGTCCATGTCAATCTGCAGCAAGCCGTTCACCGCGTCCCCTCGCAGGTCACCGTGCTGCAAGGTGCCGTGCTCGTCAATCCAGCGCACCCGCTTGCCGTGCCACCAGCGTTCCAGCACGTTCGGTTGCTTGGCGTCGCCAACCGTGAGAGACAACACTTCGTCGTCGGGTTGTGGCGACCGCAGGGCGGTTTTATGCCAATCCACCGGCTCTGCGGCGAACGCTAACGACCAACCCCCTGTTAGCGCCAGAAAAAACACCCGGAAGCGAACGTAATTCATGACAGTCATTTAATTTATTTATTTGTTAGATAATTTTTCCATTCATCAAAACTGGCGACCGCGTTGCAACCGCGATCCCAACAGGCTCCCGCATAATAAGTGAACGGGACTCCAGTCCTGACCCTGACTAAAATCAAATGATTCAGCTTGTTCTCGGCAAAACCCACCACGTTTTTCGGATCCGTCACCACCCCGCAACCAATGATGCCGTGGTTCTTGTCCGCCTTCTGCCAATACGCCAGAATGCCCTTCTCCTTGTCCTGATAAATCTCACCGCCTGGTCCCTTGGCAATGCCAATACCAACCGTCACTTCCCCGGCATCACCCGCCAATAGCGAAGTCAGCTTGTTGAGATTGCTGTCAGCGGCCAGTTCGAAAGTCCTGGTTTCGGAAATTTTCCTGCCCCCGCCAATATCCCACGGCGCATATTTCACCTCAAATACAGCGCGGTTGGCGCCGCTTTCCTTGATCTCATAGGAATCCCAATGCCCGGAATTGTGCAATTCCTTGCCGTCCCAGATACCCAGCCCGCCGCAGCCGCGGCTATGCCCCACACCATAAAAATCCAAACCCTCGCCATGGTCCTCATGGTAATTCCCGGCCTTGTACCATCTGTCGATGACCATCGACTGGGTCGATTTCACCCACACATCGATGCCGCTGCCGGTCGGCTCGGTAACAGCCAACTTCGGACCGTAAATCCGATAGGCAATTTTGTCATTCTCCCAGGCGATATCATCGGCCCGCTGCGGAATGTACTTGGCCTGCGCCCGGGTATCGGTGTCCGCTTCCTTGACCCCGGCATTTGCGCCAACTGCAAGCAAGCTCGCGGTTAGCGTCACGAATCCAATGAGTTTATTCATAAATCTTACCGTTAGCGTCCCAGCCAGCCGCCATCGACAGTCAATATCGTGCCGGTGACATAATTCGATGCAGCCGACGCCAGGAACACCGCCGCGCCCTTGAGGTCATCCGGCGATCCCCAGCGTCCCACCGGAATCCGCGACAAAATCGACCGGCTGCGTTCCGCGTCCTCGCGCAAGGCTTGCGTATTGTCGGTGCCAATGTAGCCGGGCGCGATGGCATTCACCTGCACGCCCTGCGCGGCCCACTCGTTCGACAACGCCATGGTCAATTGCGCCACGCCGCCTTTGCTCGCGGCGTAACCGGGCACCGTGACACCGCCTTGGAAGGCTAACAGCGAAGCGGTGAAAATAATCTTGCCGTTTTTGCGTTGCAGCATCCCCTTGCCCACTTCTCGCGACAAAATAAATTGCGCGTTCAAATTGGTCTCAATCACCTCATCCCACAACGCATCGTCATGTTCCGCCGCAGGCTTGCGCTTGATGGTCCCGGCGTTGTTGGCCAAAATATCAATCACCGGATGATTGGCATTAAGCTGCCCAATGAATGAATACAGCGCCTCGCGGTTGCTGAAATCACAGGCATAAGCCGTGAACTTGCGGCCCAAGGCGCGCACTTCTCCGGCCACTTCGCTGTTAGCGTCCAGAGTCGCGCTAACGCCGATAATGTCCGCCCCGGCTTCCGCCAAAGCCACGGCAATCGCCCGGCCAATGCCACGCTTGCAGCCGCTGACCAGCGCTGTTTTGCCATCCAGCTTGAATTGCTCCAGAATGCTCATCGCAAATCCTTGATTGCCACCATGTCCATGTCGTCGAAATCCTGGTTCTCGCCACCCATGCCCCAGCAAAACGTGTAGGCGCCGGTGCCTGCGCCGGAATGAATCGACCAGCTCGGCGACACCACCATCTGGCGGTTAGCGACCACCAAATTACGAGTCTCATCCGGCTTGCCCATTAGGTGAATCACCCGTGTCTCCGCTTGCATGTCGAAGTACAAATAAATCTCCGAACGCCGGTCATGCGTGTGGGTCGGCATGGTGTTCCACACGCTGCCCTCGTCAAGCACCGTGAAGCCCATCACCAACTGGCAGCTCTGGATGCCCTGCGAATGGATATATTTATAGATCGTCCGCTTGTTGCAGGTTGCCTGCTCGCCGAGCCGAACCGCCTTGGCATCGGCCTTCTTCGCCATTAGCGTCGGGTATTCCCGGTGCGCGGGATAACTCAACAAGTAAAAGCACGCCGGTTGCTTGGGATCAACACTGGCAAAAGACACCTCGCGATTGCCTCGCCCCACATACAACGCGTCGCAATGCTCCAGTTCATAACTTTGGCCGCTAACGACGACCTTGCCCTCGCCACCCACGTTGATGACACCCAGTTCACGTCGCTCCAGAAAATATTCCGCCCGCAACGCGTCCGCGGCGTTCAGTGTTAGCGGCGTGTCCGTCGGCACCGCCGAACCGATCACCGCACGATCCGCATCGGTATAGACCAATTCCAGTTTTCCCTCGGTGAACAAATTCACCAGAAAATGTTCGCGCAATTCCGCCGTGGTCATCGTCTGATAACGCACTTCATCCGCCACTCGTAAATTTTTCATACCTTAGTTTACCAAAATTTTCTCACGGATACACCGCGAAGTCCCATAGGGAAAAGCCATAATTAATCGCCCGTTTGATACCCAACATCCGCACATAACGGGCCGTCACCGGGTCAAATTTGACCGTTTCCATGCCGCCCTTGCCGTCGGTGACATGGGCAACGTCCTTCCAGTTCGAACCGTCGTCGGAGACCTGTATCTTGAATTCCTTGCCATAGGCGGATTCCCACGACAACCCGACCGAACTGAAGCGGGTGGGTGTTTGCAGATCAATCGCGATCCACTGGTTGTCGGCACGGGGCGAAGCCCAGCGCGTATTGTCGTCCAGATCCACCGCAAACTCCGGCTTGTATTCACCGTCGAAGCCAGACACCGTCACCGGCTTCATCTGGGCAAGACTCAATGGTCGTACCGCGCGAATATCCGGCAGATCGGTCAATTTGCCGTTTTCGAATTGCTTGCGCGACACGTTCCAGCCATCCACCAACAATTTCGTCTTCGACGGATCGACATTGGCGGCATATTCGATTCGCACCGTTTTCGATTCCCCCGGCAACAGCGAAAAGAAATTGTCGTCGTAAAACGCCGGACGTACCGGCTTGCCATTAGCGTCCTGCAAGCGCAGCCAGACCATGAACGCCAGCGCCTTCGACGGATTGTTCACCGCCACTTCGTAGTAATGTTTGCCATTGGCGTCCGACTGTTTCACCTCGGCCTTGATCTCCGCTTTTGGCAGCCGGTTGATGCTGCCCATGCCCTGATACAGCGACCCGGTCCAAGTGCGTCCCGACTTGTACGGCATGGTGGAACGCCAGTAGAAATTGTCCGACAATACCTTGCCATTAGCGTCGCTCAGAGTCAGTTTGATGAAATGCAACGCGCTTAAATTATCCGGCAATTTCACCGTTAGCGCATCCTTCACAAACACATCCGCCGGCACATCGATCTTCGCCGATTTTTGCAACGCCACGCTCATGTCAAAATTGTACACGCTAATAGCAGCAGTCAGTCCGTTAAACGCTTGTGGAAGTTCGTTATTAACACCAACGGTATTCTTCAGAAAATCGTACTGAATATGCAACGGTTCGTGCGCCTTCTGGCTGAAATACAACGCCGCGGTCGGCTCCAGCGACCAATCCCACATGCGCGCGCAAGTCTGGCGGTTCGGACTGTTCAAATACCAGAACAACACCCCGGTGCTGAAACGGTCGCCGTATTCGAAGCGGTTGGCGTTCCAGCATTCCCACAAGGCCCGGTAGGCCAGGGCGCCGAACATTTGGCCTTTCCACGCGTACTCCTCGATGTTGGCCGACGCGCCATACTGCCGCACCGCATTCTGGTACGCTCCGGTCATGCCATGAAAACCATCGCCGTCCAAATAATCCCACACCGGTTTGTTGATCGGCCACAAATCCTCCTCCGGCATCATCTCACGCAGGGCGTCAATGGTCGGGGTAATCGGCGTGCCGTATTCGGGACACAAACCGTTGATGCGGCTGCCACGGTCCGAGCCTGTGTCCTCGTAATACCACATTGGATTGCAAGTCCCGTAGGGGCTGCCGTCATGCACCCCGTCCGTTTCCGAACCGGGCTGGTAACCAATGGTCGGGTCAAGTTCCTTGAGCATGTCTTCGATCGAAATAATGCCCTTTCTGTCGCGTTCATTGGCGGAAACATAATACGCCAGACTCGGATGATTGCGGATGCGCAGCACCGTGTCGCGCACGTTGTCGAGGTAGATGTCCTTGTCCGTTGTCGGAATGATCGTGTCGCCCGACTGCCAGAACTCCACCCACACCAGAATACCAAGCTCATCACACAAATCAAAAAACTCATCCGACTCGGTCACACCGCCCGCCCAGAAGCGCAGGAAATTAACCCCGGACTGTTTGGTGTAACGCAATTCCGCCTCAGTGCGCTCGTAGGAATTGCGACACATCGCCTCGGGAATCCAGTTGGCGCCGTGCAGGAAAAGGCGCTTGCCGTTGACGTAAAAGATCCGGCTCTGGTCCGGCGTATTGCGATCGGAACGAATGTCACGCACCGCAAAACGGGTTTTCAATTGGTCGCTAACAGCGGAACCCTGCTCGAATTTCAACGACAAGTGATACAGGAATTGCTCACCCTTGTTGAAGGGCCACCACAAGCGTGGTTTGTTGAAATTCAGTTCCTTGAACTGCTCCGACGAAAATTTCACCGTTAGCGTCTCTCCCGGTTTCAACGAGACTTCCTGCTTGATGCTGATGTTGTTCTCATCAATCTTCGCCGTTAGCGTCCCCTTCTGCGGCTGGCTGGTGGCGTTGCGCAATTCGACGCTGACCGTTTCCTTCGACGATGAAAGATCCGGTAATGGCAACTCGCTAACGACGAAGGGATTTCTCAACAATACCGGCCCCGTGGCGAACAATTTGACGTCGCGCCAGATGCCGGTGTTGCGGTCGCGGATGCCGTCCTTGAACGTGAAGTCCCAGCCGGCGGTCATCAGCATGGTGACAAATTGCCCGATTTGCCCGTCCGCGCCGTTGCGGTTTTCATTCTTGGCATTGGGATCGGGATTGGTCGGCGTCTTGAAGCCGTTCGGCGGATCAATCGGATGCACCAGCACCGCCAGCACATTCTCGCCTCCAACCACCGCCGACTCGCTAATATCGAATAATCCGCGGTTGAACATGCCCGCCATCGACCCCAATTGCTTGCCATTCAGCCAAATGTCGGCCTTGTAATTGATGCCATCGAATTGCAGCCAAACCTGCCTGCCCTTGAACGATGCCGGGATCTGGAAATTGCTGCGAAACCAGTAGGTGTAAAATGCCGGGCCCTTGTCAAAAATGTCGGGAATCTTGCGCTTGCCGCGTTGGTTGTTATTGCCGAAATACGGCTCAGGATAAACACCGTTGGCGACGAGGCTGTTCAACACCGTTCCCGGCACAATCGCTTTTTGCCAGCCGCTAACAGTGAAATTCGGCTTGGAAAGTTCGGCCCCGTTCTGCCCCGCTTCGGCCTTGCTCATCATCCAATTTTGCCGCAGTAAGGTCACCTCCCGTTCGGGATAAGCGAATAATTTTTCCTGCGCCGCTAACGACGAAGTTTGCAAGATTCCGCATAAACCCAAAACTATCGCCAACAATCTCATGACAAAAACCGCTTTCTGACACCAACCGCCATCACACTCATTCCAAGCAACAGCAAAGCCAGTGCCGAGGGCTCAGGAATGCTGCTGATATAAATCTCGCTGGCGAACCCGCTCACTTGCTGAAAAGTTGTGCCGCCAAAAAAATTGTTGAGTTCGTCAATACTGTGCAACCCGGCAGCCATATAAACGCCATTCATCGACAAAGAATTAAGCGTTAGCGTGCCGTCGTAACCCAATTGGATCACCGCTCCCAAATCAAAGGAAAGATCGGCCAGGTTGTTGATCGACAAATTATTGCCCAGGCTTAATGTGCCCACGCTACCCACAAACACATCGCCCGCGCCCAGCGTGCCAACCATGTCAGTCCGCAAAATCCCGGCGCTAACGACGGTGCCGCCCTGATAGTCGTTGGCTGCGGTCAACAACAACGTGCCCGCGCCTAGTTTATCAAACCCGCCGGAGCCTGTTAACTTTCCCTGCAAGGTAATGGTGCCCGATACGTCGGGTTTAAAACTCACATTGCCATTAACGCCCGTGGACAGGTTCATGTCCACCGTTGAAGTCCAGGCACTGACGCCGCTAATCATGCCAATGACACCGCCGGAAAGATTGGTTTTGGTCGTTAGCGTCCCGTTATAGGCATTGGTAATGCCATTGGCTCCCAAATTAAGCGTCCCACTCGACATGTTCAGCACTGCGGACCCGGTGGTAAAAGTGGTAGCCGCCACACCGCCAAATTGAATACCCTTGAGCTGCGTAAGACCGCCCTGGATATTAGCTGTCGCTAATTTGGTGGCAGCGCCCTCATTAATATTAGCCACGGCGTTAGTGGCGTTAAATGTGCCGCCTTCCACCGTAAGAGTGCCGGCGTTGTCGGTACCAATGCGCACGAGAGTACTGCTAACCGTAACCAAACCCTGTTTCAAATCAAACATCCCGACATTTCCACGCGAGATTGCCAAAATTCCGGTGGTTAGCGAGGCGCTGGTGCCGGTTAGCGTATAGACACTGTCACCGCCGTAACCGATCCAAGTCGTTCCGCCACCACCGGCCGTCCCTGCATTAACACTGCCCGCGCTCTGGACCACATTTGATTTTATCCAATAAGTGAAATTTCCGCTGACCGCATTATACGTGCCACCGGTAATGTAATAAGTTCCCGCCCCTTGCAACTGCAAATTCTGATTATTTGCAATAACCGCGCCTCCGGACAGAGTCAAACTGCCACCACTACCAACACTAAAGGTTGCAGCCGCCAAACCAAAAGTACCACTCGCCCCAAATGTACTGTTCAGTTCAACATTGGTATTGTTGGCCGCTGTGATCCCCGCACCGGAACCATTCATAAAAATCGTTCCACCAGTGATTACATAGGTACCGCTGGAAACCGCATTAAAAGTCATGCTTTGCACCCATTGCGAACCATTGACTGTCACTGAACCTGCGACACCTCCCTTGCCAAAAATAGCGCTATTGAGCAAACTGTCCGTACCCGATGTCCACACTTGGTCGCCGGAGCCATTCGACCAAAAAGCAGCGGAATTATCCCAAACGCCATTCCCATCGCTTCCTGTTCCGGAACTGGCAGGATCCCAGGTAAACGACGCGGCGGATGCCAAGTGCCCCCAAGCCAGTCCAATTGTCATCAATATCACCACTTCCATTATTGACTTCACTTTGTTCATGATACCTTCCCTTTTGTTGATTGTGTTAACACTCAAATACTTAACCGGGGCTTTTTACCGTATATCCAAGCTTCCGCGACAACCCGGACGCGGCCTGCAAAACCAATTGCGCCACTTCCTCGTTGCGCAAAGCCACGAAACGGTTCGCTGTCCCGGTGATGCCGATCGACGCGATTACTTTTCCGTACATGTTGCGCACGGGCGCCGCAAGGCAGCGGATGCCGATGAAATACTCCTCGTCATCAATTCCATAACCCTGTTTGCGCACTTTTTCACATTCCTCCCGCAAGGCCGCCACCGTCGTGATCGTATTCTTGGTGCGCTGATCTAAGGCCAATGACTTTAATAAGGTTTCGCGCTCCTCCTCATCCATGAACGCCAAAAACACCTTGCCGGTCGACGAGGCATGCAGGTCGGCCAGAGTTCCCGCCCGCGAGGCGGCGCGCAACGGATTCGGGCTGTCGCAAACCTCCAAAATCAGCGACGCCTGTTCCGAAGGAATCGCCAGGTGCGCCGTCTCCCCCGTGTCCCGTGCCAAGGCCGCCAGCAATGGCTGTGCATGGTCACGAATTTCCATCCCGCTCAGCGACAGTAGTCCGATTCTTGCCAATTCAGGGCCCGTCACATAGTTGCCTTCCTCCTTGGCCACCAACCCGTGCTCACAAAAAGTATTCAATATCCGGAAAGTGGTCGTGCGCGGAATCTTTAGCGTTTGCGATAATTCCAGCAGCGAGACCCCTTCTCTACGGACAGCAAGAACACTGAGAACAAGACAGGCTTTGGATAGGTTCGGAATGGTATTCATTTCAGTATTGGAATTATAGTTCCAATAATGAAACAAAATGTCAATAACGTTTTACCAATCGGAATTTAAGAGAATTTAAAGGGAGAAATTGCCTTTTAAACGGATGTTGTTTCCATTTTTTGTTGAAAATCCAAACAAACAGAACCATTTATCCTTATTTTTATGGGATAATGATAATGGAATTCGAAACGAGAAAAAGCCTGCGCGAATTTGCTTAAATACCGGCAAGGAAAGTAGTCCGACTCCAATTTTATGCATTACGCAGTTTTAACCATCCTTACGGAAGAATCCGTACTGTTTTGTAATGCAACATCAAACTTTTTAACGGCCGAACCCGATTTTTCAAATGAACCATCACGCCACTCTTACTTAACCTCCATTTGGACCAGAAAAACGCCCAAATCAAAGTAGAAATTATCTTTTGGATATAATCCAAAATTATATGGGCATTTTAAATTTTACTATCCATTCAATTACCCAGCACATTAGTAACATTGGAATAAAAAATGCTTTTTCACAATTGATGGCAGTAGATCTGAACATTAGTAAAAACGCCGGTAATAAGGAGTCACGCTCTTATTGTGAAACTCAGGCAGGACAATGGGTCTGTGCGGTAAAAGACTATGTTCGGAAACTTGATTACGGCGAAGTGGTGGTTCGGGTGCACGCGGGCAAAGTGGTTCAAGTGCACAAGACCGAAAAAATCCAGTTTGGATCATGAACTTCCCCAGTTGGCGGATTTTTTAGATCACCGGACAGACCGGAAGATTTGAATTAATTCTCGCGGTACTTACCCGAAAGACGGGCGTCTGCGCATAAAGGAAAATAAATTATGCGAAAGAGGCATCCTCATGGGTCGGTCCGCCTGAATCGGGCGGTTTTACAGGTTATTAATTGCTTACGGTACAGGGACGTAAAAGGCAGGATAAAACGGTGTGTTCAATCCGGCTTAATCATTGCCTTGTTATCATTGAGCACCGGAAAATCACAGGCCGGAATTGATTCAATTCCAGTTGCCTCGACAACCGCCAAAACAGAAAAAATGACCGGAGACAACAACGCCTTGATCGAAGCATTGGTGCAGAAAGGCATCTTGAGCGGGGTTGAGGCAGAAAATATTGCGGCAACCATGCAAAAACAAAACCAGTCTGCCCCGGGCGGTTTCCTGCAACTCGGCTCAAAAGCCGTCACCGGCTTGAGATTATACGGTGACGCAAGAATTCGTTATCAATGGAATAACGCATCCACCGAAGGTCCCGCCAACCAAAATCATGACCAGGACCGATACCGCTTACGCGTGCGTTTGGGGGTCGATTATCAGTTTGCAGAAAACTGGAAAGCCGGCGTCCGGCTGGAAACCGGAACCAAAAGTGATAGTGCTAATACCGATTTTGGCGGATTCTTCAGCAAAGACAACATGGGCATGAACATAGGCCTGGCCTATTTGGAATATGAAAGTGCAACGCCCAGTTTATTTAATAATTCCATTGGCGATTATATTGATTTTCGCGCGGGCAAAATTCTGCAGCCCTTCTTCAATAACGACCTGCTGTTCTATTCTGAAATCAACCCGGAAGGCTTTGCCGAACAAATCGGCTGGAAGGACGTCGGCGTGGAAGGTTTGAATCTGAACCTGCGTGGCGGTGAGTTCATCATTTCCAACGTGAACGAGGACAGTTCCTGGGTGGCGGGGCAAACCCCCAGCAGCGACCAGTTCCTGTTCATCGGCCAGGCCGAGGCGCGGTACAATTTTGACAAAAACGCCTATGTGTCGGTGGCCCCTTCCTTCATCACCGAGACCGATGGTTCGGCCTACATCACCGCCAACCAGCAGGACGGCAACGCGGCGTTCGACACCAGCCAGCTGCCGCAAGTGAACGGCTATACCTACTTCGGGCGGATCGACGTGGTAACCCTACCCGTCGAGGTCAATTGGCAAGCTTTTGGCCTGCCGCACCGGGTCTATGGCAGCTGGGGTTACAATCTGTCCGCCAATGACCGCGCCCGGGTGTACGGACTGCGCGATGGCGGCGGCAACCAGTTGTTCAATGTCGGTTATCAACTTGGCGACACCAAGAAAAAAGGACACTGGCAGTTCATCGCCGAATACCGCTTTATCGAAGCGGCGGCCTATGACAGTTTCCTGACTGATTCCAACTTCTTTTCCCTGAATTACCTGAACCAGCAGGGATTCATCCTGCGCGCCGCGTACGCCTTCACCGACAACGTTTGGCTGACCGCCGCTTACAACCATACCAATGCCATTGACGGCAATGCCACCCCGGTCAAGGGTCTGACCGCGTCAAGCACCACGGCATCCTCGCTGATCAAGCAGGTGGACATGTTTCAAATCGACCTGAACTGGAAGTTTTAACCCTTAACCGGAGAAAAATATGAAAAACAAAAATCAGTTGAAGCATCTGTTGTACGGCTGCCTGCTGGCCGCCGGGTTGCTGGTCCTGGCGATGTCTTCCCAGTCTCCGGCCGCGGAACTCAAAGTGTTCGGCGCCGCCAGTCTGACGGACGTGCTGAAGGAATTGTCGGTGGATTATGAAAAAGAAACCGGCAATAAAACCATCTTCAGCATGGGAGCGTCCAGCGCGGTGGCGCTGCAAATCCAGCAAGGCGCCCCGGCCGACCTGTTTTTTTCCGCCGACGAGGCCAAGATGGATGCGCTGGAAAAAGCCGGGCTGATCCTCAAAGACACCCGGGTGAGCCTGCTGTCAAACACGCTGGTGGTGGTGGCGCCGGCGGACAGCAAGCTGACCCTACACTCGATTGACGAACTGGCGGAACCGAAGATCAAAAAACTGGCGCTGGCGGAACCGCAGACCGTGCCGGTGGGAGTTTACGCCAAGGCCTACCTGCAAAAAAAAGGTCTGTGGGACCGGATCGCCGTCAAGATGATCCCGACACAGAACGTGCGCGCCTCGCTCGGCGCGGTGGAAGGTGGCGATGTCGACGCGGGCATCGTGTACAAGACCGACGCAGTCATCTCCAAAAAGGTGAAAATCATCTATGAAGTGTCCGCGGCGGAAGGGCCGAAAATCTCCTATCCCGTCGCGGTGGTCGGCGCCAGCAAATCACCCGGCGTCGCCCAGGCGTTGATCGCGTATTACCAGACACCGCACAGCAAGGCGGTGTTTGAAAAATACGGCTTTCTGATCCTGTCCACCGGGAGATGATGCATGCCGCTTTCCTCCGCCGAATGGCAGGTGACCTGGTTCAGCCTGTGCGTGGCCGGGTTGGCGACCCTGGCCAACCTGGTGCCGGGCATCGCACTGGCCTGGCTGCTGGCCAAGAAATCCTGGCGGGGAAAATCCCTGGTGGAAACCGCGGTAGCCCTGCCGCTAGTGATGCCGCCGGTGGCCACCGGATTGATCCTGCTGAAATTGTTCGGCCGGCACGGCCTCGGCGGCTGGCTGGAACAATACGCCGGTCTGGAAATCATCTTCACCTGGAAGGCCGTGCTACTGGCCATGAGCGTGATGGCCTTCCCGCTGCTGGTCCGCTCGGCACGGGTGGCGTTTGAAATGACCAACCCGCGCCTGGAACAGGTGGCGCGGACGCTGGGCGCGGGGCGGCTGCGGGTGTTTTTCACCATTTCGCTGCCGCTGGCCGCCAAGGGCATCATTGCCGGCACTGTGCTGAGTTTCGCCCGTGCACTGGGCGAGTTTGGCGCGACCTTTCTGGTGGCGGGCAATATTCCCGGCCGGACCTCGGTGCTGTCGGTGGCGATTTACAACGAAATCCAACTGGGCCGGGACGGGCATGCCTTCCAGTTGCTGGGAGTCTCGGTCTTCTTCGCCTTTCTATTCCTGTGGTTGAGCGAAGGCCTGTTGCGGCGGCAAAGGAACGGCTTATGAACCTGTCCCTGCAAAACCTCAGTCTGGCAGCCGGGACGTTCCATCTTGAACTGAACGTGAATCTCAGCGGCCCGGTGACTGGCATTTTCGGCCCGTCGGGTTCCGGCAAAACCACCCTGTTGGAAATTGTCCTGGGCCTGCGCCCCGCAGCACAAGGCCGTATCTTATTCCACGACCGGCTGCTGCTGGACACCAGCAAACGCATCCATGTGCCCGTTGAACAACGCGGCATCGGCTATGTGCCGCAAGACCTGGCGCTGTTCCCGCACATGAATGTACGGCAAAACCTGCGCTACGGATGCCGGCGGGATGCCGACGGCGCCGGCTTTACTGACATTGTCGAATTGTTCGAAATCGGCGCGCTGCTGGAGCGGCCGGTGACGCTGTTGTCAGGCGGTGAAAAACAGCGCATCGCCTTCGCCCGCGCGCTACTGGCATCTCCCCGGTTGCTGATCCTGGACGAACCGCTGGCCAGCCTGGACCGCACGCTGAAAATGAAAGTCATCCCTTACCTCAGGAAAATCCAGGAAAAATTCCAAGTGCCGATGCTGTACGTCAGCCACTCGGCGGAGGAAATCGTTTCACTCTGCGACGAAGTCTTGCTGCTGCGCGCGGGCCGCGCCGCCGGGCTGGGCAAACCATCAGACCTCTTCCGCCTCAGCAACGAGCCGCGCTACGTATTGAGGAATACCTTAGCGTCGCCCGACCACGGCAATACCCAAGTTTAGCGCAGGATTGGTCAGTTTCCACGTCGAAGCCTCGGTATTGGTGCCACCGGTAATGGCAACCGCTTCGCTGTGCTCCCGGCCTTTGGCGTGTTTTTCCAGCCAGAAGGTCTTTTTAAATTCCTGCGGATTTTCGGTCCGGCGGGCACTCCACAGCAGTTCAAACACCAACAACAGATCGGTGCGATTCTCACCGGTATTGCCTGCCACCTTGGTCAGCCGGCTCAAGGTGACCTGGGTTTGATTGTCAGGATCCGGATCGTACACCAGACTGTAATTACCGACTCCGGCCGTGACCAGCGAGGCCAGCACCACGCCGGGAACCGCCCACGCTCCGGCCTCCGTTTGCGGCAGCCGACTGATGTGCAGGGCCAGCGGACCGGCCGGGCCGGAGAGTTTGACATTGCGGATGAAGCTCCATTTTTCGCCGGCCGCGTTGAGACTGTGGATTTGATAAAGGTAGAACATAAATTTAATGGATAGGCGCAAGCATCTGTCGCAATTCCCCGGCACTCACGCCGCGTTTGCTCTGCCGGGACCAGTCCCGGATGCGCTGCAACAGGACTGCGGCTTCCTCCTTGTCGAGTTGGATGCCCAACTCGCGGCAGCGTTCCATCACCGCAGCGGTTCCCGAATGCGCGCCAAGCTGCCATGGCGGCGGTGTCCGGCCGACGTCGGCGGGATGAATCAGTTCGTAGGTGTCACGGTCGCGCAACAGCCCGGCACAATGGATGCCGGATTCATGCCGGAACATGGCACTGCCGGTAACCGGCTTGTCTTCGGGCAACTGCCGTCCCGAAACCCGGGCCACAAACTGTGACAGGTCCGACAATGCGGCACAATCAATGCCGCAGTCCGCGCCGGCCGCCAGCCGCAGCGCCATCGCCACTTCTTCCAGCGGGGCGTTGCCGGCGCGTTCGCCCAGGCCGTTGACCGTGACACTCAGGCAATGGCAGCCAGCCTGCCAGGCGGTAATACTGTTGGCGGTGGCCATGCCCAGGTCATTGTGGGCGTGAAATTCCAGCAGCTTGCCGTTGAGTTCTGGCAACAGCCGGCGCACCAGGGACTGCGTTTGCAGCGGGCTGAAACAGCCCACCGTATCCGCCAGCCGCAACCGCACCGCCGGACTCTCCGCCATGGCGGCGGTAAATTCCCGCAAAAAACCCTCGTCCGCGCGGGTGGCGTCCTGCGCGCCAATGCTGACATAGGCGAAATGCTCCGCCGCCTCGGCGGCCAGTTCGCGCAACAAATTCAGCACCTGCGACGGTTTCAGATGCCAGGTGCGCTGGTGCAGCGGGGAAACCGGAAAAGAAATATGCGCCCCGTGTGCACCGGTCTGCCGGGCGGCGGCCAGATCCTCGGGCTTGGCCCGGCACCAGGTGATGACCCGGACTCCCAGACTGGCCTCCGCCACGGCGCGGATATCGTCGATCACTTCCGATCCGCTGACCGGAATACCCACTTCCAGTTCCGGCACGCCAATGGCGGCAAGCCGCCGGGCTATGGATAGCTTTTCCTCCCGTGAAAAACTGACCCCGGCGGCCTGTTCGCCATCGCGCAAAGTGGTGTCCACCAGCCACGCCGGCACCGCTTCAATCGGTGCCGAGCAGGATGCTGGATGCCTTGATGACTGCATAAACTTCCGCGCCTTTTTTCAATTTCAATTCGGTGGCGGCCTCGCCAGTGACCACTGAAGTGACCACCACGCCGGGGACGATCTCGACTTTCACCAAGCTGTTGATGGGGCCTTTCTTAATCTGCACCACCTTGCCCTTGAGAATGTTTCTTGCACTGATTTTCATGTCGTTCTCCTTCCTATTTTGACTCTGGGCTTGCGACTCAAGCCGCCAATACATTCGCTTCCGGCACTTCTACCTCTCCGTCGAGCGAATCCAGAATCGCGTCGGCAACTTCCTCGGTCACCTGTTTGAACCAGCGGCCTTCGGGATAAACGATAACCACGGGGCCGTGAACGCAAAGGTTCAGGCAGCCGGTGTTGCTGACCATGACGTTAAGGCCGCGATCTTCAGCCTCCTCGGTCAGGTATTGAAACAGTCCGGCGGCTTGTTTGTTGCAGACGCCGCTTACCGCACCGTTGCGGAAGCTGCCGCAGACCAGAATGTGATGGTCGGGTTTGTTCATATCAGTTCTTTCTGTTGGTTGTCCTCATTGTCAGGCGCATCCGGTTCCCGAACCCCGGCAACTGCTGCCGGAACCGCAACCGGTAAAACGACGCTTGAGGGAGGCCGGGATGGACTGGCCGTTGAACACCGCACGCAGGCCCTCCTCGATCAATCCCTCCATTTCCACCACCTCGATGCCGTGTTCCCCGAGTGCGCTCTTCGGCGCGGGACCTGCGGCATTGACCAGGAACGCGCGGCAGTCGTGCAGCACCGCGGCCAGTTCATGCCAGCGGTGGCTGCCGGTACCGGGCTCCGGCGCGGGGCGCATCTCGACGAACTTGAAACCGGATTCGGTGTCGGCGCTCTGCCGGAAAATCAACAGGCGCGCCGCTTCGCCCAGATGCTGGTTGACCAGCATGCCTTCCTGTGAGGCCACGGCAATGTAGGGACGCTCCCGGCCCTTGAGCAGGGCGCCCTGCGCGAAACGGTTGAGCCGCTCCAGATGGCGGTCGGTCATTTTTTCATTCAGCAGGCCGACCGCGTCGGCGCGGCAGCGGGCGCAATGCGCCATCTGCGGCAGGTGCTGCCCGCAGGTCAGGCGCACCCGCGAGGTCATCAGATTGTCCGGCGCGGGCAGATCCTCGAAAAACGCGCCGCTGACCGGAATCATCGGAATGCAATTCATGATGTCCGCGCCGAGTTGCGCCGCGCGCCGAGCGACCTCGGGAATATGCTCGTCATTGACGCCGGGAATGATGATGGAATTGATTTTGGCAATGATGCCATGCTGTTTGAGCAGCCGCAGCGCCTCCCATTGGCGTTCAAGCAACAGCTCGGCGGCGGCCAGCCCGCGCAGCGGCTGCTTGCCGTTGCGGATCCACGGGTAAATTTTGGCGGCCACGGCGGGATCGACGGCATTGATGGTCAGCGTGACATGGCTGACCCGCAGTTCAGCCAATTCCGGGATGTAAGAGGCGATGCCGAGGCCGTTGCTGGCGAGACAAAGGATGATCTCCGGATGCTGCCGCCGCACCAGCCGCAGCGTTTCCATGGTTTCAGTTCCGTTGGCGAACGGGTCACCGGGCCCGGCGATACCGACTACTGTGATCTCGGGCCGCTCGGTCACAATTTCATGCAAATAGGCGGCGGCCTGTTCCGGTTTGAGCACGGTGCTGGTAACACCGGGCCGGCTTTCGTTCATGCAATCGAACTTGC
Source organism: Verrucomicrobiales bacterium (assembly GCA_031256975.1). Lineage (GTDB taxonomy): Bacteria > Verrucomicrobiota > Verrucomicrobiia > Methylacidiphilales > JAAUTS01 > JAIRPN01. The sequence goes on along the minus strand of JAIRPN010000010.1, from coordinate 48,888 downwards.
GGTTGCAGAAATTACACTGGAGATTGCAGCGCGGGGCCACCGGAAGATGCAGGCGGCCGTACCGCTGGTGCGCCTCGCGGTTGAAACAGGGATGCCTGGACAGATCCACAGCCGCAACGGGAGTCGCTTCTTCAACAGAATCGTTCATGGGAATCCCTTCCGTTCAAAAACAAAGGCGCCCAGCGCAACGGCACCGGCCAGGAGGATCGCCAGTCCCGCGCTGACCGACAAGCCCAGCCAGGGCCAGACTCGCGACTGCCGCCAGCCCCACAGGGCGGACGCGGTCCAGATACCGTTGCCCACATGCCAGGCGACGGCCAGGATGGTCAGCGCATAGAACCCCGCCATCAGCGGCTGCCGCATCAGCAGCGCGTCACGGGCTCCGGCGAACGTGGCGGTGGCCAGCCGCCATTCGACCAGCGGCAGGTGCACTAGCAAAAACAACAGGATGACCGCGCCGCTCCAGCGCTGCAAAAAATAAGGCAGCACACGATCCTCCCGGCAATGTTCCGCGTGGTAACGCAGGCCGCTACGCTGCAACAGGTGGAAACCGACGATAGCCTGGGCGACAATCAGCAGCAACAGGGCGACCTCGACCAGTTTGAACTGCTCCGCCAACGTCAGCAGCCAGTCCGCCGCCGAATCATAATCCCGCACCGACCAGCCCAAAGTGAGGATCGACAGGTGCAACAGCACAAACAGCACCAACGGCAGGGCCAGCAGCGAATGAATACGGCGCGGGGCGCGGATGTTCCGGCAATTCGCCAGGTTGTGATGATGGCAACCGGAAGATCCGTGCTGACGCGCCCCGCAGCCGCACCGACAGGAATCGCCGGAAGATTCAGAGGTAGCTGTAGCCGACATGGGAAAGCTCCTGTTTGTGTTCAAGCAGTGTGTTGACGATGCGGTCGTACAATTGCTGCGCGCCGCGATAACCAAGATGCAGCACGCGCTGGCCGCCAATGCGGTCGTGGATCGGGAAGCCGACTCGCACAAGCGGAATCTGCAACTTGCGCGCCAGCAAATAGCCCTTGCTGCTGCCGAGCATAAAATCGGGTTTGGCCGCGGCCGCGGCTTCGGCAATATCCATGAAATCCACTCCGGACATGATCCGGCAGCCGGCGGCCAGCTCCGGCGCCACCGCCTGGATTGATTCGATCAGCCGGCCGCTGCGGCCGCCCGACGCGCAAATGACCGGCTCGACGCCGATTTCCGCCAGAAAGGCCGCCAGGCCAACCACCAGGTCCTCCTCGCCATAGACCACCGCCTTTTTCCTCGCGACATACTTGTGCCCGTCAATCATCGCGTCAACCAGCCGGCCGCGTTCCGCCTCGTGCCGGGCGGGCAGGGTATGGCCGCTGACAATCTCCAGCAATTTGAAGAACGCGTCGCTCTCCCTGATGCCAATCGGCAGTCCCAGCAAGCGCCGGGGAACAGAAAACTTTTCTTCCAGGCAGGTTCCCGCCGTGTTTTTCTCCGCCAGCGTCCGCCCAAATTCAATGGAAACTTGGGAGGAGCCACCAGCCCGGATCGCGTCCAGCGGCGTGCCGCCCTCGGGCAGCTTGTGATACTCGCCCCAGCTCGGCCCGTCCAGGCTGTCGGAATAATCCGGCAGCAGCGTGTGGGGCAGGTTAAAGCCGCTGAGAATTTCCTTCAAGTAACGCAGGTCGGCGGCGGACACCATGCCGGGAAAAAGATTTACGCGGCGGCTGCGCGGGCCGCCGACCGCGAGCGTTTCAATCACCACCCGGACCGCCGCGTGAAAACCGTCCATATGGGTGCCGCTGTAGCTCGGCGTGGAGACATGCACCATTTCCGGATGCCCTTCCTCCCAATGCTTGCTGAAATACTGGTGAAACAGCAGCCGCAGGTCCTCGCCGATGGTTTCGCTCAGGCAGGTGGTGGCCACGCCGATGAGCCGCGGACGGTAACCCTTGACGACATTTTGAATGCCCTGGTGAAAATTCGACGCGCCGCCAAACACCGCCGACTGTTCGGAAAAATTCGACGCGGCAATGTCCATCGGCTCGCGGAAATGACTGATCAGATAACGGCGGATATAGGTCGCGCAGCCCTGCGAGCCGTGCAGGAAGGGCAGGCAACCCTCGATGCCGCGGAAAGCCAGGCAGGCGCCCAGCGGGGTGCAAAGCTTGCAGGCGTTGCGGGTGGCGACGGCGTGATGAAAAACGGGTTCGTCATCATCCATCAACGGCAAACTGGCAGACGGCAACGGATTCATGCGGCCATCTCCCGGTTGCCGGTTGCGGACAGGGACCGGCCGCGGCGGCGCGGCGCAAACTGCCAGACCGGCGAAGTGACGGAATTGCAGACTTCGCGTGCAAAATTTAACATGCCGACAAATCCGGCCAGCGGTTCCTTGCGCTCGTGGTTATGATCGCAAAACGCAATGCCCATCTTATAGGCGATCGGCCGCTCCTTGACGCCGCCGATCAACAGGTCAACGTCCTGCTCCAGACAAAATTGCGCCAGCTCCAGCGGCGTGGCGTCGTCCACGATAACGGTGCCCGGGTCGCAAATTTCCTGCAACTGGCGGTAATCCTCCGGTCCCCCGGTCTGTGAGCCAACCACGGCGGTCCGCATGCCGAGCATCTTCAGCGCCCGCACCAGGGAGAACGCCTTGAATGCCCCGCCGACGTAGATGGCCGCTTTTTTGCCCGCCAGTTTTTTTCTGAACTCGCGCAAGTGCGGGTAGATCTTGCCGACCTCGTCGCGCACCAGTTTCTCGGCCCGCCGCAGGATTTCCGGGTCGTCGCCAAAGAACTTGGCGGCCTCATACAGCGCCGCGGACATATCCTCGATGCCGAAGTAGGAAACCCGTTTGAGCGGAATGTGATAATCGCGCTCCATCATCGCGCCCAGCGCTGCCATGGAACCGGAGCATTGCACCAGGTTGAGCCTGGCGCGGTGTGCCTGGCGGATGTCATCCACGCGGGCGTCGCCGGTGATGCAGGCAACGACATTGATGCCGATGCGCCGGTAATAATCGCGGATGATCCAGGTTTCCCCCGCCAGGTTGAAATCGCCGAGGATATTGATGCTGTGCTGAATCGGCCCGTTATCTTTCGCCGTGCCGATCAGCTGGTACACCGCCTCGCAGGCCGCGCGGTAACCGTCCTTCTTAGTGCCCTTGAACCCCTCGGAATGCACTGGCAGCACCGGAATGTTTTTCTCGGCGGCCACCCGCTTGCAGACCGCCCCGACATCGTCGCCGATCACGCCGACAATGCAGGTGGAATACACGAACGCGGCCCGCGGCTGGTGGGCGTCGATCAATTCGCACAGCGCGTGGTACAATTTTTTCTCGCCGCCGTAGATGACATCCATCTCGCGCAGGTCGGTGGAAAAACTGTTGCGGTATAACTGTTCCCCGCTGGATTGCGCGCCGCGGATATCCCAGGTGTAGGCGGCGCAGCCAATCGGCCCGTGCACCAAGTGCAGGGCGTCGGTGATGGGATACAAGACCACGCGGGAGCCGCAAAACACACAGGCGCGCTGGCTCACCGAGCCAGCCACGCTGTGTTTTTCGCAGACAATCGGCGCGGTGTGAAGTCCGTGCCGGATGATCTGCTGCTTGCGGTCGTCTAGTATCTTCATCGGAGGAAAAATCAATCGGGTTTGATCGCTCCGGCGGGACAGATGGATTCGCAGCTGCCGCAGTCCACGCACAAGTCCGGGTTCACCTCGGCGGCCAGGTCCTTCAGCTTGATGGCGCCGTTCGGACAGGCGTCGACACAGGCCCCACAGGCTTCGCAATTCTTCTTGTCAACTTGGTAAGGCATACGCTTCAGAACCAGCCGGTTATTGCACCAGCTCGAACCACTCCTCCTCGCATTCGCGGTCTTTCTGGTCCAGCAGGGCGTCGTTGATCTTTTCGATGTACCGCATCGCCCCCGTGTAACCGACTGCCGGAAAAAGCCGGTGGCCGGTGCGGTCGAGGATCGGGAAACCGAGCCGCACAAAGGGCACGTTTTCGGCGCGGGCAATGTATTTCCCGTAAGTGTTGGCGATCAGCAAATCGACCGGCTCCTGTTTCATCAGCTGGTGCAATTCAAACAGGTCGGTGTTCTGCTTGACCACCGCGTTTGGCGCATGCTCCTTGAGCAAATCCTTGATGCGACGTTCGAAGTGCTGGCCCGGGGTGCCGGTGATGACATAGGCAGGCTGCATGTCCAGCTCTACCAGGAACTGTACCATGCTGATCAGGTGATCGGGATCGCCAGCAATCGCCACCCGTTTCCGGTAAAAGTACTGGTGCAGGTCGCTCATCAAATCGACCAGCCGACCGCGCTCTTCCTCGATGCTTTCCGGCACGTCGGTCGAGCCGTACTGGCGCAGGGCGTCAATGAACTTGTCCGTGCAGGTCAGGCCGATGGGCAACTCCAGAAATCCCGCCGGAACGTTGCATTTGGCTTCCAGTTCGGCCGCCGCCGGGTGCGCGCCGAAATGCCCAAGCGCCAGCGTGGCGATGCTGTCGCCCATCCCTTTGATCTGTTCGATCGTGGTCCCTCCCTTGGGATACATCTGGTAATGGCCGTCCTGTGGGGTGTCAAGCACCCCGGAGGTGTCGGGCAGCATGACGATGTTCACGCCCATCATGGCGCACAGTCGCTTGATTTCGCGCATGTCCGCCGGGTCAACGAAGCCCGGAATGACGTTAAGCTGGTCGCGTGTGCCGCCGCTGGATTGCGCCAGGTACTTGATGATGGAGCGCACCATGTTGCTGTAGCCCGTCACGTGCGAGCCGACAAAGCTCGGTGTGTTGGTGTGGATGACATGCTTGCCGGCCGGGATGGTGTTGTCCTCGGTGGCCTTTTTGATCATCATCGGGATATCGTCGCCAATGACCTCGGACAGGCAGGTGGTATGCACCGCGACAATGTCCGGCTGGTAAATGGTGAAGATGTTTTTCAGCGCCTGGGTCAGGTTCGACAGGCCGCCGAACACCGAGGAACCCTCGGTGAAGGAACTGGTGGTCGCCATCACCGGATCCTTGTAATGGCGGGTGAGATGGCTGCGGTGGTAGGCACAGCAGCCCTGCGAGCCGTGGCTGTGCGGCATGCAGCGATGGATGCCCAGCGCGGCGTACATGGCGCCGATGGGCTGGCAGGTTTTGGCCGGATTGATCCGCAATGCCGTGCGCGGTTTGATTTCTGCAGTGGTTCCGTTTAACATAATATTTCCCTTTTCACACTTCGCTGGCAGCCGCCGTGCCATTGTTGCGGCCATACTTCTTGGGCTCGTCACCGGCGGCGGTTTTATCCCTCTTGTCCTGTTGCGTAAAGCGCGCCTCAAGGCGCGGCTCGCGCTTCCACGGAGGAGTGACATATTGCCAAACCTTGGTGTTCACCAACCGGTCGATCTCCTGATAAAAATTGGCCGCGCCGGTGAAGGCGGCGTAAGGCCCGCCATAGTCATAGCTGTGCAGTTGCTTGCACGGCACTCCCATTTTCTCGATGACAAACTTGTCCTTGATGCCGGAGCAAATCACATCCGGCCGGTAGAGCTCGATGAGCTTTTCCATTTCGTGGTGGCTGATGTCATCGATCACCAGCGTGCCGCGCTTCATTTCGCGCATCATACCGTCGTAATCCTTGTAGCTGAATCCGGCGGCGGCCAGCCGCGCGTTCTCCTCCTCCGTCTTGCGGGGGCGGAAGCGAGTCGCATCGGGTGTCACCTCCAATTCTTCAATGTTGCGCGAGTCGGCGTCAATTTTGATGATCGGCAGCACGGCGCGACCCTCGTAGTCGTCACGGTGCGCAAATTCGTAACCGGCGGAAATCGGGGTCATGCCGATGTCGCGGAACAAGTCCTGGTAGTGGTGCGCGCGCGATCCGCCGACGAACAACGCCGCCGTCTTGCCTTGGCACCGCGCCGTGACCTGTTCACGGACCGGACGCAACTCGGCCTGTTCCTGGGCGATCACTTCTTCGACACGGTCTTTGAGCTTTTGGCTTTCAAAATATGTGGCGATCTTGCGCAGTGTCTTGGCGGTGGCATCCGCGCCGATGAAATTCGCCTTGATCCACGGGATACCGAATTTGACCTCCATCATCTCCGCCATATAATTGATCGAGCGGTGACACATCACGGTGTTGAGCTGCGCGGTGTGCGAACGGCAGATGTCGTCGTAAGACACATCACCGGACAGTGTGGCCACCACCTTGATGCCGCATTTTTGCAGCAACTGGTCGATCGCCCAGGCGTCGCCGCCGATGTTGTATTCGCCGAGGATGTTGATGGTGAACTCGGCCTCCACCGGGGTGTCATCAAGGCCAACAATGTGCTTGAACACGCCATTGTTGGCGATGTGATGGCCGGCGGACTGACTGACCCCCTTGTAACCTTCACAGCTGAACGCAAAGATGTTGATACCCAGTTTCTCCTTCATTTCTCGGGCGACGGTATGGATGTCATCGCCAATCAGGCCAACCGGACAGGTGGCATAGATTGAAATGGCCTTCGGATGAAAAATATCGTAAGCCTCCTGAATCGCCGCGCGCAGCTTCTTCTCGCCACCGAAGATAATCTGGTCCTCCTGCATGTCGGTGGACATGGAGTATTGCATGAAATTGGTCTCGTCCGAATTGCGCGGCTTGACCAAGTTGCGGCGCGACAACCACGAATAGAAGCCGCAGCCAATCGGCCCGTGGGTGATGTGCAGAATGTCGTAAATCGGCCCGATCACCACGCCACGGCAACCGGCATAGGTACAACCACGCTGGGTGATAATGCCGGGAATGGTACGCGAGTTGGCATTGATTTCCGGCGGTGCCGTCGGATCATTGATGAGCAGCTGCTTTTCCCGTTTTTTGCGGGTTTTCGGCGGGTAGATTTGCAGCATTTGCGCCCGTGCCTCCGCGGCCGGGATGGCCAATACGGGCGGTTCGTTGAAATTTTCCGGAGTATTCATGATGGTATTCTCTGTCGTGATTATTCTTTCAGGGCGCTTTCATTGCGTTCACCCGTGCGAATGCGCAGGGCTTCCAGAACCGGCTGCACAAATATCTTGCCGTCGCCGGGCCTGCCGGTTCGGTTGGTCTTGATGATGGTTTGCACCACGATGTCGGCCTTTTCCGTCGGCACCACGATGCTGATCAACCGCTTGGGAACCAGCATCGGGCCGTCATCCTGCAGGTGTGGAATCGCTTCGGGCTGCCCTTCCACCGCGGCGCTCAGCACCCGGAAATCAACCTGCCCCTTGCCGCGCCCCAGCACCTTGCGCACCGTAAAGCCGGAAAAACCCTGTTCGATCAGCGCCTGCCTGGTCTGATTCATCATCTGCATCCGGATAATGGCCATGATCCTTTTCATACTTAACTCTCCTTGGCACCCGAACTGACGGTGTAGGATTCCTCGACTGGCATGACGAAAATCTTGCCGTCGCCGAAGGCCCCCTTGGTTCCGGTGCGCGCCGCCTTCACGATGGTGTCCACCACCAGATCCTTGTCCGCATCGTTGACCACCACGATCAGTTGCTCCTTGGGCAATTCGTCGTAGGTGATTTCGCCGACCTTCAGACCGCGCTGCTTGCCGCGGCCAAACACATCCATCTTGGTAACGGCGGGAAAACCCGCGTCCAACAGGGCTTTCATCACTACATGGACCCTTTCCGGCCGCACCACTGACTGCACCATCATCATAATTTTATTCCTGGATTTAATTTTCCTTTTCCAATATTCCGTTAGTTCATCAACCCGTAATCCATGAGCAGCTTTTCCAGCTCCTCGATCTTGAGCGGCTTGGGAACGACAAACATGTCATTGCCGTCGATGGCCTTTGCCAGTGCGCGGTACTCATCCGCCTGTTGGCACTGGGCATTCCACTCGATGACCGTCTTGCGGTTGATTTCCGCGCGCTGCACGTCGTTGTCCCGCGGCACGAAATGGATCATCTGGGTGCCGAGCTTTTTGGCAAAGTTCTCGATCATCTCGCGTTCGTTGTCCACCTTGCGGCTGTTGCAAATCAGGCCGCCGAGCCGCACCACACCGGTCTCGGCAAATTTCAGGATGCCCTTGCTGATGTTATTGGCGGCGTACATCGCCATCATCTCGCCAGAACAGACAATGTAAATTTCCTCCGCCTTGCCCTCGCGAATCGGCATGGCAAAACCGCCGCATACCACGTCGCCAAGCACGTCGTAAAAGACATAATCCAAATCCTCGCCCGCCGGGGTTTTGTAGGCGTCCAGCTGTTCCAGCATGTTGATGGAAGTGATAATGCCGCGGCCTGCACAGCCGACCCCCGGCTCGGGACCGCCGGACTCGACGCAAAGGCTGCTGCAATAGCCGTTGGCGCGGATGTCTTCCAGTTCCACATCCTCGCCCTCCTCGCGTAACGTATCCAGCACGCTGCGCTGGGCCAGGCCGCCAAGCAGCAGGCGGGTGGAGTCCGCCTTGGGATCGCAGCCGACGACCATGACTTTCTTGCCCATCTCGACCAAGCCGGCAACCGTGTTTTGGGTGGTGGTGGATTTGCCGATGCCACCCTTTCCATAAATAGCGACTTTGCGCATAAATTTGTTCCTCGTTGTTTGGTTAAGCAACCTCGTTGCGGCGGGCTGCGGTTTGTTTTTCTGTGTCTTGCACGCAGGGAGTTATTGCACTGCGGATGCCAAGCTTGCTGAAAATTCAAAATATTTTTCGCCGCCCATCCGGCAAAACGCGCAATTGCCTTGCCCCAAGGGGGATAGCAAAAGAAATATTATTTGCTGGCGATTGTACTAATCAATGGTTAGGGATAAAAACCCGGAAAAAATCCTACGCGCAGGTAGTTCCCGGAAAGTAAACCTACATTTTGGTGGGATCTTCCGGCAGCAACAGGCGCATGGGCAGCATGGCGGACGGCTTGAAACCTTGTTCCGCATACCGCCCTTGCGCGGACAGATTGTCACGGTCGGTCAGCAGGCTGATGCGCCGGAAACCCCGCGCCCGCGCCTGCTCGATGGCGTAACGCAGCAACCGGCCGCCGATCCCGCGGCCGCGGCAGGCCGGATGCACAATCCAATCCTCCAGCCAGAGCGACTTTCCGCCCTCCGCCGTACTGATCACCGATTGCAGGCTGATCATGCCAACCGGGACACTGTCGGCGCGTGCCACCCAGATCCAGGCATGTTCCGGCTCTTGTAGTAACAGGGCAATGGCACGTTCCTGCCTGGTCCGGTCGGGATTAAAATCGTACTCTTGCTCGAACAACATGGCCAGCAAACCGGCCAAGGCCGGAATGTCGGCAGGTTCGGCCAGGGTGATATTGACATTCATGATTCGGCGGGAATGATGGCGCGATAGCGCAGTGGGTCAATCCGGTGTTTTTTGATACGCAGTCCCATGATGCGCTCGCTGATGCCCAGCTGGCGCGCGGCCTGGGCCATGTTGCCCTGCGTTTCCTTCAGGGCGTCAACCACCAGTTCAAATTCCACCGCATTCAACGCGCTTTCCAAGCCGCCCTTGCTGCCGGGCTTGGATGGATCCTTGGCCTGCAGCGTGGGCGGCAGATGATGCGCGTGAATCGCGTCATCCCGGCAAAGCAGCACCGCCCGCTCAATGCAATTTTCCAGTTCCCGCACATTGCCCGGCCAATGGTACATCATCATCAAATCAATCGCCGAAGTGGAGATGCGGCGGATACGCTTGCCGGCCGCAACAGTGTATTTCTCAACAAAATGATCCGCCAATTGCAAAATATCCGATTTGCGCTCGCGCAACGGCGGCACATAGACAGGGAATACATTCAACCGATAGTATAGATCCAAGCGGAATTTGTTTTCTTCAATCAACTGTTCCACATTTCTGCTGGTTGCGGCGATTACCCGCACATTGCAGCGGATGGGGTACTGGCCGCCGACCCGTTCAAATTCCCGTTCCTGCAGCACGCGCAACAGCTTGACCTGCGTCGGCGGGGAAAGGTCGCCGATTTCATCGAGAAATATCGTGCCGCCGTGGGCAATTTCAAAACGCCCCTTGCGCATGGCGATGGCCCCGGTGAACGCCCCCTTTTCGTGGCCGAACAATTCACTCTCGATGATGGAATCCGGCAACGCCGCGCAGTTCACCTTGACAAAGGCCTTGTCCTTGCGCGGACTGTTCTGATGGATGGCGGAGGCCACCAGTTCCTTGCCGACCCCGCTTTCACCCCGGATGAACACCGTGGTCTGGCTGCCGGCCACCTGTTCGATATGATGAAACACGCTGCGCATCGCACTGGAACCGCCGATCATATTGTCCGGCTTGAAGTGATTTTTGATCTGCTCCTGCAGGCGCTCATTCTCCACCTGCAAGGCCTGCAACCGCTCGCGCGCCGTCTGACGGAGGCCTACCGCCTGAACCAATACGGAAGCAATCAGCGAAAGCAACCGCAGATCATGCTCAAAACCCTCTTTAAATGACACGCAGCGTTCAACACTCAATGCGCCAACCGTATTATTGCCTGATTTGATCGGTACCGAAATAAAAGAAGTGACAGAGCCATTGTCAACAGCGGCATGTTTGTTTACCTGAGAAGGGATGCGATGTTTGAAATACTCACTTTTACTGATATCATGAATGACTACAGGTTGGCCGTTTTGAATAACTTTGGCAATCGGCCCATCCATGATCTTGGACCGGCCATTATGGCATTCTTCCTTTGATAGACCAAAGGTCTCCTCAATGATGATCTTTCCAGTATCCCGGTTTAAGATGGTAATCGAACCATTTTGCATGCCTATGGATGAAGCCATTAACTTCAGAACCGGCTGCAAAACTTTTTCCGACTCAAGGCTGCTCTCCAAAACCTGACAGATTTCCAATAAAAGCGTGAGATCTTGAATGATACGACAGGGGTCCGAGCCTTTTTCCGAAACTTGGAAAAAACTACAGACCGTACTCGAGCATACTGCTGCCAAATTCATGACCGTTAGTCCATCTTATAGCCCTACCAGCAAGCATAAGACGTTCCACAATTCTTTCGGTATATGAAATAAAGCAATTTATCTCTGAATCTATCAAAGATTAGCCCGACTACGCCTTCGACATGCTACTTGGGTGGCCCAATCAGAGTCTTATTGTTTCGATTAATCCACCTCGATCCACCAAATTAATCAAAAATTATAAAACGAGAAACGTTCCGTCCTGTTTTCTATAGAGGATTTATTCCGCAAAATTTACACGCATTATCCATAATCACCATATTAATCAATATGGCATGGAGGCGGTGGGACTCGAATCCATACCAAGCATGGCGCATAGTGGCATATTTATGATATAAATATGTTATTATAAACAAGATATGACTTATTTAATAAAATACTCGAAAAGCAAGAAAACGACCCAAAACGCCAAAAATTTGTGTGCAACTGTGTGCTAATTTCTTCTAAATAAAAGTTAGGCAATTTTAGCGGTTTTTAGCGCCTTTGGTTTTTTTCAAAAAAAGCACCGCATACAATATCAAGATTGGTATTAATTATGAAATCGGATAAGTTTTTTAAATTCGCTGTATTTGTTCAATATTCTGCCGTTGCCTATGATAAATAAGCTCGGGCAATAATAATCTGACAATCGCCTTGTAATTTTTCCATGATTAGAAGAAAAAGCATGGTATTATTTTTATTGAATCTATTACACAATGTGTAATATTTTTTTAAGTGAAATTGAGCTTTATTGAGTTTCCTGCATTTACCCGTCGATTATTGGAAATCACAGATGATGAAGCTTTAAGAGAATTGCAAAATGACCTGATGAAGCAACCTGACAAAGGGGATGTTATACAGGGCAGTGGTGGGTTTCGCAAAGTGAGAATGAAAATAGTGGGACGGGGAAAAAGTGGTGGAGCAAGGGTCATTTATTTGCGCGTGCCAGAAGTTGCCATTATTGTTTTTGTGATGATTTACACCAAAGGAAATAAAACGAACTTAACAGCGAAAGAGCGAATCACGTTACGTGAAATCGCCACAGAAATTAAAAAGGAACTGCTATGATCAAAAAGATTGAAAAAAATTACCTGTTTAGCGGATCAGAACTGATTGCTTCGGCAAGAGAAGGCTTGGACATATTACGGGCTGGAAAGATTGATGATCTTCGTACTACTACATTGGAACTACCCACCCCAGTATCTAAAATTGCACCAATTGAAATTCGTCGCATTCGTACCCGCATGGGAGCTAGCCAAGCTGTTTTTGCCCGATTATTGAATGTTCCCAAACGAACCGCCATAGCTTGGGAACGTGGCGAAAGAAAGCCCAGCGGCGCAGCATTAAAGTTATTGCATATTGCCAAAAAACAGCCCGAAATCTTGGCAATAAATTAACTTCCCAAAATATGGTTACATATGAATTGCTGGTATCCTGTTTGCGCGCAGCAATTCTTCCAAATCAGCCAATTTAAATCGCACTATGGATTTTCTTGCGGTTCCAATCTTATGAAATGGAATCTTGCGCTGCTGCATCCAGTGGTCCAAAGTCCTGACCGCAATTCCCAAAAATTTAGCCGCCTCGTTTTTGTTTAATAATCTCTCAATTTGGTCAGTCATAAACTGTCATCCTCTTTTCATCATAAACGCCCGCCTGGCCGGATAATCAATTCCCGGTAGATTTTGGCCCCCTGCTTGTTATTAACGCCTCGGTGACGGGCAACGCCCTTGATCTCGCAACCGTCAAAGATTCGCCGAATCTCCGGGATATCGTTAAAAGTCAGCAGCCACTTCCCCTTCAGCGTGAACAAAAAATCCCTCATTCTTCTGACATCGTTGATCTCCCACTCGTCGTACATCGGAATCTTGCAACCGGTGTAGGGCGGATCGATGAAGAAAAACGTCTCACTACGGTCATACAACTTCATGACCTGCTGCCAGTCGCGGTGTTCAATAGTGGTCTTGTCCAGGCGGTAATTGAGGGCGCGAATAGCCTCCATACGCGCGGCCCGTGAACTCATGGCGGTGGTGGCCGAGGTGCCGAACACGTCCAGGTTTGCCCCGCCAAAGCAAGTCTTGTTGCGGAAGAACCAACGGGCGGCCCGCTGAATGTCGGTCAGGCCGGGTTGCTGGCGAAAATCATTAAATTCCTCGCGGCTGTTCAACACAAATTCCAATTCGGTCAACAGTTCGTCGCGGTGGAAACGCACACAGCGGTAAAAGCCGACCAGGTCATGGTTGATGTCGTTAATCACCTCGATGGGTGACGGGGCCTTGGCCAACAGCATGGCCAACCCACCGGCGAATGGCTCCACATAACAGGTATGCGGCGGAATCAGCGGTAACAATTCCTTGAGCAGGCGGGATTTGCCGCCCGGCCAGCGAACGGCGGGTTTAATACGGTCCTTGGTGATTTTTTTAGTCGATGTCATGTTTGTTCGTCCTTTTGGGTTGGGTCGTCAGGCCCTTAAAAATTGAAAGTCGTTTGCGAGGATTTGCCAGGCGGTGGCGGCACATAGAGGGACTTGTCCGTTGCCAAGGGCTTTAAGTCGGTGTGCCCGATTGGCCACCCCATCAGCCACTCGACCCAGCGCGGGTTCAGCTTGCCACCAACCCGGTTCTCCGTAGTGGATAGCGAGTTGCCCAGCCGCACCATCTGTCCCTTGGCCAAGCGTTCCCCGGCGGTCATGTTGTTCCACTTGGTGGCATCGGAGGCGGTTGGCGTCGGCCATAATTGCACCAAGCGTCCCAGCCCCACAGTCCAGCGTTTGCCATTGCGGGTAATCCGGCACAACGATCCCGTCTGGTTTTGATAGAAGCGGTCGTGCCGACAAAGCCTGCCGCTGTTCGCATCGCTGGCCAATGGCGTCGGCAGCCACAATCCAGATACGCTCCCGCTGGTGCGGGGCGCCAAGGTCGGCAGCGCCCAGCACACCCCATCTTGCATCATACCCCAGCGCGGCCAGGTCGCCGAGAACTCGTCCAAGCCCCCGAACAGTGAGCATTGGCGAATTCTCCACGAATGCGAAGAGCGGTCGAACCTCGCCAATGATTCTTGAAAATTCGCGCCAGAGCCCGCTGCGTTCCCCGTCAATGCCGGCCCCCTTGCCTGCGCTGCTGATGTCCTGGCAGGGAAAGCCGCCAGCCACCACGTCAACATGGCCTCGCCATGGCCTGCCATCAAAGGTGCAAATGTTATCCCAGATTGGGAAAGGCGCGAAAAAGCCGTCATTTTGTCTGGCGACAAGTATGCTTGCGGCATAGGGGGCGATTTCGACGGCGCAGACGACCCGGTGGCCGAGCAGCCTGGACGCAAGGATGCCGCCCCCGCCTCCGGCAAAGAGATGGAGTTCCCGTAACGGCGCATGAGCGCATGGCTGATAATCCAGGACATGAGTGGGTTGCATGAAGACGAACCACCCGCACGGCGACACTGCGCCACCGTGCGGGTGTCACAATTTTACTAGATTTTGAGCGAGCCGATGGCCACGGCCTGCATGACCTTGCGACCAAACAGTCTTTCCCTGACCCTGGGGTCAAGGACGTTCGCCAGCTTTTCCTCGATCTGCTTCTTGAGTTCGGCGTTCTCCGGCTTATCCATCGCTGCAATCGCCTTCTGCTTGTAGATTTCAAAACGCTCGCTACGCTCGACGTGCTGCAACACGTAGGCGTTCTCCAAACGTTCGCGGGGCAAGGTTTTTACAAACACCGCCAGACGGGGGTGTTCCTTTTTGAAGTCGGCGATTTTCCGCTCGATTTCGGGGTTTACCGGCAATTCAAAATCGTCCCCGTCGAACGATTCCGCCGTGTCCGGTCTCCGGTTTCTGTCGGGATTTCTGACTAATGGCATAATTTGATATTCCTTTCGATTAGGGGTTTATTTGCCGCCAGCTTTCGCCAAATCGGCCCTGGTGAGGCTCTTGACGAATTTTCTGGCAATAGATTCGGCATTTTCCCTGAAAAAAGCCGTTTCCAGACTGATTTGCAGCAACGACACGGGCGGCACGCCGATGGCCACCGGCAGCATCTTGTCGATCCGCGCGGCGGCCTGTTCGCATTTGCCCATGATTTCGTCGCTGACATCAATGGTAATTTGCTTACTCATGATGATTCATTTCCTCCGGGGTCGGGGTGAGCGGATCGGTGAAAATCCCGAACACCTGGTTCTCGGTCAACTCGTCACGAACGCCGTCCACCACGGCAAAGTGATGCCAGGCCGGTTCGGCGCCGTTCTTTTCCACCAGCCGCGCCTTGTACACGCCGTCCGGCAAGTACCAGGTCTTGATTCCGGCCGGGGTTTTCTCCTTCTTTTTGCTCGTCCAGCGGATCGAGTGATTTTCCACAAACCGCAAGTCCAGCACCATGTCGCTGTCCTGCGCTCTGACGCCGATGACCTCGGCCACCCACGAACTGCCTTCCTTGTTGTCCTTTTCCCAGTAGCCCTCGACTTTCAGCGAGTTTTCCGGGATCGGTTTTTCCTGCGGGTTTTCCGCCTTAGCGCGGCGTATTTTTTCTGCCAGTGTTTCCATGTTTTTGCTCCTTTGGTTGGTTAAATTCTGATTCCCCGGCGCTGTGGTACCGGTGTCTGACGTTCCGCCAGGCAATAGCGGCAATAGTAGTTCTTCAGAGCGGCGACCAGTCGGGGACTGCCGCTAATGTCCTGCACGGTCGGCAAGGTTTTGCGTCTCCATTCGGGAATATGGGCCAGTCGGATTTTCCGGTTATGCCACAAATCGTCCGCATGGTCGCCACGGGCAATCCAGACGGATTTATTGCCGTAGGAATCCTTGCCGATATTGGTCAGCCACAGCGTGATTCCGCCGGCCTCGTCCCTGAAAATATTGACCGGCTGCTTCATTGCCAAAACTTCCACCACGGTTTGGCGGTGTACACCTCCAGTTGATCCTGCACGCGCAAGGAACGCTCCAAGTCCAACTGCTCATGCAAAGCTCCAACCTGTTGCTGCAAGTCCGTGGTTTGCGCTTTCAGAGTCTCCATCTGCGCGGCCTGCTCCTGCCGTTCCCTGTCCCGCAACAACAACTGTTCATTCTGCTCGACGATGAGGGCCATATACTTCTGCTGTTCGGCCAGCTTCTGCTCAAGCTCGGCCTTGACCGGATTGAGCACCGAGGCGGGCACGTTCTGGTCCGGCACCGGTCCCACCGCCAAATCCAGCGGCGGATTTTGCCGCAGATTCCAATCCGCCGACTGCTCCAACCGCTGCACGTTGTGCCCGTCATGCCGCAGGTTCGGGTTGTTCGGGTCACGGTAGGGATTGAGGGTGTACTGCCGCAACTGCTCGTCGTTTCGCACCCAGTTGCGTTGGTCGTTGTCCAGCAGGGTGCCGGGACTGTCCACCGGCAAGGCGGGCAGGCACGGTGTGCCCGGTGTCGCATTGGGGCCGCTGCACGCTGCCAGCGCAGAAACAGTCAACGACAACAGCAATACCGGCAGCGCGTAGCGGCCACGGCGGGTTTTCTTGCGCGGGGGCGGAGGCAGGACAGCAACAATTCCGGTCTGGCTGTGGTCTTCCACCCTGAATTTCATGCGGTTGTAGAGGCCGCGGGCGAACTGCTCCCAAAACTTCGCCTTGCTGTAACCGGCATCGGCGGCCAGTTCCACGGCGGCGTTCACATAGCCGTTTTCCTTGCGCGCTTCCTTGAGCCACAAGGGCAGGCTGAATTTTCTGTTCATGGTTTTCTCCGTTGAGGGTTAACTGCGGCCATGCCGTAACCGGCATCGGCCAAATCGATAGTCTGGGTGACGTACAAATAAAACGGCGTTCCCGCCGCCACCCGGACAAAGAAGCCGTCGCGCTGGATGGACTGCTGGATTTGCTGGGCGTAAGCCTGGGTCATCAGTTCGGCCCCCTTCGCCAGGCCGTTCTTGATGGTGCCGGCAGACGACTGGTACACCCCGTTGCCGGTGTACAACATTTCCGAGGAACCCAAGCCCTGCCCGATTCCCTGAATAAAGGTCGCGGCGAACAATTTGATCTCCGCCCACTTGTCGCTCTTGATCAGCTCACCGGGCAAGCCCGCGCTGCCGTCGATGATGCTCCAACCCTGGCCGTTGGCATCGGGCAGATGCGCCAGGGCAATCCCCGTCAGCGGCAACTCATAGCCGTTCATCGGGTCATGCGGAAAACGCCAGACCAGCGACCATTTTTCCTGCGCGGTAATGCGGTCGCGGGAACGGTCCACCTGCGCCATGCCGTGAATCTCGGCCCCGGCGGGAATAATCAACCGGCCATCATGATAAACATCCTTCAGTACCTGCCCGATGATCGGGGTCTGGGTGCGGCTGGAATCCAGCGTGATGACCAACTGGCATTCCAACAACCGGCCAAAGGGCGCATAGTCCTCACTGACCTGTACTTGCGGATCAACATACAGCGCAGTTGAACGCGGCTGTGGTGGCATAGCCCCTTTTCCCTCTGTCTTGAGCTTACTATTCGTCGTGCCACTACCCGACATGGGCGTGGTCTGATTGACGTAAGTGGTCACCTTGCCCACTGCCGCGACCGCCTGCTTCTCCATTTCGACGGCGTTCTCAACCACCTTGCCGCCGTCAACCCGCCCCATAATCACCAGCCAGATCACCAAGCCGAACAAGGCCATGAACAACAGCAATCTGCCGGTGCCGGTCTTGAAAAAGAACAAAATGCGATGAATGTTCATGATTCCTTGTCCTTTCTTGGCACCAGAATGTTCCAGCGGTTGTTGACTGAAAGATGATTGCGCCCGCCCTCCGGCGATCCGCTGATGGCAAAATAAACGGGAACAACGGAGCGGGGCGGCATAACCCCGGCGGCATCCACCAACGCGGCGGGATAAATGCGCTGCCCAACCCGCACGGCGATTTCATTGGCGAGGTAGTCAATGGGCAGGTCGCTCAAATTTTTCAACAGGACGCGAAACACCAGGGTATCCTCGGCCTCGTAACGCCAGACATCCTGCACCGTCACGGTGAAGTCGCGGTAACAGAGGACATTCTTCGGGGAGATGTGGTCAATTTGTTCCGCGTCCTGCGGGTAGTGCTGCCGCAACTGGTAATACAGCTTGCTCTTGTCCAGCAGCGACAGCAATTTGTCAGGCGAAACTGCCGCCGCCTTCCCCTGCCGGGCAACCTGGTAAAAGGAAGCGGTCAGCACCGGTTTTTCCCGCTCGGCCCTGATGCGGATTTGATAAACCCGCTTGCCCATCACCACGCTGACGACATCCCGCACCCCCTCTCTCCTGGCATTGATAGTGAAATAAAACTGTCCGGGCTGATAAGTCATGGTGAAATCCGCCGCGTCGCTCAAATCGAGCGACACCTTCCGCGCATAGATGCCGTTGATTTTCGACGGGAACAAAAATACCGTGGTTCCCTCGTCAAGCGCCACCGGCACCTCGTGCACAAGGTTTTCATCCAGCGGGTACTGCCTGACCGACGGCCCCGCCATTAGCGGCGGCAGCCACAACAATAAACTGACGGTTAAATAACTGATGATTCTCATGGCTGCTCCTGATAGCGGTAAGTTCCCACGGCGAGCGGAAACAGGTTGTTGTTCAATAAATCGGGATTGCGCACCAGCGCGTAACGGATGGTAAAATTCACCGGCTCGGCAAAGCTCATGCCGTTGCTGATACCGCTGCGGATCAATTGGCCGCTGACCTGCACGTCCACGGCGGGCAGGCCGCCGACCTTGCCGCTGCCGTGCAAAATCTTGATCTCGGCAATTTCCGGTTTCTGGCGCAGTTGCTTGGATTTGTACAAATCCTCGCCGGCGGCAAAGGCATTGCGCACCTGTTTCCGCGCACCGGCCAGGAACAGGCGGTCGATCAGTTCGGAAAAATCGGGCCCGTTGGGATTGGTTTGCAGCAACGCCAGGGTTGCCAGCCTGGCGTGATAGGCGTGCAACTCGTCCGCCTCCATGAAGCCTATGACCGGCGCGTACACCATGCTGCCGGTGGCCGTGTTCAAAATGACCGCCCGTTCCGGCACCCGGCAGGCGCGCACCAATAAATACGGCATTACCGCCAGCGCCATCAGCGTGCAGAGGAAGGTAAAGAACCAGAACCGCGCCGCCTGCCGGTTGTTGGTGAAAATTTGAATGGGATTGGGTTGCATAAAGAGTCAGAGTCCGGGTTTTATGGATCGGGATTGGGACTGGTCGGCCTGCTGTCCGGCCCAGCCCTGCCCGATCAGGTTTCTTGCCCAGACCACGGACAATTGCCGCATGTCAGCGCTGATTTTTTCGTCAAATTTTCCGTCCGCATCAAAGGCGCTCGCATAATGGCCCAGCGGGTCCTGGGTACATTCATAGGGCACCCAGCCTTCCGGTTTGACGGCAAAAACAATCTCGGGATCGCGCATCAGGTCGCCGTTCTGCACGAAGGTGTGCGACACCGCCACGGCGGGCACGTTGAACCGGTTCATTTCCGGCGGCAGCACCTCGACATGCAGTTTTTGATAGGGCGGGTTGTCAAGGCCAACCGCAAAAACGTTGTCAGGGTCGGGTTTGGCAAGGGCCCGCTCGAAAGCGGGTAGATGTCCGTAGGCTTCCAATACTTTCTTCAGGTTGACGGCGAACAATTGGTCAATGATTCTGCGCATGGGGGTGGTCTTTCAATTAGTTGATGGTTTGTCCGATCAGGGTGTTCGGATGCGGGGTAAAAGTCGGGGTCAACGCCACGCCTTCGGGCGGGGTCATCTTGACAACAGCCGGCAAGGGCGGCGGTTCCACCAAGTCCGCCATGGGGACGCTGACACTTGCCTTGTTGCCCGATGAAACACCGCCGGGATAGGAAACTGCCGCTCCGCCACCGCTTGACGAACCACCGGAAGAAACAGGTGCCAGTGGCACCGGTGCTGGGTCAACGGGCGGTAACGGGTCACTACCACCGCCAGAGGACGGGGGCGGCGGCTCCTTGCCTCCCCCGTCTTTCGTTTCCTTGCCAAGCGAGGCCGCACCTTCAACTGCGGGGACCGGATTACCCAAGGCCAGCGACAAACCGATCTTGGCGGCAAAGGCGGCCAGCGCCGCCGTCAACCCGACACTGGCTCCCACCAATGCGGAACCCGGATCGCCGCCGGTCTTCAGCTTGTGGGTCAGCCAGAACGGGGCCAGAATGTACCCAAGCAGGGTGCAGGCCGCCAGGCAGCCCATGGTATTGAGCATGACCATCGGAGCGGCCGCCTGCGCGGCGGCATACTTCGCCATCGGCATCAGCGCCAGATCGACAAAGTTCCAGGTCAGCGGCCACAAAAACAAGCCGATGGAGCCGCTCACGAAATTGACCCCGATGCTGCGGGTAGCCTGGAACGCGAACAGCGACAAAAACACCGATGAAAACGCCAGCGACAATTCAATCAGGAAAAACTGCAACAGCTTGGCACAACTCATCACGATGAAGCCCGCCCAGGACATGAAGTACACGATCACCCCGGTGATGCAGTCCACCGGGTCAACCAGCAGCGACCAGCGCAGGCTGCCTTTTTCAAAAGCAGCCAGCGCCCCGGAATAAGCGCCCATCACGTTCTGGCGGATTTGCCCTGAAAGCCCCTCGACAATCCGGTGAAAATTCCCCAGGGGTTCCGCCAGGGCCGGCCACACCGCAATCAGCCCGGCAATGATGCCCGCCGCCGCAACCGCCCAAAGCAAATCGCCGGTATCATGGCGGAAACGGTGCTTCAACGCGCTCCAACCGATGCCCAGCACGATAATCACGAAGGCCAGTTGCAAAAGCGTGTCGGCAAAGGCCATCACCGCCGAGTGCAGGTCGCTGAGCAAAAATTGATAAAGTTGGTCGGTTAAATCCTTCATATCATTGGCTTAATTCTGCTGTGCCTGTTGTTCCCAGAAGTTTTGCCGTTCGCTGTGGTTGCCCTCGCGCTGCGCCTGTTCCTGCTTGATGCGTTGCTCGTCGTTGGCGGCTTTCTGGATTGCCGCTTCCTCATAAAGCCGTGCCCGTTCCTGGTCCAAGGCCGCCAACTGTGCCTGCTGCACGGCAAGCTTTGCCTGCTTCTCACGCTGCTGGCTCTCGGTGGTAACGGCAAGCGACTGGGTCACCTCGATATCCCTGAGCAATTTGTCCCGTGCCCCCTGCAACTTGTCCGCTCCCAGCACATAACGGTCATAAGTGTTTTCAAAGGCGGCGATTGACTTGTACGAGTCAAGGTCGCGGGTGATTTTCCCGCCATCCGGCAAGGTATTGGGCAACTGTTGGTACAAGCCGTTGCCGTTCCAGTACAAGGATTGTCCGGCATTGATACTCTTTTGCAGGGACGCCAGTGACGAGGTGACACCGGATTTGACGGTCGGGTCTACGCCCGCCACCGCACCCACGGCCCCGACCGCCTGCGCCGGGTCGCCGGTCAGGTCAATGATCCGTTTTCCCTGTGTCAACTGGTCGTTCATCCGGGCCAGTTGTTCAGCCCATTTGTCCAAATCCTGGGCAGTCTTTTGCTCAATCAAGGCGTGGGTCAACGCGTCGCTGGTGGCATATTGCGCATGCAATAAATTGCCAGCCAGCCACAAGGCCGCCATCGTTGATAAAAAATAGTGCATGGTTTATTCCTCCACCGGCACGGTCACCTCATAGGGTTGTTCGTTCACGCCGTCCGCCGCCATGCCGCCCGCCGGAAAGGTGTAATAACGGAGTTTCGTTTCCCGCCTGGCATCGGGCTGCTGCAAATTCTGCGTCACCCAGTACATCCGCTTGGCGGCGTCCGACGCGCCCCGGTCATAGCCCCGGTTGTACTGTTCCCGTCGCCCGTTCTCGGCGGCGCCCTGCAACAACTCCGAGGCCAACACCCCGCCGCCCGCGCCGACGGCGGTCATCATCGCGTCGCCGTCGCTCAATTGGTTGGCAATCACCGCCCCCGCCCCGGCTCCCGCCGTATCGTACAAGGCACGGCTGGAACACGCGGCCAGGGACAGCACCACCAGCAACAGGGGTAAAAATCGTGGAACAGTCATTGTTAATTCCCGGTAGCTTCCTGATAGCCCGGACGGGTGTGAGCGGCGGGCACGGGAGCACCGCAACCTTCTGCCGGCTCTTTTTCATCCGCATTGTCTTCGTCCGAAACCAAATGCCCGACCGCAATGCCAACCCCGGCCACGCCAAGACCGGCCCCCGCCTTGCCCCACCAGTCGGAGGAGGATTGTTTGCCGGAACCTTGCGTAGCGACTTTTTGCTCCAAGTCGGTCAACCGGCTGTCAAAACCGTCCAGCCGCTTGGTCAGCGCCACGATCTGCCCATTTACCTCGTCACGCAATCCGTCCATCGTCACCGTCAAGGCGTCGATTTTTTCCTGCAAGTCCGCGACATGGGACTGTTCCTGATTCTGTAAATCACTTAACTGCTGCTGCAACCAGACCAGCGTGTCGCCGTAGGTAATCAACTCGCTCCTGATGGAAGCCAGGTCATTGCCCAGTCCGGCCAGATTGCCGTTGATCGCATCCAGGCCCCCGCCGATGGCATTGATGTCGTCCTGGATGCGGTCAATTTCACGCTCCAAATCGTTGACTGCCGTCTCGATCACCGCCACCTGGCCGTCCAGCCCGTCCGCGCCGTCGCTGCCTTCCAGCTTGAAAAACCAGACGCTTTTGGCGCCGGTGATTTTCCAGTATTCGTCCTTGCACACCGGCATGGTCGCGCTGGTGTAGCCCTGCCCGTATTCGTCACGCTTGGACACTTCAAAGCGCTGAGTGTAGGTGCTGCCGTCCGTGGAAATCGCCCCGGTGAGGGTGGTGTTCCAGTTGGAAGTGACCAGCAACAACCCGTCGCTGGCCGCCTGCCCCGTGCCGCTGACGCTGGTCCAGCCCCCGGCCCATGCGTTGGCGCTTAACGCCGCGCCCAACAGGGGCGCGGCCAGTAATTTTCCGATTATCTTCTTCATCTTCTGTCCTTTGGTTTGATTGTTCCTAAAAATTATTTGCCTGACTCCGCCAACACCCCCTCCAACACCGAGGGATACCTTTTCAGAGCCTTGGCCCGCCGGTCAAAATCCGCGCCGGTGCTGGACGACACATAGAGCATCGGACGGCTGGCCCGGTGATGCACCGTGCCGCAAACCGGTCTGCCACCGGTACGGTGCAGATAAGTCAGTGACGAATAGCGGTTCTGTGCGGGCAGATTCTCCGGCGACGGATAGGTGTTGATGGCCCGCTTGGTGATTTCCGGCAGGGCCACGTCATGGGAAATATCCTCCAGGTCGCCCAGATCCGCCATTTTCAGGAAAAAGAACTGCTTCGAGTTTCCCATCACCACCGGCCTGACAGGCGACTGCTTGAACTTGGCATATTGCTGGATCACCGAGATGTTCCAGCAGTTGTATTTGCGGAAGCCCGAATATTCTTCCTCGACGATTTTCTCCGCGCCGGGCACCGACAAGCGACGCACCATTTCCTCGTCGATCTTCCGTTTCCACAACCCCCTTGGCAGGGTGACAATGTGCTGGCGCATGTGGTTGCTGATCAGGAAACCGGCCAACGCCTTCAATTCCTTCGCCGCATCGGGAATGTAACCCAGTTCAAAATGCGCCAGCCTGCCGGTCAGCGACAAATTGCTGATACCGTCGAATAATTTTCCGTAGGGGCCGCCCGCGCACCACGGTGCCAGGAGTGAAGCCAAGTCCCCCACCACGTTCTTGTCATGCTGGCGCATCGGGGTATGGCGCATGATTTCATACAGGTGGGTGTGCTGCGGGTAGTCCTCCGGCTTGAACCAAGCCAGGGCCGTGTTGCGCATGATTTTCCCCTGGGAAAAATCCTTCAGCATCTGCGAAATGTTTTCCTCCGAAACCTTTGCCAATAATTCAGAAGCAAATTCATCGTTGGCGACCAACAAGTCCCGCAACTCCGCCCACGCTTCCAGGTAGGTGCTGCCAACCGGCATCCGTTTCAGGCGGAATTGATTCACCGCGTAAGCACGGCGGGCAATTTCAGGCAATAGGTCGCTGTGCGACTGCTGCCAGTCCTCGTACACTGCGTTGTACAACTCATCGATGTATTGGTAGATCAATGAGGAACGCAGATTCTGCTTGTCCTCATCGGCCATTTTCCCGGCCATCTGCGACACCAGGGCCGTGCAAGTCGCCAGTTGCAATGACGACAGCGGCAAGCCTTGCGTATCGAAATAATTCAGGGTCAAATCGCCGTCCGGTTGGATGATGATCGGTCTTTCTCCCATCAACTGCGTGTAGATGCCGTAGGAAAGTCCTTCTTCGATGATGACGGTGTAGGCGTAATACGGTTCGGTCTGCGCCAGCAAATCACACAACAAGGCCGATTTGCCCGCGCCCGTGTCACCGAACAACACCGCCGACTGAGGCGTGTCATTAATGAAGTTTTTCACCCCGATAAGATTCCGGTTGGAACCCTCATACAACGCTTCCGCTCCCAATAGATGGCCGGAAAAAGTGCTGCTACTGGGAAGCAAATCGGCGGCGTGCACGTCGCTGACGTCCAGCGCGTGGGCGCGATATGAACCGTGTATCCAGCCGGGCCAGGTCTGGTACCAGAGTTTTTTCGCGGTGATCGGATGATTCACCTCCCAGTATTGCGCCCCGCCCATGCCGTTGATCGCCGCCTTGATGGCTCCGCACTTGGCTTGCAGTTTTTGCAACTCCGCATCCCACGCCTGCACCACAAAATCCATCTTGAAGGGATAGTGATAACCCTGCGTCAATTCGGTGACCTGCTGCTCCTTCTTCTGGATGGTGGTCAAAATCGAACGCTTGCCCTGGGCGCGGTAGGCGGTTTTCAAGGCGTCAATTTCCTTCTCCAGTTTGTCCACCAGTTTTTGCACCGGCAGCGGATACAAATTGACCGTGATGGAATAATCCAGCAACGGCAGGCTGGTCAACCCGTTGATGATGCCGGGGAAGGTGTGTTTCGGCAGGCGCTTCAACACGATTAACTGGTTGTAGTAACCATCCAGTTTGAACACCCCCTTGTCGGCAATACACTCCGATTGCCAGCAGTTCTCCTGGATGCTTTTCAGCGGGTCGAACTGGTCAAGCGGGTCGAAGTCGAAGCGCCCGTGGAATGACGGATTGAGAAAATACGCCAGTTGCCGGAAATGGTCGGCATCGCTCATGGGAGCCAATGCGGCCATTTCACCGGCAATGGTATTGAATGCTTCGCCATGCAAGGCGAAGCTGTTGGCGTAAGCTTGCAGGAGCTTGCTATCTTGCTCTAAATCGTGTTGCCCGTCCGGTGTGACGGTGATGGCCTTGGCCAGGTACAGATGAAGACGCTCGCGGCGCAATTTGCGGTCAATCATCCCCTGCCAGTAGCGTTGGTAGCGTTCTTCCCTCACCAGACGGGTAAAGTCGTTCTTTACCAGCAGTCCGGTCTGCTGCCGGTAATATTCCAACACCTCCCGGTAGTTCGCATCCACCGACCATTTGATCTGCAAGTGCACGGCCTGTTCCAGTGAACGGAACATCCGGCATAATTTTTCCTGCCATTCATTCAGCATGGACACCGAAGCATTGCGGAAATCGGCGGGGTCAAAGGCAAACCCCTTGGCGATGAACCCGCGCCGGTCAAGTTCCTGCCACACCAGCAAATCCTCCATGAAATAACCGTCAGGATTGCTCATGCTTCCCTTTCCCCGGATGACGGCCCCAGTGGTTGCCGTGGATCAGCAGTTCCAGGCAGTCCAGATCAAAGGACGGCGGACGGTTGTGTTTGAACGTAAAAATGTAAACCAGGGTCAGCGTCAGCGGCACCAAGCCGGCCAGCACCGAAACGATCACCGGACAATGCGCCATGTGGCAAACCATCATCACGCAGATGCCGGCGATGCCGCCACCCACCGCAATCAGCAGGTATTCGTTACGAATACCCCAAATCCTGCCGGCGTTCTCGTCGGCGGAATGGGTCGGGGTGTAGCGAAGGTGTTCCATAAGTTTAACGAAAGGCGATAATCGCGTTGTCCATGCGGAAAGCCTGGAAGATGGCCGCGCCGATCAACCCGCAACCGGCGGCAATCGCGCAGCCGATCATGGCTTTCTTGGACTGTTCCTCGTCCTTTTTGTAATTGAGTCCGGCGTAACCGATGCCGAATACCCCCAGCACGAAGAAGATGATGCTGCCGATCTCGAACACCAGCAGCATTCCCTCCTTGAACTCGCTACGCGCGTCGCCAGTGTAACCGGTGGCGGCCAGCAGGCGGGATTGCAGCACCAGCCACGCGCAAATAATCCAAACCCCGGTTTTATTCATGGTCCCCGTTCCCTTCCCGGCCGGTCGGCAAGACCGCCGCCAGTTTTTCGCCCAGCGACTGCCGCAGAGGTTGTTCCTTGCAAATCACGGTGGCAACCTCCGCCATTTCGGTCGCGCTTGCGTTGCCTTCATTAATCACATTGTGTTCCATCGGGTAACAATGGAATTACATTTTCGGGTTTTTGTCAATGGGTCGGGCGCGTTTTCTCACTAACTTTTAATTACTATACCGTGTTCTGCCTGATTATTAATTGATTGAATGGCATTTTGCTCAACAGCGAAACAGGCGAATTTTTTCAATGACAATGGTTTTGTTCCGCCCAAAAAAGTGCTTTTCCGGGATTTCGGGCACCTAAATACCATCGGATAACATCGTTGCCATTCGTCAAAATAAAGCTTTTCCTTTTTCACTAAAACGGCATGATGCCCACCGATGAAACCCCAAAACGCCAAGGAATCCAGAGTCACCGCCCGCATTCCCGTCGAACTCAAAAAACGACTCGCACACATCCACCAACTTTCCGGCATCGCTGAAAGCGATTTGGTCAACCTGACGATGGAAGCACTGTGCCGCTATGTGGAACGGTACGGGCAACTGACCACTCCCTTTGAAATCATCCCCCGCAGCAAAATGCCGCCATCCTCATTCCCCGCAAAGGTCAAAAAATAATCCCGTTACTCGTAAAAACGGCGCATTTCCAGCAAGGCGGACTTTAGCACCTTGGGCGGCAGGCGGTCGGCTTTCTTGGAGTAATCCAAGTCCCAGCCTTGATTCAAACCGTATTTATCCAGTACGAACACCTCGTCACCAATCATAATTGCCGTTTTTGAGTAACTGGCCAGAATCGTATAAGGTCTTTCGCCGGCATCAAACAAGTCAGCCCCAACACTGTAATCCGCTGCGGGATTTTCACAATTGAACACCCTTTGCATCAGCGTCGGCACCACATCAAGGTGCGTTGTCCGGTGGCTGTATTGTGCGGGAGTCTTGCCCGGCCAGAAAACAAGCAACGGCACTTGGGTCTCATATCTTGAAAAATTGACGTTATGCCCCCAACTGTTGGTATGGGAATCGTTTAGTTCCTGCGAATGGTCTCCGCTGACAATGACAATGGTATTTCCCATCAGGCCCTGTCGTTCCAAGGTTTCGAAAACCCTGTCCAGCATCAAATCCACGTTGTAAGCGGCGTTTTTGTACAAATTCCGAATTGGTTCCTGATTGGTGTCATTGGTCAGTGAGAAATAGTTCATGACCTTCAGGTCGGTAGGAAATGGACTCACCCCGTTTTTCGGCACTTCAATTCCCTGCAGGGCGTCATAAAACATAAAACCGAAGAATGGGCGGTCTTCCTGGCGATTGGCCAAAAAATCCAGAAAACCATTTTGCGCGTCAAGATCGCGCGTCACTTTGGTAGACCCCTTGGATGCCGTCCTTAAATTCGGCACACTTGAAAACACTGTGCGGTCAAATTCCGGCGAGGTCAGGTTTGCCGAGGCATAAATGGCGAATTCGTAGCCGTTTCGGGCCGCTACATTCATCAACACCGGCTCTCGGCTTACTGCCAGAAAGCTGTGCCAATAGGAAGCCGGTATGCCGTAAAAAAATGCGAACACCCCGCAACGGGTCGCATTGCCGCCGCTAAAATGCTGGTCGAAACGAACCGCCTTGGCTGAACGCCGATGAAGCAGCGGCATGGTTTGCCGGTCAAGCGAGTCAGGCCGCCAGGAATCTATTAAAATGACCAGGATGTTCGGCTTTGACCGCATGTTGTGCAACCGGAGCGGGACAACGGGATACTTCAAGTGCCCGGTGTAACTTTGTACGCGCTGCGCATCCCTTTCCTTAAATCCCATTTTCCGCAACAATTTGTTGGCAGTCAGCACCTGCAAATAAGGCACCGCCTCGGCCCGGCTTAACACCGGCGCGTAATTGTAAAAATTAGCCGTGATAAAAATAAGATTGTAGGCGGGGACACATACGGCGAAGAACGCGATCAGGAACAAAACCGGCTTGAAATGGATACGCGGAGCCAACTTGACGTAACCGATTTCCAAAAGCACGATGCCCAGTGGCATCCCAAACACCACCGACCACATGGCCGTGTCCATCGTCACCAATTCCTTGCCCGCAGGCGATAAAAACAATCCGAGCAAGGCGGGATTCAAGTGTGTCCGGTAGTGAACATAAACGAAAATATCCAATACCAAAACCGATAACAATGCCGTGCACAGCAGGATGGCTACAAGTTTGGTCACTGTCCTGCCGCAATAACCAACCAATGCTAGCAGACCGAAAACCAGCAGGGCGATTATTCCAAAATGTCCAAAATTGGCGGCAATGGAAAACAGCAATCCCCAGACGTTAAGTTCAATGCCGCAAGCCTTGAAACAAGCGGTTACCGCCAAAATGGCGGTTAACGCGTTGAGACAACAAAACACGGCGATGTTTTTATAGGAGGTGGCAGTGTCAGTCATAAATTATCGTTGTGCCGTCGCCACTAACACATGGCAGGTTCTGATTCCGGTGCTAGGGTAGGTTTGCATGAAAACATCATATAAAATCACCATCAAACTAAGCGAGGAACACTGGGCCGCAGTGGCACAGGCCCAGCAGATCAGCGAAGTCTCGCCGGAAAATCTGGCCCGCATCGGCCTGCTGGCCCTTTGCCGCGACGTGGAACGCAACGTCAGGCTAAACCTCCTGGTCGAGGTCGTCTCCCTGCAAGAATACGAGGCATTCAAGCAAACGTCTACTGCCACGGTCCGCAACAGTGCCCTCACTTCAACCGTTAAGCCGCGGTTGTTGGTGAAACCGGCTAATCTGGCATCTGTTTATGCCGAACTGGCCATCCGGTCATGACACCCACATTGTTTCGGTCCTCGGTGTCACGCGAGCGTCATGCCTTTCCCCTGGCAAAATTTTCAAAGAACCCCGGAACAAAACCCGCGACGGGGAAGGAAAACCAACCGCCGCGAGCTTTATCCGGGAGCATGGGACAGCCCCTATCGCCCCATACTCCAAGTCCTTTTTATCTGGGGAGTTTTTTACAACCATTTTGCATTACATTTTACGTAAATTAATAGTCCCTCGAAAGACGGCCTTTTCAGATTTTCCGCATATTTCATTGTAATTTATATTCCCTCTCCTTAACCAATACCTGTTTGGGCTTCGTTCATACCCACAGGATATGACTCCATTTCAACCCCAGCAACAAACCCGGAATCGGCCATCCGGGAGCCTAGGAAAATTGAGGCTCCCCGGATGACCGACCCGAGCCGCCGGAAGGCGGACAGCTGGTTGTCCGCCTAAGACTTTTGTTAACCAATTAATTATTTTTCCTTCAACGTCAGGATATCCACCTGATCCTTAACGAATCGTTCCAGCCCATAGTCGATGCAGCGACGGATGATGAAGCTTTGGCTCAAGCCGGTCTTGTCCCGGTACTGTTTCAACAACTCGTCCTGCCGATTTTCCAGCCGGATCGGAATCGGGGAACTGTCATACTTGTTTTTTGGTTTCATGGTTCGTTTACCTCCAAAATGAAGAGCAACAGCCGGTACCATCGGGGGAGTGGGTGTGGGGACTCATGCGGATTGTACCGGCTGTGCTCAAATCTTTTTCTCCTAAAATTGGTGCCTGTATCCGGCGTTGATACCCCAAGGCTTGTCAAACTTGTCGCCAAATTCCGCCTCGTAATCCAGATGGATCTGGTTCCGGTCGTCCAACTGCCAGATCAGGCCGGCACCGACCTGCGCGCGTGGACCGTCATAGTTGGGCCGCCACTGGCCGTCGTCGGCCCGGACCGTGCCGCCGCTGCTGACCTGCTCCACCCCCATCACCTTCACATAGGGCTGCAGGATACCGCCGTTGCCAAGCTTGATGTTCTTGCCGAACAATGAACCAAAGCGCGCCTGCAGGACATCCGCATCGCCCTGACTGACGCTGATGTTGTTGCTGCCCACGGTCTGGTAGTCGCTGCCAAAGACATGCACATAGCTCACTTGCGCCTGCGGCTCGACGAACCACTGGTCGGGCAACTGGAACTTGCGGCCCAACTCCAGGGAAACGCCCGCCGCCCAGTTGTTATACTCGCCGCGGTTTTTGCCGCTCAGGTCGAAGGTCTCGAAACTGTTGTCCAGATAGGCGGCCTTGCCGACCAAATCGACGTACCAGCCGCTGTCGTGCAGCCAGGTGGCATACACGCCGCCCTGATAGCTGTTGCTCTCCGCGTTGGCGGCCAGACCCCGGAAGTCCAGCGAACTTTGGCCGTACCCGCCGAACACGCCGGTGTAGAGCAGGTTATTTTGATCGATTTGCCACAGCTTGTCGGCACCGAGGTCGGTGCCCCACAGGGTATCCTCAAACGCCGCGCCGCTGGCACCGCCACCCGCGTTGACCTGCTGGCCGTAAGTCCTGACCCAGACATCGCCCTCGACGTGCTTGGTGAAGTTGACCCTGTCGCCGAGCTGTTCGTAGTCCAGCCTTAAATCACCCATGCGCTTCAACAGGCTGTCCTGCTGGGCGAACCACCCCAGGCTGGAAGCGCCGGCCACGCTGATGATCACCTTGCCGTCGGTGGAGAGGCCGCTGCCCATCAACCACCAGTTGTTGGCGTTGCCGTCCAAATTGCGGTTGCTGGCGCC
This sequence comes from Verrucomicrobiales bacterium, assembly GCA_031256975.1. Classification (GTDB taxonomy): domain Bacteria; phylum Verrucomicrobiota; class Verrucomicrobiia; order Methylacidiphilales; family JAAUTS01; genus JAIRPN01. The sequence continues at coordinate 18,119 of JAIRPN010000010.1, read as the reverse complement.
GTCCACCACCTTGTATTGATAGATGCCGTCCGACAGGGTGCCGCTGACAAAGGCCCCGTTGCTGCTGTCGTCAGTCTCGACCAGCAAAATCTTCTCCTTGCCGGTGACGCCGCCGGGGGCATCCAGACGGTTGAGAATGACGCCATGCGTCCCGGTGGTGATGCCGGCAACCAGCCGGTCGCCCTGTTCGGCAGTGATATCGACGTTCATGGCGATGAAACCCGCGCCGGAGAGGTTGCCGATGGTCGCGGTCCTGAAACCGCCGCTGCCGTCGCCGAAGTTCAACAGGCCGTGGTTTTCCACGTTGCCCAGCCGCACCCCGTCGCGCAGGAAGTCCACCTGACTGGCGGCATCCACCCGGATGTTGCGGCCGAACACATTGGCGGTGTCCAGACCCACCGTGCCGCTGTTCAGGACAATCTGCTCCACGTCCACGGTGGCGTCGTCGGTCACCGTCAGATTGGAAGCCAGGATGTCCAGTTCGCCGTCACCGCTGACGTTGTTCTGCAAGGTGCCGCTCACTCCCAGGTAAGCGAAAGTGCCGGTGGCACCGACAGTCACATCCGAAGTGCCGACCCCGGCGATGTCGGTCACCGCCAGCAGGCCACCCTGCACGTCGGTGCTGCCGCTGAAGCCGTCGTTGGCCTGCGTGAGATACACACTCTCGTCGCCCTGCTTGACCAGCGCGCCGTCACCGCTGATCGCGTTGGCCAGCACCCCGCTGTTGGTGGTGCTCAACACCAGGCTGCCGCTGAGGGCAAGGTCGCTGCCGCCCAGACCGGCCACATCATCCACCGTCACCAAGGCCGGCTTGGCGATATTCACTTGGCCGCTGATTGAGTTGGAACCGCTGACGGTGAACTCCGCGCCATCCACGTTGAGGGTGCCGCTGCCGGTCAACAGGCCGTTGCTCACGCTGTTGCCGTTGCTGCCGCTGATGGTCAGTTCGCCGTCGTGCAAGTCCAAGGTCGAGTTGGCCGAACCGCTGAAGGCGCCGACGCTCTGGCTGCTGCCGTTCAGGTCAACGGTGGTGTCTTCCGCCAAGTCCAGCAAGGCGGTGTTACCCAGCGCCCCGCTGTTGCCCAGCACCAGGGTACCGCTGCTGACGAAGGTGGTGCCGCTGTAGCTGTTGCCGCCGTTGTTGATGGTGATCGAGTTGCTGGCCGAGATTTGCAGATTGCCGCTGCCGCTGACCAAGGCGTGCAGTTCGTCCGCGCCCGCCAGCACCGCGTTGGCGATATCGTTGTCGAGGATGGTGGTCTGGCCCGCCAGCAGTTCCAAGGCGGTCAGTTCATAGCCCAGATACAAACCGCTGCCGCTCACCGTGGCCGCGAAGTCATAGGTGCCGCTGGCCGTGGTGGTCCCGCTTTGCACGATGTCCTTTTGCGTCGCGTCGGTCAACTGGTTACCGTCCTGGTCCAGCAGGTTAGTGCCGCTGACCTGGGTCGCGCCGCGGTACGCGGTGCCGGCCACCAGTTGGATGTCATGCTGCTCGTCCTGCTGCAAGAGCGAGAGGGTGCTGTTGAAGCTGCCGGTGTCCACCACCACCACGGTCGAACCGTTTAAGGCCAGGGTAGCGGTGCTGACGATGCCCTCGGCTTTGGTGCCGCTGGCGTCCAGGGTGAAGCGGATGGTGCCGCTATCGAGGGTCAAATTGCCGATGTTCTGGGTGCCGCTGCCGACCACCGTGTGGTTGCCGTCGCCCACCGTCAGGGTGGCGTTGCCCAGGGCCAGCGTGTTGCTGCCGCTCAAGGCGAACTGGTTGTTTTCCAGCACTAGGTTGCCCGCAAAGTGGGTGCCGGTGGCGCCGACCAGATTGAAGGTGCCGGTGTTGTTAACCCGCAGTGTGCCGCTGCCGGTCAGGGGCTGGTTGAAGTCGTAATTAATCGCGCCCAACACCAGTGAGAGGTCGCCGGTGATGTTGACGGCGGTGGTGCCGCTGGCGCCGAGGTTTTGCTGCGAAGTCATGGTGCCGCTGCCGGTCACGTCCCAAGCTCCGACAAACAAACTGTTGCTACCGGTAATGTTCACCCCCGCACCGCTAAGAGTGGCTGTGCCACTGCCGCTGATGTTATTGACGTAAGTACCGCTGCCATTGAGATCAAGTCCGGCGTTGTTCAACACGTTGCCCGTGCCGGTGCCGTTCAGGTCGGTCAACTTGAGCGTGCCGCCGTTGATGATGCTGCCGCCCGTGTAGCTGTTGCTGTGGCTGATCGTCACCGTGTTGTTGTCGTCCTTCACCAATTTGCCGGAGCCGGAAATGGAGTTAGTAGAGAGTAGGGAGTAGTTAGTAGTTCCGCCCAGGGTCAAGGTGCCGCTGTTGGTGACTTGGCCGCTGCCCAGGCTGTCGGCGCTGATGGCCTTCAAATTGCTGTCGTTGGCGATGGTCCAGGTGCCGCTGAAGGCGCTGTTGCTGCCACCCAGCACCACATTCGCCGCGTTGGTGGCGCTGACCACGCCGCTGCCGCTGATGACATTGACGTTGGTGCCGGTTGCGCCGTCGAATACGAACAAGCCGTTGTCGGTAATATTACCGCTGCCCAAGCCGCTGACATTGTTCACCACGATGGCCGCGCCGCTGTCAATGGTGCCACTCACCGTCGTGGCGTTGCTGCCGCTGATGCTCAGCGTGTTGCTCTGCACCACCAGGGCGCCGCTGCCGCTCAAGCTGCCGTTGCTCACACTATTGCCGTTGGAACCGCTGATGGTCAGTTTGCCGCCGGCAAAGTCCAGCGCGCCGCCGTTGTTCAAGCTGCCGATGGTTTGCGTCTTGCCGTTGACGTTCACCGCCGCGGTGGAGGAAATATTCAACTGCGCGGTGTTGCCCAGCGCGTTGTCCTTGCCGACAATCAACGTGCCGCTGTTGGCGAAGGTGGTGCCGCTGTAGGTGTTGTTGGTGCCGTTGAGGGTGATACCCAGCGCGCCGGTCGAACTGATTTGCAGGTTGCCACTGCCGCTGATGGCGGCGTGCAGTTCACTGCCGGCCAGCAGGCCGTTGTCCTCGCCCAGCACCGTGGTCTGCCCGGCCAGCAGGTCGAGCGCGGTCAGTTGGTAGCCCAGGTACAGGCCGGTATTGCTGACCGTGGCTTCGAAGTCGTAGGTGCCGTGTGCGGTGGTCGCGCTGTTTTGCACGATGTCCCGCTGGGTGGCGTTGCTGATGCTGCTGCCGCTCTGGTCCACCAGATGCGCGGCATCGATGCTGGCGACGCTGCCCGCCGCCACGGTGTTGCTTTGCACCAGCAACACCTGGCTCATCTGGTCGTCCTGCTGCAACAGCGGCAGCGCGGCGCTGAAGCTGCCGGTGTTGACCATGACATACGTGCTGCCGGTCACCGCCAGCACGTTGGTGACGATGATGCCGTCGGCCTGCGCGGGATTGGTGCCGAGGGTGAACTGGATGGTGCCGCTATTGAGGGTCAAATTGCCGATGTTTTGTGTGCCGGAACCCACCACCGTGTGATTGCCCTCACCCACCGTCAGGGTGGCATTGCCCAGCGCCAGCGTGTTGCTGCCGCTCAAGGCGAAGCGGTTGTTTTCCAGCACCAGGTTGCCCGCAAAGTTGGTGCCGGTGGCGCCGACCAGGTTGAAGGTGCCGGTGTTGTTAACCCGCAGCGTGCCGCTGCCGGTCAGGGGCTGGTTGAAGTCATAATCAATCGCGCCCAGAATGAGCGACAAATTGCCGTTGCTGGCGATATTGACGGCGGTGGTGCCGCTGGCACCCAGGTTTTGCTGCGAAGTCATGGTGCCGCTGCCGGTCACATCCCAGGTGCCGGTGAACAGCGTATTGCTGCCACTGACAGTAACCCCGTTGCCGCTGATAATGCTGACGCCCGTGCCGCTGACGTTATTGTCGAAGAGGCCTGAACCGCTGAGGCGCAGAGTCGCGGAGTTTAGGATGTTGCCACTGCCAGCGCCATCGAGGTTGGCGAGATTCAATTCGCCGCTTTCGATCAGCGAACCGCCGGTGTAGGAGTTGCTGTGGGAAACGGTCACGCTGTTGGTGTCGGTCTTGACCAATACACCCGTGCCGCTGATCAAGTTTGCAGTGTTCAGTGTGAAGTTTGAAGTACCGCCAAGCGTAAGAGTTCCGCTGTCAGTGACTTTCCCGCTGCCCAGGCTGTTTTCCGTAATCGCCTTCAAATTGCTGTTGTTGGCAATCGTCCAGGTGCCGCTGAAGGCGCTGTTGCTGCCGCCAAGGATGACATTCGCCGCGTTGGTGGCGCTGACCACTCCGCTGCCGCTGATGACATTGACGTTGGTGCCGGTTGCGCCGTCGAACACAAACAGGCCGTTGTCGGTGATGGCGCCGCTGCCGAGGCCACTGACGTTGTTGATGACAATGGCCGCGCCGCTGTCAATGGTGCCGCTGACCGTCGTGGCGTTGCTGCCGCTGATGCTCAGCGTGTTGCTCTGCACCACCAGGGCGCCGCTGCCGCTGAGCGCGCCGGTTGACGTGCTGTTGCCGTTGCTGCCGCTGATGGTCAGTTTGCCGCCGGCAAAGTCCAGCGCGCCGCCGTTGTTCAAGCCGCCCACGGTCTGGGTCTTGCCGTTGACGTTCACCGCCGCGGTGGAGGAAATGCTCAACTGCGCGGTGTTGCCCAGCGCGTTGTCGCTGTAAAGGTAAAGGCTGCCGCTGACCACGCCGGTGGTGCCCGTGTAATCACTGTCCGCGGCGCCGATGTAATACGCGCCGGTGCCGTTCATGATGAAGCCGCCGCTGCCGGTCAGTTTCGCCGTCAGCGTGTTGCTGCTGTCCTGCGTGCCGGCGTTGTTGAGGGTCACGTTGGTGCCGCTGTTGGCGCTCAATTCGCGCAGCATGTAGGCCAGGGCGATGCCGCGGTTGCTGCCGCTGTCCACCACTTCCGCGCCGTAATCATAGGTCGCCGTGCCGCTGACCCCGCCGTTTTCGTGGATCTGCTTCCGGCTGGCGTCGCTGATCAAGGAACCGCTGAAGTCGTAGAGGTCGAGCTGCGCGCCGGTGTCGTTAACGCTGCCGGTGGCGGTGACCAGCATCTGGAACACCGTGCCGCTGTCCTGGTAGAAGAAATCCGTGCCGTCGGGCATGGTGCCGCTGACCTTGTGCCAATTATCCAGCGCGATGGCGCTGTGCGCCGGCGCGGAGAGGTCGCCCACCGTCAGCGTGCCCGCCGGACGGGTCGCGTCGGTCATGTTGATTTTCAGCATGCCGCCGTCGAAGGCCAGGCCGCCGAGATAATAGGTGCCGCTGTCGGCCAGGGTCGTGCCGCTGGCGCCGAGTGACAGGGTCGCGTCCCGCAGAATGCCGGTACCGCTGGTGGCGCTGCCGCCGACACCGCCCGCCACGCTGTCCAACTGGAAGAAGCCGCTGGCCATGTTCACCGTGCCGCTGAAGGCGGTCGCGTTGGTCGCGCTCTGCGCGAAGGCAAAGGTGCCCGTAGCACCCAGATTCGCGGTCAGCGTGCCGTCGCCGGTCAGCGAATTGGTCCAGGTCCAGTTCGCCGCGTTGACCGTGAGGTTGCCGTCGTCAATCGTCACCACTCCGCCGCCCAGGTTGCTCTGCGAGGTCACCAGGCCGTTGCCCGTCACCAGCCAGTCGGCAATCGAGTTGCTGCCGGTGAGTTGCACGCTGCCGCTAACGACCGCCGTGCCGCTGCCGGTGGTGGTATTGGCATACGCGCCCGTGCCGCTCAGGTCCGCCACCGCGCCCGCGGCCACCGCAACCGTGCCGCTGCCCGCGCCGTACAGATTTTGCAAGCGCAGGGTGCCGCTGTTGACGTTCGCCCCGCCGCTGTAATTATTGCTCGCGCTCAAAATCAGTGTGCCGTCGCCCAGCTTGGTCAGCGTCTGGCCGTTCCAGCCGCCGCTGCCACTGGTCGTGTTGCTCAAAGTCACGTCCACGTTGAACGTCTCGCCCGCCGCCAGCGTGAAGTTGCCGTGGCTGTAGTTGGTGTTGCTGAACCACGCCAACCCCTGCCCCAGCACATAGTCCAGCCCGTCGGCGGTCTTGAACGCCCCGCTGACGATGAAGTCCCGGCCGTCGCTGTCCAGCGCCGCGCCGGTCTTGGTTGTAAAGTCATTGGCGATGCCGCCGGTGGTGTGCATGAGCAAGGTCGTCCCGCTGGCCAGCACTCCGCTCGCCGTGGTCGCCGTCACGTTCAGCGTCGTGCCGGTCACGTTCAAGGTTCCGCTGATGGTCGCCGATTGCGCCACCACGTAGGCGCCCGTCCGTGCGCCGTCGCTAATGCCCACCGTCAGCGTCGAGGCCGCGTTTTGCGCATAGGTCCCGCCCGCTGTCACCGTGCCGCTCTGGCTGACGTTCAGCGCGGACGTGCCGCCGTAGCCGTTGACAAAATCACCCGCCACCGCCCACACGCCGTCGCCGCCGACCGTGCCGCTCGCCACCGAGTTGGCGCCATAGGCGAGCACCGCGTCGCTGTTCGCCAGCGTGCCACCGGTCACCGTCACCGCGCCGGTCGAGCGGTTATCCACGCCGGCGACCAGTGCGCCGCTGCTGGTCACCACCGCGCCGTCCGCCACCGTCAGCGTGCCTTCGCCGCGTGCCGTGCCGGTTGCCCCGTAAGCGCCGCCATAGCCGACGTAAATGTCGCTGGCCGTGTAAAATTCAGAGCCGGTGCCGGTCACTGTCAACGTGCCGCTGCCGGCGGTGTTTTGATTGGCAGTCTGCGCGCCGGCCCAGCCGCCCATGCCAATGATGACATAGGTCGCCTGCGAGCCGCTGAATTTCGCGCCGTTTTCAATCAGCACCGAGCCCGTCGCGCCGTCGCCGATGGCCAGTTGGTTCTTCAACACCCACCGCGAGCCGCTGCCGCTGACCGTGACCAGGCCGGTGCCCCGCTCGACGCCCAGGAACGGCGGTTCGTTGATGATGTAGCCGCCGACGGTCGCCGAATTGGTGTTCAACTCGCCGCCGTTTGCCACCAGCAGGTTGCCGCTGCCGGAAAAGCCCACTGTCAGCGCGGTCTTCGCCCCGCCCGCGTCGGCGCTAATCTTCGAGCCGCTGCCGCTGATGACGACCGTGCCTTCGCTGCCGTCGCCCGCGCCGAGGATGAGGCGGTCGGTGACCACGCGTGAACCGTCAAGCACGTTCAGGGTGCCGCTGCCCAGCGCGCCCACCGTCAGCCGCGAGTCGGTGCCGCTGGCGGCGACGCCGGTGCTGTTGATCCACACCGACGAGCCGGTCAACGTGACGCTGCCGGCTGAGCCGGCCTGTTCGCCGATATAGACCCGGTATTTGTTTGCCGCGTCACCGGACGCCACCGAGCCCTTGGTCAACAGCGTGCCGCTGTTGCCGAGATTCACCACGCCCTCGCCGGTCGAACCGACGCTAAACGCGCCCGTCTGCCACAGCGCATTGGAGCCGCTGACACTGACCGTGCCGCCGTTCACCAGTCCCGCCGCGTTGCTGCCGGTGTGGTTGGTGATGGCCAGCACGCCGCCGTTGACGGTGGTGGTGCCGGTGTAGGTGTTGGAAGCGCTCAGGATCAAGGTGCCGCTGCCGGTCTTGGTCAGGCTCTTGCCGTCCCAGCCGTTGATCGGCGAGGTCGGGCGATCCTGCAAGCCGATGCCGCTGACGGTGACTTCGTTTTCGATGCCGTAGAGGTCGTCGATTTCAAAGCTGCCGTCGGTCACGTCGAACAGGCCGGTCGCGTGGGTGTCGTCGCCGTACCAGGCCAGCTTGTAACCGACATAGTAATCGGTGCCGCCGGCAATGTAGCCGCCGCCGTAAATGTAGTTACGCGTGCTCGCCGCCACGCCGCTGACCGTACCGAAGTCGCCGCGGATGGTGTCGGTGGTGTGCAGGACCAGTTGCGTGCCGTTGGCCAGGTCGCTGGCCCTGGTCACGCCGGCCTCGCTGCCGCTGAAGTTGGCGACCGCCAGGGTGCCGCTGAGCGTGGCCGACTGCGCGATGACAAAGGCGTCATTGGCGCCGCGATCTTGCAGGTCCACCGCCAGCGTGCCGTTGGCGCTGTTGGTGTAGGTGCCGCCGACATTGAGCAGGCCGCTGCCGCTCACCGCCAACGCGCCGCCGTTGACATTGGCGTTGCCGGTGCTGGTGAATCGGCCGTTGTTGGTGAAAGCCAGGGTGCCGTTGTTGATCAACAGGCTGCCAGCCGTGCCGGAATTGTGCGTGACGGTCACAGTGTTGGCGTCCTCTTTCAGCAGCACGCCGGTGCCGGAAATCAAGTTTGCAGTGTTAAGTGTGAAGTTTGAAGTGCCGCCGAGCGTGAGAGTTCCACTGTCGGTGATTTTCCCGTTGCCGAGGCTGTTTGCGCTGATCGCCTTCAAATTGCTGTTGTTGGCGATGCTCCAGGTGCCGGTGAAGGCGCTGTTGCTACCGCCGAGGATGACGTTCGCCGCGTTGGTGGCACTGACCAGGCCCGCGCCGCCGATGTTGTTCAGGTTGGTGCCGGTCGCGCCGTCGAAGATCAGCAGACCGCTGTCGGTCAGCGTGGAGTCGCCCAGGCCGGCCACGTGTTGCAAGGTCACGGTCGCCGTGCTTGCAATGCTGCCGCTGCCGTGCAAGGTGCCGTTGCTGCCGCTGACGGCCAGGTTGCCAAAGTTCACGTTCAGGGCGCCGCTGCCGGTCAGCGCGTTGTTGCCGCTGACGTTGCCGCCGCCCTGCGCGGTGGCGGTAACCCCGGTCTGGCCCGAGGCGTTGTCGATAATGTTCAGCGTGCCGCCATTCAAATTGATCTGTGCACCGTTGGCGATGTTAATGCCGCCCACATTCGCCGTTTGTCCGTTGACATTGAGCAGAGCTCCGGTATCAGTCGCGCTCACCAGCACCGTGTGCCGCGTGCCGCTGCCCAGCGCGCCGCTGTTGCTCAGGGTCAGGGTCGTGCTGCCGCTGATGCCGGTGGTGCCGGTGTAGCTGTTGGCGGAATTGAGCACGATGCCCCGCGTGCCGGTCACGTCGGTGAACTGCACGCTGCCGCTGCCCTGTTTGGCCGCATAGGCCGCGCCGTCGTTGGTCGCGCTGCCCGCCCAGATATAATCGGTGATCTCGGTTTGGAAACTGTTGCTGGCATCACTGGCCGCCAGCGCCAGTTCCAGCGTCTGGTCCTTGAACACTTCCAATTTGTCCAGCGCGTAGCCCACCCGCAGTTCGTTGTCACCCGCACCGGCCACCGCCACCGCCGTCCAGTCGAACACGCCCTTGGCCACTTCCGTGCCGCTTTGGGAGATCCCCTGCCGGATCGGCTCGGTCAGCGGATTCCAGCTCGCGCCGTTGTTGACGCTGTACTGCAAGGCCGCCCAGTTCATCGCGCCGGTGATGGCCGTGTCGCTTTCCGCCAGCAGCAGCGAGTCCGCCCCGGTCCGCACCGTGTCAAACAGCGAGGCCAGGGCCTGGCTGCCGCTGGTGTTGGTCTCCAACTGGCTCTGCAAGTTCAGCCGGAAGGTCGAGCTGGCGGTGATCCCCAGGCTGCCGGTGGAAATGATCGCCGTCGGGTTGTTGGCCGCGTCAAACTTCCACTCGAAAATACCGCCCGCGAAGTCCACCCCGCCCTCGATGCGCCGCATGGTGCCGCCGGTCCCGGCGATCGTGCCGTAGCTGCCCGCCGTGGTCTTGAGCGAGGAGGTGCCGCTGTTGAGGAAAGTCTCCATCAACGGGTTGACCACGTAGGTCGCGTGACCGATCTCCACCGTGCCGTGGAAGTTCTGCCCGTAAGTCGCCGCCTGCCCCGCGTTGTTGCCGAAGGTGATGGTCGCCGGGGTGTCCACCAGGTACGATTCCTCGGAAAGGTCAATCCGCAGGGTGCCGTCGCCCGCGATGGCGTTGGTCAGGCCGTAATTGCTCGCGTAGCTGCCGTCCTCGCTGGTTTCGCCGAACACGAAGGTGCCGTCGCTCTCGATGGTGATGGTGCCGCTGACGCCGGCGGTGTGCGCCACCTTCATCGTGCCGCTCTCGACCATGACGCCGCCGGTGAAAGCCTGTTGCGCCGCGGGACCGTCGAACAGCAGTGTGCCGTCGCCACGCTGGATCACCCGGCCCGCGCCGGTGAGGTTGTTGCCGGTATAGGTGACCGTGTCGCTGCGGTTGAACACCAGCGCCGCGCCGGCGTTGATGGTCACGTTTTTGGTGGTGTCGCTCAGCGCCAGAATGCTGCCGGTGGTGCCGCCGTCGCCCAGTTGCAGTTCGCCCGCGCTGACGGTGGTCGTGCCGCTGTAATCGTTCGCCGCGGTCAGAGTCAAATTGCCGGTGCCGGTCTTCCAGATGTTCGAGCCGCTGATCACGCCCGACTGCGTCGCCGTGCCGCTCGCCACGTTGAAGGTGCCGCCGGCCAGCACGTTGATGATGTTGCCCAGGTTAATGCCGTCCAGGTAACCCAGCGTGGTCGCATCATTCATGGTCAGCGTGCCGCTGCCCAACGCGTCATCGTTCGCCACCACCAGCGTACCTTGTTGCAACCGGCTGTCGCCTGAAAAACCGCTGTTGGAGCCGCTGACCGTCGCCGTGCCGCTGCCCGCTTTTACCAGGGCGCCGCTGCCCTCGAGGGTGTTGTCCAGGGTGCCGGTGAAATCCAGGGTCAGCGTCGAGCTGATGTTGGCCGTCGATTCGCCCAGCGCGTCCGCGTTGGCGGCGACCAGATTGCCGCCGTTGATGTGGGTCGTGCCGCTGTAGCTGTTGCTCTGCGTCACGGTCAGCGTGCCGCTGCCGCCCTTGGCAAAGCCGTTGCTGCCGCTGATGGTACCGCTCAAGGTCCCGCTGTTCACTCCGGTGTTGAGTTCGCCGCCGTCGGCGTTCACGTTGTTCGCCAGGTTCAGGCCGTCCGCGTCCAGCCGCAGGGTGCCGCTGGCGCCCAGCGTCGCGGTGCCGGTGCCCAGCGCGTTGTTGTTGTTGATGCCGGTCACGCCCTCGCTGGCGGCGAAACCGCCCGAAAAGGTGTTGCTGCCGGTCAGCAACAGTTCGCCCGTCCCGCTCTTGGACAGCGAACCGGTGCCGCTGATCGGGCCGCTGGCGATGACCCGGTCATTCACCTTCAGCCCGCCCGCCGTGTTCACCAGGCCGTTGCCGGTCAGGGTTGCGGTGCCGGTGAAGCCCACCGTGCCGCCCACCACGTAGGCGTTGGACAAAGTGCGGCTGGTGCCGCCGGTGTTCAGCGTGCCGCCGTTGAACGACAACAGGCCGCCCGCCAGCGCGCCGTCGCTGCCCATGATCACCTCGCCCGCTTCCAGCGAGAAACCGCCCAGGTAGGTGTTGGTGCCGTTGAACACCACCACGCCGTCACCCAGCTTGGTCACGCCGTAGTTGCCGCTGATGGTCTTGTTGAAGGTCAACGTACCGCTGCCGAACTGCCCGATGTCCAGGTTGCTCTGCAAGCCCACCAGCATGTCCAGCGTCACCGAGTTGTCGCTGCCCACCTGGATATAGGCGTTGCCCGCCCCCGGCGTCTGGTTGAAATACAACACATACGGATTGCCGCTGATGGTGTAATGGTCCGCCGTGGTGCTGGAGAGCAACAGGCCGCCCAGGGTCACGTTGTTCTGCATGGTCACCGTCTTGCCGTTCAGGCCCGGGTCCAGGTCGGCGAACACCGCGTTGGCCCCCTGCGCGTTGGGAATGGTGTTCGGCTCCCAGTTGTCCACCGTCGCCGCGTCCCACAAATCGTTGCCGTTGCTGCCACTCCAGGTCGCGCCCGCGCCCAGCGGCACCAGCTCGTAGTAGCCCAGGTAGTTCTTGGTCAACCGCGAACCCTGCAAATACTGGATGCCGGGGTCAACGTTCTGGAAGGTGATGCTGCCCAGTTGCGCGCCGCTGATGCTGCTGGTGGTCAGTTGCAGGCGCGTGTTGCCGCCGCCCGCCAGGATGCCGTCCCAGTTCGCCACCGTCAGGGCACCGGCCCAGGAGCTGGCCGCCCGGTTCAAGGTCAGCACGCCAGTGCCGTGCAAATCAATCGTCGCGTTGCCCGCCAGGTCCAGCGCCGCGCCGGTCAGCATGGCGTTGGCCCCGGCGTTGACGTTCAGGATGACTCCGCCGCCCAACGTCAGCTTTTGCAGTCCGGGGCTGTTGATGCTGCCCAGGTTCAAGGTGCCGCCGCTGTAATCCAAATTGGTGGCGCTGATCCTGCCGCCGGTCCAGTTCAACACGCCGTCGGTCATCCGGAACTCGCCGCCCGCCACGATATTCGCGCCCATGATGTTGCCGGTGCCGCTGCCGATCTTCACGATGTCCCCCGCCGCCCGCAGGTAGCCGTAGTCGTTGCCCAGCAGATTCGCACTGCCGTCGGGGTCCAGGTACAGCGTCACGCTGCTACCCGCCACCGTGCCGCTGGTTTCCGTCACGTTGATGTTCGCCGTGTTCACCGCGCTGTTGCCGTTCAATTGCAAATTCCCCGCCAGCGTCACGCTGCCCGTGGTGATCAGTTCCAAAGTCCGCACGTAATTGCCGCTGACGAAGGACACATTACCGCTGCCGAAATAGTTCTCGCCCGCCACCACTTTGCCCAGCGTGATGTTGCCGCCGCCCGCGTTCGCCGACAGGGTGCCCTGCGCGATTTGCGTCGCGCCGGTGTAATCACTGCTGGTGCTGCTCACCAGCAGCGTCCCCGCGCCGGTTTTGATCAGGCCGCCCGCGCCGGTGAAGGAAATGGTCGATCCCAGTTTCGCCGTGCCGGTCACGCTGAACGTCTTGTTGTTCGCCAAGGCTGTTGTTTGGGAAACCGTCGGCGCCAGCGTCAGCAGCCCGGCAGTACCATCAAGTCTGATGGTGTTACCATCAAAAGCCACCGCGTTGCTGAGCGTCACGGGCGCGCTGTAGGAGGCCAACGAACCCGCCAGGTCCCCCGCATAGAACACGAGCCGTCCGGCGCCCAAGGCTGCGTCGTTGCCGACGACCAGTCGGCCCGAGAGGATGGTGGTGTCGCCCAGGTAGGTGTTCGTGCCCTGCAACACCAGCGTACCTTGCCAGGTGCTGGCGTTATAGCCGACGTTGACTCCGCCCGGCCCGTAAAGCACATGGTTTTCCCCAAAAATGAGCGTGCTGCTGACGGCGACCATCAGGAAGCCCGTCGTGGTGGCGAGCTGGCTGCTGCCCGAGTAGCCCAGGGTGAGGGTGCTGTTGGCGGTCCGCTGCGTGAACAGACTGTCGGCGCCGCCGAACAGCCACGGATTGTCGAGGGTGTGGTTGGCGCCGTTCGCGATGCCGACGCCCATCTCACCGCCGGTAAGGGTGGCCGTGCCGGTGCCGAGGACGTTGTCAGCGCCGATGATGACGACCGAACCAACGCCGCCGAAGCGAACCCCGCCGGTGAAGGTGTTGTTGCCAGACAGTCCCACGTATGTGTAGCCGCCGATATTGAGGGTGCCCGGCCCTGTGAGATCCATATTGAGGTTGAGCGTGGACATGCCGCTCCAGCCACCCGCATTTCCCCCGCTGCCACCAAGTGTCCACGTGCCGCTGGTAATGGTGCCGACGCCCGTCGTGCTTTGCAGTGTCAGCGTACCGGTAGTGTTGGCGGTGTACTGGCCGAAGAAAATATTGCCTGCGATTTCCAGACCGCCGAGGGTCACCACGCGGCTCACGTTAGCCGCGCCGAGTTCGATGACGTACCAACGCCCCGCCGTGCCGTCACCGATGGTGAACGTGCCGGTGCCGAGCAGCGTGCCGTCGTTCATAAAGCCAATGCGCTGGCTATTGGTGGCATTGGCGCCAGTGGCGACGCTGCCGATCCAGCGGAAGCCGCCCGAAAAATCATTCGCCGTGCCGCTGTCGCTCAGTTGCAAGGAGCTATAATTGTTTGCACTGGTGTAAGTGATGCCGCCGGTGCCGCTGATTTTGTTTTTTAATAAAATGTTGCCGGAGTTCAAGCCACTGAAGTTCAGGTCACTGTCCAGTTGCCAGGCGGCCGTGAAAATCGGCGTGTTGCCGTTGGCGAGGTTCAAACGCGCCGTGCCGCTCGGGTCGCTAAACCCCAGCGTGCCGCTGCCGCCGAGGGTGAACGTCGCGCTGGCGTTGCTGATTTCCAGCGTGCCGACGGTGAATAAATCGTCCACTAAAATGGTCTTGTTATGGAGCTTTTCATCGACGTCGCGAATGGCGGCGTAATCACCGCTGGCGTTCGGCACACCGTTCAGCCAGTCGGCGGACGCGCTCCACGTTGTGCCCGTGAAACTCGCGGAGGGGTTGCCGGTCCATTCTTTGATTTGCACGCTGTCGGGCGCGAGATACCATGTTGTGCCGCCGTCGTTGGTCAAAAAAGTTGCGCCGGGGGCGTAACCGGTGAAGGCGATGTTGTTAAGCTGCGTGGTGTTGGCGGTGTTGGTGATGTAAATATAATTGTTGGTCACGCCCGGAGTGGCCAGTGTGTTCCACACGCCGTCGTCGTTGGCGAGGCTCAACTGCATCGCCGAAGTCCAAGCGGACGAGGCAGTGCCGCTGAAGCCGCTGAAGGTCAGCACGCTGTCCGTCTCCATGTAAATGCCCGCGTTGCCGGTGAGGTTCAGCACCCCCAAGCTGTTATTCGTCGCCGTGCCCGTGCGCAAGATGCCGCCGCTGAGCGAGACGGTGTTAAAGTAATTGCCGTTGACGTTCAGCTGCAAAACACCGCCGCCGAGGTTCACGGTTTGACCGTTCACCTGCGTGTTCACATGGAGAGTGCCAGCGCTGCTTTTGGAAATTATACCAACCCCCGTGAAAGGCAAACCGGCAAGCACCTGCTCATTCCCAGAGGCATTGGTATTGAAACTGAGGTTCGGACGGTTGACCAGCGTAATGCCGTTGTTCACCACCACCTGGTTATTTTGAAATTGGAGGCCGCCGCTGTTGTTGGCGCCGATGATCGTGCCCGTATTTTGCAGCAACATCGTACCGGAACCGCCATAGTTGCCAAAGTAACCGCCATTGACCACCAACGTGCCGCGCAATTCTCCCACGCTGCCAGCAGCCATGTAATTCCAAATGTTGGCGCCGCTGTTGACAATGACGGTGCCGCTGCCAAGGTAGTTTTGCCCGGGCGCGAGTTCACCGATAACATAGCCGCCCGCGCCAATCGTGGTGTAGAGATAGCCTTGGTTAACCGTCAGCCCGCCGCTGAAGGTGTTGTTCGGGCTGAACAAATCCATGCGATAAGCTCCTGCTTTAATCAGCCCGCCGGTGCCGACTAAATTCGTAGTGGCACTGAAAGCGACGGATGGATTGCTGGTAACGTTGTTCGCCCCTTCATTAACGGTAATGGTGCGGGTGCCGCTGAGGGTCACGTCGCCGCCGTAGCCGAAGGTGAGATAGCTGCTGGTGAAGTCGCCGTTGATGGTTAGCGGGTTGGTGACGATGGTGATGGCACGGGAGGTGCCGTTGTTCCGATCACCGCCCAGCAGCCACCCGCCGTTGATGGTCAGCGTGCCGGTGCCGAGAAAACTTTGCGCGGTGTTGGCGGTGGCATTATAAATGCCGACGGTTGACCCCGGATTGATAACCGTGCCGCCGCTGTAGGTGTTGCCGCCATTGCGTATCATGTAACCGCCGTTGAAAATCAGCCCTCCAGTGCCGCTAATCAACCCATCGTTGTAGGTGAAAACGCTCCCCAGGTTCACCTCCAGATCACTGTTGAGAACCCACGGGACGACGTTGAAATACATGTATGTGCTATTGATCAACTTTGCCGTCTCGCCAGTCACGCCGCTGTCCCAGATGATGGTGCCGCCCGATAAAACGCCACCAGTCCGATCTCCCCGGTGCAAGGTGCCGAGGGTGATGGTGCCGCCGAGAGTGATGTAGGAATTGCCGCTGTTCCAACTGCCGAGGTTGGCGACGGCGCCGGGGTGATTGGGGATTTCCATGCCGGCGATGTTCGTGCCGGATCCCCAGTTTTTATAATCGAACCAGTTGCCGGCGGCGGCGGTGTTCCACGCGGCGGTGAGGAAGGCGGTGGGTTTGTATTCGCCCGCGCCGCCGTCGGCGACGACGCCTTTTTCATAGCCATAGACCCAGACATCGGCGGGATTGACACCGCCGGTGAGGATGATTTTGTCAAACACCGTCGCGTTGCCGTCGCCAAGGTGCGAGGTGGGATTACCCTGCCAGTTGATGATGTTGACGTCACCGGAGTTATTGCCGGTCAACGTCAGCGTGTTCGCCCCGCTTGCCGCGCCCATGTCCAGGCGGATGGCGGCGAGATTGCCGACGCTGATGTTGTTAATGCCCTGGTCGAAACCGCCGAGGTTCAGCGTGGCGACGTTGTAGTATTTGGTGAAGCTGTCGTCATAACCGTCCAGCACCACGATGTTGTTGACGTTGTCAAGCTGGCCGGCCTTGCCCAGCACAATGCTTTGCGCCAGCGCGCCGGTGCCGCTATTACCCAGCGCCAGCGTGCCGCTGAGGGTGACATCCGCACCGCTGCCGAAGTTCAAGGTGCCGCTGCGGAAGAACAAGTTGTCCGCTGACAACGCGGTGACCGTGTCGGCGACTTTCAGGGTGCCGGGACCTTCCTTGGTGATGTCGCCCAGACCGGTGATGGCGGTGTTGCCGCCGATGTTCTGCACCGTGGCCGCCGTCGCGCCGGTGCCGCTGTCGAGGTACAAGTTCGGCGCGCCGCTGATGGAACCGCCGGTCATGTTGAAATCCAGGCCGGAAAGATACAGGGTGCCGGAACCGATGAGGCTGCCGCCGCTGACGGTGAACGCGCCGCCCGTGTGACCCGTGGCGTTCTTGATCACTTCCACCCGCGCACCGGAACCAATACCCAGCGTGCCGGATTGCAGGTCCACCGTCTGGTTCGCCGCCGAGCTGCGAATCTGCAGCAAGGTCCCGTTGCCGCTGACGCTGACATCCCCCGCGCCCAGGTTGTTCCTGCCCGCAACCGCGTTGCCGAGGACGATGCCGCCGCTGCTGGTGATATTTGTCAGCACCGACCCGCCGCTGACATTCAGCCCGCCATCAAACGAATTGTTCCCGCTGTTGAGCTGCAAAATGCCCAGGCTGGTCTTGTTGACCTGCGTGCCCGCCCCGCTGATCGCGCCGTTGATGACCACCTGCCCGGTCTGGAAGCCGGTCTCGATGTTCAGCGCGTAGCCGTTGCCCGCCAGATTGCCGTTCAAGGTCAGCGACGACGGCCCTTCCGCGCCGTCGGCGGGCAGATGAATCTGCAAGTCCGAGCCGAGCACGAGGTTGTTGGCAAAAGTCACCGCATGATAATCCTGGATGCTCAGCAGCGACCCGCCGCTTTGGTTAAAGGTCAGGTCGTTGCCGGTGAACGACAACGTGGTATTGACCGACGGCGCGCCGAACACGAAAAATGATCCCACCGTGACCGGCACATCCAGCGTGATGGTCTTATTGGAAGTCAGCCCCGCCGCGTTGAACGAAGCCTGCGCCCCGACCCCGTTCGGCACCCCCGCCGACCAGTTGGCCCCGTTCGACCAGTCCCCATCCCCGTTGACCGTCCAGGTGGATTGGGCAAAGACATTCAACGCGGAGGCGCAGAGGGAAAGCAGCATGAACGCCAAGATCATTGATCGGCGCAATGTGAAGGACATGTGGATTACGTGGATTTTCATAGGGGATGATTGGTTTAAAGTTGGATTATATTTGAATGGTGAAAGAGGTGAAATTTGCATGCCGACTTAATTGCAAATGAAACGCGGGAGGACACGGGGCATTTTCGCTTGCCGGATTTATTGTTTGAAGCAACCGGCGAAACTGCGTAATTCCCCAAAGCAGCACTATCAAACGACAGCAGTCCGGCACCGCCAAAGAACCTGACGGTTGGCACATCCAATCTGTTAGAATAATCCCTTTTATTCACTGTGATAGTCGATGTAGTTTGTATAAATTATCCAACCAAAAATATATGTAACACCACTATTGTGGTCTAATACTGATTTTGCTCTCTTTCATACCCGACTGGTATAGTTAGATCTGTTTTATCGTGGTTGTGACGATGTAACCGTTGGTGCCGATATTGATTGTTTCAGGATTGTTCCTTGACGGTGATTTCCATCACCGAACTCCAGTTGCCCACCGACAGGTCGCCCTTGCGATATTGGATGCGGTATTTCCACACTTGCGGTTGCTTGGGCAGCGCCGTCGGATCGATGAACGGCGTGCGCAGCGCGGTGCCCAGCGGGATCAGCACGGTATTGCCGTGGTCACACTCGATGTCCACTCCCTCGGCCGGTCCCTT
>JAIRPN010000011.1 GCA_031256975.1 Verrucomicrobiales bacterium | reverse complement strand
CGCCATTACACGCGCTGTCCAAGGACTCAGGCAAGCATGGGGTCTACTCAGGAGACGTGTTCCCCCTTCGACGGGCTCAGGGTGAGTGGAGGGGTATTTTCTGATTTTTTGTGCAAAGCTGCTGGTTATCAAGTGACTGGTTTTGATTCATGTCCCGCCATCAAGGCCGTGCTTTTGACAAAAGATCCAAAAACGGCGGGGATGTCCTTACTTGATTTTCGCGTCTCCCAATTTCATGGGAACAAGGAGCGAACGTCTTTCTTCATGTTTCAGCGAGACAATGATCGCCTCCCGCGCAAGTGCGGAAGAACTTAATCCGCGGGCCTTGGCTACCAAATTCAAACGTTCCATTAACACCCCCGGCATTCGCAAAACCATTTTTTTATTTAATACCAGACCCTTCATTTGAAGGTTATTGTTAATACAAATAAAATACTTTTACAATATGTATTTTGATTTTCCCAAGTTACGGATTTATTTTTGTGTGTCCTCTGTATTATTTTCATGTAAGTTGCTCTCCATGGTTAGACCAAAAGCCAAAAAGACTCATGATGGGATTTTGCATGTGCGCTGCTACCAGGAAATGCTGACACGCCTCAAGCAAATTGCGGAAAAGAACCACCGTTCCGCTTCAGGTGAAGCTATTCATGCCATTGAAGAATATCTCCATGCGGAAGAGATCCGGCTGGGGCTGAAAAGCGGCAATAACTCGGCTGCAAAATAATCCCGGGGGATGTTTATTTATACTTTTGGAGGAAAATGGTAAAAACACTCTCGCTTTTATCTCCCGTTCACCGGCGCAGTAATGCCGCCATCTTCGTCCTTTTCCCCGGCAGGCATTGACCGTCGGACGATTGCCATTTCCAAAACGCAAAATATTTCGGCCGGATTTCAAGCAATCCTTGCGTGCCGCATGCGGGAAAGTATACCATGCAAGGCATGGAATTGCGTCATCTGCGTTACTTCATCGTGGTCGCAGAAGAGTTGAACATAACTCGTGCGGCAGCGCGTTTGCACGTTTCCCAACCCCCCTTGAGCCGGCAGGTCCGGGATTTGGAAAACGAACTGGGGGTGAAATTAATCGAACGCACGGTCAAGCCCATCAGGCTCACCAAGGCGGGGGTTGTTTTCTTTGCCAAGGCCCGGTCGATATTGAACCAGGTCGCCGCCGCGGCAAAGGCAGCGCAGCTCGCGGCAAAGACAGACCGCAGGGAAATTCATGTCGGTTACTCCCCTTCGCTAACCGTGGATCTATTGCCGAAAATCCTGCGCACTTTTCAAAAACAATCACCGAAGGTGGCGATCAAATTGCACGATCTGTCCAGCAGGGAAATGATCAGCTGGCTGGAAACAGGAAAACTGGATGTGGCATTGATGATTCGTTTCGCCACACAGTTGCAAAAAAATCTGAAATTGGAAAAACTGCGTGATTACTCTTTATGCGTGGCGGTCTCGTCAATCCACCATCCCCTGTCCGGGGCCAAAAAGATTGGCATTCGCCAGCTATTGCAGGAACGGCTGATTGGTTATACCCGCCGGGATTATCCGGAATATCACACCATGCTCGGACGTGTGTTCGCCCCCTATGGCCCAACGCCGCCAATAGCGGAGGAACATGACGGGGTGGCCGGCCTGACCACCTCGGTGGAACTCGGGCATGGCGTGGCCCTGGTTCCACAATGCCTCGCCCGTCTGAGCAAAAAGGGACTGCGGATTATCCCGATCAGTCCCGCCCAACCCAAACTGGCGGTCGTCGTTGCTTACCGTACGGGAAAACTAACCGCACTGCAGAATGATTTTATCGCTGCAACCAAATTGGGCATGCAACCAGGATCCTGATTAACTTCTACCGCAAGGCGATGATCAAGACCCTTTAAACTGGTCCGATAAAATGTTGGATTTTAAATACCTGACGATGAAACAGATGCGACACCGAAGAAGTCATGGCATCATCGTCATACCCGGTCAAACAAACATTCCCGACATCCATACCGCCGATTGTCATGAAAATCCGCACCTCACGGCGCCCCTCATATCAAATTCCTACAAGACTGTCTCTGAATCAAACTGCCGAATTTTTCCGGCGCAGACGCAATATAATCGATAAACCAATACCCAGTCCCAGCATCACCCATGTGGACGGCTCAGGAATAGGCAGAGCATTCAAATCGAATTGCAGCTTGGTTCCTGTACTATCAATGCTGATCGTATAATCCGTACCAGCCACCAATCCGCCTAAACCATTTACCGTGAATAAACCCGTAACATCCGCCCCTGCTGAAGCGCCGGTCAAACTGCCGAAATTAACCAAATCATATTGCCCAACTGTTGCGTCGCCCAGCAGGTTGATATTCAAAATCAAGGAGGTTCCCAATCTGAAATTGCCCGTAACATTCAGGAAATCCGAAGTGGCACCCAAATCAAAATCCATGTTGGCACCAGTCTGCACATATACATTGCCATTAATGATAAGTGTACCGGCCCCCGTATTTCCGGGAGCAATGTGACTGCCTACGGACGCGGTAATAGTTCTCGCGGTACCGGCATTGGCATTTATACTGCCGCTGCCAGCCAAGGTGGTGGACGCATTAAGCGTTAAATTGCCCGCAGACATGTCCAGAACAGCATTTGGCGAAGTCTCATCGCCAACGGTGATTTTTGTAATATTCCCAGTATTAACCACGGCACTATCAAATTTCAATGTGCCAGCCTGCACAACAATTTGTCCCGCAAAATCTTGAAATGCTTTTGCTATTCTCATTGTTGAGGTAGCGCTACTTTGCCGGATTCCTGTTATATTGGATCCTATAGTACCCCCCAAGGCAACCTCACTTGATCCAGTACTTTCATTTGCAATCCAACCGGTGTGATTAAGTACGCCCAAAAATTGTAAGCCCTGCGCAGTAGGATTGTTATTTTTCAATATCAAATCACCTATACCTGAAGTGACATTGCTTGCCGCAAAGCTTGTCGTGGTACCACGCGTATTGGCGCTAGTAATTATCAACTCTCCATTCAAACGTATATTAACATTTGTCATGCTAAATGTGACATTACTAGGTATGTTCAATTCTGAAGCTGCCGCGCCATTATTAAAATTTAAAATTGCGTTGTTCGTATCGCTACCGGCAATAGTCCACCCTCCGCTGGCGGCATTCACATTCAAAACCCCCAAAGTTTGTTGACTTGTCAAATTTATATTACGAGCTGATCCTCCATCTGGTAACACAACAATCGCACCTACTTGATTAGGAGCCGTATTTGCTGTCCCAGTATCATTTGTCCATTTAGTGCCATCAGACCAATCCAAATTAGTATCTGTCGGCAACGAACTACGCGTCCAAGTATCCGCCAACGTCGTAGAACTCAGCAATCCAGCTAATACCACCGGACATGCCGTCAACTTCAACACGCCAATTATCGAGAGTTTTTCTGTCATATGGGCTCCTTTTTACTAATTTTTCAGCAATTTATCGAAACGTTTGCATACTGTAAAGAAAAAATTGATTGCAACAACAACTTTTCCATTCCGAACCAAATACCTATGGGGCGGTCAGGTAAAAATAACGCTCGTAAATCCGTACCCGGCTGGAAGCGGGAGTAGGAATTCCCGTATCGCCGGAAAAGTTGGGCGAATTGACAATGGCATTCCAGCGGGATGCAGCGGTTTCACCGTCAACGGCATCAGGCAAAGTGGCAATCAGCCGATTATAATTGGCTTCCGCCACAATTTTCCTGCTTGTTTCATCGAGCACGCCAATGGTGACCGCAATCGCAGCCACATCCTTGAATCCATCAATCGAGTCATGCCCGGCATCAACATCCCAGGGGGTATTGGATAAACGCGCCTGGGGATTTTGTGTCGAGGGCTTCAACAGGTAGGTGTACTCAAAACGAAACACCTGATGGCCAATCGCCTGGTAGCTCGTATCGTCACTAAACAAATTGGGCCACTTTCCGCCGGCTCCCGTCAGGGTCAACGGAAAATACACGACCCCGTCCCACTGTCCCGGTTTCGGCTCCCATCCCAATCCCTTGTTCATCCGTTGCAAGGAAGGTGAATGAAGTGTCGGGTCGGGATTATTTGCGTTGCCAAGTATAACCCTGTAAGCAACCAGGGAAACGGGAGATTTTTCCCCACTGGTTGGAACGGAACTATCCGCAAAATCACCTGCAACTTCAGCAAAAAAAGCCAGCCGGTCATTGCCCGTGTTATCTTGCGCATTATTCGGTTGTTTGAATGCCGAATAATCAAGATCGCTCCGTTTCAGCATGTGGGAAAAATCCAGCGCCATGCGGCTAAATACCAACCGGGATTCGCTGTCGGCATCCATCCGACGGGTATTCTGCACCACCCGGGACGCGTGATTGGTGATTTGCACCACGATGTACAACACCACAGTCAATACTGCCAGAGCGGCCAACATCTCCAGCAAAGTAAACCCCTTGTGCCGGAGTCTTGGATATGTGGTGTGGCAATTGAACATGGTCTGGCCTTCAGTTGCGATCAAGGGAAACAAATAAGGTGACCGATCCCAGAGGCTTGGCGGCGGTGGCCGGCCATGAAATATCAACCGTACCGCAAGTTGCCGATCGTCCGGAAGCGGGACGAATCAGGTTCACCACCACTTTATAATCGGTCGGCCTTGCAGTTGACGGGGCAATCAATTTTCCGTTCTCGTCGACAAAGCACTCCTCCCTTTCCGTCGCATTCACCTCTATCTGGTAGAGGGATGACTTTGTATTCCCCGTCCCTTTGCCCTCACTCTCCCCGGGAACTTGGTTTAAGTCATTGATAATCGCCGTGCCAATATTGGTGGCAATGGTTTCACGCATCGAATCCTGCTGGGTATTCACTCCAACCGGCAACATGCCAATAATGGCCAACAAGGCAAAGGAAGCGACGCCCAGTGCCAGCACAACTTCAACCAATGAAAAGCCCTTGTCCGGACGATAATTTTTCATGGTAGGTAAATCCTTACTTGTCCGCTGAATCCTTCGATTTGAACCGCAACGGCCGCCTTGTTTGTATTAGCTCCCGAATAACGTGAATCCAGCATTCCTCCCTGCATGGGGACAAGGGCGACTTCCATCATGCCTGGAATCCCGGAACCATTAGTCGTATTTTCTCCAATCTTGCTTGCTTCCCCCTGCGGATCAAACTCAATGACCTTGGCAAAGGTATATTGGGCCACGGCGCTGTTTCCAGCCCCGCCAAGCGGAAAGGTAAAACAAATCGAGGACGCGAAATTTCCGGCGGAATTTTTGGGGACTTGCAGGCTCGAGTCTCCCACTTGGCATCCATTCGAAACCACAGGACGCCGGGGATTATTGCTGGTTACGCTGCTCGTGTTGGCCCCGGACAACCGGACGTTGTCTATCTTGATGAGCCTGGAAATCAAAACCAAATTCACCGGATTGGAACCGTCTCCCAAACCAAATGACGCCGGACTGGCGACATCCTGGTAACGTTCCCCGCTTTGCGAGGCGACTGCCGCCATGACCAATCGTCCGCCGTTCCCCACCACCGCAGGAACCTGGGAACTCCGGGTTCCGTCTTCCTCAAAAAAACCGACCCAGACATACGTGTTGTTTGCCATTGCATACATCCGCGCCTGCTCCAACAGTCCCGAAATCGCATAACCCGCCGCCACGATGTTCCTGGATTTTTTCATTCCCACGATACCCGGCGCGGAAAGCCCGACAATCAGGATCATGATCCCCATCACCACCATCAATTCTATCAGCGTGAAACCCAAAACCGAGCTTGCACGCCCATCATGTGTCCTTACGGGTGACATAAATCCAATCGTTAAGGTTCGTCTCCTGAATTAATCAATCGCAAATACCGTTCGGCAAAAATTCCCTGCGGCGTAATCGTCTCGCTGGCCTTGTTAAAGGTGTATGTTTTAAGTGTGGCTTCCGTTTCCACCGCCACCGGCAATCTGGTTTCCGCATCGATCCAGGCCACCTCCTTGCCCCGGCCATTTGTCTCTTCCCTGGCATAACAGTGGCATTTGCGCCCTTCATAACTGACGGTGCCGGTAAAATATTTCGGGGCAATCCAGGCAACATCAGGAAAATCCGTCTGGTCGGGCTTGGCTGGCGCACTGGGAGAACCAGCCCGGTCCATGATCAGTTTGTTAGCCTGAAAATACCGGGGTTGATACAAGACAATCACTCCCCGATACAACCAATAAGTGTCTTTCTTTCCATCTTCCCAAGTTGTCTCCCAATGCCAGTCCTTTCCCGCCTGTTCCACAGTTTGCTGGACCATGCGAGCCGCCTTGCCCGGTCTTAGTGATTCAAGTTTGGCCAGCTTGGGATCCTTGGACGGCGGTGGCAACGGTTTTTTCTGCTTAACATTAATTGTCCAATTTCCGGGATTAGGAGCAGGAGCCAACAATGGCGACGACGGCGGAGCCTCCACCGCCAACAACCAACCCGTCATTAGCGACCATACAAAGCACAAGCCCAGGGCTTTCCTATTCATTTACTTCCTCCAATTGTTGATCAATCACTTCCCCGGTATACCGGTCAATGGCCACATGCAGCCAATAGCGTTTCTCTCCCTCAACCGTGAATTGATCGAGGCTATTGGCACTGCGCGCATATTGTCCGGATTGCACAATCACATCGATCAACAAGTTCCATGTGCGAGTTGTGCCCACATCACCCAATGCACGAACAAACGCCTCCCGCCGGCTTTTAACGGTATTCAGGGAGGTCCCGCCAACGGTGCCCTGAATATTATCGATGACCGAGACAATCGCGGGATCGGCCAGCAGATTCCTTACCAAATCAGCCCGGGACTCCAAAGGATTGGTGATGCTGCGATTAATAATTGCCCGAGCCAGGTTTCCCGCATCGGTCTCCGTCAGATAATCGCCGGCCGCGTCATCCCGGTAAGCCCCCATTAGCGCCGCTTGCAACGCCTTTGCCTGCCGGGTGTTCAAATTGATTTTCCCCGCTGTCACCGGTTCTTCATCAACGGAAAAATAATCCAGTAATCCCGCATCCGCGCTTTCCGGACTGAAGAAATTCAGACTCTTCCACGCTCCGGCCCCACGAAAGGCATAACCCATCTCCGCGACACTGCGAAACGGACGATGCAAAAAGACCGGTCGCGAAACGGTTCCGCTGCTGAGATAGGCCGACGGCGCCGCAAAACCCCCGTCTCCCGGACGCAAGGCGCCGTCGGCATCAACCAGATATGTTGAATTTCCGTTGTTTTTATTTTTTGAATTTTCGAAATACAATCCCGGATAGTATTTGTTGGGAGTCGGCGATCCCCAAGTGCCGCCATTGGCGCTGGGCACGGCGTAAGTAAGAGGACGGTACGGCCAGTACACCGAACCTGCTGCCCCGGATGTTGCATCAGGACGAATACCCGCATTGGGTGTAATTTCGGCAAGGAATCGCCCGGGATTCACCGGACAGCGGGGATCTATTCTCTGCACGGACAGGGCCAATAAGTAATTAAAATTGGTATAATAGTTGGAGCTTTTGACAGGAGACCAGGGGGATGCGCCCACACCCCTGTCCGCCTTGTTGGTGGGAACCGGCTCGGCCATGGCGCCGGATTGATTGATCGCGACCGGAATCCGGGTAATGTCACGATCATAGATATCGTAACCGGAACCCTGATAATAATACCACTGTCCATCCGGATGCAGGTATTGCAAGGCAACCGAAGTATTTGTTGAATCGAGATACGCAATCTTGCCGTAAATGTAGGCCGGAAAATCCGATTCCACCGGCAGATGGTTCTCAACCGCATAATCCCGGTCCGGCATGCCTATGGCAGGATCGCCCGTCTCTCCAATCCACAACCCAAAACGCGAATTACCTTGGTCGTTTACAACCTGGAAGAATTTGGAATCCTTGGAATCATGCACTAATTTATTTCCCGAAATGATCGCCGGCTCACGATAATCCCCTTCGGCGTAATTAAATGTGGCCCGCATAACCGGTTGATAATTCTGGCTGGTACTGGGGTCCCCCGCTTCCGGCTGGCCCTTTGGCACCGGATCCCCATCCGGTATGTTGGAATAAATATCTATGGTTGAGTTCGGCGCCGGGGCATCGGGGGCGGGATTGGCGCTGCTGGCATATTCCCTGACCACGAAGCCGGTGGCGCCTCCTGTCGGGCTCTGCGGCCTGACCACCAAACGTATCTGCTGCGGAGTTTGCCCGGCCGGCAAGGAAGTTGGGGACTGTTGGTGGGGATTCCATAATTCAAACAACAGCCAGGCATTCAAATGCTCGCGATAATCGGGAGAACCTGAAGCAGGTTTGCCCGGATCCGGTCCGGCGGCTGGCTCGGACCCGGCGGAAGTGAAAGCGGCATTATAAGTGGGTCGATACGGCCAAAAAAGCATTTCGCTGAAATACGGCAAATCAGCCACTCCGGTGATGGAGATAAAAGGATAAGTTGCCGGAGTTTGCGTGCAATTGATCGTGATGGGGAAATTATGCGGTTGAACCTGATCGATCAAATTCGCTCCGATGAAAAACACCAGCTGCGTGGTATAGTAAACATAATAAGGCGACGCCCTGTTGCTAAAGTTGACATAGCCCAGTTCCGCAGTATTGGGGTTGGCGGTGCCGATGCCCATGCCGTTCACCCACAGGCTTCCCTCCAAAATCGCAGCTTGGAGCAATTCGAAAAAATTGGGGTCTCTCGGCGGATTTAATGCGGCAACCTCGCCAAGCGTACGGATGCGGCGCACGCCGCTTGCATCCACGATCGTATCCTTATATTCCCAGGTCTGGTGCCTGCCGGAAACCGGGACCAAACCAAAATACTGACTAATCAAGTTCTTTTGGTCGCTTGTCGGCTCTTCCATCGGATCGCTTGGGAACAACCCCAAGCGACTCAAGGGGAAGCGTTGCTGTACCAACGGTTGGCCCGCTAAAGATCCCGTTGCCGCCAATACCTCTTGCACCACCGGATTAATGCCGCTAACAGCATTTGAAGTCCCCAGTTGAGCCGAATAGGTCGGGAAATTATTTCCCGCAGGAAGCGTCACACCGCTGGTTACTGTCACCTTTGGAACAAAACTGGGACGATTCAGGGAGCGACTGAAGGTGCCAAGATATTGCAAGGAGCTCGGGGGAAACTCGGTACTGCCGCTGCGAAGATACGCGGCACGCTGGTATTTGATCAACGCTTGGCGACTGGTGAACCGCTGGTCGGTCCGTGAGTCATACAAACTCCCCGAAACCGTCAAAAAGCTCGGGACCGTGCCGCTCGTGGTACCGGTAAAAGGCAGGATATAATCCAAATAATTGCTACCCGAGTTGGCAAACGTGTAACCGCCGGCAAGATCGCCGTTAGCTTGGGCGGTCGCATAATTGCGCCAGCCAACCAGCTTGTCCATCGCCTGCTCCTGCTGCGCGGTTGTCGCCCCACTGCCGCTAATGACCAAACCCAAGTTAATAAGCGCCGGAGAACCTTTGCGACCAACCGACGTGCCGGACAGCACCGAGGGATAACCCGCAACATTCGCATCAACCAACCCGCCTTCATCATAAATCGCAAACGCATAACGGCCGATGACCTGATTGGCGCCACCGCTTTTTTGCGCATCACCCAAGGAAGTAATGGCCTGCGGCCCGCTCCCGGTAACCAGCACCCAGTCCGGCGCGGTAAAATTGGCCGGGGTCGAGTCGCTGGTGCCGGACAACGGCAAAAGGTAATGGGAATTCCAACGCGCCAGCCCAATGCTGCGACCATTAGCGGATGCCGCTGTGGAGCTCACCACCGAAGCCTTTGCATCAAAACCATACGCGGGAGTAACAACGTCACTGCTGCGGATTAAATTCGGATTGTCCGTGCCACTCATGCGTGCCGGCATCATGCTCAGACTGGCCGGGTCGTTGGCATCCATCAGTTTGGGCTCATAGATGGTCGCCTTCTGCGTATCGTCCTTGTTGACCACGATGGAATTTTGCGCGATTTCATCCTTCAAATCCGCGACGATGGTGTTTAGCGCCCCTCTCCCCAAAATCTCCGTCTTGGTCATATTGGCGCTGCTGGCGGAAACTTTTCGATCCAGCAAGGCCCGGCCCAGAAACACCACCACCAGCCCGGTCAATAACACCAAAAACGCCAATACAATGACCAGGGCGGAACCGGCATTCCGGTCCGGACGCAAGCCGGTGAAGGAGAAATTTGACTCGTTCATCTCCACTCCGTCAGTCACCCGCTGTGTTTTGTGCTTATTCGTGTTCATTCGCGTCTTTTGTGGTTCAAACACGTTCGCCTGCAATTGTCGATTTACGGGGTTATCAAAATCTTCATAATACCCTGGCTCTCTGTCACCAGCACGTCATGTGGCACACTGCCGCGGGTCCAATGCAAGCGGGAATTGCCGTACTGGGCATCCATCTTGACTTCTTTCGGCTCTCCCAAGCGCCGGGTAAAATCCTCCTGCACTTCGCCCAGCGACGGGGGCTGTAAAAATGTCACTTCCACCCCGGTCAGCTTGTCGCTGGTGAAATCCAAATTGAGATTGATCAACAGATTCCACAGCGAGGGCAATTGTATGCCGCTAACCACGATCGACTTTTTGGCGGCGCTTCCCGTATCCTCGCCGGAAATATTGGTGAATGGATAGGTCGAATCGCGCAAGGAACGATGGGCTTCGGCATAATTGCTGTCCCAAGGCAGTTCGGGTAAAATCAATGCTCTTGAATCAATCGAGGCCGTCGTTTGCGTACCGGCCGCCTTTGGCGCCCAATCCTGCATGGAAATCGGAGTAGCGGTTTCCAACGGCAGCTTCGCCGTGGCACCGCGCTTGTCAATGGCCAGCACCTTAACAAACGGTGTCCCGTCTTTTTCCACCACTTGGTTGGTATCGCTAATGACAGAGCTTGCCGTTTCGCGCAACGCGAAGTCGTAACTTTTGATGTTTCCGCTAATCTTGGTCGGGAACCAAACGGTGTATTTCACCGGCGTCACCACCACCGGTTCGTGACCGCGGTCTGCGACAGCATTGGCCTGTTCCACCGGCCCGCCTTTCACATCATAATTGAATCGGAAATCCGTATTCTTGGCGTCAAACACCCCGCTGACCAACACCCTCTTGGCGGGATTATCGCCCGCCAATGGCGAGCCGTCTTCGCTAACCATGGCAAAACAAATCCAGGGCGTCGAAATATCGCCAATGGTGATGCCGTCCGCGAAACGGAAAGCCCCGTTTACCTTCCCGACATAAACCTTGACTGCCGGCGCGTCAATGACCAGCCGTTCATTTGGCCAATCCCACTTGATCTGCTCCCCTGACCCGACGGCTTTGTCAATCCGTACCGGCGCCGGCATGGCCTGCCCGTTCATCGTTAGCGCCGTATCCTTGCCGGGAGAAAACCGCAGCCTGCTGCCCTTGTGGAAGGTGGACTGCGCCAGATCCACCCCGGCAAAATTCAGGTAAGTAAAGAGCGCCTGTCGTCCCACTTCCACCACGTCGGGATTCGCGGCTTTCGCCAGCAAGCCATGTTGGAAAATCTGCCCGGCCATCATCATGGCCGTGTCCATCACCGGATCGGTTTCATGGTGCACCGCCGTCCAGTAATGGGTTCTCTCCGGCGGCATCATCACTCCGGCCAGGTATCCCAAATCGCCGGCATCGCTCTGTCCGTCCGCACCCCAGTAGTGCCAAAACACCCCGTCCCAGTCCTGATAGGCCGCCATGGCCGCCAGCTTGAGCGGATACTCGGTGCGGTACGGGCTCGGGCGTCCCCTGTTCGTCTCATACAACACCGACGGCTTGTTCTCCACCGTCGCGGAGTCGATCACATAGCCCGTCGGCGGCTTGCTCAGCATGCTGTCCAAGTTCCAGAAATACATGCCAAAGGAATTAACATCTCCCAGACTTTGGAAATACGACCACGGAAGATTGGGACGGAATTGGGTATCAAACGAAAACGGCACCACGTTCACTCCCACTCCCTTGGGAAACAGCGAACGGCAATAACTGCGGAAATCCTGATGGTAATTGTCACTCAATTCGGTCAGGAACTGGATGAAGTCATTGCCCCGCTGTGCCGGGTAATCGCCGCGTTGTTTGATATCCGGGGCAGGGACAATGGTCGAATTATTCAACGATTCGCCCTGCTTAAGCGCGCCCCAAGCCTTGAGCAGGCCGTTTTCATCCTTATATTTTTTCTTCAGCCAGACATTCCATTGATCCTGCAATTCCTTCAAAAAGAAGGACGGCCATTTGTCAAAGCCATTGGACAACACACTCCACACAAAACCGTTTTCATTGAAAATCTCATAGATGGCAATGGCCTCTTCTTCGCCGTAAGCCTTGCCCGTATAGCGATTGACATGCGTTAACAGGTTTTTCGCATGCCGTTTTTTGATGTTCTGCAAGCGCCGGTCAACATAAAGGAAGCGGTTGATATTGGTCCCCTCTTTGATCGCGGCCTTCCAGCTTTCCCAATCCGTCCCCCCGGCGACAAAGGAATCATCATCCAGCAACAGTTTGGGATCAATCGTGTCGCACAATGACGCAAACATGATGAACAGCCCTTGATTTTTTAATTCGGCAATGTGTTTCTCCGCTTGGTCAAATTTGGTCGGCGCATCGCCAATCAGGAAGTCGTCCTTGTCAATGGCTGCGTCAGTGCCGCTAATGACGAACGCCGAAAATTCGCCCCGTTTGGCGCTTTTCTTGTCGTAGAGCATTCGCCACGACGGATACCAAACCCGCTCCGCGTTGAATCCCATATTAGCCAGGCGCCTGACCTCCGGCTTGCCCACCACGCCCCAAAGCCTCAGCCGTTGGCCGTCGTAATACAAATGCCCGTCCCTGACCTGGGTATAAACGCCGGACTTCGGCTTTAGCGGCAATGGGAATAAACTGGCCGGGGTATAAGAGGGCAGGTCCAATTGCAGTTGTGCTTTTTTGGTAATATTGTTGGCAACGATCAAACGCGCGTCGGACGGAGTCACCGCACCTTCCAGAACCAGCTGGAGGCCCCGCTGCTTGCCCGGCTCTTTCACCCAGGACTGCACCGCCTTGCCAATGTCCGGCAATAACACGCGCTCCACATTGCTGTTCAGTTCGGCCAGCGGAACAGAAGCAATCAGCTTGCGGCCGTCATTAGCGTCGATTGTCTCATTGTCATTGGCCAGCGATACTTCATACAAATCCAGCTTGGCCGCACCGGTCGCCGGAATCTTGGACTGCTTCGCCGGCAGGAACAGCGCGGGATAGGCCGCCAGGAGGTCCTGCGGTTTTAACAGCAAATGTTCCAGCAGCGGCACGTTCGGCACCAGTAATACGCTCCCTCCCTTTTCACCGCCAATGACGTAGCTGGTAACCGCGTCATAGGACTCTCTGGAGGGCAGGTTAAGTTGCAGCGCGCCGCCGCCAAATGAAACGAGAAAACCGTTGTTTTTCCAAGTCCCGTCGCGCCAGGCTTTCACCGCATCGGCGAAGCCGGGAATGGTGATTAGCGGTGTTTCCTTTGGATCCAGGCTATCGATTTTGATCGAGGCAAATGGCGCGGCCTCATAATCGCGTTTCGCCGCCGGACCGTCCCAGGCTTGGCCGTTGGCGCCGGGATTCGGACTGGAATAGACGGCCGTCTCGGCCCAGGGCGTCAGCATGCGCGAACAATTAATAACCGCGCGTCCCCCTTTCTTTTCGACATATTGGGGCTTGAACTGAAACGCCGCCGCCAAAATCTCGGCGCCCGGCGGCAGGGCTTGCAGATCCAGCTGCAGCAATGCCACGGAATAGCCCCCATCCCGCAAAACAAGCGCGCCACTTTTGGCTTGCGACACTTCTCCGCCCTTCCGCACATAAGTGTCTTGAGCAACCGGTAGGAATAGGTCCTGCTCTTTGCCGTCAATCCGCACCTTGACGACAACACAGGTGGAATTTTTCGGCAATTCCTGCCCCAGTCCCTTGACCGTCAACCAACGCGTGCTAAGCGACATCCTCCCGTCGTTGCTTTGTTCCGCGGCCGAAGCATGGAAGAAAGCCCCCGCCAATAGCGACAGCATGATGACTTGGATTGCGATCAGCACTCCCCTCATGGAATTCACGCCGATTCCCCACGCTAACTGCGAAGTAAGCTTTTTACTTTCACGGCTGTTATTTTCACCATAATTCATTGCAATATTTTCCGCACGAAACAATTGTTATATAGACTGCCTTTATTATGATTACACCGAAAAGGTAAACGTTTCGATTAAAAAATCAAGAAATTTGTCTTTTTCGCAATAATAACCGGTAAACGCACGCTATTTGCCCGTTTTTAACAAACAAACCGTGCCAGGGTGTATCTTCAGTTGAATGACTCCATCGCGGTTGATACGACACACCGTCTTTTTCGGCTTGGAGGCTTGCTGCAGGGATTTAAGTTGCGTCGCCCGCAAATTGGCGGGACTTCCCATCTTCAGCCATGCTTCATATGCGCTTCCCTGTCCCGGCAAAATCCAGTGTACCTCGGCCTTCCCTTTCGTGCCGCCTGCCAATTTTAAATTCACCTGCCAAGGCCCGATCTTTTCGCCTGGCTCGCAGTGATTCCATAGCAGGGCACAAATCTTGTTCCCATCACCGGTGGCAATCGCGCCCCGTGCGGCCTCGCCGGGCAATCCTTCGATCTTCAGCCGTTCTCCCTCCAGGCTGTGCCAGAACTCAAATGCACGGGCGGCGCTTTTTCGAATGCCGTCCACGCTAAACATGCCGTAGCCGCCGTGAAACGGTTTGAAATGATAGCGGGATTCCTCGTAAATGTCCGACAGGTTCCAGTACAGGCTGCCATCCCCGTATTCCTCGATGCCCATTAGCGTTGAGCAAATCAGCGCCGCGTTGTTGCAGTCATCATGGTTGGCGGCGAAAGGCCCCGCGGATGAATTCCATTCTCCCCAGAAAATCGGAAGCCGCTTGTCGTAGGCCCGCACTTCTTTTGCCACGCGTTTAAAATTCCGGTACAGAAAATCCGTGCCCAACAGATTGACCTCGCCTTCATCCGAATCCACAAATGCCACATCCGACGGGTAAATATGCGTGGAAACAAAATCCACCGGAGTCCGCGTTCTTTTTGCAAAAGCCAGAAATTCACCGATCCACTCGGCACGGGCAGTCGAGGGCCCGCCAACCCTGAATTTCGGGCTCACCTTTTTCAGCGCCAGGACAGCATGGCGATAGAGCTGAAAATATTCTTCCCGGGTACCGGTCCAGAATGGAATGTTCGGTTCATTCCATACCTCGAAATACCATTTGCTGATTTCGCGGGTTCCGTAGGTTTCCAGCAAAAATTCACCCAGCCGGGTCATCAAACTACCCCAGGCCTTGAAATTCTTGGGCGGGCTGGTGATCCCCTGATAATGGGTTATGGTCTGGTTCGGATTCCTCGCCAATAGCGACGGCATGAACGAAAGCTCAAAAAAAGGCCTTGCCCCGCTGCGCAATCCCGCCTCTATGATGCGCCGAAGACCGGAAAACGTGTATTCAACTTCGCCATTAGCGCCCTGACGCACAATGCCGACATCGTCGCTTAGGGTTCCGTGGCAACGCCAGTAGCGCATTCCCAGTTCCCGGTGCGCAATCGCCATGTGTTCCTGCAGATCGCTGCGCATGACAATTGGCGCATGACAGGTATTAAACCCGAACTGATAAACCCGCTTAAATGGCTGCCGGCAGTGGGGAATTATTTCAAGATTGGAACGCGTCATTGTAAATCAGGAATAATATAAACGTTTCGATTAGTCAATATGTTTTGCTTTCTCTGCTAAAATTTTCAACTGGTTTTATGATTTTTCCGGCCACGCGCGGGCTTGCTCGTCCTCGGCGCCAGGCCCGTAGTCCAGCCTGTGACCAATTTTGACATCAACGCCCTGGCCGGAAAATTGTAACTGGGATTCTGGATTTTCTTCATCAACTCTTCCACCGCCAGTCTGCCGATTTCCTGTTCAGGCAAGATCAGCGTGTCCATCTTGGTGCCGTGTATATCCGTAAGACTATCGTCAAAATGAATGATGGACAGATCCCCGGGCACTTCCAGCCCGAGACAACACGCGGCAATATAAACGGGAATCGAGGTTTCCTTGGCGTAACAAAGCACGGCGGTTGGCCGGTTGGGCGCGCTGAGCCATCTTTTGCTGTATTCCAGCCGCTCTGACAGGGGAATGGTGTCGTCGTCGCTAATGCCGACCGCCATCAACCTCTCGCGCGCCATCACCTGGCGAAACCCGGAAAAGCGATCCAGACTGCTATAGTGCACGGGCGAACTGAAACGCCCGAAATTGTAATTAACAAAGGCGATGTTGCGATGCCCGAGGCCTATCAGGTATTCCGTCGCCAGCGCAGCGCCGGCCATGTCATCCGGATAAATGCAATCCTGCCCGTGCTTGGAATTGATCCAGACAGAAGGAAAATTTTGGCGACTGACAAACTCCTCCAATTGCTGCGGGTAGCCGGAAAGGTAATTGATCAGCAAGCCGTCGGCCGCCCAAGTCCTTAAAATTCTGGGGATTGAATCCTGGCCCTGCAGTTGCTCATCCGTGACACTCCCCAATAATAACAACTGCTCGCGACCGGCCAGTTCCTCTTCTATGCTGTGCAGAAGGGTGCTGGGCAGGCTGTTACGGGTATGAATGGTACTCTGCAACAGGGCAATGGTGCTGAACTTCCCCCATTTGATGGAACGTGCCGAGGCATTCGGGCGATAACCCAGTTGTCGTGCCGCATCGAATACCCGTTGCCGGGTCTCCTCATTATATGGCCGCTTTTTATGGTTCAAAATCTCACTAACCGTGGCGATCGATAGAGAGGTATATTCTGCGAGTTGTTTTAGAGTGGCGGACATATCCTGGGATCCTAACTTCAGCTAGCGAAACGTTAACATAAAGAACCTTTACTGAAAGGAAATTTATTTTCTGATAATCGAAACGTTATGATTGCGCTTTTTCGATTTTCCGGCTTTAATGCGCTCACGTTATGCATTTCATCGACTGGCTTATCGTACTTGTGCCCCTGTCAGTTATCTTCGGCATGGCCTTGCACATGAGGAAATACCTCAGGAGTGTTGCGGATTTCATGGCCGGGGGACGTGCGGCGGGGCGCTATCTCCTCTGCACTGCCAGAAGTGAAATGGGCGCCGGAGCGGTGGCTTATGTGGCCATGTTTGAATGGTTTGGCAAGGCGGGCTTTGCAATCCCGTGGTGGCAGCAGCTCTCCGTCCCGCTGGGACTCATTCTGGCCATCACCGGCTGGGTCTTTTATCGTTATCGCCAAACCCGCGCCCTGACCCTCGCGCAATTTTTTGAAATCCGCTACAGCCGGAAATTCAGATTGTTCACCGGCATGCTGGCTGTGTTCGCCGGACTGCTCAATTACGGCATCATCCCGGTCATTGGCGCGCGATTCATTGTTTACTTCCTCGATCTGCCGCTAACGGTGACACTCGGCCCGCTGCAAATCCCCACTTATCTGCTGCTCATGTTCTTCTTTCTCTCCATTTGTCTTTTTTACACGGTCACCGGCGGGCAACTGACCATCATGCTCTCCGACTGTCTGCAGGGAATGTTCTCGCAGATTTTTTACGTCATCATCGCAATCGCCATTCTGCTCATGTTCAGCTGGACCGACACCAAGGAGATGCTGCTTTCCCGTCCCCCGGGAGAATCGATCGTCAATCCGTTTGATTCGTTCAGCGTAAAGGATTTTAACATCTGGTATGTGCTCATGGGCATGTTTGCCACCGTTTACGGCACCATGGCCTGGCAAAATCAGGCGGGCTTTAACGCCGCCGCCAGCAGCCCGCATGAATCCCGCATGGGCGCCATCCTTGGCGGCTGGCGCAGTTTCGCTCTTTCCACGGTAATGATTCTGCTGGCGGTTGCCTCCATGACCTTCCTTTACCACGGCGGCGCAGCCAGCGAGGCCATCCAGGCGGCGATGGGACGCATTCCGGATGTCCGTACACAGGAACAAATGACATTACCCGTCGGTCTCGCACATATCTTGCCGGTCGGCATCAAGGGATTGTTCGTGGCAGTGGTACTCATGGGAATTTTTGGCGGCGATGGCATGCATCTTCATTCCTGGAGCAGTATCTTCATCCAGGATGTCATCATCCCATTGCGAAAAAAACCGCTAACCACCAAGCAGCATCTCAAGCTGTTGCGCTGGTCCGCCGTCGGAGTCGCGCTCTTTGTCTTCATCTTTGGCGCCCTGTTCAAACAAACCGAATATGTCGCCATGTGGTTTATTGTCACCATGTCCATTTACATCGGCGGTGCGGGTTGCTGCATCATCGGCGGCTTATATTGGAGCAAGGGCACCACGGCTGGGGCTTGGACCGGGCTGCTCACCGGGTCCATACTTTCCACCGGGGGCATCCTGCTCAGACAGCCTGCGAGTATCGGCTTCTTCCGCGACATTTTCCAAAAATTGGGTGTTGAAGGCTCTTCAGCCGCCCAGTTTATACTCAGCCACCTTGGGCCAAACTACCCCCTGAACGGTGTGCAAATTTCTTTTACATCGGCATTAATCGCCATTACCGCCTACGTTATCGTCTCCCTGCTGACTTGCCGTGTCCCGCACAACATGGACAAATTGCTACATCGCGGTGCCTACGCCATCGAGCCCGAGGCAACCGGGGAGCAACTCGATAAACACAGGGAAACTTCACCCAAAAAGCGCTTTCATCTCTATCAGATCGTCGGCATCGACGAACATTTCACCCGCGGCGACCGCTGGGTGGCGCTTGGCATCTTCTGTTGGAGCATTTTTTGGTTTAGTATCTTTATCGTGGGTAGCACGCTGTATCTTGTGAAACCGTGGAGTGCGGAAATCTGGGCCGATTACTGGTTCGTGGTTGGGATCATACTGCCGCTGATCATCGCCGTCGCCACCACCATTTGGTTTACCATTGGCTGCTGCCAGGACCTTAAGAAATTCTACCGACGAATCAAACAGGAACAGGTCGATCCAGAAGATAACGGCACGGTCAATCCACGCTAAACACCAGCCACCCGATTGATGTAATTTTACTTTACAAAATGTAAACGTTTCGATAATAGGATATCCAACATCATGCACTTCCATAAATACCCTTATTTTTCCAACTTTCAGTTCGTCGAAAACCTGCGACCGGACAAACCATTCAAAACCGCCCTGGGCAACTATCGTTTCAACCTCGCCGCCAATCACGAGGATGTTTACTTCCTGCAAATCACCGGCAAAAGCTGGGAACAAAACGATTCCCAGGCCGGGTTGCATTTCAGTCCAACCAACAAAAACAAATCCGCCAACAGCCGTTTGCTCATTAGCGGCAAAGGCCAATTGAAACTTGAGGACAAAAACGGCAAAACCCTGCTGCAGTCACCCCGCGCCGGATTTTTCGGCCAGTGCGGCGAGGCCTCGCTGTTCCAATTCGAGCGTGAGGATGATTTCCAATATTACGGCATGGGGGAAAAATGGTTCGGTTTCGAGCACTCCGGAAAAACCACCAAGTTCTGGAACACTGACGTCTTCGCCGATTTCAATCCCGCCTCCTATATCGAGGGCAAGCCCGCTTCCGATCCGGTTTATCTTTCCATTCCCTATCTGATCATCAAACGCGGCAATACTTATATCGGTCTTCTGCTGGACAATCCGCACGCCACGTTCATGGCTACCGGCCAGGCGATTTCCATCGCCAATCAGATGGAATTGAAGAAAAAGGAACAAATCGTCCAGCTCGGCGCTGAAAGCGGACAGCCCAACCTTTACATTATCTGCGGCCCGTCCCTGCGCGAACTCACGCAAAAAGTGCAGCGGCTGATGGGTACCACTCCCCTGCCGCCGCTGTGGTCGCTCGGCTATCACCAATGCCGCTGGGGCTATCGTTCCGCAGCTGACCTGAATGAACTGGACGCCAAGTTTCGCCAGCACCAAACCCCGGTCGACGGACTTTGGCTGGATATTGATTTCATGGAACGCTACAAGCTGTTCACCCTGCACAAGGAGCATTTCCCGCAGCCCAAAAAGGACTTGGCAAAAATCGCCGGTGCCGGACGGCGCGTCGTGCCCATTTTCGATCCCGGCGTCAAGGTTGAAGCCGGTTATCCGGTTTATGAACATGGCAAGAAAGCCGACGCCTTCTGCCGCAATCCGCAGGGACAACACTTTGTCGGCCTGGTCTGGCCGGGCGACTGTGTTTTCCCCGACTTCTCGCTAAAGACCGCGCGCGACTGGTGGGCCGATGAAGTCGCCGCCTTCGCGAAGCAAGGCATCACTTCCGCCTGGCTCGATGTCAACGATCCCGCTGTCGGCCCGGTGAACAACAGCGACATGTTGTTCGATCACGGTCGCAGGCCGCACGATTATTATCACAACCAATACGCGCTCGGCATGGCAATGGCGACACGCCAAGGCTTCCTCGCCGTTAGCCCCAACGAACGTCCGTTCCTGCTCAGCCGCTCCGGTTTCACCGGCTCGCAGAAATACACCGCCATCTGGAGCGGCGACAACTACAGCAATTATTATCACCTGCGCAACAGTCTTGCCACTTGCATGAATCTCGCATTGTCAGGGATTCCTTTCAACGGCTGCGACATTGGCGGCTTCGCCGGCGACACCTATCCGGAGCTGCTGCGCGACTGGTACAAGGCGAGTTTCCTGCTGCCGTTTTTCCGCAACCACTGCGCCGGCACCCGTCCCCAGGAACCGTGGGCTTTCGACAGCAAGACGCTAACCGTGGTGCGGCATTATATCCAATTACGCTATCGCCTGCGTCCCTACCTCTATCAATTGTTTGCCGAACACGAACAAAGCGGCGAGGCCGTCATTCGTCCGCTGTTCTACGATTTCGCCGACACCAAGCAGCAGCCGCTCGGTCTGGTCGCCGACCAATTCATGGTCGGTCCGCACCTGATGCAGGCTCCATTCGTGGATGAGGCGCTCGCCAAACGCAAGGTGGTCCTACCCGGCAAAGTCGCATGGTTCTCGCTCGCCGACGGCAAATGGCTGTCCGGTGGCAAGGACATCAGCGTTAGCGCCAATCTCAACGACACTCCGTGGTATGTGCGTGACGGCGCCATCCTGCCGGCGGCCCGCGTCGCCCCGCACGAAAACCGCCACGATTTGCGTTCGGTGGATTTTCATATCTTTTTGCACCGCGTCACCCAGGCCGAAACCAGCTACGTATTCGATGACGGCCTGACCTTTGATTACCAACGGGGAACCCGCTCCAAGGTGAAGCTAACCGCCAGCCGCTCCGGCTCGAAGCTAACCATCAAATATCAAGTTAATAGCGATGGATACGGCGACGGCGACATCACCTTCACCACTCTTGGCGACATCAAATCGGTAACTATCAATGGCCACCCCGCCAAACCCGTTCCCGCCCAGGGCGTACCGCTCGGCAATTACCAAACTTTCACCTGGCAATGACATGAACAACCGGACAGCAACAACCGATCCAACCGCCACCCCATTCAACAACTGGTACGGCCGCAAATTCAACCGCATCCTGGTGGACATGCACATCCCCGACTGGGATGACCGCTTCCTTTCCCGGCTCACCCCCAAACGGTTCGTAGACACCATCGTGAAAGGTGGCGGGGAAATCATCATGGTTTACGCCTGCTCGCACATGGGTTTGTCGCTGTACCCGTCGCGATACGGACGGGTCAACCGCATCATTGGCGACCAGGACTACACCGGCGAGGTGCTCAGGCTTGCCCGCAAGAAAAACCTCGATGTCGTCGTTTACTACAGCGTCAACGTCAACAACGCGGTCTTCCTCGACCAACCCGACTGGCGACTCGTCCCACCGCAGGGAGAATCCTTGTACGAGCACAGCCGCTACGGTGTGCTTTGCCCAAACTCGCCTTACAAGCAATACGCGCTCGCGCAAGTGGAGGAACTGTGCCGCAGATATGAATTCGACGGCATCTTCTGCGACATGCTGTTCTGGGCTTATCCCTGTTACTGCCGGCACTGCGAGGAACGCTACCACCGGGAAACCGGTTTCGCAAAAATACCGGCCACGGTGGATTGGAATAACCCGGCATGGGTGGCGTACCAGGCAGGACGCGAACGCTGGATGAAAGAAATCGCCGGCGACCTTTACGCCAAAGTGAAGCAAGTTCGCCCGTCCATGAGTGTCTCACACCAGGCAAGCCCCGTGCTGCATGACTGGCGCGTCGCAATGCCGTTTTCCATTTTCGAATGCATGGACTATCCGAGCGGCGATTTTTACGGCCCGCCCGTGCAACAAAGCGTCGCCTGCAAAATCTTCGACGCCCTTACCGTGCACAAGCCCTATGAAATCGTCACTTCCCGCAGCCTCGACCTGCGCGACCATGTGACTTGCAAACAGCCTTGGGAAATGGAAGCGCAGGCTTTCCTCACCCGCGCCCACTCTGCCGGCTTCATGTTCATCGACGCCATCGACCCGGATGGCACGCTGCATCCGTGGGTTTATAAGAATTTCCGCGACATCTTCGCCAAGATGAAGCCTTACGACCAATACCTCGGCGGCGATCTTTCCGCCGACGTGGCGGTTTACATCAGCTCGGAATCCCGTTTTGATTTCCGCGAAAACGGCGGCGACATCAACGAGACGTCCAAGCGGGCGGATAATATGGTCACCGCTTATGCAGGCCAGCACATGGCAGCCGTCATGGGTGCCGCTCAAGCCCTGCAGGAAGCACACATCCCCTACGCCGCAGTCACCAAACGCAACCTCGGCAATCTTAATCGTTACCGCGTCATCGTCCTGCCGAATGTTCTGCTCATGAACGATGAAGAAGTACAAGCATTCCGCGACTACGTCGCCAATGGCGGTGCGCTGTACGCCAGCGGTTATTCAAGCCTGGTCGCCGCTAATGGCGAAATGCGCGGGGATTTCGCGTTGGCGGACGTCTTCGGCGTTTCCGGGCACGGCCACCTGAATCATGAACTGTCCTTTTTCGAACCGCTAACCGCGAACCTGAAAAAAGCCATCGCGCCGCAGGAAACGATCATTCACAAGACCGGGCGAATGAACATCCAGGTCGCCACCGCCAAACCTGTTTCGCGATTATACGAGGCCTGGTGTCCCGAGAATCACGGCAGCGTATTCCGCAACTCTTTCACCAGCATCCACAGCACACCGCCTGCCTTGGAACCAAGCGGCGTCGCCATGACACAGCATCGTTTCGGCAAGGGCAAAGTTTATTACTCCGCCGGCGCCATCGAGGCCGAGCGCCAGCACATCAACAAGGACTTGTTCGTGACGCTGATCCGCGATCTGCTGAAAAGTCCGGCACAGGTCGAGGCCGAGGCGCCCTCATTCGTCGAAGTCACCGTCTTTGACAAAACCGATGAACAAAAATTGAACGTCAGCCTCGTCACCTTAAAACAGAACGAAGCCCCGGTTCCCTGCGAGGGCGCCGTTAGCGTCCGTCCCGGCAAAGGCAAAAAAATCGTCGCCGTTCGTCACCTGCCGAGCCGCAAGCGCGTCGCCATTAGCGTCATCCCTGGCGGCATTAAATTTAACTTCAAAGATTTCACCGTCTTTGACCTGTTCGAAGTCGAATATAAAACCTCAGCCAAAAAATAATTTATGAACCTTTCTCCCGCTCCCAAATACTACCAGCCCGAAAAATTCCAGCCCACCAATGCGGTCACGGAAACCGACCTGTTTGTCTATGGCATGCATTCCGGCGGCCTTATCGCCGCCATCGAAGCCGTCCGGCAGGGCATGAGCGTCGTTGTCGCCGATATCGGTTCGCATCTTGGCGGGCTAACGACTAGCGGGTTGGGCCAGACCGATTACGGCAACCAAAAATCCATCGGCGGCCTCGCCGCGGAATTCTACCGCCGCGTCGGCAAACATTACGGACAGGAAAAGTCCTGGACCTGGGAGCCGCACGTGGCACAACAGGTTTTCAAGGATTGGATCAAGGAATTCAACATCAGCGTCCTGCCTTACAAAGCCCTCGCCGCCGCCGAGAAAAACGGCAGCCGCATCGTTAGCGTGCGGATGGAGGACGGTCATGTCTTCAAGGCCAAAATCTTCATCGATGCCAGTTACGAGGGAGACCTGATGGCCAAGGCCGGCGTGGCCTACACCACCGGCCGCGAATCGCAAGACACTTATGGCGAACTGTTCAACGGCATCCAATTCGGACATCCCGCGCATAATTTCAAATTCGCCATCGACCCTTACATCAAGCGCGGCGACCGCCACAGCGGCCTCCTGCCGGAAATCTCCTTCGCCGATCCCGGCCGCCAAGGCGATGCCGACAAATCCATCCAGGCCTACAATTTCCGCTTCTGCCTCACCAAGAATTCCGCCATCCGCAAAACTTTCCCGAAACCCGCCAACTACGATCCCGCGCGTTACGAACTGCTCGGTCGCTACATGGACGAAGGCATCTTCGATGTCTTCAACCTGAGCGAACCCATGCCGAATAAAAAAACCGACACCAATAATTTCGGCGCC
Organism: Verrucomicrobiales bacterium; assembly: GCA_031256975.1. GTDB lineage: Bacteria > Verrucomicrobiota > Verrucomicrobiia > Methylacidiphilales > JAAUTS01 > JAIRPN01. Next base: position 4,659 of record JAIRPN010000011.1, on the reverse strand, counting down.
TTCTCCACCGATTACATCGGCAAAAACCATCGCTGGCCGGACGCCAACTACGCGGAACGCGAGCAAATCTTCCAGGCGCACTTGGAATACAGCGCCGGATTATTCTATTTCGTCAGCCAGGATCCCCGCACACCCAAGCGCTTCCGCGAGATCGGCGCCGAATTTGGCCTATGCAAGGACGAATTCATCGAAACCGGAGGCTGGTCGCCCCAGCTTTATGTCCGCGAGGCACGCCGCATGGTTAGCGATCTCGTCATTACCGAGAACCATTGCCTGCATCGCGACACCGTTAGTGACCCCGTTGGCCTCGGCTCCTTCGGCATGGACTCGCACAACTGCCGCCGCGTGGTCCGTTATGGCCGCGTCATGAACGAGGGCAATGTCGAAACCCACGGATTCCCGCCCTACGGCATTTCTTATCGCGCACTTATTCCCCGTGAAAGCGAATGCACAAACCTCATCGTTCCGTGGGCCGTCTCCGCGAGCCACATTGCCTTTGGCTCCATCCGCATGGAACCCGTGTTTATGATCCTCGGCCAATCCGCAGCCATTGCCGCGAAGATGGCCTTGGAAGAAAAACTTCCCCTGCAACAGCTGCCCTACGCCGATTTGCGCAAGCGCCTCATTGACAGGGGACAGGCGCTGGAATGGGTGAAATGAAAGCCATTTTGCAGTAACTTTGATTTTGTTGTCGTGCTTATGAAACTCGGCTCCTTGAAGAAATATCTGCCGTTCGGCACCCTCGGTGTCTCGCTCATCTTTCATCTCGCCATTTTCCTGAGCATTAGCGGCATCATACTCATCCAGGCCACGGCGCCCAAACAACCATTTCAACCCGGCACGGGTGCCGACATTACCCCCTCCGACCTGCCTCCCCCGCCGGAGCCCGAGGATAATCCGTCCACTCCCGAACCGATCCCGCAGGACAACCACAACGACAGCCATGCCACCATGACTTCAGTTCCCGTGGAGCAAATCGCCAGCAAGGCCCCCACCAATGCCACGTTCACGTTGCCGCCGCAAATTGCCGTCTTGCCGGGAGCCACACAGGGATTGGGCGGCGGGCGACCAAGCAGTGATGGGGCCAAATCCAATAATAACAGCGGACCTCCCCGCACCATCAATCCTTTCGGCGACACCAGCATTTCCGGTGGCGGCGCACTCATCGGCATCATGTACGACCTCAAGCAAACAGCCGACCGCAAACCCTCCAAAATGGCCCCCGATTCCGCCAACGGCGATTATCAGGAGTTTGTGAAAAGATTCGTCAACAGCGGATGGAACGACGAGCTTCTCAAGCCTTTTTACAAAGTGGAAAGACCCATCGGCACTTACCAGATTTTCATCCCGGGCATATTGGCCGACAAAGCACCCGCGGCGTTCAACGCGGAAAAATACGTCCAGCCGCGGCGCTGGCTCATTCTCTACACCGGTTCATTCACCTCCCCCGTCAGCGGAACCTACCGCTTTGTCGGCATGGGTGATGACATTCTGGTCGTCCGCCTCAGCAAACGCAACGTCCTCGACGGCTGCCTCATTCCCGTCTTTGGCGATCGCCGGGAAAGCCTCGGCCAGCCATACACCGGTGCGTACAAGCATTACCAAATGTACGCCGGAAGCTGGTTCAACCTTGAGGCCGGGCAAACTTACTCCATGGACGTCCTGATCGGTGAACGTCCGGGCGGGCAATTTGCCGCCTATCTTCTCATTCAGGAAAAGGGCGTAGACTATCCCAAAATCGAAAAGGATCTCAGCCCTCCCCTCCCTGTTTTTCAAACCAAGGCGGGCAGCGTTCCAAAGGGACTGGCTCCGCACGTGACTCCAAATCCATTCCTCACAAAACAATTATGAACCACAACCCCCACTCCTTCCGGATTGCCGACGACGCCATTGACACCAAGCGCGTCCCCTATAAACAACTCGCCAATGGCGATAAAATCCCCGTGGTAGGCCTTGGAACTTTTGGTTCCGACCATATCTCCGGCGATCAGGTTGCCGCAGCGGTATTGGACGCGGCGTCACTTGGTTACCGCCACTTCGACTGCGCCGCCGTTTACGGCAATGAAGACAAAATCGGCCGTTCCTTTAATACCATTGTGGATAGCGGACTCATCAAACGCGAAGAACTCTGGATTACGTCCAAATTGTGGAACGACAAACACGCGGAACAGGACGTGATTCCTGCCTTTGAAAAATCCCTCTGCGACTTGCAACTGGATTACCTGGACCTGTATCTCATCCATTGGCCTTTTCCCAATTTCCACCCGCCCGGCTGCGATGTCTCCCATTTCGACGCTAATGCCAAGCCGTACATTCATGAAATTTTCATGAAGACCTGGCGCCAGTTGGAAAAACTCGTCGCCATGGGAAAGGTTCGTCACATCGGCACCTCAAACATGACGATTCCCAAGCTCAAGCTGCTGCTGCGCGACGCCAATATCAAGCCTTCTTGCAACGAAATGGAACTGCATCCGCACTTCCAGCAACCCGAGCTATTCAAATATGTCGTCGACAACGGCATGGTGCCGATTGGCTATTGCCCGATTGGCTCCCCCGGCCGTCCCGAACGCGACCGCACGCCGCAAGACAGCGTGGACATGGAAGATCCGCTCATGGTGAAAATCGCCGCCAACCACGGGATTCATCCCGCAACCCTGTGTATCAAATGGGCCGCCCAGCGCGGGCAAGTGCCGATTCCGTTCTCGACAACCCGGCGGAATTACCGCGGCAATTTGGAATGCGTCACCACCCCGCCGCTAACCGCAGACGAAATGGCCGAAATTGCCTCCATCGACAAACAATGCCGCCTCATCAAGGGACAGGTCTTCTGCTGGAAACAGCATCAAAACTGGGAAGACCTGTGGGATCTGAACGGCAAAATAACCCCCGCTTAAACAAGCTTATTCAACCAACACCAATATGATCAAGATACCCAAAACCATGACCGGCGTGGTACTGCCCGGTAACAGCACTGTCGAATTTCGTGAATATCCCGTGCCGGAGCCGGGTCACGGCCAAGTGTTGCTCAAAATGAAAGCCTCCTCCATCTGCGGCAGCGACATCCGCGCGATTTACCGCGAGCATCTGGGCAAGGGACCGGAAGGTTATCGCGGCGTGATTGCCGGCCACGAACCCAGCGGCCAAATCGTCAAGCTCGGCCCCGGTTGCAAGGCACGCAAGGTCGGTGATCGTGTCACCATTTACCACATTTCCGGCTGCGGTTGTTGTGAAGACTGCATGCACGGCTATCAAATCAGCTGCCACAATGACGAACATCGCAAGGCCTACGGCTGGCAGCGTGACGGCGGCCATGCCGAATATATGCTGGCGGAAGAAACGGACTGCATTCCATTGCCCGACAACCTGACTTTCATCGACGGCGCCTTCATGGCCTGCGGCTTCGGCACGGCGTGGGAATGCATCACCCGCATGAAAACCTGCGGCAGCGACCGCCTGTTGATTACCGGACTCGGCCCGGTCGGCCTGGCGGCGGCGCAATTGGCCAAAGTCCTGGGCGTGCAGGAAATCATCGGTGTCGATTTGGCGCCGGGCCGTCTGGAATTTACCAGGAGCCTGGAGTTCAAAAAAGGGACACCCTTGGTTGACCACGTGGTGCAGTCCGGACCCGATGCGCTAACCGCCATCAAGAAACTCACCAAAGGCAAGGGCTGCGAGGTGAGTATCGATTGTTCCGGCGCGGCCCCGGCCCGGCTGTTAGCGTTGCAAGGAACCCGCCAATGGGGACGTTGCGGATTCGTCGGCGAGGGCGGCAAGGTTGAATTCGACGTATCGCCATATTTGATTCACGAGCAGATCACCTTGTTCGGTTCCTGGGTTACTTCGCGCAAACATCTGGCCGACTTGGCCGAGATTTTGGGACGGCACAACATTCATCCCGAATCCACAATCGGCAGCAAATTCACGCTCGCCGAAGCCGCCAAAGCCTACGACGCGGCTGACAAGGGGCAGGAAGGCAAGAGCGTCATTGTATTTGAGTAAACACCATGAAAAGTTCGTCATTAGCGGCAAAACAATTGAAACAATTATTGGCAAAGCAATTGCCGCTAATGGGGCACCGAAATTGGATTGCGATAACCGACGCGGCCTATCCCCTGCAAACCCAGCCGGGAATAACCGCGCTAACCACCAAGTTACGCCAGTTTGACGTCATCAGGCTGGTGCTGTCCGTTTTGGGAAAAAGCGATCATGTTCGTCCATTGGCTTACCGGGATGCCGAACTGGATTTTTTGACCGACGAACAATTGCCGGGAATTCAAGTCTTCCGCGATAAGCTGGCAAAAATTTTGCGCCATACCGAAAACCAGGCACTGTTACATGACGAAATTATCTCAAGACTGAATGAAGCGGGGAAACATTTCCATGTATTGGTCATCAAAACCGACAGTCTGCTGCCCTACACCTCCATTTTCTTGCAACTGGAATGCGCCTATTGGGACGCTACCCGCGAGAAAAAACTGCGGCAAAACATCAAGAAAAGAATTTGCATATGAACCATTTGTCAAAAATCAACATCATTCGTTACGAAGGCCCTAGGAGCGGGAAGGCCTTAAGTTTCAAGCATTACAATCCTGCGGAGGTGATTGATGGCAGGACGCTGAAGGAGCACCTGCGGTTCTCGATTGCCTACTGGCATTCGTT